>CAWAPL010000010.1:0-116486 GCA_963783845.1 uncultured Phycisphaerales bacterium
CGCACCTCACCCCTCGCCGCGCAGCTCAGGCGAATTCGTTGCTTCCAATTTCCCAACCCGCTATACTCGCGCGCGGCGGAGCCGAAGCGGCCGCGTCCTCTTTTTTCCGGGATGATTCATGACCAATGCGCCCAAGACTTGTTTTTTGATCGTCGGGCTGGCTCGCAGCGGCACTTCCGCCATTGCCCAGTTCCTGGAAAACCTGGGCGTCTATTTCGGCGATCACTCCCATTTTCTGGATCCGAAGAAGCTCACACACAATCCCATTTTCTACGAATTGCTATGGGTTAATGAGTTAAGCGAGCGCGTGCTCCGGGCTGCGAATCGCTTCGAGTTTGGCTGCGATTTTATGCCGATCGAAGAGGATTTTCATCGTCCCGGGGTCGCGGAACTCGGGGAATCGCTCCGAAAGCAATTCCTCGAGGAATTCGGAGATCGCCCCGTCGTGGGAGTGAAAGATCCGCACCTTTGTTTTACGTTTCCACTGTGGCGGACCGTGCTCACGGAGATGGGGTATGCGATCAAGACCGTGCTCTCGCTGCGCAGCGCCTCGGCGATCGTCAAGTCCAATCGCGCGATCACGCCGGCGCGGTCATACCACTGGCGGCGAACTTTTGCGACCCATCTTCTGGCCCTCCGCTATTTTTTTCGCGACGTGCCGCTTTGCCACTTCGATTATGACCTGCTCATGCGGGAACCGCTGAGCTATGGACCGGCAAAGGCCGCGGAGCTGGGGCTGGCGATCCCCGACCCAGCCCAGGCGACGAGTCATTTGTCTCGTGCCCATTATCATCAGCAGCCGGACGAAGCGGGAACCGGAGACCCCCGGTTGGACCGGATCGATCGGGATTTGCGAGCCGGGCGGCTCGATCCGAACGAATATCTTGACTTCCGCTGGACGGCGATACTCTTCGTTGAGGAGTTCGAGACGTTGGTGAAAAGTGAAACGCAGCGAAGAGAGCGCAACGCACCCGGCACGGGGCCTACGGCGGAGCAATGGTTCCAGGAGCATCAAAAGCTGAGGGCCCTCTTGCAGCAAGGGGGTCGCTTTGACGTGAAGCCTCGGCCCGACGGCACAATTGACATCCGGCGAGTCTCAAAATCTTGATCGACCGGTGAAAAAGCCGTCGCCGCGCTCATCGAGGGGAAAAATCAAAGTCAGAGGAAAATAAAAGATGCCACGACGAATGGTTCGTCGTGGCATCGGCTAACTTTGAATCGCGCAAATCTGCGGGAACTACTTACGCATGTTTGCGACGCCGGGCCAGCAATGCTGGCACAGCCAGACCGAGCAGACCAAGAGAAGCCGGTTCCGGCACCGCCGGCGGAGTGAACGTCAGGTCATCGATGTACCAGGTAACGTTTCCGGCAACGAGCGTGCCGCCGCTGGTGTCGTTATTGTAGTCCTGGAACGTCAGGGCTCGCAGCGCCGTGGGGGTGGAAAATGGGATTACAATGTGTTCCCAAGTGCCCTGGTCGGACGTACCGCTGTAAGTCGGGTCTCCGAATTGATAGCCATTGGCATGCTGATCGTTGCCATTCACGATCACGTCGGGGACGTTATTGAAACCATAGCTGGCGTCGCGGTAAGCAATCTGGAAATACCCGCTGCTGCCCGCGGCATAGGACGCGCCGTTGGTACCCGAAACCGCCGAACCCGGAGCGATCTCAAGGTACAACGAAATGCTGGTCACCAACTGCGTGCTCCACCAGAGAGTCCTCTGTAAAGGCCGTGCTGTCGGCAGCGATGCCGCCACCCTTGAACGTGGCGCCCATCGAGAGCGCTCCACCGCCATCGCCGGTGTGATCCGCGACGTTGGTCCAACCAGTCGTGTGCGACGAAAGGCCTGAGCCGTAGTCCCACCGCGAGTTCAGGTACACAGGCGATGCAGTTGGGCTGATGCCATAGTCGCCACCGGCATTGGTCTCCACCGAGGCTGAGGTGGGGAAGGAATAAAAGGTATTATATTGAGCTTCCACAGCCGATGTAGCCATTAACGTGAGTGCCGCCGGTGCGGCCAAAATGCCGAGCCGACGCAACTTTTGTCCTAACATGATTACTCTCCTCCGAAACGTACGCTACGTTTCGATATTTGGAAATTTAGCGGCACCCAGGCAGAAGAGGGAACACCCCTCCACAGATGTGCGCCCAGGCGGCGCCGACCTTTCAATCAAACCCACTGGTTCGAACAAATGAACTTAAGTGAGTTCCATTTTCTCGCAACCTGCCAGTTGATCGATCTCGCACCTCCTTACGAGGTTCCTCCAGGGCTTTCCCAAGAGCGGCCTCGTATCTTCTACCAGCGAACTGACCCATTCTTTCCGCCGGACTTCAGTGAAGCGGGCCCATTCGCTGGCTGGACTCCCGCACGATCAAACTTACCGGCAATTCCTCGTGCCGACCGCGATCACGGATTCGGCCCATCGATCTATCCAGGACGACTTCCGCCGCCCGTCGCCCGATTTGATAGGCCGGCTGACGTACGCTCGTCAGCGGGGGCGACATTTCACAGGCAAAGTCATCATCAGAGAAGCCAACGACGCTCAGGTCGTCGGGGATTCTCAGATTCAACTCCCTGGCGGCCTGATAAACCTGCTTGGCGTACAAGTCGCTGGCCGCAAAAATCGCTGTCGGGCGGTACTCCAGGGACAACATCGCTCGGGCCGTCTCGATGGCCAGTCCCGTCTCGCCATTAGGCACTTCCATCGTCACGCAACTGGCGCCGGGCAGATCCTGTACCGCGTTCTCAAAGGCACTTCTCCGAGCCAAGGCCCAAGATGCCACCGATGCAGCCGCCACATGACCCATTTGCCTGTGCCCTTGTGCGTACAAATGTTCGGCAACCATTCGTCCGCCTTCTGCCTCATCACTGCCCACGTAGTCCGTGTTGTATTCCAGTGGGAGTTGATGATCGATCGTCACCACCGGAAGATTTCGCGACGAGAACTCGTGTATGTGCTCCTTGAACAACTCCGCAAATGGGGGCCACAGGATCACGCCATCCACTCTTCGATCCAGCAGCCGGTGAATCTGTTGCAACTCTTCACCGGGGCCCTCGCGCCTTCGCGGTTTTGCTCCGATATGCACGGTCCAAAGCGTGATCGGCACATGATCCGCGGCCGTCAGCACATCGTGAATTCCGTACAGGACTTCCGACCAGTAGAAATCGAATGGCGGCATCATCACGCCGATCATCCGAGTTTTTCCGGTCTGAATGCCTCTTACCAGTAGATTTGGGCGGTATCGAAGACGCTCCGCCGCCTCCAAAACCCGCTGGCTGGTCTCGTCCGAGTTCACACGACGGCCCGACAAGACCAGGGAAACCGTCGACTGTGATACGCCTGCCTGTTCCGCAATGCTTTTTTGACTGACCTGAAAGCGAAGGCGGTTCATGACATCCAAGACTAATATATATGAAGTAGGGAAATAGTCAACATTATTCTGACTAGTTTATTGCCTTCTTTTCACACGTCGCTTATAAGCGATTAACAATTGCGTCGCCGCGAAAAAATTCGCCGCGGAAGATTTGATTGATGGAATATAACTTATTGTAATATAAATAGTTAAGTTGGTATCGCCCCATCGACGCCGATTCCGCTCGCCGCGCTGTTTTGATGGCGGATGATTCGAATTTCGTCCTCTTTGACCGTCGCATACGAGGATAGGTCTTGGCGGAAATTGTCCTCAACGGGTGGCATGATGCCGATGGGCCTCGATTTGGCGTTTTTTGCCGTCGATCATTACGATGCATTTTTTGCCGACCCCTCCGGCAAGCCCGCGACGATGCCTCGAACAAGGCCCGCGGCAAATCCTGTTAGTCATTGGCATCAATTGTGAGACGCTTCCTCTCCAAAGCCCTGATCGCGGGAATGATCGCCAGCGCCGCGGCGATGTTGGCGTTTGGCCCGAGGCCCAAAATGAACGCGCCGGAGGGTCGGATTCGAATTCAATATTGGGATAAGTGGACCGGCCTCGAAGCACAGCAGATGAAGGAAATTGTCGATGCGTTCAACGATACGGTCGGCAAGGAGAAGGGGATCTGGGTCGATTTCGTGTCGATGAGCCAGATCGATCGAAAGACGCTGATCTCAACTGCGGCGGGGGTTCCGCCGGACGTGGCGGGCCTGTGGGACGTTCAGGTTTTGCAGTTTGCCGCCATGGGGGCGCTGGAGCCGTTGGACAGCTATGCGCGGCAATACGGGTTGACGCGCGACCACTACAAGCACGTTTTCTACGATGGTTGCGAATATCATGGAACGCTGTACGCCATTCCCAGCACGGTGTATAGCGTCGCGCTGCTGTGGAACAAGGAGATTTTTCAGGAGAAGGCGAGGGAGCTTCGGGCGGCGGGACTCGACCCCGACCGACCTCCGCGGACCATCGCGGAACTGGACCGATACGCGGCGGTCATCGACACCTGGACAACCCGCGGCGGCGGCAGGCATCTGGCGCGAGTCGGCTACATCCCCATCCAGCCGGACATGGCCAACGCCAACAACGTGATCGGCTATTGGTTCGGCGCACAAATCGCCAATCCCCAGGGCACGAAGGTGCTGCTGACGGCGCCGCAGATGTTCGCGACGTACAACTGGATTCGCGGCTTCAGCGAGCGGCTGGGCGAGAAGGAGTTGGCCGAGTTTCGCAGCGGGTTAAGCAGCAGCGGCGGCGTCACCGGGCTGTTTGACACACCGCAGAATCCGTTTCTGGTGGGGTGGAACGCCATGGAACAACAGGGCGCATGGGTCGCGGCCTTTATTGAAAAGCTCAAGCCGTCGATGAATCGCTGGCACGTCCCGGCCGATCAGCTTCAGCGGGAAAAGGATTTCGGGAGCGTCGAGATCGGCATGAGCCTGGACCAGGTCCGGCGATTGCTCGGACCCGGTGAATCCCCTTCGGGCGGCTACACCATCCCGCCCGACGTCCCGGCCGGCGCGCGGATGTTTCGCTGGCCCGCCGGCATCAAGGAGATTTACGTCACCTTCGTGGATGGAAAGGTTTCAGGCAAACTGGCGAAATTGCTTCCGTCCAAAATGCGCCAGCAATATTGTCAATGGGCGCGGCCCCGTTTCCATCGGCGGTGCCGGGGCTGCACAACGTGACCTGGGCCGGCATGGATGTGTGGGTCATCCCCAGCACCTCCAGGCACAAGAAGGAAGCGATGGAGTTCATCGCCTTCGCCAGCCGTCAGGACCAGATCGAAAAGGTGAGTTCCGAACACTGCAATCTGTCCCCGTTGGCCGCTGAGAGTCCGGAGTATCTTCAAAACCATCCCAACCCGTACGTGGACGTGTTTGAGGCTCTGGCCGCCAGTCCGAACGCGCGGCCGCTGCCGCGGTTGATCGATTGGCCGCAGATCGCCGACGAGTTGGAGCAGGTGGCGGAGCATTCCTATTTGCTGGAGGGGACGACGGCGCAGATTCTTTCCGCGGCGCAGGTGCGATGCCAAAAGGAATTGAACAAGGCCCTGAACGTGCCCCAAGACACGAATCTGGACGGCAAAGAAATACCGCAATGAACCGGGAGCTTCGTCAATTCGGCAAAGGCATGGCGTTCTTGTCGCCATGGCTGATCGGGCTTGTGGTTTTCACGCTGCTGCCGATCGGGTTGTCGTTTTATTTCAGCTTGTGCAAATTCGACCTGCTTCAGCCGCCGCGCTTTATCGGAGCGGGCAATTACGTCGAGTTGGCGCGCGACCACGTTTTCTGGCAGGCGACGCGAAACACGTTTTATTACACGGCGATGGCGCTTCCGGCGGGACTGCTGGTTTCTCTCGGCCTGGCAATGCTCCTCAACGTCGAAATCCCCGGCCGCGCACTGTGGCGAACGATCATCTTCATGCCGTCCCTGATGCCGATCGTGGCGTCGGCGATCCTGTGGCTGTGGCTGCTGAATCCGAGGCTGGGATTGATCAACGTTCTGCTGGCCAAGATGCACGTCCCCGGCCCGCCCTGGCTGTCGGATCCGCGCTGGGCGATGCCGGCGCTGGCGATGATGAGCCTCTGGGGCGTTGGCAATGCGGTGGTGATTTATCTGGCCGGCTTGCAGGATGTGCCGTTGGAGCTGTACGAGGCCGCCGAGCTGGACGGCGCGGGAATCCTCGGCCGCGTCTGGCACGTCACCTTTCCCATGCTCTCGCCGGTCATTTTTTTCAATCTCATCATGGCCATCATCGGGGCGCTGCAGGTTTTCGACATCCCGTACATCATGACCAGCGGCGGTCCGGTGCGTTCCACCTATTTCCTTTCGATGTATCTGTACGACAACGCGTTCGTGTATTTGCAGATGGGATATGCCGGCGCCATGGCCTGGATTATGTTGTTGATCGTGCTGGCCCTGACGGGGCTGGCGTTCTGGACCAGCCGGCATTGGGTCCACTATCAGGGTCGATGAATGAGGATACTTTTGAGCCGAGCGGTTATGCTGTGGCAGCGGAGAATTTGTGAAACGCGGCTCGCTCACCGGTCCGCGGACCACTGGCAGCGACAATTCAACGCCAAGACATTCGGGTTTGTAGGAACGAACCCATGAATCCGGATCGGAGTTTATGAACGGCCAAGTCCAGAAATTGCGATTGGGCGAAAAAATCGGGTACGGATTCGGCGATCTGGCCTCCTGCCTTTTTTGGGGCCTGATTTCGAACTATCTACTTCTCTTTTACGTGGATGTCTTCGGCATCACCGCTGCCGCGGCCGGAACCATGTTTTTCGTCTCCCGATTCTCTGACGCCATCTTCGATGTGATCATCGGGATGGTCGCCGACCGCACCAAAACCCGCTGGGGAAAATTCCGGCCGTATCTGCTTTGGCTGGCGATTCCAATCGGGGTCGCGGCCATTTTCGCCTTCACCACTCCAAGCTTTCACGGATCTGCCAAGCTTCTTTATGCCTACGTCACCTTCATCCTTCTCATGTTCCTTTATTCGGCGATCAACATTCCTTACACCGCGCTGCTCGGCGTCATCAGCGGCGATCCCGCCGAACGATCCGACGCCGCCACCTCAAAATTCATCGGAGCTTATACGGCAGGCTTCATCGTCGGCGCCACCGCCTGGCCGCTCGCGACCCATCTCGGCCACGAGAATCAAGCCAGGGGATGGCAGTTGACCGTGGCAATCTACGCGGTCGCCGCAGTCGTATTTTTCCTGATCACTTTTTTCTGCACGCGCAGGCGCATCGAGCCGATCGCCGCGGGAAAAATCTCCGTCAAGGACGACCTGAAGGACCTTTCACGCAACCGTCCGTGGTTCGCACTGTTTCTCGTCACCATCCTTCTCATCCTGTTTGTTTGCATCCGGGGAAGCATTACGGCGTTCTATTTCGAATATTACGTGGGAACCCAGGACCTCATTCTGTTCGGCAAAACTCGGCATTTCGGGTTTGCTTACCTGACATCAGCGTTCATCACAACCGGTCAGATCATGTCCCTGGTTGGCACCGCCCTCGTCCCGATATTCGCCCGCGTCCTGGGCAGAAAACGCGCGACGGTGATGCTCTTTATCGCCGCCCTGATCTGCACCGGATCATACCATTTCCTTCGGCCACAGGGCAACTCGCGCTGATTTTCGGCTTGAATATCATCGGCTCGTTAGTTGGCGGCCCAATTTCGACTCTGCTGTGGATCATGTACGCGGACACGGCCGATTACTCCGAATGGAAAACGGGGAGACGCGCCACCGGCTTGGTGTTTTCCGCTTCGATCATGTCCAACAAAATGGGATGGGCCTTCGGGAGCATGATTGCCGGTTACATCCTTGCCGCCGTCGGCTACGTTCCCAACGTCGCGCAAAGCGCCTCGGTCCTCGCCGGTCTGAAGGCGATGATGGGCATCATCCCCGTTGCCTTCGGCCTGGTGGCGGTGATTGTCCTGGCGTTCTTTTATCGCTTGGACGAGGCGACGATGGCGAACGTGAAAGCGGAACTGGATGAAAGGCGCAGAGCCAGCGGTCAGGTCGTTGCGACCGCTGGGTAACCATTCCCGCGAGAAGGATTGACGTGCGTTTGATTTGGCGAAACTTTATATTGTAAGGAGAACATGAAAAAGACGATCATTGGCGAAGCGCTGCCCAACATTCCATGGGAAGACCGGCCGAAAGACTGCGGCAACGTCATTTGGAGGTACAGCGGCAATCCCATATTGGACTGGAATCCCATACCCAAGGCCGCACGAATTTTTAACAGCGCGGTCCTGCCGTACCAAGGCAAGTTCGTCGGCGTGTTCAGGGCCGACCAGAAAAACGGACGCGCAGACGCTGTTTTTCGGCAAGAGCGATAATGGCCTCAAATGGACCATTGGACCCGATCCGATCGATTGGGTTGACGATAAGGGCAAAGCCCAACCCGCTCAGCTACGGCTATGATCCGAGGTTCGTCAAGCTCGAGGGCACGTTTTATGCCGTGTGGTGCGACGACATGCACGGCGCGTCGATCGGCCTCGGTAAAACAACGGATTTCAAGACCTTCATTCGGTTGCCCAACCCCTTGATGCCCTTCAACAGGAATGGGGTCACTTTTCCCCAGAAAGGTCAACGGGAAATATCTTCTGCTCAGCCGCCCCAGCGACAGCGGGCACACTCCATTCGGCGATATTTTTCTCAGTGAAAGCCCCGACCTTCTTTATTGGGGGAATCATAAATTCGTCATGGGCCGCGGCGGGAAGGGTTGGTGGCAGAGCACCAAGATCGGCGCCGGCCCGATCCCGATAGAGACCACCGAAGGATGGCTGCTGTTCTATCACGGCGTTACGGGAACCTGCAACGGATTCGTTTATAGTTACGGGGCGGCGATACTCGACATAGACAATCCGTCGAAGGTGCTCTACAGGACCCGCGACTATCTGCTAACGCCGGAAAAACCGTATGAAACAACCGGTTTCGTGCCGAACGTGGCATTTCCGTGCGCCAACATCTACGACGCGGACACGGGCAGGATCGCCATCTATTACGGCGCCGCCGACACGTGCACGGCCATCGCGTTCGCGCAGGTTGATGGGCTGATCGATTACGTCAAGCGGAATTCGGAAGTATTTTGACCGCATCCGAGCGAAGCGGTTGATGCATTCAAACGAGGAGCGCAAATGACGCAGGTACTGGCGGAAACGAATCCCATCCCGCAGCAGCGTGACCGCATCCCGGTCCTTACCAAAATCTGTTACGGACTTGGGACCGCGCTGGACATGTGGGGGCTGTGGCTTTACCCCGGCGTTGCCTGGGGCGTGTTTAACATATACCTGGGGGTTGATCCCCGGCAGGTGGGATTGGCCATTACGCTCATCCGCATATACGACGCGATCTCCGACCCGCTGGCGGGGTGGATTTCGGATAACTTCCGCTCGAAATATGGGCGCCGGCGACCGTTCATTCTCGTTTCCGGCATTTTAGTCGGGTTGGGGCTTCCAGGGCTGTTTCTCGTCTCGCCTCACTGGGCGGACATCACGTTCTTCCACGCGTCGGCCGTCTTCTGGTATATGCTGCTGTCGTCGGTGATCTACATTCCTATCTTCAGCACTTATACCGTTCCTTACAACAGCCTGGCCAATGAATTGACCCCCGACTACGACGAGCGCACCTCGCTCATGACCTACAAGAGCGCGATGCAGAAGGTTTTTGAGGTTGCGATGTTCTGCGCGCTCCAGTTCACGACGCTGAACTGGTTCCTGGTTCCCGGCACGACCAAGCACAACACGCTTTTAGGAATGCAGGTGTACACGTCGGCTTTGGGCATCATCATGGCGATCTTCGCGATCATCATGTTTATCGGGCTCAAAGAACCGTATTACAAAGGCATCGTGCTGAAGACGACGAAGCACGTCCCGCTGAAGGATTCATTCTACGAGACGCTGAAATGCCAGCCGTTCCGCATGTTGCTGTTCATCGGCGCATCGTTCAACCTGGGAACGAGCATGGTGGGCACGCTGGGCCTCTATGCGACGATTTACTATGTGTGCAAGGGCGACACGTCGCTGGGGTATAAGTGGAATACCGCCATGGGCTTGGGTTACATGATCGGGGGCTTTTTCGGTGCACCGGCCCTCAATCGCGTGGCGCATTTCCTCGGCAAACGCAATGGCTTGATCGTGGCTGCCTTGATCGGCATTCTCGGTTACGGCGGGTCGTGGTGGCTGTATAATCCGCTGCATCCCTGGCTGCAACCGTTCGCATCGGGAACAATGGCCTTCGCCGCCTCCGGCCTGTGGATGCTGTCGGGCTCCCTTGGGGCCAACGTCATTGACTTCGATGAGCTGCACACTGGAAAGCACGGGAGGGTTCCTTCACGGCCTGTTCTCAGTACATCAGCAAGCTCGGGAACTCGCTGGGAAACTACCTGGCCGGCATTATTCTTTGGGTCATTGGCTTCGAAGCGGCGCGCAGAGCGCAAACGCCGCATACCGTTCTCGGGATCCGCCTGATGCTGGCGGCCATCCCCATTTTTGGATTGGTCCTGGCCATTATCTTCGTTCTGCGTGTTCCCCTGACGAAGAAAATATCCCAGGAAATTCAAGCGACCCTCGAGTCTCGGCGAGGCAAGCCGGAGACCATTTCCGAAACGGCGTGAACGGCATTGGACATGATGACTCGCGAGATTCCCAGGGAAACTCAGACATCGCCGGCCGTTGCCCCCGCCGCGCGGCGGGGCCGGCGACATCGGTGGCATCGCTGGCCGACGCTGGCGGCGGTCCTGCTCATCTGCTGCGGGTTCCTCCTGCCGTTCTTTTGGTTGATTTCCACCAGCCTCAAAACAGTCGATCAAACGACCGCCGATCCGCCGCGGCTGATTCCCCATCCCGTCGTGCCGGGGAATTATTGGGAAGTCATCAATTCCAGCAAGGTGGATTTTCCGCTGTATACCCGCAACACGCTCTTGATCGCGGCCCTGTCCGTTCTCGGCACCACGCTCTCCAGCGCCGTCGTCGCGTATGGCTTCGCCAAAATCCGCTTCAAAGGCCGGGGATTGCTCTTCGTCGTGATGCTCGCGACGATGATGATCCCCTTCCCGGTGATGATGTTGCCGCTGTTCATCGTCTTCCGCTTCATCGGCGATCACACGCCGCTGCAGATGCTCGGCACGTTCAAGCCGCTGTGGCTGCCGGCGTGGTTCGGCAGCGCCTTCAGCATCTTCCTTCTGCGGCAGTTTTTCCTGACCATCCCCGACGATCTCGGCGAAGCCGCCCGCATCGACGGGTGCACCGAATGGGGCATCTTCTGGCGGATCATGCTTCCCTTGAGCCGCCCGGCCCTGGCCGTGGTGTCGCTCTTTTCCTTCATGTGGGCGTGGAACAATTTCCTGGGACCGCTCTTGTATCTTCAGCGTCCCGAGCAGTACACGCTGGCCCTGGGACTTCAGGCCTTCCAAAGTCAGCAGGGGGGGACCGATTGGAACCTGCTCATGGCCGCTTCCATGCTGGTGATGCTGCCCGTGATCCTGCTTTTCTTCGTCGCTCAGAAAACGTTCATTCAGGGCATCGCGACAACCGGCCTGAAATAGCGGGCGAGCAATAGTGGGGGGAAAATCGTCAGCAATTCAAGGCGTGACGTACCGATCCGGCGGCGTCCCATTCGGAACGTTCACTTCCAGATTCCGAAGCTGCGACCGCGGCATCCACTCGTGGCCGCCGCCCGGCAGCTTTACTTCCATTCCAAACATGCTGATCGGCGGAGTGGCCATGAAATCCAAGACGATTTGCTGCACGGGCAGGTTGCTCTTCATCGCGCCGTCGTATTTTTCCTGCAGTTGCTTTCGGGCCTCGGGAGTAAACCGCAACAGCAATGCGACGAAATAATGCCCGTTGGAATCGACGACTTGCGCCTCGACGGCGGTCTTGCCCTCATGATCGAACGGTGGGAATTTGTAGATGCTGTCCTTGAAATAGGTTTGACCGTCATCGTCGGAATAAAATGCCTTGGTGGGATCGATTCTCTCGCCGCGGGGCCACAGATAATACGACGAAATTCCGGCCGCGCAGAGGAAAAGGATCGCGGCAAACGCCAAACCCAGCTTGCGGTTGTTTTGCAGCGATTCCCGAACCGAAAAATCGTAGGCGCTTGGGGGCATGACGGCGATCGCCACGGGCTGTAAGAACGACCCCGCGAAGGTTCAAGGCCAAATATATTTTTCGTCCCCGTCACGAATGGGAAGGCACGATCAAGGCGCGTAAATGTACCGTTCCGGGACATCTCCGCTGGGGGATTTTATGTCCAACGTTCCGATCATCGTACGTGGTTCCCAGGGATGTCCGCTTCCTGGCAATTTGATTTCCATTTGCCCCGACATCGCGCCCATGAGATTCAAAACGTCATGCTGCGGGGTCAACCCATTTTTTATCTCACCATCGTACTTTTGTTGGAGCCGCTTCTGCGCGTCAGGCAGATACCGCGTCAAATAGGCGACAAAATAGTGGCCGCTTGCCTCGCCCAGAACCGCCTGAACCGCGGTCTTTCCATCGTGGTCGAAGGGCGCGAATTTGTAAATGCTATCCTTAAAATAGGACTGGCCATCGTCGTCGGAATAGTACGCGCTGCTCGCATTGACGTGCACGCCTGAATGGCTGAGAAAATAATACGTAAAAATAGCGCACGCCACGACCAGCAAGGCCACCGCCACCCCCATGCCCACTTTCTTGTCGTTCAGCTTTTCTCTAACGCTCATTGTCAAGTTGGCCAACTCTCTGTTTTATTCCAAAATCACCGGGTCGTTCTTTTGAAATCGCGATCGCCTCGCGATGGCTTTAATGGTATCCAGGCCCCTCACCCCAACCAATCGTGGTGGTAATGGAAATATCCCTGGCATAGACTCCCATGAGCGGCCTTGATTCCACGTGGCCATCGACAAACAGAGCATTCACCGTCGTGTTACCCATGTGGCGGAACCGCATGTTGCACAACGAATCGTAACCGTCAACGGGAAGCGTAATATCCGCATTCTCGTAGATAAGGGTCGGCAAGGTAACATTCCCCTGAGCCGCGCTCCCTTTCGGCTTAGTGCCTAGCGCAATGGGATAAGCTAGTGAGGGATTGCCTATCGAGACGGGATTGCTGGGCCACTTGGAACTGGCGCAGCCAGTCCCGTCGGCAGGCACGGGATAACAACAACCGTAGCCTCCGGCACCCCATTCGATTTGCGACACATCCATCTGCTCCGCCAGGAAACTGTAATTGGCGCCAATACACGCAACGGTTTGGCCATTATAAAGGTTCTGTGGACCACACCATACCATCATGGTCTCGGTGGGCCGCTTGATGCTTCCCATTTGCCGCAGGGACATATAGCCGCCGCTAGTTGTGCCTCCAATGGTTTCCTTAGCCCGGGGATCCCACATGTTACAGTCAATCAGCACCGCGGGGTTTGCCATATAGTCCGAGACCCTCGCGTCATAGCCCCACCCGGCCGTGTCATAATCGTGAAACACAGCCTGGAAATCGATCGCCATGTTTCCTTCATTGGCAACCACAAAGCCGGTTCCATTCCCATCCCATGCGGGCGTCCCGCCATCACCCGGAGCCTTGGCGCTTACCTCGCGCGTCAAGCTGTCAGCCCAAGTCCACGCAGGTACGCCTACAGCGTCGTTCAGGGTGTTATACTCGGTAGTGTTGAGCGGCTCGCCACCGTTCCCGGGCTGCGGGCACGTGGCGTATCCATACGGCAAATAGCCGCGATTATCCGCGGCATATTCCTGTAGGAGCTGCCCAATATTGCGCAGATTCGATTGACAGGCAATGAGATTCGCCTGCTCCCTCGCCCGATTCAGGGCCGGCAGCAAAATCGAAATCAACAGGGCGATGATCCCGATCACAACCAACAATTCAACCAACGTAAAGCCTCGTTTGACGCATTTAATAGACATGTACGCTCCTCGCGAAAATCCGCAGATGACACCAATCATATATATGAACGAAGGCAAGTCAACGGATTTCTTCACCAAATCCAAAGGAACAACCCGCACACTCTGGCGGTTATTCCCCACCGGCCTTTTTATTCTTCGGCCTGCACAGCCGAATTGGCTTTGACAAAATCGATGATTTCATGCACAAATCCGAACGCCAATCCCGTCACCGTATCGGCGCAACCATAGTAAATGGCGAGCCTTCCCGTCGGGGCATCCAAGAGCGTCGCACACGGGAAAACCACGTTCGGCACGTCTCCAACGCATTCATAAGGCGTCTGCGGCGACATCAGGTAGGGGGCGGCTCGATAAAGCACTTTCCACGGCTTTTCCAGATCCAACAGGCAGGCTGAAAAGCTGTACACAAACCCGTTGCAGCTCGTCAGCACACCGTGATAGAGCAGCAGCCATCCTTCGCTGGTTTCGATCGGGATGGGGCCGGCCCCGATCTTGGTTGATTCCCAGGGTTGCTTGGGCGACATCACGAAGCGGTGCTTGCCCCAATACGTCAGGTCCGGGCTTTGGCTCAGGAACATGTCGCCGAAAGGCGTATGTCCACGGTCGCTCGGCCGGCTGAGCATCATGAAATTCCCGTCGATTTTCCGCGGAAACATCACGCCGTTGCGGTTGTACGGCAGATAGGCGTTCTCGAGTTGGTGATAGGTCTTGAAGTCCTTGGTCCACCCGATGCCGATCGTCGGGCCGTGATATCCGTTGCACCACGTCACATAATATCGGTCCTCGATCCAGCCGACGCGCGGATCGTACCCGTACTGCCATGTCGCCAACTCCGGCTCCTCGCATTGGAAGCGGATCGGCTCGGCGTTGATATGCCAATAGATCCCATCGTCGCTTCGACCGGAATAGAGGCCCTGCCGCCGTTGCTTGTCGTCGCAGCGGAACACCCCGGCATACGCCCCTTGGAATGGGACGGCGGCGCTGTTGA
Source organism: uncultured Phycisphaerales bacterium (assembly GCA_963783845.1). Classification (GTDB taxonomy): domain Bacteria; phylum Planctomycetota; class Phycisphaerae; order Tepidisphaerales; family Tepidisphaeraceae; genus PALSA-1353. The sequence goes on from CAWAPL010000010.1 coordinate 14,823, forward strand.
AAATGCTGTTGGAAGTGGCGGTGAGATCCCGGGGGATAATGGGATTGCGGCTATAGCGCCAGATCGTGTCCGCGCGCCCTTTGGGCCGGTCTTCCCATGGAATCTTGGGCAAAGGTTGTCCACCAATGATCTTATACTTTGAGTCGGCCATCGATCTATTTCCTGCTTAAGGGACGTTTTTTGAAACTTGGCAAGATAGCAGCGCGCGGGTGCAACGACAAGCGACCTAGACCGTCAAGAGCCGGACTTCGCCGGTAATCCTTGACTCTCTTAACACGACCCGCGCCGACATCCAGGCAGCGCATCCCTGAATCGGTCCGAGCGTTTCCATTTTACGACAGAATTCCTTTGACAGACGGCGGAAAGCCTTTATACTAGCTTCATATATATTTTCTAGCAAAAAATCACGTTACGAGGAGCGGAGAGGTACATTTCGGTTAATTCAAACGTCTTACAATCATCTTTTTGAAAGGAGCTTGGAAATGCGGAAGAGGAAAGCCTTGGCTCTCGTTGCTGTCAGCGCCATTGCTGCCAGCGCGAAGATCGGTCTGGCCGATACGTCGCTGTTTACAACTCGAGGAGACTTCGGCGGAAGCGCTGCCGTTGGTCCGGCAATTGATAATGGTTATTACGGATTCGTGGGTGGAACTCCCACGGAGCCGAACCTAGGCGGTACCGTTAACGCCACGTCGAACGCGGTCCCCACGGCCGCGTCCCTCGCTGGCGGGCAGGAAACCGGCAATGAAGGATGGGGCTATTATGATAGCAATGGATCCATCAAACACGTCAATGCCAACTACAACAGCGGGAGTGCTGACTCCCAGAGCAACTCTCTAATCTTCAACACCTTCAGCCTCGGTAACGCCGGAGGCACCACCAACGGGCTGGGGCATTTCTCGAACGATTATGCCGCCACGAAGTATCCGACCAGTCCGAACGCGACGACCAGTCCGACCGGCCCATTCAACACGGTCGGGTCCGACCCGAATTATGGCAAATCATACGTCGGAAATACCGGCCTGGCTGGATCAATGACCATCCAAGGCTATGAAGGCAACAGCGAAGGCGAAGGCTACGACGTTATCGATACCGGTGAAATGACCAATTCCAATTCCACCGCCGCCACCGCGTTCGCCAACGCGATGGCGACCGGCACCTGCATGGCCATCGATTTCACGGCCCCAGGCGGCGGAACGACCCTGGTCTCCGATGGATTGAACGCCAGCCCTTATTATATCTTGGCGTGGGGAACGTATGACTCCCATGGCAATGGTTTAAGCGGCTCAAACGGCACTGCATCTGGGCTCACGACCAACGCCGCCGGAGGGATCACCAACGGAGCTGGATGCGGGTATGCCAATCCAAGCACCACGCTCACGGCCAGGGATTCGGGCAGTTATAACGACGCCGCGGGCGCTTTCTGTGTGGTGCACGGCAGCGGCGCCAGCAGCTATTGGACGGCCTATATCCCCTATAACTATACCGGGGCCGCGACGGCCACGTTCTTGCAGATGGCCCTGTTCCTTAACTCCGATGGCTACAGTTCAGGGGCCAACGGAAACGTCACCATCGACAACATCCGCACGGTTTCGCCGACTTGGGCTGCCAGCGAACAGCAGGTCACGGTCGGCAGCAATACGTACACGAATAATAGCTGGAACCTGGGCGCCTCGATTTCCGGCGGTTACGAAACGTCCGCGGGCAATTGGGTCGGCGCTGCCGGCAATGGCTTGACAGGCGTTCCGAGTGGTTCCGGGGTGAGCGTCACCTTCGGCGATCTGGAGACCGGCAACGCGTCCGTCGGCCTGGACACCAATCAGACCGTCGGCACCCTCATCTTTAACAGCACGGGCAATAACACCCTGCTCAGCGGCGCTCCCGTGCAATACAATCTGACCGCTTCCACAGCGGGGTTGAACTCAACCGCCGGCGGGACGCTGATCATGGACAACACGGTTAATTCCGCGTCGGCGGCAATTAACCTGATTGCCGGTTCGCCCACCGAATACATCACCGCCCCGGTGAAATTGAATTCCAACACCGTCGTCACCGTCGCCGGCAGCGAAACGATGTTCTTCGGCTCGGCCACCAACGGACTGGGCAACACCGTTGGCGGAATCAGCGGATCCGGCAGTCTGACGGTCTCCGGCGCCGGAACGGTTCAGTTGGCTTACGCCAACACCTATACCGGCGGGACAACTGTCAGCGCCGGTGCAACGTTGACGGCTTCCACCGACAATGGTTTGCCCAGCGGCCATGCCTTGGTGAACAACGGCACGACCAACATGCAGGGCAGCACAACCTTGTCCTCCCTCACCGGAACCGGTGTGCTGAACATCAGCCCCGGCTCGGATACCCAATCCGTCGTGCAGTTGGCCGTGAACAGCGGTAACTCCACGGAAGGCGGCTTGACCATCGCCGCCAATTCGGCTCTGGACATGACCAACAACCAGTTGATCTACAATTACACAGGTTCCAGCGCCACGGCTGATACCACGGTCCGCGGATACCTGATCAGCGGCCGCAACAGCGGAGCATGGAACGGCACCACCGGCATCATCACCAGCGGCATCACCGGGTCCGGTGTCGATTCCGGCTACGCCCTGGGCTATGCCGATGGAGCCGAAGGTGTCGTCGCGGGTCTCACCTCCGGCCAGATCGAAGTCAAATACACGTTGCTCGGCGACGCGCTTCTCAACGGCTCGGTCACCGGCAACGACTTCACCATCCTGGTCGGCAACTTAAACAAGTCGTTCCTACCCAACGGCAATCCGGTGGGCTGGGATGATGGCGACTTCGAGTACAGCGGCTCGGTCAACGGCAACGATTTCACCGACTTGGTCAGCAACCTCAACAAGTCGGCCACGTTAGGTGATGTTCAGGTGCCCGCCGCCGACTGGGTTGCGGTTGACGCCTTCGCGGCGGCCAACGGCATCTCGCTCGATGTTAACAATGTTCCGGAACCAGCTTCAGCGGGCTTACTGCTGGCAGCGGGCGTCGGAATGTTGGCGCGGAGACGCCGGAGTAGTTCGCGTTCGTGCTAAATCTGATTGCAATCCAAGCAGCGACAGCGGGCCATGGAAATCCATGGCCCGCTTCGTTTATCGCGCCGGACTTGGATCCATCTTCAACTTTGGTGGTTGAGGAGAGAATTACCCCTGGGCTTTCGCGTGCAATCCAATTCGCGCCGGCCAATCGATATCGGAACGTCACCGTATTGCCTCCGCCGGGGAGAATGATCACGTCGAGGAGCATCTGCGTTCGGCCGTCCACGACTCGGCTGGTGAGATTCGGCGAGGCGCAGATCAGCGTTGCATCGGCCGGCAGGCGGAGCAATTCAACTCGCCGGGTCGGGAAGTTGCTGCCGGGCTCTTGAGTCATCGTGTAGAGAGATGTTCTGGCACCCACGCTTCTGACCAAACCCGCTACGCTGCCGCTGCTGGAAAATAGTTCGGCGTCCCCGGGCTGAACCGGTTCATTCAACATGCAGCGATACTGAAACATGTTGCCTTGATGCGAGGCCGTGAACCGGAGCGATTTGCCCTGATCATCCGCCATTTTCTCCACATGCATAAAGTCAGAACTCATGAATCGGTCTTCCGTCATCGGCCGGCCGTTCAGGTTGAGTTCCTGATTCACGTCGGTGAAGCGAAGCGTACCGTCCGGCTGAAGGTCGCTGATCATGATCTGCGTGAATGGCAACGGATTCACCACCACTTGAAGCGCCGCCGAGGCGAAGTTGACGTAGCGGACCTGTCTTTTGGCGGCGGCAAAGACCAGGTTGGAGTATCTCTCGACGATGATCGCGAACGCCGCGTCCGACCTTCGGCGCACGAATTCCTCGAGCAGATCCACATCGCTTGGGGTCATCTCAAAGAGAATCATGGACGCCGGGGGGAATAGACGCCAAGGAATGTTCGAGAAACGCGCTCCCCTTCGGGTCGCGGCTAAGCGGAAGAGGGGCGTGAATTTCAGGATAATTGGGCGGCGGAGGTTGGGGCGCTGGCGGTGCGGGGTTCGGAAACGGGGTCTTCGTCCCTGGGGATTTCGTCCGTGATCACCGTGAATTTTTTCAGCGTGGAGGGTCCGAAAGAGGTGGTGAGGGCGACATCGACGGCGTCCTTGCCGCGGGCCATGACGATTCGGCCGATGCGCGGCGTGTTGTGCCGGGCGTCGAAGGTGAACCAACGGCCATCGAGGAAGACCTCGGTCCAGGCGCTGAAATCCATGGGTTCGGGCTGGAGTGGGACGCCGATGTCGCCCAGATAGCCCGTGGCGTATCGGGCGGGGATGTTCAGGCAGCGCAAGAAGGTGATGAGGAGATGGGAGAAGTCGCGGCAGACGCCGCGGCGCTCCTGGTAGACTTCGTTGGCTGATTTGGTGGGGCGGGCGAACTCGTAGCCGAATTGAACGTTGTTGTGAACCCAGTTGCAGACGGCCTGGGCGCGGGCCCAGCCGGGCGGCGTGTTGCCGAAAAGCTCCCAGGCGATTGTGCCGAGGTGATCGGTTTCGCAATATCGGCTGGCGAAAAGGAAGGGGACGACGTCGGGAGGTAAATTCTGAACCTCCCATTGGGCGGCCTGGGGATGGACGGGATCGGGCAACCCCGAATCGCGAACGACGGCTTGGTGCCAGAGTCGCAATTCGCCGGCCGGGGCGGCGACCCGGCCGCAGCGATTGCCGAAATGATCGATGAAGGTGTCGATCGGCAGGGATGGAGCGGAGTGGATTTTCTCGGGGACCAGGAGGCTGTTGGAGCGGGAGGGATGCGTGTAGAGCATCAAGACCATCGAGACCGGGGCCGGCAATTCGAAGGTCAGGTCGAAACCAATGCGGATAAGCATATAAACATCGACTTTCCCGCGCGGTGGGTAGGATTAAGTGTATCAATATGGGCGGGCGAAGGCGATAGTATGAAATATGTCGCGGATTTGGATTATGATTGATTGACGGGATATCGTTCGGGTGGAGAATCGGGAGGCGGGGTGGTTGCGTTCGTGATTGGAAGATTCTTATGGCGGATCGGGTTTTGGATGCGAATGAAAAGCCCACCCTTGGCCAAGGGTGGGCTTGGGGGTGGGCTTGGGGGCGGCCTCGGCGGCGGCAGTTGGGGGGGACGGGGTGGGGGACGATTTTGGTGCTGGCTTGCCTCGCCCTGGGGTTTACCGCCAGTGCGGTGCAGTACGAACGCGTGCGGGTGAAGGGGGAGCGGGAGAGGGCCGGATTGCTGGCGACCGCGGATTCGAAGGTCGAGGGCCAACTGGAGGATTTGGGTAAGTTCCTGGCTGAGCCGGAAACGCGGCTGATCCGGTTGACGCGGGCGGATTCTTCGCCGATTGCCAATGCCGTGATCGCCTGGAATGCTTCGCAGCAAAAGGGATACTTGCTTTGCGACGATTTGAGGGCGCTGGATCCGGCGATGGCGTACGAGCTGTGGGTCAGGCGCGGAGCGGATGAGCCGATGAGAATAGCCGGGATTGAGCCGAAGGCCGGAGTCAGCGTTTATCAGTTCCGCGCCAGCGGGGTGAAGAGCCAGGATCGATTGGAAATTACGGCGGGTCCGCCGGCGGCGGGGAAATCGCCGATTTTGAGCGGTGAATTTGACTGACGGAACCGTAAGATGTTTTCCGGGAGGCAGCCATGGTTGCGATGCAATGCGCCGAGAAGCCGTTTAGAGTTCCACAGTCGCCTCCGAGCAAGTTGCAGGAGCTTCAAGCCAAGGGGTACTACACCTTTTTCCCCAACGAGAATTGGACGCCGAACGTGAATTTGTACGAGACGGACGGGGCGTATCTCGTGTGCGTGGACCTGGCTGGCGTGGAGAAGGACAAGATCGACATCGAGGTGATTGACGGTCGGCTGCGGCTGCGTGGGAAGCGGGCCGTGCCGATGTGCGTCGAGAATGCCGAGACGCCGCAGACGCGGGTTCGGATGCATTTGATGGAGATCGACCACGGGGCCTTCTCGCGCGACGTGGAACTGCCCGACGACGTGCATCGAGAGCGTATCTCCGCCCGGTATCAGGATGGGTTGCTGTGGATCGATCTGCCGAAGAAGAACTGACATGGCCGAATCGCAAATCATCGAGCGTAGTCCGACGGCGACGATCATCCGCACGTCAGGCAACGGGCAGCAACTGACGATCCCGAGTTTGGTGCCGATCCTGCCGATCCGGAACATCGTGGTGTTTCCCGGCACGGTGATGCCGCTGAACGTTGGAAGGCAGAAGAGCAAAAACCTTCTGGACGAGGTGATGCCGGCGGAAAAGCTGATCGGGGTGGTGACGCAGAGGAGCGCGGAGGTGGAGGACCCGGGCTACAGCGAGCTGTACACCGTTGGAACGGCGTGCATGATCCTGAAGCTGTTCAAGCTCCCGGATGGGAATCAGTCGATCATCGTGCATGGGCTGGTGCGGTTCAGGCTCATGGGGATCGAGCAAACCGAGCCGTTCGCGATGGGGCGGATCGAAGTCCTGGAAGACGCGGTGACGCCGGGGCCGGAATTGGATGCGCTGGTGGCGTCGGTTCGGCAGCAGGCGAATCGGGTGATCGAGCTTTCTCCGAATACGCCGGACGAAGCGGCGCAGGTGCTGAACAGCATCACGACGGCGTCGTCGCTGAGCGATTTTCTGGCCGCGAACCTGCCGGTGGAAAAGGACGACATCAGCGAAAAGCAGCGGATGCTGGATGAGACCGACGTGGAGAAGCGGCTGCGGATCATCGCGGGCCGGCTGGCGACGCAGTTGGACGTGCTGGAGCTGCAGAACAAGATTCAGACGCAGGTGAAGGAGAACATCGACAAGAGCCAGCGGCGGTATTATTTGCAGGAGCAGCTCAAGGCGATCCGCAAGGAATTGGGGGATGGGGATTCCGGGGCGGGCGGAAGCGAGATGGAGACGCTGCGCACGCGCCTGGAGGCGGCGCAGCTTCCCGAAGCGATCATGAAAGAGGCCAACCGGGAGCTGGGTCGGCTGGAATCGATCCCCAGCGCCAGCCCGGAATATGGCGTCATTCGCACGTACCTTCAGATTCTCAGCGAGCTGCCGTGGTCGGTGATGACCACGGACAAGATCGACTTGAAGGAGGCGCGGAAAATTCTCGACCGCGATCATCACGATCTGGACAAGGTCAAGCGGCGGATCATCGAATACCTGGCCGTGCGGAAGCTCAAGCCGGATGGGGGCGGCGCGATTTTGTGCTTCGTGGGCCCGCCGGGTGTGGGCAAGACCTCGCTCGGCAAGAGCATCGCCGAGGCGATGGGCCGGAAATTCATCCGGGTTGCCCTGGGCGGCGTGCGGGACGAGGCGGACATTCGCGGCCATCGCCGGACCTACATCGGATCGATGCCGGGACGGATCATCGCGGAGTTGCGCAAGGCCGGGACTCGCAACCCGGTGATGATGCTCGACGAGATCGACAAGGTGGGCACGGATTTTCGGGGCGATCCCGCGGCGGCGCTGCTGGAAGTGCTGGACCCCGCCCAGAACCATACGTTCACCGACCATTATCTCGACGTGCCGTTTGACTTGTCGCACGCCCTGTTCATCGCCACGGCCAATACGATGGACCCGGTGCCCGGACCGCTGCGCGATCGAATGGAAGTGATCGAAATTCCCGGTTACACCAATAGCGACAAGCTGGATATCGCGCGGCGTTTCCTGGTTCCGCGGCAACTGGAGGCCAACGGCGTGCCGGTGAACCAGGTGAAATTCCAGGACCAGGCACTGAGTTGGCTCATCGAGGGATACACGCGGGAGGCGGGGGTGAGGAACCTGGAGCGTCAGATCGGGGCCATCGCGCGCTCCATCGCGGCCGAGATCGTCAACGGGAAGGCGGGGAAGGTGCTGGTCACGCGCGAGACGATCGGCAAGGATTTGGGGCCGCGGAAATTCGATCCGGAACTGGCCAGCCGCACGAGCGTTCCGGGCGTGGCGACCGGGATGGCGTACACGCCGGTCGGCGGGGAGATCCTGTTCATCGAAGCCACGCGCATGCCGGGAAAGGGGCTGACCACCCTCACCGGGCAGATCGGGGAAGTGATGAAGGAATCGGCGATCGCGGCGTACACGCTGATTCGCTCGCGGGCGCAAAGCATGGGAATCGATTCCGAAGATGCTGGCGGAGAGCGACGTTCACATCCACGTTCCCGCCGGCGCGGTGCCGAAGGACGGCCCCAGCGCCGGCGTGGCGATGTTCACCGCGCTGGCGTCGCTGATGCTGAATCGGCCGGTGCGGCATGACGTGGCGATGACCGGCGAGATCACCCTGCGCGGGCTGGTTCTGCCGATCGGCGGGCTGAAGGAGAAGACGCTGGCGGCCAAGCGCGCGGGGATCAAGCAGGTGATCGTTCCCAAGCGGAACGAGCGCGATTTGCCCGAGATTCCCAAGGAAGTGCGCGATACGCTGAAGTTTCATTTCGTTGAGAACATCGATCAGGTGCTGAAGATCGCCCTGATGGACGCGCCGAAGAAGAAGCGGCGGAAATGACGCGGCGGAGGATTTGCCGCGGGGTTCGTAGCGAGGAGATTTGAGTGCCCATGGCCACGGAATATCTGGTTACTCGCATCGACACCGCGAACGTGATCGAATTCCGCGTGCCGTCTTTGATGGATCCGCTGCAACTGGAATCGATTGGGCAAAATCTCAATAAGCTAGTGGATGAGGAAGACCGCCGGGTGCTGATCCTGGATTTTTCGAACGTGGAATTCCTTTCCAGCCAGGCGATCGGGATCGTGATTGGGCTTCATCGCAAGCTGTCGGCTTTGCCAAACAGCAAGCTGATGCTTTGCGGCGTGAACGCGAAGCTGCAGCAGTTGCTGAAGATCACGCGGCTGGACCGGGTGCTGACGCTGAAGGCTTCGCAGAAGGAAGCGGTCAATTCGCTGGCCGGGTTGTGAGATTTAAGGGAACTCGCGGCGCTTCGCACCGCCGCTAAATAAGGAACCGTGATTCAGGGACAGTTCAAACATAGTTAGCGGCGGTGCGAAGCACCGCGGGTTACGCCCGTGTCCCGGAATCGCGGTCGCCCATTTAGATTGCTGGAGGTTCTTTATGGCGGACGCTCGCTCTGGAGTGCAGTTCAGCGTTTTTCTGGTCAACAAACCTGGCGTGTTGGCGCAGGTGACGCGGGCGCTGGCGGATGAGAAGATCAACATCGTGGCGATGACATTGGTGGATTCGCAGGAGCACGGCGTATTGCGCCTGGTGGCGGAGAACCCGCAGGCGACTCGCTCGGTGCTGGGAAGGCTGAATCTGCCCATGACCGAGACGGAGGTTTTGTGCGTTGATTTGCCGAACCAGACCGGGGCGCTGGCGGACGTGGCGAGCGTGCTGGGGCAGGCGCATATCAATATCAACTACGCCTATTGCACGAGCGGGGTGCCGGGGGGAGAACGACCGGAGTGTTCAAGGCTGGAGATCACGCCAAGGCGCAGCGGCTTTTGCAGAAAGGGGAGAAGGTGCACAGGGAGACGGACCTGCATCGGGGGCGCGGGAGACGGTGACCCGACCTGCGGAACTCGCGGTGCTGCGCACCGCCGCTAAATATTTCGGGGTTAGGGCAGGGCTGTGCAGATGATCGTGCGCTGCGCGGGCGCGTGTCGAATTCCATCAGGACGACCTGTTGATATTCCCCGGTCAGAAGCCGGCCGTCGGCGTAGGGGACCATTACGCTGGGACCCACAAGTGCCGCTCGAACGTGGCTGTGGCCGTTGTCGTCGTTCCAGGTTGCTTCGTGCGCGTAATGCGCGTCGTCGGGAATCAATCGCTGCATGATTTCGGCCATGTCATGTTTGACCAGGCCGGATTCGTACTCCATCGTCGTCAGTGCGGCGGTGCTGCCTACGATGAACAGATGAAGGACCCCGTCGCCGCGGAGTTCGCGCACGTGCGATTTCAGCGGGACATTGAGGTTGATGATGTCGTTGCAGCCGTCGGTTTCGACTTCCAGTGTGAACCGGGTCATGTTGGTTCCGATTGTCCGAATCTTGAGCGATTACTCCGCCACGCGATTTAATCATATCGGACGTGCGGAGGCAAACCTAAACCAATCCCCCGCCCCCCGTCGGCGTGGGTTTTTGGACAAGGGATAGGGGTTATGACGTAACATTTGCTAGTTACAGGACTTTGGTGTTGAGAGACTGAAGAGTTATTTGACCATGACGGGAAGTGGTGATATATTCAACGGAAGCGCTGCCGGGCGGCGTTTCTTACGCTATTTGCGCGAAGGATTTAGGGGAGTTGCAGCCTTCGGGTGGGAGGTGTGATGCGCGCCGAAGCGTTCGGTAATTTTGACGATGCCAAGGGTCGAGTTCTGCAAGCCACGGACATCGTTGCGCTTATCGGACAGAGCGTTCGGCTGAAACGTCGCGGCAAGGATTTTGTCGGGCTTTGCCCGTTTCATCAGGAGAAAACGCCGTCGTTTTCGGTCAGCCCCGCCAAGCAGCGGTTTTACTGCTACGGCTGCGAGAAAGGCGGAAACGCGATCGACTTCGTCATGCTCCGCGACCGGGTGGAGTTCATGGACGGCTTGCGCGTGCTGGCGGAGGCGGCGAACATCGATTTGCCGTCGGCGCGGCGGCGCGCCCGGGCGAAGCAAGGAATCGGTCAGTGAACGCCAGATTCTGCTGGAGGCGCAGTCCGCTGCGCTCGTGTTCTTTGAAAAGTTGATCTCCCATCCCCAGCAGGGCGAAGCGGCCAGGAAATATCTGGCCGGGCGAGGATTCAATGCCGAGTCGATCCATCGTTTCCGGATCGGCCTGGCGGCGGACAGTTGGGATGCACTGCTGGGCAGCGTGCCGATGAAGAAGTTCACGCCGCAGCAACTGGCGCTGGCGGGCCTGGTCAAGCCGAGGGAGAACGCGTCGGGATACTATGACACGTTCCGCAATCGGCTGATGTTTCCGATCCGGGACGAGACAGGTCGAATCATCGCATTCGGCGGGCGGGTGATGCCGGGATCGCAAGACCCGGCGAAGTACCTGAACAGCCCGGAAACTCCGCTGTTCTCCAAGAGCCGGACCGTTTTCGGGTTGGATTTGGCGCGGGCGAAAATCGTCGAGACGCGAACGGTGGCGGTGGTGGAGGGATATACCGATGTGGTGATGGCGCATCAGTTCGGCGTGTGCAACGTGGTGTCGGTGTTGGGGACGGCATTGACGGAGCATCACGTGGCGATGCTGCGGCGATTCGCGGATCGAATTGTCCTGCTGTTCGACGGAGATCGCGCGGGGGAAGGTGCGGCCAATCGGGCTCTGGAATTGTTTTTGACCGAGCCGGTTGAGATCGCCATCGCGACTCTGCCGGAGGGAATGGACCCGGATGAATTCCTGCTGGCCCGTGGAGCGGAGGCGTTTAACAAGGTCCTGGCCGGGGCGACGGATGCACTGTCCTATAAATGGAAGCAACTGGTAAAGGACGTGAAGGCCAGCGACAGCATAACGGCGCGGCAACAGGCGGTGCAGCATTATTTGGAGACGCTGGCCGCGGCGCGGGGTTCGGGACCCGTGGATCCCCTGCGGTGGGGCGCGGCCTTGGCGCAGGTGAGCCGATTGACGGAAATCCCGGCCGAAGAGCTGAACCGGCGATTCCGAATCCGTCCGGCCAAGCGTTTGCGAGGCGGCCCGGCGGTTCAAGTTGGCGAAGCCAATGAGCCGACAAACAATGCTCCGGCCAGTGGGTTGACGGCTCGCCAGCGGGCCGAAGGATTTATTCTGGGACTTTTGCTGTCTGAGCCGCATCGTTGGCCTAGAATTCAGCAGCACGTTCTGTCGAGTGATTTCACGGACGAGACATTGCGAAAGATTGCCGAGGCGTTCTGGCGGCAATCGCAGGATGAGGGAGAGCCGGTATTTGATGAGTTCCTGGAGCGGTTGGGCGATGCGTCGCTGAAAGGCGCGGCGGTCAAATGGGCGAATGAGGCGTCAACGGCATCGGATGCAAACGCGATGCTGGCCGGATGCCTGTCGGAATTGTCCAATCAGAAGCGGCGGGAGGAAGCAAAGAAACTCGTTGTCGAGTTGCGGCGCACAAAGGAGCAGTCGCCTGGCGGCGAGGAGGATCTTTCTGCGGACATTGACAGGTTGCGTAAATTGCAGGAAAAAGCCGGCAAGCCCGACATGAAGCGCGTCGCGTTGTGACGCGATCGAGTCGGGCTTGCAGGCGTGGGCGCCTAACGGCGTCCGGTTTTTAACAACTGAATAAGTGGATGGCCCCAAGCGTCCGCGTTGCAAGGATCGGGAATATCCCTGAACTCCTTGGCCTGGACATTTGGCGTCGTCAATGACCGGCGGCGTTCCCGCCGGTTGCCGCGGAAAGTGGAAGTTTACTCATGGCAAGGATTGAATCACCCCTGATCGGGTCGGGCTCGCAAGAGGAAGTCGATCTTCGCGTGCAGGCATTGCTGGACCTGGGCACGTCGCGTGGGTATTTGACCTACGAAGAGTTGAACGAGCGGCTGCCCGACGAGGTTGTCTCTCCGGACAAGCTCGACTCGCTTCTGATGATGATCGACGAGATGGGCATCAAGCTCATCGACGAGACCGACGTGCCGGGTCAGAAGGCAGTCGTGCGCGTGAGACTGGAAAAGGTCAGCGTGAAGGTTGAAAAGCTGACCCGGCAGGACAAGTCGGCGCCCAAGCCGCGTCCGGCGGAGGAAGAGGCGGCGGCGGTCGAGGATGAGGACGACGATGAAGCGCTGGATCTGAACCTGGAGGCGGAGCTTGCCGAAGCCTCCACCAAGCGGATCGACGATCCCGTTCGGATGTATCTGACGCAGATGGGCGAAATCCCGCTGCTGACGCGCGAGCAGGAAATCGCGCTGGCTAAGAAGATTGAAATCACGCGCAAGATTTTCCGGTCGAAGGTCTTGGAGAGCGATTATTGCCTGCAATCGGCGGTGGAAATCTTGCAGCAGGTGGACGATGGCGACCTGCCGTTCGACCGGACGATGAAGATCAGCACGGACGAGGGGATGGCCGACAAGGGGACGATCGGGCAGCGGATTCCGATGAACCTGGCGTCGGTGCGCCAGATGCTGGCGCGCAATCGCCAGGATTGGGAAGAACTCAGCGCCTCCAGGGGCAAGAAGGATCAGGAGGAAACGCGGCTCGCCATTCGCCGCCGGCGGCGCCGAAGCGTGAAGCTTTTGGAAGAGCTGGCGCTGCGGACCAGCAAGGTCACCCCGCTGATGAAGAAGCTCTCCTCGATCAGCACCAAGATGGTGGAGCTGGAGCAGCGGATCGAGGAACTGAGGAAGGTCAAAGACCCCGGTGAAGACCTGGAGGTTTGCCAGGAGGAGTTGAGCGGCCTGGAAGACCTGGTGCTGGAGGATGCCCAGAACCTGCATCGGCGGGTGGTGGCGATCCGGAAGATTTACAACAAATACGAGGATGCCAAGCGGAAGCTGTCGGGGGGAAATCTGCGCCTGGTGGTGTCGATCGCCAAGAAATACCGCAACCGGGGTTTGTCGTTCCTGGACATCATCCAGGAGGGAAACACCGGTTTGATGCGAGCGGTGGACAAGTACGAATATCGCCGCGGATTCAAGTTCAGCACCTACGCGACGTGGTGGATTCGCCAGGCGATCACCCGCGCCATCGCCGATCATGCCCGGACGATCCGCATTCCCGTGCACATGATCGAGACGATGAGCAAGCTGCGGAACATCAGCAAGGCGCTGATGCAGGAGGTGGGGCGCGAGCCGACCATCGAGGAGATCGCCCGGCGCGCCAAGATGACCGTGGCCGAGACGCGGCGGGTGCTGAAGATCAGCCGCCATCCCATCTCGCTGGACCGGCCCGTGGGCGAGAGCGAGGACAGCTATTTCGGCGATTTCATTGAGGACGAGAAGGCGGACAATCCCGTCGAATCGGCCACGCAGGAGATGCTCAAGGACAAGATCGAGCAGGTCCTGAAAACGCTGACGTATCGCGAGCGGGAGATCATCAAGCTCCGCTACGGGATCGGGGACGGATATACCTACACGCTGGAGGAAGTGGGGCGAATCTTCAAGGTGACGCGCGAGCGCGTGCGGCAGGTGGAGGCCAAGGCCATCCGCAAGCTGCAACATCCCGTGCGGGCCAGGAAGCTCGAGGGATTCTTGCCGGGGAGCGTGGCGAGGTAGGTCGTGACCAAAAAGGAATTGGAAGAGCGACTGAACCGCGAACCGTTTGAGCCGTTTCGAGTCAATACGGCCGACGGAAAGCACTTTGACATAACCAATCCGCGACGGGTCGTGGCCATGGAGACGAGACTTTTCATGGCGCTGGGGGATGAATCCTGGGCATTGATCGCGCTGCGGCAGGTGACAAGTCTAGAAGGATTGGCGGCCGCGTAATTGCGCAAAATGACGGCACGCCCTAGCCAACGGGCCTGCTTCCCTCATCAAATCTCTTAATTCCGCACGACGCGGCTGCTCGTGGCCCCGTTGACAACCCTCGCTCAAGTTCGCGCTTGACAGCAAGCTCCAATAATGGCGTAATGTACATTTGTGCGGTGAATTTCATAAGGCGTCTGTCAAAAACTTTTGAAGGAGGAGCCATGGTGCGGAGGATTCTGATTTCATCATTGGCATTGGCGGCGTGGATGGGGGTTGTTTCGCTGACGGCCTGCTCGCATTCGGACGAGACGCCAGCCCGGACACTTTGACGGCAAACGTCGGGGTCTATCCGCCGGGGCCGTCCGGCGTCTATCACCCCCGCGTCGGCGTGCCGCCATTTGAAGTAACGACCGGTGAAGGCATGGGCGGCGGTGGAGACATCAACGATCTGGCGGCCGACCAGATGACGACCCTGTTGGATCAGACCAATCGCTTCAGCGTCATTGAACGGGCGCAACTCCAGAAGCTGCTGAACGAGCAAGGTCTGGAAGGGGTCGTTCGTTCCGACCAGCAGGCTCGCGGGGCCCAGGTCAAGGGCGTGGATTATCTCCTCATCGGCAAGGTGACGAATCTCCGCGTGAAGAAGCAGGAGACCAGCAACACCTTCAATCTCGGGGAAGTTACCAATGAGGTCGGCGGGGCCGCGGTCTCCAACTCCGGCGTCTCCATCAAGACGGATTGCGGCGTGGATATCCGCTTCGTCAATCCGAACACCGGCGAATTGATGTGCTCCAATTTCAGCGAGTTCAGCAGAACCGACTCGGCCAGTTCCATGGGCCTGGCGATCCTGGGCGCCAGCGCCAGTTCCGGCGCGGATATCCAACTCAGCGACGACGACAAGGGAAAAATCCTGCGTCTGGCCCTGGATGATGCGATTAAAAAGAGCCTGCCGAAACTCGATAACTTCCTCAGCAGCGCGAAAAACGTGACCACGACCGAGCCCCCGACCACTGAGGCGGCCAGGTAATCCGCGGCGATGCAGCGGTGGCAATAATCTGGCCAATCGGCCACAGCGGGCGCAACATCGGCGACTGACTGTGGCTTTTTATTTGAAATGGCTTTGCGCGAAAGCGGCCATCACTCGGCCGTCGGCCGGTAATTGCGAAACATCGGCTCCGGAAGCGCCACCACGTTCACGGAGAGGGCCGCGCCGTTCTTGGGGGCCATCATGAACAGGCACCAGCGCTTGCCGCCGGCGGAAGGGACGGGGTCGCAGGCGATGATGCACTTGTCCCCTTTATCCGGGGCCCAGATTCCGGTTTGATAGTAGGCCAGCGGCCGGCCGGACGACGGAGACGTGAAATCGAGATCGCCGCCGCCGGGAATCGTTCGCAAATCGTCAAGCGCCGGAGGCATCTGCTGGTGCTGGCGGAAGTAGAGAAGGATATAACCGCCGATGTCCTGGAGTCGCGCGGCCGCGGGGTCGGTCCCGACGATTTCGTCGGGAGAGGCCGGGGCGGCGAGGAAATTGGCGGGCGGCGCGGCGGGCTTGGGCGGCGGATTGCCGGACTGACAGGCGGCGAGAAGCAGGGCCGCCGCCACCGTGGAAGCGAGCGCGACTGAGGCGTATCGAACGGGCATGGCTTGGATTTTACCCGATTCTCATTTTCCGCCGGGCTGCGACGGCTCAAAAAACGATCCGCCCGGTGACGGCGGAGGAATATAGATGGACGACGGCTGCGTCGAGGGCTGGGTGGCGGCGCTGCCCCGCTGCAATCCCCTCAGGTGTTCCTGGAACACGCCGCGCTCCACCGCGTCGGGCGTCAGACGCAGACCGTGCATTTCGTCATTGGCCATGGGCTTCAGCGCGGTCGGTTCCTCGGCAACGTGCGGCGTGAGGAAAATCAGCAACTCGGTCTTGGTTTTGTCCGTGGTGTTGTAGGAGAAGATCAGCTTGCCCAGCCAGGGAATGTCTCCCAGGAGCGGAATCTTGTTGACGTTTTCGGTCTTCTGGTCCTGCATCATGCCGCCGATGACGACGGTCTGTCCGTCGCGCACGGTGAGATAGCTGTCGGCGGAACGGACGTTCGAAGACGGGCAGGGCGACGCCTTCCTGGATCGTCACGGTCTGGGAAGTCAGCGCGGAAACCTGCGGCGAGACGAGCATGGTGACCATTCCCTCAGGATTGATGTGCGGGGTCACGGTGAGAATGATGCCGATGTCCTGATACTGCGCATTATTGTGGATGCCGCCGTTGACATCGACGTCGGTGCTGGTGATGAACGGGACTTCGCTGCCGACGGTGATGTCGGCTTCCTGATTATCGCTGGTGAGGATGTACGGCCGGGAAAGGACGTTGAGCTTGTTCTCCTGGGCGAGGGCCTGGAGCGTGACGGCGGTGTTGCCCTCGAGAAGCGTGGTGACGAATCCGCCGGGGGTTGTGGAAGAAGCGGCGGCAGCGGCGGCGCCGAGCGTGCTGGTGAAGACCTGTCCCTTTCCGGCCGGATTGCGATTGGTGTCGAGGACGGAGAAATCCGCTCCGAAATCCAGGCTGTTGATATGCGTCACCTCGGCGATGATGAACCTTGATCAGCACCTGCGGGACGCGGCGATCGAGTTGCTCGATGACGGCTTTGACGCGAGGCTCGAATTTGGTGGCCGTGGCGACTAGGAGGGAATTGGTGTCCTGATCGGCGACGACATAGACCTGGCCGATGAGTTCGGCCACGCCGCCCATGCCGGCAGCGCTGCCAATACCGGCTGCGCCGACGGTGGCGGTGCCAGCCCGGGCAGCCAGGCCATTGCCGATTCCGGCGACGCCCGGGGTTGTACCGGCTCGATTGGCGGTGTTGCCGGCGGCGCCCCCAAATCCGCCTCCTCCTCCGAATCCACCGCCTCCTCCGAATCCACCGCCGCCGCCGAATCCGCCCCCGCCGCCGAACGTATTGGTTCCGCTCACGCGGTTGCCCGTGCCGCTGGCGAATTGCGAGCGGTTGGCAGTGGTGCTGCTGGCGGTGGTTCCGCTGAACAGGCCGTTGAGCGTGGAGGCCATGTCAACCGCCTGGCCGTTCTTCACGGGATAGATGAAGAAATCCTCCGCAGCCGCGGGATCGGAATCGAGGCTGAGTAAGCATGTGATCGATGACGGCCAGGGTATCGGGCGGCCCGGAAAAGACGACGGTATTGGTTCGCTGATCGGCCGAGGCCTGAACGTGTCCGGTGTCTCCGGCGTCAGCCTGCTGTGCGGCGCCACCGCCGGGCGCACCGCCGCCGCCAAAGCCGCCCCGCCCGCCGCCTCCTCCGGGTCCGCCACCCGGCCCGCCGCCGCCGCCGAACCTGAAGAACGGGAATCCACCGAACGGGCCGGTTTGAGTCTGGGTCTGCTGGGGACTGAAAATATCCGTGATGAGCTTCGCCGCCTCGGTTGCATCCGCATATTTGAGCTGGCGAACGCGAATGTCGCTGGCGGAAGACTCGCGCTTATCCAGGCTGGAAACGATCTCCACCACGCGGCGGACGTTGGCGGAAGTGTCGGTGATGATCAGCGTGTTGCTGGCGGCGTTGGCGGTGAGATCCGCCTCGGTGTTCACCAGCGGCAGAATGTCGGTCTTGAGTTTCACCGCGTCAACGCTGCGCACGGGAATGATCTGGGTAATCAGTTCGTCGGTGGTGTCTATCCTCGACGGATCATTCCCAATGTGCACCGGAATATCGGCGTGCTTCGCATTGGCCAGGGTCGTGATCTTCAGCACCTTGCCCATTTGAATGGCGGTGAATCCGTCGTTCTTCAGGGCGCTGTTGAGATACTTGACGGCGTCTTCGGGGCTGATCGGCGTGCGGTTGAAAACGGTCACGCGGCCGGTGACGGGGACTTCCTTGATGACGAAAAACCCGGCGGTTTGGGAGAGATAATCGAGGACCGCGTCAATCGAGGCATCCTTGAAATTCATGGTGATCTGCGTGGCGGCGGGCTGAGTGGACGGCGACAACACCTGCCCGCCCGATGCGATCACGTCCGCCGACGGCTGGGCGCCGGGATCGGCGCCGTCGGCGACCTGGGCGTCCGCGGCGACCGGGTGAATCATCGCAGCGGCCAGCGCGGCGGCGAAAAACGTCATCCCTCGCAAATTCCGTTTCATGGTAACCCTTTCATTCCCTAAGTTTCTCATTCATCGTCCGATTTCCGCGGCCCTTCGGCGACGCAGATAGTCCTCCATCGATTCCCCCGGCCCGCGCGCACCGGTCCGCGACGGCTGGGTTGACGGCTGTGTGGAGGACGATCCGGAAACCCCCCACACGTCCCCGCCCGCCAGATTGAAGCCGACGTTGACGCGAATCACCTTGCCGCCGGCGTCCTTATAGTCCAGCGAATCCAGAGTCATGTTCACCGCTTTCCCGGTGGAGACCTTGTCGCCGATCCTCACCAGCGTGACCTGATTGGCGTCCTGATCTTCGAGGAAGGCCACCTTGCCGTTGTTGGTCAGCGAGATGCCCGTCAGGAGCAATTGATTCGGCAAGGGCACGCGGTTGTAAGCTCCGCCGGCGTCGGAATCGGTCCGCGGAGGCCGCTGATTTCCCCTGACGAAGATGTTTCGGATGGCGACTTCCTCGTAAATGGCCGGGAGGTTGCCCGATGCGGCAGCCGATCGCCGGGCATAGGAGCGTGCGCGAGCGGCACGGAGCGGAAGCGCCGAAGGCCGGGATGCCGGCGCGGCGGGCGAAACTTCCGGGCGAGTCGCGGTCTCGGCGGCGATGGCGGCGATCGCCGCGCCCGCGCAAACAACCAGGATCAAGAGCCACTTCTTCATTGCACGTCTTCCGTTTCATCGGCTTGGTCGTCTCCGGGCTGGCCCGTCTCTCCGGGCTGCCCCGTCGGCGGCATGTAAAGGGAGGAAACTATCAGCTTCACGTCCAAACTGTCCGTGCCTTCCCGCGTCGTGGTGATTTTCATGTCGTTCAGACGAATCGGGATATTCGCGCTTTCAATGGACCAGAGGACGCGGGCGATCTGCCGCATCGATTGCGAGCCGCTGGAATTAAAATCCAGATTGAAATTGATGACCTGGAACGGCCCGTGCTGGGTCGCGACGTGCTCGGAGCTGAGGGCTTCGAGATTGATGTCGGCGGCCCTGGCCCAATCCTGAAGGGCCTGCTGCGTCTTGCTCTGAGCGACGGAGTCGTCCGCCTGCAATCCGCTGGCCAGCATTTCCCGCCAGTCCGATTGCAGGCTCTGCTGTTTGTGCAGGAGAATCGCATCGTCGCTGAGCGTTTTCCTGGCCGCCGTTTCCTGGTCATCGAGCGCGTCGAGCTTGTCGGTGTATGGACCGATGACCAGGCTGTTGATTCCCAGCAGGACCACCGCGCCGATGGCGCCGATGGCGATGTATCTTTCGCGCTTCGATAAAACCACGTTCACTCCATGATCTTGAAAGTCATTTCGGATTCCCTGTTTTCGCCGGCGCCTGTTTAGGCGGCACGTAATTGAAAGTGATGGAGAAGAGCCATTCCTGCGTGCGCAGGACCTTGGTTCCCGGCCCGATCTTGATGTCCGTGAAGGCCGTGGGGTTGTGCCGCATCCGATCGCCCAGCGCGGTGACGCTGTCCGGGTTGCCGGTGTGGCCCTGAAGCGTGACGGCGAGAATTCGTCCTTCATCGGCGCTCACCGGGGAACCCGGGGCGGCCGCGCCGTTGCCCTCGGCCAGCGGCGGAGTTTGAGCCTTGATGTCCAGGCTCGTGGCGTAGGTCTGGCCATCTTCGGGAATCACGTCGTCCAGATCGCGCAAGCAGGCCAGATACCGCGGGTCGCCGCCGTGCCAATATTGGGCAAGCGTGACCTTGGAAACGAAATCGCCGGCGGCGTCAACCTGCTTCTGCTGCCCGGCGATTTGGAATTGAAGATCATCGACCGTCTTCTGGCGTCGCTCCAGATCCGTATAGGCATAGATGCAAATGCCGATGAGGAGGAGCACCGTGGCCGTGGCGATGTAGGCCCAGCGCGGGATTCGATGCTCGCGCGGCGGGGCGAGGCGCGAATGGAGGAAGTCGATGCTCGCACCCGCGCCGTCCATCGCCGAAAGCGCCAGTGCGACCGCGGCGGCATATTTGGCGCTCTGGCCGTTGGCCCCGGCCTCGGCGGCATCAACGCCAAGCGACGGCAATTCGCCGGCGCTGACCGTCAGGCCAAGCTGCCGGCCAAGCGAAGCGGCGTCGATGCCGGCGCCATCCCAAAGGATCAGTTCGCCCTGGGTTCCTGGAACGACCAGCGTGGAGACCGCGCGGCGCAATTCGCTGACGAACGGAGGCTCCGCCGAGGCCGACCGCAAATTGCGAACGGCCGTCGCGGTCGCCTGGCGCTGGCAGGACAATTCGTTTCCCCCCGAGCCGAGCGAAAGAACCAGGACATTCCGCTTCAGCGAAGAGCCGGTGATCGACCCCAGCACCATCGCCGACGGCGTGACCGCCAGCGCTTGAAGCCGGGCCGGCTCGCACATCGCCTGGATGGAATCGACGTATTTTTTAGGCGTGGCGGTCAGGAGAACGGTGTGGTTGGCGTTCGTAGCGCCGCTGCGCCGTTCCGAACCGCCGGTGAAATCGTAAACCAGGTCCTTCAGTTCCGTGGAGAATTCCGCCTCGGCCTCCAGGCGCAGGAGTTGGGCGATGGTGGCATCATCCGCGGGCGGAACGTCCTTGGGCTTGACGACGATCCATTTCAGCGGAATGCCGATGACCGCGGAGCGGGTGGAGAATTGATTGTCCTTGAGGAAATGGGCCAGGAGCTTGCCGAGTTCGGCCGGTTGGGAAAGCGAGATTCCCTCGGGATAGACAAGCTCGGCGAGGCGGCGGACCTGCGGACGATCGGCGGCAACGACCTCCGCGGCGAGGAGGGACGCTCGCCCATCGCAATTCCAAGCACCTTTTTCTGTCGCACCGGTTTCAAAGTTCTCCTGACTCTTTGGGCGTCATTTAATGTTTCTGGCCAATCGTGCCGGATGAAGTCATGTTCGACTGAAACATTCCGGTCTGAATCGGCTTGCCGAGGCGCAGGGCATCACGAATGCTCTGCGGCAAAGGCCAGCCGAACGATGTCAAATCTTTTCGATAAATGATCTTCGAGGGCGACGATTGGCAATCGACGACGATGCGGACGCGTTTGAAGGCGCGGCCGTCGCCGCTGACGGCGACGATGTCGGCGGAATATTGGTAGGACAGGCCGGTGATCTGGGCGGCGGGGATGCCGGCGAGGTACGAACGAGCCCAGGTCGTGTTTGTGTAATCCTGGCCCTGGCGCTGGGAAATCAGCGACTCAGCGTTGCCCTGCGGCATTCCGAGTGCGACGAGAACCACGTCCGAAGCGGTGTTGACGTTCACCTGCCCGGTCACGGCGGGCCGGCCGCGCGCCGCCGGTTGTGTGCTGTAACAGGTGAGGTAATTGTAAATTCCGCGTCCATCGACGCCGGAGCCGCCGCCGGTGAACGAGCCGACGTTGGAGCCGCCGGCGGCGCGCTCGGCATCTTCGAGAACTCCGTTGCGATTGAAGTCGTAGCCCCAGAGCAATTGCGGCGTCACGCCATCGACCAGCAGGAGTTCCTCAACCGTCTCAAACGGGCCGTTCTTGCACTCGTACGGTTCGGTCAGGGATTCGTAATAGCTGGATTCCGCGCCGTCGGCGGTGGCGCGGGACGCGGGATTGCGCCAGTCGGTGATCGCATCGGCGACGTTCTGCTGCATGACGCAGGGAAGGGCCGTCAATTGGACCGAGGTGGCGGTGTTGATGTTCAGCTTCCCGGATTCATCGGTGATGCCGTAGAGATAATCCTGATCGCTGTCGGGATCGCTCTGGAGAATCCAGAAATATCCCGAGCCGACCTGGAGGGCCTCGGCGGGAACCTGGGTGATGGTCATCGCATCGGTCGTGTAAGCGTCAACCTGGGCCAGCACCCATTGCTCGGCGCCCTGCTCGACGGCATCGGCCTGGGCGTCGGAGCGACGATTGGCCGAGGCCAGGTTTTCCGTGCGCATGGATTGGGCGAAGACTAAAACCAGCGCGGTTAGAATCACGATAATTCCCAGCGCGGTTACGAAGATCATGCCACGATGACGCCGCAGGTTTGGATGGGCGGGCACTTGAGTCATGGCATCTGCATCCCTGAGTTCACGGTCGGATCGAGGGCGGCCGTTGAACACGATAGTGGAACGATCCTCTGGTAGCTGATTGGCGGCTTGCCGGGGGCGCTTCGGTCGTCAAATTCCACTTTCACCTGCACGGCTGCGGGAATTGTTTTGTCCTCCTGCGTGGAATCCCACGTTGCATTCCAGTTGCTGCCGTCGAAATATTCCAGCGTGAAGCTGGAGACGTTGCGGCAGATGATCTCCTCATCGGGAGCGGGTTGGACCTCGGCGAGCAGATTGCGCGTGACCCGCCGAACCAGCGCGTAATCATTGCTGCCGGCGAGATGTTCGACGGTGAATTCGACTTGCTTGACCTCGCCGTTGGCATAGACGTGCTGGGGGCTTTCGGCGGTGGAGAAGAAGATGACGTCGTCGGCCTCATGGCCCCGGTCGTCCTGAGCCTGCGTGCCCTCGAAGTTCCCGATCAAGGTCGTGGCGGCGCTGCCGGTCTGAAGCGCGTTTTGAAAATCGCCGGAGAGATAATCCATCGCGATGGAGGCCTGGCGGGATGGGGCGACGGCCGCCTCTGTGCGCTGGGTGGCGTGGTAGGCGGTCCAGAGGCTGTCGGCGAGCGAGGCCGCGATGATGGTGACCATCGCCAGGGCGATGACCAACTCGATCAACGTGAAGCCGCCGACGCGAGCGGATGGAAAATTGTTCCGGGCCGGCGTCACTGCGTTTGTCCTCTCTGGTATGCCAGCGTGGTCACGGTGAGCGTCTCCGTGCGGCCGCGCTCCTGCCAACTGACCGTCAGGTCGATCTGCTGAATTCCCATGCCGCTGGTGTCCTGGTTCCAGGGCTGGACGGTGGCTTTCCATTGGTATCCCGGCCAATCGGGGGAGAAGTCTCCGGAGAGATTGTTCGTATTGCTCCATTGCGTGCCGGCGACGATCAGGGCAAGTTGGGATTTGGCGAGTTGGGTGGCGTCGTTGCGATGCCGGGCGCCGTCGCCGGCCGCCATGGCCAGTGTGACGCCGTGCATCATCGCGGGCAGAACAATGCCGATCAGCAGCAGCGTCACCAGGACTTCGATGAGGGTGAAGCCGCGGCGATTTCTCCTATTTCCCCCTCGCCCGGTATTCCGGGAGAGGGACGGGGTGAGGGGGCTTCGGAAGCTCTCCAAACTCGCCCTCACCCTGACCCTCTCCCGGAGTACCGGGCGAGGGGAAATGAGGTTTTGTGGTTTCAACGCCGTCATCGCGACACCCCCTGGGCCGAGACAACCTGAAACATATCCGTTGGCGTGGCGCATGCGACCTGGCCGGTGTGTCCCCTGGCGTCGGTGAGAACGATCGTGGCCGGGTCGGTCCGGCCGGTGGATTGGAATTCGACGTACAGGCCCTGCCCGTGAAGATTTTGCATGATCGATCCGGCGGCGCCGGACTGCTGGCCGTTCAGCGACGTTGGCGATTGAGGGATTTGCTGCTGCTGGACATTTTCCGGCAGGAGGAGGTTGGTATTGGGCTGGGGCGTGATTTGGACGCTCATCCGCACGCCCTCGGGCGCGGTGTAGCGGGTGCTGAATTCGCCCTTGGGCGGATTAAACGCCCCGGCGCCGTCGTCGGCCGTCAACCAGAATTGCCGGGAACCTTGGTCGAAATTCAACCGATAGGTGCGGGCTTGGCTGATGGCCTGGGTGTGGGCGTACTGGGCGAGGGCGACGATCTGGCGGCTGATGTTGTCAACGGCCCGGCCGGCCGTGAATGCGCCCAGGGCCGGCGCCAACATGCCGGCGGCGATGGCGATGATGAGCATCACGAGTATCAACTCGATGAGCGTGAAGCCGGACTCGGAAAATCGTCCATCTCGCATGTGAAACTCAATCGGGCTTGATGTCGTCGGCGGTGCCTTCGCGCCCGTCTGGACCGGCGGAGAGCAGATCATACGCGCCGGCATCCCCGCTGCTGTTGGGGCAGCGGTAAATGTAGGGATTCCCCCACGGATCAACGGGAACCGAACTCTTGTCCAGAACCTTGTGCCAGTTCGTCAGGTTGCCGGGATTGCTGATCAATGCCCCAAGGCCTTCGGCGGTTGTAGGGAATCGGCCGTTGTCGATCTCGAACAATCCCAGCGAGGTTTTCAGATTGGAGATGTCCGCCTTGGCGGCCTTGATCTTCGAGTCTTCAATGCGCCCGGTGAACTTGGGCACGACGATGGCCGCCAGAATCGCGATGATGACCATGACCAGCAGCAACTCGATGAGGGTGAAGGCGCTTCTCATCGGTCGGTTCCACCGGACGTTTTGCAAGTTAGACGCTCTCATCGTTTCGCTCCTGTGTCGGAAGGATTCCATTTCGTCAGTGAATTAAGTCTCCAAGGCTGAAGACCGGCAGCAACATGCTGATGACCACGGTGCCGATCAGGGCAGCCATCACGAAAAGCATTGCCGGCTCGGCGACCGCGACGAGCATTCGGAGTTGGCGATCCAAATCCATTTCGTACGAGGCGGCGAGGCGGAGCAGGCTCCTTGTCCAGCCGGGCCGTTTCCTCCGCGACCGCGATCATTTCGATGACCGACATGGGGAAGAGCCTGTGGCTGCCGGCCAGGCTTTTGGACAAGGGTTCTCCGCGCTGGACCTGCTCGATGGCGTAGGAAACGGTGTCGGCCAACGTCTGATTTCCAATCGCCTCGCGCGCCACTCGCAGGGAGGCGACCAGCGGGACGCCCGCGCCGATGAGCGTTCCCAGCATCCGGGCAAAGCGAACCAGCGCGAACTGCGCGATGATCCGCCCCAGCAGCGGGGTCGAGAGGACGATCCGTTCCATTCTTCGACGCCCCGTTTCGGTGCTCACCGCGCGTTTCAGTGTGAAGAAGCCGATGAGAAGCACCGCCAGGACCACGGGGGAATAATGCTTGATCACGTTGCTGCACGCGATGACGAATTGCGTGAGCAGGGGCAGATTGCCGCCGAACTGCGCGAAAATCCCGCTGAACTGCGGAATGAAAAACGTCATCAGAAAAATCACGACGCCCACGGCGAGACAGCCGAGAATGATCGGATAGACCATGGCCGCCTTGACCTTTCCCTTGAGGTCCTGCTCGCGGGCGCGGAAATCGGCGATCTGGCCGAGAACGGTGTCGAGGAATCCACCCGCCTCGCCGGCGCGAACCATCGCGACGTAGACGGCGGAAAAGCTGCGCGGCCGTTTGGCGAGGGTATCGGCCAGGGCGGCTCCGCCGACGACGTCGTCATGAATCTCGCTCCAGAGTTGTTTCGCGGCCGGGTTGGAGGCCTCGCGCCGCAGCAGAGCCAGGGCTCGCGCCAAGGGGACTCCGCCGGCGAGGAGGTTGGCCAGCTCGCGCGTGAAGGCTTCGACGCTCTTGGCGGAGACTTTGCGCGGTTTGTCGCCGCCGGCGGCCTGCGATTTCTTCGCCGCGGCGAGGTCCTTGGCCTCCTCGACTAAAAGGGGTCGTAAGCCTTTTTTGGTCATCTGGGCGATGGCGGCGGTGCGCGAATCGCTCGTGACCATGCCGCTGGTGCGCTGGCCGTCTTTGCTCAGGGCTGTGTAAGAGAAGACTGACATACGTCATTTCCCGGCCGGCGACGCGGCGGCGCCGACGGCGACTGCTTCGTCCTTGGTCGAGCGCAAAACTTCCTCGGCGGTGGTTCGCCCTTCGCGGATGAGCCGCCAGCCGTCGTCGCGGAGACTGGTCATCCCCTGCCGGATGGCGATTTTGCGGATCTCGCGGGAACTGGCCCGCTCGAGGATGAGGGCGCGGACCTCGTCGGTGATGGGCATCATCTCGAACACGCCCTGGCGGCCGCGATATCCGGTGTTCTGGCAATTGCGGCAGCCGGCGCCGCGGTACATCACCTTGGGCACTTCCTCGCCGAACTCCGCGCGAAGTTTTTCGACATCACCGCGGGGCAATTCCTCTTTGCACTTGGGACAGATCAGGCGCACGAGGCGCTGGGCGGCGACCATTTCCAGCGAGGAGGCGACGAGGTAGGGCTCGACTCCCATGTCCACGAGGCGCGTGGCCGCTCCGGGCGCGTCGTTGGTGTGCAAGGTGCTGAAGACGAGGTGGCCGGTGAGAGAGGCCTGGACGGCGATTTCCGCGGTCTCGCGATCGCGGATTTCGCCGATCAGCACGACGTCGGGATCGTGGCGCAGAATCGAACGCAGTCCGGAGGCAAACGTCAGCCCGGACTTGGTGTTGACCTGAATCTGGTTGATCCCGCGAAGCTCATATTCCACGGGGTCTTCGATGGTGATGATTTTCAAATCCGCGTTATTGATCTTCGAGAGCGCGGCATAGAGCGTGGTGGTCTTTCCCGAACCGGTGGGACCGGTCACGAGAATGATTCCATGCGGCAGATCGAGCACTTGCTGCCAAACCTTCACCTCGCGGTTTCCCATGCCGAGGTGCTCGAGGCCGAGCAGGGCATCGCCGCGGTCGAGAATGCGCAGGACCACGGCCTCGCCGTGAATCATGGGGATGACGCTGACGCGGAGGTCGATTTCGCGGCCGGCGATTTTCAGGCGGATGCGGCCGTCCTGGGGCAGCCGCTTCTCGGCGATATCGAGATGACTGAGGATTTTGATTCGGGAAACGATGGCCGCCTGATACTTGCGAACCTGGGGCGGAATGTTGGCTTCCTGAAGCACGCCGTCGATGCGGTAGCGGACGCGGAGCTGGCTCTCGAAGGGCTCGATGTGGACGTCGGTTGCCCGCAATTCCAGGGCCTCGGCCATGACCTGGTTGACGAACTTGATGATGGAGGCATCGTGGGCGGCGGTGGAAAGATCGAGGCCCTCCTCGTTGTACTCTTCGACGACCTTTACGCCGTCATCATCCTCCAGGCCCATCGACTGCAAAGTGTCGGCGCCGACGCCGAGATATTTTTTGATGAAGCGATCGATCTCGCCCGAGGGGGCGATGACGGGATGGACATCCAGGCCGGTGGCAAGGCGCAGCTCGTCCAGGCCGGTGTTGTCGAAGACCCTGGACGTGACCACGGCGACGCCGTCGCCGTTTTCGGCCAGGGGCATCAGCCGGCGGTCGATCAGGATTCGCGCCGGGAACTTGGCCAGAAGTTCCTTTGACGGCGCGTGTTTGGCCCCGTCTTTCTCGAGATCGACGAAGGGAACGTCGAAATACGCGGCCAGGGAGCGAAGGAGCTTTTCCTCGGGAACCCCGTTAATGGCGGCGCAGCGCATCATCGAGCGGCTTGCCGGCGGCGGCGGCGGTGCGCACCTGGGCGGCCTTCTCGGCGTCGAGCAGGCCTTCATCGATCAGTTTTGCGAGCACGTCGTTCACAGGGTTCACCTTGGCGGCGGAAAGACCTGCCGACTGAAGTCGGCAGGCCGCGAAGTTTGCCGCTTCGCCGGTTCAAACTTTTAGACTCGACTCAGTCGAGCAGGCCAAACAACACCATGACGGCTTCCTGTCGCTGAGTGAGGACGGATTTAAGGTCGCTGCTGGGCGACGGCCAAATCCTGCCGGGCCTTGGTGCGAGCCTGACGAAGGACATCGAGCTTGGCCTTGATGGCATCCGGCGTGGCGCTCTGATCGTCCAGGGTCGTTCGCAGGTCCTGCAAAGCATCCTGCACGGGCGAAGGCTGGGTGGAGGGGGGGCCGAAACCGCCGCCGCCGCCGCGGGGACCGCCGCGACCGCCGCCGAAAAATCCGCGTCCACGCCCGGCGTTGGTGTCGCGCTGAAGCTGCATGACCGTCTGAATCTTCGGCTGAATGGCCGCAAACTCGTCGTCGCTGGCGCCAAGCTGCTGCTTGTAGAAATCCATCATGGCCTGCGGATTAAAGCCGCGCCCGCGGGGGCCGCCACCCGGGCCGCCTGGCCCGCCATTGTTCTGGCCTGGGCCGTTGTTCTGGCCCCCGCCGTTCTGGTCCTGGCCGTTGGCCTGGCCAAGCACCGGCAGCGCCAGCACGGCGATCAACAGCGACGTTAAAATAAACCCGAGGCGATTCGATGCGGACATAACCTACTCCTGTGAAAAAATGGTGAATGTTCGGAAACCTCGTTGCGACGCCGGAAATTCATTCATGATGATCCTGCGGCTCCTGAGACGGCAGGGTCGTCGAGCGCTGAGTGGCCGAACCCATCGACCCGTGCCGGGAACGCATCTCCTTCGACAGGATGTCCCATTTCACTTTTTGCGAATCATCGAGCAACGCGCGGCTCCTGGCGTTGGCATCGTTGACGAGGGCCTCGCGCTCCTTGTTCAGTTCCTCCCGCCCGGCACGAAACTCGGCGATGATCTTGTCGTACGCGCTCCGCTGGCTGTCGTTGAGAAGGGCCAGTATCTTCTGGTCTCGCAGCTTGTCGAGTTCGCGGAAATGCTCGAACATCTTCTGTCTCTGCAGGCGCATGTCGCTCCAGATCTTGTCCATCTGCTGCTGCTGATCCGGCGAGAGGTCCAACTGGTCAAACCACGGTCGCGGCGCACGGAGGCCGCCCTGGCCGCTCTCCACCTTTTGCAGCGGAGTCCACACCCAGCCCAACACCATGCCTGCGCCCAGCGCCAGCAGGGTCATCATCAGGATTAAAACGATCTTCTTGCGAAGCATGTTTCCTGCCGTTACGGCGAATCGTCGCTTCGAGCCGAATCATCGGCCAAATACCAGGCCGCGGCAGGGGTGCTGTACGCCCCCGAGGGCGAATCCGATGCTTCGACAACGTCCGCCCACGGGGGCGCCACCGGCATGGTATTCTCAACCGCCCGATCCTCCCGGGCCCGTATCAACCACGCCGAGCCCGCCACCAGCACACACGCCGCAATCGCACTCAGCACCCGAACTATTCGCAAAACTCCCTCTTCCATGGCCTGGTCCACCCGGTTGTGCAGTCGATACAGGCCGATCTGCGACAGCCGCGGAGACGACCCGGACAAGAGCATCCGCGACATCCCTTGCAGTCGCCCCAGCTCCTCGGTGCAGGATGGGCATTGGGGCAGATGGGAAACGATTTCCGAGCGGCGGGACTCGTCAAGCTCGCCGTCGTAAAACGCTTCCAGATGCTCGCTAAAAGGACACGTGGCCATGATGATTCAGTCCTGCGGAAGATTTTCAGGGCAAATACGCCTTCAATATTTCCCGCATCTCGTTTCGGGCCCGGTGGAGGCGGGATTCGACGGTGCCTCGAGGAACGCCCAGAGCCTCCGCTATTTCGTTGTATGACATCTGTTCAAACTCCCGCAGCGCGAGCACCTCGCGATGCTCCGGGGACAAGCGCCGCATGGCGGCCTGGACGTCCATGCCCGCATCCGCAGGCGAATCCGGGCCGCTGGCGACCATCGGGATCGATTCGTCCATCGGCTGCGTGCGCGAGCAACGTCGATCCCTGTGCCAGCGCACCGCCTGGGTCACGAGAATCCGGCTCAGCCAGGTCCTGACCGATGACCGCGCTTCAAACGACCGCAACCCTCGGAAGGCGCCGATGAAAGTCTCCTGAAGGACGTCTTCGGCATCGGCGGCATTTCCAACCAGCGAGACCGCGAGGCGAAACAGTCGCTGCGCGTGGCGATCGACCAGCGCATGAAATGCCCTTGCTTCGCCGGCAGCGGCGCCGCATGAGTTCGATGTCGTCCGCCTCCGGGATGTGTTGCACCACGTGCGGCGTCTCCGTCGAAGTCTCACCCGTTCCAAAGCGCTGCGAACGTCACGCATTCCAATCGCATAGTTGCGCCAGCGGGGAGTTTTCTTCCATAAAACCTCAATTTTGCAGATTCAAGGGCGGCAGGATAGACCCCCGGCTCGTTTATCGGACGGCCCATAAACCGTCGGAAGGGAGTCGAGCGCGGCTCAGTAAACGGGGCGGGCGCCGGAAAGAAATACGTCAGAAAATCCCGGATTGCCGCAAAACACCGAAGTGAACTTTCACCCACCGCCGAACCATCCATTCGGGATCGATGTCCCACGATCCCCATCGAAAGTTCGAGGCGTTCAGAGAGCATTTTGAGGCATCGGGGAAAGCAAAGACGACGCGATTCGTTTTTATCGCCTCATTTCGGCCGGCCAGGCGGATTCAGCGTGTGTTGCAGGTTCGGGCGGCTGAACGCGTGATAGGCCGGACCGCCCGGCGTGATGCCGGCCTGGCGCGACAGGCCGGCAATCCAGGCGGGAACCGGGCTCGAGTTGAAAACGAATCGCGTCCCGTTAGCTCTCTCGCGCCAGCCTCATTTAAGGATATCAATATGCAGGCCCAGGCCCCCAACCAAGCGTGGTGGTAATGGAAATATCCTTGCCATAGACGTGCAACAGCGTCCTTGATTCCACATGGCCATCGACAAAGAGAGCGTTGACCGTCGTGTTGCCCATGTGCCGGAATCGCATGTTGCACAATGAATCGTAATTGTCGGTGGTAAGCGTAATATCCGCATTCTCCCAGATAACGGTCGGCAGGTTAACATTCCCCTGTGCCGCGTTCGCGTCTCTAATAATGGGTCGTGTCTGGAGGGGATAAGCCTTTGAAGGACAGCCGAGTGAGACGGGATTGGTGGACCACGTTTTACTGAAGGGCTCACTGGAGGGGCTCCCGGCAGGCATGGGATAACAACAGCCGTAGCCTGAGTTGCTCCATTCAATTTGCGACGTATCCATCTGGTCCGCCAAGAAGCCGTAATTGGCGCCAAGATACGAGACGGTTTGTCCGTTGAAAAGGTTCTGCGGACCACACCATACCATCATGGTCTCGCTGGGCCTCTTGATGCTTCCCAATTGCCGAAGTGACATATAGCCGCCCCCGCCGCCCCCAGGTGTGGCCACCCCGGTTTCCTTCGCCCGGGGATCCCACATGTTACAGTCAATCAACACGGCGGGGTTTGCCTGGTAGTCCGAGACCCTCGTGTCATAGGGCCATCCGGCCGTGTCGTAATCGTGAAACACGGGCTGGAAATCGATCGCCATGTTTCCCTCATTGGCAATCTGCCAGCCCTGCCCTGCTGGATCCCATGGGGGTGTTCCCCCATCGCCGGGAGCCTTATTATTGACCTCGCGCGTCAAGCTATCAGGCCAATTCCAGCACGGTACGCTCGCCAGATCGTCTGGCGTATGAGACTCGGTAGCGTTGAACGAGTTGGTCGGCGCGTCCGGCCCATCCCCCGACAGCGCGTCGTTTACCTTCCCGTGCTTCGGAGCCGTGGCGTATCCATAGGGCAAATAGCCGCGATTATCCGCGGCATACTCCACTATGAGTTGCCCAATCGTGCGCAGATTCGATTGACAGGCGATAAGGTTCGCCTGCTCCCTCGCCCGGTTCAGCGACGGCAGCAAAATCGAAATCAACAGGGCGATGATCCCGATCACCACAAGCAGTTCCACGAGCGTAAACCCTCGTTTGAATCCCTGAATAGACATGGCCGCTCCTTTCGAAAATCCGCGGATCAAATTGCTCAATAAGTATGACGTAACAAAAATCAGAAAAGTTCATGACCGAATTAAAAAACTAATGCGCGGAGGAAACTTAAGGCGAGTTGAATCTTGATCGCTTCCAGGATTGTCCTCCGCTGGACGATACCTTGCCAAATACGGCCCGAAACAGCCCCAAAAGCGCGCTATTTCTTTCTGCAGCGGGCCCAGAGGGGTCGCCGCCTGTAGGCTCCGAAGGTGTCAGCTTTGGAGCTGTCAGCTTTGAAGGCGACAGCGCCGAATGCCCGATTCCCACTGGGTTCGAGAAGCATTGGGAAAAAAAGACGGGAAGTGGAAAGGGGGCGGTAAACGCCGTGGACTTGCCCGCTCACCGTGACATAGACAGCGGCGGCGAAGCATAATTCCTCGCCGTGTACCAGACCAGCGCCGCCGAGAAATGCCGGTATTCAATTCGCCGAACATGCGTCAGCCGCTGCCGCATTGCCCTCGACCAGGCGTCATACTCAATGTCGTCCAACAGCAACCATCGGCTGGTCGGAAATTCCCGCGGCAAGTAAAGCGAATCCGGATAGGACTGCACGTTCAGGCCCGCGTAATAAAAAATCTCCGGCTGGTCCAGAATTAAATGCCCGGTCGTGACCGTTTCGCCCCTGGCCACATTTGCCGACACGACCTGGGCGCACCTTTCACCGGAGCGGCGCTGCCGTTCGGCCATTTGCGCCAGCCCATAGGGCGGTCCGGCGGCAAGAATGATCGCGATTACGCCCCAGCCGACCCAGGCCATCCGGTTCCGACTGATCCAGCGGACGATCAAACCCGTCATCACGGCCGCGACAATCCCGCAGGTCCACAGCATGGGCCAATGTCCCGCATGTCCTCGCCAGCAGAGGGTGGCCATCACAATGATCCCCACGGTGAAGCCGATCCCGACGCCGGCCAGGGCGATATTCATGACGCCGATCGCCTTCGCTGAGAAGAGCCCTCGTTCCCACGCCGCCGCCACAGCGCCGGCCACGGGGCAGATCAGCGGCAGCCACAGGTAGCTGTAGCGTGGAAACCACAGTCCGCAAAGCATCGTCACCCCGCAGGCGATCAACAGGGTTCCCAGCAGCGCCCGCAACACTTGCCGATCGCGAACCGACCAATTCCCCGATCGTCCGTGAACTTCCCCGTCTCCCCTCCACAGCGGCCCGTACAGCGCCATCGGCAGAAAGAACGAGACGGGCATCGCATACACCAGCAGCAGGACCGGGACGAGCAGCGTCTGCGGCAAACTACGGATTCGATCGTCGTTCCATAGGTTGATCCAGATTTCATTCACCCCCGATGTCTCCGGCGCCAATCGGAGTTCGTGAAACCTCCACAAGGCGGCCAAGCCGTAAACGCCAAACATTCCGGTCCCGATTGCAAGGGCGATCCACGGCCAAGGCTGCTTTAAGGTGGCGAAGGTTCGATTGAGAATGGCAGGCCCGGCCAGTGCTCCGACGACCGCGGCCAATCCCGCCGGGCCTTTGAGCAAAAGTTCGGCTGCGAACGCCAACCCCGCGGCCAGCGCGCAGGCGATCCGCCGCCGCGGCGTCACAAATCCCAAATGAATGAGCAGGCAAACAGTCACCACGCTGGCCAGCGAATTGACCGCGTCGATCTCGGCGGTATGGTTCTGCCCCCACAGCGCCACGAGGCTGCAACAGGCGACTCCGCTGACCAGCCCCGCGAGCCGGCCAAACCACATTCCGCCCATGAAGCACAAGAACCCGGCCATCGCCGCACCCGCCACCGCCGATGGCAGCCGCCATACCAACTCGTTGGCCCGCCCCGTGATCTTTTCCATGCCCGCCAGAATCCAGTAATGCAGCGGCGGCTTGGCGAGATACATCTGGTCGTACAGCCGGGGCAAAAGCCAATCCCCGCTTTGCACCATCTGGTGCGCCACCAGCGCCCGGTGCCCCTCCGTTCCCGCCAGCGGACCTGCGCCGAGGCCGGCGCAATTCACGAGCAGGCCGATGGCTAAAACCAGCAGAACGTCGAATGTTCTCGTGCCGCCCGTCAATGGTCGGATCGGGCCGCGGACTTGGTCATTCATGATGGATCTGCGGCAGCGGATCGGGGATGTGATCGATCACCGCCTTGTGGATAAGAATTGCCGCAATCTCCCGAATATGCAAATTCAAATAAGGAATCAGGGCCGGATTGCTCTTGGGATCGTGTCCATTGCGGAGCATTTCCCGCGCGGCCGAATCCGCATCCCAATGCTCCACCAACACGCGATAATAATAGGCCGCCCCGTTGGATCGCTGGGCGCCGCTGGAGCAGTGGACCAGCACGGGCTTTCCATTTTTCCTGGCCTCCACCATCTGCGCGACCGCGTCGGCATAGGAATGGAAATCGCCGGTTCCGTCGCCGCCCAATGGATCGACGAATCGCTCGATTCCCAGGTCCATGGTCGCCGCAAGCTCCGCCGCCACGTCCGGATCGGTTGGATCGTCGGCCACGAGGCAGACAATCACCTTGATCCGATTGTCGCTCAAGACTTGGCGGATGAGATGCCGATCGATCTGCCCGCTGGCATAAATCGCTCCCGGCTCGACGGTGCGAAGCTTGCGTGGAACAAACCGATCCTTCCATCGCCCGGCATTGTCGCAGACGTACCAGATCGCCAGGCCCGCCGCGATCAGCGTCAAGCCCCAGGCCCACCAGCGCCGCGAGGTGGGGGGGCCGGCTCGTTCGGAAATTTCAGCCGAATCCCTGCTCATACAAAAGCCTTTTCGCCCGACTCGATTTTAGTTTCGCCGCCCCCTCAGCGAAAGTGGCGTCATGACCCCCATTTAGCCCCCGGTGATTCACCGGGGGGAAACTCACACAATGTTCGTGACAAGTGCCCGATTCCCCAATATCCTCCCACACGTTCCAACAGAAAATGAACAGAAGGAGCACTAATTCTCACATGGATTATCGAAAACTGGGAAGAAGCGGCTTGAAGGTCTCGGAGATTTGCCTGGGGACGATGCAGTTCGGTTGGACGGCCGATGAGCAAACCAGCCACGAGGTGATGGACGCTTTTTTGGAGGCGGGCGGCAACTTCATCGACACGGCCGACATCTACACATTCTGGGTGCCTGAACTCTCCTACGCCGGAAAGACGGAGGAAATCATCGGCCGATGGTTGAAGGACAGGAAGAATCGCCAGAATATTGTTCTGGCCACCAAGGTCCGCGGCGAAATGCGGAAAGGCCCCCGCGGCGAGGGGCTGTCGCGCGACCACATCATGAGGGCGATTGACGACTCTCTACGCCGCCTCCAGACCGACTACGTGGACTTGTACCAGGCCCATTGGGTCGATCTGGATACCCCCATCGACGAAACGCTCCGAACGTTTGACGATCTGGTTCGCTCCGGCAAGGTGCGATATCTGGGCGCGAGCAACTTTCCCGCCTGGCGGCTCATGGAGGCGCAAGCCACTTCCGATCGGTTGGGCCTGCATCGCTTTGAATCGTACCAGCCGCAGTATTCGCTGATGGAACGCCAAATCTTTGAGTACGAAGCTCTGCCGTTTTGCAAGCACTACCAAGTCGGCGTGATTCCGTACTCGCCGCTGGCGCGTGGATTCCTGACCGGAAAATACCGGCGAAACGGCCCAGCGGTAAAGAGCGCATGCGCCGGCGAAATGGGCGCTTACGCCACCGACAAGGGCTGGGCTCTCATCGACGCCCTGGATGACATTGGCAAGTCTCACGGCAAGACCATCGCCCAAACGGCGCTGGCTTGGACGTTGACCAACCCGGTGGTCGCTTCGCCAATCGTCGGAGCCAACAGTGTGCAGCAATTGAAAGACTCCCTGGGCACGGTGGGCTATCGGCTCAGCGCCGAGGAGATGAAGCGGCTCAACGAACTGACGGCGTGGCCCCGCAATTGGCGCCCGATTTGGGATTGATCCAAAGCGTCGTCGCGGCCGATTACTATTGCTTGGCCCGCGCATACTGCTTCGGCCACGGGACATCCACACCTAATTCCTTCGCGGCGTGCAGCGGCCAATAGGGATCGCGCAGCATCTGCCGGGCCAGCAGCACGGCGTCGGCCTTTCCCCCCGCTATGATTTCCTCCGCTTGAGCGGCGCCGGTGATCAGGCCGACGGCGCCGGTGGCGATCTTCGCTTCGCGCCGTATCGCCTCGGCGAAGGGGACCTGATATCCGGGTTCGGACGGAACCTTCGCATCATGCGCCGTGCCGCCGCTGGAGCAGTCGATCAAGTCGATGCCGATGGCGGCCATTTCCTTGGATAGCGCGATCGATTGGCTCAAATCCCAGCCGCCCTCTTTCCAGTCGCTGGCGCTGATACGCACGAAGACCGGCCAGCGTGCGGGCCAGATTTCGCGCACCGCCCCGGCGACGCGCAGTGGCAGACGCATCCGATTGGCCAGCGAACCGCCGTACTCGTCGTGACGATGATTGCTCAGCGGCGAGAGGAATTCGTGCATCAGATAGCCGTGAGCCATGTGCAGCTCAACGACCTGAAATCCGGCAATCAGTGCGCGGCGGGCGGCGGCGGAGAATTGCCCCGCCACCGCTTCGATGTCCGCGGCCGTCATTTGGCGCGGAGTTGGATATCCCGGAGCGAAAGGAATCGGGCTGGGCGCGATCGGTTGCCATCCGCCGCGCGAAGGATCGACGGGCTTGCCGCCGTTCCACGGACGATCGGTGCTGGCTTTGCGTCCGGCATGAGCCAGTTGAATCGCCGGAGTGCTTCCCTGATCGCGGATGAATACCGCGATCGGGCCGAACGCCTCGGCGTGCTCCTCGGACCAGATGCCGCTGTCCCCCGGAGAGATTCGGCCCTCCGGCGAGACGGCCGTCGCCTCCACACAGACCATCGCCGCTCCGCCGACGGCTCGGCTGCCGAGATGCATGAGGTGCCAGTCCGTCGCCATGCCGTCGTCGCTGGAGTATTGGCACATCGGCGAGACGAAGATGCGGTTCTTAAACGTCAGTTCGCGCAGACGGAGAGGCGAAAACAACTTGCTCATAGATCGACCACAAAAATAGGGACAACCGCTGGTTGATCGAAGTCCGGACGGCGGGAGTCGAACCCGCACGGCCCTTGCGGGCCAACGGATTTTAAGTCCGTAGCGTCTGCCATTCCGCCACGCCCGGTTATTCTTCAGCGCCGCAACATCCACAATGCCCAAATTCCAAAAACGATGCAATACCAGCCGAACGGTCCCAATCGGTGAGTGCGGAAATAGCGCATCAGAAATCTCGTGCTTAAATAGGCGCAAATCCCCGCAACCAGCGCCGAGGCGGCCGTCATTTTCAGCATCGATCGGGCTTCGGGCTTGAATAGCGTCGGCACTTTCAGCATGGCCGCCAAACCGATCACGGGCGTGGCCAGCATGAATGAGAACCGGCTGGCCTGCTCGTAGTTCAGGCCCGCGAGCAATCCGGCGGCGATGGTCACCCCGCCGCGCGAAACTCCCGGCACCAGCGCCAGCGTTTGCGTGGCGCCGATCGAAGCTCCTTCGATCAGGGTCAGCTCTTCGGCCTTGCGAGGTTGCTCGCCGGCGATCTTGACAAGTCGCCGCTTCACCACATCCGCCATCAGCATGCCAAACCCATTGACAACCAGCACGACCGCGACGATCCACGTCTTTGAGGGATCCTCGAACAGCAATCGCAGTTTTTTTTCAAACACCAGGCCCACCAGGCCCACGACGATGGTTCCCGCCACCAGGAGCCAGGCGAATTTGCTCGGCTCGTCATAAATCAGCCGGCCGCGCTTGGCGCTGCCGATGAATGCCGCGATGACCACCCGCCAATCCTTCCAGAAATAGATGAACAGGGCGATCGCCGTCGCCAGGTGCAGGGCGACGAGGAACGCCAGGAAATCCGGCC
This sequence comes from uncultured Phycisphaerales bacterium, assembly GCA_963783845.1. Classification (GTDB taxonomy): domain Bacteria; phylum Planctomycetota; class Phycisphaerae; order Tepidisphaerales; family Tepidisphaeraceae; genus PALSA-1353. The sequence goes on from CAWAPL010000010.1 coordinate 52,526, forward strand.
GTTCGCGCTCGGTGGGGCCTAAATTCCAACCCAGAAGTGCCGGCCAAAGAATCGTCTGCGCCAAGCTGCTCACGGGAAAAAGTTCGGTAATCCCCTGCAATGCGCCCAGAATCAGGGCTTGCCACATTTCCATATCGCAAGAGACTACGAAACGCGGATGAAGTTCGCCAGTGGGAAGAGAATGTCGAATGCCGATTGCCAAATGCCGAATGGGGGGAAGATCACAGCCGGCATTTACATTCGGCATTTGGCATTCGGCATTCGACAATTTATCATGCTTGTTAGGAGGCTCGGGACACGCCCATGTTCCTGCAAATCCTACGAGCGCTTTTCGTTCTGCTGATGGCCGCCATCGGCTATTACTTCCTTAAGGCACAACTCGGCGTCTACCAGATTCCTCCCTGGCTCATGCTCATGATCACGCTGGCGATCGGCGTGCTGGTCGTGTGCATCGACATCCTCTCGCCCAGACGAAAACTGGCGATCTTCTCGGGAACCTTTCTGGGGCTGATCGTGGGCATCACGACGTCGTTCGGCTTCAGCTTCATCGTGGCCCTGCTCGTCGATCGCTACATGCCCGATTCCACGGATTCGCAGAGAGCGGCGCTGACCACGTATCTCAACATCGTCATCGCGGTGGTCTTTTCCTATCTGGCCATCAGTTTCATTCTTCAAACCAAGGATGATTTCCGCTTCATCATCCCCTACGTGGAATTCAGCAAACAGACCAAAGGGGCCCGGCCCGTGCTGCTGGATACCAGCGTTCTGATCGACGGCCGGATCGCCGACATCGCCGAAACCGGCATCCTCGAATGCCGGCTCGTCGTCCCGCGATTCGTGCTGAGCGAATTGCAAACCATCGCCGACAGCGGGGACAAGCTGAAGCGCAACCGCGGCCCGCGCGGACTGGACATCCTTCAGCGCCTTCAAAGCAATCAGCGGACGGAGGTGGTCCTGTACGATTCCTCCGCGCGCGACAGCGGGCCTGAAAACGTCGATGGCAAGCTCATGAACCTGGCCGCGGAGTTAAGCGCGCGAGTTCTGACCAACGATTTCAATCTGAACAAGGTCGCCAGTCTTCGCGGCGTCAACGTCATCAACCTCAACGATCTGGCGAACGCGCTCAAGCCCGTCGTCCTGCCCGGCGAGCGGATGACCGTTCGTCTGCTGAAGCCCGGCGAATCTCCGGGCCAGGGCGTCGGTTATCTCGTGGACGGAACCATGGTCGTCGTCGAGCAAGGCCGGCAATACATCAACGAGGAAATCGAGTTCACGGTCACCAGCGTCCTGCAAACCAGCGCCGGGAAGATGATCTTCGGCCGGATGCCGCACGAGCCGGCTTCGCAGCCGCAATAACATTGTTAGGAGTTCGCATCCAGCCGATTCATCGATGCCCGATTTTGCCTTGATTCTCCCAGCCGCCGGGCGATCGACGCGTTTTGGCGGACCGATCAGCAAGCTGCTTCAGCCGCTGGCCGGCCGGCCGGTTCTCGCCTGGACGCTGAGCGCTTTTGCCAACCGTGACGATGTCCGGCAGATCGTCGTCGCGACCACCGATCCCGATGGGGTTCGCGATTGCGCCAAATCGCTTGAAAAGTCGGCGCAGGCCAAGCTCAGAACTTGTCCCGGCGGGGCCGTGCCGCGCCGACAGCGTTCGGCTCGCCGCGCTGGCATGCGATCCATCGATTGGCTGGGTCGCGGTTCACGACGCGGCGCAGTCCCTTGATCTCGCAGGCGGTGATCGACCGGACTTTCCAGGCCGCCCTCGCCCACGGCGCCGCGGCGGCGGCGCTGGCGGTACATCTCACGATCAAACAAGCAACCGGCCCATTGCCCGCGCCGGTCAAACAGACCCTGACTCGCCACGATCTCTGGGCCATGCAAACCCCGCAGGCCATGCCTCGCCAGGATTTGCTCGACGCGTTCGCATCCTGCCCGATCCCGCTCGATCAAGTCACCGACGACGTTCAACTATTGGAATTGGCCGGAAAGTGCGTCTGGCTCGTCGATGGCGAAGAGCGGAACCTCAAGATCACCACTCCGATGGATCTGCGGATTGCCGAAGCCCTGCTTGACGCTATACTTTGATTGGGCAGATCATGACCGTTTCGATCCATATTCCCGAGCAAGCTGAGGGCGTGTTACGTGGCGCTTTCGGCGACGATCTTGACCGAACCGCACTGGAAGCCATGGCCATTGAAGGGTATCGCACGGGCAAACTCAGCCGGCACGAGGTTCAAATCCTTTTGGGTTTTGAAGACCGCTGGGAAACCGAACTTTGGCTCGGCAACAAAGGGATACATCTGAATTATGGCATGCAGGAGCTTGAAGCCGATCGCAAGACCCTCGATAGGTTGCTTGGCCCAGCAAAAGAAGGCTGATGCTCGTCGTTGCCGACAGTTCGCCCATCAACGCACTGGTTTGCATTAACCGCATCGAAGTATTGCCCGGATTATTCGAGGTTGTCGTCATTCCCACTGAAGTTGCGAGCGAGCTTTCGCGCCCGCGTACACCGCCGCAGGTAAAGGAATTCATTGCCAGTCCACCGTCTTGGCTGATCATCCGCGAGCCGAATCGGATTGAATTGATCGCGAAGCTCGACGCGGGCGAGCAAGCCGCAATCAGCCTTGCCAGCGAATTGCGCGCCGATTTTCTCCTCATCGATTCATCGATGAGCAGGCGGGACGCCGTGCCGCCACGGAACGTAAACTACCTGTCGTTGGAACAATCGGTGTCCTCGAGCGCGCGGCCGAACGAGGCCTGCTCGACCTCAAGGAAACCTTGGTCCTCCTTAAAAGCACCTCGTTCTTCGTAAGCGATGCCTTGATCGAACAGGTACTGGCGCGACATTACAAATAGGCTGTTTACCGAAGGCAGAATCATTCCCGCGATTCTCCGGTTTGACAGCCTCCGTTCCCACACTATTCCGGAGATGCGGAAGTTACGATAATGCCTTCTTTATGCATCGAATGAGACGAATTTGGTGCAAACGGCCACGGGAGTCGCCTGATGTTGAAACGGATCGGCTGGCGTCGGTGTGCTATCCTCGCTAAATCAGCCATCGCAAAACTGCCTGACACACCAAATTCGCATAAACCGCCGCCATCAGATCGTCCAGCAGAATTCCCCACCCTTGCGGAAGTTTTTCCAATTGTCGGCACGGCGGCGGCTTGGTGATGTCGAAGACTCGAAACGCCAGAAAGGCCGCGGCCAGATTGATCCCCACGCCCCATCCGGTTCGTGCCGGCAAGAGCAGAAGGGTCAGACAGATTCCCGCCGCTTCATCCAGCACGAACCGGCTCGGGTCCTTGTCCCCAAACTCAGCGATAGCCCAGGGTCCCAGCGTAACGTTCAACGCCGAAAACAGGATCATTCCGCCGATCGCCGCCGCGATCTGCCCAAACGGGCCCGCCCACGCCAGCAGGGGCCAGAGCAGCAGACACGTCAGCAGGCTGGCAAACGTGCCGGAAGCCGGCAGGTATCCGACGCCGCCCATCGTGACGATCCAGCGTTTCACGCTGCCCCGGTTCTCTTTTGGTATAGCTTCACCGCTCTGCGAACGTACAACAATCCGCTGATGGCCGTGATCGCGACCGTTCCCCAGATGCAGACATCGCGAAAGAGCGTCGCTTCGCGCAGGGCGTCGCCGCTGAGTCGATCACGATAATTCACGAACAGGAGGATCACCAGGATCGTGACGGATTGGAACCCCATTTTCAGCTTGCCGCTGAGCTGGGCGCCGAACGCCTCGCCGCTGTTTTCCATGCTTCCGCGCAGGCTGGTGACGAGCAACTCGCGGGCCAGGATGACGACCACCATCCACGGGACGACGCCGGTGATCGTCGTGAGGTTCTGCGTCGTGCCGTTGGCGCCGGTCCAGGGGCCCGTGAAATTCTTGCCGGCAAAGAAGATGAAGCTGCCCAGCACCAGCACTTTATCGACGAATGGATCGACAACCCGTCCGAAGGCCCCCTCGACTTTCCATCGCCGGGCCAGGTATCCATCCAGAAAATCCGTGGCCAGGGCGGCGAGGTAAATAATCAGGGCGATGTTCAGCCAAAGCACGTCGCCATGGTGGTTGACGGTGCTTTCGTTCTGATAGTAGGCCAGCATCGCGAAGAAGATGCCCGCCAGCACGAGCCGCGACGCGGTCAAACCATTTGGCACATGCCGAAACATGAATCGCGGATTGTAGAGAAAAGCATCGGGTAGATCGAATTTGCGAGAACATTTGTCATCTGTCACTTGTCATTTGTCATTGTCATTTGCTCTTCAGATCGCGTGCGACTGTACCAATGACAAATGACCAATGACAAACTCCTCGATTCAAATCCACTGATCCCGGATCATTTTGAGCTGTAGCCAATCCTCCTCGCTGACCCAATCGGGCCGCTTGTCGCCGGCACCCAACAGTTGCGCGAAGAACGTCTCGGCATCGGATTCGACCGATTCCCGGTCAGCCCCCAACGCCAGCCGCGTGGCGTACAGGTCGTCCTCGACGCTCGACAGCCGCAGGGCCTCGTACCCGGCATAACGCCGGACAAGGTCCGCCAGATCGCGATAGAAGATCCACACCGGCTCATCCGGCACGGGCGGGGGAACGCAATGGCGCTTGAGGGCATGTTCGAAATAGCGCAGTTTCGCCGGCCAATCCAGATGTTGATCCAGCGCCAGCGTAATGTATTGCCCCACTTTGGCTGCGTGTTGGGCGTAGATATTGCCGTCGGCGTCCGCCTGTCGGGCAAGTTCGGCATAGTGGGATTCGGACCTCCCTATGTCGGGCATTGGAGGAAAGATTTGGCGTTGCTGCACCATCTGGGCGCCCTCAGTCCCGTTCGACCAGGTTCCCATGCCGGTGTATACATTCCTGCCGACTTGTACTCGCATAAGTCTACCCTTCTCAACAGGTTCTTGACAAGCCAAAACTTACAGTTCACGCAATTTCGCGATCCATCGGACATAGGCACACGCCGCGACCCCGGTTAGCATCTCGCCCATGAGCGATGAACTCGGCGCATTGTGCATCGTGCTGCATGGGCATCTGCCCTACGTTCTGCATCACGGTTCGTATCCTCATGGGGAAGCGTGGCTCTTTGAGGCCGCCGCCGAAACTTATCTGCCGATCCTCGACATGGTTGGCGAATGCGCCCTCCTAAAGGCACGGCCAGCGCTGACTATCGGATTGACTCCCGTCCTGCTTGAGCAGCTCTCACACGATCGTTTCAAGGCTGGTTTTGCGGATTATTTGACGGAGCGGGCCGGCCGCGCCGCCATGGATCGAAAGGAATTCGAGCAATCCAACTCGTTACATTTTGCCTATCTCGCCGGGCAATGGGAAAAGTGGTATCAGGACCGGCTCGCTCACTTCGATCGGATTAAACGGGATATCCCGGCGGAATTCGCGCATCGCTTCCGCGAAGGCCACATTCAGATCCTGACCAGCAACGCAACCCATGCCTACATGCCGCTGATGCTCAACGACCAGTCGATCGCCGCCCAGGTTTGGGCCGGCGTCGCCGTCAGCGCCAGCGCCTCGGCATCAAACCGCGCGGGATGTGGCTCCCTGAATGCGCCTATCGCCCCCAATGGGACCATTGGCTTCCATCGGTCTTGTACGACAACCCCCGCAACCGGCCGGGGCTGGAAATGTTCATCGCCAACGCGGGGATCACCCATTTCTTTGTCGATACCCATCTCGTCACGGGCGGAAACCCAATGGGCACGCTCGACCACGGCAACTTCAACGCGGTCTATGAGTCGCAGCTCCATTGGGACAGACACCGCGGCTGGCGCGACATCCTCGAGCCCACCGGCGTCGTCAGCCGCCCCGAGCCGCCCAGGTGTTTCGCCTTCGGACGCCATCCCCGCGTCAGCGAGCAGGTCTGGAGCGGTTCGACCGGTTATCCCGGCAACGGCGTTTACCTGGAATTCCACAAGAAACACAACGAACGCGGACTGCGCTATTGGAAAGTCACCCACAACAAAGCCGGTCTTGGCGAAAAAGATCCATATTACCCCGACAACGTCGCCGCCAAACTTTATGAGCACGCCCAGCATTTCTGCAACGTGGTGCGCGACGTGCTTCGCGAGCATCGGGATCGCACCGGCCGCCAAGGCGTTTGTGTCGCCCCCTTCGATGCCGAGCTGTTCGGCCATTGGTGGTTCGAGGGACCGCGATTCCTGCGCGATGTCATCCTCACGCTGGCAAACGATCGCAGCGTCAGGCTTTTGACCTCCGAGGAAGCCCTCTATCATCATCCGGCCGACAAGGTCATGCGCCTGCCTGAAGGCTCCTGGGGCGAGAAGGGCAACCACAGCGTCTGGATCAACGACCGCAATCGATGGATGTGGGAAATGGAATACCGGGCCGAAAATCGAATGCTCAAGCTCCTCCACGAACTCCCCTGGCGAAACAACGAGGCCGTCCGCGACCTGATGCAGCGCACCGGCCGCGAATTGCTGCTGCTCCAGGCCAGCGATTGGCCCTTTGTCGTTCACTCGCACGGGGCGGTGGATTACGGAATTCAGCGTTTCGCCGGCCACGCCACCTATTTCGACCGCGCCACGCTCATGGCCGAGGATGCCGCCGCCGGACGCGAATTGTCCCCGGTGCAAAAAGTCGAATTGCAGGACATGGATCAGCACGACAGCGTCTTTCACAACATCGATTTGAGCTGGTGGATGTAATGGGCGGTGCGATCACGGTTCAAGACCTCGGCGTGAGGCCGTATCGGGATGCCTGGCGTTTGCAGGAAGAGGCTGCACAGGAGGCGGCGGCGGGGGGGGGCGAGACCTTGTTCATCGTCGAGCATCCGCCGGTCGTCACTCTCGGCAGACGCGAGGATTCCGTCAGGAACCTCAAGACCAGCCCGCAAATGCTCGAGAGGCTCGGCGTCGAACTCGTGCACAGCGACCGCGGCGGAGACATCACCTTTCACGGCCCCGGCCAAATCGTCGCCTATCCCATCATTCGCCTGGCCAATCACGGATTCTCCGTCAGCGGGTACGTCCACCAACTCGAATCGATCGTCGTCGCCGCCCTCGCGGAATTGGGAATTCACGCCCAAACCGATCCGCAGGCCGTCGGCGTCTGGGTCGTCGATGGGGGCGAACCGGCGAAAATCTGCGCCGTCGGCGTGCGAATCCGCCGCGGGGTTTCGCTCCACGGCCTGGCTCTCAACGTAACCACCGATTTGACCGGATTCTCGCACATCATCCCCTGCGGGCTATCCGGCCGCGGCGTCACCAGCATTGGGAAAATCCTCGCAAACCATTCGCCGCCGCTCCCCACGATCAAAAATATTTTAATCCGGCATCTCGTGGCCGGTTTGGACGCGCCACTTGCGACCCACTCCTCGCGCTCGGACAATCCGCCCCAATGACTCAGACCGGCAAAGCAGCCTTTAATCGCCCGATCGGCGACGACACCGCCTATTTCCTTCCCATGGCCGCATTCCTTCTGCTCACGGTCGCTGCCGCCCATTGGCCATCCTTTTTTGTCCTCAGTTACGTCATCAAGACCCTCCTGGCCGGTTGGCTGTTGATCCTTCTTCGGCGGCACTACACAAGAATCAACTGGAGCTACGCCTGGCTCGGCGTGGTCGTCGGCATCATCGGCATCTTCCAGTGGGTCGGCATGGAAAAACTGCTCCTGCACCTCTGGCCCAATTACCCGCGCACCAGCGCCGAAGTGGTCAATCCCTTCACCCAAATCTCTTCACCCGCGCTGCTTTGGACCTTCATCGTCGTCCGCCTCACGGGACCGGTGCTGGTCGTTCCCTTCATGGAGGAATATTTCTGGCGCGATTTTCTATGGCGAATGGTCATCGCCCCCAACGATTTCAAGCTCGCCAAAATCGGCGAATGGGATTGGAAAGCCTTTGCGATCGTCACGCTCGCCTTCGCCAGCGTTCACATTCAATGGATGACGGCGATCGTCTGGGGCGCGATGATCGCCGCTCTGCTGGTCCGCACGAAAAGCCTGGGGCCCTGCATCATCGCCCACGCCGTCACCAATTTGCTCCTGGGCATCTACGTCCTCTGCACCCACGATTGGGCGTTCTGGTAATCCGAATCGCCTCCATTTACTTGTGCCCCCTCGGCCGCTTCTTCCCCAGATATTTCCGCGAAACCGCCTCAGCCAGATCGACATCATTGATGTTTGCCAGCGTGCACAGCCATGCCAGCACGTCAGCGAACTCCTCTTCAAGATTATCCCGGTCCTCCAGGTTCAGTGCGGTCGCCAATTCCCCGATCTCCTCGATGAGCCAAAGAAACGTTTTCGGCGTCCCGCGTTTGCGATCCGCCTTCTCATATCGCTGGGAGATATGCTTCTGAAACTCCGCGACGGTCAATTTGCTGAAGTCCATGCCGGAATGATAATCGTTGCGGCAGACCCTGGGAAACGATCGCATTGGTTGGCATCAGCTTACGATTGTCCTTTCTCGGAAAATCACGCCTATGGATGCGGCAGGTCCGAAACCAGTGTAGAATGGCTGAATGAGCGAGGTAGTATCATGGTAATTCAAAACATTCGCTTGGGGGGAAAGCGATTCGTAATCGTCGAGGAAAAGCAGTACCGTCATCTAATGCAGGAACTGAAGAAGATCAGGACGATGAGCGCACAAGACTGGGGAGATGTAGCTGAATCCAAGCGTCGCCTCACCGAACCCGGCGCGAGCATTTCCTGGGAGCGGATCAAGGCGGAACGAGCCGGTAAGATTCCCTCGTCGAACGGAAAACGCAGGCGATGAGCTACACGCTGGAATTCCGTCCAAGCACCGCAAGGCCATTGACGCACTTCCCAGCCACGTGTTCCGCCGGATGCAGCGGAAGATCGAAGCGTTGGCGAGCCATCCGCGCCCGCCGCAATGCGTGAAATTGGCAGGTCACGAATCACTTTATCGGCTGCGGGTGGGAGATTGGCGGATCGTTTATGCCGTGGACGATGATCGGCGGTTCGTCACGGTGACTATCGTGGCTCATCGTCGGGAAAGTTATCGTGGATTGTGAACGACCTTCACCCCGACGATGACGCTAACTAATTCGCCGGCGAGACCGCTGCATTCGTCGCCGCCTGTAACTGCTCAATCACCCCCATCACTTTCTGTTCACGTTCGAGTTCCTTTGCGTTGCCGACCTTGGCATCCAAATCTGCAAGAATTTTGTGCGCATCGGGATCATACGGGTCGGTGTAAACCGCTCGCCGCGCCCACTTTACCGCTTCATCATATTTTCCGATGTCCCGAAGCGTCCGCGCCGCCGCCTTGGCGTACACGTTGCTCTGCACGTCCACCGCCGCCAGGATCGCCAGTTGCTCCGCCGCCTTCCGGGGCTCATTGCAAACCTTGTACAGCCCGGCGAGCCGCTTATGCGGCAGCAAATCCACCGGCCGCAGCTTGACGATTTCCTCCCACACGGGGATCGCCAACTGATATTGCCGGTGCTGAATCAAAGCCTCCCCTTCCTCTCGAAGAAAATCGTATTTCTTGCTCGTCGCCGGGTCGTATCCCCATCCGGCCACCTGTGCTTCGCACCAATGTCCGAATTCCTGCGAGAATTCCGTCTCCGTCCGATGCAAAACGGCCTGAAAAACCTCGTCTTCCGAATGTCCAAGCCGATACTGCTCCATCATCCCCAATATCGCCGCGTGCCCGTAGGTCGAGCTCGACATACTGGCAAATCCAGCTCGACTGGGCGTAGGCGAGCTGCCGGTCGATCGGCCGCCGCGGCCTCACGAACGCCCACGTCAATTCATCGATCTTGAACAAATGATGCTTGGTCACCGCGTCGTAAAGCATGGGGCCCCATTCCCACCTCAGCGGCGAATGCTCCTGCTGCACTGCCAGCCCCTCGGTAAACCAAATCGAGATGCGATTGTCCGTCGCCCCCAGCGTCACCGTATGCGTGAATTCGTGCCGCAGCACCTGGCTCCAGTTGAACGCCCCCATCGTCCGCTCGCCCTTGCGCGGCGCCGCCAGCGCGATGACCCGCCCGGTGCTGGCGCCCACGGTCGGCAGCCACGGCGCTCCCGTCGTCCTCACCGCGAATTCATCCTGGGTCGGGAAAACCTCGATCAGGGTCTTCACCTTCGGCTCAAAATGAAATTGCCCGCACACCAGCGGATAGACGCTCTCCAGATAATCGTTGAAATACTCCGGAATAATCGGGTCGGTCCGCGCATCGTACGTCACGATAAAATGCGCCGATTCGCTTCGCGCGAACTTACCCATCATGTCCAGCAAGCGCAGGTAATTCGTCGTGCTGTAATTGAACGGGTCCAGCGTATGGGCCGCCTCGAGTACCTTCCGCGCCGCATCCTCATCCCCGCTCTGCGTGTACAAAAGCCCCAGCCCGTTCCGCGCCGCCGTCCACCACGGCGACCGATCGATCGCGATTTGGTACATCGCCGCCGACCGCGGATACTGCCGCATCGCCGCCAACTGCTCCGCCACCTCGAAATAGGCCCGCGAACTCCCCGGGTCGATTTCATCCGCCTCCTTCAAAATCGCCGCGCACTGATCGTCGTGCAGCAGCACGGCCTCGGCGCCGGCGAGCAATCCCAGGGCCTCGACATTCCGCGGCTGCCGTGCCAGCACGCGGTGCAGCGACGGCAGCGCCAGCTTCGCCTGCCGTTGCAACAGCAGGTTGCGCGCCTCCAGCAAATCGGCGGCCGTCGAGTCCTCATCGACGTTCCGGATGGCGCTCACCGCCTGATCGACCTTGTCGAAATTGAATTCCGCCAGCCGCATCCGTCCGAGCAGCGCCCACGACCGGATGTCGTTCGGATTCGCCGTTCAGCGCCGCATGCAACTCGTCCATCGCCGACGGCGGATCGTCGTGTTGGAAAAAGCTCTCCGCCGCCGCCAGATGCGCCGGCCAATATCCCCGGTCGATCTGATCGTACGCCCGCACGAACATATTCAGCACGACGTCATGCAAGCGCAGCTCATGCTGATACGCCGTGGTCAGCGTCGCCCAGCGGTCGATCGCCCGGCCGATCAGCGTCACCTCCTCCGCGTCGTCAAACGTCTCGGGATGCCCGACCCATTGCTGCAAATAATTATGCGGCTCGGTCACGAACCACTGATACGCCGCCGTCGCCCCCGCAACGTCCCCGATCTGCTCGTCATATTCGCCCAAATAATACCGCGGCGCGATCAGATCCGGATGCTGCTGAATTTTCCGCCGAAGGATCCCGATCGCGGCCGTGAATCCCCCCTGCGCCGCCAGCACGCGCGCCCGCAGCGTCTGGGCCGCCGGATCGCTCGCCACCGCCGGATTTCCCAGCGCCGCCAGCGCCGTGTCATAACGCCCCAGTTCCAAATCGCACTGGGCCCGAAGCAGGGCGACCTCCACCGGCTTCCTGGGCTTGGTAATCGGCTCCAGCGTCACCAGCGCCCGCCGATACTGCCCCGCCCAAAACTGATCCCGCGCCCGCTCCACCGCGGCGTTCTTGTCGTAACCGGGATAATCCGGCTCATTGCCCTGTTCGGGCAGAAGCGGCTTGATCCATTTCCCGGGAATCGTCAGGTCGTCATATCTCCCCGCGCGTGCCCCGGATGCCAATATCAAAACTCCCACGAATGCAAAAACACAACTAAAGTGCCTCCCCCTGGCGATTAGCCGCGACCCGAAGGGGAGCGCGTCCGCCCCAGAACCTATAAAACAACAAATCCGCAAACCGTTTCGCACGATCCACGCTATTATAGAACACACGGCCATGAACGCGATCACCGATTTTATAGGCAACGCCGAAGTCTTCCCCATCCTGCGGCAATGGTCATTCTTTAATCACGCCGGCGTCTCCCCGCTGCCCAAAATCGCCGCCGACGCCATCCGAGCCTACGCCGCACAGGCCCAATCCGCGTCCTACCTCTCCGCCGGATGGTATCAGGAGATCGAAAAGCTCCGCCTGGATGCCGCCGTTCTGCTCAATGCCCACCGCGACGAGATCGCTTTCGTCAAGAACACCAGCGAGGGCATCAGCATCGTCGCCAATGGCATTGACTGGCAGTACGGCGATCGGATCGTCACCACCGGCGTCGAATATCCCGCCAACATTTACCCCTGGATGGAAGTGGCCCGCGGGCGCGGCGCCAAGTTGATCATGGTCGAAGAAGAAGACGGCCCCGATGGCACGCGCCACGTCCCCATGGAAAACATCCTCATGGCCGCCTCGGAACCGCGCACGCGCCTGATCACGCTCTCACACGTTGAATTCGCCAGCGGCCAGCGCCACGATCTAACGCGCATCGGCCAATTCTGCGCCGAACGCAAGATTCTCTTCTGCGTGGACGCCATCCAATCCCTGGGCGTATTGCCGCTCGATGTGCGCGCCATGCACGTCGATTTCCTCTCCGCCGACGGCCACAAATGGCTCCTCGGCCCCGAGGGCGCCGGTATCTTCTATTGCCGCCGCGAACTCATCGACCACACGCGACCGCTCATGGTCGGCTGGATGAACGTCGTCGATGCGCAGAATTATGGAAACTACGACTACACCCTCCGGCCCGACGCCGCGAGATTCGAATGCGGCAGCCACAACGTCCCCGGACTTCTCGCCCTCAAAGTATGCCTGCAAATGCTGCAATCCATCGGCATCCCCCAAATCGCCCAGCGGGTAAAACTTCTTGGCGACCTTCTGGCGACCGGCCTGCAATCCAAAGGCTACCGCGTCATCAGCCCGCGCACGGCCGAGCAGTGGAGCGGCATCGTCAGTTTCGTTTCTCCAACGCTGAACCACGAGAAAATAGTTCAAGACCTTCGCAAGGATCACCACATTGAAATCGCCGTGCGCGAGCGTCGCCTCCGCTGCTCCCCGCATTTCTACAACACCGAGGCGCAGATCAAGCGCTTGATCGACGCGCTGCCAACCCATCAAGTTTAGCCGGCGGGGCCTCCCGCCGGTTTAATTTCCCCCGGCCAAAACGAGGTCCGCCGACGGCTGCGGCGAATAGAACGCCGCGCTGCCCGGATTCAGGTGTTCGTGTAATTCATCGCCATCCAGTCTGACGATTCCCGTCGTCGGATACAGCACGCGCATCGCCGCCGGCGCATCGGCCGCGTTCACGCGCATCGGCGAATGAAAAATCCACACCCGATCCGCCAGATTCTGCCCCAAAAAGCTCCGCGCCAATTTCGCACCCGGCTCCACCAGCAGATGCGTCACCGCGCGTCCTCCAAGTTCATCCAGCAGATGTTCCAGCGAAACGTGCCCGTCGCCCCAAAGCGCAATGACTTCCACGCCGCGCCCCCGCAGCCGCGAAACGGCGCCGGCTTTTTCCCGAAACGCGAATTCCCCGCAGCACACCAGCACCGGCGATTGCCCGGCCGTGCGCACGAGTTGCCGGCCCAGCGGAATCTCCAGGTTGGAATCCAACACCACCCGCAGCGGCGTTCGCGGCGGATTCGCGCCCCGAGCCATCAGCATCGGATCATCCGCCAAGACGGTTGCCAATCCCACCAGGATCGCATCGCATCGCCCGCGCAGCTCGTGAATCATTTTGAATGACGCGGCGTTGCTGATCTTCAGCATTCGTCCACCGGCGGCGGCGATTTTCCCGTCGGCCGTTTGCGCCCACTTCAGCGTGACATACGGCCGTCGTTGGGTAATCCGCTTGAAATATGCCGCGTTGAGCTGCTTTGCCTCCGCCGCCAGGACTCCATCTTCCACGTTGATTCCCGCCTCGCGCAATTGTTTGAATCCGCGCCCCGAAACCAGCGGATTGGGATCCTCGCACGCCGCGATCACGCGCTCCATCCGCGCCGCGATCAAAGCCGGCACGCACGGCGGCGTCTTCTTATTTTCGTGGCAGCACGGCTCGAGCGTCACGATCGCCGTCGCACCCGCCGCCGCGTGCCCGCACGCCGCCAGCGCATTCGCCTCCGCATGCGGAGAGCCGAATTGCTCGTGATATCCTTCGGCGATCACCTGGCCCTCGCGGACGATCACGCAGCCGACCATCGGATTCGGCTCGACCGCGCCCCGTCCGCGCATCGCCAGTTCCAGCGCCCGGCCCATGAATTCCACGTCGCTGCCCATCTCACTTCTCTTTTCGTCGATGCTCCCAAACCATGCTATACACGATCATCAGCGTCACGCCCGAACTCAGCAGGCTGTCGGCCACGTTGAATATCCAGGGGAAGAATTTCGGCCATCTGGGCAGGGCATGGATCATGTCCCGCACGTAGCCAAACGTCACGCGGTCGTACAAATTCCCAAGCACGCCAGCCAGGAGCATTCCCAGCAAAATCTGATAGACCGGGCTTTTCCCGCTCGTGGCAAACAGATAGAGCAGAAAAATAATGGCCCCGACGGACACGATCAGGAACAGAATTCGCCGGCCTTGTCCCAGCCCGAAAACCGCGCCCTGGTTTTGAACGACTTCAAACTCCAACCAACCGGGAATAAACCGATAAGGCTCGCGCCAAAGCGAAGGGGATGAAAAAGCCAGCGATTTGGTCCAAAGGTCCAGGGCGACGCCGACCCCGGCGGTCAGAAGAAAGCGCAGCATCGCACCAGGCGAACGCAAAGCAATAGGCATAGCGAACGGGATTCTAATTGGAATCACGCTATAGAGCGACTATTGCAGATTTGTCACTCGTCATTGGTCACTCGTCATTTCTCACTTGTCATTTGCAAGTGACAAATGACGAGTGACAAATGACTATGCCGATTCATTCCCCGCGGCGGCAAGTAATTTACCGCAATCGCCCTTCGAGCTTTCGCGCATATTCGATCGAATACCGCGCCCAGGGCTGGGCCTCCAGCCGCGCCCGGCTGATCGGCTTGCCCGTCCCCTCGCAAATCCCGAACGTCCCGTTCTGAATCTTCGCCAGCGCGTCGTTCAGATCGCGCAGCAGCTTGCGGTCCTTCTCCATCAGCCCCAGGGTGAATTCCTGTTCGTAGTTGTCCGTTCCCATGTCCGCCATGTGCATGGGAAGATTCGAAAGATTGCTTCCGCTGCTCCGCAGGGCCTCCCGCTCCATCGAACTCATGTCCCCGACAATCTCCCGACGCTTGGCCAGCACCACATCGCGGAAAATCTCCAATTCCCTGGGAGTAATGCCGGCAAGGTTCTTTCGCGGCCGGCCGTTTGTCGGAACCGCCGCCGCCTGCGGAATCTGCACCGCCGCTTCAACCGCCGCCCGCGCCGGAACATCTCCCGCCAAAACAGATCGCGCCGCCACCGATCGCGAGCCTCTCACCGGCTCGGGAAGCTGCCTTCACCTTTGCCTTGATCGCGGGCGCCGATCTTGGCGCACTTCTCGGCTTGCTTACCGCCGCCTTCGCAGCAATCGCCTTCTTTGCGCCTTTCGTCGCTGATCCCTTTTTGTTCGATGACTTGGCCACAGATACCCTCGTAACCCTCGGTCACCCCGACTACAAAACCAAAGAACGTCGAGTTTATGCCGCATTCAGGCGGCCTGTCAAGTTGACATCCACCCCATCCGTACGGCAAAACAGCGGTTCATGAAGACCAGTTTGGAATGGCTCGGCCTGTTTCTCCAGCGGTCCCCGACTGCCGAGGCGGCCGCCGAAGCGCTCACCAGCGCCGGCCTTCCGGTCGAATCCATCGAAACTCACGGCTCCGACTCAGTCCTGGACGTGGAGGTCACCAGCAACCGCGGCGATTGCCTGTCCCATATCGGCATCGCCCGCGAGCTGTCGGCGCTGCTCAATTTGCCCTTCCACGAAGCGCCAATCGTCGCCAAAGAGTCCGGTCCATCCTCCGAGGTGCGCAGTTCGCATCGACGCGCCCAAGTTCTGCCCCCATTACACGGCCCGTCTGATCCGCGGCGTCAGAGTCGGCGCATCCCCCCTCTGGATCACGCGAAGGCTCGAAGCCGTCGGCATCCGCCCGGTCAACAACATCGTCGATGTCACCAACTACGTCATGATGGAACTCGGTCAGCCGCTTCATGCCTTTGATTTCGCCAAGATCAACGGCGGACAGATCGTCGTCCGCAACGCCGGGCGCGGCGAGTCCCTCGTCAGCATCGACGGCCGCAAGCGCGAATTGACTCCGGCCATGCTGGTCATCGCCGATGCCCAGCGACCCGTCGCCCTCGCCGGCGTCATGGGCGGAATCGACACCGAAGTTTGCGCGGAAACCGTTGATGTCTTGCTCGAATCCGCTCGATTCGATCCGCTTTGCGTCCGCCAAACCGCGCGATTCCTGGCCATGAAAAGCGAAAGCTCCTATCGCTTCGAGCGCGGAATCGATCCGGCGCTTCCCGCCCGCGCCAGCCTCCGCGCCGCCCAACTCATCCTCGAGACGGCAGGGGGGCAACTCGCACCGGGATTCGCCCAGGCCGGTTCCGATCAGACAAAAAAGAAAACCATCAGCCTGCGGTTCTCGCAAATTCGCCGGATTCTCGGCGTGGATTTGCCGACCGTCGAAATTGGCTCCGCTTTCGATCGCTTGTCCCTCTCCCCTGTCATCGCACGGGACCGCATCGAAGTGACCGTTCCCACCCATCGGCTCGACATCAACGAGGAAATCGATCTCATCGAGGAAGCCGCTCGCGTGCTTGGCTACGACCGCATTCCGACACGGCAGGAAATATCAATTCGTCTCACTCCGCCCGATCGCGATTGGATCACGCACGAAGCAATCTGCGCCCTGCTGGTCGGCGGCGGGTATTTCGAAGCCATCACGTTCAGCTTTGTCAGCGATTCGCTGCGAAATGAATTCGGCCCGGCGGCGATTCGTGCCGACGCGGCCGTCAAGAAAGCCGATGCCGCCCTGCGCCCCAGCCTCCTGCCGGGGCTGCTCCAGGCTGTTCGATTCAACGAGGCCAGCGGCAACCCGTCAGCCCGGCTGTTCGAAATCGGCTCCGTTTTCCCGAGCGATCCCGACGCCAAGATGCACGAGCAACGCGCGGTCGCCTGGGTTGGCGGAGACATCCGCCACGATGCGCGGAATCGCCGAGGCGATGCTCGCGCGCCTCGACGCCGATCGCCCGGTCAAAGTCGTCCCCGATTCTCACCCCGGTTTCGCCAAAGGCGCCGCCGGCCGCGTCGTCTGGGGCGATCAAACCGTCGGTTTTCTCGGCCAGATCGACCGCGGCGTCGCCGATAAATTGTCCCTGCGCGATCTCCCCGCCGCCGCCGAACTGGAACTCGCCCCGCTCCTATTCGGCAGCCGGCACGTTCCCCAGCTCCGCCCGCTGGCCCGTTTCCCAGCCGTCCGCCGCGATATTTCCCTGATCGTTCCGGAAAATCTCCGCTACGAGAAGATCGAATCCCTGGTTCAGAAACTGAATCTGGAATTTCTCGAATCGATTGAGTTCGTCACGACATATCGCGGCAAGCCGCTCGATCCCGGCTCCAAAAGCGTCACCATCACGCTGGTCTTTCGCTCTCCATCGGCCACCCTCACCAGCGAGCAAGTTGGAGACGTTCCGTGCGGAAGGCGATTGCGGAAGCGAAATCACAATTCGGGGCGACGTTGAGGACGTAGGCATTGGTCATTTGTCATTTGTCACTTGTGCTTTGCAAATGACAAAGGACCAATGACGAATGACCATTTCACTGAATTGAAAACTCGCTGATCTTCCACACCCCATCGTCCCCAACAGTCTGCAATTGAAACGTATGCTCGCCTCCGGGCGTATGGATCGATCCGCGAACCGAGCCTGTCGTAGACCCGCCGGTCGTGTCGCTGTTGACGTAGAGCACCGCCACGCTCTTGGCCCCGCCCCATAGCTTGAGCTGATCGGCCGCCGCCCGCAATCGCGTCTCGCTGATGCTCCCCGCGCAATCGCCCCGGGCGTCGCTGGTCCTGCCCTCGCTCAGTTCAGTCACAAATCGGTGAGCCACACTGCGTCCCGGGGCGCTGATCCTGGTGATGAACTCCGCATACCCGCCCCAGCAGACGACGTTCACCAGCCCCAAAGCGATCGCCGCGACCGCCAGTCGCCGGCCGCGCACCCATGCCTCACGCGTTTCGCGCAAGCCCATCATGCCCAGCACCACCGCGGCAATCCCCGCTCCAAACGGAACGATCAGAAAAACTCCGCACGCAAACCCCGCCAGCGCCGCAATGCTCCACGGCCCGGAGCGCGAAGGCGCCGACGAAATCTCCGCCGCTGCCACCTCGCCCATGGATTCCTCCATTGCTCACTGCCACTGGAACGTATCGACCTTCAGCGCTCCGGAATCTTTGATGAGCGTCATGGAAAACGTGTGTGGCCCGCCGCTGAATTTGCACCCCCCCGAAACCACGCCGCCGAACGTGCCGCTGTAGTTGTTGAACGAAAAGGCCATAACGGTTGTATCATTCAGCGTTCCCCAGCCCTGCGCCTGCTTTGCAAAAACTTCGATTTGGTCCTTGGTCAGTCGGCTGCTCGAATGCTGCACGCATTGATCGATATTCCCGGCGCTCAGGTCGGAGAGATATTGCTTGGCGAAGACGCGCTGAGGTCCCGAGCCATGGATGAGCACCAGCATCCCGCCGCCGAACAGGCCCCATACGACGATGCTCAGGAACCCGAGGACCATCCCCGCGACGGCCATCCCGCGTCCCTTCACCGCCGGATTGCTCGTCGAGGAGAGGCCGACAAATCCGGTGATGATCGCCACCAAGCCCGTCACGAACGGGACGCACAGGATCAGCCCGCACACGAGGCTCGTGACCGCCGCGGCGCTGGTCGTTCCCCCCGGCGGGAGCGAATATGCACTCGGCCCCTGCATTCCCGGCGGAACATACGGAGGATAATTCGGCGGGTAATTCGGCGGGTAATTCGGCGGCCCCCCTGGCGGCATCTGCGTCATGTTGGCTCCCTTGTAAGGATCCAATCACTTTAATCGGTGCGGGCAATCCGTCAAAATCCTGAGCCGATCCGCGCGACGCCCTCACCTCATCACCACAAATCTCGGCCGAATCTGCTGGCGAACGTACGTGTGCGTGATGTCCATCACGCCTTCGGGCCGCGCTTGCCCGTGGGTCGCCAGCCATTTCTGCCCGCGGGCAAAAAACTCGTCGAATCCCGCATGCGACATTTCTCCCGCGAAATAAGTTTCGCGCCGCACGGGAATGATTCGGCAGATCGGCTCGCCCTTGCCGATCCTGATCCGCTTTTCGCGCCGGTCCAGTTCCAGCACCACATGCCACGGATAACTTGCCGGATACCAGTCCGTTTCCACGACGGCCGACAGCGCTCGAAACGGCCGCCATCGGTTGGGCACGTCAGTCATGAAGAGCAGCTCGTTGGGGTCTGTTTTCAAGAATAGAAATGAGCTGACCTTCGCCTGGTTATTGATCTTCGCATAAACATGGTCGCTGATGACATGCGGCAGCTTCTGTCCCTTTTCCCAGAACCAGGCGTATTGCTGAACCAGCGGCTTGCCCACGGCCGCTTCGCTCGCGGCAAAATCAAAATCGCTTTCGATGACGAGGTCTTTCTCCACGCTCCAACGGCCGCGCCGTTGCACGAAGGTGAGGTCGAAATTCGCCAGCAGATCAAACCCCAGCGCATTGGCCGCGCGAATCGGCGGACATTCCTCGGGCCAACCGCGTCCGGCGGGGCGCTTCTCGTAAACATCCTTGGCCGGGTGGGGGCCGAACAGGTCTTGGCGGAATTTGAAATAGTGGATCATGGAGGCATTGTCATTCGTCATTGGTCATTTGTCATTTGCAAAGACAAGAGACAAATGACGAATGACCTCGGATTGACGTTACCGGCAACTTCCGCATATTGTGCCCGCTCCTGGGCATCCGTGCGTTTTGCGAATCACCCGGCCCCGTCGTCTAGAGGCCTAGGACACGGCCCTTTCAAGGCCGCGACACGGGTTCGAATCCCGTCGGGGTCATAGGATTGTCTTGCGCCGAATAGCAAGACGCAGAATCGCTCGGCAAAACCGGGCGATTCTTGTTTTTCCCCAAATGCCTTTGGGAGCCGATGCGCTGTAACTCGGCTCCATACTGCGCGGCCTTTCCAACCGCCCGGGCGAAGCGTGAATCGGTGACCTACAGGTAATGATCTTGGGCGACGGCCTGGGAGTTTCCCAGCCATGCGCAGAACGTGCCGTTGGGGGATCCGCCCTGGATCGCATAGATGTCACCGCTATACTTTCCGCATGCGATATTCTATCCAACAATCGTCATATTCATTGCGTGTTCCTCGCCGTCGATCGATCTTGATCTTACTCTTCGCCTTTGCTTTCATCAGGCCTTCGTTTTGTTCGGCCGATCCTGAAGAGGCTGGCCCGCTGACTGCGAACGAAAAAGCCATCCTGCGCACTGCGACCGGGCCGTATAACGTTGTCCTCCGCAAGCACGTCGTTCTTGCCTGGCCGCGAGGGCTTTTCCCAGATTGGGATGGCGAGTCCAGGGTTACCAATCGCAGCGACATGGCCGACTGGCTCGACGATGCCTACCGCTTGCAAATGCACATGACGCGTTTCGATCCAAGCGTCCGTTATCAGCAGGACTCCGGCACTTACGACCGGCTTGTCTTCATCTACAACGGCCACGGCGATTTCGTGTCCGGCGGCAGCCTTCCAATCCCTTACGTGGGTCTGCGCGACCTCAAAAATCCCAAGCCCGGTACAGCGGATTGGTTCGGATGGCTTAGCCACGAATTGAGCCATGATTTCTGGCATAAACATCCAGCCTTCGAAAGGACCAAAAATGAATGGGGCGAGGGGATGTGCGACTACAGCCGCTATTACATCCTGCTCAACATGGGCATGCCCCGTGCCGCCAAGATTTGGAAGCAGGGCCTGCGCACTGCGGATTACCACGACCGATACCGGGGCGGTGCGGCATGCTGCTCGAATTCGACGAGTCGCACCAACTCGACGGCCCGGCCGGACTCTGGGCCTTCCTCTGGGATAGGAACTTCGACCAGGTTCTTGGCAAGCCTCACTGGAAATGATTCTCAAATTGACCAGATCAAGCGAAAGTGGGCTGGATTCTGCGCCGCCGACTTTCTGATGCCATTTTCTGGGGGATTTAGCGGATTGTTCGAATCCCGTCGAGGTCATGATCCGGACTTGCAAAATGCCGTGAGACACAGAATCGCTGGGAAATTCCGGGCGATTCTCGTTTTCGAGATCCCATCAAATCCCCAGGCAAGCTTCGATCGTGCATTTTGCAAATTGCCAGGACGGTCATCGTGCGATCCGCACGACGCGCCAGCGCACCTAGCCCATTCCCGCAGCCAAAACCAATGAATCGAGCGCGGCATTTCATTCGCTGAACGCGAGCCGATGTGGATGCGGTTCCGTCTATTCTCGCCCAAGCCCGCCAAGGTCCGCGCCCGCAATGTGGCGGATTTCCTCGCGGAATTGGCGGCGATGGCAAAGCCGGCCGGGGAAGGATGCTTCGCGTTCGCAAAGCCCGGCGGCGGCTGCCACGGTTTCGTCCAATTCATCATCTCCTCCGAGCGAACAATCCAGATCCATCGCTTATGGACTCTGGAACCGGGCAAAGGCAACGGCTCGATCATCGTCCGCGCTCTTTGCCAACTTGCCGACCGTCACGGCGTCGAACTGAAATTGAAGGTCATCCCCATCGGCCGCAAGCCCCATCCGCTTTCCCGCGAGCAATTAAAGGGTTGGTACCAGCGGCACGGCTTCGAAGGCCCCCGTTGGGTTCTGCAACGTAAACCGCAGGCAAGCGGTGCATCGGGTTTCGCGACCCTGTCCGAGCAAGCCAATTTATTCCCACAACCGGGCTGATCTGAAGCGTATTATCGGAAAGCTCAAGGCCTTAGCGGCTCCTTAAAAATTTCAGCAACAGGCCTTGACGCGTCGAAATAGAGGCTTATACTCCGTCACCCTTGGTTCGCCGAACCAGAGGATTGCACGGAATCGAGGACTCGTTTAGGAAAGCAGGTTTGATAACACACCCAATCGATTCTTCTCGCCGGTTCTCGTAGCGACCCCGTTGTAAAACCAAGTCGCCGCGGAAGGCGATGAAATGAAAGAATCAACCCCAGCCGTTGAGGTTGATTTGCCGTCGAATTTGGATCAGTCCGCCTGGAAAGCTGTGGGCGGACTGACCCGCGTTCGGCGGGATTTTTGTCGGGAATTTTTCCCGGCAAAAGGCTCTTTGAAAAGTGAATATGAGGTTCAAAGGTTTATAGCAAAATAAACCTCCGCGACTTCTGTCCAATCTTTTTGGTTTTTCCGTCTGGAGACGGGTGCAAGCAAGGCCTGTTTCGGACAGAAGTCGTCGAGCACCTTTTTTGGCGAAAAACGGAAGTGCAACGGCACTTCCGGTGGCACGTTATCGATCTTTTCTCGGGCATTTGACGAGATAGCTGCGGCACGCCCTGCCGGCAAGCGGTGATCGATAAATGTGGTCAAGCTACTAAGGGTGTATGGTGGATGCCTTGGCATCGAGAGGCGACGAAAGACGTGGTAGCCTGCGATATGCTCCGGGAAGCTGGCAAACAAGCGTTGATCCGGAGATTTCTGAATGCGGAAACGCGGTCCCGATTAATCGGGATCATCCGGCGCTGAATGTATAGGCGTTTGGAAGCGAACCCAGGGAATTGAAACATCTTAGTACCTGGAGGAAAAGAAAGAGACATCGATTCCGTCAGTAGCGGCGAGCGAAAGCGGACAGAGCCCAAACCGGGCCGGAATTTCGAGTTTGAGATTTGAGATTTCAGATTTGAAATTTGAAATTCCGTCCCGGGGTTGCGGAAGCACTGAGGGGTTACAAAACCGTCGATAGCGGAACAGTCTGGAAAGTCTGACCATAGAGGGTGAAAGTCCCGTATGCGACATCGACAGGTCCCCGTTAACATGTGCTCTCCAGAGTAGCACCAGACTCGTGGAATCTAGTGTGAATCCGCCCGGACCACCGGGCAAGGCTAAATACTCCTCGATGACCGATAGTGAACAAGTAGGGCGATTGAACGGTGAAAAGCACAGCTATTAGCTGAGTTAAAAGTACCTGAAACCATACACTTACAAGCGGTCGGAGCACTATGTCCCGCAAGGGAAATGTGTGACGGCGTACCTTTTGCATAATGGACCGGCGAGTGCATGTCGGCAGCAAGGCTAAGGTGCGATAGCACCGGAGCCGAAGCGAAAGCGAGTCTTAAGATGGCGTATAGTTGTCGGCCTGCGGCCCGAAACCTAGTGATCTACCCGTGGTCAGTGTGAATGTCCCGTAAAAGGGACAGGAGGCACGAAGCCGTGAACGTTGAAAAGTTCTGGCATGAACTGCGGGGAGGAGTGAAAGTCTAATCAAACTGGGAGATATCTGGTTCTCTTCGAAATGCCTTTAGGGGCAGCCTGAAGCCACTACCCATGGGGGGTAGAGCTACTGAAAGGAGACGTGGGGCTACCCGCCTACACGCTCCTATCAAACTCCGAATACCCATGGGCTTATCTTTGGAGTGAGTCCGCGAGGGATAATCTTCGCGGTCAAGAGGGAAACAACCCAGATCGTCTGCTAAGGTCCCAAAATTCAGCTTAGTTCGTTAGGAAGTTAGTGTGCAATGACAGCCAGGATGTTGGCTTAGAAGCAGCCACCATTTAAAAAGTGCGTAATAGCTTACTGGTCGAGCACAGTAGCGCCGTAAATGATCGGGAATAAGCCGAATACCGAAGCAGCGAATCCCGAGCAATCGGGATGGTAGAAGAGCGTTGCACGCCGCGTCGAAGGCGTACCGTAAGGAGCGCTGGAGCGCGTGCAAGCGAGAATGCCGGTATGAGTAACGATAATGCAGGTGAAAATCCTGCACGCCGAAAGCCTAAGGTTTCCTGGGGAAGGTAAATCCGCCCAGGGTTAGTCGGAAGCTAAGACGAGGCCGAAAGGCGTAGTCGATGCACAGCAGGTTAATATTCCTGCACTGGCTGTAAAGGTTGAGCCCGCGCATGTGTTTTTACAAGGCAGATCCCCCGATTAGACGTGGGGGTTCCTTCAGGCGCAAGCCTGCGGGTCTAGGCCGCTTTGTTGCCGAAGTCTGTAGCGTAAGAACCGAGAAAAGTGCGCGGGGGACGATACCACCACCCGTACTAAAACTGACACAGGTAGGCGAGGAGAGTATCCTCAGGCGCTCGAGAGAACTGCGGTTAAGGAACTAGGCAATCTAACCCCGTAACTTCGGGATAAGGGGTCCCTACTCGCAAGAGAGGGCTCAGAAATCGGCCCGGGCGACTGTTTATCAAAAACACAGCTCTGTGCTAACTCGCAAGAGGATGTATACAGAGTGACGCCTGCTCGGTGCGGGAAGGTTAAGGAAGCCGGTCAGGGATTCGTCTCAAAGCTGGCAACCGAAGCCCCCGTAAACGGCGGCCGTAACTATGACGGTCCTAAGGTAGCGAAGTTCCTTGTCGGGTAAGTTCCGACGTGCATGAACGGCGTAACGACTTGGGCGCTGTCTCGACCGCAGACTCGGTGAAATTGAAGTGGCGGTGAAGATACCGTCTACCCGCAGCAAGACGGAAAGACCCCGTGGACCTTTACTGTAGCCTGGTACTGATGCCGGTTGTGGACTGCGTAGGATAGGTGGGAGGCGTTGATCCCTCGGTTCTGGCCGAGGGGGAGCCAACGGTGAAATACCACCCTGTTTGCATTCGTCATCTCACCCTGGCCCGTGAATCCGGGCAGGGAACCGTGCTAGGTGGGCAGTTTGACTGGGGCGGTCTCCTCCAAAAGAGTAACGGAGGAGTGCAAAGGCAGGCTCAGGCCGGTTGGCAATCGGTCGAAGAGCGTAAAGGTAAAAGCCTGCTTGACTGCGAGTGCTACAGCACGAGCAGAGCTGAAAGGCGGCCTTAGTGATCCTGTGGTTGCGTGTGGAAGCGCCATAGCTCAACGGATAAAAGGTACCCCGGGGATAACAGGCTGATCGCCTCCGAGCGTCCATAGCGGCGAGGCGGTTTGGCACCTCGATGTCGGCCCATCGCATCCTGGGGCTGAAGGCGGTCCCAAGGGTTTGGCTGTTCGCCAATTAAAGCGGTACGCGAGCTGGGTTCAGACCGATGTGAATCAGGTCGGTCCCTATCTGCTGTGGGCGTAGGAATCTTGACGGCACCTCTTCCATAGTACGAGAGGATTTGGAAGGACGGACCCCTGGTGCACCAGTTGTCGCGCTAGCGGCATTGCTGGGTAGCTATGTCCGGAACGAATAAACGCTGAAAGCATCTAAGCGTGAAGTCTATGCCAAGACGAGGATTCCAATCCCGATTTATCGGGAGAGAGACCCCGAGTAGACCACTCGGTTGATAGGCCGGAGCTGTACGGATCGAAAGATCTTCAGGTGACCGGTACTAACGGTCGATTGCTTGACCACTTTTATCGATCATCGCTGAATTGTCATTGGTCATTAGTCATTGGTCATTTGTCTTTTGCATATGACCAGTGACAAAGGACAAATGACATTTAGCGAAATCACCAAAATCGTGCTCGAAAGCGGCTTGAGAACCTCATGTTCCACTTTGAATGTCAATCCGGCCGGCCTTAACCGGTCGGCCGGATCATCGTTGGTGGCAATATCGGTAGGGTCACACCCGTTCCCATTCCGAACACGGTCGTTAAGCCTGCCGAGCCGATGATACTGCTTCCGCGGGAAAGTAGGTCACTGCCAGCGTTAAACAAGGACCCCGATCCCTTCAACAAGGACCGGGGGCCCTTTTTATTTCCCCCAGTTTTAGCCGGCGGGGCCTCCCGCCGTGTCTTAAAAGAAATCGCCCCCAACCCATTCAGTATTCAAACACCAAACTCGTATAAATTCCCCAGCGGAGTTCCTGCCGCGCCCCCTTGTCGATCGGAAAAACATACCCCACCCCAAGCCGCGGCTGAACCGGGCCGATCGACTCCAGATCCAACCGAAGAGCCGCATTTCCCAAAAGACTGTCATGGCCCGGCTGATCCTTGTTTAACTCCGTCGCTCCATCCAACTCAAACACCGGAATCAACTCGTCCACGCCGGGTATCGGCAGCGCTTCATGCTCAATCGAATAGCCGAAAACAAATCCGTATTCGAACGTCTCCAAATGGGCGTCGTTTCCCCCGCCGAAGAGCGTGGAATACCCCTCGATCGTTTGAATCGTGAAGTGGTCGCCGAGCTTCAGATCGTCAAAAACTTTCGGAACCACCTCCGCATTCTTGCTCAACGGCGAGTTCATTGGAATGCCGATTTCAATGGCCCCGCCGATCGTGTTGTCGATGAATCCGTCCTTTGAAACGAATTGATAGAAGGGAATTCGAGCGCCCGGGTTAATGTTATCAAGGCCGTCCATCCTGGATCCCGTCCCCAGCCCCGTGGCCGGATCGATGTCCAATGAATGATCAACCTCATACGGAACCTCCAGCTCCAGGGTCAGCGGGCCAAACCCCTTCTCGATTTCCGCCTTCACGGTATCGCTTCCCTGGTCCGGCCCCTCGGCATGAAACCAATCAAGACGCGCCTCATCGCTTTCCCCATCCGAGTCATCCACCAGAAATGGCTCCGGAAACGCCCCCTGTCCATACGCGCTGCGGCTGTCCAGCAAATTAAACAGCCCATGCCGCGTGCTCGCCGCTTGCGAATCGGCTCCATCAGCCGATGCATCGGGCGCCGAAACCAGGACACACGAAAGCGCACCGAAGATGGCCAGTGCGCGCCCGTAGGAATGCGCACATCCACACCGGCGTCCGTTGGGAGAAAGGGTCATTGAAGAAGCTCCATTGATTGAGACTGATTCTCAGTATCAATAAGTTAAATAGCTGTCAAGGATCCAATTCCGGGGTTTTTCGACTCCAGAGACAGTGCCAAGGTGTGCCGCTCCGGTCTTGGGTTCCGGTTCAAACCCGTCGCCACATCAGCAATTCGTCGTAGGAGACATCCCCCACCCTGATCTTCTCGGGGCTGATCCCGCAGACCAGAAACCCGCATCGCTGATAGCAGCGGATAGCCGCCGCGTTGTACGTGCCGACCCCCAGTCGAACGATCCGCACGTCCCCACCCCGGCACCATCCCAATGCCTCCGCAATCATCCCATCGGTGAGCTTCAGGCCGCGGTATTTCGGGCGAACGTAAACGCCCCAGATATTGGCCTCATGGCGGGTTTTTACTCCAGTGCCTCGCCACACGCCCACCATTCCCGCCAACTCGTTGCCCGCGTCGGCAAGCACGATTGAGCCGCTGGGATCTCCCGCCGCTTTGCCAACACGGTCCCTCCAAACCGATTCCGGCTGGCCGGCGTCCTCCTCGTAATCCGTCCCAAACGCCTCCGGATGCTCGCGCAGCGCCTCGAGACGCAACGCCTTGAACGCCGCCAGATCGGACTCCCGGATGAAGCGAATGGAAATATTGTCGGGCACGTTCACCAATCCCGCTTATGGCCGATCCTTCAATTCCGCCAGCAGCGACGCCGTCGCGTCCCTCTTTGAAACCGCCGGCTCCGGACCCTCGTACCAACTCTTCGGCAAGCCCAGCGCCGGATCGTTCCAGCGCACCCCGTACTCGTCTTTGCCGGTGTATTCAAAATCCACCAGATACATGATCGTCGCCTCGCGCATGACTTTGTATCCGTGCAGAACGCCCGGCGGAATATACAGCCCCTCCGGCTCGGCCGAGTCCAGGCTCAGGCATTTCGCCACCTTGTACGTCGGGGATTTCGGCCGCAAATCCACCAGCGCCACCTGCAATTTCCCCGCAATCGCGATCCAGTAATCCGTCTGCAATTTGTGGAAATGCAATCCCCGCACGACCGAGCCCGAGCTTCGCGATACATTCCATTGCACCCATCGCTGCCGATCCGCAAACCACGACGCCCGAAATGCTTCCAGGAACGCCCCCCGCTCGTCCTCCCAAACCGTCAGCTTCGTCAGCTTCGCTCCGTCGATCCCCGTCGGTGCTGTTGTAATTTGAGCCATGTCGCCATTCTAAAACATTTCCCCGAATGTTGCAGCGGTCGTCTTCGCAGGATTACGGCAGCGTCTCCTTGAGAATCCCTTGACTCTGCTCCTTGCGATAATCGAGCAGCTTTTGCCGAAGCGCCGGCCGCGACGCCGACAGAATCGCGATCGCCAACAGCGCCGCATTGATCGCCCCCGGCTTCCCGATCGCCAGCGTCCCCACGGGAATCCCCGCCGGCATCTGCACCGTCGAAAGCAGCGAATCCACTCCCCGTACGCGCATCGCTGGGCATCGGCACACCCAATACAGGCAGCACCGTATGCGCCGCCGCCACCCCCGCCAGATGCGCAGCTCCTCCCGCGGCCGCGATGATCACCTCCACGCCCCGGCCCTGGGCGGATGAAACGTATTCCGTCGTTTCCCGCGGCGTCCGATGGGCCGAAAGCACCCGGCATTCATTGGCCACTGCAAACTGCCCCAGCGTTTGCGCCGCGTGCTGCATCACTTCCCAGTCCGATTTGCTCCCCATGATGATGCTCACCAGCGGATTTGGATTCTCCGATCGCTTCTCGCTCATATTCTCCACGCTTTTTTGTTTTTGTTCGTCGCGATCCTACCATGGATCAGGTGATGCCCCAAATCGACGCCATTTTCGATCACCGCGCCGATTTCGATCCCGCCGGCGATTTCGAGGCCTTCCTCCGCCAAGTTCCCGCCAAGTGGGTCGTCTACGCCTTTGCCGACGCCGCCGGACAGCCCCTGCAACTGCTCTGCGTCAAAAACCTCCGCGCCAGTCTCAAGCGCCGGCTTCAGGGCGAGCAGATCCTCCTCGTCAGCAAGCGGGTGAATTACCGCGAGATCGTCCGCCAGATTCATTGGCGACGCGTCGATAGCGCCTTCGAGGCCGATTGGATCTACCACGACATCGCCCGGCAGATTTATCCGGGAACCTATCAGGGAATGGTGGGTTTTCGCCCGGCATGGTTCATCCACGTCGATCCCGACGCCGAATTTCCCCGATACTCCAAGACCATCGATCTTGCCGGCAAATCCGGCCTGTTTATCGGCCCCGTCGAAGACAAGCACGCCGCCGCACGCCTGATC
Organism: uncultured Phycisphaerales bacterium; assembly: GCA_963783845.1. Lineage (GTDB taxonomy): Bacteria > Planctomycetota > Phycisphaerae > Tepidisphaerales > Tepidisphaeraceae > PALSA-1353. Next base: position 81,443 of record CAWAPL010000010.1, read on the forward strand.
GAATTGATGGAAGACGCTTTCGATCTTTGCCGCTATTACAACGTCCTGATTCAAGCCCCCAACGGCCGCGCCTGTCCCTACAAGGAGATGGGCAAATGCCCCGCCCCGTGCGACGGGTCGATCTCGATGGAGCAGTATCGGCGAATGATCGAATGGAGCGCCGCCACGCTCGCCGATCCCGGCGAAATGATCCGCCAGCAAAATCAGCGCATGCAACAAGCCGCGGCCGAACAACGCTTCGAAACCGCGCGCAAGATCAAATCGTTCATCGAGCTGTTGTCGAAGTTGGGCAAAGCCGCTTTCCGTCATGCCCGCCCGTTGCACGATTTCGCCTACGCCGCCATCCAGGCGGGGCCCAATGCCGGGTCAGCGAAACTTTTCCTGATTTTGCCCGGCCTGATCGAGGAAATCGCCGATCTCCTGCAGGAACCCATCCGTCCCTCGGAGTTGCTCGGCACGATTTATAGCGCCGCCGAGGCATATGCGAATCTTCCGCTCGACGGCAAGGGCGTCGAGCAGATTGGAATCGTTGCCCATCACTTATTCGCCCCCAAACAGACCCTAGGAGTCTTTCTTCCCCTGGCCGACATTTCCGAAAAAACGATTGCCGGCGCCTACAAAGCCCTCCTGCGCAAAAGCGCCCGGAGGAGGCCAACGTCGAAGGCGTCGTCAAGGAATTGCAGGCGATGTGAAGGGCGAAAATGGCCTTCCGGATTTCGATGCGGTATTTTTCTTGACTCTCCCGTTGGGGGAGGCTTTAGGATTGCTTCCCATGCGAGGCTGGCATGTTCAACATCGGCGAGTTTTCCAAAATCGTCGGCCTGACGGTCAAAACCCTTCGCTTCTACCACGAGCAGGAATTGCTGGTTCCCTCATTTGTCGATCCGCAAACCGGATATCGGCAATACGACGCGAGCCAGATCGAAACCGCTCGAACGATTGCCCAACTTCGCCGCCTCGAGTTTTCGCTGAGCGACATCAAGGAGATTCTCAAGCTTCAGGGCGAAGGCGACATTCTGGAAATCATCGTTCGGCAAAAGGCTATTGTGGAAGGAAAGATCAAACATCTGCGTCGGGCCAGGCGATTTCTCGACCAGTTCATCGCTGAAGAAAGGCAGGCGACCATGGTTGCGCAGGCAAGCGGCGAGGTGCAGGAAAAAACGCTGGATCCAGTGCTCATCGCGGCAATTCGCATGAAGGGAAAATACAGCGATTGTGGCACGGCGTTCGGGAAGATTGGCCGAAATTTCGGCCGGCATATCTCGGGCAAACCGTTCCTGCTCCATTACGACAGCGAATACAAGGAGGACGATGCCGACTTCGAAGCGTGCATGCCGATTCGACAGGGCAAGGCCGCCGATGGGATATCCGTTCGCCAGCTTGCGGGCGGCCAATGCGTCGCGCTCCTCCACAAGGGTCCGTACGATCAGCTCGGAAAGTCGTATGCCCGGATTCTCACCCACATCAAGCAGAAGGGTTATCGCATTGTAATGCCGACGCGCGAGGTCTATCTGAAGGGTCCGGGCATGATCTTCAAAGGCAATCCCAAGAATTACTTGACTGAAATCCAAATGTTGATCGAGTGGCTCCATGGCAAGCAAACGATCCTGGCGGGAAAAACTGGCCGACAGCAAGGGCCTTCCCAAAGTTGGCCCGGTCACCGCTGAAATGACAGACTCAGGGCCGGGGATGAAATTTCTTGTGAATTGACCTGAGCCGATCCTGATCCACATGCGTATAAATCTGCGTGGTGCTGATATCGCTGTGCCCCAATAATTCCTGCACGACGCGCAAATCCGCCCCGCCTCCGATCAGATGCGTTGCAAAGCAATGCCGCAGCGTATGCGGCGAAACTTCCCGCATAATCCCGCTCGCCCGCCCATATTTCTCCACCAGCATCCACAAACCAATCCGCTCCATCGGCCTGCCCGTCCGCGATAAAAACAAATGCTCATCATTCGTCCGCATCAGATTCGGCCGGCAATCAACCAGATACCGCGCGATCGCCGACAGGGCCGCCTTGCCGACCGGAACGATTCGCTCCTTGGCTCCCTTGCCCAGCACGCGCACCACGCCCACCGACGCATTCAGATCCCGCAACTTCAGCCCGCACAGCTCGCTCGCCCGCAATCCGCTGGCGTACAGCAGCTCCAAGATCGCCACATCCCGAAAATACAGCTTCGATTTCGGATTCGGCGCCGCGATCAGTTGGTTCACCTGCGCGCGGCTGAGGATTCTCGGCAGCGATTGCTCCGGCTTGGGCCGCTCGAGTTGTTGAAGGATCCCCGCCGATTTCCCGTTCTCGCCGGAAAAATACCGCAGCATCACCCGGATCGCCGCCAGCCGCCGCGCAACCGTCCGCGTCGATTTCCCGCCCCGGCTCTGCGCGTGCAGATATTCGCGGTAATCCCGGGCATCCGCTCCGGCGAGGGTTTGACTCCGTCCGCCGAGAAAGTCGCATAGGTTCTCTAAATCCCGCCGATAGGCATGCAGCGAATTCTCGGCCAGTCCCCGCTCCGCCGCCAGATGTGTGAGCAATTCCCGCAGCCGCGGCTGATTAATCCGCGTCTCCAGCGGCGACCGTGATTTGCACGAGCGAGTCATTTCCATCCCGCATCGGCGGCGTCGCCGATTCTATCCCCCTGACCCGCCGTTCAACCTGCAATTGCAGATACGTCGGACAGGCCTTGTATCGGCCAAAGCAGAATTTGAAGGCGTGCTTCAGATGTTCCAGTCGAAAACAATTCGAGCAACGCTCGTCGGCGCGATCAAGAAAGGGACAATGGGAGCCAGCCGTGTTCAAGCGCACGCAAGCATTCATCGGCGTTCGGCCGCGACCCACATGATTGATCCAACCCACGTTTAGCCGCGACCCGAAGGCTTCGGCCGTGAACTCAGCCGAACGGGGAGCGCGTCCGTTGCGAAATGATTATTATGGGCCCCCTTTGGGGACTCTCACCGCGGAGCTGCCGCGCCGTCGCCAGGCCCCTGCGGAATCTTCCTCGACTGCATGCATACCGCCACGAAGAGATGCCGCAGCCGCTCCAGCGGCTGGTGATCGAGAAAATCAGGCGTGAAATCAAGCGGAAACGATGCCGGGTACTCCCGGAATTGCCGCAGCAGCGAATCCTTGTCCAGTCCGGAAACCAACGTGATTAACTCTTCGACTTGCTGCTCCGGTAACATATTTTTGGCCTTTGCTGGTCATCCTACAAGAACAAATCGATCAGATTTCCCTTCGTAACAATATCGGGCTGTCGAATCGTAATCTTTATTACGTTCGGCGGCGGGGTGGGTTCTTGCCACGGCAGCACCTTCCAAGGCGGCTGAGGACCGGGGGTGATGTTCGGACCCTTGGACTCCACGCGGGGCGGACACTGCGGCTCGATCCTCGGCATGGGATGGATCACCGGCCGCGGCAAATACCGCGGCGTCGGAACGATCACGTGCCGGGGCAGATACCGCGGCTCCGGCTGGATTGGACCGGGACAATACCGATCGCAAGACCACGCCTCCGGGCAGGACGAACCCCCGCGCCCAAGCGGATTAGGGGCCTGGATCGCGCAGCAACGATTGCACGAGCTGAAGCTGCAGAGTCGCCGCAATCAGGTTGGCGTTCGAGACCGTTGACACGCCCTGGCCAGCAGCAAATGCTGCTGCCGGCCCCGCGCCGCCTTTGCGCCAGCGGTAAAAAACGCCCGGAATATTGCGGCTGACAGAATTTTATGCGATCAATTCACCCCGATGTGAATCTGGTCCGTTTATGACGGATGATGCCCCGACGCCACAGGATCTGAGGCGCAAAGGGGTCAGCACCCATGCGAACCGACGAATTGGATTTCGATCTCCCGCCCGAGTTGATTGCCCAGACGCCCCCGGAAGATCGATCCGCCTCCCGTCTCCTGCATTTCGTTCGCGCAAGCGGCGACATCCACGACAGAATCTTCTCGGACCTTCCGAGCCTCTTGCGCCCCGGCGACCTGCTGGTCTTCAATGATTCGAAAGTCATCCCGGCCCGTTTCACTCTGAAAAAACCCACCGGCGGCCTGATCGACGGCCTGTTCCTCTCCGAGCCCGCTGTCGGCCAATGGCTGGCCCTGCTGCGCGACGTTGGCCAGGCGCCCCCGGGTACCGCTTTTCATTTCGATTCCGATCCGTCGCTTCGCGCCACGATCCTGGCCGGCCGCGGTCCCGGCGAATTCCTGATCCAAATCTCCGACCCGATCCCCGCTATCGACTTGCTGAACCGCATCGGTCGCATGCCTCTCCCGCCGTACATCAAACGCCGCAGGCAAGCCGACGAGCGCGATGCCCTGGATCGCGCCCGCTATCAAACGGTCTACGCGGATTCACCCGGCGCAATCGCTGCCCCGACGGCCGGACTGCATTTCACGCCCGATCTCCTGCGCCGGCTCGACGAAACCACCGTCTCCCGCGTGATGATCACCCTTCAGGTCGGCGCCGGCACATTCCAACCCATTTCCGCCGATAACCTCGCCGACCACCCGATGCACGCGGAGAGCTTTTCCATCAGCCCGGCAGCGGCGGATGAATTGAATCGGGCCAAATCCGACAACCGCCGCATCGTCGCCGTTGGCACCACTTCCGCCAGGGTCTTGGAAAGCCAACCCTCGGATCAGCCCTTCGCTCCGGCGCAAAGCCAAACCTCGATTTTCATTTACCCCCCATACCGCTGGAAACACGTCGGCGCCCTGATCACCAATTTCCATCTCCCGCGCAGCACGCTGATCGCGCTGGTGGCAGCCATGACCGGCCTGGACGAGCAGCGCCGCATCTATCAGCACGCCATCGCCCAGCGCTACGGCTTTTACAGCTATGGCGACGCGATGTTCATCGATTGATCTGAATTTTCATCGGCTAGACGTGACTTCCACCGCCTGCTGATCCTGTTCCTTCATCGCCCCGACATCGCGATCCGTGTAGTCCTTCTCCGAGTAATCGTACAACACATTGGCCACCTCCGGCGGGGGCAGCGGCAAATCCGGCGAAGAGGGCACTTCCATATACGTCAGCGCCCGCTCAAAAAATTTCACGGCCGCCGGCGCCGCGACCTTTCCGCCGTAATGCGCGATCGTTCGGTCCGGATCGTGAATCACGCACACCACGACCAGCTTGGGATTCTCATACGGCGCACAGGCCATGAAGCTGCTGTTATAGCGGGTCTTGCTGTATCCGTGCCCTTCGGCCAGGTAGGCCGTTCCCGTCTTGCCCGAAATGTTCCAGATTTTGCTTCGCTCTCCCTCGGCCGTGCCCCGGATCACCACGTCGCACAGAATCCGCCGAACCTCCGCCGCCGTCTGGGCATCGATCGCCCGCGGAAGCGAATCAAAATCCACCCGCTGACTCCGCGACAGGACGTTGCCCTGGGGATCGACCGTTCCCAAGAGCAGCCGCGGCGTTACCAGCTTCCCGCCGTTGGCATACGCGCAGAATCCCCGCGCGAGCTGCAGCGGCGTCACCAGCATCTCATACCCTTGTGCAACCGATTCGGTGCTCTTGTGCGTCCATTTGCGCAGATCGTAAACCACTCCCGGACTCTCCCCCGGAAGATCGATCCCCGTTTTCTGTCCAAACCTGAAGCCCTTCATCGCCCGCCAAAGCCTCGCGTTGCCCATCCGCTCGCTCAGTTGCGACATGAGGATGTTGCTCGAATGCACCAGCCCGTCCCAGGTGCACAAATTGCCGTAGTGCTCGACATCCGTGATCGCCCGCCCGTACGGCGTGAACCACGTCCGGCCGGGGATTGGCCAAACCTCCGACGCCGTCGTCACACCCCACATCAACGCCGGACCGGCGATGAACGGCTTGAACGTCGAACCGGGTTCGTACGGAGCCACCAGCGCGCTGTTCCGCCGCATGTCCGCCGTCGAATCGCTCAATGTTTGCGGATTGAACGTCGGATAATTCGCCAGCGCCAGCACGTCCCCCGTGTACGGATCCATCGCCACGAAAACCCCGCTCTTCGCCTTCACGTGCTCCACCGCATCCCGCAGCGCCTGCTCCGCCATCGTTTGCAGGTTGGCGTCGATTGTCAGCACGAGGTGGTGGCCATGCTGCGGCGGCAGGTAATCCTCCGCCGCCACTCCGATCGGTCGCCGCCGCGCGTCCTTCGTCTCTCGGGCAAATCCGGGCCGGCCCGAGAGCAATGCGTTGTATTTCAGTTCCAATCCGTCCAGGCCGTTGCCATCGGAGCCGCAACCCCCGAGCACATGCGCCGCCAGCGATCCCATCGGATAGCACCGTGCGCTGCCCGAACCAATTCCCACTCCGGGCAAATCCATCGCTTCGATCTGCGCCACCGTCGTGTCATCCAGGTTCTCGGCCACCTTCACGAACCGGCTGGTGGCCCGATCCCCCAGCAGCTTCGACAGCTCAAACGAATCCTTGCCGACAATCTTCGCCAGACCATCCAGCGCCTCGTCCATCTGGATCAGGCTGCGGCCGTCCTCCTGAAAAGAGTCCTGCATGAATTTCGGATCGACGAACAGGCTGTGGGTCTGGATCGACCCGGCCATGAGCAGGCCGTTGCGGTCGTAAATATTTCCGCGTCGCGCCGGCAGAGTAAGAACCAGATGTTGCTGCCGATCCGCCCGCGAGATCGTCGCCTCCCGTCCGTAGGTTTGCAGATAGGCCACGCGACCCAGAAGCGCGGCGAACAGCGCAACGGTCAGCGCCACAACAGCCCTGGCTCGGATATATGAAAAGTAATTCACGCGAAGTCTCGGTCCGATAATTCATCGGCGGATTCGCGTCCCGCCCAACAAAAATATTGCGGTATAGAGTCGCCTGCAGCGCCGCGTTTTACTTATTTCCCGGCCCCATCGGCGCCTTGCCCGCCGTCAACTTCAAGTCCTGCCCCTTTGCCGCCGCCGCCACCGCATCCGGCGCCGTCGCAACCGCTATCGACAACTGCTGATTCCAGAGCTGCGCCTGGCTCGCCTCGATCTGATTGTGCAGCTTGTCGGTCTGAAAGGTCAGGTTCAAGTGCTGCTCGCGGAGTTCCAGCATCGCCACCGCCGTGGCCGTCCCGCAAAACAGGCACAGGAGGAGCTTGAGCATGTCACATCGAGTTGGCCGACGCCGCCGGCTTGCTCGGCAGACGCAGCTTCATTCCCGGAATCACCGTATCCTTGCCCTTGAGAATCGAAGCGTTCAATTCTTTGATCGCATCCACCGCCGACGGATCATCCAGCTCATCGTTGGCGATCTGCCAGAGGCTGTCCCCGTCCTGGACCGTGTAGAAATATTCCTGCCCATCGCCGCGCCCAATCGTTGGCGGCGTCGGGATCACGCTCGGCGAGCTTGGAGCCATCACCGTTTGTCTCGCCCCGGGAATCACGTAGCTCTGGCCTACGATCACCCTGTCCGGATCGTCCTGCAGCGACGGATTTGCATCGATGATCGCCTGCACATTCGCCCTGGAATTGGATCCGAGAAACTTCGCCGCCATCCGCGAGACCGAGTCGCCCGATTGGGCCTTATATCGGCTTGGCCCGGCGATCGCGGTGGGTTTCGGCTCGGCAGCGGCAGGGGGGTTGGACGTGCTCGACGAACCCAAATCCCCGCCGCGGCTGGAACCATCAATATTCGCCGGGACCAGCGGCTCCCCATTGCGCTGGGCCAGGCCACTCCAGCGGCTTGGGCCCCGGCAAATCCGCGCCGTGATCCTCCAGAGGCGCCGCCGCCGAATTCGTCCCCGTAGATTCGCTCTGATAATTGGTCGAAGGAATCACCGGCGCCGGGGGGCGCGTCAGTTCCTCATGCGTTGGCACCGATTCAGTCGGGGACACCTCCGTGGGCTGCACCATCCTGATCGGCGGCTCAACCGTTCCCGGCGCATTCACCGCCTGCCGAACCGCCACGCCCGCATCCTGAAGCGCCGCCTGCGGCGGCTCGCCCGCCGAGCGCATATGGTCCGTCAGCAGAATCCCCATCACGATGATGAACGCAAGCCCCACGAGCAGGCTGATCTTCGTCTCTCGCGTCATGGAAACCTCTCAAAAACGGTATTTCCGCCCCAGATGAGAATCAGATGCACACGGATGAAATTCTCGGCTTCTCTAGGCCATGTTCATCTGATTTTTATCTGTGGCCAACTTCTCTGCCGCCCGGACCTTCGCCGAGCGCGCCCGCGGGTTGCGGGCAATTTCTTCGGGGGTGGGGGAGAGGGGCTTCTTCGTGACGATCTTCACGAACCCGGTCTGCTCCAACGACCGAAACGTCTGTTTCACCGGCCGATCTTCCATCGACTGGAAGCTGATCACGACCATCCGACCTCCCGCAAGCAGTGCCGAAGGCTGCCCTTGCCGCAGCAACTCCCGGAGATTGCTCATCTCCCCGTTGACCGCCATCCGCAGCGCCAAAAAAGTTCTCGTTGCCGGATCGATCCGCCCCGGAGGTCCGCCCCGACGGCCCGAGGGCTTGGCCCTTCGCGACGGAACCGCCGAGCGAACCAGCTCGGCCAATGCTTCGGTATCTTCAATCGGCGAAACTCGCCGATATTCGACAATCTTTCTCGCAATTTGCCGCGACCAACGCTCCTGTGCCAATTCATATAGGACGTTGGCCAGGTTCTCTTCGGGCAGTTTGTTGACCAAATCCGCCGCATTTTCGGTCAGGCGCGGATCGAGCCGCATATCCAGCGGCATCGCCCGATCGAAGCTCAAGCCATATCCCGCGTCAAAAAGCTGGTTGGTGCTGATCCCCAGGTCCGCCAGAATGCCGGCCACCCGCGGTTTGCCGACCTCCTCCAGCACGCTCGAAAGTTCCGCGAAATTCGCATGAAACAGCCGCACCCGGCAATCCAGGCCCTTGAGTCGCTCGGCGGCAAACTCAAGGTTTCGCGGGTCGGCATCCAGCCCAACCAGCAATCCTCCCGCCCCCAAGCGCTCGCCGATCGCCCTGGCGTGTCCGGCCCGGCCCACGGTGCAATCCACCACCGTTGCCCCCGCACACGGACGAAGCAGGTCCAACACTTCCTGCAACATCACCGGCTCATGCCCGGCCGAGGGGAGTTCCATAACAGCCTCCCGGAATTATAGAGCCGGGGCGTGTCGCCCCGGACCGGGCCGACACGGCCCGGCTCTGCCTACTTTCGCGCTTCTTAACTCCTCCGTGTTATAACTATCGACTATCGATTGTCCTCAACATGCTCCACCTAGCCCACATTCTCCTGATCTGGCTGTATGTCCTCCTTCCGCCGGCGGCGCTGATCACGATCATCTTCCTCGCGCGCCGCGGCGCCCGGCCCGCGCCCACCGCCACCCTCGCCGTCGCCTCATCCCTGCTGCTCGGCGTCGCCACGACCATCATCTATGACCTTTGGCTCGGCGGCATCATCGCCCCGGGCCAGATGCTCCTCACCTGCTATTGGACCGCCGCGGTCATCTGCGTCCTGAAGCTTCTCGACGTCACCTTTGACCACGGCGCGCGTCTCTTTTTTGCCACCGGCGCCGGCTCCTGGAAACGCCCGCAACGACAAGCCGCCGCACAGGCCCTGCGCGTCGCCCTTCTTTTCCTCATCGGCTTGCCCTACATGATTGTCGCCGCGGCAACCTACCGGCCAAAAACGTTGCAGCCTGCCGATTCGCCCCTGGCCGATCTGGGCGCAACCCGCGTTGGGTTCCAATCGACGGACGGCCTGGACATCGCCGGATTCTGGACCCCAGCCGCCGCGCTGCCGGACAAGTCCGTCCCCAATCCCAACTGGGGCCGCCAAACCCTGCTGATCTGTCCCGGCTCGCGCTCCGGCAGCTATCTCATTCTCGCCAAGAATTTCCTCGACGACGGATACAACGTTCTGATCTTCGACTTTCGCGCCCATGGCCAAAGCGCCGGCCAGATCATCTCCTTCGGCGATCACGAACGGCGCGACGTCCTGGGCGCCGTGCGCTGGCTGCGTGATGCCAAGCCCGAGGCCAGCCGGCGCATCGTCGGAGTCGGCATCGACACCGGCGCCGCGGCGCTTCTTGCCGCCGCCGCCGACCCGTCCCCCGAGGGCCGCGCCTTCAACTCCCTCGCTGTCTTCGGTTGCTACGACCGCTTCGATAACCTCGCCGATTCCGCCGCCCAGACCGCTCGCCAGCCCTTGCTCCAGTGGATGGTTGTCCGCATCGGCCTGGCACTGGCCTGCGTTCAAACCGGGGCCGATTTATACGACTTTTCTCCAGCCGATGCCGCCGCACAAATCGCCCCGCGCCCGATTCTCTTTGTCCACGGCGAGCGCGATCCGATCATCGATGACGAGCGCGCCGCAGCCTCTTCGAAGCCGCCAGTGCCCCTAAAGGTTCTCTCTGGCTCGAAGACATGACCGACGACCAGGCCGTGAGCGATCCCGACGTTGTTTCCCGCACGCTTCAATTCCTCGACACCGCCGTGCCCATGTTATGATCCTGCTCGATCGACTCCGACGGGATTTCCCCAGCGCCAAGCGGCAAACCCTCAAGCGCATGGTTCAGGACCGCCGCGTCCTGATCAACCGCGTTCCCGCCGCCAAGCTCACCCAAGTCATCCAACCCACCGACCAGATCGTCGTCGGCCCCGCGAAAAAAGTCGCTAAACCGGCGCTTCCCTTCCCCATCATTTTTGAAGACGCGGATATCCTCGTCATCGACAAACCGGCCGGCCTGCTCACCAGCACGGTTCCCCGCGAGCCCCGTCCCACCGCCCTGGCCGCCGTCAACCGTTACCTTCAAGCAACCGCTCCCGGCGCTCGCGTGGGGCTCATTCATCGCCTCGATCGCGATGCTTCGGGATTGCTGGTTTTCTCAAAGAACTCCGCCGCTTATGCATCGCTGAAGCGGCAGTTCTTCCATCACACGGTTACGCGCATCTATCACGCAATCGTTTCCCCCGCGCCGCGGCAAGATTCCGGGCGAATCGAATCCCGCCTGGTCGAGCGAGCCAATGGCACAGTCCATTCGACGCGCCAGGCAAATAAAGGTCAAAGCGCCGTCACCGACTACACCGTCATAAGACGTGAAAAAGACCTGGCCCTGCTAAAGATAACGCTTCATACCGGCCGCAAGCATCAAATCCGCGTCCATCTCTCCGAATCCGGCAGTCCCGTCATTGGCGACACGCTATACGGAGGCAAACCGCACAACTGCCTTCAGTTAGCCGCGGTAGAACTCGCATTCAACCACCCGCGCACACAGACGCGAGTCTCTTTCCCTCCGGGAAAAAAGCCCACCGGATTGTGGCGGGGCGGTTCTCCATTGTCCATATCGCCCGACACCCGATAGGATGAGCGCCATTGAGTCCCATGCCCCAAGCTGCGAATTCCATACCCTCCCGCCTATTGCTCCCGGCAGTCTCACTATGCTGGCGGGAACTCATCCGGTTCGTTCGCCAGCGCAGCCGCATCATCGGCGCCCTGGCCACCCCGATCCTCTTCTGGATCGTCATCGGCGCCGGCATGGGCCGCAGTTTTCGCGCCGAGATGCCCGGCGGAAATAATTTTCTGGAATACTTCTTTCCCGGCACGCTCGTCATGATCCTTCTATTCACCGCGATCTTTTCCGAAATCTCCGTCATCGAGGACCGCCGCGAAGGGTTCCTCCAATCCGTCCTGGTTGCCCCGGTTTCCCGAATGGCCATCGTCCTTGGCAAAGTGCTTGGTGGAACGATCCTCGCCACCGTGCAGGGCCTCCTGTTTCTCCTATTGGCTCCGCTCGTCGGAATTCACTTCGGAATCGCCTCGTTTCTGGCCGCCCTCGCGGTCATCTTCATCGTCAGCTTCGCTCTGGCCGGCCTGGGCTTCTGCATCGCCTGGCGCATGAGTTCCACGCAGGGATTTCACGTCATCATGAACCTTTTTTTGATTCCCATGTGGTTCCTTTCCGGCGCCATGTTTCCCGCCGACGGCGCCAAGGGCGTCCTGCGCTGGCTCATGAGCGCCAACCCGCTCACCTACGGCGTTTCCGCGCTCCGCCAATCACTCTACTGGACCAACTCGGCAAACCTTCGGCTGCCGCCGTGGTCTGTTTGTCTTGGAATCAGTCTTTTGTTCGCGGCGGCCATGTTCGGCGTTTCGAGCCTGATGGCCGGCCTGCGCGTCGCCGCGGATCTGCAATAGCCCCGTTATGAGCAACCCTCAAAAAATCATCACCATCATTCTCTGGGTCGCGGCCGTCTCGGGCATGCTTGGCGTCGTGGCGATGAAAACGCTGCCGCCCAATTTCCCCGCCGCCGAGCCCGCCGCACGAGTCGTCGCTCAATCCGATTCACCCGGAGCGATCCCTCCCGTGCTCTACAGCGTTCCATCCTTCAATTTGATCGATCAGGATGCTCAGCCGGCCACCAGCGACCAACTTCTGGGGCATCCCTGGATCGCGGATTTCATCTTCACCACCTGCGCCAGTCTCTGCCCGACGATGTCCGCGCACATGGCCGACTTGCAGAACCAGCTTCCCTCCAACGTGAAACTTGTTTCCTTTTCCGTCGATCCGCTTCACGACAACCCCGCTGCCCTCAAGCAATATGCCGAGCGGTATCACGCCATCACCGGCCGATGGATTTTCCTCACCGGCGACGAGAAATCGCAGGACCAGGTGATCCGCGGAATGAAGCTCGGCTTCGTCCCCGCCAAGGATGGCAATCCCATCCAGCATGACGAGCATTTCGTGCTCGTCGACGCCCGGGGCCGCATCCGGGGCTTCTACGATTCCTTCGTTCCGCAGCGCCTCCGGCAACTCGTCCGCGACGCCCGCTTGCTCGCACAAGACGGCGGAAAATAGCCAATGAGCCTCCCAGCCGTCGATGCCACCCTGAACGGCCTGAGTTGCGTCCTCCTCTGCACCGGCTTCTTCTTCATCAAGACCGGCCGCTGGCGCGCCCACGGCTGCACCATGGTCTCCGCCACCGCCGTCTCCACCGCTTTCCTCATTTGCTATCTCACCAATCACTATCTCCACGGCGTGCACACCACCCGCAATTCCCCCGCCCCGCATTGGCTACGGTATCTCTATCTCGTGATTCTCTTCCCGCACCTGCTATTGGCGATGGCCATGCTGCCAATGATCTACTTGACGCTCCTCCGCGCGTCTCTCCGCGACTGGGTGCGCCACCGCCGCATCGCCATCCCCACGTTCTGGATCTGGCTGTACGTCTCAGTCACCGGCGTGGTGATTTATTTCATGCTGTATTTCACGAGTTTATCGAAGTAGGGATCGCTCCGGAACAAAAAAGGGGTCATAAGCCTTTTCTTGAAAAGGCTTATGACCCCCTTTTCGAGCCTTTTCGAGCGGTTACATCCCCGCGAAATTCGCCAGGATTTTCAGGCCCACTTTCTGGCTCTTCTCCGGGTGAAATTGCGTCGCCATCACGTTATCGCGCTGAATGCTGCTGACGAACGGCCGGCCGTAGTCCGTTTCCGCGGCGATGACGGACGCTTGGGCCGGAACCACGTGATAACCGTGCACGAAGTAGACCCCGCATCCCGCCGGCAAGTCGGCCAGCAGCCGTGAGGCTTTGCGAACCGTGAGTTGATTCCAGCCCATGTGGGGCACTTTCAGCCCCAGCGTCGAATCGAACGTCGAAGCGCACGCATTTGCCGCCGATGACCCCCAGCCCCCGATGCTCTCCATCCTCGAAGCCCACGTCGCAGAGCATCTGCAATCCCAGGCAGATTCCCAGAAATAATTTCCCGCGGTTGATGTGCCGAACGATCGCCTCGGCCAGATTCCGCTCGCGAAGCGTGGCGACCGCATCCCCAAACGCCCCGACGCCCGGCAGCACGAGCCGCTCGGCCCGGTCGATCTCCTCCGGCCGGGAAATAATCGCGGCCACAGCCCCGATGCGCGCGAACGCCTTCTGCACCGAGCGCAGATTGCCCATTCCATAATCCAAAATCGCGATCGACATGTCCCAAGTATATCCGGTATCCGGCAGCGACGCGAAGCATCGCGGGATCCGCCCTACGCCGTGCCCGACCCCGGCGTTTCGCCTGGCGGCTTGGTCTGCAGCATCGCGGCCTTCGCCTTCAGTTCCGCCACGTCCTTGTGCATTTGCGTCGTAGCGCTGCGGTGCCGCAGATCGCGTATTTGCCGCAGCGTTCCGAACGCCATCCGCACCAGCAGCGTTCCCACCACGCCCGCCAGCAGCATGCTGACTATCAGTTTCAACACCGTGGTGTGCACCTCCTCCGCGCCGAACCAGACCCAGATGTCCGCAGGCCTATCGTAATTCCTGAACGCGAAGACCAGCAGAAAAAGCATCGCCAGCGAAAAGACCGTGATCTTCGTCCAGATTTTGATTTTGAGCCAAACGTTTTGCATGTGTTCCTCACGGCAATCCCTGGCGAATCAGCCAGATCAACTGTTCGAGTCCCGGGCGAAAATACCCGGCGATCGGCGAATAAAATAGCATGACGAATCCCGTCGCCAAACTCAAATACGGCCCGTACGGAAGCTGCCGCTGCGAGCGCGTGACCAGCAGATAAATCCCCGCCAGGATTCCGATGAACGGCGCGATGAAGAACGCCACGGTTGCCGGTCCCGCGCCCAGCACGGCTCCCACGCCGAACATCAGGTGCACATCGCCCAATCCCATCGCCTCTTTCCCAAGGGCATACGAGCCCAGAATCCGCGTGAGCCAGACGATGAATCCCCCGACCATTCCGCCCAGTAGCGCGCCCAGCGATGCGCTGAGCCAATCGATCTGCGCCGCCTCATACCAAACGTGCCGCACCGCCGGCACATGTGTGTGCAGCGCCATCGACACCGCCCCCAACGCCAGCGGCGGCATCAGGAACAGCATCTCCTTGCGAATCTCCGCCCGCACCTGCCCGGGCGTGAATTGGGGCTGAATCTCCGGAGCGGCCTCCCCGGCTTCCTTCGCCTTCTTCGCCTCTCGCTCCAGTTCCGCGCGCTCGACTTCCAGCAAATCCCCAACCGGAAAACTCAGCGGCAAAATCCTCGTCTGCAACAGCGCGATGCTGATCGCCAATCCCACGCCCGCCCCAGCCCCCAGCGCGAGGGCAAATGGCGGATCAATCAGCGATCCCGCCGAGCCCGGCTGATCGATCACCCCATGCACCACGATTCCCGCCCCCGCCAGCCACCACGGAATTCCAGCCGGGATAATGAACAACTCCGCGTCGATCAGGCTTGCCGCAAGCAACCCCGCGACCAACACCATGTACAACCCGTAAATCGGCCAATCTTCCGCAAGGTTCGTCATGCCCACCGGCCCCAGGCGTGCCATGAAAAACATCAGGTAATAGAACACGAACAGAAGTCCCGTCATCGCCTCGACGATCGGATACCCCGGCGAAATCGGCTGCCCGCAATACCGGCATCTGCCGCGCAGCAGAATCCACCCGAAGACCGGGACGTTGTCATACCACGCCAGCGGGGTTTCGCATTTCGGGCATCGCGACGGCGGAGTCACCAGCGAAATTCCCCGTGGCAGCCGATGCACCACCACGTTCAAGAAGCTGCCCACGCAGGCGCCCAGGCAAAAAAGAAATGGAATGTAGAGCGCGTACGGCATGCGGGAATAGCCTTCAATCGTTGCCGATCAACTTGGCAAGACGATCCGCCGCCTGCTGGGGCGACAGGTTCGTCACGTCGATCTCCACCGACATCAGCGCTCTATAGATCGGCTCGCGCTGCTCCAGCAGCGCTTCGATTTCTTCAAACTCTCCCCCCAGGTTCGTCAGGTTTGGCCGATTATCGGATGTTCCCGGGTCGCCCTGGATTCGCCGGAGCAATTCGCGAGCCTCGCAGCGAAGGTACACCATCCGATGCCCCGGCTCCTTCAGCGCGCGCCGGTTTTCGTCCCTCATCACGGCTCCGCCTCCCACCGCCAGCACGCAATCGTTCCTCGCGCTCTCGGCGATGACCCGCATTTCAATCTCGCGAAATCCCTGTTCCCCGTCGGCAAGAAAAATCTCGCGGATCGATCGCCCGGCCATCTTCGCAATCGCCGCGTCGCAATCCACGAATGGTTTGCCCAGTCGCTCGGCCAACAATCGGCCCACGGTCGTTTTCCCGCTGCCGCGATACCCGATCAAGACAACGCCCATCGGGCTACCAATATAGACCGCAGGATTCGTCGCCGCCATTGCACCGATAGATCAAATGCAGCCGCTTGGTTTCCTACGCCACGGTTGCATTTGATTTCCATGCGCCTCTAGAATGCCGACGTGGACGAAATCATCACGCTGAACTTCGACGGCGGCAGCCGGGGAAATCCCGGCGCGGCCGGCATCGGCGTCGTTCTCGCCGCCCAGGACGCCACGCCGCTGGTCACCCTCGGCAAATACATCGGCCGAGCCACCAATAACGTCGCCGAATACATGGCCCTGATCGTCGGCCTCCGCGAGGCCGCCAAGCTCGGCGCTCGCAAACTCCTGGTTCGCGGCGACAGCGAACTGGTCATCAAACAGATGCTCGGGGAATATCGAGTGAAAAACCCCGCCCTCAAGGCGTTGTTCGAGCAGGCACAAACCCTCGTCCGCGATTTTGAATCCGTGCGTTTCGCTCACAACCTTCGCCACCAGAATTCCCTCGCCGACCGCCTGGCCAATCGGGCCATGGATCGCAAGGGCGATGTCGATGACGTGGATGATATACCGTCTCCTCCCGATGGCGCCGCCTCGCCGCGCCTCTCTTGCCCGGCCTGCGGCTGCCAGATCGAAGTGAAGAATCCGCCTTCCCCCAAAAAGCCGGGGCATTTTATCTGCCCTTGCGGCACTATTATGAGCTAGGATATTCGCACAAGAGGAAACTGAAATGTCCGATCCAAACCCGCGAATCGAACAGTTCCGCAAAATGGCCGACGCCGATCCGAACAATGAACTCGGGCATTTCTCGCTCGGCAAAGCTTATCTCGACGCCGGACAGACCGCTCAGGCCATCCAGTCCTTCCAGCGGGTCATCGAGTTGAATCCCGACATCGCCAAGGTTTACCAGATGCTCGCCACGGCGCTGCTGGAGGAAAATCGAAAGCCCGAAGCGATCGGTCGTCTGACGCAAGGGGTCGCGGTGGCCGCCGCTCGCGGCGATCTCATGCCGAAAAACGAGATGATAGAAATGCTCAAGGGCCTCGGCGCCCCCGTCCCCGAGTCGGTCGCCTCGGCCCCGCGGCAAACCGTCGGCGAGGGACAGGTGCTCTGCAATCGTTGCGGCAAAGTCAGGGGCAGACTCCCCGAGCCCCCGTTCAGCAACGCCCAGGGAAAAGTGATCCAGGAAAAAATTTGCGCCGATTGTTGGCGCGAATGGATTCACATGGGCACAAAGGTCATCAACGAATTGCGTCTGCCCCTGTCCGATCCCCAGGCCCAGAAAATCTTCGACCAGCACATGCGCGAATTCCTGAACCTCACCTAGCGCCGCGGTTCCTTCGAGGCGCATTCTTCAACCCCTCCACCGCGCTCTGAATCCGCCGAGTTGCCTCTTCAATCCCCGCCCTGGAATCAGCCAGGTCCCCCAACTCCAACCGCGACCCAAACGCGATCGACCCGCGGCTGGGCTTCAAAAGAGCCTCAACCATTTCTCGATTTCGCCGCGTCCCGTCCATATACGCTGGAAAAACGGGGGCTCGCGTCTTCATCGCCAGCAGTCCGATCCCATACTGGAAAGGGATCAAATCATTTGTGGTTTCAATTTTGCCCTCCGGGAACACGCCAAGCACGTATCCCGCCTCCAGCGCCCGCATGGCCGCGCGGGTCGCCGCCATGTCCCGGCCGCTGCGCTCCACGAGGATGACCCCCACCGTATCGAATAACCATCGCAGCGGTTTGAAGTCGAAATATTCCTTGGCCATCATCCAGCGAATCAGTCTCGGGCTGAACGCCTGCAGCACCAGCGGATCAATGCTGCTGATGTGATTGGAGACAAGAATGGCCGGCCCGGTGCGCGGCAGGCGGCACGGACCGATCGCCGATTGTCCGTGATACACCCGCGCACAGCTTCCCGCCCACGCCCGCAGGAAGCGAAACCACAAATCCGTCTCCCGCCGCGAAAAGACTTTCCGCTCCACATCCACGGCCGGGGAGATACTCAATGCCGGCGCTTCGTGCAATGTCTGGCGTTCCCAATTCGACCACGCGACAATTCCCCGGCGTGAGCCGCGTCCTGGTCATCACCAACAACCTTCAGCAGGCGTCGTTTCGCCTGCGGGTCCAAACCCTGATCCAGCCGCTCGCGCCCCGGGGCGTTACGTTGGACGTGCACGTCCGCCCGCGCGACCGGCAGGAGCGGCGGCAATTGCTTAAGAGCGCTTCAACCTACGATGCCGTCCTGCTTCAGCGCAAGATGCTCGATCCCGGCGATACGCGACTGCTCCGAGAATATGCCCGCAAACTTTTTTACGATGTCGATGACGCCGTCATGTACCACAGCCGGCGCGTCGGTCCGCTGAAACGCTGGCAAACCTGGCGCCGATTCCTCGCCACCGCCCGATTCGCCGACCAGGTCGTCGCCGGGAACGAATATCTCGCCGAGTTGTTTCGCCGCCACGGATCGCGAGCCGCCGTATTGCCCACGGTCGTCGATCCCGCCCATTACCAGATGAAATCGCACGCGGCAACGGATGCGCCCGCCCTGGTCTGGATCGGCAGCAAATCCACGTTGCCCTATCTCCGCCAATTCGCCGCCGCACTGGCCGCGGCGAAAGATCGCGTCCCCGGCCTGTGCCTGATCACCATCGCCGACCAGCCCCTCGACCATTCGCCAATCCCTTGCCGGCATCTTCCATGGTCTGAGCAAACCGAATCCGCCTCCCTCTGCCGCGGCGACATTGGCATCGCCCCAACTCCCAATGATCGCTGGACCCTCGGAAAATGCGGGTTCAAGATCGTGCAGTACATGGCCGCGGGCTTGCCCGTCATCGCCAGCCCGGTCGGCGCCAACGGACAAATCGTCCTTCCCGGCCAGACCGGCTTTCTCCCCGAGGAACCGGCCGAATGGGCCGACGCCGTCGCCATCCTTGCCGCCGATACAGCCAAACGTCAGGCGATGGGCGCAGCCGCGCGAGCCCGCGTCGAGGAATGCTTCTCCATCGCCCGCGCGGTCGATTTCTGGACAACAATGCTATCGTGAAGACACGGCAAATCCCCACCGAGCCGTGCGTCTACCGCCGATGCACAATCACCACGCCGCCCACAAACCCATACGGCGGATATGCATAATACGGATACGGCCCGTAATCGTAGTAATACGCATACTCCCGGCGGAAATACGCGCTCTGCCCGACGATTTTCCCATCAACCTGCACGCGCCACTGAAGTTGCAGCGAGTTGTAGTCCGTATCGTACATCGAATGCCCCGGCGGGAACGGGAAATACGCCGTCACGTACGCGCTCTCGCCCTGCGCGAGCCGCACGGGATCCGGCGGACGAATGATCGGATCGGCATACCTCTGCAATTCCCCGTTGCTCAGTTCCATCGTCGTCGGAGAGAAGACCACCGGTCCCGGTCCGTTGTTGTCCAGGCGGAGCCGGACTTCCACTGACGGGGGAATCTGATCTCTCGGATCGTCGTAGCGCACCCCGATCACCGAGGCCATCGCCGACACCGGCGGGCTTTGCTGCGGCGGAGTCGGTGGAACATCCGCCATCGCCGGCCGGGGAACATAAGAAACATCCCCCACGTATTGAGAGCATCCGACGACGAGCGGCAATAACAGGGCAACCCCAACACAGCACCAATTTCGCGGTTTCATGCCTGGATTATAGCACTCGGGCCGTTTCCGAGGGAAGGTGCATACTCCTTATCGGACCCAGGCGTTAACGAATTATTTTTCGCCCCCTTCAATCGCACAGTCCGATATATGCCACCAAGGCCACGGCGATTGCCCGAGCCCCAAGCCAGGAGACCCTATGTCCTCGGCAATAGCCGCTTTAGGTGGGCCAAGCCTCACCCAGTGGGTGCGGAGCGTCACCAAGCGGAAAGCCCACCGCGCCGCCTCCAATACGCCCGCCGGATCGACCGGCTCCACCGGCGCTCAAGGCATATCCAACGCTGCTTTCCTCAGCCAGGTCCAACAAGCGGTGACCACCGCCTTGCAGTCCGCCCAGGCCGACGGCGCTTCCGATCCCAACCAGATCGTCGAAGACGCCATTACCAAACTCCTGAAGAACATGGGTGTCGGGTCCAATTCTGCCACCGCCTCCACCAATACCCCCGCGAATTCCACCGTCAATCCCTCGGCGACCGCTCCCAGCGATTCGGCGAACCAGGCGTTTGCCAGCCTCCTTCAATCCATGGGGATCAGTCCCCAGCAATTTCAGGCCGATTTCCAGGCCGCCGTCAAAGACGCTCAGCGCGGCTCGGCAAATCCAAACGCCGCATTGCGCAGCATTCCCATCGGATCGACTTTGGATGTCACCGGTTAGCCAGCCAATCCATCCGCGAGCGATAAATCTCCTCCAGCCGATCCATGTGCGCATCGAACGACAGGCATTGCCGCAGCGCCAAACACGCCTCGTGCATCCGTTGCCGCACAATCGGGTCCATCAACCGGCCCATCGCTTCGGTCAGCGCCGGCACATCCGCCGGATTCGCCAGCACAAATCCATGCTCCCCATCGTGCATGATCTCGCAGGCTCCGTTGAACACCGTGCTGATCACCGGCAATCCCATCGCCAGCGCTTCCAGCACCACCAGACTGCATGAATCGTGCCGCGTCGGCAGAACGAAGAAATCGCTCGCGGCGTAGAAATCCGCCGCCCGATCCGTCTGCCCGGCGAAAATCATCTTGTCGATCACGCCCAGACGCTTGGCCTGCTCCCGGCTCCGGCCCGGATCATCCTGACCCACGACCAGAATGGTGGGGGCACTCGATGGCGAGGTCTTGGCAAGGTTGGCCGCCGCCGCGATCACTTCAGCCAATCCCTTCCGCTCGAAGTGCTGCGCGATCATCAGCGCCACCGTCGCATCCCGCGGAATCTTGTAGCGCTTTCGAATCATCTGGCCGCCGCCCAGATGCGTGGCCGGATCGAACGCGACGAGATCGGTGCCGTTGAACAGCTTCACGAGTTGACCCGAGATATCCGGGTAATGTCTGAGGATCATCCCCTTCACGTAATCCGAGAGACAAATAACAAACGGCTTCTCCGGCCCGTGCAGCAGGGCCTCCTCGACCATCGCGAAAAGCCGGCGTTTGCGGTTGAGGCGATTGGCCAGTTGCGCCATCGCCCGGCTCGGACCCGACGAACGCGACAGGTGCGATTCCATCGCCGCCTTGGCCATGCCCGCGTGCGGATGATAAATGTCGCAGCGGCGCACCGGCAGCATCGAATGGATCAGGTCGTACTTCTGTCCGCGCAAATGGGCATCGAGCGAATTCAGGAAAATAGGATATCGCCCAGCCCGCGTGGGGGCCTTGGCGTCAAGGGCAACGAATTTCACGCCGTCAATGTCGGGCCCGAATCGGCTGGCGATCAAATCCACCTGATGCCCGCGTCGAGCCAGCGCCGCGGCCACGTCGGCGGTATATCGCTCGGCTCCGCCGCGCTGCGGATCGGCGTTGAAGATAACCAGCCCAATGTTCATGCGCCGCCAGCGTTATACACCAATTAACGGCAATATCCCGCGGCGCCGGCGAGGAAGTTTGACCCAATAATCGTGGCTGGATGAGGGTTACAGAAGTTTACAAAACGTTACGCTTTTCGAGAATTGATTAGTATATACTAACTTTATTCTTTTATCGCAACGTATTCTAGATAATGTACTTACACCCAAAATGCGATTGCGCATCGTGGGCAAGTGGAACGGAGGTGTAACACGGCGGCGAAGCGCTTGGCGGGTTTCTTGGCAAACTCGATGAAAGAGTCTCACGCAAAGGCGCAGAGGCGCAAAGAGGATGAGCTCTGCGCTCTGCGCCTCTGCGTGAGACACTTTTTTCAACCGGATTTCAGGTTGGATCGAGAAGGACCAAAATTGAGAGCTACACCCGAAATAAACGGGAAGCGATTCATTCGTGACGATCCGGCGGCGGTGCCGTAGCGCGTGCTCCAGTTCCATTCTCCGTCCCGGTTCTATTCTCCGCTTCCATTCTCCAAAAGCGCTCCCCTCCTCCCGTCCCGGTTTTCATTCGCCCGGAGGACTGAATCGGAAAGATCAGATAAAACCGCTGTGCCAACCGTATACGCGCGTCAAGATGTCTCGCCCACTTTTATCTCGCCAGGTATCTGAATCTCAACCACTGCGACAACATCCCATCCCTTGCGGTCACGCTGGCTGATCTTGATGCCGGTGTAATCATGCGTTTGACTCCTAAGTCGCCTGATTTCCGTAAGTAGAACGTGAATCACTGGCGTAACTCGAACGACGACTGCAACCGATCGGCGGGGCCCCGATTTCTTTCCAACGTTGACCCGACTTTCCCATTTTCCGTTGAGATTGAGCTTGATGTCTTCAGCAAGCCACCACTCCACGCCATCGGTGGTCATCAGCCAAAATTGGTATTTGCCGTTTGAAACCCGTGAATGAGCCCCCTCGATTTTGACCCATTCGCTTGAATGTGCTTCTTGGTTTGGCGGGCGTGTGATTGTCACGGTCCCCGACAATTGCCGTTTGAACCAACCCCAGCCTTTGATCGCAAATTCGGCAGTCTTCAATGTGGCGATGTGTTGCATTAGCGCGTCCAGAAATCGACCCTACGTGCATTGCCAACATCCTGCCTCGTGCTCATCGTCTGTCAATGCGTTGCGCTCAATTCACGATTTCACGTGGCGATCCGGAGCCGTTCTGTGTAAGGTCCGACGCTGATGCCGCCGCAA
This sequence comes from uncultured Phycisphaerales bacterium, assembly GCA_963783845.1. Classification (GTDB taxonomy): domain Bacteria; phylum Planctomycetota; class Phycisphaerae; order Tepidisphaerales; family Tepidisphaeraceae; genus PALSA-1353. Next base: position 104,193 of record CAWAPL010000010.1, read on the forward strand.
CGGAGCGGCCACAAGTAGACTCCCTTCGAAGGGGGCGAGGGGATTGGGGCGCTAAATCGTCGGACTTTGTTGTCACACGTCCGGCCGGCAGTAGAATGCGTCAATGCCTGTGCCAAATTGGGCTGACGAGCAAATGTCAAACGATTTGCCACGCCTCCGCTCAAGCGGTGAAGGCCAAAACCTTGAATACATGGAGGTCTTCCCCCAACAGGCCCGCGATTTGGCTAAGGAGATCGCGGCGTTCGCATCAACCAATCCAGGCACGGTTCTTCTGGGCGTATCAGACGACGGTAGCTTAGTTGGACTAGCCGATACCGCCACACCCGCGCAGCGAGATGAGTTGTTGCGACGGGTCGAGGGTCTTTGCAGAGGCACGGTAAAGCCTTCCATTACACCAAAGGTGACATGGGCAATCGAAACGGACCAAAACGTGTTGGTTATACAAGTTCCGAAGGGCACGGAACCAGTCTATTACAGCGGCCACATTCCCTACGTGCGGCACCTCAGCGAATCACGTCCAGCGGAGCCTCATGAGGTAGTCGAGCGAATCCGCAGTCAGCCGGCCTCCGACGTTGAATCGGAGCCAAATCCGTTGCAGGACTTGATGAGTCGCTTGGCGTCGCTGCTAGTCGAGCTTTTGGTCTTTGCGGAAGAGACCAAGGAACGCAATGTGAACCCCTGGCTTGACCAATGGCGCAGTCAGTATGAATACTCAGCAACAAAATTACGTGAGATGGCTGCTGACCAACTTGCTGTCGATAATGGGCTGAGTGACGATTTCAACCAGTTGGCATCTGCCTTAGAAGCAGTAGCGTCTTTCCAGCATACGATCGGCGGTGGACCGCGGTTTGACGTGGTGAAGCAAACGGCGTTGGGCAAAATTCTGGAGGTTAAGCAAAAGTACATTGACTCGACTCGACTATCGGACAACTCAATTGCAGCGGTATCGGAGACGATTAAGAAAACCTATCGTCAGCTTGTCATCCTGGCCGGACGAATGGAGGAGAAAGTGAATCAAGGCCGAATCGAAAATGTACAATCCGAAGCATCTGCTTTCGGGTTTACCTTGTTGCGATTGAGCTATTACGGCATCGACCGCCTACGAGATGGTCTTTCTCTAGAACTGCGCGGCATTGGTCGTGATCTTCATCTTGTCGAGACGGAGCGGCTCTACATGGACGGCGGTCGTTCGATAAACGCGATTCTTGATCGTATTAGCGCTGCTGCAACACGATTGAAAGCACTGGTAGAGTCGCTGCCAGAGGGATAGGAAGTTCAATCACTATCGGCGCGAGGTGCTGGAGGGAGTCACCACAGCCCTTGTCGGTGGCCGTCGCTGCTTGATTCAATCATGCCTTTTCTCAGGCCATCTGCGTCGTAGCAAGCCAATGTTGCTTTCGATTGACAAATCACCCGAGGCCATCGCCGAGCGTCTCGGCCGTTCGCCACGGTTCGTTACTGGGGATGAATCATCCGGCAGCGGATAACTTGTCTGCCCCCGCCCGCGCCCTATACTTGCCCAGCCTAAACAGTGGTGTTGGAGTGATTAGCGATGGATCGGCCGCCCTTTCCGCCCGTGGACGCCGATGGCACGAGCAACGCCATCGACTTCGCTCGCGCCGCCATCGCGCGGCGATTGATCGCGGATCGCCGCTCCGCCGGGCTGAGCCAGCAGCGGCTTGGCAAGTTGGCGGGCGTCCGCCAGGAAACCATTTCTCGAATCGAATCGGGCAAACAGACCGCGACGGTGAGAGTCATCGACAAACTGGACAAGGCGATTCGCCGGGCCAGCGGCCAAGTAAGAAAACGCAAAGCCGGTTAGTGCCGGCTGACGGCACGGATAACTTGTCTGCCCTCTGCCGCGCCCTATACTTTCGGGGCCAGGGGTAATGCTCCTTTTCCTGTCGCGTTTGCAGGGAAAGGAGCATTGCTCTAAATGGGCGTCCACGATTCCGGGACATCGAGAAGAACGCGCGTCGCAGGCGACGCGGCTAAACATTGGATTGCTGTCCCGGAATCGCGGACTTGCGTTTAAACTCTGGCGTTGGAGCGATTTGCGATGGATCGGCGGCCATTTCTGGAACTAGCGCGGGAACGCGTCGTCGTGCTCGATGGGGCGATGGGGGCTACCCTGCAAACTTTCCCGCTCGACTTTGAACGCGATTGGCGCGGGCAGGAAAATATTTGCGAAATCCTCAACCTCAGTCGGCCGGATCTTATCGAGCAAGTTCATGAGGGGTTTTTGGCTGTCGGATGCGATGGCGTCGAGACCAATTCGTTCAGCGGAAGCAAGATCGTCCTGGCCGAGGCGGGGCTGGCGGATCGGACCACCGAGATCAACCGGATCGCGGCGCAGATCGCGCGGCGGGCTTGCGAGCGATTCGAGACGCCGGATCGGCCGCGGTACGTGATCGGGTCGGTTGGGCCGGGGACCAAGATCGTTACTTTTGGGCAAACTAGCTGGGATGTGATGGAGCAAAGTTTCTTCGAGCAGATACTTGGGTTGCTCGAAGGCGGGGCGGATGTCCTGCTCATCGAAACACAGCAGGATTTGCTGGCCATCAAATGCGCCGTCGCGGCGGCGAATCGGGCGTTTGGCCAGGTCGGGCGGCGAGTTCCGATCATGGTGCAGGCGTCGATGGATCAGCAGAATGGGCGGGAGATGCTGACCGGTTCAGATGCGTCCGCCCTGGTGGCGGCGATGCTGCCGTTTGATGAGATCGACGTGCTCGGATTGAACTGTGCGTTTGGGCCGTACGAACTGGCCGAGTCGATTCGGTATATTTGCGAGAATTGGCCTCGGCTGGTGAGCGTGCTGCCCAACGCCGGGTTGCCGGTGTTCGTCGAGGGCAAGGCGCATTTCCCGATGACTCCGCCGGATTTCACCAAAGGGGTGATGCGCTTCGTGGAGGAATTCGGCGTGAATATCGTGGGGGGGTGCTGCGGCACGACGGCGGAGCATCTTAAATTGCTTTGCGAGGCCGTCGGATTTCGGCCGGCGAAAAAGCGGCAGCCCACCGTTAAGGCGCAGGTCTCCAGCCTGATTACCGCCGTCGATATCCGGCAGGAGACGAGCTATCTCATCGTGGCCGAGCGGACGAACACCAACGGCAGCCGACAATTCAAGCGGCTGTTGCAGGAGGAAGATTGGGACGCGCTGGTGAGCATGGCGCGGGATGAATTGCGCGAAGGCTCGCACATGCTGGACGTGTGCGTCGATTTCGTCGGGCGCGACGGGGTGGCCGACATGCGGCAGGTGATCTCGCGCTACGTCAACGCTCTGCCCGGGCCGATCATGCTCGACAGCACCAATGCGGCGGTGATGGAAGCCGGGCTCAAGCTGGCCGGCGGACGATGCATCCTGAATTCGCTGAACCTGGAGGATGGCGAAGGGCGCGTCGGGCAGATCTGCGCGCTGGCCAAGAAATACGGGGCCGCCGTCGTCGCGGGAACCATCGACGAGGACAAACTTAATGCCATGGCCCGCACGGCCGATCGCAAGCTGGCCATCGCCCAGCGGATTCGTGCTCTGGTCGTGGATAAATTCGGGTTGCACGACCGGGACATTCTGTTCGATCCGCTGGTTCTGCCGATCAGCACGGGCATCGAGGAGGACCGGCGCAACGCCCTGGAGACCATCGAGGGAACTCGCCGGATTTCGCGGCAGTTGCCGAATTGCCACACGATCGTCGGATTGAGCAACGTGAGTTTCGGGCTGAAACCGGCGGCTCGCGTCGTGCTCAACAGCGCGTTTCTGCACGAATTGGTGGAGGCGGGGCTGACGGCGGCCATCGTTCATGCCAGCAAAATCCTTCCGCGCAACAAGATCGAAGACGAAAAGTGGAGCGCGGCGATGGACCTGATCCACGATCGCCGCCGCGATGGGTTCGATCCCCTCACGCATTTCATATCGCTGTTTCCCGAGGGCGACGAAGGGCCGAAGGAAAAGGTCCAGGACAATCTCCCGATCGAGGAGAAGCTCAAGCGGCACATCATCGACGGCGAGAAACGCGATCTGACTGCGCATCTCGATGAAGCGATGAAGAAATATCCGCCGCTGGACATCATCAACACGATCCTTCTGGAAGGGATGAAGGTGGTGGGCGACCTGTTCGGCAGCGGGCAGATGCAATTGCCGTTCGTGCTGCAAAGCGCCGAAACGATGAAGGCGGCCGTGGCCCACCTGGAAGGCTTCATGGAAAAAGCCGACAGCCAGACCAAGGGGCGCATTGTCCTGGCCACGGTGCGGGGCGACGTGCATGACATCGGCAAGAACCTGGTGGACATCATTCTCACCAACAATGGGTACACCGTGTTCAACCTGGGCATCAAGCAGCCGCTGCACGACATTCTCCACGCGGCTCGGGAAAAGAGCGCGCACGCCATCGGGATGAGCGGATTGCTGGTGAAATCGGTGGCGGTGATGAAGGAGAACCTTGAGGAGCTGAACGCGGCGGGTGTGGCGATTCCGGTGCTGCTGGGCGGGGCGGCACTGACTCGGGATTACGCGGAGGAAACGCTGGCCGAGCTGTATCGCGGTCCGCTGCTGTATTGCAAGGACGCCTTTGAAGGGCTGCACGCCATGGACGAAATATCCGGCGGGAAAATCGACGCGGCGGTGGATCGCCAGCGCCAGCGGGCGAAGCATCGAAAATCGCTCCGCGCTCAGAGCGAGAAAAAATTTGGGCACATCATTGCCGGCGAGAAACCCGGCCCACCGGTCGCCAACGACAATCCCGTTCCCACGCCGCCGTTCTGGGGCCGGCGGGTCGTCACGCAAATCTCCCCGCGTCACGCATTCACGTTCATCAACAAGACCGCCCTCTACGTCGGCCAGTGGGGATTCAAGCAGAAAGGATCAACTCCCGAGCAATATCGGCAATTGATAGCCGCAAAGGCGGATCCGATATTTGAATCCCTCAAGCGGCGGGCGCTGGAGGAGAAACTCATCGAGCCCAAGGTGGTTTACGGATATTTTCCGGTGCAAGGCGATGGCGATGACCTGATCGTCTATCACCCCGAGGAGTTCCCGACGGGGAGCAGAATTCCGGGCGGCAATCCTCGGCAGTGGAAGCGTTTCTCATTTCCGCGCCAGTCCGGGCGTCGGCGGTTGTGCATCGCCGATTTTTTCCGGTCCAAGGCAAGCGGAGAATTCGACGTGCTGGGCGTGCAAGTGGTGACGGTCGGGGATCGCGCGACCGAGGCTGCCGAGAAGCTGCGCCGCGCCGACCAGTATCAGGATTATCTCTATCTCCACGGGTTCGGGGTGGAATCGGCCGAAGGCCTGGCGGAATACTGGCACAAATACATGCGTCAGGAACTGGGGTTCGGCGGCGAGGATGCGAGCGGCATCGAGGAACTGTTCCACCAGGGCTATCGAGGGAGCCGCTACAGCTTGGGATACCCGGCTTGTCCGAATCTTGAGGATCGTGTTAAAATCGTGGAATTGGTGCAGCCGGAGGAAATCGGCGTGCAGCTCAGCGAAAATTTCATGATGGTTCCCGAGCAGTCAACCGACGCTCTGGTTGTACATCATCCGCAGGCAAAGTATTTTGATGCGTAAGCTCTTCAAAAGGCGCGGCTCCACGCGCAACGAGGGCTGTCGAACCGGCGGCCATTTCTGATCGTCCTGCATCTGTGCCGACGCCAGTGAGCGTTAACCATGACTGATCTTTCATCCCGATACAGCCTAGGCAAGCCACCGCTTGGACTGTCGCTGCTGTATTGCGCCGTGCTCGCGGGGCTGGTCGGATGGCTGCGCTTGCGGGTTTTCGAGCATGCGTCGGTTGGAATCGGATACGCGTTGCCCATCGTGCTCGTCGGTTGGACCCGACGCCGCTGGCTGGTCTGGCTCATGTGCCTGGCGTTTTTCTCGATGGCCCTGTTCAAGTTCCGGGTGAACATCGACACCAGCACGTTGTTGCCGCGGCAAAGGGACATCGGGTTCCTGCTTCTGATGGGAGACTTGTTCTTGGTGGCGGCGATTGTGGACCTGGTCCTGCGGCGCGAGCGATCATTGGAATTGGGCCGACATGAACTGCATCGCAGGAGCCAGGATTTGAAATTCAGCAACGAGGGCCTGCGCGAGCGGCAGGAAATCACGGAAACGCTGCTCAAGCTGTCACGGTCGCTCACCGCCGGCCTGAACCGCGAGGCGTTCGCCGCCATCGCCACCACGGTTCACCGACTCCTGGGGACCTCAACGGCCATCGCGCTGTGGGAGCTTCACGGTCAGGAACTGACGGTGATCGGTCACGACGGATTCACCGCCGAGACCGCCCAAAGCGTCGATGCGCCTCATCAAAGCGGATTCGCTCGCCACGTGAGCGAAGTGCAAAAATCAGTCGGCATCGGCAACGTGTCGCTTCGCCCGGACCTGAACCTGCTGCCCGGCCCGGCTGGGGAAGGATTTCAGGCCCTTCTAGGCGCGCCCCTGAAGTTGGAAGACAAAGTCGTCGGAGCGCTGGTCGTCTGCAGCCCGCGAGTGCGGCCCTGGACCGAGACCGACATCTCCCTGATCGAATCGCTCGCCGCGCAGGCTTCGGTCAGCATCGCCGCCAGCAGGCTTTTGGAACAGATCGAAAACGAGCACCAGGAACTGCAGACGATGCTCGATACGGTTCCGTTCGGAATCGTTCGCCTCGATGCGGGGTCTTCCCGGATAATTTGCAATCCGGCCGGCGCCGCGATGCTGGGCCTTCCGGAGGTCAGCGACGCGAGTTCGGGAAAATGGCCCAAGCCAAGATTTGTCGGCAGCGAAGGGGAAATCGCCGCGGGTGAAGACCCGCTGTCGCGGGCGTTGCGGGGTGAAGTGACGGTGGCCTTGGAACTGGAAATCCACCTTCCCGGCGGCTCGAAAGTTGACGCCCTGTGCAACGCCGCCCCCATCCGCGATCGCTCGGGGGCGATTTCCGGCGCCGTCGGCGCTTTCATCGACGTTTCCCCGCAGAAATCTTCGCGCGAGACGATTGATTCCAGATTTGATTTCAATGATTGGCTCACCGTCGAATGCCGCCAGCTTCAGCCTCGCGCCGAACGAAAACATTTGGAATTTGTCTGCAATCCGCTTCAAGCGAGCGTTCGCCTGAGCGTCGATCGAGACAAGCTGTCGCGCATCCTGAGAAGCCTGATCGACAATGCCATCAAATACACCGACAGCGGCCACGTGCATGTTTTGGCGGAGCTTTTGCCCGATGGCCGGCCCAGCGTCTGCGTGAACGATACGGGAGCGGGGATCGCGCCGGAAGACGTTTCCGCGATCGCCGACGAATTCGCGCTACCGAGTCAACCCGATCGCCCGACGCGCGGCGCCTTGGGCCTGGGACTGTCCATTTCCAAACGCTTCGTCGATTCAATGGGCGGAACGCTGGAAGTCGCGAGCCAGTTCGGCAGGGGAAGCACTTTCACCTTCACGCTGCCGGCGTCGTGCGTGGTCGGATGACGGGGGCCTTGCGATGAAACCGGCGACAGTGGCGTTTCGCGTCATCGGTGAATTCAATCGCACCGATGTCGTCGCCACCTGGGTCGATCGCCCCCGCCGCCGTCCTGTTGAAATTGAAGATCAAATCGAGCGGGCCTGGCAGCGGGCGCGATCTCGCCAGGGGTTGAAATTATTTGACGGACCCATGTGCCGGCTCGAACGCTTTCACGCCGGCAAGACCCTTGAATTGGAACTCAGCCCAACCTCGTACAAAATCTTCTGGGGCACCAACCTCACGAATCCCGATCTCGCCGACCGATATGGCCCCGAAGCCCTGGCCAATCCGGTCGGTTTGAGCTGCGCCCTGGAAAGTTCCGACGGATATTTGACTCTCGGCCGCAGAAACGCCTCGCTGGCGTACTACCCGCTGCGAATCCATCCGTTTGCCGGAACCCTCGAGCCCGCGCGGCTCCCGGACATCTTCGCCGACGTGGAGCGCGAATTGGCCGAGGAACTCGCTTTCGCGCCACGGGATATTGCCCGCATCGTTTGCATTGGAATGATCGAGGACGTTTCCCTTCGCCAGCCGGAATTGGTTTTCAGCGTCCGATCCACCCGGTCGCGCGTGGAGATCGAGCAAACGCTCGACGCCGCGGAACACGACGGGTGCGTGGCCATCGAATCCCGCCCGGACAAACTTGAGGCCGCGCTCAAGGATCCCGAGCTCACGCCCGTGGCGCTCGGGACCGCGCTGCTCTGGGGCCGAGGCCATTTCGGCGCCGCCTGGTTTGACGCGGCCAATCGTGCGGTTAACCTCGGGCGGCCATGAACCTCATTGAGGAACTTCAATGCGCGACGGAGCTTGCCCGCGCCGTGGTGCTCTGGTCGCCGAGCAATTCGGAAAGGTCGATCGCCTCCTGAAACGCGACGACGAGGCCGTTACCGTGGCCGACCGCGCCAGCCAGCGGCTCATCGTCACCGGGCTGCGGCGCAAATTCCCCGGTGACGGAATCGTCGGCGAGGAAAACGATACGGGCGACGCCATCACCTTCGACGTCCCCAACCCCTCCGGACGGAACTGGGTCATCGACCCCATCGACGGGACCAACAATTTCCTCGCCGGCCTGGGAATCTTCGCGGTCTGCATCGGCCTGCTCGACGCCGGGCAGCCGGTCCTCGGCGTCGTGCACGACGTCACCCGCGACCAGCTCTTCGCCGCCGCCACCGGGCAGGGGGCCTGGCTCGGATCCCAGCGCCTCCGCGTCAATCCATCGCCCCTCGGCGAGAGCCCGATGCTCATGCTCACGAGCAATTTGGTCGGCCCGGACAAAAAAGCGCCCGCCTATGCCCGACGCTGGCTCGATCAAACCAACTGGAAGATTCGCATGCTCGGCTCCGCGGCCATGGAGGCGATGCAGGTCGCCCTGGGCGTGGCCCACGGCGCGGTGACCCTCAACGGAAAACTTTGGGACATCGCCGCTCCCGCCGCGATCGTGATCGAGGCCGGCGGCATCGTCACCGATCCGCGCGGGCAGAGCGTTTTCCCCTTCGATCTGACCGGCTACACCGGCGGAAAGGTGCCGTACCTCATGGCCGGACCCGCCGCCCATCCCCAGTTCCTCGGCGAAATGCGGAGATAGGATGGAACCACTCCAGCCGATCCGCGCAAAATCGGTTCCATCCTTCGGCCTAGTGTGGCTCCTGACGATCGTCGGGGCGGCGGTCATTTTCCCGCTCGTTTCCGTCCTCTGGATCAATTATTACAGAACGGAAGACCCCGCCTGGATCGACCTGCTCTATCGCCAAAAACACGTCGCCCTCCAGCGCACTGACCTCGCCTCGCCTGGTCATAGTCGGCGGATCGGCGGCCCTGTTCGGAATCGACGCCGAACTCATCGAAAGAAAACTGCACATTCCCACGGTGAATTTCGCAACCCACGCCGGCCTCGGGTTGCGATATCTGCTCGACCGAGGCAAGCGTGAGCTGCGCCGGGCGACATCGTGCTGGTGGCCGCCGAATACGAAACCTGGCCCGACGCCTATCGCGATTCGGAAGGACCGGCATTCGATTACATCTGGACCTACGACAAGCCGTACCTCGCGAGCATGAGCGCAATCGAAGCGGCAAAGAATGTTTCCGCGGTCCCCTGGTCGCAGTGGCCGCGATCCGCGCAGGGCTGGCTCGACCGCCGCCGCGGCGATTACTTCCATTTCCGCGAGTTGTCCTTCTACAGCGTCGCGACGCTCGATCCGAACGGCGATATCCACGTCGTGAGTCCATCGGCGAAATCGCAGCCGCCATCGTTTGGGTTCCCGAGCGATCCCACGCTCCCGGCGATGCAATCCATGCGCGATTTCGGCTCGTATGCACGAGATAACGGAATTCGATTGCTCTGGACCTGGCCGAATATCGCGCGGCCCCGACGCTTTCGCAGCCGCCGGGCTTTCTGCTGGACCTTCTTCAAAGCAGCGGATTTGTAATCCTCGACCAACCGGCCGACAACGCATTTCCGCCCGATTGGTTCATGGACACGCCGTACCACCCCAACCCCTGCTGCCGCCGGCTGCGGACGGAAGAATTGATCCGCCGCCTGCGGCCGGTCCTCGGATTGCCGCTGCCGCCGGAAAAAGTCACCGGCCTGTTTCTCCTCGCCGGGACGGATCATCACCTGACTGATGGAAATTTATTTGCCGACGATCCAGGCGTCCGATTTCGCTATTTAAGCCGGGACTCCGATCCGCGATCCATCTCACCCGAGGCGGTCGCCGAGCTGGTGCGCCAGGGCACGCGAATCTACACCGACTCCGACGACGCCAAGCCGCTTTTGGAATCCGCCGGTCTGACGCTCACCCTGCAATCCCATCAAATCCAAACCGTTTCCCAGTGGTTCGCCGAGCATCCATCCAGCATCATTTGCATTGCCGCCCCGAAAAACCATTCGCTCAACCCCATCTGGAGAACCGCGGTTGCCGATCCCGTTTATCGGCAACTGGCGTCGGGCTTCGCGGCCGAGATCAACCAGCAGCTTTTCCGATCGAACTCAATGCCGTGCATCATTTCAATTCAAACGTCGCCAGAGGCGAAAATCACGGTTGACGATCGGGAATTCGTCTCCTCCCCAACCGGCGTGTGCGTGCTGGCGATCGATCCCGAAATGGGCATCGTCGTCGGCAAGGCAATCTTCCCACCGGGTGGGAACGTCGAAACCTGGCGTCTCTACCGCGTGGGGCGTGCTTTATAACAGCTTCCAATTTCTCTTGGTCTTCCTGCCGCTGTGCCTCCTGTTGTATTTCGCGGCGGCGAGGGTTTCCGGAGGGTTTGCCAATGTGGTCCTCGCCGCAATGTCGCTGCTCTTCTACGCTTGGTGGGGCCCGTGGAATCTACTGGTCATCGCGATCAGCATCACGGCGAATTTCGCATTGGGCCTGGCGTTGCGCTCGGGCCGGTCAAGATTAAAGAAAAGCCTGCTCGCCCTGGGCGTCGCCGCCAACCTCGCCGCACTCGCCTACTTCAAATACACCAACTTCGCGCTGGCCAATTGGGCCGCCATCACCACCCGGCATTTCCAGCCGCTGCAAATCACCTTGCCGCTGGGCATCTCGTTTTTCACATTCACCCAGATCGCATTCCTGGTTGACGCCTATCAAGGCAAGGCGGCGGAGCTGGGATTTTTTCGCTACGTCTTGTTCGTCGGGTTCTTTCCCCATCTGATTGCCGGGCCGATCGTGCACCATTCGGAACTCATGCCGCAGTTCGCCCAGGGCGGCGTAAAAAAATGGATTCCCGCCAACGTCCACGTCGGCATTGCCTTCCTGACGATCGGCTTGTTCAGCAAGGTCATCATCGCCGACAACTGCGCGCCCTGGGCCGATCAGGTCTTCGATTCCCCGCATCCGGTTTGCTGTCTCGACGCCTGGCGCGGCGCCCTGGCCTACACCATGCAGATCTATTTCGATTTCTCCGGCTACTGCGACATGGCCATCGGCCTGGCGATGCTGTTCAACATTCGCCTCCCCGACAACTTCAACAACCCGTATCAATCCGCAAGCCTGGCCGATTTCTGGCGGCGATGGCACATGACCCTCTCGCGCTTTCTGCGCGAATACCTCTACATCCCGCTGGGCGGCAACCGCAAAGGCGAAACCCGCCGCCAGTTCAACGTCATGGCGACGATGCTCCTGGGCGGCATCTGGCACGGAGCCGGCTGGACCTACGCGGGCTGGGGCGTTTTCCATGGAATCATGCTCATGCTGAATCACGCCTGGTCCCGCCTGAACCTTCCGCTGCCAAAGATATTCGCCCGCATCCTGACGTTCCTGATCGTCGTCATTGGCTGGGTGATCTTCCGCGCCGGCGCCTTGCACGTCGCCGCCAGCCGGTTGCAGAGCATGATCGGCCTGCAAACCGGCCGGCCGCTGGGCCACGCCAAAGCTGTTGGCGGACAATTCGCGGTCCTGGCGATCCTGCTGCTGCTGGTGAACTTCGCACCGAATGCCAAGCAATGGGTTGAAAGTCGGACGCTGAACAAAAAACGCGCGATTTTCCTGGGCGTGCTTTTCTTTATCTGTTTGTTGCAGATGTGCGGCACGTATGCGAGGCGCGGCGCCGCAGCCGTTTATTTATTTTCAGTTCTAGAACCCGCGGTGCTGCGCACCGCCGCTAAATATGGGGTGACGAATGACCAGCGCTGCCGCTTCAGACCAGCCTTGACGGGATTCTCTTCCACATAGCGGAGAGTCCTCGTGACGTTTTGCTCCGTCCAGAGATAAACGACCCAGGGCAGGCACCCCAGGGCGAAGGGACCTCGCCTGGATATAAGTTTTCATGCCGGAGCCGTTTGGTCGCCGCCCCTTTGAGACGCGCCGCGAAACGG
>CAWAPL010000011.1:0-34138 GCA_963783845.1 uncultured Phycisphaerales bacterium
ATGTTCTGCGGCGTGGTGCGGAAGTCCAGGGCAGGCTTAAAGGGGAACAGCGAACGTCGATTGCGGGCAGCGGCTGGTCCTTGGGCAAGACCTCATCAGCGGCCTCGACGCGTTTCAGCAGGAGAACCAGTTGGGATGGAACTTGCACGACGATTCGACCGCCGCGTTTCTTGACGTGCGGAACAAATCGCGCGAACTGAATGGTGTCGCCGAATCCGCCCTCGCCGAGAAGCAGAATCGTCTTCCCGGACAACTCGCCGCCGTCCCAATCGAGGCGCGGATGTTACGGCGAACCCACTGGGCAATGGCGCGATGTTCGTATTCCGGCCAGCCGCGCTCGAAGTCTCCTTTTTTCAGCAGGGCCAGGGCCAAATTGTAATGCGCGGGATCGTGCCGCGGGCTCAATTCGACGGCGCGGGTGAGAAGGGCGATGGCTTCCTCGGCGCGGCCGATGCCTGCAAAGCCGCGCCAAGGTTGACGTAGGCGTCGATGCACTGGTCGTCGCAACGGACCGCGGTGCGATACTCCTCGATCGCCTCCTCCATCCGGCCGGTCTCCCGCAGGGCAACCCCGAGGTTGCTGTGCCCTCGGTGTGATCGGGCTGATACTGCACGGCCATGCGATAGGCGGCAATCGCCTCGTCCGGCTTCCGCTGCTTTTGCAGGGCTACGCCGAGGTTGTTATGGGCGGTCGCGTAGTTCGGTCGAAGCGCGATGGTCCGCCGATAAGCGGAGATGGCCTCGGCAAAGGCTCCCTTCTTCAGCAGCGCATTGCCGAGATCTTGTGCACTTCGGCAAAATCCGGGCGAAGCCGGACGGCCTCGCCGTGGGCTGCAAGGGCTTCGTCCGTTCGCCCGAGATTCACCAGGATCAATCCCTTGTTGTTGTGGAAATCAGCGCAATCGGGATCGATCGCGATGGCGCGATCGATGAAACTCAGCGCGGCGAGGCCGTCGCCCTTCTGCGCCAATAGCGTGCCAAGCAAATGCAGGGCATCGGCGTCGTCGGCGTCCCGATCGATCAGGGCGCGGTAAATCGGCTCCGCTTCGTCGAGTTCGCCGGCGGCGTGATGGCGCAGGGCCTTTTCGATTAGTTCATCCTGGGATGGCTTTCCATTGGATTTGTCTTCCTCCCGCATCGCCCATGGCAGCGTCAAACCCGCGGCCAGCAGAACCAAGGTCTCGGCGAATATACGATCATCGATTCTCCGTGCAATTTCTTGAATTGCGGCGAAGACGATTGGCCGTGCAATCGCAACTGCTCCATGGGTGCGGTGAGGAGCATCGGCCCAATCGCCGCCGGGAGCGAAGCCGCCGCCAGCATCCAGAACAATACGGTCAGCGCAGGGATTTGGCGAGCACGCGCCAAGCCACCGCCCCGAGCAGCGCCGCCATTGCCAGCAGGAGTTGATATCGCTCGAACGCCAGAAACATTCGCGGGGCCGCCTGCAGGGCGGTTTGGCGGTCCTCGGCGAAGAGCCGGGTGACCAGGAGGAACAGGGTTGCCAATCCGCCAAACCACAGCGCCCAGGCGAGGCACACCAGAGCGGCGGCGATCCTCCGAAGCATTGGCATACTATATGCGATGTCACGGGTCATTTGTCACCTGGCGTTTGCAATGTGCGGTCCGCGAACTTTTCCGCTTGGCCAATGACCAATGACAAATTGTCGCAGGCCGCTACAATGTTGTCCGCCATACGGGGAATGGATTCTCCGGATGCTATTGCGGCGGCGAATGCTTTTTCAGGAGAACGTGTTCCATGGCCAAGATCGACGTGACCGACTACCGCGTCAAGCAGGGATGGACCGACCCCGCGGGCGGAGGAACTTTCGCGGAAGTATTGCCAGTATCTCGAAGATGGTGAGATCGTCGCTTTCGATTCCATTCCGTTTGAATTCTCCCAGGAGGACCGGGAGTTCCTGCTTTCGCAGAAGCAGAGCGGGCTGAAGGTTCACAAGAACGTCTCGTATCGTCCGAGCCAGGCAGCTTCTCCGCGGCGACGCCTGTGAAACGCCGGAGGAGAACCAGCGCCTGCACGACATCATGCGGCGATATTCCAAGGAGGTCACGCGGTTTCTGGGCATTTTTCTGGCCCCCTACGCGCCGCATTGGACGCTGGATTTCGCCAGCTATCGGCCGCTGGAGGAAAAGGGCCGCGACCTGCCGGCGCATGAGCGCAACGACCTGATGCACGTGGACGCGTTTCCGAGCCGCCCGACGCACGGCGGTCGAATCCTGCGGGTATTCACCAACATCAATCCGACCCGGCCGCGCATTTGGGAGACGACCGAGAAGTTTCCGCTCTTGGTGAAAACGTTCGCCGACGACGCGGGCTTGGGACGATTTGCCCGCGAATCCGGCTCGGCGGGCGAGAAGATCAAACAGGCGTTCGCCCCGGTCATGCGGGCGGTTGGAGTGAAGGGTTTGGACCGCAGCGCCTACGACCGCTTCATGCTGCGATTTCACGACTATCTGAAGGACAGCACCGAGTACCAGACGAAATGGCCGAAAGTTCGCCTGGAATTTCCCGCCGGCAGCACGTGGATGGTGTACACGGATCAAGTCCCGCACGCGGCCATATCGGGGCAGTTCATGACAGAGCAGACGTTCATCATTCCGGTGAAGGCGATGGTGACGCCGGAGAGGTGCCCGCTGCGCATGCTGGAGAAGCACTGCGGGAAAACGCTGGTCGGGTAAAACCCGAAATCCGAAACCAGAAATCCGAATGACGAATCAAACCCGAAATCCGAATGACGAAACAGTCTTCGTTTCGGGTTTCTGGTTTCGGGCTTGATTCGTCATTCTGGTTTCGGGTTTCTGGTTTCTTCCTCACCCCGCCATGTCGGCAAACCGCTCCTTCAGGTCTCCGTACAGCTTGTGATACACGGCGTACTGGCGCTCGTACGAGCTGCATCATCTTTGGATTCGGCTTGAGTGTCTTCGTTTCCTTGATGCAACAGGTTGCGGCCTGCTCGACGCTGCTCCAGACTCCGACGCCGACGCCGGCCAATAGCGCCACGCCGTACGCCGAGCCCTCATCCGCGTTGGTGGTGACGATGGGCTTGCGATAAATGTCGGCCTGCAATGAGCGCCAAAATTCGCTGCGGGCGCCGCCGCCGCTGGCGCGCACCTGGGTAACGGGGATGCCCATGGCCAGCATGATCTCCAGCGAATCGCGAATGCCGAAGGTCACGCCTTCGAGCAACGAGCGAATAAGCATCGGCCGCGACGTGCGCTGGGTCATGCCGATCCAACAGGCGCACACGTAGGGATCGGAATGGGGGCTGCGCTCTCCGGTGAGATAGGGCAGGAATTGCAATCCCTCGCAACCGGGGGGGGCCTGCTCGGCCTGGCGAATCAGCAGCGCGTAGGGATCGAGCTTTTTCTTTTTCGCCTCGGCGATCTCCGCTGCCGCGAAATTGTTCCGGAACCACTGGAACGATCCGCCGGCCGCAAGCATGCAGCCGAAGACGCACCATTTTCCGGGCACGGCGTGGCACATGGTATGAACGCGACCCTGTGGATCGCGCGTCGGCCGATCGCTGTGGGCGAAGACGACGCCGCCCGTGCCGATCATGGCGCTGACGATTCCCGTGGCGACGATGCCGTTGCCGACCGCGCCGGCGGGCTGATCTCCGCCACCGCCGACGACCGGCGTTCCGGCGGACAATCCAACTTCTTCCGCCGCGCGGGCACTCAGCGTTCCCGTCACATCTGCCGACTCGTGCATCCGCGGCAATAACGCCCGGTCGATTTCCAATCGTTCCAGCAGTTGATCCGACCATCGCCGATTCACCACGTCCAGGAGCAACGTTCCGCTGGCGTCGCTGACTTCCGTGGCATATTCGCCGGTGAGGCGATAGCGGATGTAATCCTTCGCCAAGAGAATGTGCTTCGTTTTCTGGTAAACCTTCGGCTCATTCTGGCGGACCCAGAGGATTTTCGGGGCGGTGAAGCCGGTGAGCGCGGGGTTGGCCACGAGTTCAATCAGGCCAGCGCGGCCGCCGGCGCGGGATTCGATCTCGGCGCATTGTTCGGCCGTCCGCTGGTCGTTCCAAAGAATCGCGGGTCGAAGCGGCTTGGGTCCGTCGGCGAGAAACACGCTGCTGTGCATCTGCCCGGATAGGCCGATGCCTTTGATGTCGCCGGGCTTGACCCCCGCGCGCTTTCGCACGGCCCTTGTCGCGGCGACGGCGGCATTCCACCAATCCAGGGGATTCTGCTCTGACCATCCGGGTTTGAGCGAATAAATCCGATATCCCGAAGTCGCCGTCGCCAGGACCTTGCCCTTTTCATCGCAGATCAGCGTTTTGGTCGGCGCTGGTGCCGATGTCGATGCCTAGAAGATAGCCCATGCCTGGATTTCCTCCGTCCCATTTGGCCCCTGACCGGCCATTTATCCTATGTGCCGGCAGCCCAAAACAGGTGACAAATGACTCATGAGAAGCGACACTGGTTCCGGAGACGATAACCGCATCTGAACTTGCGGAGAAGAACGGCAACTCGTGAGGGGGAGGCTACAAGACCGGCTGCAAGAGTTTCCGGCCCGCGGCGTCATTATTGGGGATAATGGAGAGACGGGGTTATGGGCTTCGTCGAACGCATGAAATGGTGGCAGTGGACCGCCCTGAGCCTGGGCCTGGGCGCTCTGCTGGGCTTTTTGAATTCAGGCGGGGCCAATCCTCCGGTTGAGCACAGGTCCGTCTCGCCCATGGTATTTGAAACGGGACTCATGCAACCCCCGTATGTGGACCCGACCAACAGCGCTCATCTTGAGCCAATGGTCTCCGGGATCGTGGTTCATCCGATTCAGGAAATTCGCTTGGGCGGCAAAAGGGTGCAGGTTCAACTCGTCGCCTTCGACGCGCTGGATCCTCACAGCCCCGGCCATCCGTCGGGAGCGTACCAGCGTGTTTCCATATTCGCGCCATATCCCTATGAGCCGCAGCCGCGGCGCGAACCAAGTGAGGATCAACCGGAGTGGCCGGCCGCCAGCGTGTATTACGGGCAGAGCGGCGACACGATTGAATCCCTGGCGGCGCGTTTCTATCACAAGGCGACGGCTCAAGGGTTGAAGGCGATCATCGCCGCCAACGACACCCTGCGCGGAGCGAGCAACGCTTCTGAAATGAAGATCATCGAAGGCCAGGCCTACTGGATTCCATGGGACCCCGCCGACGGCCATACCATCAGCGATTTCCTTCTGGCGGCCAATAAGCTGATTCTCCAGCAGCAAGGATCCGGCGCGATTCCGGTTTCCTTCCGCTACACGTGGTGGGAATCGGCGAATCATGCCTTCGCGATCTGGATGACGGGCTCGTTCCTGCTCGTCGGGGTGATTTGGCCGACGCTGCTTCGGGTGATGGTCAAGGGCGGCCTGGGCCGCACCAAACCGGAGGAATTCGACTTGAGCCGTTACAAGCCCGCCCCGGTTTCGTCCGCCATCGCCAAGCCGACAACGGTCGTGACGAAGGACGACATGCAGCAACTGCGGGAGATGGAAGAATCGCTGGCGGCTTCGCTCCGGGTCTCCGCGCAAGCGGCCGGCCCGGCGGCCGAACCGCAGGCCCAGCCGGCGGCGCCGGCGATCAAAGTTCTGGCCGGTGCCGAGCCGGCGGCCGCGCTTCCTCAAACGCCGGAAGAACCCAAGGAATACCAAGGCGAGTTCTATCCCGTTGTCCGTCCGGCGGAGAAGAAGAAGACCGATTAGATATTCTAAATGGGCGACCGCGATTCCGGACACGGGCGTAACCCGCGGTGCTTCGCACCGCCGCTAAATATGTTTGAACTGTCCCTGAATCATGGTTCCTTAATTAGGAGCCGGGGCCCGTGCCGTCGCCGTTCTCCGCTGGAGCAACATGTCCCAAGCCGAATCTCCCGCCATTCTCGCCCTGGTGCGCGATCTGATGTTTTCGGGAAAAATCTCCGCCGAGGCGCGGGCCGCCGGCGTGGCCATCAAGATGATTCGCAATCCCGCCGATCTCGCACTCGTGGCCCAGACCACGGCCAGCCTGCTGATCGTGGACTTAAACCTGGCCGATGCGATCCCGGCGGCCGCGGCCTGGGGGCGAGCGGCGGGGCGATCGGTGGTCGGATTCGTCTCGCACGTCGATGCCCAAACCATCGCCGCGGCCCGGGAAGCGGGGATCAAGCAAGTGCTTGCCCGAAGCCAATTTGTCGCCATCCTGCCGGAACTGATGCGAACTGGGGCGCGGTAAACACTTGGGGGGTCTGACTGATCTTTGTGGTCCTTAAGCGGCACGGGCGTCCCAATAGCTGTCCCACAGATCGCTGTACTGCAAACAACGCAGACTGCCTATCCGTTCGGCTCGACGCGGCGACCACCGGGCGCTGTTCAATTTTAGCCGAGCACCCAGGATCGTCTTGCAGCCGCCTTCGATCAAGCCGCTGCCGATCGGACGACCGGCGGCCAGGCGCGGGCCGTACCACATGCGATCCATGTTGTCCGTCAAGTAACCCAGCAGTTTCTTCAACGCTTGGCGACGTGTCCCGGGTGACTCGGCAATCAGTTCCTCAATGTGCCGGACCAAGGCGGGTCCGTTTTGCTTGAGTAGCAATGCCAGTTTTTCATCCGCCCAGGCGCGCGCCGCCGGACCCTCGCCCAGCATTTGTTTGCCGCAGTCATGCAGATGCTCGCTGACATGGTATACGTCCACCACCCAACGGGTATTGGCCGTGGGCAGACGAACCCCCGCCTGTTCCCAGATCCACTTGGCCCCGTCGGCGATCACGCTCAGCGACGCCTCTTTGTTGACGGCCAAATGCTTGAACATCGTCGCCCAGCGCGCTCCGATCAATCGGCAGGGCGCGATCTGGCACCACGCCAGACGCGCCGTCGGCTCCGGCAGCACACGGTCGGCCCACTGTTCCGGGCCGACCGCCTCGCCGGATTCACGCTTGTCCAGCACGCTCAGACGCATCTCCGCCCAGCCGCCGGTGGTATTAATCTTCATCCCGTCGCTGCTGAATTCCAACTCTCCGGCGGCCTTGGCCATGCTCTGGGCGGAAACGGGTTCCGACCGCACCCATCGGCCGGCACGCTCGCCTTCCTCATCACACTCGGCCCGGATCGTGTCGTTGCTGACCCGCATCCGGCACAATTCCAGCAGCTTCGCCGACGCTTGTTCAAACGACCAGGTGCTCCCGGCCACCGCGATCACACGCCGCGCGTGTTCGCTGGCCATCCGACTGCCGATGCCCGCCCACGCATCCAGCGGCGTCTGCGTCCGCCCGCATTCCGGGCAGGCGTAGTAACGACGGCTCACCCTCATCTCGCCCACCGTCGTCAGCACGCACTTGGGCGAGACACGTTTGAATTTGGCTTTGCCGCCGCAGGAGCAACACAATCGCGAGACCCCTTTTTTTGCGCCTCGTCCTGGGCATTGATCACGCGCTGCAAGGTGTTCCGCAGCAATTCGTCCCCGTGCTGGCGAACGGCCTGTTCCAAACAGGCCAACCCATTCCCATGCGGTGCCTGCTGGCCAGCCAGCTTCACCGCCCGATACGTCGCCACCGCCTGTTCGGCAATCAATCGCTCATCATCCGAAAGCTTGTTCCAGTCCATTGGGACCTCCTTGTCCCAGCATTTTGCCATAAAGACCACAAATGCGCGCCTCACCCCACTTGGGCATGCCATTGATTTAAGTGCTGGCCTCCCTACACTTTGGTTTTACCTTCAAAGGAGTGCCTCATGCCAACAACAAACCGTCAACTTGTCGATCTTCTGGGCCACGATGCCGAGAGCTTGCTCAACTACACCGCCAAAGGATTCAAGCGTGAGACGCTGAATCTTCCCGGCGCGGATTTCGTCGATCGGGTTCTTTCCGGGACCGACCGCTCGCCGAACGTGCTGCGGAATTTTAATTCGATACTGAACTCGGGCCGGCTCGCCCGCACCGGATATGTTTCGATTCTCCCCGTGGATCAGGGAATCGAGCACTCAGCCGGCGCCAGCTTCGCGCCCGATCCGATTTATTTCGATCCGGAGAACATCGTGAGGCTGGCGATCGAGGGGGGCTGCAACGCGGTCGCCTCCACCCTGGGCGTTCTGGGGGCTTGCTCGCGGAAATATGCCCACAAGATTCCGTTCCTCGTGAAACTCAATCACAACGAGTTGCTCACTTATCCCAATCAGTTCGACCAGATTCAATTCGCCAGCGTCAAGCAGGCGTTTGACATGGGGGCCGTCGCCGTCGGCGCGACGATTTATTTCGGGTCCATGGAATCAACCCGGCAGATCCAGGAAGTCTCGCGCATGTTCGCCGCGGCCCACGAACTGGGGCTGGTGACGGTCCTGTGGTGTTATCTGCGCAACCCGGCGTTCAAGACGCCGGAGAAGGATTACCACGTTGCCGCGGATTTGACCGGCCAGGCGAATCACCTGGGCGTGACGATCGAGGCGGACATCATCAAGCAGAAATTGCCGGAGACCAATGGCGGATACAACGCCCTGAAATTCGGCAAGACCAGCAAGAAGGTCTATTCGGAATTGACGCCGGGAGATCATCCGATCGAACTGTGCCGATACCAGCTCGCGAATTGCTACATGGGCCGCAGCCCGCTGATCAACAGCGGCGGGGCCAGCGGCGAGCACGATTTCGCCGAAGCGGTGAAGACCGCGGTGATCAACAAGCGAGCGGGCGGCATGGGCCTGATCAGCGGAAGAAAGGCCTTCCAGCGTCCCATGGCCGAAGGCGCCAAGCTGCTCAATCTGATTCAGGATGTGTATCTGGATCAAGGGATCACGGTGGCCTGATATATTGCGCGGCTTGCCGACTTCGGCAACATTTTTCAGTAGTCGCACGAGTTCCTTGATTTCACCGTTCAATTGAACCGCAGAGTGCGCGGAGTTCGCAGAGCCAGACGCGGAGACGAAACATTGTAACGAGTCTTTCTTCGTTCTTCTCGGCGATCTCTGCGTGCTCTGCGGTTAAATATTGGATTAAAAAAGGGTGATGAATCATGGCTTCAACCCTGATTCAATGAAAGACACCCCCGGAAAAACCGCACTCGTCACCGGCGCATCGGTCGGCATCGGGCGCGATCTGGCCGAGCTTTTCGCGCGCGACGGGCATCATCTGGTCCTCACCGCCCGCAACGAAACGCAGCTCCAGGAATTGGCCGCGAAACTGCGCGATCAATATCACGTGAACGTCGAAGTGATCGTGCAGGGCAGCTTTCCGTGGCCGGAGCTTCGCAGCGGATTTTCGAGCGATTGCAATCGAAGCCGATCGACTATCTGGTGAACAACGCCGGGTTCGGCACGCACGGGCCATTCGCCGAATCCGATTTGCAATCGCAACTGGCGATGTTGCAGGTCAACGTCGTGGCGCTGACGCACCTGACGCGGCTGGTGCTGCCGGGGATGCTGGCGCGGGGGAGCGGCAGGATTTTGAACGTCGCGTCAACGGCGGCGTTCTTGCCGGGTCCATACATGGCGGTTTATTACGCCTCCAAGGCGTATGTGCTCTGGTTTTCCGAGGCCCTTGCCAGTGAAACCGCCGGCAGCGGAGTGACGGTCACGGCGCTCTGTCCGGGCCCGACTCGGACGGAGTTTCAGAAGCGCGCGGGCATCGGCGAGGCGCCGCTGTTCAAGGGGAATCTCACCAGCTCGGTGGAAGTGGCTCGCATCGGTTACGACGCGATGATGCGCGGCCGTTCGTCGGTGGTCGCCGGCTTGGCCAATAAATTGTCGGCGTTTGCAATCCGGTTCATGCCGCGATCGACCCTCGCCGCGATCGCCAAGGGCCGCAATAAAAATCGCTGACGAGTCAAACCGCGATGTTCTTCCACCGGCCGCCGAGAAACCGCGCGAATGTCAGCGCGCCGCGTATGAACAATTCGCCGGCGAGAACCATCCAGACGGCCTCCAGTCCGAGCCGGAGCCACAGTCCGACGATCAGAACGCCGGTGAAGCGCAATCCGATCGTCGAGGAAAGATTGATGCACATGACCGCAAAGGTATCGCCGGCGCCGCAGGGCGCCGCCGAAAATCAGGTTGGCGGCGAAGCCCGTTTGGATGAATCCGGTGATCATCAGACAGCGCGTCGTCAGTAAAATGATGTGCGCGTCGGCGGGCGAAAGCCACTGCGCGGGATATCGGCCAAGCGTGATCATCAGCAAACCGCAGAGGGTCATCAGACCGCCGCCAGCGGCGAACGCCAGCATGGCGCAGCGGGTGGCGCGGGCGGGGTCGCCCTGGCCGAGGCTGATCCCGACCATCGTCGCGGCGGCGGTGGCGAAGGCGATGCCGGAAAGAAAGCTGATGCTCTCCAGGCGGATGGTGTTCATGTGCGCCGCCGACATGGCGTTGGTCGCATCCATGCGGTTGATGACCGCGATCACGGCGAAGTTGGCGAGCCAGGCGAGAAGTCCGTCGATGCCGGCGGGAACGCCGATGCGCAAAAGGCGCTTGATCGTGTGCCAGTGCGGCCACATGCGGTGCAGATAGAGCCGCGCCCCGCTGGTTCCGATCCAGACGACGAGGAAATCGAGCACGCCGCCCACGACGTACGCGATGACGGTTCCTGAAGCGATTCCCTGAAAGCCCATGACCGGCAATCCCCACCATCCGCGGGTCAGGGCGAAGCTGGCGACCATGTTCACGAGATCGACGATGACCATGACGATGGCGGGGGAGAGGGTATCGCCCCCGCCGCGGCGGCAGGCGCCGGCGACGAACATCACCATCGTGAAGGGCAGCGCGGCGGAAAGCATACGCAGGTAGCTCAGTGCGAAGATGCTGCCCATGCCCTGAAGCTGGGTCGCGGCGACGGTCGGCCGGGCGGTGAGAAACAGAAATGCTCCAAGGACGAGGCCAAGGATCAGGGCGGCGGATACGGATTGACCCGTCACCTTGTTGCTGAGCGATTTGTGGCGCGCTCCCTTGGCGCGGGAGATCAGGGCCGTGCTGCCCGCTCCGATGGATGAAACCATCAGGCCGATGAACCAGAGGAAATAGGTGACAGTCCCGACGGCGGCCCCGGCGTCGGCGGCGTGGGCCGGCAGGTGATTGGCCAGATACGTGTCGTTCAGCCCCACCAACATGTGCAAAACTTGCTCAACCCAGACCGGCCCGGCCAGAGCGAGCAACTGGCGCATCAGCGACTGGTTGGTCTCGCGTGGTTGGGCAAGATCGAGAGCTTTGGGGAGGATCCGGGTCATGCTCGGGATCGGATCATACGGCATTTATCCTGACTTCAATTGCGCGGCTGGCCGACTTCAGTCGGCCAGTCCCCGGCCGACATTTGAATCTCAGACGGGTTTGCCCATAATTCCTTGGTCCAACATCTGAAAGGCATTTTGAAATGCGACGAGCGAAGATCAGCATCATCGGCGCGGGCAATGTCGGGGCCACGGCGGCCCATTGGGCGGCGAGCAAGGAGCTGGCGGATATCGTTCTGGTGGATGTCCCGCAGGTGGAGGGGATGCCGCAGGGCAAGGCGCTGGATCTCTATCAAGCCTCGCCCGTGGAGGGGTTTGATGCCCGCATCACCGGGGCCACCAGCTATGAGCCGACCGCCGGCAGCGACGTGGTGATCATCACCGCCGGCGTCGCCCGCAAGCCGGGAATGAGCCGCGACGATCTGATCAACATCAACACCGGGATCGTGAAGCAGGTGGCCCAGAATGTCGCGAAGCATTCGCCGCAGGCGGTCCTGATCGTCGTGAGCAATCCGCTGGATGCGATGGTTTACGTGGCCTGGAAGTGCAGCGGATTCCCGGCCAAGCGGGTGGTGGGGCAGGCCGGCGTGCTTGACGCGGCGCGTTATCGGGCGTTCCTGGCCGCGGAAATCGGGTGCAGCGTCCAGGACGTGCATGCATTGCTTCTCGGCGGCCATGGCGACGACATGGTCCCCCTTCCGCGCTACAGCTTCGCCGGCGGAATCCCCGTCTCGCAACTGGTCTCCCCACAGCGTTTGGAAGAAATCGTCAAGCGGACGCGCAACGGCGGCGCGGAGATCGTCGGCCTGCTGAAGACCGGAAGCGCCTATTACGCCCCGGCCTCCGCCACCATCGCCATGGCCGAATCCATCATCCGCGACAAAAAGCGCATCCTCGCCTGTGCGGCGTATTGCGACAAGGAATATGGCGTCGGCGGCTATTTCGTCGGGGTTCCATGCGTATTGGGGACCGAGGGCGTGGAAAGGATCATCGAAATTGACCTCGACGAATCCGAGCGCAAAATGTTCAAGACCAGCGTTGGGCACGTGATGGACCTTGTGAAAAACGTCAAAATTTGATGAAACCGTCCCTCACCCCAACCCTCGCCCCATGAGTACATGGGGCGAGGGGGAACATGCGGAAGATGGGGAGCAGAGTGACAGGGGCCGGATGCTGCGATATACCTATTTGACCGTGGGCCAAGATCGCTTTTCTCAATGTCTCCGCTGGCTGAGCCGACTGCTGGTTGTCGGCGGGTGCGTGGCGGCATTTCTGGCCGCCGATGGATGCACTTCCAGCCCGCGCCTTTTGCCGGCGCCGATGCAGACGACAATCGACCGCCGCATCACCGAATATCCCGATGGGTTCGACCTCAAGCCGTATGTTGAGAATCTCAACAGCCCGACGGGCTTCTGCTTCGACGAATCAAAGAACCTGATCGTCGCCGAAGGGGGGCTCGACGGGGCCGACCCGCGCATTTTCGTCATCCGGCCAGATGGGGTCATGTTCGGCATCTACCCAGTCGGCACGCGCATTCCGGTGTTCAGTCCGGGGTTCCATATCTACGGCCCGATCGGTGGAATCGTCGCCTATCACGGAAAGATTTACGTCAGCCACCGCGACGAGAACGACATGGGCGTCATCACCGCGTTCGATTACAACGGCGATCACAAAACGATCGTGGCCGGGCTGCCCGCCCAGGGGGACTACGGCGTGACCGACCTGGCGATCTCGCCGATCGACAACCGGCTCTATTTCGGAGTGGGGGCGGCGACCAACAGCGGCGTCGTCGGCCTGGACAACTGGGAGGAAGGCTGGATCCGCAAGCATCGCCAGGCCTGCGATTTCCCCTGGCAGACCATCAATCTCCTGGGTTTCCGTTTCGACGTGGAGAACCCGGAAGGAAGCATTTTCTCGCCGAGTTCGCTGGTGACGGTTCCCTTCGAGCCTTTCGGGGTGAGCGACATCATCCAGATTCCCGCGGTCGAGTTTCCCGTGCAAAAACCCTCGGGCGCGATCTTCAGCGATTCGCTCGAAGGCGGGGATTTGAAGGTCGAGGCCTGGGGCGTGCGAAATCCCGCCGGTCTGGCCCTGGATGAATATGGATCGATCTATGTCACCGATCAGGGCATGGAACTTCGCGGAACCCGGCCGATCGACAACGATCCCGACGCGCTGTTTCAGCTCAATCTGCGCGGGTCGTGGCTCGGTTGGCCGGACTACTCGCGCAGCGGCGAGCCGGTGAACCTCGCGAAATATCAGCCGCCCCAATCCATGACCATCCCAACGGGATATCCCAACGTGAGGTTCGTGATCGACCACGAAGCCAGCAAGCTGCCGCCGCCGGACAAGGATTTGCTGCGTGCGGTTTTCGCCTGGCAATCCGGGGTGTCGAAGATGGCGTTCTTCCCCAAGACCGGGCCGTTTCACCAGCCGCGCTATGAAGGAGAACTGCTCGTCGCCCTGTGGGGAGATCGCGCCCCGTTTTCGACCAGCGGGCGACCGATGCCCAGTCCCCTTCCGGGCTACCGGATCGTCCGCGTCGATCTCAACAGCCGCAATGGCGTGGTGACGGACTTCATCTACAACATCCGCAGTGGTCCGGCCAGCCAATCACCCGACAGCAACGGCGTCGGGCTGGAGCGGCCCATCGACGTGAAATTCGGGCCCGACGGCAATCTCTATATTCTCGATTTCGGCTACGCCCGGATGAAGGACGGCTCTCTCCAAACCGAAGGCGGCACGGGTAAGATTTTTGTTTGTCAGCCGGCCAGCCATTTCATGGCGCCGCAGTGAACCAGAGGACTGTGCAGCCGGCCCGGATAGACGATCTCCCCCCACGCCTTGCAGGTTTCCCCGTCGAGATAAGCGTCGAATACAAGCTGGAGCGAAGCCGGCGAGGAATCCACGATGCGGGGCCGGCGCAACAGCAGCGAGTCCCCGAAATTCACCGCGGCGGGAAAGGCCAGCCCCCGCCAAGTGCGCCGGTTCCAATCACAAAAGCAACGGGCGCCGCCGATGCGACGGGCGCAGGCATCATCCGCTGCGACGGCAATGAATTCGTCCATTCCGCTGGACCAATCGGCGGACACATGAAACGCCACGGTGCGGCGGGGCAATATCGCGCGGCCGCGCAGCCATTGCCGCACCGCCGGACCGATCGGCGCGACGCCAAAATAGTGGTCGTGGCACCCCAGCCCGCAAAACGGAACCTGCCGGCCGTTGAAAGAGATTTGGCCCTCAACGTCGCACCGCGGCTGGGCCAGCACCCAGCGATGCTCCGTCCCGTTTTCAAAACAGAGGATGGATTGTTCCACCGGCAACGAGCGCGATCTTTGTCGAAACGTCATCTGGGCTGAAATGGCCGGATCGCCGCCGCTGAATTGCACGTGAGTCTCTCCATCCCGCAATTCCAGACGATTCGCGCCGATGGAAAGGGCGTTTGATTTTGGATCGGCTTGAAAGGCGCCCGGGCCGAAGCGGATCGTGTTGCCGGCGACGACGGCATCGTTTTCGAATATCGCAAATTGCACGCAGGGATATTGTTGCGGCACCGGAGGGCCGTGCAGCGTGGGTTGCCTGCGATAAGCGTCATATCGTCTGGCATATTCCGGATCGAAGGCAAACCCATCATGGAAGCTGAGGACCGCGCGAATCCCCTGGTCCTCATCCTGGGCGTCGAATTCCCACCATTCATATCCGCCGGGCGCTCGGACGCGATGCCAATGATCGGCTTGCGAGGGTGGCAGACGGTCAAAGAGATCCAATGTCGCCATCAAGTTACCTATCAGAGCCGGGCCGCACCGCTGCGGCAAGTGGCCAACGGGCAATGCCCGCGATTTGACCCTTCCGCGGCCGCTTCATAAAGTCGGAGTGATGCCGCAGCTTTTCGCTTTGACTAACCTGGCTGATGGCGATAATAGCGCGAGCGGTTTGGTTTTCGTCTGCGTGTTTTTGCTGATCGTGGTGATCGCCGCCGCATACGCGGTGATATGGCTGCGCAAACATCTGTGGGGTCCGCAAGACGCCGACCTTCCGGCCACGGGTTTCACTCTGGGCGATCTCAAGCAATTGCATCGCGCGGGGAAACTCACCGATCAGGAATTTCAGATCGCGCGCGACAAGGTGCTGGCCGCCGCTCAGGCCGCCGCCAAGCGCGAATCCGCCAAACAAACGCCGCCCAGCGCCCGATAATCTGTCGGCCGTAGGCCTCTCAATTGGGGATGAAAAAGAATTTGGATGGGTTGGGTATTTTGGCTTTTCACTTTGCCTGTTTTGTCTTATATGATGTGGGACCGGAATGGAATGCCGGTCAAGTCGCTACCCCGGAATGTTCGATACTTACGGAGACGTTAAGTTTCGATTACGTGGGCACTTGCCTTAATGCAACAAGTGTCTTGGGGTTCCACACCGGACCCCGCAATGGAAGCAAAAGTCGATGGCCACTACCAATCGGACGGGCAATGGCGGAGGTCAGGGAAATCCCCCTCCGCCCGGAAATTCCCAGAATTCACAGGGTGGTTTCCGCGGCCGTCGCGTAACCACATGCAGCTTCTGCGGTAAATCCTCCCGCGATGTCGGCCCGATGGTCGAGGGGCCCAATGACGTTTACATCTGCGCCAACTGCGTCGATCTCGCCCACAACATCATCCGCCAGGAAAAAAGAAAGCTGACTGCCAGTCAGCCTCTGTTCAGCACCATTCCCAGCCCACGCCAGATCAAGGACTTCCTCGATCAATACGTGGTGGGTCAGCAATACGCCAAGAAGGCGCTGGCCGTGGCGGTGCACAATCACTACAAGCGGCTGACAACGTCGGAATCCGTGACCCCCGCGTCGGCGGACGCCGCCAACCCGGGCTCTCCACCTCCGCCCGGCGTCGCGGACGTTGAAATCGACAAGAGCAACGTCCTGCTGATCGGACCAACCGGCAGCGGAAAAACGCTGCTGGCCAAGACCCTGGCGCGAATTCTCAACGTTCCCTTCGCCATCGGCGATGCCACGACCCTCACCGAGGCCGGGTACGTCGGCGAAGACGTCGAGAACATCCTCCTCAAGCTGCTGCAGAACGCGGATTACGATCTGGAATCGGCCCAGCGGGGCATCGTTTACATCGACGAGATCGACAAGATCGGCAAGACGCAGAACAACGTCAGCATCACGCGCGACGTTTCCGGCGAGGGCGTCCAGCAGGCGCTATTGAAAATGCTCGAAGGCACGGTGGCCAATATTCCGCCCCAGGGCGGGCGAAAGCATCCCGAGCAGCAATACATCCAGATGGATACCAGCCAGATCCTGTTCATCTGCGGCGGAACGTTCGTGGGGGTGGAAGACATCATTCGCAAGCGCCTGGGCAAGCGGCAAATCGGGTTCAACAGCGAAACCGTCGCGGCCGAAACGTCGCGCAACCGCGCTCAAACGCTGGCGCAGATTCAACCCGAGGGCCTCGTCGAATACGGCATGATCCCGGAATTCGTCGGCCGGCTTCCGGTGGTCGCCACGCTTGAGCCGCTGGACATCAAGACGCTGATCAACATTCTCACCGAGCCCAGGAACGCGCTGGTGAAGCAATTCCAGAAATTCTTCCGCATCGAAGGCAGCGAGTTGGAATTCACCCCCGCCGCGCTGCAGCAGATCGCGGAGCGGGCCCTGAAGCGCGACACCGCGCGCGGGCCCTGCGGGCCGTCATCGAGGAAATCATGCTCGATTTGATGTATCGCCTGCCCGACCAGCAGCAGGGCGGAAAGTACGTCATCACCGAGGACATCGTCAGCGGCCGGCAAAGCCTTTTTGAGCTGAAGCCCGAACGGCGAAAAGAGAGCGCGTAAGCGAATTCGCCAAATCGAGAAGCGCGCCTGTGACAACCGCGCATACGCGGTTTTCATTTCAATCGATTACCCAAAGCAACCCATCAAGTTTCTGGAGTGTTCGATTTCCAGAACGCGGCTGCGATTTCCATCGTCGATCAAAACCGTTAGCCTGTTGTGGCCGCATGGAACCGTCCCCACCCAATCCCGGTCCCGCAACCCTCACCCTCCAGCAGGCCCTGGATTTGGCCATGCAGCATCACCGCGCCGGCCGGTTCGCCGAGGCCGAAGCGATGTATCGCCGAATTCTGGACGCGGATCCGAATAATCCGAATGCGCTGCATCTTCTGGGCGTTTTGGGCGGGCAGGTGGGTCAAGCCGAGGCCGGCATCCAACTCATGCGACGCGCCATCGCCCTCCAACCCGATTTTGTCGATGCTTACAACAATCTCGGCTGCACCTTGGTCGCGCAAGACCAGCCCGACGAGGCCATCGAGGCACTCCGCAGCGCCATTCGCCTCCAGCCCGACAATCCAATGACTCGCCTGAATCTCACCACGGCGATGCTCCAAAGCGGATTGGCCAGTGAGACCCTCGCCATGCTGAAGGAATTACTGCCGAGCGCTCCAGGCTGGGTGGCGGCGCAAAGCAACTACCTGTTGATCCTCAGTTACACTTGCGACGATCCGGTGGCCATCCTCGCGGAGCAGCGGCGATGGAACCAGCTTCACGCCCAGCCGATCCGCTCGCTCATCCGCCCACACGCCAACGACCCGACCGTTGGCCGTCGCCTGCGCATCGGTTACCGTATCCGCCGATTTCAACGACCACCCCGCAGGCCGAAATATCCTGCCCCTGTTGCGCGAGCACGACCGCGATCGGTTTGAGATTTTCTGCTATTCCAGCAGCACGAAACGCCAGCCTCTGACCGATCGAATGCGCCGCTTGCTGCAATGTCTGGCGCAAATATTCGGCGTTGACGACGAAGCGGCGGCGCAAATGATCCGCGGCGACGCGATCGACATCCTCGTCGATCTTTCCCTGCACTCCTCCGGCAGCCGCCTCATGGTATTCGCTCGCAAGCCCGCTCCGATTCAGGCGACCTTTATCGGATATCCCGCCGGAACGGGATTGGACGCCATCGACTATCGCCTGACCGATCCGTATCTGGATCCGCCCGGCGTCGGCGACGAGCATTACGTGGAAACCTCAATTCGCCTGCCCAGCACCTTCTGGTGCTACGACCAGGAAGGCATGGAACTGGCGGTCTCTCCGCCGGTCTCCGCGCTGCCGGCGATTCAGCCGGGCGTCGTTTCTTTCGGGTGCTTCAACGGCTTCTGGAAATACAACGACGCGGTCCTGGCCCTGTGGGCAAAGGTCATGGCCGCGGTTGCCGGTTCGCGCCTGACCATTCTCAGCCCCAAAGGCTCCGCCCGGGAACGCTTCGCCCGAAAAATGGCCTCATTCGGAATCGAACCCAATCGCATCGAATTCCTCACCCGCAAGCCCCGGCGCGAATATCTCGATTGTTACGGCAAGATAGACATTGGACTGGATACCTTTCCGTACAATGGTCACAGCACCAGTCTCGATTCTCTATGGATGGGCGTTCCGGTGCTGACGCTCGTCGGCCGGACCTCGGTCGGCCGCGCGGGTTTGAGCCAATTGTCGAACCTGAATCTGTCGGAGTTGGCGGCCCGAACCCCGGAACAGTTCGTTGCCATCGCGACGGAATTGGCGCAAGACCTGCCTCGGCTCGCCGAGTTGCGATCGGGCCTTCGCCGGCGGATGCTCGCCTCGCCGCTCATGGATGCCCGGCGTTTTGCCCGGGACGTGGAATCAGCCTATGACCGGATGTGGCTAAAATGGTGCCGGCAACGCACAATTCAACCATGAATCTTCAGGAGGCCTTGGACCTGGCGGTCCAGCATCACCAGGCCGGGCGGCTGCGCGAGGCCGAGGGAGTTTATCGCCAGATTCTTCTGGCCGATCCGAACAGCCCGCAGGTTCTGCATCTTCTGGGCGTTCTGTCCAGCCAGATGGGCCAGGGCGAGGCGGCCCTGAATTTCATCCGCCGCGCCATCACGCTCAATCCCACCGCCGCCCAATATCACGCCAGCCTGGGTGCCGCGCTGGCGACGCTCGGGCGAATCCCCGACGCCATCGAGGTCTATCGGCGAGCCCTGGTCCTGGAGCCGGATTTGCTCGATGCCCACGCGAACCTCGGCCTGGCGCTGATGAAACTCGCAAGATTCGAGCCGGCGATCGAATCGCTCCAGACCGCGCTGCGGATTGGTCCGAATAGTTTCAAGCTGCTCGACGCCCTCGGCAGCGCGCTTTCGCAGGCCGGCCACCACGAGCATGCCATTGAAATCCTTCAGCGGGCGCTTGCGATTCAAGCCGATTTCGCGCCGACGCATTTGACCTTGGGCAACGCGCTGATGAAGCTGAACCGCGCGGATGAGGCGATCGCCGCCTATCGCGCCGCGCTGGCGATCCGGCCGGAATATCCGGAGGCCCTGCGCAATTTATCGGGACTGCTGTCCGAGCGGGGCGCGGTCGATGAAGCCATCGATCTGGCCCGGCGCTCCCTCTCGCTCCAGCCGGATTCCGCCGACGCCTGGTGCAACCTCGGCCGAGCCCTGCATCGGCAGAATCGACTCGACGAGGCGGCCGATGCGTTGCGCCGCGCCCTGGCCCTGGAATCCCGCCTACCAAAAGCCGGCGGCGAACTCGGCGAGGTGCTTCTGAAAATGAAGGCGTTCGATGAGGCGATCGAAGCATTCAACCAATCGCTCGAAATCGATCCTACGCGCCATCGTCCATTACCGCAAAGCCATTGCCCTGCTCGAGCGGGGCAGGCGCAAGGAGGCGATCGCCGCTTGTCTCAAGGCCCGAGGCCTCGGTTTTGCCGACCACAATCTGTTCAATACTCTCGGCGAGATTCACCACCAGACGGGTGAGATCGACAAGGCGATCGAATTCTTCAGCCAGGCCCTGGCCATCCAGCCTGATTTTCCGCCGGCGCAGTGGAATTTGGGTTTGCTGCAACTTCTCAAGGGAGAATTCCGCCAAGGCTGGCTCGGCTACGAGGCGCGCTGGAAGGCCAATGGCCTGGCGACCCCGGCTCGCTATTCGCAGCGGGGCCTGTGGGACGGCAGCGACCCGAAAGACCGCCGCATTCTTCTCGATTGCGAGCAGGGATTTGGCGATTGCATTCAGTTCGTCCGCTACGTCCCGTTGATCGTGCAGCGCGGCGGG
Organism: uncultured Phycisphaerales bacterium; assembly: GCA_963783845.1. GTDB lineage: Bacteria > Planctomycetota > Phycisphaerae > Tepidisphaerales > Tepidisphaeraceae > PALSA-1353. The sequence continues at coordinate 20,250 of CAWAPL010000011.1, forward strand.
AAGCCGATCGTCACCGCGTATCCCGAGCATCGCCGGCTCTTTCGATCCGTTCCATGCCTCGAGGAGATCATCTGCCCGCCGGAGGAGATTCCACCGTTCGACGTGCAGTGTCCCCTGGGCAGCCTTGGGCGACTTTTTGAAACCACGCTCCAGAACGTCCCCGCCGACGTCCCGTATCTTTTTGCCGACCCTGTCCTCGCCGAACGCTGGCGAGGCCGCGTCCCGCGCGATGGCCGAATCAAAATCGGCCTGGTTTGGTCGGGCAATCCCGGTTCCAAGGATAGCGCGACCCATCCCCCGGCCCTGGCATCGCTGGCGCCGCTGGGGGCGGTGCCCAACGCCTGGTTTTGCAGCCTGCAAAAAGGCCCCGCCGCCGCCGAGACCGTTGCCCCGCCCGAAGGTCTTCAGATCACCGATTGGACCGCGGAGTTGCAGGATTTCGCCGACACCGCATCGCTGATCTCCAATCTCGATCTGGTCATCAGTTCCGACACGGCCGTCGCCCACCTGGCCGGGGCCATGGGAAAGCCGCTGTGGCTCCTGCTCCCATTCGTGCCCGATTGGCGCTGGCTCCTGGATCGCGACGACTCGCCCTGGTATCCGTCCATGCGCCTGTTCCGCCAAACGAAGATCGGCGATTGGCAAGCTCCCGTCAAACGGCTGGTTCGGGCACTGCGCACGGAAATCACGGCCGACACGCGGTCGTTTTGACCCCCTTCGCCGCGCGGCCATTCTTCGAGAATTATTAGCCTGTTCTTAACGACTCGCTCTAATTGACTCACTACAGTCCCCTCCCCTAAAGCGTCTTGAATCGTTCAGAACGCGACAGATTCGTTGCGAAAAGCATTGCAGCCCCCTTGGGGCGGGAGAAAATGGAATGAAGAAGGCTCGTCGTTTGGGCGCCGCTTTTGTCGGTGCGATTGTTGCTGTGCAAGGCGGCCATGCCTTGGGCGCGATGTACACGCCCGGCGATCTGGTCGTGCTGCAAGTCGGTTTGACCGGTAGCGTCACTACCCTGGCAGCGAAGGGAACGGCCGTTCAACTGGATGAGTTCACCACGGGCGGCTCGGCTGTCCCTGGCGCCACGGTGCTGTTGCCCACCAGTGCAAGCGGGTCGAATCACCCTCTAACCATCAGCGGCACAGCCGGTTCGGAAGGTGAACTCAACCTCTCCGCCGACGGCCACTACTTGGTCGCCGCCGGATATGACGTGGGCGTCGGCGGAACGACGCAGGGAACTTCGACGGTCGGCTTGATCGACCCCTCGGGCGATGTCGATACCTCCACCACCACCAGTCAACTTTCGACAAACAACACGCGCAGCGCCACGTCGATCGACGGCAGCGAAGTGTGGGTTACCGGCCCCCAGGGCGTCGTTGCAGAACCCGAAGGCAGTTCCAGCGGGAATATGATCGCGACGCGCAACCTGCGCCTGATCAGCATCGCGCCCGTCTCAGTTTCGCCCACGGAATCGACCCAATTGTTCGGCTCGTCGAACAAGTCGAGCTTGGGCGTTTCGACGATCGGAAGCGGCACGCCGACCAGTGGCTCGGCCGCGGTGACCGTTCTCAACGGCATGACCAGCGCTAACGCGCCCAATTCCTTCGGCTTCTTCTTCGCCAATTCGACCACCATGTTCGTCGGTGACGCCACCGACGGAATTCAGGAATGGACCCTAAGCGGGACAACCTGGTCGCCCGCCCACACTTTGGCCGGCAGTTACACGGACATTACCGGCTCGGTGCGCGGCAACATCGTGAGCCTCTATGCCATATCAGGCAACAGCTCGGGCTGGTCAGCCGACGATGAACTCGTCTCCGATACCTTCAATTTGACGAGCGGAGCCTTCGGAACGCCGGTCGTTCTGGCAACCGCAACCGGCAACACTGGCTTTGCGGGCGTGGCGTTTGCGCCGACGGCGGTTCCCGAACCGGCCACCGTCGCATTGCTCCTGGCTGCGTCTGGTGGATTGTTGATCCGTCGCCGTCGCCGCGCCAACTGAGTCCATTTGCCCACAAACTGAACGTGGCTTTCTGAAGCCCACGGCGTCGCCGTGGGCTTTTTCCATGTAAACTACCGGCGTGATCCTCGACGCCGCCCAAGTCCCCCCCGGCCGCTGGGCCGTCGCCGTCAGCGGCGGGACGGACAGCGTCGCCCTCCTGCTTCTGCTCCACGGCCGGCCCGATCTTGCTCTGCACGTCGTCCATCTCGACCATCAAACCCGCGGCGAGGCAAGCGCCGGCGACGCCCGCTTCGTCGCCGACCTGGCCTGGCAACTTGCGATCCCCCTCACGATCGCCCGCCGGGACGAAATCGAGCCGCGGATGCCAGCTCTTCCGAAGAATCTCTCAGCCCGCTTCCGCGCCCTTCGCATCGAACTCTTCCGCAGCACGGTCGCCCGCGAAAACCTCCTCGGCGTCATTCTCGCCCACCAGGCCGACGATCAGGCCGAGACGATTTTTCTGCGCCTGCTGCGCGGCTCCGGTCCGGCCGGGCTGAGCGGCATGTCCGCCCGCCGCCGGCTGGGCGAGCTGACCATCCTTCGTCCACTGCTGCATGTCCGCCGATCGGACCTGCGCAATCTCCTCGCCGCTCGAGGTCAGAATTGGCGTGAGGACGCGAGCAACGTATCGGACCATTACGCGCACAACCGCACCCGCAAATTTCTCGAATCCCGCCCCGATCTGCACGAGCCGCTGCTGGCCGTCGGCCGCGCCTGCGCGGAATACTCGAAATGGATTGGCAAAACCGCCCCGACGCTGAACGAGAAATTCCCCGCGATTGCCCTGGCCGAATCCCCGCGAATGTTGGCCCGCGAATCCGCCCGCCGCTGGCTGACGTCGCAAGGCGTCCCGCCGGCCAAGCTGACCCCCGCGACGCTCGATCGCCTGCGCGACCTCGCCGCCGACGCCGCCACGCCCGCAAGACAGCAGTTCCCCGCCGGCGTGAGAGTCCGCCGCCGCGCCGGCTGGATCAGCCGCCAGGGATGATGCCAACGGTTAGAGCATTTCGTCCGACTTTTGCAGATAGGTGAAGAAGCACATCTGCTCGGCTCCTTCTCCCATTCCGCGAAGCGAGTAGAGCTTGAAGAACCAGGCCAAATCCTGCTCGGTTGGCTCATCCGGCGGAGCCGACGTGGGGCCGACGATGTCGGCGACCCAGACTTCCATCACGTAGTCGGACAGATACGCGATGTTCATTTCGTCGGCCGACTGCGTGGAGAGCACGAAGATCTTGTGCTTGCGAATGACCTCGCGGAGATATCGGTCGGCCATTTTCACCTCGACGGCGTCGAGGGCCGCGAGGAAGGCCTGCGTGTGCGGGTCCTGCTTCCATTCATGGGCCTGCCGCTGGTCTTCCCGGCAGCCCGCCAGGGCCGCGTCGAAATGAGCCTGAAGGCGCTGGTAGAACATTTCGACCTCTTCGCCCTCGAGCCAGCGGACGATCATCACTTCGCCGGGTCGGCGGTGGACGTGGTAGTTATTCGTGGAAAGCTGGCGGGTTTTGGGAAGGTTCAGCAGCCGGGCCGCTTCGGCGGCGGATGGCTCCGGCAGGACCGGGCTGTCGGGCGACTTCGACTTTTCCAGTCGGCCGAAACTCCGCTGCATGTCGCGGGCAAGCTCCGGGTCGAGGCCGGGAATGATACGGGCGTCGAACTTCCTGCAAGCCTCAAAAACCGCGGCCAACTCCGCGTGCATGCGAAACTCGTCGGCCTTCTCTTTTGCCCGATCCGTCGGAGACAGGTGATGCTCCGCCGGGCCTTCGCTGGGTTCGTCGAACATATTGGCGACAAGAATAATCTAAATTCGCCGATGGCAAAATCAGATGGCCGCGGGCCGCTAAGGCTGCGCGACCGGGACGTTTGGATAGACGAGTTCCTGATTCCAGAAGCTGTACAGGTCGGCGGTGCCGCGCGCCGCCTTTTCGCTGGGTCGCAGGATGACATCGACGGTTCCCGGAACAGGAGGGGTTCCTTTGCCGAAGACGGAATAATCATTGGAAAGGGGGCCATTCCGTGCGCTGCACGTCACCGCGCCGAGTTGGTGCTCTTTCCCGCCGTAACGGACATAGACATCGAACGCGAGATTCACGGGGGCCGCGAAAAAATGGATATTGCCTTGGAAGGAATTTTCGTTCCGGGCGCTGAAGTGAAACGATTCCGGCGCGATGACGGCCTTGATCGCGCCGGCGAGCTTCGGATCGAAAATCGGCTGAACGAGGTTTTGCGGCTTCGCGGCCAGTACTTCAAAACTGCTCGTGAGCGTGCGGTTGCTTCGATACAGCGGCGCACCGCCGGCCGAGTTAAACGGGCCGTTGAAGATCTCGACTCCAAATGTCAGGCTGATCTCGTGCTTGCCCGGCACTCGACATTCCAGAGAAGAGCCGATCGATCCCGTCCCGAAACCGCCCCAGGAGGAAGATCCGCCGGCGTTGCTCTGGCCCGGTTTGCCGTCAACGCCGCCGCCGATCATCGTCAACTTCGCCCAGAAACCGCTGCTCGGTCCGAGTCCTTCGTGAATCGCGAGGTAGGGAACGCTGTCTCCCGCGATCACCTTCGGGCGAACGGCCAGTCGCAGGCGCAGCGACTGTTCGAAGAATCTCGTCCTCTGCTCTTGCGGAAGATCGCCTACGGCGACGCGGTTGCCCAGGTAATTGATCGTACGGATGTCCAGATTGTTGTAGGGAGCTTTGGCATTGCCCTGACGGGACAGGGCAAAGCGCACGAGTTTGTCGCGCGACGGTGCGGAGAGTGATCCGCCGGCGTCGCGCCGGGCGAGTTCGATCCAGGCGCGCTCAACCGTTGACGGCTGGTTGGAGTTCAGGTCCTTGAGGACGAAATATTCGGGGTCATACTGATACCAGTCGATGTTCTGAAGACGGGAAATCCCGCCGGTCAATGATAAAAGCCCCCACAGCAAAAGAACCAGCCAACCGGAGAGGAACAAACCCCATCTCCGCCGCGGTTCGCCGTGGACGATGGCCGCTGAAGAAAGCAGGGTTCCGCATTCGGGACACCGTGCGCTTTCGAGACCGTGCAGTAGATAATTGCAGCGGCGGCAATGCGGGTCGGCGCCGACCCGCCGACGGCGGCCGCAATAGAGCAGTGCGCCGGCCAGCAGCGGGGGCAGCACATAGATCGCAAGCCAAAGCCAAATCGGTGCTGCGCTCAATTGAACGTTAATTATGCGGAATGATCTCGATGCCGTTTATTTCCGGCGATTGTTGCTGGGCGTCGAAGGCGATCTTCAGCTTGCCGTCGGTCACGACGACCGTTTCGATCGTTTTGATCAACGGCTTCTGCGGGCCGCCGGCTTCCTTGAAGATGTCCAGGTTCTTGATCGCCTGATCGCCGACCTTGACGTTGAAGACGCGTTGGCCGGCGTCGGTTACGCCATCGTAAGTTTCGCAGAAGTAGAGCTTCAACGTGTAGGTTCCGTTGGGCACGTCGCCGCTCCAACCGGTCATGTCGTAGTGTTCGGTGCGATAGAAAGCCGGCATGTCGGTGTTACTGATCTTCAAAGTCGCGTCGCGTTCGGCCGTGTCGCCGCCGTCGAAACCCTTGTCGGCTTGCCAGACGTGTCCGTGGGGATCGGTGAACGGTTTGTCCGAACCGGCCTTGACGCGGATGGCACCGTCATCGGCCGGCTGAGTGGTCACCGCGTCGGCCGAGCCGATCCTGGCGATGAACAGGCCTAGGCTAAGACACAATCCGATCATTCCCAAGGCTCGTTTCATCTCGCGCTTCATCTTGTGGCTCCTTATGGCATTCGCTGCCGGTTTATGCTGATGGGAGAAGTTAAGCTGGAAGGCTGGAAGGATCAAATCCCTCGCTCTCACCAATGGCCTTTTCCCGCCGCTTGAACAGTCGCCGGCCTGCCCGTATGATACCTCCCCCTTGACGGTGGACGGCCGAGTTTTACAGCAAGGACGAAAGCAAGATGCCGACGATCAATCAGTTGATCAAAAAGCCGCGTCGAAGTTTGCCGCGGATCAATAAGGTCAAAGACCTCGACGCGTGCCCGCAGAAGCGGGGCGTGTGTCTTCAGGTCAAGACCATGACTCCCAAGAAGCCCAACTCCGCGCTGCGGAAGATCGCCCGCGTGCGCCTGAGCAACGGCAGGGAAATCACCGCGTATATCCCCGGCGAGGAGCACAATCTTCAGGAGCATAGCATCGTCCTGGTCCGCGGCGGCCGGGTGCGCGATTTGCCCGGCGTTCGATATCACATCGTTCGCGGAACGCTTGACGCGCTCGGCGTGGACGGACGAAAACGCAGCCGCAGCAAATACGGCAGCAAGGCGGGAAAGTAAGCAGATGGTCGCCCCGCAATTCCTCCTCGATGCCGGCATGGGCACAACGAAGGACGTAACGTCCAGTTTGAAATCGGTCATCGTTTTTCTGGTGGTGATCGTCCTGGGCATCGTGGCATTTATTTGGTGGCTTAGACGCTGAAAAAGCAGCAGGTTTTTGAACAATGGCATATAAGAAATTCACCGCCAGCGAAGACATCCTCAAACCCGACCCGCGCTACAACAGCAAGCTGGTCAGCAAGTTCATCAATTGCCTCATGTGGGACGGGAAAAAGACCGTCGCCCAGCGGGTTCTCTACGGAGCCCTCGATCAGGTCGGCAAGAAGGTCAAGGACGTTCCCGTGCTGGAGCTTTTCGAGACGGCGATCAACAACATCAAGCCGTACGTCGAAGTTCGCAGCCGGCGCGTCGGCGGGGCCAATTATCAGGTCCCCATGCAGGTCAACAAGCGTCGCCAACAGAGCCTGGCGTTTCGCTGGCTTCTGGAAGCCTGCCGCAGCGCCGGCGGGCGGCCCATGGCCGACCGGCTCGCCGATGAGCTGATGGCCGCGTATAAGAAGGAAGGCAAGGCCATGGCCACTCGGGAAAACACCCACCGCATGGCCGATGCCAACAAGGCCTTTGCCCATTTCGCCTGGTAAAATTATGTTCGCGTGGTGATCCATGATTGACATCAAGGGCAGCTCGCGAGAATCCCGAAAAATACCGCCGCGGCGCGGAGTTGAAGAACGTCGCGGTCAATATCCCCGCCGTTCTCGATCTCGACGGCCAATGCCTCCGCGCCCAGCAGGATTTCGACCGCCTCCGCGCCGAGCAAAACGAATTATCCCGCCAGATCGGCAAAGCAAAGAACCCCGAGGAGCGCGAGTCGATCAAGGCCAGGGCCGCCGCGATGAAGCCGCAGCTCCAGGAACTGGAGCAGCAGCGTAAGACCGCCGAGGCCTCCCGCGACCAGCTATTGCTCCAGATTCCCCAGCCGCCCGATGACGACGTTCCCCCCGGAAAGAGCGCCGAAGACAACGTGGTCCTCTACACCCACGGCGAACCGCGGCGTTTCGAGTTCAAGCCCAGGAGCCACATCGAGCTGGGCAAGGCGCTCGATCTGTTCGATTTTGAAGCCGGCGTGAAGCTGGCCGGGTCGCGATCCTATTTCCTCAAAGGCGCCGGCGCCGATCTGCACCAGTCCGTGCTGCGACTGGCTATGGACATGATGACCCGCGAGAACGGGTTCACCCAGTTGACGGTTCCGGTGCTCGTGCGCGACGTGGCGATGCAGGGCACCGGCTTTTTCCCCGCCAGCCGCGAGCAGGCCTATCACGTCGCCGAAGACGACTTGTTCCTCACCGGGACCGGCGAGGTTGGCCTGACCGCGTATCACTACGACGAGATCCTGGACGAAGGCGCGCTGCCCCGGCGTTACGTCGCCCTCAGCACCTGTTTTCGCCGCGAGGCCGGAACCTACGGCAAGGACACCGCGGGCCTTTATCGCGTCCACCAGTTCGACAAAGTCGAGCAGGTGGTGATCTGCAAAAATGACGTCGCTGAATCCAAGCGCTGGCACAAGGAAATGCTGGGTTATTCCGAGGAAATCCTGCGCCGGCTGAAGCTGCCGTACCGCGTGATCCAATGCTGCACGGGCGACATCGGCGTGAAGAACGCTTCGATGATGGACATCGAGACGTGGATGCCCAGCCGCTACGACGGCAAGAATCCCGCCAGCGGCTACGGGGAAACGCATTCAGCGTCGCGATTGTACGAATTCCAGGCGCGCCGGCTGAACCTGCGCTACAAGGCGTCCGACGGCAAGATTCGTTTCGTTCACACGCTGAACAACACGGTCGTCGCCAGCCCGCGGATTCTGATTCCAATCCTGGAGAACTATCAGAACGCGGACGGCAGCGTGACGATCCCCGAAGCATTGCGGCCGCACATGAACGGCCGCGAACAGATTGGGTGAGATTGATCGTTGTCCGATTGAGCGGCGCTTCTCACCAATCGCACGGGCTCTCTAATCGTAACGTTCGATTTAACCGCGGAGTTCGCGGAGATCGCGGAGACAGACGCGGAGAAGAACGACAAAAGGGAATTCCTTCCTCGGTTTTTCTCGGCGATCTCCGCGATCTCCGCGTGTTCCGCGGTTAAGGAATCGGATTGAAAGGGTGAGCTCAGCGTTATACGTTCACCCCGCCTCGGCCAGCATCTGCTGATATCTCCGCATCAACCCGGCGCGGCTGATCAGGCCGATGACGTGATTCGGGCGGCTGTTCATGGTCACCGGCAGGTGGCTCACCTCATGCCGCGAAAACGCCTCGAGCACCGTTCCCAGGTCGTCGGTATGTTTCACGACGGGCAAATCGTGCCTCACCATTTCATTGACCACCAGCAACGGAATCGCCTCGCGATCGAGCAAGGCCATCTGAATGTCGTCCGAGACGACCATGCCGCGATAACTGCCATCCGGATCCACGACGACGAAATTCCCCGCTCCGGTGGCGGCGGTGAGATCGAGGATCTTCTGAAACGGATCGTCGCCGTGAACGACGTTGGCCGGTTCCAGCGTCACCTGCTCGACGCTCAGTCGCCGCAGGATCGCCCGGTCGCCCGATCCGCCCATGCGAATGCCGCGCATGCGCAAGCTGAGCGTGTAGATCGAATCCTGGCAGAGCAATCGAGCCACGGCCGTCGCCACCACGCACGCCAGCATGGCCGGGACCATGACCTTGTAATCCTCGGTGACCTCGAAGCAGATGAGGATCGACGCCAGCGGCGCATGCACCACGGCGGCGAGGGCCGCGCCCATTCCAACCAGAGCGTAGACTTCCGGATGAATGGAAGTGAACCATCCGAGGCGTTGGAGGAGCGCACCCATGACCGCGCCAACGGTGGCCCCCAGGAACAGGGACGGCGCGATCACGCCGCCGCTGCCGCCGCTGCCCAGCGTGACGCACGTGGCCACCACCTTGATCCCGCACAAGCACGCCAGCAGCACCAGGATTTTTCCCGCATCCACGTCGTGCAGTGCGTAATACGTCGGCGACAGCAACTGCTCGATGAATCCATACCCATCGCCGAAGAACGCGGGCATGGGATAGACCGGGAACGGCACCGGCTTGGTCATGTGCAACACCAACCAGCCGAACACGATGACATAGAGAACGCCCATCGTGCCGAGCATTGCCCCGCCGAGCGCCGGCTTGAAGATTCTGGGGAACTTCACGCGGTCGAATGCGTTCTCGGTCCAATACATCAGCCGCGTCAGGCTCAGGCCGACCAATCCGCATAAAAGCCCCAGCAGCACGAAATTCCCCACCTGTCCCCATTGCAGCGCCTCGTGCGTGCGGATCGCATCCGGCGAAACGTCGAAGATCGGATGAAACTCCTGGGCATGATGCAGCAGCTTGAACAGCAGCAGCTCGCTCACCTGAGCGATCACGCTGGCGACGACCACGGGGGTGAACGCGCGGATCGAGAAATCCTGAAGAATGACTTCCAGAGTGAACAGCACCCCGCCGAACGGCGCGTTGAAGATCGCGCTGATCCCCGCGGCGCTTCCGCAGCCGATCAGCACCGGCATCTGGCTCCGGGCCACGCGAAACAACTGGCCGATCCCCGAGGCGATCCCTGCCCCGATTTGCACGATGGGCCCTTCCGCCCCGGCCGATCCGCCGCTGCCGATGGTCACGCCCGAGGTGATGATTTTCTCCAGTGCCACCACCGGGCTTTGAAACCCGCTGGTCCGAACGACCGATTCCATCACATCCACGATGCCGTGTCCTTCGCGGGCGCGAAAGACATAGCGGCCGACCAGCCCCACGATCAATCCGCCCGCCGCCGGAAACGCGATCAGCAGCAGCATCCCGGGTCCGTGGTAGAGATGCGGTTCGCCGGCCCGGTTATACAGTTGATCGCGGACCCAGATGATCAGCTCGTGGAATCCCACCGCCGCGGCGGCCGTCACCATTCCCACGATGACCGCCAGGATCAGTAAGAATGAATCCTCCCTGAATCCGAAGCGCGAGAGAATCCGCGTCACGATCGCCCGAAACCGGGCAGCGGGCTCTGTCACGTCCGTGCTCATCTTGGAGAAGAATACCGTGGGAAGGGGAAATCCGAAATCAGAAGCCCGAATGGCGAATCAAGTCCGAAACCAGAAACCGGAAACAAAGGCTGCTTCGTCATTCGGTCATTCGGATTTGATTCGTCATTCTGGTTTCGGATTTCCGGTTTCTCCTCCTATAATCCGCCCATGCCCGCGAATCGCGGCAAAGTCGTCGTCGCCATGAGCGGCGGAGTGGACAGCTCCGTTGCCGCCGCGCTTCTGCTGCGCCAGGGGTACGAAGTCATCGGCGTATTCCTGCGCCTTGGTTCGCCCGACGGCGTCGAATCGCCCGATGGCGTTGAAAGCCATTCCGCTGATCCGGCCAAATCCAAGCAGGGCTGCTGCTCGGTCCTCGACGCCGCCGATGCCCGGCGCGTTGCCGCGATTCTTGGCGTGCCGTTTTACGTTCTGAACTTTCAGCGGGATTTTTCGCGGGTGATCGATTATTTCGTGGATGAGTACAATCGCGGCCGCACGCCCAATCCTTGCGTTCGTTGCAATGACTGGCTGAAGTTCGGCCGATTGGCCCAGTACGCCCAGGCGGTCGGTGCCGATTACCTCGCCTCGGGCCATTACGCGCGCATCGGCGTCGATCCGGTTACCGGCGGGCGATCTCTGCTCCGCGGCCGCGATCGCCGCAAGGACCAGAGCTATGTTCTTTTTGGGATGAGCCGGCAAACGCTGGATCACACGCTGCTGCCCATCGGCGACATGGAGAAGCGGGACGTCCGCGCGATTGCCGAGGAATTGAAGCTGCCGGTGTACAACAAGCCGGATTCGCAGGAGATTTGCTTCGTTCCGGATCAGGATTACGCCGCTCTCGTTCGCCGCCGCACGCCGGATGCCGTTCGTCCCGGCGAACTCGTCACCGGCGACGGCGCCGTCGTCGGCCGCCATGAGGGACACCAGCATTTCACGATCGGCCAGCGCAAGGGCGTTGGCGTTGCCTTTGGCCGGCCCATTTACGTCGTTGACATCGATCCCGGCTCCAACCGCGTCACGCTCGCCGATCGGCGGACTCTGGATCGCAGCGCTCTGGTTGCCACGGACGTGAACTGGCTCAGCGACCGTCCCGGATCGGACTCCGAGCCGATTCCCTGCCTGGCGAAGATTCGTTACAACCACGAGGCGCAGCCGGCCACGGCCCTTTTGAGCGGCAACGCCCTGACCGTTCGTTTCGCCGAGCCGCAGTCCGCCATCACGCCGGGTCAGGCGGTCGTTGTCTACGACGGCGATCGGCTCCTGGGGGGCGGATGGATAGAAAAGGCCATTGATTGATCCCCATGCTTCGCAACGTTCTCATCTTCCACGCGGGCGCACTGGGCGATTTTGTCCGGTCCTGGCCGCTCGGACTAGCGCTGGGCCGGCTGTATCCGCAGAGCCGCGTTATCTACATCACCCATCGCCAGAAGGGCCAGCTTGCCGAAAGAGCGCTTCGCCTGGAATCCATGGACATCGAGGCGGGTTGGCATCATCTCTTTGGCGATCCCGCTCAATTGCCGGAGCCCTGCCGAATAAAACTGGAAACCGCACATTCGATCTTCACGTATCTCTCCAAGCCCGGCGACGCCTGGATGAGCGCGGTTGCGGCGATCGCTCCTCAAGCCAAGATTGTTTCGGTCTATGAGTCTTTGCTCGGTTCTCTATCGTCCGTGCCCGTCGTTCGCGCCGCCGTCAGCCAGATCCTCGCCTCCATCGCCGGCTCGGGCATCCGCTATCCCAGGAAAACGTATCGAGCGCCCGTCGCCGTTCACCCCGGCAGCGGTTCGCCCGCCAAATGCTGGCCGTTGGATTCGTATCTCAGGCTGATTCGGATGCTACAGGCCGCGGGGCATCCTTGCCGAATCCTGTTGGGCGAAGTCGAGCGGGAGGCGCTGGCCCGCCGAGTACGTTCATCGCCTGGAATCCGCCGCGCAGACCGTCCAACCCGCGACCTATGTCGAGCTGCTTCAAGAGTTGTGCCAGTGCTGGGCGTTTGTCGGCAACGACAGCGGCCCCGGCCAACTAGCCGGAATCCTCGGCCTGCCCAGCGTCATCCTGTTCGGCCCGACGGATCCGGCCGTTTGGAAACCCCTCGGCCCCAGCGTCACAGTAATTCGCGGCCAGCCCCTGTCCTCCGTGTCCCCCGAACAGATCGTGCAAACGGTTTTGCGCGAATCTCCCAAGGCTCTTTGCTCCGCGCAAGCCGATTAGATTTTACATGTCGCTGCCCGCTGGTCATTCTCCGCAGTTCACCCCGGAGAACCTTCGCGAATTGGAAGCCGCCCGATATGCCCTCCGCAAAATCCGCCGCGCCGTCCGCGCCGCCCAATTCGAAGGGTTCACCCTGGCGATCTTCGGCGGGTTGACCGTGCTGCTCGGCATCACGAGCATTGCCGGCATCCTGATCGGGCTGGTCCTCGCGGCCATCGGCGTCATCGAAATCATGGGCGGCAGACAGCTTCTCCGGCTCGATTTCCGCGCCATCCGCGTTCTCACCATCAACCAGTTGTCGCTTGCAACGCTGATCCTGCTTTACGCCCTGTGGAACCTGCACGGCGAGATCGCTCATCCCGTCGCGGAAGTAAGCGACGCCGATGCCCAACTCCTGGGCCAGGTTGACCCTTCCGTTCTCAGCGTCACGCACGAGATTATGCTGCTGGTTTATGCTTCGCTCATCGCGGCCGCTTTCTTCGAGGCGGGCATGGCCGCTTATTTTCACTCGCGCGGAGCGCATCTGCGGCAATACCTCGCGCAGACGCCGACATGGATCATTTCCATGCAGAAGGCCGGCGTCTCCACTTGATTCCCGCCGAGCGCGCTCTAATAAAGGAACCGTGATTAACGGACACCGCAATCACATTTAGCGGCGGTGCGAAGCACCGCGGGTTAGGCCAAGGTCCCGAAATCGCAGTCGCCCATCTAGATTATTTCACGCGACCCCGTGCGCCGCTTTGTACAGGTTCCACGTCAAATGAATCTGGCCCTGATGGTGCGCTTCGTGCCAGGCGAGCAGCAGGATCGCCTCGGCCACGCTGCGGGTCTTTCCCCCCGGCGCCGGGATCTGCCGCGCCAGCGATTGCGGCGATTGCTCCGAGACGAATTTCTTCAGCGGCTCAAAGGTCGCGCTCAATTTCTGGCGGATGATCGCCAGCGTCGGCACATTGCCGTCCGACGGCGTCGAGCCTCCGCCGAAATTCGCAACCAGGGCCTCATCCTTCGCCGATCCCTGCAACATCCCCACGTTCAGATACCGATCATGCGTCGCGGCACAGTGCATTGCCTGCCAGGCGATGTGGGCCCGCCCCGACCCAGGCCGCCAAGCAAGGGCCTTTCCGTCCTGCCCGCTCTTCTCGATCGTCTCCAGGATCCCCAGCAGCCGCGTCCGGGAAAATTCCAGCCCACCCAGCAACGTGTCTTTGTCCATGTCTCAATACCTCCATTCACGACCTGCCGCCAATTCTAAAAAGATATTCGTCATTTGTCATTGGTCATTTGTC
>CAWAPL010000012.1:0-168427 GCA_963783845.1 uncultured Phycisphaerales bacterium
TCGTTCGGAGGAGCAGGAATGCCATGGCCGCCGCGATGACGGCGAAGACCGCCCAGAAGAATTCCCGGCTCGATGCCAGCCGGCCCGCCGCGAGCCCGTCGAGCCGGCCCCCGGCGAAATACACCGCCACCGCCAAGAGCAAGAATCCCATCATCTGCTTCAGCACCGCCGACCACGGGCCGCTGCGCGGCCCCATCTCGCCAGATTGGGAAACGCGCTGAGAATCAGGTACGGAAGCGACATTCCAATCCCCACGGTGATGATGACGGAAACTCCCAGATAAATCGGCTGGGCCGTCGCCCACGCCAGCAGGCCCGCGAACATCGGCGCGGTGCAGGGTGTGGACAGGACCGCCGCCAGAATCCCGAAGACGAAATTTCCCCAAACCGATTCATGGCTCGGGGCCAGCGAGTAAACCGATTCCGGCAGCGCGACCTCGAACAACCCGAACATGCCCAATGCCATGACCACCAGGATCGCGACGATCGCCCAGATGAACCAGCCGTATTTGAATTGCTCGCCCCAACTGAAATGCAGGCTGCTCCGCAAGGCGACGATAACAACCGCCAGCGCGGCAAAGGCCGCGATCACTCCCAGGCTGAATACGGCCCCCAGCATCAGGCAGCGGTAACGGTTGTGTTGCGAGACCTCGAAGAAACCGATGGCCTTCAGCGGGACCACGGGCAAAACGCACGGCATCAGGTTGAACAGCACGCCCACGACCAGAGCGATCGCCAACGCCAGGAGGATATTGGAAGACCCCAACTCAAACGTCCGGCCGAAGAAATCCACGGTTGTGCCGGGCGCAGAAGCGGCGCGCGTCCCATTTCCGGCAAATACCCGCTGATCGAAGTTGGCGAAGAGCGGCACATTCCGCGGCGTCACCGCCGCATCGGCCGGGACAATTTGGGTGACGATCTCAAACGGCTGATTTCGCGACGGCGGAAAGCAGGACTGATCGTTGCAAGCCTGCCAGGTCAGTTTCCCCGCGATCGTCGCGGGGCCGGCGGCCGCGCTGGTTTTCACGCGCATCGGAAGGTAAATGATGACCTCGCCGGTGTAGACGCTTTGCGGACCAAGTGCGGGGAAATTCTCAATCGTCCCCGGCGGATAGATCGGATCCAGGAAACTCCACGTTCGGATTCGCCTCGGGCGCAACTTCAAATTTGATGTAGTTGACGCCGGTGCCCGTCAGCGGCGCGTGCGACTGGGCGTGCAGGCCCGGATTGATATCCACCACAACCGCCGCCACGGCCGTCTGGCCAACCTGCAATGCCGAGGCATTCAGTTTGGCGGAATAGGTGGCCGTCTGCGGCCCGGCGGCCTGAGCAATTCCCGGACTCAGGGCAATTAGCGCGAGCAAGCAGAAGATCGTTCGCTTCGTCCGCATGTGTATCATTTGTACGGCAAGTCATCTTTCGCCGGGAATCTCAATCTCGCCGGGTTCCATTTTCTGGCGGGCGCCGTGCCGCACCTGCAGGACATACACGCGATCGGCACGCACGATGAACAGCACCCGGTAGAGATGCGGGGGTTTCCCGTACAGCATTTGGCGGATCGGTTCGTCGAATTCCCGGCTCTCGCGGGCCAGCGGCCAGCGGGTAGGCAACTTGGCCAGGCCTTCGATCGCATCGACCAACCCGTTGAACCAGGCGGCAGCGTGTGTGGTCCGCTCGGCGAGCCACTGATAGGCGGCGTCGGCATCGTTCTGCGCGCTGGTCGTGACCTCCACTCGATATTTCACGGGCGTGTCTTCCGTGGAATGCCATGCTGCTTACGAATTTCGGCAAATGCCTCTTGAGCGGGCCGCGTTCGCCCGTGCTTCACGTCCTCCAGGCCGCGGCGAATCCCCTTGACCGTTTGGTCGTAGTCGATCGATTCCAGCAGTTTCTGGTAGGAGGCGGCATCCTGCACGACCAGCTTGGCCTTGCCATTCACCGTCAAAACCATCGGTTCGCCGCTCTCCTGCATGCGCTCCATTAGCTCGCTGGTGTTCCGCTTGAAGTCGGAGAGGGATCGAATGTCTTTGCCTAGGTCCATGGTTATTCCTCGCATTCAATTTGCATCAAATTGAATGCTAGCATCTTTTCGGAGCGGTCGCAACGGATCACGATGGGAACCCCGGCCCGTGTCCGCCCAGCAGCGAACGTGCTAAAATCAGGCCATGGAAGATTTCGGGGAATATGTCCTGAATCTCGGCAAAGCGGCTAGGAACGCGTCGGCCCAGCTCGCTGGTTTACGGGGCGAGATCAAGACCGCCGCGCTGCGAAAAATGGCCGCGGCGATCCGGGCCGGGCGCGAAACGCTGCTGGCGGCCAATGCCGAGGATGTCGCCGCCGCACAGAAGGCCGAAATGCAACCGGCCCTGATCGAGCGCCTCAAGCTCAACGACAAGCGATTGGCCGCCATGGCCGACGGCGTGGATCAGATCGCCGCACAGGTCGATCCCGTCGGTCAAATCCTCGAAGGCTACGTCCGGCCCAACGGGTTGCGAATCACCAAAATGCGCGTGCCCATCGGGGTCGTCCTCTTCTTCTACGAAAGCCGGCCCAATGTCACCAGCGACGCCGCCGCCCTGTGCATCAAAAGCGGCAACGCCATCATCCTCCGCGGCGGCAAGGAAGCCATCCATTCCAATCTCGCCATCGGCAGGATCATTTCCAAATCATTGGCCGATAGCGGCATCGACCCCGCGGCCGTGCAGCTTATTGAATCAACCGATCGCGCCCTCGTCGCCCCGCTGCTCAAGCTCGACAAATACATCGATCTGGTGATTCCCCGTGGCGGGGAAAGCCTGATTCGCGCGGTGGTCAAGGAGTCCACGATTCCCGTGCTGAAGCATTTCACCGGCAATTGCCATATTTACGTCCACGGCGACGCCGGCGATTTGGAGGACCAGGTCCGCAAAATCTGCGTGAACGCCAAGACGAGCTATCCGGGCGGGGCCGTGTGCAATGCGGTGGAAAAAATCCTGTTCCACAAGGACGTCGCCGCCGCGTTGCTGCCGAAGGTTTGCCAGGACCTGGCGGCCAAGGGCGTTGAGATTCGCGGCGACGAGCGGTCCCGGGCGCTTTATCCGAATGCCAAGCCGGCCGAGGAAGCCGATTGGCCGCTGGAATATCTCAGCCTGATCGTCGCGATCAAGGTGGTCGATTCCCTGGATGCGGCGATCGCACACGTCAACGAATACGGCAGCCATCACACGGACGCCATCGTGAGCAATTCCAAGCCCGCGATCGAGCAGTTCGTGATGAGGGTGGATTCCGCCAGCGTCCTGGTCAACGCCAGCACGCGCTTCGCCGACGGCGGGGAATATGGACTTGGCGCCGAGATCGGCATAAGCACCGACAAGCTGCACGCCCGCGGCCCGATGGGGGCGGCGGATTTGACCACCTACAAGTGGATCGTCACCGGCGACGGGCACGTGCGGTGAAACGAACGCCTTGGTCAAGAATTTTGTTATAATCCACTGAGTCGTGAGAACATTGGACCAAATCAAGCTCAAGCCCGCGGAACGGCAGGCAGTGTCGGACGCGGCGCGTCTGCTGCGCAAGCAATTTCCCGTCCAGCAGGTGATCTTGTTTGGAAGCAAGGCTCGCGGCGACGATGATCCGGAATCAGACGCTGACTTATTGGTGCTGACCTCCCTGCCGGTGACTCGGGCGATGCGCCAACAAATGCGCGAAGCGGTTTTGCCGATCGAGATGTCATCCGACGTTTGGATGGGGCTGACGGTGGTTTGGGCTGAGGCCCTGGGAACACGGCGTTTACCGTGTGTTGCCGATTCGACACGAAATAGATCGCGACGGGGCCGCCGCATGAGCGAAAACCCCCAGCGAGCTAAAGCCGTTGAATACTGGCAGGAGCTGGCGGCGGAATCCTTGGCGTCTGCGAAGGACGAGTTGGATCAGCGAGCACGTGGCGCGTCGCATTGATGAATGCGAACGTTTTGTGGCCGCAATGTTCCAACTGTCCGCCCCGGATTGAAAGTCGCAGTCCACAGCCCGGCGATCTCCGCGAGTTGGAAAAACTGTCCACCTCCTGAAAAACTGCACAACCCGCCCCCATTCGGCCGACATTGCTCATGGTCCGATATTACCCGCCCCGGGCGATGGAGATCTCATGCCCCTCATGCAGGAAGACATCCGCAAGCACTACGAACTCACCTGGAAGCAGATGGATGACACCGCCCAGGACGAAGCCGCGCTGGCCTATTCCAATCCCATCGAGGACGGCGTGCTGTATCGGCTGTACGAGCGGCTGCTCAACGATCTGAAAATCCTGGTCAGCGGCGGCAAGGTGCTGGACGTGGGCGCGGGCTCCGGACGTTGGATTCGATTCTTCACGCGGCATTTCACTCCGGCCTTGTTGATGGGCGTCGATTTCACCGAGGCGTCGATCGAGTTGCTGAAACGCCGCTACGGCGATGTCCCGCGGATCAAGACCGCGTTTCGCACCGCCGATCTGACCGATCCCTCGCTCGATCTGGGCGAGAAGTTCGATCTCATCAACGTCATGAACGTCCTGTTCCACATTCCCGAGCCCGACCGCTTCACCGTCGCCATGAAAAATCTGGCCAACCATCTCGCTCCCGGCGGCAGGGTGGTGACCACGGAGTACATGCCGCGGCAAACGATGCGAACCAATTGGATGCTGGTGCGAAGCCGCTACGAGATGGAAAGTCGCCGCCGCGGCCGTGGGGATGCGAATCGTGGCGATCAAGGCGTCTGGCTTCTACGGCAACGATCCGATGGGAATCGACGGCCCGGATGCCGGCCTGCGGCAACAGTTTTATGCCGTCCGAGGCGGGATCAAGCAGATCCTCGAGATGCAGATGAGCGATCCGGTTCGCCAGTTCTTCGTGAAATTCCTGACCGACGTGGAGTCTTCGATGCTCAATTTCTGCGCCGAGCGCATCGCCGACGTGGACATGCCCAGTCAGAAATTGGTGGTCTTCGCCGCCGCGTAAGAGAAAGTTCACGCGGCGATTTCAATTCCCTCGCGATGCGCAATCTCGATAACGGTTCGTGCAGTGAGCGACGCCTCCCACTCGGCTTCGCCGCAAGCCACCGGCTCGATTCGGTGATCGGTGCGGGCGCGCAACTGCCATAGGCGTTCCACCAAGCCGCGATTTGGGGCGTTGTCGAACTCGGGGGCAATCACGATCAGGTCAATATCGCTGTCGGCGCCAGCAGTGCCACGGGCGCGTGAACCATAAAGAATGCCCCGCTTCGCCTGGATACCGGACTCTCGGACCGCCAGCAAATATCTTTTTATGGATTGCTCAATGGATCGGTCAACCATTGCATGAATTGTATCGCGTTCAGGACAACCACAAAACCTCGGGCTTGATCTCGCAAGTCGAAATCGGCATTGGATTGGGGCGGTCACAATCGGCATTGGGCCCCGCTTGGGGCGCGCTCGGCTTGGCACCGTTTGCACTCCGCATCATCGCACGGCTCCACGTGTGCCGTGGCATTCCCCTCGCCCAGCGCCAGCTCGATCTGATACTCGATGGCGCTGGCGACGCGATGGCCCTGGTCGATGCTCCACCACGGCGGAACCATGATGTGGAAATCCACCCAGTGATATCGGCCGCTGTGGCGATGGCGGAGCTTGTGGTAGCTGCAAATGCGCGGCTCCTTTCCGCTGGCCCCGCTGTGGGAATCGAGGATGTTCCGTAGCAACTGGGTGTCGCCCGCATCCTGTTCATCCATCAATCCCGCCGCCGATCGCTTCAAAAGCCGCAGGCCCAGATACGCCATGTATGCGGCGATCGCCAAGGCGGCCGCGGAGTCCACCCATTTCCATCCGGTCAGGCGGACGATGGCGATGGCCGCAAGCACGGCGACGCTGTCAACCGCGTCAACCGCCAGATGAATTCCTTCCGCCTCCAGCGTCAGCGATTTCGCTTTCCGACCCCGGAGCCAAAGGCACAATCCCATCCCCGCGTTGACCAGCAGGGCCACGCCCATCAGAACCAATCCGGCGTCAAGCCGCTCGATCCTTCGCCGCTCGTGATTCAGAAATGAAAGCCCGACCTTCGCCACGATCACCACGCCGGCCAGAACGATCATCGAGCCATCCAGCCCGGCTGAGAAAAACTCCACCTTGCCGTGCCCGTAGGGATGTTCCTGGTCGGCCGGGCGATGAGCCAGGCGAAGTGAATACATCGCGAACCCGGCGGTGAAGACGTTCACGATGTTTTCCAGGGCATCGGAGAAGACCGCGTCGGAATGCGTCAGGAAATAGGCCACGGATTTGGTGATCAGCAGCGCGACGCTCACCGCAAGCGACGCCGCCGCCCAGCGCAGATCCCGATCGCGCGCCGAGACGGAACGGTTCGCTGTTCCGTCAACGAGGGCCATTCGACCTCCGGGCGTCGTGAACCATGCGGCGATGCTACTCGCCCCGGCGGATGCTTCCAATTGTTCCCCGTTTTGAAGCAGAGCCGTGACTGAATCGGCAAGGGCGGGGCAATGGAAGCGGCAGAGCATAATCGGGTGCGCTGTTCGTGGCGGCCGAAGTCGTTTGCTCGAATATGCCAAGGCGTCGCCGCCGCGGACACCGCTGGCTGGCCTGATCATGTTCCAGCAGGCCGTTTCGAGGCGGACGGATAGAGTCGCCGACTTCGGCGGCAAGTGCTGTTGAGTTTCGCGCTTGAGCGCGAAACTCCTCCGCGCTTGCCGCCAAGGGCGGCGACTCTGCTTTCGGTTCCTCGAGGCCGTCCGGAACATTGACGGGCCAGCCAGCGGGGCTCGCGGCGGCGACGCCTTCTTCCATTCGAGCAAGCGCCTCCGGCCGTCACGAAGACCGTAACCGATCATCTTTCTCTTCCATCTCCGCCCTTGCCGATTCAGTCACGCACCCTTGCAAACCGCCCCAACACCCCTGGCAGCGATAATCTTGCGCCTGTCAATTATGATGCGACGACTTGCGTATTCTTCACGCAATCCAAATAATCCCGCGATAGGATGTAGCCGACAACTCAACGGAGTACGTGGAGGTTCAATGAGTAGACCCGGCACGGAAAGCCAAACGACTTCAAAACTTACCTGGTTCCGAGATTGGGCGGCCGAACATCTTGGCAATATCCGCCATGAGCGTCGGGTCGCCGCGATCGCTTCTTCCCTGATTGACATCACGTTCCCATTCCACAATCTGACGCGCGCTGAAGTTCGGCTATTGAAAATCGCGGCATTCCTGCATGACATCGGGCGATCCGTCAACCGAAGGAAACACCCCTCGGTGGGGGCCCGCATGATCCGGCGAGACGCCGACCTGCCCCTGAGCAAGAAACAGCGCCGCGCCCTGGCCTATTTGACGCTCCGGCATCGCGGGCTGGTGCCTGCCGCCCAGGATGACCCGGCCCTGCGCCGCGTGCGCGACCCGGCGACGCTTCAGTTGCTGCTGGGGATTCTGCGCGTCGCCGACACCCTGGACAGCCGCCGGCTCTCCGCGCCGAGGCTGAACATTGTTCGCCGGGGCCGGCGAATTCGCATTGTCTGCCGCGTGCGGGATGATTCCGCCGCCGCTCGGCGCATCTTCTCACGCCGCAAAAAATTCCGCCTGCTCGAGGAGATGCTCAACTGCCGCATCGACGTGGTCATCGTCGCCCGGCGCCGCCTGTGCGCCGTCGCGTAAGTGCTTTTCTATGGCCTGGTTAGAATAAAAACTCGAATGGCCTTTCCCTCCGGCCTGGCAAGCTGCGAGCCTTCCCGCAGGTTCCAACCCCGCTGCCCGATCCATGGCCCGAATAAATCTCCCGACTGCCGTCCCGGCTCACCCAGCAGAACCGATCCTTCCTTGGCCAGATGCGCTTTGAAGAATTCGTCCAGAAACTCCCACTGCTTGCGTTCGTAGAGAATGTCCGCACCGAGGATCAGATCGAATTGCTCGCCGAGCCGATCGACTTGCCAATTCAACTGGCGGAAGCGAACTCGCCGTCGCCGGGGCAGGCAGTTAAGCCGGGCGAAAAGCAGCGCCGGCGTTTCCAGGTCCGCCAGCAACACGGCGGCCCCCATGGCCGCCGCCGCCGCCCCGGCCAATCCCATCCCGCAGCCCAGATCGAGCACGCGGGTGGATTCGGTGAGTTTCATCTTCGTCACCGCCGCCGCGATCCCCAGGGCGCTTTCCCAAAGTTCCGCCCAGTACGGCAGGTGCTGCGGGTCCTGCAAGCGGATTCCGCTGATCTTCTCGCGGCGATCCTCCTCGGCCACGATCTCATCCAGCACGCGATCGGGATCGGCCACGCGCGTGAAGCGCAGCGTCACGCCGCCAAGATCCAAATCCTCGGTTGTGGTTCGATATTTGCGCTGAATCCGCGCCAGCAGCCGGCGATAGCGCCCGTCGTGGATGAAAATCGAACTTGGCGGCGCCGCGTTCACCGGGCCTGATTCTCGGTCGTTTGAGGAGCCGCCGGCCCGACGGAGCCCTTGTCCAGCAGCGTGCACCACACCTGGAAAATCACGAATATTCCACCCGCGACGATCGCCGATGTCCCCAGGAAAGTCAGGACCGAGCCGATAATGGCCGCCCCCACGCGGACGCGCAATCGGCTGATCGCCGCCGTCAGAAGCGTGACGAACATCCACACCCCGGCCAGGATCGGGCCGACGGCCAGCCACGGATTGGTTCCGCCGGGGATCAGCGCCAGCAAGCTCGTTCCCATTAGATAGGTGATGCAATTGCGAACCAGAATGGGCGGGGCCTTGCTGGTCATGTCGAACGCCGTGAGGCGATAGAACATCGACGCGATGACGCGCGGCATGAGCGCCGCCGCGACGCCGGCCGCCGCACCTTCCAACAATGTGTTGATCACGTATTGCTGTGAATCGACGGCCAGCGATTTGTCGCGGACGTAAAAAACGAAATACGCGAATGCCGACTGGATGACCACGGCCAGGAGCCAGATGAAGCCGATGGCGTAAGCGAAAAACCTGGCATCGGCGCCGGTTTCCGGCCGGCGCATTTTCGCCAGCAGTTTCGTCGGGGTGAACATGGCGGCCAGCGCGGTCTTGAAGAACCCCCCGACGAATCCGAACGATCCGCGATCCTCCCAGGGAATCCCCGATCCGGAAACCATCAGATCCGGATGTTCCTCGATCGTTTTTTCTTCCAGGCCTTTGAACCGGAATTCTTCCGGCGAACGGTATTTTGCCATGTCGCCTCGGGATGAGTCCGATCAGTGGAATTCATCATAATCGATGCATCGCCCTGAATCATCCCCAGCGCGCAGGACGAAATCGCCGATCGCGATCTAACGGTTTCTGGTCAGGCGGAAATCAACTCTAAACACGGTCGGGCAGACTGAAGCTCGCGATCGCTACGCACGTTCAGAAGCGCAACAGCCGAACTGAATCCGACGACAAGATATCCCGCGGCGAAAATCGCCAGGAAAGGGGCACTCGACATGCAAAATCGATAGTAGATGCTAACGGCTATCCAGGCGCTGGCGTAGAAACCGAAAGATATCTCCAACACTGATAAAGCAATTTGGCTAATGCTAAAACTTCTGTTCGCTTGTTGCGAGTCTTTATGTCCGCCTTCGCCGTACTTGCGCGTGCGAATAAATTCCCCCGGCCTGCGCCGAATTGCTCCCCAAATCGCTTCCAGCATTGCTTCGGAGTTGCTTAGGCTGATGCCGGCGCCCAAGGCCATCAGAACGGGCAAATAAAGGATTGTGTTCCAACCAGCCCTGCGTCCGAAAAGCTCCTTCTGCCCGTAAATGAAAAACAGACTGGCCGAACAAGTAGCCAGTGCCATGAGCAGGCTCGCACCGAAGAGGTATTGAGTCCATCTCTCCCCAAACAAGCGATATCGAGCGTGGATAATTAGGAAACATGGGAACATCAAAGCCGTTAATAACATTATCATGGGATAGACGACGGCGCTGGTGAGGTGAAAAAAGGCTTCAACCTTTGTCGAAAGCGGTAATGGAGAAACCATCACCCTGGGCAAAAGCTTAATGCAGGTTTGAATGCTGCCCTTGGTCCATCGATGCGCCTGCTGCTTAAAGCCGATGGTTTCCGGCGGTAGTTCGGCCGGGACGGAAAACTGCGGAAGATAAATAAATCGCCAGCCTTTAAGTTGGGCCCGATAGCTCAGGTCCAAATCTTCCGTCAAGGTATCGTGGCGCCATCCCCCCGCGTCTTCGATGCACGAGCGACGCCATATTCCGGCGGTTCCGTTGAAGTGCATGAAGCGGCCGCTGAAATTACGCGCCGCCTGCTCGATCGCAAAATGAGCGTCGAGAAAAATTGCCTGGCATTTGGTCAAGATCGACGCATTGCGATTGATGTGGTCCCAGCGAAGCTGAACCAGGCCGACCTTCGGATCAACAAAATGATCCATGACGCCCCGCAGCGCATCGGGCGTTGGCACAAAATCCGCGTCAAAAATCGCAATGAACTCCCCGGTTGCGCGATTCATTCCCTCGGCCAAGGCCCCGGACTTATACCCCGTGCGCGTGTCGCGGTGCAGGTGGTGGACGGCATGTCCCTGAGCGGCCATCTCCTCGCACGCGCGATGAACGACGGCCGCCGATTCATCCGTGCTGTCATCCAACACTTGGATCTCAATTCGGTCCTTTGGGTAATCGATCTCGCAGCATGCGCGAATGACCCTGGCGGCAACAAGCTCCTCATTGTAGATGGGAACCTGGATGGTCACCCGCGGCAGTTCGTCGAAACGGCCCCGCGGTGCATAAGTGTTGTGTTTATGTTTGATATACAGATAAATGAGAATGAAGCGATGCAACCCATATATCGCCAATAAGACTAGCACAATAAGGTAGATGGCGACGAGCAATTCGTTCACATTTGACCCGCATTTAGGGTCTTTTTCGAACAACGTCCGCATCGAATATTGAAGGATAATCTTAGCCTATCGCACGCCAATAAGCCATTTTAATTTTATCTAAATTTCTAGATTCTTGTTGACAGAATGCTCCGAGCGTGGCACGATAGCTATTTCACCCCGGATGAATAGTAGGCGGCGGCCATGGTCGGGCGGTGGAAAGCGCTGGCATTTCGGGTCGGAACAGTCATAGCGGCCCTCGCGGCTTCGGCGGCCGTTATCTTCGCGGTTCTTTGGGTTTCATCCAATAGCCTTGGGACTTTTTCCTCGAATCCGGAGAATCGGTTCGCGGCACGGACGAATACGCCGTTCTCCTCACCTCTTCAGACAATCTTGGCCCATTATCCAAAGGCGACGAAACTTCAACAATGGGCTCAGCAGTGGCAGGCGGCCGCGGCGGATGCCAAGCCCAATTCCGATTTCCAGTTGGAAGACCTGCAAAATCTAATTCAAAAGAGCGACGTTTCGGCGGCGGATCGGCTGCGGATCGCAACGCTGGTCAATAAGGCGGGGGACGCCAATACCGCGGCGATCTCGGCGCGCAGCGGCGTGTTCAAGGCTGATGCCGAACTCGCGAATATGCCCACAGACTCGCCCGCCGGGCAGGAGTTGCGCCGCTTGCTCATTCCGCTGGAAGAACCTTTGACTCGACAACTGGACCCGCAGACGATGGAAAGGTTCTGGGCGCTGCAAATTCCCATCCCCAGGCAGGACGGCGATGACCAACAACCGGAATGGCGTCGCATCTGCCACGCCCAATGGCTGATCTACTCGGGGCAAGCTGTGGCGGCCCTCGCCGAAATCAATTCCATTAAGACCGATGCCGGCGAACACAGCCGCTGGTATACGCCCGACGAATTGGCTGAGTTGACTTGGTTGGAAGGCTTGGCGCTCTACCGAAACGGGGATTCCGAAACCGCTAAACCTCTGCTGGTAGAAACCTCTTCCGAGGGAGGCGCTCATGCCACCGAGGCGGCAAGTATTCTGGCCGAAATCAATATGCCTGCGAACCCGCTCGAGTTTCTCCGGAACTGTCACCCGCGATTAGAAAAACTCCAAACGTGGGCAGCCCGGTGGCAATCGTCTGACGTCACAGCCCAGCCCAATATTCAAGATTTGAACGATCTTTCGGCTTTGATTTCCGAAAGTTCTCTGTCTGCTTTGGATCAATTAACTATTGCCCAACTTGTGTTTAAGCGCGGAGAGCCATCGACCGCGCAAATATGGGTCAATGCGGCCATTTCGGCGGCGGAGAATGAATTGGCCCCTCTGGCGCATAACGACAAGCGTGCGCTTCCTCTCATGGATGCGCTGGAACGGCTCTCGAAGTCCCTTTGGCATCACAATCCCTATTCTCATGGTGCGGAATTAGAAAGAATCAGCGCGATGCTAATGCGGTTTGATCCTAGCGGCCCGTGGGATCAACGAAGAGAATGGGCTCGCATCAGCTATGCCGAATCCATGTTGATGCAACGCAACTTATATGAAGCGTGGCAGCGAGCCGTACCATTGAGCGCCGATGCATCCAAACCAGGCTCTCCCTTCACGGAACAGCAACGGTTTTATCTTCTTTGGGTTCGGTCAGAGATACTGCACCAGGCCGGATATTACGAGAAGGCCATTCCATTGATGCGCTTGGTTTTGTCAAACCCACGCCTCGATCATCCCGAATGGGAATGGCCGTCGTTTATCAACGACTTGTGCCAGACGCATCAGCTCTCCGAAGCTCGCCAGGCGCTTAAGGAATATGCCAAACAATGCAAACCTAGTTCCTCAGAGATATCCAATCTTTCTGATCAGATAGCTGTCGCCGAGTCCCAGCCGGAGCATTCCCATGAGTGAACCTGCAACCCAGACTCCAATACCCAGCGAGCCGAATTCTCGTGCTGGCGGTTTCTCCGATTTTGCTGGCCATTATTTTTGTGACGGCAACTAAGATATTCTCTTGGGGATCCATCGCCGCGCTGGTCCAGGGCATTCCCGCCCCGCTCCTGTCCGTTAATCCCTCGCCAGCATTTTCCGGCCAAGCTCACCAAGGCAACGTCATTCTTGCCACGTTCAACGTTGGAAACGTGACGCGCGACCCGGTGCGGTTGTTGGGCGCGGAGTCGAGTTGCGGCTGCACGGTGGTGCTCAATGATTTTCCAATGGAGCTTTCCCCTGGCGCAACCCAGCGGATCGAGGCTCGCGTCAAGGTTGGTCAGCCTGGCGACAATGGCAAGTTTATCAAAACGGTTCAACTATTAGTCAATCGCGGAGGAAACGTTCCTCCCTTGACCATCGCCGTAACCGTTCTCAAATCCCCAAACGTTTCAACGGAGAATGTCCCATGAGGCGAATACTTTATCAACTGCTTTCCACTTCGTGCCTTAGCGCCGCATTAGTGATTGCGACAGGTTTGCTACCTCAAGGGTCGGCCTACGGCCAGGTGAAGCCGCCGCCCCCCGGTTGTGGCCAAGGACCTGCCGACGGCTCCACCCCTTGCAATGGAGGTACATGCCCGGGAACCCAAACTTGTGAATCCAATATAGATGGCGTTTGTGGATGCCATTAGTAGGTGAGTGATGAAGGTTTCCGGCGGAACCCTGTGGCAAAATGGCGCTGCCCAAGCCAACGGTCGCGCGCCTTTCGCCACTGGCCTTGCTGGGCTGGCATATATTTGTTTCGTAGTGGACGGTCTCAGAGCGACGCCACAACGTGTGGCGTCATTTGAACCTGGGAGAAAGTTCAAATGTATCGATTTCCGCGCTATTGGTCCGGAATAATCACGATTGCCGCGACGGTGGTATTGAGCGCCAATGCACGGG
This sequence comes from uncultured Phycisphaerales bacterium, assembly GCA_963783845.1. Classification (GTDB taxonomy): domain Bacteria; phylum Planctomycetota; class Phycisphaerae; order Tepidisphaerales; family Tepidisphaeraceae; genus PALSA-1353. The sequence goes on from CAWAPL010000012.1 coordinate 13,665, forward strand.
CCACTCGGGCGGATCTACTGCAAAAGTTCATGGATGAATATCCGGCGGCGGCCGATCGCCTCGACGCGGCTTACAGCCAAGTGCGAATTACCGCTACGCAAACTGCGAATGATGACCAAGGCCGATTTCTTTACAAGGCTAAGACGGAGTTCCTAAGGCAGGACAGCGCGGTGCGAGCGGTGCGGACGTACCTGGAATCCTCCAATGCGCGAATGCCGGCGGGCTCTGTTTTTGCCTCCGGCGGCGACGCCTCCACCTATTTTGAGATGGACAAGATGCCGGGTGATGCTGCATTTCGGTTCCTGTGGTACGGTAAAAAGTCGGACTATATTTCGGCAATCCACATGGAGTGCCTGCCGCTGTTTGGCGCCTATTGCGTCATGGACGAATCAATGGCCGACTACATCAAGCGCGAGGGGCTTTCGGTGATCAGCGCCAGTCCCGCGCGCGTTAACGGAGAGGATGCGATTGAAGTCGTAACGGAATTGGCAACGCCGAGCCAGGGTATAAAGCGATCGCATTTTTCCTTTCGGCCTGACACCTGGGCTTTGGTGCAATGGATGGTTCCCCTGCGAGGGGACAAGATGAACCCCGCTAACTTGGCATGGAACGGCAAAATCCATTACCAACCCGCCAGCAACCCGCCGCTCGTTCAAAGCATGGACTATTGGGTTTATTCCTCCCATCAAAAACCGGGCACGAAAATTGACGAGAGAAGCTTTGAAATAGATCGCGTCGAGTTCGGCCCGATTGATCCCAAGGAATTCACCCCGGCCGCGCTTGGCATTAAGAACCTGCCGCCCAAGATTGGAGAGGACGCTGCGCCCGCCCCCTCCACGCGGCAAAGCAGCGCCGGTCAGGGATTGGGTCAAGTCGAAGTGCCGGTGCCGCCGGAGGAGAATCGGGCCAACCCCTCCCCTTTCCGTATGGGCGTGTATGCAATTGTCGCTGTTGGACTTTCGGTTTTGGGCGTGTTGATTGGCATTCGCGCCATTCGAATGACGCATCCATAATGCACTGAAACATCCTCATGAACGCATCGAAACCCTCGCGTCAAATGCTTTCAGTTTTAGCGCGGCTTACACTGGCCTGCGTGTTTTTGATTGCCGCGGTCGCCAAACTGCACACCGGACCCAATCGCGGCATTGGCAAAACAATTTACGAGCAGTGGTCCCAACACATGGTTATTTATGATGCTTCGATTTTTTGCGAGGCCGCATTGGGCATTTGGCTGCTCTCCGGCCGGTGGGGACGCCAAGCGGCTCTTACCACGGTTTTGCTGATATCCGGCTTTAGCGGACTGATCATTTTGGAGCTTGGCCGCGAACGGCCAATGCCCTGCGGCTGCCTCGGGGCGGAATTCGTCGCGGCCCATGATCCGGTTGCGGTTCGGCGGTCGCTGGCTTTCAGCCTTTTCGCCAACGGATTGATAATAAGCGGCGCACTATGGCTCTATTTTCGTGCGGATCGCAGGCCAATTCCAACGTCCGGTTGATAAACGAAAGCGCACTGAAAAACCGAGACATCGCCCGCGAGCTTTACATCGTTCGCCCACTTCGGATATCGTTTGGGCGGCGAAATCATCGCCTGGAAACGCAACAAATCATGAAGCGGCGGCTTATCGTAATCTCTCTGCTGCTGGTCGCGGGATGCAGCTCGAAGCTGGAAACAGGCTATGAACCCAAGCGGCTGGACATGCCCCTCGGGCAGCGCGAAACGCTCTATGCCGACCCCTACAGCCAGCAGGCCATGCAGGCGCAGCAGGATCAGGGTTCCGGCGGCGGAGGAGGCGGTGGGGGCATGCATCGCCCCGGATCGCCGTAGAAATGGCACTGGAACAGCCCCCTGCCGCCGCCTAGCATCAATGGATGGGAACTTTGGCCGCGATTGATCCGTCTCAGTTCGTCGAGCTTGTCGAGCCGCTCCTGGCCAGGAAAGACCTGCCGGGCCTCCTCGAATTGCTCAAGGCCAACTGGCATCCAGAGCAGATTCGGGCCCTGCTTCGCACCGGGCATTGCGATGCCAGGAAGGTAGCGCTTCTGGCCCTGGCCCTGGTTGGTCCCACCTGCTGCACTGAAGAACTTTCCCATCAATTAAGAGATCCCGATCCGGTCATCAATGATTTGGCCGAGCATGCCCTGTGGGCGATCTGGCTTCGCAGCGGCAAGACGCCGGAGGCCAATCAACTGGTCTGCCGAGGCGCCGAATCGCTCGGCACGCGCGATTTCCCCCGGGCGATCGAGATATTCAGCCAGGCCATCCGCGTCGATCCCAGTTTTGCCGAAGCGTACAACCAGCGGGCCATCGCTTATTATCTCTCGGAAGATTACCAGCGGAGCATAGCCGACTGCCGCCGAGCCATCATGCGGCATGCCCTGTCATTTCGGCGCCTGGGCGGGGATGGGACATTGCCTTGCCCATCTCGAGCAAATTCCCTCGGCCATTGAATGTTACGAGAGGGCCCTGGCCATCAACCCGCATCTGCATTGCGTTCAAGAGACGGTGCGAGAGCTGAAAAAGCGACCGAATTAGCCGTGAATTCCTACGCCCCCGTGACCGGGAAATTCATTTCCGCCGTCTGGCGGCGAATCGTGCTGGTTCGCATCGCCGAGTCCATCGCCATCGCAACCGCCGCCGCCTCCGCCGCGGGACTGGCCCTGATTCCCATCCTCTGGTGGCGCGGTCAATCGGCTTTGCCGCTGGCACTGGCCCTGCTGCTTTTGGGCGGATTCAGCGGATTGGTCTGGGGAATTTCCAGGCGTCCCACTCGCTTCCAAGCCGCCGTCGAGGCCGATCGGCAACTGAATCTGCACGATTTGCTGGGCACGGTTCACCTGCTCAGCCGCGAAAGCGGCGTGGGCGATCCGTGGACAGACGCGATCGCCTGCGTCAGCGACGACCGATGCCGCGGCCTGCGGCCTTCGGCCGTGGTCGTCAATCGACTTGGTCTTCGAGCCTGGGGCGGCGTGGGCATCCTCGGCGCGCTGCTCATCACCACGGGTCTGTTCACCGCCCGGCCGCCCAGCGTCAGCGCCGCCGCGCCGTCGCCCCAGTCCAGCGCGACCGCCTCGCCGCAAACGATCCAACCCTCCGATTCCATGGCGATTCAGTCCCCGCAGATCGACGCTCGTCCGCCGGGTCCGGGTGGGAATGACGATATTTCAAACCGCGGCGCCGAGCAGGACCAGCCGGACGATTCGCACAACGATTCCTCGCCGCAGTCGAACCTCGCTCAAAGCCATTCGCCGGCCGGAGCCGATTCCTCCACCGGCGGCGGGGCGGCCAGAACTCATTCCCCCCAACCACCGCTTGAAACGCCGGTCATTCGCGACGCCATAGCCGCTCTGCCGCATTCCGGCCAAACCACCCCGGCCGCCGCCGGCCAATCCGATTCTCGCGCCACAACGCCGGGCGATTCCAAAGCGGTTACGGCAACGGAAAGCGCGAATCATCAATCCCCGCCCTGGACGTCAAGCCAATGGTCGGAAGATTCCGCCGCCGCCGAGGCGGAGATCAGCGCCGGCCGTATTCCCGATTCCGATGCCGATCTCGTCCGGGATTATTTTTCTCGCGACTGATCTGTACTCCACCAGCGTGGCTTTTGTCCTTGAACGCCAATCGGTTACGCTTTGCTCGGCCCGGACAACGCCGACGGCGACAGCGCCGTCGAGGCGATGGAGCTATGGATGGATATTGCCAACTCAGTCAACGGTGTGCCGATCCGGTTGAGCTACGAACGGTGGTATCATATTGTCGAGAACCATGATGAAATGGCCAGCTACTATCATGACGTGCTGGAGACGCTCGAGCGGCCCCAGTTCATCGTTCGTGGAAATCGCGGCGCCCTCAAGGCCACGCGCAGCCTTGGAAAACGGAGTTGGTTGGTTGTCGTTTACCGTGAGGTGTCCAGGAATGACGGCTTTGTGATCACGGCCTACCTGCTGGACACCAGGCCGAAGGGAAAGATCCTATGGCGAGGACAATAACATCCTTAACGTATGATTTGGTGAACACGTGCATGGCCATGGCGTCGGACATGCTGCGCTTGCCGGCGCAGCATGTGTGGGTCGATTATGACCAGGAGGCGGATGTACTTTACATGAGCTTCCGCAAGCCGCAGAACGCCACCAAGACCATCGAAGTCGATGATGATATTCTCCTTCGCAAAGATGGCCGAACCATCGTCGGGCTGACGATATTGAATGCCAGCGCCCGGCGGAGGCGCATGAAACCCCACGGGGATCGCGCCAAGGCCATTTAGGTACAATAGACCCGATGCAGGATTCCCTTGATTCCTTGCGGCAACACCAACCACTCAACTATGCCGCTCCCGGCGCCTTCCGCCGGTCACGTCGTCTTCGAGTTCTAGGTTTCTTTAGCTTCGTGGTCAGCATCCTAAGCCTTCTGCTTTGCGGGTTTGAATTGTGCTCAAACGCCCTGGAAATATGGGAGACGAGGCAAAACATCGTCGCCCACACGGGAGGAATACCCAACGAATTGGAAGCTCGGTTTACGGGTTGCTGTTATGGGCAATTAATTTTCGTTGTGATGTTCCTGCTTGCCCTTCTGCTGCTCGCTGCCGCCAGAAAGCTTTGGCGGTCAGATCGCCGAGGTCTCACCCTGCACTGGATGTACATCCCATTGCAAATGCTGGCCAGCGTAGCGCTCGCGGTTGATTTAATGTGGATCATTTATTGTTCGCCTGCGGGAATGGTATTTTATATCGGCGCGATCCCGGGCCTCGTCGGCTGTGCCTATCCCCTCTTGCTTATTCCCCTGCTCCTATTCGCGGCACGACGGGTCGAGCAAACACAAACCGCAAATTAAGAACCGAAAATCATGCCCGTCAGCATCTTGTACGCCTCGATGTAACGCCGGCGTGTCCCCACCACGACATCCTCCGGCAGCGGCGGGGCGGGCGGCTGCTTGTTCCAGTCCAAGCCCTCCAGGTAATTCCGCACGTACTGCTTGTCGAAGCTGGCCTGATCGCGACCGGGGGCATAATCCTTCGCCGGCCAAAACCGGCTGCTGTCCGGCGTCAGAACTTCGTCGATCAGAATCAACCGGCCATCCGGCAGCCGGCCGAATTCAAACTTCGTATCCGCAATGATCACGCCCCGCATCTCCGCGTGACGTGCGGCCAGCGTGTACAACTCCAGCGTCCGATCCCGCAACTGAGCGGCTGTCTCCCGGCCGATGCGGCTGACCGTCTCCTCAAAACTGACGTTCATGTCGTGCCCCGAATCCTCCTTGGTGGCCGGCGTGAAGATGGCCTGCGGCAAGCGCTCGCATTGTCTCAAGCCCGCGGGCAAAGCGATGCCGCAGACGGTTTGGGTTTGCTGGTATTCCTTCCATCCCGATCCGGCCAGATAGCCCCGGGCGACGCATTCGATCGGGATGACCGACGCCTTTTTCACCAGCATCGAGCGGCCCTCGATCTGATCCCGATGCGATTTGAGCGACGGCGGATAGTCCGCCACGTCCGCCGCGATCAGATGATTCTCAAATTGCCCGGCAAACTTCTCGAACCAGAACAAGCTCAGCGCGGTGAGGATTTTTCCCTTATCCGGAATTCCATTGGGCATGACGCAATCGAAGGCGCTGATGCGGTCAGTTGCGACGATCAGAAGCTGCTGGCCGAGGTCGTAAACATCGCGCACTTTTCCCCGCCTGACCGGAAACGGCAGGGACGATTGCAGGAGTGGCGGATTCATCTTCGCAGATTAAAGCACGTTGGGCGCCATTGCAAAAAGGCGGCAATCGGTCAATGGAGAGTTCTAACAGAGCCGGGCCGTGCCGGCCCGGTCCGGGCCGACGCGGCCCGGCTCTGCAATCAGCAGGTCAATGTACGCCTCCGCCACCAGCGAGCCGTCATCCACCTGGAGCCGCCGCATCAGCTCGCGCGCGATCCGCACTCCCTCGTCCTCCGATCCGCCCGGGGCCAGAACCACCTCCAACTCGACGAAATCCCCCAGGCCTTCCACCTCGTCCAGATGAATCCGGGTTTGACCCACCAGGCACAACGTCCGGCGTTTACGGACGATTCCGCGAATGCCGTACGCGCGGGAAAGCAAATCGCGCATCAATTCCGGCTCGGGGACGGCAGCGCGAACGTATCGGCAACTTTTCGGCCCGGTCTCGTTCGGCCGCTCATAATAGATCAACTCACTCGATTCACCGTCGATCGCTCTCAATTTCAGCCGGCCCGTGGAAGCGTTGAAAAAAACGTCTTCCTGAACAAGCACGCGCGGCGGTGAATCCGACAAAGCCTGTGCAATACGCAGCGTTGCCTTGAGGTTCCTTTGCCCGAGCCTTGATCTCGACGTTCCGATTCATCGCCTGGCCGCCATTCGCGTACGTGACACTTTTAGTCGGGACAAGTTTATTCCCCTCCCCCGGACTTCGACGAGCTCAGTCGAGTCGTAATCCGGGGGAGGGTCAGGGAGGGGGACAGTCCGAACGGGCCCCTCACCCCAACCCTCTCCCCATGCGTACATGGGGAGAGGGGGAAAATACGATTCATCGCCTGGCCGCCATTCTACCCCGAGTCCCGAGATTTGAGGCATCGCCGCGGTCTGCTAAGATGGCCTTCGGCCAAGACAATATGTCGATCAAATTCGAAATCTATCGCGATGGAATCCGGTTGACGCAGTTCACGCCCGTGGCGCCGATGGCCGTGGGGCCTGAAAGCGTCCCCTTGCCGTCGGAGATTATTTTCCGCGACGGCCTGCTGATCCTGAACCGGGCCGACGAGCACGCCCTGGGCATCGCCCTGCTGTGGGACGTGCCCGGCGTGGGCACGCTTCACCTGGAAACCACCCGCCTTCAGCACCGCGAGTTGCCCTACAACCTCAACGTCGAGCTGGCCCGCTTTCGGCTCATGAAGATCGTCCAGAAGCAGGAGGACTGGAACCTCTTCGATTTTCCCAAGGCCGACCGATTTAACACCCGATTCCGTGAAAGCCAAAGCCTCTTCGCCGACGCCCTGGGCAAGCTGCACGAGCCGAGCGAAGCCGCCAAGCTGGCCGATCAATCCCTGGCCATCTCCATCGACTTGTCCGAGCAGCTTTCCATGTTCCACGCCGAACTGCTGATCAATCGCCGCAAGCAGACGCAGGCTTTTGTGAAGCACATCGTCGGCTGCCGGGTGGACCCGGTGGTTCAGAATCAAAAGTACAAGGATACGCTCAGCAACAGTTTCGATTACGCGGTCCTGCCGATTCGCTGGAAGGAACTTCAGCCGCAGGAGCACACGTTTGACGCGGCGGCCGTGGATGAATGGGCCGATTTGCTCGCGAAAAAGCGGCTGCCCATCATCGCCGGGCCGCTCATCGATCTCACCGAGGGCGAAGTCCCCGATTGGATGTACATCTGGGAACACGATTTCGACACGCTGCGCGAGCTGGCCTATGAATACGTCCAGAAGGTCGTGACCCGATACCGCAAGTCCGTCGCGGTCTGGAACGTCTGCGCCGGCATCCATACCAACAGCGTCTTCACCCTCAGCTTCGAGCAGATCATCGAACTGACGCGCCTGCTGATCGCGCAGGTGAAGACGCTCCTTCCCACGGCTCGCACGCTGGTGACCGTGAAATACCCCTTCGGCGAGCATCACTCCCGCTCCCGATCCAGCGTCCCGCCCATGCTCTACGCCGAAATGGTCGCCCAGGGCGGAATCAGCTTCGAGGCCTTCGGCCTGGAATTCGAAATGGGCGTCCCCTCGCCTGGAATGTTCACCCGCGATCTCTTTCAGTTCAGTTGCATGTTGGACCGGTTCTCGACGCTCGGCCGGCCGCTGTTTCTCACCAGCCTCTGTGTTCCCGGTCGCTCCACTCCCGACCCGCACGATATTTCCGAGGGCAAGCTCGACCCGATCCTGGCCGGGAAATGGAAGCGTCCCTGGGATCCCGAGCTTCAGGCCGAATGGCTTGCCGCCGCCTATCGCGTCGCCCTCAGCAAGCCGTACATCGAATCCATCGCCTGGGGAAACCTGGCGGACATCAGCCCGAGTCTCCCGGCCGGCGGGCTGCTGGACGACATGCTCCGGCCCAAGCCCGCGTTCGCCAAGATTCAGGAAATGCGCGAGCAGTTCCACCAATGGCAGCGGAAGGTGTGACGCTTGCCTATCGTTGCGAGGCGACTTCGCGGAGAAAACCTACCGGGTCAAGAATACGCAGGGAGGGGAAGCGTTTTTGAAATTCCGCCGCCTCCGGCCTCGTTGGATCCATGAGATCAAGCAAGTCCGCGTCGCGGGAAACGATAAGCCTGGCACCGGCAGCGAGGGCGAGATTGACGTAGTGAGCGTCGTCGGGGTCTCTTTGATAGGAGAAAACTTCGGGGAAGCCGGCAAGGAGCGTCGCGGCGATTTCGATGGCCTCAAAAAACTCTTCCATTTGGCTAGCGACAAGATGGAACTTGGCGATCACCCTCGGGCGGCTTGTCACCTCACGCAACTCCTCAAGCACGAGCGGGGAGACGAAAAGACTCACCTGGCGGTGGACGGCCAGTTGAACGCAACGGCCTGCCGGCCCGCCTGGAGCAGCCAATGCCTGCACGAAGGTGTTGCAGTCAAAAACAACTCGCGTGGCGGCCGTCATCCCTTGTGTTTCTCACGACGTTCGGCTCGCATGGCGTGCTTCTCGGCTTCAAGGAAATCGGAAAGCTCGTCCTCGGTCATCCCGCTCCGTGCGAATTCCTCGGCGATGGGGCCGCTGATTTCTCTCAGCGATTTGGCCGGCGAGGCGATGAGTTCGAGATGCCTGGCGGCGTAGGTCTCCACGTCAACGCCGGCGGCGGCGGCCTTCGCCTTAAGCGTGGCCTCGGCTTCCGCGGAAATGGAGAGCGTCAGAACCATACGCCTCGATTCTACCATGTAGTGGACCTTGAGGACAGGTTTTCTTGGTGTTCGCCGGGCAGGTATCATTCCGAGGAATGCACCCCTCCCAACGCCGCGGCCTGAGTCTGCTGCTCGGCATTCTCACGCTCATCCTGGCGATCCGATTGATGCTGAACCGCAATACCGTTCCCGATCCCCAGCCGGCCGAGGGGCCGAATTCCCGCGAACTGGCCGATCGCATCGATCCCAACACCGCTTCCGAAGCCGAGCTTGCGGCCATCCCCACGCTCGGCGAAAAACGAGCCGGGGCCATCGTCGAATTCCGCCGGCAATTCAATTCCCGCCATCCCCATCGCCCGGCGTTTACGGTTCCGTCCGATCTCGAGCAGATTCCGGGAATCGGCGCAGCCACCGCGGAAATGATGGAACCCTATTTGGTTTTCCAAGCCCCGCCCGCCACGCAACCATGAACAATGCTGGTGGGGTCAAATCCCCGAAGCCATCCGGAGAGTGGCCAAACGGGCGGCGTGATGCGGGTTGGGAAGAGTCCACGCCCGATCGGATTTTCTTCATGCCGCGGCGGGTTTTTTCCAGACAAACACGACATGCCTGCATGAAAAAACCCCAAGCTGCCGCCCGAGCATGCCGCTCCATTCCTCCTGCATTCCCAGGCTGACGGCCAATTGCGTCCACTGCGACGGCCTCCATTCGCGGAACGGATAGGAGATTTTTTCAGACCAGGCGAGCCAGCGATGAAATCCCCGAAACATCTTGCGATCCCAGAAACTCGAGGACACGTCCTCAAATACCACCACGGTCCTTCGTGAAACTCTCCGGGCTTCCTCCAAGACCGGCAACACGTCCTCCGCGTGATGCAGCACAAAAATCAGCAGGACCACGTCGAAGCTGTCATCGGGAAATGGCAATCGCTTGCCGTCGAAGAGCTTCAGCGGAAGCTCGGTCTCATTGAAATCCTCGACATCCACCGGGACCACTTCGCAGCCGATTTCTTTTTGCAGCCGAACCGCCAGCCTGCAATCGCCGGCGCCAACGTCCAGAACGCGATCGGTCGGCTTGATGAACGGCGCCAATTTTCGCGCCGTCCATCGGGCGCGGTGCCCGTAAACTCGTCGTCTGATATACGCGACCAGGGAGCTTGCCATAAACCTCACCGGCGATCTTCAAACATTGAAAAGAAAATGCAAGCTGGTGAACTTCCCCGATCCCGCGAGTACGCCTCACGCAACCATAGTTGACCCGGCTATAATTCGCCCATGGGCCAGTTTCAGGTGGTCAGTCCGTTTCAGCCCCAGGGAGATCAACCCCAGGCCATCGAAAAGCTTGTCGCCGGCATCCAGGCCGGCTCGCGATTTCAAACGCTCATGGGCGTCACCGGTTCCGGCAAGACTTTTACGATGGCCCACGCCATCGCCCGCGTCAACAAGACCACGCTGGTGATCTCCCATAACAAAACGCTGGCCGCACAGCTTTACGAGGAATTCAAGGAGCTCTTTCCCCACAATGCCGTCGGGTATTTCGTCAGCTATTACGACTACTATCAGCCCGAGGCTTACATTCCCCAGCGCGATATTTACATCGAGAAAGACGCCAGCCGAAATGACGATCTGGATCGCCTGCGTCTCTCGGCCACCAGCAATCTCGTCAGCCGAAGCGACGTGCTGCTGGTGGCGTCGGTTTCGTGCATCTTCGGCCTCGGCTCGCCGGCCGATTACAAGGCGTCGGTGCTGCCCATTCGACGCGGCGTTCAGACCGACCGCGACGAGATGCTTCGCAAGCTGATCGATCTCCAATACGCCCGCAACGACATGGATTTCAAGCGGGCCACGTTCCGCGTGCGCGGCGACGTGGTCGAACTTCATCCATCCTACGAGCAATTCGCCTACCGCATCGAGTTTTTCGGCGATGAGATCAGCGCCATCGACGCGGTGAATCCCCTCACCGGCGAGGTCGCTCCGCGCCGAGGAGCAAATCTTCATCTACCCGGCCGTTCACTACGTCATGCCCGAGGAGCGCGTGCACGGGGCCGTCCAATCCATCCGCGAGGAACTCGAGCAGCAGGTCATGCATCTCCGCGGCCAGGGCAAGCTCCTCGAAGCCCAGCGCCTGCTGGCCCGAACCAAGTACGACCTGGAAATGATCCTGGAGGTGGGCTATTGCAGCGGCATCGAGAACTACAGCCGGCATCTCGACGGCCGAAAGCCCGGCGAAAAGCCCTACACCCTGCTCGATTATTTCCCCAAGGATTTCCTGCTGATCATCGATGAATCGCACGTGACGCTCCCGCAGATCCACGCGATGTACAACGGCGACCGCCAGCGCAAATCCGTCCTTGTCGAGCACGGTTTTCGCCTCCCCAGCGCGATGGACAATCGGCCGCTGCGATTCGAGGAATTCGAGACCATGTGGAGCCAGGTCGTTTACGTTTCGGCCACGCCGGGTAAATACGAACTGGAAAAAACCGGCGGCGAGGTGGTGGAGCAGGTCATTCGTCCCACCGGCCTGGTCGATCCCCAGATCGTCGTCCATCCCGCCCAGGGGCAGGTCCCCCATCTGCTCACTCAAATCAAGGAGCGCGTCGCGCAAGGCCAGCGCGTCCTGGTCACCGCGCTCACCAAGCGTCTGGCCGATGACCTCAGCGCCTACATTCAGGAAGCCGGCATTCGCGGGCGCTATTTGCACAGCGAAATCCAGACCCTGGAGCGCGTGGAAATCCTGGGCGATCTTCGCAAGGGTGAATTCGACGTGCTCGTGGGAATCAATCTTCTGCGCGAGGGGCTGGATTTGCCCGAGGTCTCAATGGTGGCCATTCTCGATGCCGACAAGGCCGGCTTTCTTCGCAGTGAAACCTCGCTGATTCAGACCATAGGCCGCGCGGCTCGCAACGTCGATGCCAGGGTCATTCTCTATGCCGACACCATCACGCCGGCGATGCAGAAGGCGATGGACGAGACCAACCGCCGCCGGAAGATTCAGGTGCAATACAACGCCGATCACGGCATCACCCCTAAGACGATCGAAAAAGCCATCCGCACCGGCATCGAAGCCGAGGTGAAAGCCCATCGCACCGCGCGGGAAGCGATTCACGAAGACGAAAGTCAGTTCGATCAAACCGAGTTGATTCGGCTATTGGAGGAGGAGATGTTGGAGGCCGCGAAGAATTTGGAATTCGAGCGTGCCGCCCAGCTTCGCGACAAGCTGAACGAGATGAAGGGCATTCCGATCATCAAGAGCGGCCGATCCTGGGAGCCGGAAGTGATCGATTCCGACCAGCGAACCCGCATTTGGCAGCCGAGAAGCAAAGGCCGCGGAAAACGAGCGGCAAAGTAATCGTTCCGGTTTATTGAGCGTCAGAAGCTTTCACGCCGGATAATTATGAATGTCCCTAATCTTGTTGAGAGAGGTGCCATGAAGGAGAGAATTAAAGAGGACGCAGAGAATTAAAGAGGCAGAGAATTAAAAGAGAATTAAAGAGGACGCGATTCGTTTCGGTCGTTTCGATTCCTTGGTCGGCCCCAACCGTGCTGCGACGTGCCGGCAATGCCAAACGACCTGCGGAAAACTCAAAACGAATCGCGTCCTCTTTATTTTATCTTATTTTATCCTTTATTTTATCTCTTTATTTTATCGCAAAACGAATCGCGTCCTCTTTATTTTATCCCTTCACGACTCCATGCGAATACACGGCCCCGTCGTCCTGGCCATTTCGCATATTTTGCACGCTACAAGTCATCATCCCGATGCCGCCATCGGCGGGGAAATTCAAAGGGGTCGGGAGTTAATGCCACAAGAGAGAATTAAAGAGGACGCGATTCGTTTCGGTCGTTTCGATTCCTTGGTCGGCCCCAACCGTGCTGCGACGTGCCGGCAATGCCAAACGACCTGCGGAAAACTCAAAACGAATCGCGTCCTTAATGCCACGAAGATAGTTCGTAAGTCCGCGCCCTGGCGCGCCTTATATCGCTCGCGCCAGCCGCGGCCTTCTGAGAGAATGGTGTTGTTCAACGACATCACTCTTCAACAGGAGGCCACGGATGGCTGCGTTCGATCTCGCCCTCTGTCACGTTCGCAATGGCACGGACGATCTTCTCCTGCCGCAGCGGATCAATCAACTGGCGCTGGCTCAGGACCATCTCTTCCGCAACACCACGCTCACGCCCGGCAACACGCTTCGGTGGTTTGTTCAGCAGGTCGCCCACGGCAATGTCGCCTGTTCGGCGGTGCGTCATCTGGCCGACGAGAATTTTTCCGATTCCGCCTGGTGTCAGGCGCGGGCACGCTTGCCCGTGGAGTTGATTCAGAGCGTCCATCGTTCGATCGTGGACCAGGCGCGTCGCGAACTGGATGACACCGACGACCTTGGCGATGAATCGTACCGCTGGCGCGGGCATCGCGTTCACGTCGTGGACGGCACCAGCGATTCGATGCCGGATGCGCCCGAGTTGCGTGCGCACTACGGCATTCCCTCGGGCTGCCGGGAGGGCCTGGGGTTCCCGATGTCCCACCTGCTGCTCTTGATGGACCACCGCAGCGGCCTGTTGATCGATTGCATCGACTCGCCGATGCACACTTCCGATATCTCGCAGACCCCGGCGATGCACGGGCATCCGCAGGCCGGGGATGTGCTGCTGGGAGATGACGCGTTCAGCGGATGGGCGCACCTGGCCCTGTTATTACAGGCGAATCTGCACTTCGTGGGGCCCGTCCATCACCGGCGCATCGTCGATTTCAATCCGCGGCGAGAACAGGCCCGTCCCCGCAAGGGCGGCGCCGCCCAGCAGGTCGGCAAGCCGCGATCCCGCATCGTCAAAACGCTCGGCCGGGCGGAAGGCAAAGCCTCCGCGGACGACCAACTCGTCGAATATTTCAAGCCGGTGGAAAAGCCGGCATGGATGAGTGACCAGCAGTGGTCCGAACTCCCGGAGTCCATCCTCGTGCGGGAGATTCGCCGCACCGTCCAACGCAACGGCTTTCGGCCCATCACGGTGACGATCGTCACCACGCTCCTGGACGAGCAAGCTTATCCCGCCGACGAACTGATCGAGCTGCGCCTGACGCGCTGGATGATCGAAACCAACATCCGTCATTTGAAGATCACGCTGGGAATGGACGTGCTGAAGTGCAAGACGCTTCAGGGCGTGCGAAAGGAGCGACTGATCTTCCTGCTGGTGTACAACCTGATCCGTTTGCTGATGCTGAAAGCGGCGCGGCGGCAAGGAGTCCACGTCAATCGTCTGAGCTTTGCCGACACGCTTGCGTGGTTGCGCCTGGGCGACATCGATCGATGTCCAGACTTGATCGTCAACCCGGTTCGTCCAGGCCGTCTGGAGCCCCGCGTGCTGAAACGCCCGAAGAAACAGTTTCCGTACATGACCCAGCCGCGTGCGATCCTCAAATCACAACTCCGGGAGAAATATTGCGTTGCGACTTAACTTCGTGGCATTAAATCGCGTCCTCTTTATTTTATCTTATTTTATCTTTTTTATCTTCTCTTTATTTTATCTTATCTTTATTCACCTGGATGACGGGTGGCACGACGTGAAATGCGTGGTCTGCTGGTGGGAGGATGAACAGGGCCGGCTGCACAAAACCGAGAGAATTAAAGAGGACGCGATTCGTTTCGGTCGTTTCGATTCCTTGGTCGGCCCCAACCGTGCTGCGACGTGCCGGCAATGCCAAACGACCTGCGGAAAACTCAAAACGAATCGCGTCCTCTTTATTTTATCTTATTTTATCCTTTATTTTATCTCTTTATTTTATCGCAAAACGAATCGCGTCCTCTTTATTTTATCCCTTCACGACTCCATGCGAATACACGGCCCCGTCGTCCTGGCCATTTCGCATATTTTGCACGCTACAAGTCATCATCCCGATGCCGCCATCGGCGGGGAAATTCAAAGGGGTCGGGAGTTAATGCCACAAAGATAGTTCATAACTCCGCGCCACTGTGCGCATGGTGATCGCTCGCGCCAGCCATGGCCTTCTGCGGGGCCGGGGGCCTTGGAATTCCGCTGCGGTTGTCACTTGACCAATTGTATGGCAAGACCCCGTTTGCGCAAAAGAGCCCCCGCCTGCACAACAATCCCCGCCATTCCGGCATTTCTGGTGCGGAGCCGAATAAGGGGGTCAAATAAGGGGGTCAGGTTTCCTTATGAATAGAGAGTAAAAAGGGAACCTGACCCCCTTAGGTGACCCCCTTAGGGAACCCGCATTTTTTCCCCGCGCCGGCACAAAAACGCCCCCAAAACGTTCACCTCCCGGCTATAGATATAGACGGATCCGTATTTTTTGTTGTCGATCCAACGTCCGTTGTCCCGGCCTGAATGCGCCCGGTTCGAATAGCGACAAAATGGCCGAACGATGCAAATTTCGCTCGCGACCCCCTGGTAACGGTAACGAAACCCCGCGCGGCGATATCAAAAACGGGGGTTTTGTAACCACCCCACCCGGGCCGATTCTTCAACCGTAGTTTTAGAATGGCCATTCAAGCGAGAAAATGCAGGCTCGCCGCGGATGACGCGGAGAAATACATGTTTGCCACAGATGAAGACCGATGGACGCTGGCCTTGCCCACGAATGGTGGAGGCGAGGAACTCGTCCATTGAGGCTTGCCACCCCGTGGGATCGGCGGTATCGAATGTCGATTGACGATCCATTTATGGTGAAAACGCAACATTACCAAAAATGACGTTCACCTCGCCGATCTGGTTCATCGCCTTAGCTCCATGGGCGGCATTGCTGGTCTGGCTGCTGTCGGGCCGGCTGGAAAAGAGCGGCGTGCCATTTCTGAACCTTTGGCCCTCCCATGATCCGCATTTGCCGAAACCGAAACGGCATTGGGAAAGGCCGCCGGTTTCGCTGGCGGCCTTGCTTGCGGCGATGTTGCTTGGCATCCTCGCCGCCGCCGGGCCGTCAGTCGTTCATCGCAAATCGTCCAGTGTGACGGTCGTCGTCGATCGCGGGCTCGGCAGCCGATTTGCCCTGGCGGCCAAGGAATTGGATGCCTCTCTTCGCCGGAGTTTTCCCGATGCGACTGTCGATCTCCGGATCGTTCCCAGCGCGGATTCGACCGCAGGGGGGGATTGGCTGAGCCAAGTTTTATCGCTCCAGCCAACGGCCGCCGAAGATGCTGAGCCGCTCGCGCTTGCATGTTTCCAGGCCCTTCGCCAATCCGCTGGGCCGGTGATTTTGCTTAGCGATCGAGCAATCGAATTGAGCGATCCGCGATTGGTCCAGTTCGCATCTTCCGCTCCGATCACGAACGTCGGCATCGACTTGCTCTCGGTTCGGGCCAGCCCGGCCACTGCGGCGATGGTTCGGCTCTTCAATCAGAGCGGGCTGGCCTCGGCTGAATTGATCGTGCGGGCCGATGGGAACATCGTGCAGTCGCGGCCAATAGCTTTGCCGCCCTCCGGCGAAAAGCGGGATTATTTCGTCGATATTCCCGCTGCGCCCGCCGTTATTGAAGCGGAGGTGCAATGCGATGATTCGATGAAAATCAACCATCGCGCCTGGGCGGTTCGCGGCGCGGCTTGGCCCATCGTCGAGCCGGACAGCTCCCTGCCGCCGGAGTTGATTCGCATGATCGAGGTGTACGGCCGTCATCGCCTCCCCAGCCACGACTCCCAGCGCATCGCCGTCGTGAAGGCTTCGGATTCGATTCCATCGGACGTGCCCGTCGCGATCCTTGCGGATGAACCATCTGGCGGCGCCAAACTTTCCGCCATCGAACCGCTGATCGTCAGAGACGATTCTTCCAAGATCGAGTCCCTGGACTGGCCGACCATTCTCGCCGGAACGACGGTCTGGCCCGCGCCGGGAAAAGATTGGCGGGCGATCGTTTCCGCCGGGGGCGCGGCGATCGTCGCGGTTCGCGACGAGCCGGTCCGGCAGGCGTGGGTCGGATTCCGCGCAAGCGGTTTCGCTCGCCGGCCGGATTTTGTCGTCTTCTGGAGCGCGATATTCGATTGGCTTGGCGGCGCTGGATCGCCGGATTACACGTCCGAGAAAATCGGCCCGCTGGCCGGGAATTGGCGTTTGCAGGAACCGGCGGGTCTGTCGTTGTCCGCCGGGGACGCCGGGCTGGTTCCTGGGTTGTACAAGTCCGGCGACGGGAAGCTCGTCGCGGTAAACGCATCGGCCCCGCCGATTTCGTCTCCATCGCCGGGCGACGGACCGGCCAAGCTGAATGCCCTCGCCGCCTTGCACAATCAAAGCGCGCCGCTGGCGGGGGCCACGCTTCTGAGCGCGATGGGACTTATCGGTCTATCGGCCGCGACCTGGCGAAACGCCAAACCGGGTCGCGGCAAGACATGATCCAATCTTGACAGCAATTTCCCCCGCCCGTAGGGTTGAATCCTGTATGGCCGAGCCGACTCCCCTGGTCTCCGTGGTCAATCAGCGAGATATCCGCATCGTTGAATTCATCCACAACAAGATTCTGGACGAAAGCAATATCACCGATATCGGAACGACGCTCAAAGGGTTGATCGACGAGCCGGGCAAACCCAAGCTCCTGCTCGACTTTGCCAACGTCGATCATCTTTCCTCCGCGGCCCTGGGAATGCTCATCAACGTGAATACCCAGATCAAGAAGAGAGACGGCCAGCTTCGCCTGACGAACATCAAGCCGAAGATATTCGAGGTGTTCGTGATTACGAAGCTCAACAAATTATTCAAGATCAAGCCGACGCGTCCGGAGGCGTTGACCAGCTTCAACGAGTAGGCAATGGCAGGAGTTGTCGGAACGATCGATATGGATATGGCGGGGTCGAAACGCAGAACCGGGGGCGGACGGTCGGACTCGCCTCATGCGGGCTCCGCGCGGTCCCATTATGTTTTCAACATCCCTTCCGATTTTGCCGCCTCACGCGAGGTGCAGCTTCGGATTCTCCAGGACGTTGAGCGGCGGGGGTTCAACGAACAAACCCGCTTCGCCATCAAATTGGCGCTTGAGGAAGCGATGATCAACGCCATCAAGCACGGCAACCGATTCGATCCGGGAAAGAAGGTTCATATCGAGGCAACCGTCACGCCGGATGAAGCGCGGATCATCGTCGAGGATGAGGGGCCGGGCTTCGATCGCTCATCCGTCCCCAATCCCACGCTTCGCGAAAACGTGGAAAAATGCAGCGGCAGGGGGATCTTGCTCATCGAGGCGTACATGAACCGGGTCCAATGGAGTCACGGCGGCCGCCGCCTGCGCATGATCAAGCGCAACGAGCCGGATGTCATTCCCCGATGCTGATTCGGCTCGGCCGTCCGGCTACAATCATCGCACGACATGCTGCTTCCCTTACGCACTGACTGTCCGCTGCGTCGCATCCCCTGGACCAACTGGGGCTTGATCGCCGCCAACATCCTGATCTTCATTCTCACCAGCGTCTCGCCCGACGGGACCCACGGGCCATTGGCGCTTCATCACGGCCAGCCCGTCCGCGACCTCCTGGCCCTCGATCCCCAGAACCCGGCCCTTTGGCAATACTTCACCTACCAGTTCCTGCACGAAAACTGGCTCCACGTCCTGGGGAACATGCTGTTCCTGTACATCTTCGGAAACAACATCAACGACCGCATGGGAAATCTCGGCTACCTGGGATTCTACCTGGCGGGCGGGGTGATGGCGGGGGTGGGACATGCGACGTTCGATACTGCGCCGGTCATCGGGGCCAGCGGAGCGGTGGCGGCCGTCACCGGCGCCTATCTTGTCCTCTTGCCCAGGGCCCACATCACGCTGCTGCTTTTCTTCTTTTGGGTTTATCCCTTTGAAATCTCCAGCCTCTGGTTTGTCCTGTTCAATTTCATGCAGGACGTGCTCGGCGAGAAACTGGGCGGACGGGAATCCGTCGCCCACATGGCCCACATCACCGGAACCGTTTTCGGCGCGGTCCTCTGCCTGAGCCTATTGCTGCTGCATCTCCTGCCCAGGGATCCGTTCGACATGTTCGGCCTGGTGGCGCGCTGGAACCGCCGCCGCCAGTACCGCGGAATGGTCAGCCGTGGATACAATCCCTTCGGCTACGTCCCTCCCCAGCCGGTGGACGTTCGCAGCGGGCAACTCGATCCCCACACGATGCGCATCCTGGAAATGCGCGCTGAAATCAGCGAAGCCATCGCCCATCACAATCTTCCCCACGCGGCCTTTCTCTTCCTGGAACTGAAAAAGCTCGACCCAACCCAGGTCCCTCTCCAGGCAGGCCCAACTCGACGTCGCCAATCAATTGGCAAGCCAGCAGCTCTTCCTCCAGGCGGCGGAGGCGTACGAGCAGTTTCTGTCCCATTATCCGAATTTCGAGCAGATCGAGCAGGTTGAACTGATGCTGGGGGTGATTTATGCCCGGTATATTCAGCAATACGAGCGAGCCAGGCAGCTTCTGCTGCGCGCCTTGGCGCGGCTGCACACCGAGCGCGAGATCCAATGGGCCAGATCGGAACTATCGAGAATCGAGCCGCTGATCGCTCCGCAGAAGCAGGAGCGATAGCGCCGCCGCGTCCGCGGGCGGTTGCGGAAGGATGTTCGTTCACGGCGAGGGCTTGGACGTGGCCGCGTGCTTCGCTTCAAGGGCCTCTCGCGTGAGCGTCAATTGGTCGCGGAAATCCGCGGGCAGCGGCGGGTCCATCTTGCTCACCGCGTCGAACAACTCCATTGCATCGCCGTAGGCGTTGGGATCGTTGGATTCCAGGTTTTTCGCCGCGTCCACCAACTCACGGGCAACGGTTTGCGAGGTCACCTTCAATTTCGGATCGTCGCCCCAATCCTTGATGCTGCCGGCGGCAAAGTCCGCCGCGTCATCCCACCGCTTGGCGGCCAGCAGCGAATGCTCCACGTTTCCAACCAGGCGGTTGATCACGTCCACATCCCCGTTGTTGGCCTTCCAGTATTCCAGGGCCATCCGGTATTGCTCGGCGGCCTCGGCGGGTCGATTCAGGGTCGGACCCATCAACAGATCGCCGATGTCCTGCGTCTCGGAGCGCGATCCTGCGCGGCCGAGCGGCGCTTGGCGTCATCCGGATCGTTCTGCGCATCCTGGCCAAGCCGATCGCGCAACTTCTCGCGGACGAACACCTCTTTGCCGGGATCGTGCCCCAGCCCATCGGCCAGCTCCGCCAGGCTCTTCTCCGGAATCGCCGGCGACTGCGCCCAGCTTCTCAGAACATTCCAGGCCGCGGCCCGCACCTGCTCGTTCCCGTCCTGGTTCATCCGGTCCAGCAGCTTGCTGATGAACGGCAGCGCCATGGGCTTGGGCGCCAGCCCCATTGCCTCCACGGCCGCCAGCCGCATCTGGTATTCGTCATCATCCAGGTTCCTGGCGATTTCAATCGCATGGCTGGAGGAACTCGGGAGACTGCCCATCCCGATCAGCGCATTGGCCCGCACCTCCAAAGGCTCGCCGGGAGCGACAAGCTGGCGGAAGGTATCGAACAACGAATCGTCGCGCATCGCCGCCAAGGCCCCCGTAACGGCCTCGCGGAGTTTGGGCTGGCCGGGCACGTCCGTGTCGTGAAGCGCCGATTTGAGGATGTCGATCGCTCTGGACTTGATCGCGGGATTGCCGTTGATGACATCCCCGCTCTGGCGGATTCCGTTTACGGCGGCGATTCGGACCGAACGCGACGCGCCGCTGCCAATGAGGTTCAGCATCAGGTCGATGGCCGGCAAATTGGAAAACGGAGCCAGCGAATTGATCAGCCGAACCCGCACCACGTCATCCTGTTCCCGGGCCAATTGCGCCGCCAGGTCGGCTGCCGAATCGAAGTCCGCCGACAGTGCCGCCGCCGCCGCCGCCCGCACTTCCGCCGAGTCATCGGTCAGCAGCAATCGCGTCTGTTGGATCGTTCCCGGCGGAGCCGCGTTGGCCGTGGCGCTCAAATAAACCAGGTCCGCCCCCAGCGAGCGAATCTCCGGCGCCGGCGACCGAAGATAGGAAAGCAAGGTCGCCGCCCGGTCGCTGGCCGCCGCTCGCCAGAATTCGTTCCGCAGCAATTCGTCCGCGGCGCTTTGCAGCACCTTGTGTTGCTCGACCCGCGCCTCGAATGCGTCTCCCCGGCTGCTGATGATGGCGGCGCGGAAATCCGCCTCGGAAAGGCCCTTGATTTTGTCGAACCACTGAGCCCAACGCCGCGGATCGTGGTCCAGGCTCTCCAGCCCGGTCATTTCGATCAGCCCGTCGCCGGCGGCGGCTTCGATCTGGTCGTTTTCATCATACTGCTGCAGTTCGATCAGCGTTTGCGCCGCCGGCTTTTGACTGAACGAGCCCAGCGCCCGAATCACCGGCAGGCGGATGTCCGCCGGGCGGTCGGACTTTGCCTGGCCGATGAGTTCCTGGAGCACATCCGCGTTGTCCTGATATTGACCCAGCGCCTGTGCGGCGGCGGTGACGGAGGCCTGATCCCGGCCTCGCAACAGCGTGGTCAGCGGTTGGATGAAGTCAGGATCGGGCCACGACACCGACCCCAGCGCCCGGGCGAGGGCCAGCCTCGAAAGGGGGGGCGAATTGGTCAACAAATCAGCGACGGCGGCGATTGTCGAAGGGTTTTTCTCGCGGATCAGCCGCAGTGCCGCCTGGTCGCGGGAATTCTGGGAAATATTGGCTTCGTCGCTTTGAAATGCCTTTGCCGGGTCTGGTTCGGGCGATTCATTCGACAAAAGGGTTGGGGTGGGCAAGGTTTGCGCCTGCCCGACGCGGAGACGGCGACGCCATTGCCGCCAGTAGCAAAACTGTCGTAATCCATCGTTGAAGAGTCACTCTAGCCTTTTATCGTCGGTCTGAGCGAAGTTACCGTATTTGCGGCGAACCGAAAAGCCACCGGCCCCGACCGCCATCGGGAAAAATTCAACCAAAAATAGCGCAAACGCATCTTGCCATCGGGGGAAACGGGTTGCTAAATTGTCCATTTACCGGCTGAATTCTACGAAGTTCTTTTGGTGCGGCTCATGAACGACTGGAGCGATGCCGAACGTCGGGTGGAGAAGGCCCAGCAGCTCTTCGAGCAGCGGAAGTGGTCCGAAGCCCTCCGCGAAATCCGCCTCGCCACCAACATCAATCCCCATAATCCCTCCTGGTTCTTCAACATGGGCCTGATTCTCGACGAAATGGGCCGATTTGAGGAGGCCCTGGAAGCCTATGCCCAGGCCGACGGCATCGAAGCCAACGATATCCAAACCCTCTATCACCTGGGCCTTGATCTCCATCGCACCGGCCGCCTCGACAAAGCCATCGATACCTTCGCCCAGATCGAGCGCCTTGATCCCTCCTTCGAGCCCGCATACTGCAACCGAATCATCGCCTACGCGCAAAGGGGCGAACATGAATTGGCCGAGGAGATGTTCTACACCGCCAGACTTTACAAGGAAAACTGCCCCAACTGCTATTTCAGCATGGGTTGCAGCCTTGATGCCCGAGGGTTGTACGACAAGGCGATCTACTGCTGGATGCGATGCCTGGACCTTCAGGGCACGCAGGGGGACGTCCACGTTCGCATCGGGCATGCCTACCGCAAGAAGGGCGATTTGGAGCAGGCCCGCCTGCACATGCTGACCGATCTGCGTCACAACCCCGGCCGAACCCAGACGCTTCTCGATTTGGGCGAACTGCTGGTTGCCATGGGCCGCCTCCAGGAAGCCGACGAAAAATTCCGCCGGGCCATCGAATTGGCCCCCGGCGATCCGGGCGGCTATTACCATCACGGCCGCCTCTTGCTCCGCATGGACCGGGACGCAGACGCCGCCAAGGCCTTTTCCACCGTCCTCCATCTGGATCCCACCTTCCCCGGTGCTCACATGGGCCTGGGCCGAATCAGCTACCGCCGCGGCGAACTGACCCCCGCCCGGACCCGATTCCGCGCCGAATTGCAGCTTCGACCCGACGAACCCAAGCTCCTGCTGGAACTGTCCAACCTGCTCATGGACACCGGCGAGAGCCGCGCCGCACTCGCCTGTCTCAAGTGGCTCGTCGCCATGAACCCGCGCGAGGTCAGCGGCTGGCTCAATCTCTCCGTCGCCCAATTCGCCCGCGGACATTACACCGAGGGCATCAAAAGCTGCATGACCGCCCTGGCCAGGGATCCCGCGAACCTCATGGCCATGTACAATCTCGGCCTCGCCCACGAGCGGCTGGGACAATATGAAACCGCGCTGAATTGGGTGCGACAGGCCCGGAAACGCGACCACTCCGACATTGCCCTGCAGCGCCTCGAATTCCGCCTGCGAGTCCTCAGAGCAAAAAAGCGCCTCGACCGCGCCATCCGCCGCTACACGCGATGGCTTCGGTTCGGGTAATGGGTCACGCTTGGAGCCAACAGAGCCGCACCCGTGTCGGCCCGGTCCGGGCCCACCAAATCACTGGGCAGACGCCGGCGGCGTCCAATTCGGCAAAACCGCTTTCCGCAACTCCTCAAATTTGTCGTGATATTTCGCCCCACCCGTCCCGTCGCGCCAGAGGGGCGTCCGGCCGGCGCAGGGCACGCCGAAAACAGGCAAAACCGCGTGACGAATCAAACCTGAATGACCGAGATCCGAAACGGAGGGTGTAGTTCATTTTCCGGGTAGATCAGGCGGCTGGTAGCCAGAAGTTTGACCATTGGGCGCTGGCGTCGAGGCAACGCAGCATCCCGATGCGTTCGGCGCGGCGTATTCGCCAGCGGGCGTTGTTCAGCTTCAATCGGGCTCCGATCGTGTTTTTGCACCCGCCTTCGATCAGACCGCTTCCAATCGGTTGACCGGCTGCCAAGCGATCCCGGTACCACATTCGATCGTGGTTGGGACGCAAGAACGTCAGTAGATCGTCAAGCGATTGTCGTCGTGCCGATGCTTCAGGTTCGCTCCCGGCTTCGGATTCGACACGCTCGATCAAGGCCGGGCCGTTGTGTTCCAACGCCACTTTTAGTTTCTCGTCGGCCCACGCCCGAGCGTTGTGGCCTTCGCCGAGCAACTCGCGTCCGCACTGGTGCAGATGCTGGCTGACGTGATACACGTCCACGCACCATTTGCCGTTGTGTTTGGGCAGACGTTCGGCGGCCTGGTCCCAAATCCATTTCGCTCCATCAGCCAGCACATTCACCAGCGGCTCGTCCTGGAGATTCATCCGCCGACTGAGCCGGCTCCAACTGGCCCCGACATGATCCGCATCGGCGATCCGGCAGATCGATATCCGGACCGTTGGCTCCTTCAGCGCTCGCTCGTCCCATTTCCAGGGCTCGCAGAACGCCGCCGCCTCACGCTTGGCCAGCACGCTCAGACGCATCTCACGCCAGCCACCCGTCGTGTTGATCTTTACCCCATCGGTGCTGAACTCGGCCTGCCCCGCCGCCTTCTCAAACGCCTTCACGGGTTCCCTGGACTGTTCCATCCATCTCTTGGCTCGCTCGCCTTCCTCCTGACAGACACGCTCGATGGTGTCGTCCGAGACGGCCAGGCGGCAAAATTCCTTGAGGTGCTTGCTGGCTCGATCAAACGACCAACTCGTGCCCGCCAGCGTCACGATCCGACGCGCCCCGGCGGTCAACGATCCTTCGCCCAGGCCCGCCCATTGATCCAACGGCACGACTCCGGCGGCACAGGACCGGCAGTGATACCGACGCCGAGCGATCGTTATGTGCCCCACCGTCGTTAGGATCGTGCGGGGCTGGCACTCCTTGAATTTTGACCTGCCGCCGCATGAACAAGGCCGAATGCAGGCCCCTTTTTTTGCGCCTCCGAACGGGCGCTGGCGGTTGAAGTCAGGATTGCGCGAATCAACCCAAAGCCCTTGTCGTGGATACAGGCTTCCATGCACGCCAGCCCCTGGCCATGGGGCGCGGCATCCGCCGCCTTGTCCAAAGCCCGAAGCGTTTCCACCGCCTGTTCCGCAATCAGACGTTCCCGATCCGACAATTTTGAGAAATCCATGTGTCCTCCGTGAATGGTTTTCCCGATTTTACAAAATCTACCCGGCTGGCGCGCTACACCCGAAACGGAAACCCGCCTCAATTCACCTATCATTTCCTCGACGCCGACGAATCAATGCCAAAGCGCCCGCTCCTAGGAGCGTCAGCGATGCGGGCTCCGGAACGTTCGCATCGGCGCTTACTTCGTTCCCCGGCGCAAGGGATTGCCCATCCAGGCTTGGCAGCGGGATGAACTGAGAATCGGGTGAGCCGGCCAGCGGATAGAGGGATTCGTTGAGCTGATCGAGCGGGATTTGCGTCGGCGAGAGAAAAAATCCAGCGCTGGACAGAAGTCCCGGATCGTCAGGGGAACCGAGATCGTTTTGGATGGTAATCTCGTAGTCGTCCCCGGCAGGGACGTCGAATTCTTCGTAATAGCTGTCTGAGTTCGTGGTAGTCTCATCAGTCACATCCATGCCCAGGATGAGATAATCCGGCCCTCCCGATCCCTGCTCGGCCACCACCGGTGGCATGTCAAGTGTGATGTCTATACCAACACCGGCGTAGGGGTCGATCGGTGCCGCTGATGCTATGCCGGCGATCGAAATCACGCCCGCCATCGCTATCCACGACGCTTTCATTTTCATGATGCCCTCTCCTCGGCCCAGCCGATATTTTCCTAAATTGCGTCAAGTTTTGACAAATTCACGCACCATATTTGCCAGGATAGTGACTGAAGTCAAGAAAAATACCGCCCTTTTTGAAAAATGCGCAGGGCAATCGCTTTTGGCTCTTTCCCCCTCGCCTGGTACTCCGGGAGAGGGTTGGGGTGAGGGTCTTTCGTCGTGCCGAACGGCTTTGGCAAGCAATAAGAGCCCTCACCCTATCCCTCTCCCGGAGTACCGCAACATCTTTCATCTACGCTGCAACTCCTTTGATTGTGCACTGTCGCACGCCATTGATGATTAACTTGGCAATGACCCACCT
Organism: uncultured Phycisphaerales bacterium; assembly: GCA_963783845.1. GTDB lineage: Bacteria > Planctomycetota > Phycisphaerae > Tepidisphaerales > Tepidisphaeraceae > PALSA-1353. The sequence goes on from CAWAPL010000012.1 coordinate 39,370, forward strand.
GGCGACTCGTGCGGGGTGGCGCACCCAACTGGGGAGAGGTTGCAGGCCGCCGCCAAAGCCGCACAGGTGTGCCAAATCTCGTTCGATGTTTCCACGCTGTTCGTACAGGCTTTTGCCAAAACGACTGGGACCTTCCAACAATTCGATGGATCGCAGGCGGGCCAAACTATGATCCCGGTGGCCCAACTCCGTGCCCGGCTTTTTGCGCGGCGTGAGCAATTGAAAATCATGAGCGGCGGCGTACTGGTGCAACGGATTGGTGTCGTGCGTCGCGTCGGCCAGCAGGTAGCCGCTGGCCTGCGGATCGCGCCGAGTCATTTGATCGATCAGGTTGACGGCGCAGCTTGGGTCCGAAGCGTTCAGCGGGCCTACCGTGACGGCGTCGGGAACAACGCTGTGTCCCCACGCCACGGCCAGCTTGTAACCCCTGGCCAGGCCGCCGGTGGCATAGCCGCGTTGGGCATCGGGGTCTTTGGAAAATCCTCCCACCACCAACGGTTTGGTGTCGATCCGCCGACACAGAGCCAACCCCCGAGGGGTGATGGACCGCAGTCGATCATACACGCCGGTGATCAGCGTCCAGCAGCACAACGTCCGCAGCCGTCGGCTCATGGTCGCAGCGCTGGGCAACCCAAACCCGTTGCGTTCGTGAGGCCAGTTGCGAGCCTCACAGGCCCAGGCCACGGGCCGGTCGTGCAGCGTGGCCCAGAAATAGACCAGCACGATCCGCGCATCGGTGAAATGAACCCGCTTGGGCCGTCCACGAAGCTTGGCTTCCTCCTGGACGAGGAGGTAAAGTCTCCGAAACAGTTCGCCTTCCATGGCAGACCTCCTTGTCAACGCAACAAAAGGTTAGCATGGCGGCGAACTGTTGTTTACACCTGCACTTAATTCGTAGATGAAAGATGTTGCGGAGTACCGGGCGAGGGGACCAGACGCAAATATGCCAAAGGCGATTGCCCCGGAAAATGCGCGTGAAACATCGCACGGATTTGAGGTGATTTTAACCGCCCCCTCGGGGGCTCATTTCGCCGATCCCGGTGGAGTCCAATTCGGCAGCACTTCCTGCCGCAGGACTTCAAACTTCTCGTGATATTTCGTCCCCCCGGTTTCGTCTCGCCAGATCAGGAACAGCACCTTCAGCGATTGACCAACCTGGACATCGGTCGTGTCAGTATCTCCGCTCTTGGCCAGCGTGTGCATGCACTCCAGAAGTTTATACGCCGCCTCCCAATACTGATCGTTGTTCTCGCCCAGCTTCTCGTCCTGAATCAGGCGGCCCAGCGTGGCTTTCACGGTGTGGCAATCACCCTGGTCGTAGGCGATCAGCCCAACGCCCAGGGTCACCAGCGGATCGGGATAACTCTTGTCTTCGCCCGCGGGCAGGCTGGCCTGGTAAAGCGCGACGTTCTCGGGAGATTCCAGCCCCTTGTACAAATCCAGGGCCGCGGCGAGATCGCGCTGACGTGCCGCGGGATCGGTCTCCAACTCCGCCGCCAGCCGTTTGGTGTCGGCGTCGAATCGGCCGTAAACGTACGCATAACCGTGAATTTTCGGTCCTTGCTCTGGGCCGCCCATTTCACCAGGAATCCGCTTAGCATCGCCCGGTTGTCCGCCAACTGCCGGACGTGCGCCTCGCTTTCGCCTTGCCTTCGCGATTCGTCCAGTTCGGCGTTCAAGATCGCCAGCAGATCGTGCACGGTCTGGGCCCCCTCATTCGCGCTGGTCGCGCTCAAATACTTCACCAGCGTCTGCGTGGCGTCGTCGTTGCGCCCGAGCTGCATGTCCGCCTGGACGCGAAGGAACAGCGCCCCGCTGATCAGGGATTTGGCATCGGGCAAATCCCGCACCGACTCCTCAAATCCGTTCAGCAACCTCAGCACGCGCCGCGGATCGTTGTTCTGACGGCGGGTGATGTCCGCCGCGATCAGGGTCATCCGCGCCAACGTCGATGTCGCCCGCAATTTCTCCGCCGCCGGCGCGGAGCTGTTGATCACCTCGCCAGCCAGTGAACCGACCGTCTGCGCCAGCGCCTGAATCCGATCGATCCACCGCTGCTTTTCCTCCGGCCGCAAACCGGGCGTCGTCTCCAAAAGGTTCTTCAGCGCAACCATCTCGCCATAGCGGGCCACCAGCAGCCGGCTCGGCGGCTCGGTCTGGGGGACCATTCGGTAATACCGGATCGCGGACTTCCATTTGGACTGTGCAAAAAGTCCGGCGGCATATTGCAGCGCGAATTCCCGATGATTGAACGGCGCATTGATCGCGATCGGCAAAAAGCGGTCTTCCAGCCGCTGCACCACCGGATCCGACGGCGAGGCTTGGCGAAGCTGGGCGATGATCGACCGGCGCGATCCAGCGCCACGTCCGCATGGGCGCGCGGGTCGGGCCCGAATCGAGCGATGTGATCCAGCAACGAATCCACCGCCGCTTCTTTTTGCCCCAGATATTCCTGGAAAATCCCCAGAAGAAACGAGGCGTCCACCGCCTCGGCGCGCGGGAAATTACCGGCGGCGAGCCGGCTGAGGATCTCCTTCGCCCCGTCCACTCCCTCTTGCAGCTTGATGACGCTGGCCGGATGCGACGGGCCCGCCGCCACCATCGCCTGCCGCCCCTGGTCCACCAGCGCCAGCAGCAACATCCCATCGAGCTTGCCCAAATCCGGATTGGGCGGAAGCTGCGCCGCAAGCTGGCGGAAAATCGCGTCGCGAAGATTGGGAAAATCACGCACCAGCCGCGCCAGCGATTCAACCGCCGCGGCGTTGGCGGCATCCTTTTGCGCTCCCGGCGGAGAGTCGTCCGCCGCCCGCGCCAACAGCCGGAAATGCAACAGCCGCAGCGCCGCCGCCTGGTCCCGGTCCTCCGGGAAATGGCTCTGCTGATACGCCGCCGCCTCCTTTAATGCCCCCTGCGCCGAGGCGAGGTCGTTGGCGGCCAGCAGCGCGATCACGCTGAAACATCGCGCCTCAAAAACCATTTCCGGCGACGGCGCCGGCGAAATCTCGTGGTTCTGATTCGCATCGATCGAGTCCAGCAATTTCAGCGAGGTCGCGATTTCATCCTTATCGCCGCTCAGCACGTGCAGCTTGGCCAGCAGCAGACGCACCTGGGCCTGGATTTGCGAATCGCCGTTGTCCCACGTCTGGAACGATTTTGTCGCCTCGTCGATCAACTGCCCGCGCCGTGAATCCGCCGAATCCAACGCCAGCGCCAGCGCGTATTGCATCCGCGCTTTCTGATATTCCGCCGCGGCGGCGATTTCGCTGACCCTTCGCCACCGATCGGCCAGCTTGTCGTTCGGGCTGGTAATCCGATTGGCCAGATCGGTCGCCTGCGTGTTGGCGGTCTGGGCAGCCTGGTCATACATCTTCAGCGCCGCCTGCGCCAGTGGGCGAAGGCGATCCTTCTCCACATCGCTGCTGCCCCAATATTCCAGCAGCCCGGTGAGCGGATCGACGCCTTGCTCGGCGATGATCCGGGCCTCCTTCACGATCAGTTCCGGATCGCCATGGAGCGTCGCGAGGATTTGATCCAACCCGCCGACAACCGTATCGAGCAATGCCTGCCGCTGGTCGTCGCTCAGGTTCCTGTCGATTTCCAAACGATGCAGCGACGTTCATGCTCGCGATGGCCGATCGCTGATCCGGCGGAACCCCGTCGGCATCCATCGCCCGCTGGAGAAGATCGTCGAGCCCCCGGTCGGCCAGTTCGCTGTACAAGGCATTCTCGTCAAGACCGGAGAGGCCCTTGGTCTGCGGAGCCGCGGCCGCGGAGCAAAGAATGCAAAGAAGAGGCACGAAGGCACGAAGGCACGAAGGCACCAAGGTGGACGCCTGCTTTTCCCCTCTCCCTGGTAATCCGGGGAGAGGGTCAGGGTGAGGGGCAATTCGATCCTCAGAAAAGCCCCTCACCCCAACCCTCTCCCCATGAGTACATGGGGCGAGGGGGAAAATGCAAGTGCCCTGCGAGGGGAAGGCCAACTGCGGATGTCCTGTTCCGCGCAAAGGATTCCCTCCGTGCCTCCCCTCGACAGGCTCGGGGTCTGAGCTTGTCGAAGACCGTGCCTTCGTGCCTTCGTGCCTTCTTCCAATCATTTCGTATTCAATCCAAACCCAACCTTGGCGAATCCCGCGTTCTGGGCCGCTTCGAATGCCGGAACCAATCCGTCCAGCGTCACGTTCTGCTCCGGATAAATGATGATCTGCACGTCATCCATCTTCACGCCCGCGTCCTTGAAGTTCTTGTATTGATCCCTGAGCTGAACGGTCAACCGATCGCAGGCCCGAACCGGATCGGCATCCTTCACCGACGCGAAGTTGCCCGCCTTCACGACGTACTCCGGCCCACGCTGGCTCACGCTGATCGTGAATTTCGTCGGGAAAACCGCCCCTTCCGGCGGCTTGGAGCCCACCCCCTTCGCCTGCAGCGGAACGTCGCTCACCAGATAATGCTCCAGCGTATTGAAGCTCCCCGCCAGCATCAGAAAAATCAGGATCACCATGGTGATGTCCACCAGCGGCGTCATGTTCGGGCCGGAGTTGTAATGAATTTTCTGCGCCTTGGAGTTTCATCGTTCACGCCGGTTGCTTGGTGTCGAAGGCGAAGGATTTCACGTGAGCCAGGTTGCAATCCATCAGCACCGGGGCGAGGAATCGGAAGGTCAGCGATTTATCGCCGCGGATCACCACCTTGAAATCAGGGTTCGCCGCCAGGCGCACCGCCGGATCACCCTCGCGGTAGAGCTTCAGCGTGTTGAGCAGTTGGTCCTGCGTCTTCCCGTTGTAAAAATCGCGGAGTTTCAGCTCCTGCATCTGCCCCTTGACCAGGGCGGTGACGATCGGCTGCGGGTCCGGCACGCCGCTGGGGCCGTTGACCACGTTCAGAACCAGCGTGTTGCCCATGTCCTTGATGTCCGTGCCCAGGATGCTCGTGGGGATGTCGATGTTGCGGTCGGCGCCGGTGTCCACGCCGATCTTCGCCACCAGCATGAAAAAGATGATCAGACACATGACGATGTCGATCAGCGGCGTGACGTTCACGCCGCCTTCTCGAATCGCGGGCATGTGATATCTTGTCACGGTCTCTCCGACAGCTTTAGATTTCCGCGCCGGGGATGGGAATCGGCTGGGCGGGCTTGCGCGGGACTTGCGGGGCGGGTTGCGGCATGGCGCCGGACCTCACCGCCCCGACCGCCGCCGGCCGAGCCTCCGCCGGCTTGATCATCAGCAGCAATTCCTCCGCGATCATCGACGCCCGCACCGTGTATTTATCCACCATCGTCCGCAGGAACCCGAACGCCGCCAGGCACGGAACCGCCAGCATCAGCCCCAGCATCGTGTGAACCAGCGCCTTGGATATTCCGAACGCCAGCGTCGCCGGCGACGCATTCCCACCCGACGCGTTCAGCGCCAAAAACGCGTCGATCATCCCGATCACCGTTCCCAGCAAGCCCAGCAGCGGGCCCAGGTTCCCGATGATGTTCAGGTATTCGATCTTGCGGAACTGATCCGCCGTCTGCTCCCCAACCGCCGTCTCCATCGCCTCTTTCATGCTGCTGAAGCTGGGAGCGCGCTTTAGCGCCGGGTTGAGCGCCCGGCTCACGAAGCTCGGGTCCGTTTCCGTGAAATCGATCAGTTCCTTGAATCGCCGCTGGGCGATCATTTCCCGAATCGTCTCGATCGTGCGCGGCGGCATGATGATCGACGGCCGGTTCACCAAAAACCCCTGGATGATCAGCGTCAGCCCCCAAACCGACAGCCCGAGGATCGTGAAGAACACCGGATCGCGGTTCTCCATGATGAGTTGGAACACCGACGTTGACGGAACCACCGGATTGCCCCGATCGCCGGTGGACTGGGCCTGGCCCGAACCCGCGACGACCAACAACGCGCCCAGAAAGAACATCACCAACACCGTCAGCCGCAGGCGCGAATTCGCATAACCACGCATGAAGTTTGCCCTCTACAGTTTAGCCGCCGCGGCCCCGCGGCGAAATTCCAACCAAAGATAAAGTCCCTACAGATCGTCGCTATAGAACTTCTTGTACACACCGCCGTTGGTTTCGGCGATCTTTTTCATGATCGCTTCCAGGTCCCTTCTCTCAAAACTCTCCCGGCTTCTTTCGCCCAGGAGCAGAATCGTGTTCACGTGCGTCTTCTTCTCGCTGTTCAACTCCTCGATCTTGGCCAGCACTTCCGCGTTGTTCGTCGTATTGTACCGATTATTGAAGTCTCCGTGGCTCAATAGGAACAAGAGCCTGCGGCTGTTCCCGGAAAGCCTCCTCCAGCGCGGGAATCGGATTGTTCACGCTCGAAAACGGCAGCTTGTCGATGAAATCAAACGCCACCGCCTTGCTGCTCGGCGTGCCCATCAGCAGCCCCTCGGCCATCTGCTGGTAAAGCGATCCCGTCCGCGTCTCGTGGAAAATCAGGATGTTGAACTGCTGAATCGGCGAAAGGTTCGCGATGTCCCGCTTCAATTCCGTTTTCAGCGCGTCATCGCCCTGGCCGACCATCGAGCCCGAGGCGTCGCATACGTAAACAATGCTGCGAACGTTGCTGCCGTGACCGAAGATTTTGCTCTTCGGACCCACTCCCTGCCCGCCGCCGCGCGGACCGAAGCTGGCCATGTGCCCCCCTTCGTTGCTGAACAGGCTGAAGATCGTGGTGTCCTTGCCGGCGGCGTCTTGATTCTGATCCCCCTGGGCGACAATGTCGCCCGTGGCGACCGCGCTGCCGTTGAGCGCCTGCGCCAGGTCGTCGCTCCGGCGGTCCGCCCAGCCGTGGCTGTCGTTCTCGGTCGGATCGTTTTCCTGCGACGCATCCCGCGTCGGGTCGTTTCCCAGCCCCGGATTGGGAACGCCGCCGATGTCGCTGTCGTCGGCCAGCGTGGCATCGGGAATGATGACCTGTTCCTGACTGGTCTGATGTAATCCGCGGACGATCGGCGGAAGGACGATCAAGGCCGTGGTGAACAAGACGACGTGAAAGCTGATGGACGTTGCCCATGCCAGCGCCGTCGCCGACTCCGGCGTGGAAAAAAGCCTCCGCAGCCGCTTGGGCAACTTATCCAGCCAGCCCCGCCCGTCATCGTCTTGTGCTACGACTTCTTCCATTGACTGCATAGGAATTGTACGCCGCCACGGCCCAACCTCAATCAATTCACCGGATTTATGGCGATGTTGCCCTGCCAAACAACAGGGCCGGGGCGGCGTGCGGGCAATCAGAAGTATTCCCGACAGAACGGCAAAGGTCCAGCCGCCAGTTCGTCCAGCACCGCAGCCGCGCCAGGACTGTTCTCCCGCGCCAACCCCCACCGAACCGCCAGACTCGCCGCCATATCTCCGGTGGCGATCGCCGCCCAATGCCGATCGGCGCATTCAAAGTCCGCCGGGCCGCTCGCCGGTTTCACCCTCCCCCGGCCTGCTTCAAATTCCAGCGAAAAGCGCGAAACTTCCCCCTCCGTTTCAAGGATGGCAACCGAAACGCGACCCTTCGCCCCTTCCGGCAAATTCAACGATTCCAGAAACTTTCGATGGTCCAGAACGCGAAGTTGCATCCGCGTGTACGCGCGGACTTCCGGAGTCGCATGCTCCACCGGCCGATGCGGAACCTGTCCCTCGCGCAGCAGCCGATTGATCGGCCAATCAACCGGCCCGGTGATTTTCGCGGCCGAAAATTCATCTCGCAATGTTCCCAGGAAACTCAGCAATCCCCCAAACGCCGCCGGCGATTCCACCGACCAGCTCTGCACGTTCAATATTCTTCGATCGCCGGCCGTCTCCTGGGTGATGAACGCCATTCCCCGAGCAGACCCGTCGGATTCCGGGCGGTCGATGAAAACCATGCCTTCTTCTTTTTCCACGGGGGACAGGTGTTCCCAACGTTTCGCCGTGCGCCCGACGTCGCATTGCCCGGATCGCACGGCGGCCTGCCATTGCTCCGCCTGGGCGGGCCGGTCCTCAGGCGTTATCAATCGCCAGCCGGCACAGTCGCCCGACGGTATCACCGGCAGAGGAATCGTCCACTGCGCCCGCCGCTCCACGATTCCATATCCAAAGCGTTCATAGAACGAAACGCGAAACGGCATGAGCGCCGAGACAACGTGTTCGCGCTGGCGGCCGGCCCGCAGCACCTCGCCCATGATCGCCGAACCGACGCCCGGCTCGCACCCGCCTCGCCGCCGCGCGGATTTGATCGTGCCGACCCAGGCCACGCCCTGGCAGGAAATCGCCGAGCCGCGCACCCACATCGTCAGCGGCAAACTCGTCGCCGTGCCCACGGCCTGGGCATCGCGCTCCGCGAGCAAATAATCGCCAGGCCTGCCCCACGGATCGGCATGGATAACCTCCTTGTAGCGAGCCAATTCCTCGCCGGCATGTCGCGTAGCATTTCCACCGCGTCTCAGCGACCCGATCCAATTCTTCCACACCCACCCATTTCATCGCCAGAGCCATGCTCATAAAGATCACCCCTTTTGACGTTCAGATCAACCCGGTTGCAAAAGCGCCAAGCTCTCTTGTCCGAAGACCGGCCGGAGGACCGGCCGGCTCAATTTCGAAACTGAGCCGGCTGGTCCTCCAGCCGGTCTTCCGCGCCCGGATTTTTGGGCACATCCACCCGTCCCCCTCGCCGCGACGTTGGACCGGCCGACTCAATTTCGAAACTGAGCCGGCTGGTCCTCCAGCCGGTCTTCGTCGCCTGGAATCTTGTGCACACCCACCGGCGTTCCCATGCGGCCACGTTGGTTTTTATCAGCACCGGCGTTAATCTGCTTCCATGAATTCTTCATGTCCTCCCGATTGAACGATAAAGAAATGCGGCCGAGGGGGCGAGCTCCAGGGAGAACAGATGCGTCGCATCGTGGTTGTGGGTGCAAGTTGTTCCGGAAAGACCACCTTGGCCCAATCCATCGCCCAGCGCCTGGGGCTTCCCCATTTCGACATGGACTCGATTGTCTGGGGACCGAACTGGTCCCTTCCCTCCGACGAGCAACTGCTGGCCCAGGTGAAGTCGATCATCCAGCACGAGGCCTGGGTCATCGACGGCGTTTTTCCCGAGCATCGCGACCTCGTCTGGGCGCGGGCCGACACCATCATCTGGCTCAATTATCCGATGACCCTCGTATTCTCCCGCGCCCTGCGGCGAACGCTCAAACGATGCATCACCCGCCAGCAACTCGGCGAGCACAACGTCGAAACCTGGCGAAGGACCTTCTTCTCCTCCAAGTCGCAGTTGCTGTGGGTGATCCATAGCTGGCGAAAACGACGGCGGGATTACCCGAAGATCTTCCGGCGTCCGGAAAACCGCCATCTCCGCGTCTTGCGGTTTTCAAGTCCGCGGCACGCTGAAGCCTGGCTGGCCACGCTTCGCCCCGAGCCGATTTCCCCTGCGATCCCGCCTCCCGGCCAGGAAACTCACCCCTCGCCCGGAACCTGGCAAAATTATGGCCCAAAGCGAAATTCCCTCTCCGCATGAAATCGCCCTGCTCTGCTGCGGGGACGACGGCTATGCCATGCCCCTGGCCGTCACGATCTATTCCGCCTCGGCCAATCTCCCGGCGCCCTGGCGATTGCGCGTCTTCATCATGGACGGCGGAATCTCCCCGCGCTCCCGCCGCAGGCTCGAAAAAAAAATCGCCGGTTACGGAAACGTCGATCTCGAATGGCGGCAAGTCAGCCTCAACGTCTTTCACCATCTTCCCGTCCTCAGACGCCTCAACAGCACCATCTACATCCGCCTCCTCATGGACGACTTTCTCCCGAAGGGCACCTGCGGCGAATCATCTATCTCGACGGCGACCTGCTCGTCGAAGGCGATTTGTCCGAGCTATGGCAGGAGGATTTCCGCGGGTCCGCGCTCATGGCGGTTTGCGATTTCGGCTCAAGCACGATTCGGCCCGAACTCCCACTCCCCGGCGTGGAAGATTCCCAGCGCCAATCCGCTCCCTATTTCAATTCCGGCGTCCTGGTGATCGACCTCAATCGCTGGCGAAGCGATCGCCTCGGACAAGCCGTGCTGGATTACGTTGACCGCTTCAAATCCGTCGTTCGTTTTCCCGATCAGGACGGCCTCAACGCGGTGTTTTTCGGAAAATGGCGGCAACTGGACCTGAGCTGGAACGCCCAGGTGGATAACCTGATTCGGCCGGATCAGATCGGAAATACCGAGATCGACGCCGAGATTCGCCGCCGATGCCGGGAACTCCTGCACCATCCCCGCATCCAGCACTACGCCGGGCGGAAAAAGCCCTGGAACGCCGGCCGATTCAAGCCCGTCCGAAAGCGGTTCGTCCATTACCTTCATGCCAGCGGCTGGTACACCCCCGCGGAATTAGTAGGATTTCACCTTCGCTGGGCGTGGTCCACGGTCCGGCTTGGTTTGCGAATGTTTCGCCAAAAGTTCTCGCCGTAACCTCCCGATGACGAATATCGGGGCCTTGGTTGACACGCCATCGTCATATGAATCTGGTTCTACGCACCATCGCCTTTTTCGTCTGCCTGGATGGGCTGGTCTGGGTCCGGTTTCACAAGCTGCTGCGCCCGCTGCGGCGCCGCCGGCTCTGGCAAGGCCTCCTCGCCCTGGCGATGGTGACGTCCATGGCCTTCGCCGCGGCGCTGGCCACGGGCAGTTCCACCGTTCTGCGCACCCATCACCTCATACCCCAATGGATTCCCTCCACCATTTTCGTCTGGCATTTCCTGGTCCTGCCCATGACCATCGTGTTCTTCGGCGCGGAGTTGGGATTCAGGCTTGTCCGCGGGATCCGTCGCCGGCTCAAAGCCGATCGCCCAACCCCGCCGCTATCGCCCTCGCCGTCGACGCCGCTCTTCTCCCGCCGAGGTTTCCTCACCGCCGCCGCGTTTGCCGCCCCGCCCCTCGCCAGCGTCACCCTCGGCGGCATCGGCGTCGCCCAACTCGGAAAGTTCCGCATCAAGCGATACGAGTTGGCAGTGACGGGTTTTCCGCCCGGGTTGGACGGCTTCACCATCGCCCTCGTCGCCGACGTTCATGCCGGCGTCTTCTCCACCCAGAAAATGCTCGATGACATCGCCCAGGCCACCAACAGCCTGCGGGCCGAGTCTGATTCTCCTCGGCGGCGATCTGGTCAACATCTCCCATTCCGATCTGCCGAGCGCGCTGGACATGGTTCAGCGCCTCAGCGCTCCCTGGGGTCCGTACATGGTCCAGGGCAATCACAACGTCATGGGCGGGGCCGATCAATTCAACGACGCCTGCGCCGCCCGCGGCGTTCCCCTGCTCCTGAATCAGGCCCGAATCATTTACCCACGCGGAATTCCCATTCAGTTGCTCGGCATCATCTGGACAGACCCCGGCGCCCCGCAACACGAGGCGGTCAACAATGTCCTCCAGCAGCGAGACCCCGGCCTTTTCCCCATCCTGCTGGCTCATCATCCCCACGCCTGGGACCTCGCCGCCGCCAACGGCGTGCGATTGGTCCTATCCGGCCACACCCACGGCGGGCAGATCATGCTCACCCACCGCATCGGCGCCGGGCCTTTGCGCTTCAGGTATTGGTCCGGTTTGTATTACGACCGGGACCGGGCCTCAAACCTGATCGTTTCCAACGGCGTCGGAGACTGGTTCCCGCTCCGCGTCAACGCCCCGGCCGAAATCGTCCATATCACCCTCCACCCCGATCCAGGCGAGACCTGATTCAGCCCCGCCGCGATAAGGGGTCAGGAAGGTTTATTGAAAAACTCGTCCTGCCCCCTTTCCCGTTCGAGGAAATAGTTGAGGTTCCGACTTGAGCCCCCTGCCGGTCTGTTCCGAGATAAGGGGGTCAGGTTCCGTTATGACAAAACAAGTCATAAGGGAACCTGACCCCTATGCCATAAGGGAACCTGACCCCCATGCTTGACCCCCATGCTGACTCGACTTCCCAGCGTTCTCCGCGTGCTCTAGCGAAGCGGGCGGTGAAAATAATCTGCATTTACGCCGCTTCCAGCAGCAGGCCGGTCTTGGCGCCCCATTTCAACCGGCGGTACGCCTGCAGGGTGATTGTGTCGCTTTGCAACAGCGGCTGAAGCGTCTCGGCCCGGAGATCGTCGTGATCCACCAGAAGATGCACGGCCGGAGCGGCGGTGGCGTCGATCGCGAGCTGCGGCAAGGCCATGCGGATCAATTCGCCATTCTCGGCCATCCAGCGCAGGGCCTGGCCGATGCTCGGGAATTGGCTGAAGCCTTTGCCGGCCATGGCCAGAAGAATCAGGCGATGATCCCGGCCGACGGCCAAGATGGCCTGCGGGCACATGGGCGGATGAATGGGGCATTGGACCCATCGGCCGTCCGCGCCCCCTGGCCAGCGACCGCGCCAAGGATGGATTGTTCGGTCTGGTCGCCGGGTAGATCGATTACTTCGGAATCAGCCATTTTTGCCGCCGGCGTCGGAACAATGGGAACAGGGGCGGGGCGGTGCTCTTGGGCGATGTTGAGGTTCATAGGATTCATTTGCTCGGTGTTGTGTTTTGATTCCAGTTCAATGGCGGTGGCAACGAACTGGCTGATGACTTTCCAATGCGGCGCTGGAACCGGTTGTGGCTTTTCGTGATTCAGCCGGCAATTCAGGACGGCATGTTCCATGACGTTTGATGCGGGTCGAACGGGAGATTCCCGCTCCAGAGCGCGACCGAGGAACTGGCGGCTGACGGCATCCAGCTTGCGGAAGACGGCGTCAGCCTGTGCGTCGTCGCGGGCGTTCAGGACGACCAGCGAAAGCCGCGGCATTTCAAGGTCCGCAAGGCCTTTCAGCGCTCGATACGTCGCCACGACATCCGCGTCGTCCGCAGTCGTCAGCAGAACCCAATGCGGGGAGAGGCGGAGCAGTTCCCGAGCCTCGGCCGAGCGAGGATTCGGCAGGGAGATCAACCAGCGGTTGACGTTGAATGCCAACTCCGCCAGCGTCTGGCCCAATTGCCGGGTGTCGGCGGGGTCGAGGGTGATCGGCGTGGCGGCGATGCTGCAATTCCGCTCGAAGCAGCTCACGCCGAACTCGGTGGAATCGACCTCGATCAGGCCGACGTTGCCGATTTGGGCGGCCAGATGGCGGGCGTATTGCCGCACGCCCTGGTGGCGCTGCTCCAGCAGATGGGAGAAGAGGATTGCCGACACGCGCGGAGCCTGCGAATCGGTGGTGGGCAATGCCTCCGCGGCCGCAGGCAAAGCCTCAGCGGCGGGCTCGAGGGGATGGGGATCGGTCTCGAGGGAGGCGGCAAACTCTTCCGGGGTCTCGGCGTCGGCCTGCTGGCGCGGGGGGATTCGGTTCGGCCTGACGCCGCCGGTCTGGCGGCTCCGAACGTCGCTGAGGAAAAGGTGGCTGATCTCGCTGAGCGATCGTTTGGAATCCATGGTTGGGCCCTCCCACATGGCGAAGTCGGCGCGGCGCTCAATTGCGTCAATCGACTTCGATGACGTTGTTCAGTTCTCCGAACTGATTGACCTCGACATATTTATTGTGCGGATCGGTCATCCACTTGCCGTCCACGACGAAGCGGTAGCGATATCGGCCCGGCTGAAGGGGCAGGCAGGTCCAGAATTCACCCGGCCGGCCGCGATTGACCATCGGCGTGGACATCGGGGACCAGTTGTTGAAGTCCCCGGCGATCAGGGCACCTTCTTGGCTTGCTCGAAGCGAGCGGCGAAGACCACTTCGTCGCCGATCTTCTTCACGCCGTAAAATTCCTCGATCTTCTGGGCCGTGCTCTTGGCCAATGCAATGGCTGGATAACCATTGCCGCTCGCATTTCCGTTTCCGTTGCCGTTTCCATTTCCGTTGCCGTTTCCATTTCCGTTGCCATTGCCATGACCGTTTCCGGCCGAGGGGAGACTGATGCGGGGATGTGCGGCGGCGTCGGAGAGCACCTGTTCCACGGACGAAAGAGCGGCGGCCGCTGGCTGCGCGAAGGCCGTGGGCTGCGCAGCAGGCCGCTCGCTGAGCCGACCGGCGAGCATGGGCCCGCGCGACGGGGCGGCGGCCAACGAAAGCGTGGCGGCCACCGCGCCGGCCGCGGGGGCGCTGGCCGGAATCGCCGCCGATGCGGAACCGGCGCTCACCAGCGCGGGGCCCGCGCTTACCAGCGAGGGGATCGTATTTCGCCCGAATTGCACGTTCGTGAGCTGGGCAAGCTGCTTGGCTCGTTGCACCAATTCCGCCGGGCGCGAGAGCTTGTCCATTGGCGTTGGTTCCAATTCCACGGGCGTATGACCCATCAACTCGCGGGCCAGGTTCACGAAATCCTTGTACCCGCGGCTGCCGGGATCGTATTCGGTGATGGGCTGTCCGAAGCTGGCGGCTTCCTTCAACTTGGTGTTGAAGTTCACCGTGCTCTCCATGAGGTATTCCTTGAACTTATTGCGAAGTTCGGAGAGGACTTCGCGGGCTAGCTTGGTGCGCGTGTCGTAAAGCGTCGGCAAAACGCGGATGAGGATTTCCTTGTCGCATTTGTCGCGCAGGACTTCCAGCGTCTCCATCATCTTGGCCAGGCCGTGGAGGCTGAAATACCCGGTCTCGACGGGCACGATGACCTCGTCGCAGGCGCGCAGGGCGTTGAAGGTGATGAGTCCGACGCTGGGGGGGCAGTCGATGAGGCACCAGCGGTAGTTTGCACGGACGGATTCGACGGCCTTTCGGAGCCGGTCCTCGCGGCCGATGCGCCCGGCGAACAACTGCTCGAACGCCGCCAGCTTGATGTTCGCCGGCGCCAGGTCGAAATCGGTGGCGATTTGCCAGACGATGTCCGCGAGGCGGGCGGGCTTTCCATCGCGGTCTTCAATGAGGCAATCAAAGATGGTTCGTTCGATTTGTTCCTCGGGAACCGCCAGCCCGACGGCGCAGTGTCCCTGCGGATCCATGTCGGCCAGGAGGGTTTTTTGTCCCAGTCGCGCCAGGCACGCCGCCAGGTTGATGCTCGTGGTTGTTTTCCCGCAGCCGCCCTTTTGATTGATGATGGCAATGGTCCGCATGTGAGACCTTCCTTGGTAGCCCGACGAGGATAGGAACGAAGGCCGCTTCCGTCGGCCGGCTGTAGGTGCGCATCGTCCCATCGCGCTGACGCACCTGAATGTGTCCGGTGGCTTTATCGGTTTGGTGGGATAGATAACTTTAATCTTATCGGACAGGGTGAATGAGTATGGCCTATTGCCGTTTGACCAAATGACAAGTGACAAATGACGAATGAAAAAATCGCCCCGCCGTTTTTAGCAGCGGGGCAATGCGGAGAGGGAGAGATAAGCAGACTGTAGGTGATTGCTGAACTATTTCGACAGGGCCGGGCGCTCGTCGGCGGAGGCATCGGTGTCCTTGTCCAGGCGCCGGGGAGCGATCCGCTCCGCGGCGGGACGGACGCCCCGCGAGCCGACGCCGGCCAGGGAGCCGGAGCGCGGATGCGTTGGCAGAATGACGATCTCGACCCGCCGGTTCTGGGCACGACCGGCCTCGCTGGAGTTTGAGGCGATCGGCTGCTGATCGGCGTAGCCGGCCACGCCGAGGCGGGCCTTGCTCACGCCGTTCTTCACCAATTCCGCCGCCACCGAGATCGCCCGGTGGGAGGAGAGATACCAGTTGTCGAAGTTCCCGGCGTTGATCGTCGCCTGCCGGGTCACCCGCTGATTGTCCGTGTGTCCCGCGACCATCAGTTCATATCCGACGGCTTCGGGTGAATTGAGGATGGAAGCGAATCGCTCCAGCGTGCTCATGGCCCGCTCGTTCAGGTCCGTGCTGCCGGAGCTGAACGTGACGTCGCTCTTGAACTTCACGACGCCGCGAGCCGCGTCGAAGGTGACAATGTCCGGGTTGGCGTTGGCAAATTCGGTGAGGCGGTTGCTGAGGTTGGCCGGAAGGGCGGTTTCGCCGATCTCGACAACCTGCGGCGGACGATTCAGCATGTCCTCATACTTCTGCGTGATCGCCGCGTTCTGAGCCTGCAACTGCGCAGACCTGCTGGGAGTAATTGGCCAGCATGGCCTGCGTGGTGTTGCCGGAATTGGCGATCTGCTCAAGCTGCACCTTGTAAGCGTCGGCCTGGGAGCGAGCGCTCTTGGCGTCGGCCTCGGCCTGATTGAGTTGCTCAACCGCTTGATCGCGGCTGAGCTTCATCGCGCTATATTGTTCAGCAGAAACGCAACCGGTGAGCGAAAAGGCGAGTGTGGCTATTCCAAACCACTTGTGCATCCGTGCCATGTGGGCCTCCATGCGAATGAATTGTAAATGCGGCAAGCGATGTGAAACTCGCTTTTTCTACCGCGTACGCAGAACATTCTGCCAAATGCTCCCGGATTTGCAAGAGCAAGCGCCGACAAAAAAGGGGGATTTTACAGGGCGACTTTCTATCTTTTTTCGCGTGGAAGTTGCCCGGGTTAGCGACGGAGCCGCGATTGAATCGCCAGGGGCAAGAGCAGATGGAAGAGAAAGATGATCGTTTACGCTGTTCGTGACGGCCGGAGGCGTTTACTCGAATATGCCAAGCCGTCTCCGCCGCGGACGCCGCCGGCTGGCCCGTCAATGTTCCAGCAGGCCGTTTCGAGGCCGAAGGAAAGGGCCGCCGCCTTCGGCGGCAACTGCTGAGGAGTTTCGCGCCCAAGCGCGACCTCAACCGTCCGTCACGCCCGCTTGTCCGACCTCCCTTGGATATCCATTTGCACGCTTAATGGCACGGTCGAACTCGGAGGCGGGTTGGGCAATGGGCTAGCGGAGGCTTCCCGACACAACAGCGGGAGGTCGGACAAGCGGGGCTGTGAAGGACGGTTGAGGTCGAGCACGAGCTCGAAACGCCTCAGCGCCGGCCGCCGAAGGCGGCGACTCCGCTTTGGGTTCCTCAAGGCCGTCCGGAACATTGACAGGCCAGCCAGCGGCGTCCGCGGCGGCTGCGCCCTGGCGTATTCGAGCAAGCGACCGCGGGCGTCACGAGCACCGCAAACGATCATCATCTTCTTCCATCTACTCTTGCCGAACGCATTACCAATCCACCCGCAGGTTACCGTGCCGTGGTCTTGCCGATGACCAGGCCGACGACGAAAAAGAGCAGCGTCACCGCCAACCCGCCGGCCGCGACGCCGAGGAAGCCATATTTCCCGACGTTCTGGAGCAGGTCCGGGCCGGTATCGAGCACGCCGGTCACCAGCGCGATAGGCGCCGAAAATGACGACCAGCGAAGCGCCCAAGGCGGCGGCGCCGAAGGCGGGGGCCATGGGGTCGGCTTGCTCTTCGTAATAGACCGGCGCGACCGATCCTCGACCGGAGGACGAAGCATCGGCCATATTGCCGCGGATTTCGACGACCTTCTGGCCTGGGGCGGTGTCGCCGGTGACTCGCCTTCCGGCGGCGGTACCGCCCGGGGCGATTTCGTCGAGCAATTCCGCGCCGAGCGAAGTGTCATCGCTTTCGCCGTGAGATCGAGCAATCCTGAACCGGAGCCGACGCCCTCGCTGGCCATGTCGGCCAGACCGGGGGCGATGGCGGTTTGTGCAGAGGGGTCAACGCGCTCGACTTCGTCGTTTTGGAAGACGTCCACGCCGGGCTTGCTGCCTTGGGAGGTGCCGGAAAGCCCAGCCACGCTCCCGGCGGGGCGACCGGGCGACGGCATGCCGCCAACGGAACCCGACAGACCCAGGTCGGTGGCCAAGGCGGTATCTTCCTTGAGGGTCATTCCCGTGCCCGAGGAATGTCCGGCATCGGTATCGACCAGTCCCAAAGCCGCGCCGGAACCCGAGGCGGAGCCGCTTAGCCCACTGCCGATGCCGCTGCCGATTCCGCTTCCCAGCCCGCTTCCCAAGCCGCTTCCCACGCCGCTGCCGCCCTTGCTGTCGGCCAGGCCGATGGCCATGCCGCTGTCGGCGGCGGCGAGATCGGTGATGTCGGTGCCGGTGCCGCTGAGTTCCGATTTGAGCGCTTCCACCTGGTCGGCTTTGAACATGAGTCGCGGGCCGTCGCGGAATTCCCGAAGCCGGCCCTCGCGGGCAAACTGCTTTATGTCCTCTTCGCTTTTGCTTAGGGCGGATTTCGCCTCTTCAAGCGTGTAAAACATCTTGGCCATCATGGGCGTCGTCTCCTAAGGATTGTTGTCGCGTGGAGCAGGCGGAACAACCGAGGGAAGCTGCGATTCATTCATACGCTGGTTCTTTGCCGCATCGTCAACGGCCTTCTGGACATCATACCAGGCCGGAAACGTATTATAGTTCTTCAAATCCAAATCGTAACGGAAATTTCGAGCCGCCGACAGAATCAGGGCCTTCTCCCCGGCCCGATATTCATAGACGCAAAGCGTTTGCCGCTGCGTATCCAGCAGATAGCATCCCCACACCTGGGGATGGAGCTGGCAGGGCATCACGAATATGCCGCCGCCTCCGGCGATCCCGCCACCGGCGACGGGCTGTTCCGTAGCGGTCTGGGCATTGGCGCTGCTGGTCATGGAGGGTTGGCCCCGGCCCAAAATCACCGCCAAAATCACCAGTAGTAGCGCAGCATTGACGTACAGTGCATAAACTATTGGGCTGCGAGGACGGTGATTCATCAGCTTCGGCCGGGTACGGATGGCGAGGGTACTGGAACTCAGGCGATCGATTCGTATTTTAGCCGATCGCCCGAACAAGCTGCAAGGCAAATGCGTGGTGAGAAGCTCGACGGACATTGGCTTGGTGATGCTGGAAGGCCGGGAGGGGTCGTTGGACGATAGCCCGCCGACCGGCCAAACTTCGCCGCTGGAACCGATCATACGGCGAGACCGGATCGGTCCACGACTGCAAGTATTTACTGCAAAAGGATTTGAGTGGATCGAGGCCCAGGTCCAGATCCCCCGTTTGCCTTCGGAATTGGATGGATTTCGGCTCCTGCACGTCACCGATATGCACGCGCGGCAGCGGTCGGGACCCGGCTTATGACGAGCTTGTCGCCCGGACCGTGGCCGATCCGCCGGATTTCATCGTTTACACCGGCGATTTCGTGCACAAAGGGCAAGACAGCCGCCGCGTCATGCCGGTGGTGAGGCGGCTGGTCAATTCGCTGAAATCCCGCCTCGGCGCGGCGGCGATCCTCGGCAATCACGACGGCGATTTGCTCGGGCCGCCTCTGGCCAGCCTGAACCTGACCCTGCTGGATCATCGCCGCCTGGCTCTGCATTCGGGATCGGCCACCCTGGAATTCATCGGCGTCGCCGGCGTCGATCGCAAGGATTTCGATCCCGTTTTCCTCCGCTCTTTGGGACAAAAAGGCCCGGGCACGGTTCGCATCGTGCTATCGCATTATCCAGACCTGATTCGCAGGTCGCGGTTCCTGGAGGCCGACCTGTTCCTTGCCGGGCATACCCACGGCGGGCAGATTTGCCTCCCCGGAAGAATTCCCATTGCCCGGCACGATTCCTTGCCCGCAAAATTGATTAGCGGGGTTCATCGGGTATATGACACCTGGCTGGTGGTCAATCCCGGAATCGGGTTTTCCGGATTCCCCGTGCGTCTGTTTTGTCCGGCCCAGGTGATTGAGATTCGACTCAGAAAGGCAGGTGGATCATAGGACGGGAGAGCGCAGCGGAAATGCCGCCGAAGGCCGCGTCGATTGAAGCACGGCTGGAGGCGTCGAGGAAATTCGCCATCGAAGCGGCGCGCCTGTCGGTTAACACGCGCTGCCATAACGTGGTCGTGCTGGACATGGCCGGCGTCTCGCCGGTGACCGATTTTTACGTCATCGCCACGGGAACCAGCGCCCGCCAGATGCGAACGGTCTGCGACGACCTCGACGAGTTGGCCCAGAAAATGGGCTTCCGGAGTTACCATCGCTCGGGGTACGAGGGAGAGACCTGGATCGCCGTGGATTACGTGGACGTGGTGGTGCATGTCTTCAACTCCGACGCGCGGCTGTATTACGATTTGGAAAACCTCTGGGGCGATGCCAAGCGCGTGGAGTGGAAATAATGCCGACCCCCATCGAACGCGTCGATGCCGTGCTCGGCGGACGAAAGCCGGATCGGCCGCCGTTTTCATTCTGGCATCACTTCCCGCACGATCAGGTGGCTGGAAAACCGGCGGTTGATGCCCATCTCGATCAACTCGACCGCTATGCGATGGACGTGCTGAAGGTGATGAACGACAACCCCTATCCGCATTCCGGCCGGATCGCGCGGGTGGAAGATCTCGCCTCGCTCGTGCCGCTCAAGGGTGACGAAGCCGGCTTTGG
This sequence comes from uncultured Phycisphaerales bacterium, assembly GCA_963783845.1. Lineage (GTDB taxonomy): Bacteria > Planctomycetota > Phycisphaerae > Tepidisphaerales > Tepidisphaeraceae > PALSA-1353. Next base: position 59,551 of record CAWAPL010000012.1, read on the forward strand.
CGAACAGCTCAAAATCCTGTCGGCCTTGAGAGCCGCAATCGGCGTTCGCGTCTACATGCCCACCACGGTCTTCAACGCCTGGATGGTGTTGCGGATGCTGATCCAACCTCCGAAAGTGCACATGCCGCCGAACCTGGATGCGGCGGCCGACGCGCCGAGCCGGTGGATCAGGCAAGCCTACCGCGAAAATCCGCAGTTGCTTGCCCGGGCCCTGGAGATCATCGGCCAGAACCTGGCGCGGTTCGCGGCCAAATGCCTGGCCGCCGGGGCCGACGGAATCTTCCTGTCCGTGCGCGACGATTGGGTCGCGGAAGGCGAAGCCTCCGCGGATGCTCCCGAGACGCCGGGGCTTTACGACCGCGTTGTCCGGCCGACCGATCTGGCGATCCTCGCCGCGGTGAGCGAGGCCCCCTTCAACGTGCTGCACGTTTGCGGCAAGGCATTGAATTTCCGGGCCTTCGCCGAGTATCCCGTCCATGTGCTGAACTGGGCCGACCGCGCCGCCGGGCCGCCGATCCGCGACGTCGCTCCATGGGTCAAGCCCGCCATTTGGGGCGGCGTGGACAATCTCGCCACGCTGGTGACCGGCACTCCACAAAACGTGCGGGACGAAGTGCTCGATGCCCTCCGTCAGGCGGGAAATCGCCCCATCATGATCGCCCCCGGATGCACGTTCGATCCGGCCCGTGTGCCAGAGGCGAACCTGCATGCCTTGGCGGACGCGGCGTCGGCTCCGTCTATCTCCCGGTGAAGAGCAAACTCATGTCCGAAGACAGCGGCGCCTCGGCACGCTTGATTTGCCCCGCGTCGAACACTACGGCCTGGATCGATCTGAACACGTCGTCTCCGTTGTAGGGGCCGGATATTTTCCAGCTCAGCCGCCGCCCCGTGTCATCCCAGTGAAAACTCGTGCGGCGAACCTGGCCGTCGAGGTACGCCGTGGTCAGGCCGTCGTCTTCGACCAGCGTGAAGTCGGCATCTTTTCCCGGATAGACCTGCACCTCCAGCGGTCCGCCGGGCAACTGGTCCGTGTGCTGAATGGCCGGACCCAGCGGCAAAATCGTGCCGGCGCGAACGTAGAGCGGAATCTGATCCAACGCCGCGTCCACCGCAATGACGCGGTTTCCCGCCAACCGTTGATTGGAGCCCAGAACGTACCAATCATCATCGGGCAAATACACGTCACGCCGATTGTCGCGAGTCAAAATCGGAGCCGCCAGCAAACCGCGGCCGATGAGCCACTGGCTGGTCATGTCCGCCACCTTGGGATCGCTCGGGAATTCCATGACCAGCGGCCGCATCAGCGGTGCGCCGGTCTCGTGCGCTCATGCGCCAGGCTGTAATACATCGGGATCAGGCGATAACGCAGAAGCAGCGCCTTGCGGATGGCGTCCTCCGCGGCCCGGCCATACAGCCACGGAAAGCGCGGCTTCATCTCGTACTCGGAGTGCGCCCGCATCACCGGAATGAAGACGCCCATCTGCATCCAGCGGGTGAGCAATTCGGGCGAATCATTTCCCGCATACCCGCCGATGTCGCACGCCCCGTAGTCCATGCCGGCCAGGCTCCAATTCAGCAGGTCGCCCGGCGTCTTGGCCAGAGTCGTCCAATCCGACGGGATATCCGCCGTCCACGCCGCCGCGCCAAACCGCTGCAAGCCCGGCTCGAACGAACGATCGATCGTCCACAGCCGCCGGTTAGGATCCACCGCCGCCAGCGCCATCGCCTCGGCCTGATTCCACCAGTAGTAAGTCGTGACGGTGATCTCGCCTTCATCGTTCCACCAGCCGTCGATGCCGCACTTCAGCAGCGGAACAAGCTGCCGCGCGTACCAAGCGCGGCATTCGGAGTTGGCAAAATCGAGGCAGCGCGCATCGACTCCCGTGCCTTGCCGCAAAATCCATCCCTTCCGGCGCGCCATGGCCAGGGCCGCGCTGTTTCCCAGGCGCGGCTTGCGGATGACCACGAAATGAATGCCCTGTTTTTTGAGCTGCGCGATCTGCCCCGCGGGATCGGGAAACAGCCGCGGATTCCACGAAAATCATGATAATCCGCACCGTCCTTGCGGATTCAGTTCATAGTCATGCTGCGGCGTGAACCATTCAAAATCGATGATGAACGCATCGACCGGCAGTTTCCGATCGATGAATTGCCTGGCCGCGTCCTCGATGTAGGCCCGGTCTTTCCATCCCCAGCGGCTCTGCAAGTATCCGAACGTCCAGCGCGGCGGCACGGCCGGATATCCGCTCAAATCGGCGTAAGCCCTGGCGGCGTCATATAGATTGGCCGCGGGCATGAGGTAAAGATCCGCTCTCTTGCCCGGAAAATTCCAGGTCACGGATTTTGCCGGCCGTCCGTCCCAGCTTGCCGGCGCGTTGTCATCGCCGCTCACCGCCATCGCGGCGTATCCGGCGTTGCACCAATAATACGGAATTATCGCATAGCCGCCGGCCACGACGCTCTCGCCCCGCACGTGCAGCAGGTTGCGCCAACCGCCGCGACCGCCGCCGCTGCCATAGAACCGCTCGGCGTTTCCGCCGGCGTGGTCGATCTTGATTTGGACGAATGTGTTGCCGGTCCGATCCTGGATCATCGTACCGAGATCGCCGCCAACGATAACGGTCTTGCCGCCGGGATCGCGCAACGTCCATCGTCCGGCTTGCCGATCGACCAGCAGCTTCTCCGGCCGCGGTCTTGATGCCGGCCGATGCCCGATTGGCTGTCTTGGCGATGAAGATGCTGGGCAGCGGCGTAGCCGGGCCGTCGAAAGACACGCTCAATCGCAGCGCACCCGTGGTCGCCTCCGCGACCTGGATTTGCGGCGTATCGGCGGCCGCCGGCAAATCAAAGACGCGGATCAGCAGCAATAGAGCCAGAACGCGAAATCTCATCGGCCCAAAACCTCCTATCCGCCCAGGAGGGTGGATTTCAACTTTCCTCGCCGTTTAAAAATTGACGTACCGATCGCCGAGCAGAAATCGGACCGCATCGAGAAAAAGCTCGGCGTAGGGCGGCAGGTTCGTATTGGCCGTCAGCCGGCGCATCTCCTCGCGCAATTCCGTCAAATCCGAATCCTTGTAGGCCGCCAGCCGGTAGAGATTCAGCACCCTTCTCGAGAGATCCAATGGACCCTGGATGTCCGATTCATTCGTGTCCCGCGAAAGGGAAGTCAGAAACGGCATCGTGACGTACGCGTCGAGCAACTGGTCCTTGACCAGCCCGCGCAGATAAATGTCGATGGGCAATCCCTTCCTCCAGTTCCCCGAGATCAGGTCCAGGTATTTGCCGATCGAATTCCTGTTGAAGAAAATCGAAGTGGCCCCAACGAATCCGAGCATGTGCTTCAAGGGAAAAAAGGATAGGCTCCGGCCCTGTCGATATTTCTCCCGGGCCTCGGACAATACCTGAAAAGTCGAGACCTCCAATTGCAAAAATACTTCCGTGAAGATCAGGTTCCAGGATTTCAGATGTCCGTCGGCCCGGTCCAGCATGTCGTTCAGGCAATGCTTGGCGTCCGCGGGAAGCAAAACATCGTCTTCCACAACATGCAGATGAACGTCCGAAGCGCGATTGGCCTGCATTAAACGCTCGTGTGTCAGCCACACCCCCAGTTCTCCCGGGCTGAGCTGCGTGACATATTCAGAGCCCAGGCTGCGGCCATCGACCGCCGGAACGCGCTGGTAAATGTCGGCGAGTCCGACCTCGGCCAGGTTCCGCGTCACGGACGCCAGCCGCTTTTGGTTACGGTCCAGGTTGATGAAAAAGCCGCGATACATGAAGATAGTTTAGCCGGCCCGCCTGCGGGCCGAGTTTTTGGGACATTCGAATTGGCATCGAACTCGGCCCGCAGGCGGGCCGGCTAACCTTGGGCCCCACATTTCCGGCGTTCACGCCACGCCGACACCGTGGCATTTCTTGTATTTCTTTCCGCTGCCGCAGGGGCACGGATCGTTGCGGCCGACTTTCGGAGTTTCGCGGACGATCGTTTTGACCGTGGCGCCCTCGCCCTGCGCCTGCTCCGACGCCTCCTGCATTTCGCCGGCGGGCTGGGCCTTGTCGGCGCCGGCGGCGAGGTTCTCGGCCACGCCGTAGCCCGTGGGGGCGTCGTGCACCGCCGCGGTTTCCTTGTAAGCGTTGCGGGCCTGCGCGGCGCCGACGACCCGGCGCGGAAAATCAGGTCCGTCACCTTGTCCCGCACCGCCGCCATCATCTCCTCGAAGTAGCGGTATCCCTCTTTCTTGTATTGCACGCGCGGGTCCTGCTCGGCGAAGGCCAACAGACCGATCCCCGCCTTCAGCACGTCCATCGCGTACAGATGATCCTTCCAGGACTGGTCGAAGATTTGCACCAGCACGAATTGCTCCAGGTCCGTCAGTTCGGAGCGGAGGACATGGCGGGCGCCGCCCATCAGAATCTCCCGAAGCTCCTGGGGCGTGGCGGGACGAGTGACGACGCGGGCGTCCTTTTCGCCGGTCTCGACTTTCACCTCCAGGGTCCTGCGCGTGAGCTTTTGATCGAATCGCTCGTTGAATGCCTTGCGGAGGGATTCGACGTCCGGATTCCCCGCGATCAGGCCATCGACGGTTCTTTCCAATTCCCCCTTGGCCAGGAATCGTTCCTGATGCGCGATGAGCGTATCGTGCAGTTTTTGCAATCCTCCTGAACGGATTTGCTCGATCGGAAGATCGACGCCGTATTTCAGCTTCGCCCATTGGCGAATGTAATCCGCGGAATAGGGATGATCGGTGAAACCCTCCGGGCCGCCGTACGCGAAGGTCAGCGCATGCTCGACCGGATAGGCGATCTCCCGCTGGGAATAGGCGGCCCGGGCCCGCGATTCGATCAACTCGATGATCTGCTCGGCCGGCAGGCGATTGTGGCCTCGCTCATCCAGGATGAATTCCTCCGGCTTGATCTTGATGTCGAATTTTTCCCGCGCCCAATTGGCAAGCTCCTGCTCCGCGTAATTCTTGTCAAGATATTTCATCAGCGCGGCACAGCTTCGGTTGTCGATCTGCTCGATTGCCGCCGTGCGCAGCTTCGCCTCCACCTCCGCGCCGCTCATCTGCCGAATCTGGTTCTGCGAAAGGTTTACGTGAAATCGGCTCATGGCCCAGCTCTGCAGGCCCTTGGTGTCCCATTGCCGGGGGTCGGATGCGTCCTCGCCCATGAATTCGCCCAGCGTCGCGGTGATGTTCGTCTCGGCTTCGGCGCGGGATTGGTCCTTGATGAACGCTTCCAGCTCCAGGATGTTGCGCTTGCCCTGGAAATCCTCCGGCTCCAGCGCCGTATCGAAATTCACCTTGGACCATTCCGCGACGGTGGCGGCGACATAATCCTCCGTGATGTACTTCTCCACCGCGTCGGCGATCGCTTCGCCGATCATGGTCCATATGACCGAATCGATTCCCTGTCCGCGCAGGACTTTCTGCCGCATTCCGTAAAACGTCATGCGCTGATGATCCATGACCTCGTCGTATTCCAGGAGGTTCTTGCGGGCCAGGAAATTCCGTTCCTCGACCTTCCTCTGGGCGCGCAGGATCCCCTTGCTGATCCGCTTGTCCTCGATGGCCATGCCCTCTTCCATCCCCAGCCAGCCGAGGACTTTGATCGTCCAATCGCCGGCGAACATCTTCATCAACTCGTCCTGGAGGCTGACGTAGAATCGGCTTGAGCCGGGATCGCCCTGCCGCCCGGACCGGCCGCGAAGCTGGTTGTCGATCCGCCGCGCGGTGTGCCGTTCCGTGCCGATGACGTGCAACCCCCCGGCGGTCGTGGTGGTGGGACTCAGCTTGATGTCCGTTCCCCGGCCGGCCATGTTCGTCGCGATCGTGACGTTGCCCACCAGTTCGCCGACCGGGTTCTTATGCTGATGCCCCGCGAGGGCGACGATCTGCGCCTCGCGCTCGTGATTCTTGGCGTTGAGCACTTCGTGCTCGATGCCGTATTTCCGCTTGAGCATCTCCGAGAGCATCTCGCTTTTTTCGACGCTGGTCGTGCCGACGAGAAGCGGGCCGCCCTTTTTCCGAAACCTCCTTGATTTCCTCGATGATCGAATCCCATCGCTCACGCTCCGTGCGATAGACCCGGTCTTCGAAATCCTGCCGCACCACCGGGCGATTCGTGGGAATCGTCACCACGTCCAGCCGGTAAATCTTGCCGAACTCCTCGGCCTCGGTCTGCGCCGTCCCGGTCATGCCGGCGCGGTCCTTGTACATCTTGAAAAAATTCTGCAGCGTGATCGTCGCCAGCGTCTGCGTTTCTTCCTTGATCGGGACTTTTTCCTTGGCTTCGGTCGCCTGGTGCAATCCGTCGGACCATTGCCGCCCGACCATCTTCCGCCCGGTGTATTCGTCCACGATGCACACTTCCATGACGCCCTTGCTCCCGCGCTCCACGACGTAATCCTTGTCGCGCTCGTACACCACGTGCGCCCGCATCGCCTGGTCCATGAGGTGCGGCCATTCCATGTTGTTGCCGACAAAAAAGCTGCCGACGCCGGCGAATTCCTGCGCGGCGGCGATCCCCTCATGCGTCAGGTGAGCCGATTTCCGGTCCAACTCCACCTCGTAATACTGCGTGACGCTTTCCTTTTGCCGCGTCGCCTCGGCAAGGTCCTGCTGGGCCTTTTGGCCCCGGGCCCGCGCCGCCTCCTTCTCCGCCTTGGTCTTGGTGCGGTCTTCATCCCCCTCGGCGGCCTTGATGGCCCGCTTGGCGGCGTCCTCGGCGGCCTCGGCGGCGGCATACGGCTTGTGAAGCTCGATCACCTTCCGCGCCACCACGTCCGCCGCCCGATATTTCGCCGCGTCGTCGTGCGCCGCGCCGCTGATGATCAGCGGCGTGCGCGCCTCGTCGATCAGGATCGAATCCACCTCGTCAACGATCACGAATTGCAGCGGCCCCTGAACCTGCTGCGTCACCGTCGTCTTCATGTTGTCGCGCAAAATCAAACCCGAATTCGCTGTTCGTGCCGTAGGTGATGTCGCAGTTGTACGCCGCCCGCCGCGCATCGCCGCCAGGTTCCATGTCCTGCTGGATGTACCCGATCGACACCCCGAGGTTCTCGAAGGCCGGACGAAGCCAGTTCGCGTCCCGACGCACAAGATAGTCGTTCACCGTCACCACGTGGCAATGGTTCCCCTCCAGCACGCGCATGAAACACGCCAGCGGGGCGACGAACGTTTTGCCTTCCCCCGTCGCCATCTCCGCGATCTTGCCTTCATACAGAACCAGGCCCCCGATGAGCTGAACGTCGAAGCAGCGCGTGCGGAACGGGGGACGGCTCTCGGGGTAAATCTCGCGAATGGCGTCGTAAATCTTCGGCGGGATCGGAACCTGCCGCCAGGACACCCCGCTGCTGATCAGCGACCGCTGCACCGAGTCATAGGCTTCGAGCATCTCGTCGTTGAGCTGGTCCGGCTCGAAATTGTTCTCCGGGTCGAAAATCGACCGGATGCCGATGTTGCGATCCATCGATTCGCGGATGATGGCGAACGCTTCGGGCAAAATTTCCGCCGAGCGAACTTTGCCCGACGTCAGCAGCTTGCGTATCTCCTCCGTTCGCTCGCGGAGCTGCGCGTCGCTTCTGCGCGCATCTCCGGCTCGAATTCGTTGATCCGATCGACGACTTTCTGATAACGCTTCAGCAAGCGTTCGTTGCGGCTGCCGAAGACTTTGGTCAAAACCTTAGCGAAGGTAACTGCCATGGAAGCGCCTCTAGGCAAAAGAGTGCGAGCAAAACCGGGAATCGAGCGGGGTCGGGATCAGCCAAGCGGCGGCGGGAGCCGGAACTGAAATGGGGAAAGCCGCGGGGCGGGAACGAACCCCTGGTCGGCGATAGCCGGCGGCCGGCGAGCCGCAAGACCCAGCCCAAACCGGCGCGGCTGGTACAGCGTCACCGCAGGCAGAACCCGCCGAAGATTCATGCTCAATCGCTCGATGAGCCGGCTGGCAAAATGCGTGGTCGTCGTCTGCGCCGGCACGGCCGGCGCAATGCGATCGGCGCAGATAGCCGTCGCCATCAGGGTCACCGCGATAACGTGCCTTGCGTGTTTCATGCCAATGCTGCCGTCAATATCCAGCCATTTGATCTTAGCGTCAAGCGAAGGGAACAGTCCATAATGATCGGCATAGGCCCAAAGATTCCGGCAATAAGGACCGGCTGGCGGACCAGCCGGCTCAGTTTCGAAAGTGAGCCGGCCGGTCCTCCGGCCGTTCTTCGCGCCCGGAAGTTTCGGCGCCAGCCCCGAATTGTGGCTGAATGTGCAAACGTACTACGATCGTCACACCACATCCGATGCCGATCCGAACGTTGAAAAAAGAGCGGCGCAACTGACCCATTGGCGATGAGTGAATCGGAGTTTGTCCAAGGGAATGAAGCGGGACGAACAGCGGGAGAGTAAAATAGAATCCTCGATATGAATTCCCGGCGAATGGCCATGCGGATTATTGTTTGCGCGCTCGTCAGCGTCGCTTCCATGGCCAGGGGGCAGACGATGCTGAAGGTGACGGCTGGCTGGGGCGACGCCATGCGGCTGGGGCGTTGGACGCCGGTGTTTGTGTCCGTGGCTGATCCGCAAACGCGCGATGTCGATCTGCAAATTCATGGGACCTACGGCGAGAAATCCCTGGCCCTTTGCGTGCATCAGACGGCCGTGGCCCAGCCGCGGCCGACGACTTACGCGCTGCTGTTTCCGCTCAACGCCCAGCCTTCGCGCATCGAGGTGATTGTTGCCGACGAAAAGACCGGGCGCACCCTGGCGACGCAGGCGATGCAGAATCCCGCGTCGTTTTCGCCGGCGGGAAAAGTGCCCATGCGATTGCTCGGACCGCGGGAATTTCTCGTGGGAATCAGCGGCGAGATCGGCGACGCCATGCAGTTGCAGAACCAGCTCGATCGCGCCGGACTGGTGGGGGGGATTCTGGATCCGGTCAAGCTGCCGGCCAATTTCGCCGGATATGACGGAGTGACCGTTCTGGTGCTCGTGGCCGCGGATTTGACGGAATTGAAGCCCGAGCAGGAGCAGGCACTAATGCAGTGGGTCCGGCGAGGCGGGAATCTGGTGGTGATTCCGGGGACAACGGCCTTGCCGGCGAAGAGTATTCTGATGGACGCTCTGCCCTGCGAGGTGGGAGTCAATCAGACGATCGCGAATTTGAACGGCCGCGATTTGTCGCCGCGGCCCGGCGCGGTCGCGGTGCGCGTGCTCGATCATAATGGTTACGAGCATCGCGTGGGGCTTGGCAATATCGCCGTGTGGCCGGTCGATATCGCGCCGTTGCAGTTCACCGACGCGAATGTCGCCAATGCGTTTTGGCGGTCGGTTTTGGGCGGCATGGTGAAGGTTCCGGCCATCGCCCAAACGACGGAGATGCCCTTGAGCGAGGAGCAGGACATTTTGATTTCCGGACCCAACGCCGCCGACAGCGTGGGCCGCGGGCTGCGCGAATCGGTGGCGATTCGGCACGTTCTGGAATTACTCGGGGCGACGGGTTCGCAGCCCGCCGTGGATTGGCGAAAGGCGCTGCTGTGGATGGCCGGCCTGTTCTTTCTTCTCGGGCCGGTTGATTCAATCGTCCTGATGCGATTGAATCAGCCGCGGAATTGGCTGACGATTGCCGGATGGATCGGGCTGCTGTTGTCGCTGGGCACGTACGCCGCGGCTCGGCCGGGCGATGCGCCGCCGGTGGTCGGGACATTGCGACTTGTCGATCAAGTTGATGATCGGGCCGTCGCGGCGACGGACATCGTGGCCGTGAGATCGGAGCGATCGCAATCGGTCCGGACGTCGCTGGATGATGACGAATGGTGGGAGCCGGCGAATCAAGCGGCGCGATCGTTCGATCCCGGCCGATTCGTCGATGCCCTTTGCCGTGAGGATCGCAGCGGATGTCGGCCGGAGCGTATCCAGTTGACCGGGGGCGAGGCGCAATCGTGGCATGGGGAAGCGGCCTTCGCTCGGCCGGGATGGTTGCGGGCGAAGCTGACCCTGCGACGCGATGCGGCGGGGACTCCACGTCTGGCCGGGAAATTGACCAATACCGCCGCGAGCGTTCTGACCGACATTCAAATCGCAACGGCGGCGGGCAATTTTCGCCTCGGCCAATCGCTCGCGGCCCGGGCGTCGATGGATGTGGATGAAGGGATCAGCAGTGAGCCGGTTACGATGCGCGGAATGCCCGCGGACGTGGGGGATATTTCACCGGATCGCGCCGACGCCATGGAGCAGTTGGTGAAGGACGGATTCGCGTGCGTGTATTGCCAGATGCCGGAAGCGCGAGACTTGAAGGTGGTTGACGGGGTGGAGGCGGCGCAACATTGGCAGGTGCTTCGCGCGGCGGTGGAACTGGGGGAATGATTTCATAGGCGTATTGCGGATAGAATCACGTCCCGGCACAGGATGGCATATCGATGAGCGAACTTGGCGAACCGAGCCCGCGCGACGACGACCCGGTCTCTGAAGCTGGCCGGAAGTTCTTCCGCACTTCCGAGCCTCCGAAGGATCAGATGCCTGTTCCACCGACGGGCGAGATTCCTTTATCCGAAGGGGCCCAAACGGTCGGCCGGTATCGGCTGCTGGAGAAGATCGGCGAGGGAGGCTTCGGCGTCGTCTATGTCGCCGAGCAGAAGATTCCCGTGCGCCGGCGGGTGGCGCTGAAGATCATCAAGCTGGGGATGGACACGCGATCGGTCGTGGCGCGCTTCGAGGCCGAGCGGCAAGCGCTGGCGATGATGGACCACCCCAACATCGCCAAAGTCTTCGACGCGGGGGCGACGGACGCGGGGCGGCCCTATTTCGTTATGGAATTGGTGCGCGGCATTCCCATCACGGAGTATTGCGATAAAAACAACTTGCCGCCGGTGCAGCGGCTTGGTCTCTTCATCGACGTTTGTCACGCCATCCAGCACGCGCATCAGAAAGGCGTCATTCATCGCGATATCAAGCCGTCGAATATCCTGGTGACGCTGCACGATGGAATTCCCGTGCCGAAGGTGATCGATTTCGGCATCGCCAAGGCGACGCAGGGAGACCTGACCGACAAGACAATTTACACGCAGTTCCAGCAGTTCGTCGGCACGCCGGCATACATGAGTCCTGAACAAGCGGAGATGAGCGCATTAGATGTCGATACCCGCAGCGACATCTACAGCCTGGGCGTGCTGCTGTATGAACTGCTGACGGGGACGACGCCGTTTGACGCCAAGGAACTGATGAACGCGGGCATGGATGAGATGCGGCGGCGGATTCGGGAAACCGATCCCGTGCGGCCGTCCAATCGCCTCAGCGGAATGACCGGGGTGGATTCGACCACCACGGCCAAACGCCGCGGGACGGATCCTCACCGGCTCATCACGATGCTGCGCGGCGACCTGGATTGGGTGGTCATGAAATGTCTGGAGAAGGACCGGACTCGGCGCTACGAGACCGCCAATGGTTTGGCGATGGACATCCAGCGTCATCTGAACAACGAGCCGATTTCAGCGCGGCCGCCCAGCTCGGCCTATCGCTTTCGCAAGACGGTTCGCCGGAACAAGCTGGCGTTCGGGGCCGCGGCGATCGTGCTATTGGCGCTGGTGTTGGGCATTTCGGTCAGCACCTGGGAGGCGGTGCGGGCGACCCAGGCAAAACGCGATGCATTGTCAGCACAGCAACAGGCCCAGGCCAGTGAAGCTAAAGCGCTCGATGCCCAAGCGAACGAAAACAAACTGCGCCGGCAAGCGGAAACCGAGGAACTCGCCGCCCGGCAGCGGGCCTACGCCTCGGACATGAATGTCGCCATGCAGGAACTGGAGGGGAACAATCTTGGCCGGGCGCTGGATTTGCTCAACCGCCAGCGGCCGCTACCCGGCCAGAAAGATTTGCGAGGCTGGGAATGGCGCTATCTCTGGCAGCAAACCCACAGCGACGCCTCGTTCACCCTTTGCCAGGAACCTGCGGAGATCAATTCGCTGGCGGTCTCGCCCGATGGGCTCAGCTTGGCGGTGGGCGCCTATCACCAAGGCGGAGTGTCGATTTGGGATTTGCGGACACGGCAGGAAGTAACTCGCTTGGTGGAAAATGAAGCAGGGCTTCACGCCGCCTTCTCGCCCACCGAGCCTCTGCTGGCATTCGCCGGCGGATTGATTTTGGATTCGGGCCACTCGCAAACGACTTTGCACCTCTGGAACACAGCGACGCGGCAGATGATCGCCGAATTTCCACTGGATCGCCCATGCAGGGGGCTGGCATTCGCCAAAGATGGGCGAACACTCGTGACGGCAACGGGCACCACATCACGGGGATTGGGAAGCCTGACCCTCTGGAGTGTCCCCGAAGGAACCAAGCTGGCCAGTTATCCTTCGGAAGCAGCCGGCGTTGGACCGGCAATCAAGTTTGCCGCGACCGAGGACTTGAGTCTGGCGGCTTACGCTTATCAAGCCGGCCCACAACGGATTCGGGTAATTGACCTACGCAGCGGCAAGGAGCTTTGGACGACGACGGCGGCCAAAGTATATGTCACCACCCTGGCGTTTTCACCGGATGGGAAAACCCTGGCGTCCGCCGCCGGATTCGGCGAGTCGGACATCCGCCTATGGGATGTCGCCTCCGGCAAACAAATTGGGCAACTGGAAGGACACGGCTCCTGGGTGAGTTTTCTGGTGTTCTCTCCGGATGGAAACAAACTAATCTCAAGCAGCGCCGACCAGACGATTCGCATCTGGGATATTGCCAACCGCAACTGCCTGGACGTGCTGCGGGGGCATCGTCAGGAGGTGTGGCGATTGGCGTTGCTGCCGGATGGCAAAACGCTGGTCAGCGGCAGTAAGGACGGCACGGTTTGTTTTTGGGATACGTCCGTCACCCACCCCCGGCAGCCCCGCATCAACCTTCCCCAGAACGTCCTGGCCTGGCGCTTTGCCCCGGACAGCCGGTCCATCCTTACGCTAGCTCCGGAAGGTCAGGTATCGCGGTGGACGGGCAGCGGTTTTCAACAGCAGGAACCGCTGCTGGAAATCGGGCCAACATCGCCATCGCCCGGCCGTTACCCCTATTACCAGTTTTCCCATGATGGACGCTTTCTCGCAGGCGGTTCCTCCAATGGCGTCGTCCAGATATGGGATGTATCACGAGGGGTCCTAGATCATCGGTGGACGAACGCAATGGGCGTCAGGATCCCATGCGGCTTCTCCGCAGGTGGAACCAAATTGATCACCGACGAAGGGGACGATTTGTTCCACGAGTGGGATGTCGAGTCGGGACGGGAACTACAGTCGTGGCGGGAGCCCGTGGGATTTGAGGGCGCGATTGGGTTTTCGCCCGACGAGCGACTCTGCGTAGCCGTCGGTTATGAGGGTGATGTTGTTATCAGGACCCTCGCTGACCAAAGCCAGACAAAACTGCATATGGATACACTGGAAAGCTCCGCGGCGGCTTTCTCGCCTGATGGAAGGCTTTTCGCCATTTCCAGCGATCTGGGTTTTGGACGGGTGTGGGACGCCGCAACCTGGCGGCAGGCGGTGACCCTCGGCGGTTTTCTGAACGGCGCTGGCTCGGGTAAGCTTTTCACCCGACGGCAAACGGCTGGCCATGGGTAGCGGTGGCAAGGAAGCGCTGAAATTGTGCGACACGGAAAGCTGGCAGGATGTACTTACTTTGGAAGCTCAAGGCTATGACGGCCAACGCATGGGCTTCTCCCCGGACGGCAACGACATCGGCCGGTTGAACGCCAGTAACGTCCTGCAAATCTGGCAAGCGCCGTCGTGGGACCAAATCGCAGCCGCGGAAGCGAAGCAGCAAGCGGACACCCAGCAGCCCTGAGATCCGGCGGGCAATTTTCGCCTCGGCCAATCGCTCTCGGCCGGGGCGTTGATGGACGTGGATGAAGGGATCAGCGATCAACCGATTGCCCTGAGCGGCTTGCCCGCGGACGTGGGGGATATTTCGCCGGATCGGGCCGACGCCATGGAGCAGTTGGTGGCGGCCGGATTCGCGTGCGTGTATTGCCAGATGCCGGAAGCGCGAGACTTGAAGGTGGTTGACGGGGTGGAGGCCGAGCGACAGTGGCAGGTGCTTCGCGCGGCGGTGGAGTTAGGGAAATGAGCCCGGGCGCTGTGCCGAGAGCGTGGGTTCAAATCTTATCATTCCGAGTGCGCTTCAGCCGGGCGCTGGATCACTCCACTTCTGAGACAATCTGCTTGGGATCGCGCGGCACCAGTCGCTGGCCGACACAGTTGACCAGAAAATCGAGGTCTTCCAGCACAATCGCACCGATCAAAACGGATTCCCTGCCTGGCTCGACGATGGCGTTGAATACACTTTCGCGGCCGCCGTAGGCGAGATGAATATCTTTCACGATGGACCGTTCGGCGGTGCGGCCATCCGCGTAGCGAACCTTGGCGCTGCCTGCGGTTTCCACGCCAAGTTGCTGGGCAAGAATCGCCGGAATGACCAAGCGCGTGGCGCCACTGTCAATGACACCGCGAACCAGCGCACGGCGCACCTGCTCGGGCGAGATCAAACCGGCCTTCGCGCGAAAGAGATCCTCGTGATTGGCCAGTTCGATTTCGACGGAAAAGCGCCCCATCGTCGGCTTCTTGATGGCGATCATCGCAACTCCTGCTTGTAACACCAACAGGGCATTGTATACGTCCGGCGATCCCCCCGCGCTGCGGCGAGTACGGAAATAACCGGAACGTCCTTCAAGCATACATACAGGTTTTTTTCCGAGCAACCAGCCGCGGTTTCAGTGGCCCCAAGCCAAAAACTTTAATTTCGGCGCAGAATCGGGCATAAAGTTCGATTAGCGTCTCGTCATCTCGACTTGACCAGACAGAAAATGATCCCGCGTCGCATTCCGACGCGTTTCTCTTTATCGCAGAAACTTTAAGCGACGCGGCGCCGGCGCCAACCAAAACGCAAGCGAGGCGAGCGGTTGCTCGCCTCGCTTGGGGATTTGCCGGACTCTCCCATCCGGAAGACCCGTTAATGACCCGTTGAAGATCCGGATGTGCCGGAATCGGTGTTGGACTTGCCGTAGTTGTTCAACTGGACGACGGCCGGGGAGTTGGCGGCGGGATTGGCGCACCGCGCGGAACTCGATCTGCTCCGGCTTCAACCCGCCGCGGTCTTCCAGGTAGCGTCCGATCGCCAGCCGACGATCCTGAGCGTACTTGTCGTCAGCCGGGACGTCCATGTAAATGACCAGCGGGTTGGTGCTGTGGGAATCGGCCAGGATTTCATCCAGGGCGGTGGTTCCCAGCGAAGAGAGCGTGGGACCGTCAAAGTGATCCTGGTAGAGCGTGCACTCGGCGCATGCGCCGGAAACCTCCTGAGTCTGTTGGAGCTGGGCGGTTTCCGTGATTTCCGCCTTGGAATGGGCGGTGTCGCTCTCGGACGGCGGCTGTGAGCCACAGCCCGCGGCGAAGAGAACGGTCGTCGAGGTCGCGAGAAGGCACAACGTATAAAGACGCTTCGTGGTCACCATAGGTTTCTCCATTTCAGGGATCGGCATTTTGTGGGTGTTGTTTAACGTTTCCATAAGATTCATCATTTCATCAGTTCGCTGTTCATGAGTTGGATCACGGTTGGCCCGAGAAGGACGATAAAAGTGGCCGGGAAAATGAACAGCACCAGGGGGAAGCTCATTTTGACGACGCTCTTGGCGGCCATTTCCTCGGCCTTGTGCTGGCGCGCGATACGCAGGCTTTCCGCATGAACGCGCAAGGCCTGGGCCACGCTGGTTCCGAATCGCTCGGCCTGATTGAGCATGGCGGCCAGGGACATCATCGAGGCGTTGGTGGTGCGCGTGCCGAGATTCCGCAGGGCCTCGTGGCGAGGCATGCCAACGCGCGTCTGCATGTGTGAGATGCCGAACTCGCGGCTGATGGCGGGGTGCACCAAGGACAGTTCCTCGCCAACGCGCTGCATGGAGGCATCGACCGTCATGCCGGCTTCGACGCAAACGACCATCAAGTCGAGGGCATCGGGAAGTCCGTACTCCAGGGACTTTTGGTTATTCTTGACTTTCATCCGGAGCCAAATGATCGGCACGACGTAGCCGGAAAGTCCTCCGACCGCCAGAAACATGAACATGGCGTCGAGCCACCAGCCCAGGAGATAGCCGGCGATGAGGCCGAGGGCGATTCCGATGACTTTCGAGCCCTGCACGGTGCGGAGAGCGGAGGGGCTGTAGATCCCCGCCCGGGCAAGCTCACGCTGAAGTGAGGACTGCTTCTCGCGGGTGCTGGGCATGAAGGGCCGTGCCGCGGCCTCGCCGAGCTGCTTGAATATCGACGCGACGCCGGAGCGGCCTTCCTTCTTGACGACCTCGGCTTTGGATTTGCCCTCCAGCCGCGATCGCAGCTTCTCGCCGCTCTCGCCCTTGAACAGGAAGCTGAAGACGTAATACACCAGCGCCGTGATCGAGGCGAACGCCAGAAGAATGATTAAACTCACTTGACTCATAGTTGCACCTTTTTAGCGGTCACACCTTGATGGTCGTGATTTTTCGGATGGCCCAGGTCCCAAGCATGAGCATCACCGCGGCCGTCGCCAGCAGCCACAGGCCCGTTGACGTATGGAGCAGGACCGAAGCGTAACCGGGGTTGAGGTAATAGGAGACAAAGAACAACACGACCGGGAAGACCACCAGGATGTATCCGGTGAAACGTCCCTCGGCGGTCTTGGCCTTGACGTGCTGGCCCAGGCGGATGCGCTGGCGGATCATGTCGCTGATGTTGTCCAGCACTTCGGACAGATCGCCGCCGGTCTGACGTTGGATGAGAATCGCCGTGACGAAGAAACCGAAGTCCGGGTTATCGACTCGGACGGCGGTGTCCTTCAGGGATTCCTCAAGAGCTTGGCCGACGCTGTGGGCGTCGTAGCAACGGCGGAATTCTCCCGACAGCGGCATGGGAAGCTCATCGGCCATCATCTGCAACCCCGTGCTCAGGCTGTGCCCCGCGCAGGATGCGGGAAAGGAAATCCAGGGCTTCGGGAAGCTGATCGAGGAACTCCCGCTGCCGCTTGTTTCGAGAGTGATTCAGCAGAAGCAGCGGAAGAAAAGCGAAGACGATGCCGCAGACCGAGCCGAGCAATGTTGAATCGGTGACGACAAAGAGGACGAAGAACCCCAGGATCGCCATCCCCAGGGTGAGGAAGACGAACTTGGCGAGTGTGAAGGAGGGCCAGGTCTGACCGATTCGGTAGGCCACCCCGCGCAGAAAGGGCAGCCGCGCCAGCGTGCCGGAGACCCCGCCGATTTCCTGTTGGCGTCGAACGACGGTGAGCGTCGCGGGATCGAAGCCCTCGGTGGATTTGCCCTCGTGCGTGAGCCGTTGATGGAGCTTCTTGCGCTCCTCGCTCAGGCCGCCGATGACCTGGTACAACCCGTAGATCAACAGGATCACGGTGGCCGCTGCCAGGTAGGGAAGGATCATCTGGTTCATAAAAATCTCCTCAGCGGAGGCTTCGCCTTCCGCAACTCGCGGGTGTTCCAGGCGATTTCAGCCTCCTGCCTTGCCGTTACCGTCCCCGTTGCCGTTGCCGTCGATTTCGATCCTTCGGCGTTGGAACAACTCGGCCGGCAACGGGATGCCGCGGCTTTCGATCTTGTCGCAGCAGCGCGGTCGAATTCCGTTGACGGCGAAGGTGCCGATGGCCTGTCCGTTGCTGTCGACGCCGGTTTGCTCGTACTGGAAAATGTCGTGGGCCTGGATGCCGTCGCCTTCCATGCCGGTGATTTCGGTGACGCGCACGACCTTGCGTTTTCCGCCCGTCAGCCGCGCCGCCTGCACCACGATCTGCAACGCGCTGGCGATCTGATGCCGCAACGCCCGCATCGGGATGTCGTATCCGGCCATGGCGATCATGACTTCCAATCGCGCCAGCGCGTCGCGCGTGGTGTTGGCGTGCACGGTGGTCATGGAGCCTTCGTGGCCCGTGTTCATGGCCTGGAGCATGTCCAGGGCCTCGGCGGCACGCACCTCGCCGATGATGATCCGATCGGGGCGCATGCGCAGACAGTTCTTGACCAGATCGCGCTGGGTGACCTCGCCGCGGCCTTCGATGTTCGGCGGGCGCGTTTCCAGGCGCACGACGTGCGGCTGCTGGAGCTGAAGCTCGGCGGCGTCCTCGATGGTCACCACGCGTTCATCCGGCGGAATGTAGCGCGAAAGACAGTTCAGCAGCGTCGTTTTGCCGGAGCCCGTGCCGCCGCTGATCAGAATATTGCATCGCGCCTGCACCGCCGCCGACAGGAAGTCCATCACCTGCGCCGGGAAAGCGCCGTGCCGGATCAGGTCTTCCAATTGCAGCGGCTTGGCGCCGAAGCGGCGAATGCTCATGGCCGGGCCGTCCAGCGCCAACGGGGGAATGATGGCGTTGACGCGGCTCCCGTCCGCCAGACGCGCATCGACCATGGGGCTGGTCTCGTCGATGCGCCGCCCGACCAGACCGACGATCCGGTCGATGATCTGGCGCAGATGCTGGTTGTCGCGGAAGCGGATGTCGGCCTGCTCGAGGCGGCCGCGGCGCTCCACGTAAACCTTGTCGAACTTGTTGATGAGGATGTCGGTGATGGAGGGGTCCTTCAGCAAGACCTCCAGCGGCCCCAGGCCGAAGGTTTCGTCCATCACCTCGTCCATGAGGCGCTCCTGATCCGTGCTGGAGAGGAGGCCGCGCTCGCTTTGGCACAGTTCACGGATGACCACGCGGACTTCGGCGCGAACCGTATCGGGGGGCAACGCGCGAAGGTTCTGCACGTCCAGCCGCTGCACCAATTGCTGGTGAATCCGGACCTTCAACTGATCGAACTGCGAGCTGCGCTCGGTATTCAGCGAGGACTGCGCGGTGGGGCGGAGCAGCGCCGGCAACGGCCTGGAGGCGCTCGGCGCCGCCGCCGATTTGCCAGTGTCGGCGTCCAGCGGCTCCACAGGCGGAGCCACCGTCGCGGGACCGGATTTTGTCGAGAACAGACCCATTCACAACTCCGTTTACAACCGCACCGCGGGTTTCATGCCGCGATGCTTCCCTGGCTTACCTTGGCGCCCACCAGTCCGGCCAACTGCACCAGGCTCTGGGCGATCTCGCTCTTGGGAGCGCGAATGACGACCGGCTCGCCGAAATTGATCGAGGCGATCGTGTTCTTGAAATCGTTGGGGATATTCCAGGCGACCTTGATTCCCAGTGATCGCTCGATTTCCTGCGGCTCGATGTCGTTGCCCTTGCGAACGTATCGGTTGACCACGGTGCAGATCTTGGACGATTCAACGCCCATGCGGCGCAGGGCGCCGACGAATCGCTCGGCGTTCTTGGCGCTGGGAACGTTGAGCTGCATGACCAGCAGATTGACGTCGGCCCCTTGCAGCATCGAGGCGTACATCGGGGCAATGCTCATCAGCGAATCGATGACCACGTAGTCGAAGGTGCGGCTGAGCATGTTGAGCAGCCGAACCAGGCCGCTTTGGTTCACGCGCTGCGTATCCTCCGGCAAGTCGGGGCGGGAGAGAATCGCCACGCCGCTTTTCTTGTGAACGGTCAACGCGTTGTCCAGCAACTGCTTGTCCAGCTTCTCGGCGGCATCCATCACGTCGGCGATGGTGTACCGGCAGCGAATGTCGAAATAACTGGCGGCGCCGCCGCGGATCAGGTCCATGTCGATCAGCACCGTCTTGCCCATCGCCGCCAGCGCCGCGGCGACATTGCACGCAATCGTGGTGGACCCGCATCCGCCGATCGTCGGGATCACGTGAATGATCTTGGCTCGCTTGCCCAAACCATTGACCTGGGCAACGCGTTCCAGGGCGGCGGTGAATATCTCCTCGCTCATCGGCAGCGGGATGAATTCCTTGATCCCCAGGTGCATCGCTTCCATGAGCAACTTGGGATCCACCGTCTGGCTCATGAGGAAGAAATTGACCGCGGGGAACTGCCGGGGCAGCGAGGCGATCTTTCTCAGCGAGTCGGCAGGGTTGGGATCGAGATTGACGATCGCCAGGAGCGGCCCGTCCGGCCGGCCCAGGATTCCGGCCAGCGGATCAATGGTCGCGAATTGGGCCACGGGCAAGGCCCCGAAGCGCACCAGGAAACCGGCCAGTTCTTCCCGGTTGGTGTTGTCGGCGTCAACGATGACGCAATTCATCTGCACGTACATTTCGCATCGTCCCTGGTTGAAGGGTCGTCCAATCCATTACCCGTCCCACCCATGGCGAAGGCTTCGCCGTTCGCGCGAAGGCTTCGCCGTTCGCGCGATGGCTTTGCCTTTCGCGCTCGATCACTTCCCTGACGGCGGCGGCTGGAACCCGGCGGGGCCTTCGAACTGCGGCGTCTGTCCCGTCGGGGGGCTCAGCTTCAGCGGCGGGGGAATCACTTCGCCGCCCATATCTCCCATCAGGTACAACTGCGCTATGTTCGGATCGCGCCACTTCTCGCCCGGGGCGGGCGTCACGTCGGCGGGATCCATGCCGTGAACCAACACGGGGCTGACCAGGATGACCAGTTCCGTCTCGTTCTTCTGATATTGCACCGAGCGGAACAGGGCCCCCAGCACCGGCAAATCGCCGAGCACCGGCAACTCATTGTCGTGGGCGCTGATCTGATCCTGCAGCATTCCAGCCAGGGCGAATGTTTGCCCTTGCGCCAACTCCACGGTTGTATCCGCGCTGCATCGGTCAGGCCGGGGACGGTCGTGCCGTCGAGGGTAACGGTATGGCTGTAGTCCAGTTCGCTGACGTCGGGATGGACGCGCAAACGGATTCGGCCATTGCCCAGGACGATGGGCGTGAAGTCCAGTTGCACGCCATAGGGCTGAAACTGAATGGTGATCGAAGTTCCGCCGCCGCTGTTCTGGGGAACGGGATAAGGGAATTGGCCGCCCGCCATGAAGGTGGCCTTTTGGCCGCTGGTGGTCACGAGGTCGGGTTCCGCCAGCGTCCTGAGCAGACTGTTCTGCTCCAACGCATCGACGAAATACGCAAAGGCGATGGGGCCGAAGGCGCCGGTGCCAAATATGCCGGCGGTATCGCTGAGTATGCCGCTGGGCGTCGCCAGCAAGTTGGGCGTGCCCGGCGTGACGCCGATTGAGTTTGCGCCAAAGTTGCTTCCGACGACGCTCGTGCCGTCGGAGCCGCCGAAGTTGAACCCGAGTTCCGTCTCAGCCTGCTTGCTGACCTCCGCGAACTTGACCTTCAGCATGACTTGCTGACCGCCGGCGATCTCCATCAGGTCCGCGATCTTGCCGCCGCTGTACGGGCTGGCGACCAGCTCGACCTGGGCGGCGGTCTTGAGTGCCCCGCACCTGGCCGGTGAGCGTAATCGTGCCGTTGGCATCCTCGACGTTGATCTTGGAATCGGGAAACAGCGCCTGCAATTGCTTCTTCAAGCGCACCAGCGGCGTTGAAACCTCTATGTTGAGGATCTGCGTGTGATCGTTTTCGTCCCAGAGAATCAGCTGGGTGGTGCCGGCTTTCTTGGCCGTGATCAGCAGCTCGTTGGGTTCGAGCGGAATCACGTCGGCAACGTCCGGCAGGAGGATGTTTGCTTTCTTGATCTTCTCGTCAAAGGAGAGCTTCTTCGCCTTGCCCGGCTCGATGGTGATGACGTCCGAGGGCTTCTCCTCGGTCGCCGACACGTCGGAGGGCGAAGTCGTGGGCTGGGCAAAGGCCGGCATCGCCGCGGGCCACGCCAGGATCCCCAGCGCCACCGCCGTTCCCATTGCCAGTGCGGTTTTCCGCCCGATCTGAAACAGTTTCTTATTCGACATGATGTTCATCCTTGCTCGCTAGCGTTTCGTTAAACCGATCGAACTCGTTTTGACTTCTGTAGCGACTCATCTCCCAAGCATTAATGCGTTGGATCATTCGTGTCGCTGAACTGGTTGCCGTCCTTCGGCAAGGCGAACTTCGTATCCGATTCGCTGCCGCCGCGGATCACTTCGACCGTCCATTGATCGTTCTCCGTATCCATGCTGGGCTGCGTGGTGGCATTGGCGATCAGGGCGGAAGGTTGCGTGCTCGGCAATTGTGTGACGACCGGCTGGACGGTGTTGAACTCGTCGTTTCGGTTGGCATGGTGCCCGACGAGTTCGGCGAAGGTGACGCCCTTGGTGTCCACCAGGGCCAGATCGTTGCCGCCGCGAAGGGCGAACCGCGGCCGCCCGACGCTGCACGCCAATTCGATCAACTCCGCCTGCGGGGGAGTCACCAGCAGCGTGACGCTGTGTCCGCCGCCATCGCCATCCTGCGGGTTATGACGCATGCCGACGGCGGTGACCTTGACGTTTTGCGCAATGGTGCGAGCCTGGGGCATGCCGGTCTTCTCGTCGCGCACGGTCTGGATCAGGTCCACGTGGCAGCCGGGAACGAGGTAGCCGGCGACGCCCGTGATCTCATTGATGTCAACGCTGACGGCGCGCATGCCGCTGGGCACGGCGGCCTGAAGACCCGGCCCGACGCCGCGCGGGGCAAGCAGCGTCGAAGTGATCGCCTGTCCCTGAATCAGCGGAACGACGGTGACGCGTCCGACCAACTGTTCCGGCGACTGAAAAACCGTGTCCGGAACCGCCTCGGATGCGACGTCGCCGAGCATCAGATCATCCAGCGTGAGCACCGCCCCGGCATCGAGGTTGTGCTTGGCCAGGACCACGGGGGGTCGCTTGACCTCGACAGTGGTTTGCCGGCTGGATATGAAATTGAACATCATAACCGCGGCAATGCCGCCCAGGATCAGCGCGAAAAGCAACGGAGCGATCTTCTTCACATTCATAAAGTTCTCCCAATGGGCGGTTTGCCCGTGTTGTTTTCTCGGTTGAATCGGTTGTCCGGTTTAGGAAAGGTGCGAAGAGTTTTCGATTTTGAGACGAGGACAGGGTTATCTGACCGTCGCCATGCGCCGTCCCTGCACGCCCGCATTCTTATGGGAATGGAAGGGAGGCGACACGTCCGTGAAAGCCGGGGCCGCTTCAATCTCCTTCTTTGCGCATGGACGAGGCCGTCCAAATGGTCTTGCCCGAGCCGATCAGCGCCGCCGGCCGGAAGGCCGCACCGACCGTTCCCCACCTGGCCGTGATCGTCACCGTCAGCGTGTCGCCGATGGTCATGTTTGAAAGATTAGAAACCGTGGGCGAAGGCGCCGTCGGCGGCGTCGGCGGGGTGTTGGCCGTGGTGTCCTGGTAATACACGCTGTAATTTCCGATCGTGTATGACCCGGAACTGCCGCTGGTCGTGGTTCCGGAAGGAACCAGGTTGGCGACCTGGAGTTGGTTCTCGATGGCGGTATTGGCTGTGGTGAGCGTGGCGCCGGCGACGATGGCATTGCGGCAACCCTCGCGGGCCGCCCCTTCCATCGTGTTTTTCACGTAAAAGTAATACCCGTATTCGATCAAGCCGTAGCAGATCGAAAACAGGATCGAGAGCGTCAGCGCCAGTTCGAGCACTCCAGACCCGCTTCGCCTCAGCAGCGACCGCCGGACCGAGCTTCGGGCCTTGAGATTTCCGCGAAATTGCCAATTCCTGAAGAACATTTTATCTCCCGAGCAGCTTGCCCATGGAAAGAACGACGAGGGTCGCGACGAACACCGGCACGGCGAAAGGCAGCGGCCGCCGGACGGCACGGCAGGTCTTGCCCGTGTCGATGGCGTTTTGCAATCCAAGCTCCGAAGCGCCGGCGAAATTCGCCACGATCAGAGCGCTGTTGCGAAGCAGTACCCCCGTTCGACGCTGCGATAGCGCCTGCGTTATCACGATGGCCAAGCCAAGCACGGCCTGAACCATGAATATCAGCACGGCCGGTCCCGGTCCGACCCAGGCGCCGATGGCGGCCAGGAGCTTCACGTCTCCTCCGCCCACGGCCGAGATCAGGTACAACACCAGCGGAATGGCTCCGCCCACCAGGATTCCGAGCATCGCGTGGCCGAAGTCTTCCGGGCCGAGCAGAGCGGCCCGGCCCAGGCCCGCCGCCATGAGGCCCAGCGTCAGCCAATTGGGGATTCGCCGCTGCCGCGCGTCGATCAGGGCAGCCACGGCCAGTGTGCAAATGAGCGGCGCCCAGATGATGAGGACGGACCAGGCCATACTCACGTATCGTCCAAATACATTGACGAATTAAGGCTGCTCCGACTCACAGAGCCGGGGCGTGTCGCCCCGGTCCGATCCCGGCACGGCCCGGCTCCGTCAGACGTTTCAAACCGACCCACTACCGGACATTGAAAAAAGGAGCGGTGGGACCCAATTGCTTGGATCTCCACCGCCCCCGATTTTCCGGAACAATCGCCGCTTTGGCAGTAGCAGCCGTTCGGCTAGGCACGCCGAGGACAGAATCCCGACACGAACGGCGTCGGCCGATAGCCGCGCCTGTCGGTCGTTCTCAGTGCCGCCGAAACGACTGGCTTACATGCTGCTGTTCAGCGAGTTCCAGCGGGCCAGGACCTTGGTTCCGACCGAACCAATGACGGCGATGGCCGCCACAACGATCAGACCGGCGATCAGTGCGTATTCAAGCACTTCGCCGCCCTGTTCGTCTTTGACCAGGCTGGTCAGCAGATTCCGAATCGCCTTCATGATAATTCTCCCAAAGAGGCGACCTGATTGTCGCGTCGGACACCCAGCCGCCAGGCCGGTATTCCGTCGTGCGCAAGCGCTTTTGCGCTGATGACCGCGCCGCCCAAATGCAGCACGGCCCCTCCAGGCTCTTCGCACCGCCACACCCGTGACGCCGCGAAAACACCCGATTGCAAACCTGTCATCGGCGCTGGTCTGTTAGTGCTTAACATTCGAGGGGCAATTTTTGCCGAATGCACGGCAGAGAGAACGTGAAATGAAAAAACCGCGAATTCGGAAGCGCGGGAAAGGCGATTATTGGACGCCGGCTCTCGGATAGACCTCATTTTGCCAATAACCGGCGTGGTCAATCCGCACGATCCGGCAAGAGCTGCCCTTCCAGGCTGAAGGATGCACCTCCAGATAATATCGCCCGCCGGAGTTTCGAACTTCCACGGGAAACCCGAACGCCCTCGACAGAATATCCGATCGAAGCACGTCGTCCATTGGACCGACCGCCGCCGGCCGGCCTTCGGCCAGCAACAGAACTTGTGAAGTCGTTGGCGGCAATTCCTCGATGTGATGGGTGATCAGGACGACCGTCGGAGCCTCCGGTCCTTCCAGCAGCAATTGGATCGTCGCCAGCACCTTCTCGCGGGCCAGCACGTCGAGTCCGCTGGTTGGCTCATCCAGAATCAACAGGCCGGGTTTCGTGACGATCGCCCGAGCGATCAGGCTCCGCATTCGCTCGCCGCTGCTGAGCGAGGCGTAGGGATGATCCATCACCGCGCCAAGTCCGACTCGCCGCAGCAGCCGCTCGGCCTGGCGATTCATCGCGTCGTCGGCCTGCTGGTAAAGTCCGATGCTCCCGAAAAATCCCGTCAGCACGACTTCGCGCGCGGTCAGCGCGGGATCGACATCGTAAGGCCCGGCGGGTTGGACCAGGCGGATGCGCCGCCGAAGTTCGGGGAGACTGACCTGGCCGAATCGCCCGCCAAGGATGCTGCACTGTCCGGCGGTGGGCCAGAGATGGCAGGCGGCGATGCGCGCCAGCGTGCTCTTGCCGCTGCCGTTGGGGCCGAGGATCGCCGCCAGGCTTCCCGCCCGAGCCGTCCAGTCAACGTCGCGCAGAATCCATCGCCCGTCGCGCATCACGCCCACGCCGCGCATCTCGATCGCCGGCGGTTGCTCCCCCGATGCCAAGCCAGTAGTGTTCACCGCCACAATGTAAAGGAAGTTTCGATGCCCGCAAATGCGTACCCCCGCCGCTTTGTTCCGGCCGATCTGGACCCCTTCGATTTTCCCGCATTGGAAAGACTCTATCGCGAACTGCTGGACCGCCGGATTCACAGCGCCCTGGAGATGAATCGCTGGCTTGCGGATTTTCGGAACTGGCGTCGGTCCTGGATGAATACGGCAATCGCCGATACATCGACAAGAGTTGTCATACCGATGACGAGTCCATCAAGAAGAGATTCATGCGATTCGTGGAAGAGGTGGAGCCGTGCGCGAAGCCGATGGCCTTTGCCCTTCAGAAGAAATATCTGCAATCGCCGGTGCGGATGAAGCTGGATCGAAATCGCTTTGACGTGCTGGATCGGAAGTGGCAGGCGGAGGTGGATATCTTCCGCGAGGAAAGCGTGGAGATCGAAACGGAAGTCACGCGGAAGGTCACCCAATACGATCAGATCAACGGCAGCATGATGGTGGAATTCCGCGGGCAGGAGCTGACGATGCAGCAAATCGCGCGGTTCCTGGAGGACACGGACCGGCCGACGCGGCGGGAGGCATGGGAGGCCAGCTCGCGCCGGAGGCTGGCGGACCGCCAGGCCATCGAGGAGATTTTCAACTCGCTCCTGCCGCTGCGCCACCGGATCGCCCGGAACGCGGGCCTCGGCGATTTCCGGGCGTATCAGTGGAAGGCAAACAAGCGATTCGATTACACGCCGGAGGATTGCCTGCGATTTTCCGATGCCATCGCCGAGACGTGCGTGCCCATCGTGCGGCGGCTCGATCGCCAACGGGCGGAGGATTTGAATCTTTCGATGATCCGGCCCTGGGACTCGGCCGTCGATCCCAAAGGCCGACCGCCGCTTCGGCCATTCGACGAAAACCGCATCGACGATTTTGTGGGCAAGACGCGGGAAATTTTCAACCGTCTTTCGCCGGCGCTGGCGGCGGATTTCGATCAGCTTCGCCAGCATGGGAACCTGGACCTGGAGAGCCGCAAGGGAAAACAGCCGGGCGGTTATCTCATGCCGCTGGAGGAGTCACGCCAGCCGTTCATCTTCATGAACGCCGCCGGCGTGCATCGCGACGTGGAAACGCTGCTGCACGAAGGAGGGCACGCATTTCATCACCTCGCCTCCGCCGGGGAGGACCTGGTTTTCCTGCGTCCGGCGCCACTGGAATTCTGCGAGGTTGCCAGCATGTCGATGGAGTTGCTCGGCAGCCAGCACCTGGATGTCTTCTACAACCCGGCCGATACCGCGCGGGCTACGCGAAAATTGATCGAGGGAATCATCTATTTCTTCCCCTGGATGGCCGTGATCGATTCGTTTCAGCATTGGCTCTACACCCATCCCGGCCACAGCCCCGGCGAGCGAACGGCGAAATGGATGGAATTGCTGGGTCGATTTGGCGGCGTCGTCGATTGGAGCGAATGGGAACCGGTGCGCCAGTCGCTTTGGCAGCGGCAGGCGCATCTGTTCCATTCCCCGTTCTACTATGTGGAGTACGGCATCGCGCAACTCGGGGCGCTGCAACTGTGGATGAAATCCCGGCGCGATCCGCATCAGGCGCTGGCGAACTACCGCGAGTCGCTTGCCCTCGCCGGCACGCGCCCGTTGCCGCAACTCTTCACGGCGGCGGGGATCGTCTTCGATTTCTCCCAGAAGACGCTCAAGCCGCTGATGGAAGCCCTGGAGGAGGAATTGGATCGATTGCCCGCGTAGGGGCAGTTCACTTCCGGACGGGCGTTGTCGCCGCGGGCCCCTCGACCGCCGGCGTCTCGGCCATGCGGATTGCGAAGCTGATCGGCTCCGCGGTATCCAGCCACGCCAGCAGCAATCCCTCGGGAAGATCGCGGAGGATTCGGCCATTGCCGATTTCCGAAGCGGCCTGGACGCCTCGCACCATCAGCCGCACATTTTTGGCCTGGCCGTCGCCGCTGAGCGTGATCTTCTGTGCGTCTCGCCGGCAGACAAAGCGCGCTGTTCCGCCGCCATCCGACGCAGCCACGCGCAGCGAAACCTCCGCCCCGTCGGCAAGCTGAAACAGGTGCAGCGTCAGTTCATCGTTCAAGCGCCACGCGGGCTTGGTTTCATCTCCGCTGACGGCGATGATGCTGTTTTCGCGAACCAGCAGCGGAACGTGCAGGAAGTCCACGGTTTCCGTCACCCATCGCCCGCCGCCCATCACGCGGCCGGTGAGGAAATCCGTCCACGTTCCCTTGGGCAGGTAATACTCGGCGAGGTTATCCATGCGAAACACCGGCGCCACCAGAAGGGAGGAGCCGAGCATGTATTGCCTGTCCAGATGCCCCACGGCCGGATCGTCAGGGAACTCGAGGAACATCGCCCGCATCACGGGCCAGCCGTGCTCGCGGGCATCGTGCGCGGCGGCGAACAGGTATGGAAACAGCGAATTCTTCAATCGCGAGAAATGCCGCACCACATCGACGGATTCTTCATCGAAGAGCCAGGGGACGCGATAGGAGGATGATCCATGTAGTCGGCTGTGGGTGCTGAGCAATCCAAACGCGGCCCATCGCTTGTAGACCGCGGGATCGGCCGTCCCGGAAAATCCGCCGATGTCGTGGCTCCAGAACGCCGCCCCCGACAGGCAGAAACTCAAGCCCCCGCGCAAACTCGCGGCCATCGATTCAAACGTCGCGTCGTTGTCGCCACCCCAGTGCACCGGAAATTTCTGGCTCCCGATCGATCCCGATCGGGCAAAGACCAGCGCGCCTCCCTTGCCGTGGTGCTTCTCCAGCAGCTCGAACACCGACTTGTTGTAGAGATACGAGTAATGGTTGTGCATCAATTGCGGGTCGGCCCCGTTGTGATACACGACATTCTCCGGGATGAATTCGCCGAAATCCGTCTTGAAGCAATCCACCCCCATGTCCAGGAGCTTCTGCAACTTGCCGCAGTACCAATTCACCGCTTGCGGATTTGTAAAGTCCACCAGGGCCATTCCCGGCTGCCAATCGTCGCGCTGGAAAACCGTGCCGTCCGGCCGCTTCAGAAAATAACCGGCCTTGCGCCCCTCATCGAAGAGTTCCGAAAGCTGCGAAATGTACGGATTGATCCAAAGGCAAATCCTCAGCCCTCGGGCCTTGAGGCGCTTGAGCATTCCTTCCGAATCGGGAAATGCCTTGGCGTCCCACCTGAAGTTGCACCAATGCCGCCCGGTCATCCAGAAACAATCGAAATGGAAAACGCTCAGCGGGATTTGCCGCTCGGCCATGCCGTCGATGAATTGCTTGACCGTCGGCTCGTCGTATTTCGTGGTGAACGACGTGCTGAGCCACAGTCCCCACGACCAAGCCGGTGGAAGTCCCGGCCGGCCGCTCAGGCGAGTGTATTTTTCCAAAACCTCCTTGGGACTCGGACCTCGGAAAACGTAATAATCCAACTCCTCGCCCGGCACGCTGAATTGGAGTTGCGACACCCGCTCCGTGCCGATTTCAAAATCCACCCGCCCGGTCGAGTTCACCAGGATTCCATACCCCCGGCTCGAGAGGACGAACGGGATGCTCTTGTACGCCAGCTCGCTGTCCGTTCCGCCGTCCTCGTTCCAGATGGAAATGCTCTGTCCGTTCTTGACCACCGGGCCGAACCGCTCGCCAAGGCCGTAAATGCATTCCCCAACGCCGAGGTGCAAACGCTGCATCAACCATCGCCCATCCGCCGGGCCGGTCATTTGCCCCAGGCTCGCCCCGTCCCCGCCGGTAATCGCCACGCCCCCATCCTCAAACTTGAGCGACCACTCGTTCTTGCGGATCCGCAGCGACAACCTTCCGCTGCTGAACACCAACTCGTCCCTCAAATCCTCGATGCGAACCTGCGCCGCGGCCAGCGAGTAATCCAGTTCCGCCTTCACCGCCCGCAGTTCATCCGGCCAATGATTCACGATATGAACGCGAATCACATCCGGCATCGGCGAGGTGATGCGCAGTTGCAGCACCAGCCCCTCGAACTTGTCCGCCGGGCCCAGCCCGTCTCGATCGACGGCGGCCACCCACAGCGCGTCGCGATCCACCCGATATTCGGTGACTCGGCGCATGCAAAGCGGGGTAATTCCTTCGGCCCATTTCCATACACCGTGGCTGAACTTCATGGGTATCGCCTCTTTGCCGCCCGAACAGAAAGCGGGCGAGTCATTATCCGACTCCCCCGCCGATCATCAATAGGAATCACGCGGCCCAACAGTGGAGGGCAACCGCATTATCCTGATTCCCCCTCGCCCGGAGTACCGGCCCAACAGTGGAGGGCAACCGCATTCTCCTAATTCCCCCTCGCCCGGTACTCCGGGAGAGGGCAGGGGTGAGGGTCTCTCGCGCAGCGGCCCTCACCCTAACCCTCTCCCGGAGTACCGGGAGAGGGGACAGAAGGCGCGCCTGTTGGAATGCGGCTGCCCTGCCCAACAGTGACGGGAAGGACTTGAACTTCAATCCGAGCATCGCCGGGATGGGCATTGCGATATTTCACCACGAGATTCGCGACCGGCCGCGGACCGGGCGAAGGCGGATTCAACTCCATCAGGACTTGAAAGGCCAGGGGCTGCAGCCGCCAGGGGGGAAATTGCACGTCCAGGCTGCTCCGATCCGAAAATCGCTCCATTTTCTCAACGGCCTGAATCTGATTCGCGAGGGTAGTGCCATAATAGGGACCGACGGTCCCGCCGTTGCGAGCGATCGTGGCGGCGATGATGACGATTCCCAGGAGCAACGAGGCGGCGTACACCGCCAGCGACCAGCGGATCGCCAGGTTGATTTTGGCGGATCGCCGCAGGAGCCAATCAATCGCCGTCCACGCGAAAAACGCGTAAACGATCCATGTCGCAACATAGTAGTGAGGGCTGAAATAGAGGCGTTCGAGGCCGTCGAGAAACGTTTGGCAAATCCAAACCGCCAGGGCGATGAGTTGCAGATGCTCCGTCAAAGACGCTCTCACCGGGTGACGGATTACGTTGCCCGCGCGGGATCGCCAGGGCCATTCCAAGCCAGACCGCAATCAAGGCAAGTCGAGCGATCCATTGGATGGCAGGGAAGATGAATTGCGTGAGGAACCTGGGGGCGTAATCCTGCCAACCATCGCCCGGCATGGTGCCGGCAACGCCCAGCGTTAGATAATGTCCGCCGAGCAATGGAAACAGCCACCCAAGGAGCGGCGAATGCCGCGCCGCCACCTCGGGCCGGGTATGAGTGAAGAAAAAATCAAGATAGGGCCAAAAGAGGTAAGCGCAGCATCCAATGATCGCCAGGGCGCTCCACTTCCATTGCCACAGGCGTCGGCGGTGAAAAATCACCAGGTGAATTCCCACGGGAAGCGCCATGGCGATGCCCATGAGATGCACCAGCGGAACGAGGAGGCAGCAAAGCAGCGTCAGGCACAGCAAAGGCGCGGTGGGATTGGCGAGAAAGGCCGCGTAAGCCGCAAAAAGCGCCGCCGCGATCGGGATGCACCACGGGCTGTCCCACAGCGATCGGCTGAAGAGCCACAGCCACGGCGACAGCAGGGTCACGACGGCGAACCACGGGCTCAGCCGCAGCGTTCGCGTCAGCCAATAAACCGCCATGACCGTTATCGACGTGAACAGCACCGCGTGCAGGGCGAGGATCACTCTCAGGTCATGGGTCAGGGCAAGAAAAATCTGATCGATCCAGACGGGAAGAGGTCCGTATCGCGCCCGCGCGTTCCCTCCAGCCCGAACGGGCAGGGCGTAAACGGGAGATAAAAGCCGTAAATGCTGCTGGCCGTCCGGTTATAGCGGAGGGCCATCTCCATCATGATGGGTTCGTCGTTCAACCACGAAGCGTCGCCGGGTCGCAGCGCCGTCAGCGCGACGATCAACGGTAGCAAAAACTCGGGACGGAGTTTTATATTTCTCACCGGGGCTTTTTGCGAAAACCATTTTTGAGAATCAGCATTTCCACGGCCGCCTCCGCCGCACGCCTGCCCGCGTCGAGCCTTTGCCGCGCCTGCTCCTCGTTGTTGGTCGTCAGCACGCCGAAAATGACGGGAATTCCCAATTCGATGGCCACGCGCTGTATCCCCCGCGCCGCTTCCCCGGCGACAAAATCAAAATGCGGCGTATCTCCGCGAATCACGGCCCCGAGACAAATCACCGCCGAGCATCCCCTCATCCGCCCGGCCCATTTCGCCGCCACCGGCAACTCGAAGGCCCCCGGAACGCGATGAATTTCAATCTTCGACGAATCAATGCCCAGCTCACCCAGCCGCGCAACGCACCGTCGCAAAAGCTCGTCAACGATCGGCTGGTTAAATCGCGCCGCAATCACGGCGAGGCGCGCCGATTTTGGAACTTTCCCTTCTCTCGCCGCCGGTGGCTTGTTGCTCATGGCCTCATTTATCGCTCGCCATTGGGATTTCCACCAGCACCTTGCCCAACGGTCCCACCGCCAGGCGATCGAACGCTTCGGGAAGCTGATCGAACCCAAACACCCGATCCACGATCGGCCTGGCTCCCGTTTGCCGCAGCAAGGCGACGCCGGCTTCCCACGCGGCGCGAGCTTCGGGCGGCGTGTAGGTTCCCACCGCAACCCCGCCGATCCGGATTCTCCGGAAAAACAAACTCCCGGTGTTGAAATGAGGCACTGGCCCGGCCAGCCGGCCGACCACGCTGATCTTTCCCCAATTCCCCAGCGTATCGATCACCTGGCTCAGCATGGCGCCGCCAATATTGTCGATGGCCAGATCGACTCGCCGCGGCCCCAGCGCCGCCTTCACCTTCGCCGGCCACTGCGAATCGGATGGATCGATCGCATGGTCGGCCCCGAACTGGCGCAACTTCGCGGCCTTGCCCGCATCGCGCAACAGCGCGACGACCGTATGCCCCAGCGCCTTGGCCAACTGCACGCCGGCCACGCCCACTCCCCCCGACGCGCCGGTGATCAGCACGACGCCGGGCGGTAACTCGCCCCATTGCGTCAGCGCCTGATAGGCCGTCAGATACACCAGCGAGGCGCCGGCGGACTCCGGCGCCGTCCACCCGGCGGGGGGCAAGGCAAGGGATTCCGCCGACACGCTGGCCCGCTGCGCGAACGTACCCCAGCGGCTCACGCCCGTTTCCCCGCGAAGGATCAGCACCCGTTGCCCGATCGAAAATTCCCCAACGCCCGCGCCGACACCGGCGATGATTCCCACCCCATCGCGCCCCAGCACGTGCGGCATCTTCGGCTTGGCCGGATACTCTCCCTGCGCCAGATACCGATCGGCCGGGTTCAACGCCGCGTATTCCAGATCGATCAGAACATCCCCCTCACCGACCGGCGGCTCGGCGACATCGTCGATCCGCAGTCCCTCCAATCCGCCAAGATGATCGAGCAGCCAGGCTTTCATGTCAGCGCAAACCAGAAATCCGAAACCAGCGTTCGACAAGCTCACGCCCTGAGCCTGTCGAAGGGAATGACGAATCAAGCCCGAAACCAGAAATCCGAAACAAAGGCTGTTTCAGTCATTCGGATTTCGGATTTGATTCGTCATTAAAGGTTGAAACCACGGCCTCTGGCCGTGCGACCCTGTGTGGCTCTGCCGTTCCAGCAATTTTTCCCCTCGCCCCATGTACTCATGGGGAGAGGGTTAGGGTGAGGGGCGATTCTCGAAAGTCGAACACAGCCCCTCACCCTAACCCTCTCCCCGGAGTACCGGGGCGAGGGGAAAAAAACGAAACATGGCGACAAACTTGGATCACATTCCTTCGGCCCCTTTGAGGGGCCTTCCTGATACCACCCCCTCTGGGGGTGGAGCCTCATTCTGGTTTCTGGTTTTTCCCGCGTCCGCGGTTGCATTTCAAGATCATTCCTCCTCAACCTTTGGCTTGTACAGGCTGGCGATCTGCTGCTGCACCAACGGCGGGACCGGCTCATAATGGCTGAACTCCATCGCAAAACTTCCCTGCCCGCCGGTGACGCTTTTCAACTGCGACTGATACTGCATCACCTCCGCCAGCGGGGCCGTGGCCTTGATCTGCGCCATTCCGCCCGGCAAAACGTCCGTACCCTGAATCCGTCCACGCTTGCCGGAAAGATCGCCGGTGATCGTCCCCATCTTGTCCTCGGGCGCGATCACTTCCATGTTGACAATCGGCTCCAGCAATACCGGCCGGGCCTTCAGCACCGCTTCCTTGAAGGCATATTTGCCCGCGGCGCGGAAGGCCACTTCCTTGCTGTCCACCGGATGGTGCTTGCCGTCGGTGACGCAGACGCGCACGTCCTGCAGCGGATATCCCGCGACCACGCCCTGATCGAGCAAATCCCGCACGCCCTTCTCCACGGCCGGAATAAACTGCCCCGGAATCGCCCCGCCGAAAACCTCGTTCACGAATTCAAATCCCTTGCCGCGCTCCAGCGGCTCGATCCGCAGAAATACCTCCCCGAATTGCCCGGCCCCGCCGGTCTGCTTCTTGTGACGGTGATGCCCCTCCGCCTTGATCAGGATCGTCTCGCGATATGCGATCTTCGGCGGCTTGGTATCCACGTTCAGCCCGCGGTTGGCCAGCTTCTCCAGCACCAGCCGCAGATGCAATTCCCCCAGCCCGTTGATGACCACCTCGTGCGTTTGCCGGTCGGTCGCCCAACGGAACGTCGGGTCTTCCTCCGCGATTTTGGCAAGCTGCATCGACAATTTCTGCTCGTCCCCGCGCGCCTTGGGCGTGATCGCCAGCCCGAACATCGGCGTGGGAAACGTCAGCGGCCGCAGATGAACGCTGTCCAGCGCGTGATCGTCGTGCAGCACGTCGTTGGTGTGAATCTCGTCGATTTTCGCCACCGCCCCGATGTCGCCGGCAATGATCTCGCTCGCCTCCCGATGCTCCTTGCCCTGAAGGTGAAACA
The DNA here is from genome assembly GCA_963783845.1 of uncultured Phycisphaerales bacterium. Classification (GTDB taxonomy): domain Bacteria; phylum Planctomycetota; class Phycisphaerae; order Tepidisphaerales; family Tepidisphaeraceae; genus PALSA-1353. The sequence goes on from CAWAPL010000012.1 coordinate 94,146, forward strand.
CGTGGCCCAGCTTGACCGGCTTCTTGTTGTGACCCAGGTAAACCTGTGATTGTCCCGTGCATTTCCCCTGATGCACCCGGAAGACCGCCAGCTTCCCCACGTACGGGTCCGTCGTCACCTTGAACACGTGCGCCAGCAGCGGCTTGCTCGCATCGTTGCGATATTCAAACGGGAATTCCTCCTGCGGCTGCCCCGTGCCGCCCGCGCCGCGAAAGCTCAGGAACGGCCGCGGGTTTCCCTCCTCCGGCGAAGGGAAATGCCGGGCGATCGCATCCAGAAGCTCGACGACCCCGATTCCGCTCCGCGCATCGGTGAACAGGATCGGCACGACGTGTGCCTCATCCATCGCCCGCTCAAACGGCGCGTGCAGCACCTCGTAATTCGGCTCCGCGCCGCCGAGATACTGCTCCATCAGCGTATCGTCCATCTCCACGATCTGATCGAGCATGGCGGTGTGGGCGCCGGAGACCGACAGAATATCGCTCTCGCCGCTGTTGTTCAGCAGGCATTCCACGACCGCCTTGTTTCCCCCGGTGGGAAGATTGATCGGCAAGCACTCGTGCCCGAAAGTATCCTGAATCTGTCCGACCAGCGATTCCAGGTCCAGCTCCGGCTGATCGATCCGGTTGATGACGATCGCCCGCGGAATGTTTCGCGAACGCGCGATTTCCATCATCCGCCGGGTGACGACTTCGATCCCGGCCTGCGCGTTGACGACCACCACCACGGTCTCCACCGCCGGCATCGACGCGATCGCATGTCCGATCAAATCCGGGCTGCCCGGCGTATCGATGATGTTGATTCGCTTGCCCAGGTGATCCACGTGAAGAAGCGCCGAATAGATTGAATGCCCGTGCTCCTTCTCCTCCTTTTCAAAATCGCTGGCGCTGCTGCCGTCGGTCACGGACACGGTATGCTTAATGGTCCCGCTGGCCATCAGCATGGCATCGATCAGCGAGGTCTTCCCGCTGCCGCCGTGCCCGACGAACACGACGTTTCTGATGTCACCGGTGGTATAGGAAGGCATGGCTGGCTCCTGGCGCTGAATTCCAGGGGATTAGTATAGGTGGCGATGGAACCTCGGCAAGCGCGATGACTTCAAGCCATGGCAGAGGATTGCCCGACAACCCGGATAATTTAGCGGCGGTGCGCGGCTCGACTGAGCTCGCCGAAGTCAGCACCGCGGGTTATCTCTTCTGCGCCCACCCCAATTCGCGCTTGCCAAACGCCGCCGGCCCAGGCCCCGGCGTCGGCTGCGCCCAGCGCACCGCGTTCTCGATCACCGTCAGCACGCGCGGATCGTGATAGGTCGGAAACAGTTCATGCCCCGGCCGGAAGTACGCGATCCGCCCCAGCCCCCGCGTCCAGGTGCATCCGCTGCGAAACGCCTCTCCCCCGGCGAACGTGCTGATGAGAAACGTGCACTCCGGCTCCGGAACGTCGAAAAACTCCCCGTACATCTCCTCACGCTCCAGAACGAAATGATCGTCGATGTCCTTGACGATCGGATGTCCCGGCCGGGTCACCCACAGGATTTCCCGCTCCCCCGCGTCGCGCCATTTCAGATTGCACGACGTGCCCATCAGCTTGCGAAAAATCTTGGAAAAATGTCCGCTGTGCAGCACGATCAGCCCCATCCCCTCCAGGACGCGCCGATACACCCGGTCCACGATCGCGTCGGACACCTCCCCGTGCGCCATGTGGCCCCACCACGTCATCACGTCCGTGTTCCCGAGCACTTCCTCGCTCAGGCCATGCTCCGGCTCGTCCAGCGTGGCCGTGCGAACGATCAGGCCCTTGCATTTCCGCAGATGCGAAGCGATCGCCTCGTGCATTCCCTGGGGATAGATTTCCGCCACCTTGGGATTATGTTTTTCGTGGCGATATTCGTGCCAGACCGTGACGTGAACGGGCATGATTCCTCCGAATCAGCCCGCGAAAATAGCGATTCGCACGAATGGCGACAAGAGAAAGGGCCGCGGGTGCGTGACTAAATCGGCGGGAATGAAGGCAAAATCAATCAAGAAGATGCAAGAACATGATCGGTTGAATTCTTCTTGACGATCGGCGGCGCTGGCTCGTATAGGATGACGCGCTGCCGCCGCGGACGCCGCTGGCTAGCCCGTCAATGTTCCGGACGGCCTTTAGGAACCGAAAGCAGAGTCGCCGCCTGCGGCGGCAAGTGCTGCGGAGTTTCGAGCCCATGCTCGACCTCAACCGCCCAATGCAGCCCGGCTTGTCCGACCTCCTGCTTATTTGGCTTGGACCGGAAGTGGCCGAATGCTTTACGCCCGAACTCGCCAATCCGCAGCACTGAGTGAACATCAGGGGAGGTCGGACAAGTCGGGTGACGGACGGTTGAGGTCGCGCTTGAGCGCGAAACTCATTAGGACTTGCCGCGGCACGCGGCGACGCTTGTCTTTCGGTTCCTCAAGGCCGTTCGGAACATTGACGGGCCAGCCAGCGGCGTTCGCGGCGGCGACGCCTTCTCCCATTCGAGTCAGCGCCCTCGGGCGTCACGACCACGGCAACCGATCATCTTATTGATTGATTTGCCCTCGATCGGGCCAATTGTGTCACGCACCCACGGGCTGCGCCCCGCCCGGACCATCGCCCAAGGCCGCAGAATCTCTACGCCTCGTAACTGACGCTGCCGATTTCGCACACTTCGCCGTCCTCTTCGCCGGCGCGCTCGGCGGTGCAGCGCGGGACGGAATGCTCGCCGATGGCTTCGACGTTGAAAAACGTCGGCGTCAGCCCGTTTCGCTGAAGCCAGCCGAGGACCACCAGCTCCAGCGACTCGTCGAGGTTCTCGATCTGCGGTTTGGAGAGTCCGGTCAAATACGACGAGGCGGCGTCCCCGAATTCCTCCCGGGCGCGCGCCGCCATGTTCGACAGCACCGCCCGGGCATGGCCCGAGGCCTTGGGATCGGCCGCGACTCGCCTGCCCACGTAGATCGTCGGCGGCGCGTCGCTGCTACGCCGCGCCGCTTCAAGCGCTTCCTTCACGGCCTCGTCGCGGCTCGCGAAAGCGCCCCGGTATTCCTCCCCGTTCAGTGAATACGCGAATTTGTCGGACATATCGCTCCCGGCTCCAAACATACGATTCATCGCCCGGCGCGGCAAACGCGCCGCCCGTTTTCAATCGCGCCGCGGCCCTCAATTGCCGCCGGCTAGCATATATACGGTCTCCTCCCCTCATCGGTTTGAAGCCGGCCCGGAGTTAGATTGTGCCGATTGTGACAATCCTATTGCCAGGACCGATAAACAGCCGCGCTACCCCTTCATCCCCGTGGTCGCGATCCCTTCGATGAACGTCTTTTGGGCGATGAAGAAGAGCACCAGCACCGGCAGAATCACCAGCACGCTTGCCGCCATGAGTTGGTTCCACGGCGTGCTCCCATGCTGGGATTGAAGCGTTTGCAGACCCAGGGCCAGCGTGTATTGGCTGGGCCGCTGGAGGAAAATCAGCGGTCCCAGAAAATCGCGCCACGCCCACATGAACGTGAACAGCGCCACCACCGACAGGGCCGGCCGCGACAGCGGAAGCATGATCCGCCAGAAAATCCCCCATTCCGAGCAGCCGTCGATGCGCGCCGCTTCCGACAATTCGTCGGGAACGGTCATGAAGAACTGCCGCAGCAGAAAGATGCTGAACGCCGAGCCGAACCAACTCGGCGCCCACAACGGCTTGGCGGTCCCCAGCCACTGGATCGGCGTATGCGCGCCGAGCCAGACGAAAATGCTGAACAGCGGAACCATCAGCACGGGGAAAGGAATCATCATGGTGCTGAGCAAAAGCGCAAACAGCAGGTTGCGGCCGCGGAAGCGGATTTTGGCGAATCCGTACGCGACGATCGCGCTGGAAAAAGTCGTCCCGATCACCGCCAGCAGCCGCGATGATCAGCGTGTTGCGCGTCCACAGCGGGAAATGCGCCCACTCGCTCGAAATCGCCAGCCGGTAATTGCTCCACACGAATTTCTCCGGCATCCAGCGCGGCGGGGATTGGACGATCTGCGCATCGCTCTTGAGGCTCGTCGAGACCATCCACAGCAGCGGGATCATCGCCAGCGCGCAGATCACCAGCAGCACCGCATACGTCGCCAGGCTCGTCCAGAATCTTTCTCGTCCGCTTTTCATTTGCCCTGATAGTGAACCCATCTCTTGCTCGACCAGAACGCCAGCCCCGTCAGCGCCAGCACCAGCAGCAGTTGAATCCATGCCATGGCGCTGGCATAGCCCATCTTCAGAAACGTGAACGCGTTGTCGTACAGGTAATAGGTGTAGAAATAGCTCGCGCGGTTCGGCCCGCCCCGGGTCATCATGAACGGCATGTCGAAAACCTGCAGGATTCCGATGATCGCCATCACCAGGTTGAAAAAAATCACCGGCGAGATCATCGGAATCGTCACGATGCCAGACTGCCGCCGTTTGCCCGCCCCGTCGAGTTCCGCCGCTTCGTACAGTTCGCGCGGCACGTCCTGCAGCCCCGCGAGATAAATAATCACCGTGTTGCCCACGCTCCAGAGGCTCATCAGCGCCAGCGAGGGAATCACCCACGCCGACTGATCCAGCCACGGCGGGCCGGATTTGTGCAGCAATTCCAGCAGCGGCCCCAGCACCGATTGATGAGCCCGAGACGCTGGTTGAACATCCATTTCCAGATCATCGCCGCCGCGATCGTCGGGACCAGCGACGGCACGAAGACGATCGTTCGGAAAATCGCCTGCCCGCGAACGCTCACGTTCAGCAGCACCGCCACCCCCAGTGAAACCACCAATCCCGCCGGCAGCGAGATCGCCGCGTACAACAGCGTCACCCGCAGCGATTTCCAGAAAATCCCGTCGTGAATCAGCGCCCGGTAATTCTCGGCCCCGATGAAGGCCGGGCTCTGAAGAAGGTTGTAATCGCACAGGCTGTAATACATCGACAGGACGATCGGCAGAAACATGAACGCGCCGAAGCCGATCAGCCACGGCGACAGAAACGCCAGTCCTTTCAGCAGGCTGCGAATTTCTCCGCGGGTCATGGGTCTCATTGAAGTATGTAACCACGGCCTCCGGTCGGACGACCGTATGTGCTGCTGCCGCTCCAGCATATTTTCCCCTCGCCCCATGTACTCATGGGGAGAGGGTTAGGGTGAGGGGCAATTCTTGAACGTCGAATACAGCCCCTCACCCTATCCCTCTCCCCGGCGTACCGGGGCGAGGGGAAAAGAGCAAGCGATGACAAATGCTCGATCATTGAAAATGCCTTGCGATCACTTTCGAAATCAATCGGCAACGCGCATCCGGCGCTTGCGAGCTTTCTCAAACTCCTCGTACCGGGCCTGGAGCCGCGCTGCACCGCGCCAGCGCCGGTATTGGATCCACTTCCAGCGCCAGCACGCCCTGGACGATCGCCGTCAGTTCCGCGCCGGCCTCCTGGGCGATGGGGCACTGCATCGTCGTGTGGGCGTTGGGGCTGGACGCCAACTCTTCAAACACCCAAATGTACGGATTGGGGTGATGATGCAGGAAATTCCAGCTCACCTTCCTTAGCGGCGAACCCTTGCAGTGCATCATGCACAGCTTCTCCATCACGTCCTGCCGGTTCACGTAGGCGATGAATTCAAACGCCTCGGGGACGTGCCTGCATCCACGCGGAATCATCAGGGCGTCAAACGGACAATACGTCACGTCCGAGAGGCCCGGCACGGCGGTTGGAAACGGCGCCACGGCCCAATCGTGATCCATCGAGGGATTGTTGTGATGGATGTAAAGCGCCATCCACGGCCCCTGCATTTCCATCACCTGCGTCCCCAGCATGAACGAATTCTGCGCGGTGTCGAACCCGCCCTGGCTCGTGAAAAACTCGCTGACCGTCGCCACCCCCAGCTTGCGCGGAAAACGCTCCATCCACTGGAACGCTCGAATCACGCCCGGATCGGTCAGCGTGAATCGCTTGCGGCGCTCGTCCCATTCCTCGGCGCCAAACCACAGCGGCATGCTCGTGACGTACCAATCATAATCCGGCGGCATCGGCAAATACCCGACGCGCTGAACGTGCTGATTGCCCCGGGCATCGGTCACGACTACCGTCAGGACGTCGGAATACCGATCCAACTCATCGATCGTCCGCGGCGGCCGATCCGGGTCCAAGCCCGCCGCCCGAAGTTTCGCCGCGTTCTCCTGAAAAATCCGCTTGTTGTAAAACAGAGCCACCGCCGCCGGGGTGCTCGGCAGCGCGTACAGATGCCCCGCCCAGTGGCTGCCCTTCCAATAGACCGGCTTGTAATCCGCCGCCGTGATCCCGTGCGCCTTGGCCAGATCGTCCAGCGGCACCAGCGCGCCGAGGCTTCCGAACTGAACGACCATCGGGTCCCAAAGCCCCGCGACATCCGGCGGAACCCCGCCCGCCGTCGCCACCAGCGTCTTCTGATCGATGTCGCTCATCGACATCAGTTCAACGTAGATGTGCTTCTCCCGCCCGACGCTGTTGTTGAAATCATCGACAATCTGCTGGATCGCCTCGTATTCCGGGCCGAGCCATTTCTCCCAATAATGAATCACCACGTCATGCTCGCGGTCCGGCGGAACGGCCGGCTCCGGGCGCGGCCCAAAGATCAGCACGCACAACGCGCCGCACACCATCACGCCCAGAATGGATCGCGAAAGGTATCTCAACAGACTTCCATGTCCGAATCGTCGTAAATGAATGGGGATTGTTCAAGTCATGTGGCGGGGACAACTTCGCCTTCTTCAAGCTGCCGGCGGCGCACGATCGCCTGCCGATAGATCTCCAGCATCATTCGATGATTTCGCCCGGCATCATACCGGCTGACGAATTCTTCCCGCGCCGAGCTGCGCATCTCGACCAGGCCGGCCCGATCGCCGCAAAGCTCCAGCACCGTCTTGGCCATGTCCTGGGCATCCCCGGCATTGAACAGCGCCCCGGTTCGGCCGGGTTGAATCAACTCGATCATCGAACCCAATCGTGAAGCGGCGACCGGCGTCCCGCCGACAGCGATTCCACGATCGTCCGGGGAAATCCCTCGTACCAGAGCGACGGAAAAACCAGCGCCGCCGCCCGGCCCATCAGTCCGATCACTTCCTCCAGCGGCCGCCGGCCGAGCCATTCTATCGAGGATTCGCTCGCGGCGGCCTCGCGAACTTGCGACGCCAGCGGCCCATCGCCGCAGATTTTCAGCGGCAACGTCTTGCCCACCCGTTTCCATGCTTCCAGCAGCGGCCGAATCCCTTTTTCTTCGCTGAGCCGGCCCACGAACAGCGCAAAGCCTCCGTCCCCCGGACCCGCCCCAGGATCGGGATCGAGGAAATTCGGCTTCACGTGGATCTGCTCCGGATCGAATCCGGCAACCAAAAATTTCTCGCGGGCAAATCGCGTCAGTGCGATGTACGCATCGACCTGGTTGGCATAGGCGCCGATCGAGCGATGAACGCCGAGCATCATCGCGGTCACCGCCGTGGCCGAGCGGCTCCCCCGGTAGCAGCCGTGCGCAACTGCCGCGACCGGGAATCGGCCGACGCATTTTTCGCACGGCTTTCCTTCCCGGAAGAGCGTCGCGCCCGGGCAGATCAGGCGAAAGTTGTGCAGCGTCTGAACGACCGCCGCCCCGGCCCGGCGCGCCGCGGAATAAACCGCCGGCGAAAGCAGCGGAAACGTGTTGTGGAAATGAACGATCTCGGCCCGATTCTCGCGCGTCCGCCGGCCGATTTCACTCGCCGCGCCGCGGTTCCAAACCGTCGCCGCCGCCAGCTTCAACTTCCCCGCCGATTCGATCTCGTCGTTGTGAACTGAATACGTCTCAACCTCGTGCCCGAACCGCCGCAACAGCGCCGCTTCCGCCGCGAAGACCTGATCTTCGCCGCCGGGCTGCTGATAGAAATTGTGGCAGATCAAGACGCGCATGTTCCCAGCGCCTCGGCGATTTTCGGATTTCGCCTTTGCCGGGAGGAAATCGGCTCCCCCCGTTTTTTCTCCTCGATCGCTTCCGGACAGTTCTTATAAATCCAGACCGCCCCAATCCCCGTGCCGTAAACGCACCAGAACCAGATGCCCCCGACCGGACCCTCCAGAAACACGTCGAACGACGCGTTGATCAGATACGCCAGCCAATAGACAAATAGGAATGCCAGGAGTGCGAACCAATGGGCATCCTTCCGCCGATGCGCCGCCCATGCCGAGGAAACCAGCCCATACGCAAGCGTCAACTGGCACGCCGCCCAGATCGCCAGCATCGGCACGCCCCCGGCGCCAGCATGGTCAGATGCCCGTTGTGCGGGTTACGCAGGCTGTGGTCCGCTTCCACCTGAAAACCGTCGTCGTCGGCCAGGTTGACGCCAAAACCTTTGCCCTCCCAGAAATATTTTCCGCGGATCGTGTAGTCATAGATCGTGTTCCACCACAGCAGCCGCCACTCCTTGCTGCCGGCCAGGTTCTCGTTGCCGGTATCGGTGAAGATGCTCTCGACGTTCTGAACGATCTGGTCTGCGGAGACGACGCGGCCTTCCTCGCGGGCGGGCATGCCGATGTGAACGTCGAAAATCCACAGAAGCGCCACCCCCAGCACGAGCGACGGAAATACCCCCCACGGCACCGGCGACCGCGGCCGCAGCGCCGTGACGATCGCCGTTCCCGTGCAGAACGTCACCATCGCCGCTCGTCCCGTGAAGAACAGCACCAGGTTGAGGATCATCAACGGAACGACAAACGCCGTTTCCAATCCCCCCAGCAGCACCGCGAACGCGAAAATCCCGGTCAGATGCACCACCAGATCGCCGCCTTTGACCAGCACGTACGGCTCGTCCGCCCAGAACGCGTTGGGCAGGTGGGGATTGGCGAAGATCGCGATGCAGAAACAAATCGGGCCCAGGACCAGCATCCACTTGGCGAAGACGCGGAATCTCCGTTCGAGAAACGCGAGCCGCGTGGGCTGCGCCGCCAACAGGCTGGAGATGACGATCGCGAAGAGGCCCCAAATCCAAACCGCCGCATCGTGCAGCGCATCCACGCCGTATTTTTCCAGATAGGGAATCGTCCGCAGGGCCCCCAGCCCATCAGCGCAAAAAGGGGCCACAACCAGCCGGTGCGCAGGATTCGGCTCCAGTTCTCGCTGGCGATCAGCGCGACCAGGCCGTAGATCATCGTCGCTTCGCCGACGTACAGCGGAGCGACGCCGATGTAGGCGAATCCCTTGCCCATCAGCGCGTAGCCCAGCAGCAGGATGCAGAGGATGCGAAGGAATCGGTCTCCGTGTGACATCAGCTTCGCACTCCCGCCGGCCGGATTTCCGCAAGGCGTTGGGGCAACTGCATCTCCCCGCGGCGGCGTCGCACCGCCGACGGAAAGCATTCCTCAAGAAGCCTGCAAATCCCATCGGCGAATTGATCGAGGTCGAACTTTTCCAGGCTCGAGGTCCGCGCCGCCGCCGCCATCCGGCGGCCCAGGGCCGGATCGGCGGCCAATTGAACGACCGCCTCGGCCAGTTCGTGCGCGTTGCCCGGATCAAAGAGCAATCCGGTTTTTCCGGATTCGATCAATTCCACCATCGCTCCCTCCCGCGCCGCGACCACCGCGCATTTCGCCAGCATGGCTTCGACCACCGCCAGCCCGAATCCCTCCTCGCGCCCGGGGTGAACGTAAACCTCCACCAGGCCCAGAATCTGCCGCACGTCCGATCGCGAGCCGAGAAAATGGATTCGCGAGTCGCCCGGCCCCGCCGCCGCCAGACGCCGCGCCGAGTCCATCTCCCGCCCCTCGCCGATCAGCAGGAGGTGCGCATCCACGTTCCGCCGCACCAGTTCGTGCATCGCGCCGATCAGGGTTGAATGATCCTTCCACGGCATGAATTCGGCGATGTACGCCAGGAGCATCCCCCGCGGCGGCAGCCCCAGCGATGGCCGCATTTCCTGGCCGTAGGGCCGCTGCTGCGGATCGTCCGCGACGTCCTCGACGCCGTTGTAGATCACTTCAGCGGGGGCTCGATGCCCGGCCGGAAGATGCGCCGCCCGCACCGCCCGAGAGACGAAGATCATCGGATCGTCCCGGGTCAGGAACCGGGTGATGGCGCGGCGAATCTTTCCCTGGAGCGTTCCCCGGATCGCGTGCACCCAGAACACCACCCCCACGTTCCGCCCGTGCGCCGCCCACTTGGAGCAGAGGTAAGCCTTGAAAGTCGTCGCCACGACGATGTCGATCCCCCGCTCTTCAATCAGCCAGCCAAGCCTCTGCGCCGGCGACCGATATCCCTTGTCTCCGATGCAGCGGGGCTCGATGCGCAGAATGCCGAAAGCCTCGTCCATCGCCGGCGAGGGTTCGGCGAAACTGGCGACGTGAAACTCGATGCGCAGCCGATCGGATGCCCGCGCCAGATACAGCAGGCATCGCGGCACGCCGCCGTGATGCGGCAGATCGCGATGCAGGAAAAGCACCCGCAGCGCCCGGGGATTTTGGCGCAGGCTGCCGCGCCGAGTGCCTCCGCCGCCAGAGGATCGCCGGCGCAACCTGCGATGCCCCCACGGCCATCGCGGTCATCCACGTCGAGACTTTTGCCAATAACATCGCCAGCATACTTCCGCCCCGGTGCAATGCCGCGCCCACGCGGCGCCCGCCTACGCGGCGTCGGGCAATTGGCCGGCCAATTCCGACTCCGGCAATTGCGCGACGCTGCGCGTCATGTTCCGGCTGAACAACCACAGCGTGACGTGATGCAGGGCGTAGGTGATGACAATGCTCCAGCAAACGCCCGCAAGTCCGAATCTCCGAGTCATTTCGATCCCGAACGTGACGGCGGCCGCGGCGGCAACCACCCCGCCCCAGAACACCGCGCTCATCTGCTGCCTGGCCCGCAGCAGCGAGCCATACACTCCGCACATCCCCGCGATCACCGGTTGCATCCCCAGAATCCAGATCAGCCCCGAATAAGCCTGATATTTGCCCCCATAAACCAACTCGACAATCCGATGGTTAAAGAATCCCAGCACCAGCCAGTAGGCCACCGGCCCGCCCGCCAGCACCAGCAGCGACAGCCGATGCAGCCGCTTGCCCTCGGCGGTTCCCTGGGTTCGCACGAATGCCGGCAGCAGCAGCAGGCACAGCGCCGCGCTGGCCTGAAGCAGCGGCATGAATAGGTTGGTCAGCGCCCGCAGCGCCCCGGACTGTTCCAGCGTCGCCATCGTCGGCAGCAGGAAGTAATAGATATTCCCCGGAATGAACCCCAGAATCTGCGTCGCCGTCGCCCAGCGGCCGTATCGAAGATGTTCGGCAATGACATCGCGCAGGATCGGCTCGGCGGGGCGGAATTCCACCTGTCCGATGCCCAGGGCAATTCCCGCGATCAGGCTGCTGGCCCCGATCATCGTCAGGGCCGTCCCGATCGTGAGAGTTGCGAATTGATGCACCACCGCCAGCGCCGACATCATCAGCACGAGATACCCGACCCCGCCCATCGCCGCTCGTTTCGGATTGAATTGCCCATAGCACATGCGGCGCATCAGCCACAGGAACAAAATGCACGGTCCGGCGGCGGCGAACCAATACATCGCATGCGCCAATTCCGCCTGGCCCCGCAGTCCCAGAAACCACCCGACGGCAACCAGAATCGCCGACGCACACAGCGAGACCACCCAATGCCCGTGCACCAATGCTCCGAAATACGGCTTGTGACGATCCCGGAAACGCTCCGGCGAAAAGACCAGCATCGGCTCCGTGAGCAGCGACGTGTGGATCACGCCCAGCGCCAAAAACGCCGCGAATGCCGTCGCGAACGCGCCGTATTCCGTCGGCGAAAGCCAGCGCGCCAGCATGACGTTCACGATGCAGTTTGAGCCGGCGAACAGGCCCTGGTCCGCGATCGCCCAGAATCCCTTGCGGAAGATGCCGCCGGCCGATTGCGGGGGGCTGATTGCCGATTCGCAGTTCAGGCGCAATGCTCATGCCCCAACCCCCGGGGCCGCGATTCTTCGCCGGCCGAGTGCTTTGCAGCGCATGCACAATGAACAGTCCGATGAAGATGCTGTTGGTGACGAGATATCGTTTCCAAAGCCGCCGCGGCTCCTGGCTCAGGCGGAACAGCCACTCCAGCCCGAGCCGCTGCATGAATGCCGGGGCCGAGCGCTTGTTGCCGGCATGGAAATCAAACGCGGCGCCGACGCAAAGCTGAACGGCGCGGATTTTATTCCGATTGGCGTCCGCGAACGTCTCTTGCCGCGGAACGCCCAGCCCGATGAACGCCACCGCCGCGCCGCTTTGGTTGATCCGGTCGCACAGCGCGTCGTTTTCCGCCGCGCTCAGCGGCCGGAACGGCGGCGATTCCACGCCGGCGATCTTCAAATCCGGAAACGTCGCCCGCAGGTTCATCGCCAGCATCGCAAGCGACCTGCGGCGTGCTTCCGCAGAGGAATACGCTCAGCCCCAGTTCCGCGCACCGCCGGCATACCAGCCGCATCACCTGCGGGCCGTACACGCGGTCCGCCAGGCCCGCGTGGTGGAAGAAATTCAACGCCCAGCGGACCGGCTGTCCGTCCGGGGCGACGATCTGGCAGGCGTTGACCCGGCGGCCGAACTCCGGATCGGTCGCCGCGCTGACGATGCCATGCACCGCCAGAAACGTAGCCACCCCGCCTCGGCCGCTCTGCGCCGCCGCAATCACCGCGTCAACCACTTCACAATAGCAAGTGACGCTGACCTCAACGCCGAAGAGGCTTCTCTTCTTCGGCCAATGGAATGGAATGTCGCTCGCCATGGTTTTGTCCTGATTTCAAGTCGGAAATTCGCCCGGTAATGGGTTAGTTTGAAAGCTCTGACAGAGCCGGGCCGTGTCGGCCCGGACCGGGGCGACACGCCCCGGCTCCGTAATTTCAAATTGACCCATTACCATTCACCCGGTTCGCGCCGCGTGAGGCTATCGGCCTCGCGGCGTGAGGCTATCGGCCTCGCCGCGCCAGGACCGACGGAACCGTGAGCAATATCAGCTTGATGTCCTGCCAGAAGGACAAGGCCCGGATGTAGCGCCGGTCCATTCGGATCCATTCGGTGAAGCTGACGCTGGAGCGGCCGTGAATCTGCCAGATGCAGGTCAGGCCCGGCGTCACGTCCAGCCGCCGCCGATGCCACGTCGCGCAGAGGTTGCTCTCCTCCACCGGCAAGGGCCGGGGACCGACCAGCGACATGTCGCCCTTGAGCACGTTAAAAAGCTGCGGCAACTCGTCGAGGCTCGTTTCGCGAAGAAACCGTCCGACCCGGGTGATGCGCGGATCGTGCCTGATCTTGAAGGCCGGCCCATCCTGTTCGCTGCGGTGGCGGAGCTGCGCCTTCTTCGATTCCGCATCCACGACCATCGTGCGGAACTTGTAAATCGTGAACGGCTTGCCGCCCAGACCGGCGCGCGTCTGCTTGAACAGAATCGGTCCCGGACCCGATGCCTTGATCGCCAGGGCCGCCGCCGCCATGACCGGCAAAGCCGCCAGAAGACCGATGGAAGCAACCGTCATATCGATGAGCCGTTTCCACGGCGGAAGCGGGCGGACCAGCAATCCCGCCACGTCGCCGGCGTTATGCAGCCGCAGCGACGAACAGCGGGCGTCGCCGCGGCCGTTGGCTTCGGACGAGCCGAGCCGCGCCTCCGGGCCGAGCCCTGCCCCGCCTCTTCAATTCCCATCGCGAACTGCGCCACGCTCAGTTTCTCGTTGTCGCTGTGCGTCTGCCCTCGATAGCTCAGAAGGTTGCACAGCGGCGACAATCCGCGGTAATTGGCCCATTCCGTGAAACGCCGGACGAACGACATCGCTCCTTCGGCGGAGGTATCCGGCAGCACCACGCACAGCCGCCGCGCGTCAAACCATCCGATTTCGTCCGTCGCCCGCGCCCGCCGGCAAAGCAATTTGCCCACGCGATGCAGGTGCTTGCGGGCGCCGTTGTCGGCGGCGGAAATCACCACCAGGCAAAACTCATGCCCGTTTCGCTCGCACCGGGAACATTCCCGATGCAGAATCGCGTCGATGTCCGATCGCGAGTGGAAGTTCTTGATTTTGTGAATGGGTCGTGGTTTGGCGCGAACCGCCCCGAGCCGCGCCGGAATCCCGACGAATTCCGAAGACGCCGGCGCCGGCTTCAAATGAGGTTCCCGCGCCACGGTAACCGCGGCGCTTTCTTGTGCAATCATTGCGACTTCCGCTCCTTAACTAGGCTCGTTCACCCACGAGCTTCACCTTCGGAAAATCAACCGGGAACGGCGCATTCCCGTCGGCTGCCGGCGCTCGGATAGCGGCAGCGCGAACCCACTGGCGCTGCGTGCCTGCAATTCCGGACTCAGTTCCCGCGTCTCGCTCTCCAAGCTATTCGTCGGCCCCAGTCGTCATTACCGGCCGAAATGCACGAGTCTGTTCCCGAGTCATCGAACTTCGCACGGTTTCGCGGTCACCACCCAATGCTTGCAGCGGATCGATCCCACCCGGCTCGTTGATCACCAACCCCAGGACATTGGCGCCCACGCTGCGCAGCAATCGCAATCCCTGCTCGACCTGGCGCCGCGCCGCGGGCCGCGCCGCCGTCACAAGGATCGCCATCGCACAATTCGCGGCCAAAATCCGGGCCTCCACGCCGCGGCCCAATGCCGGCGAATCGACGATCACCCGATCGTATCGGTCCGACAATTCGCCAAGAATGTCCGCCAGCGTTTCGTCGTTCAGAAGCTCGGCCGCATTCGCCGGGACCTTGCCGCAGGGCAGCACGTCCAGGTTCTCCACGCCGGTGGCGCTAATCGCCGGCCGATCGGCCGTCCGTCCCGAAAGCACGTCGAACAGACCGAACGCGTTTTCCAGCTTGAAAATCTGATGCAGCCTCGGCGAGCGGTTGTTCGCATCCACCAGCAGCACCTTCAGTCCGCTCTGGGCCATCGCCAGGGCAAGATTCGTGGCGACCGTCGTGCGCCCGTCGAAGGAATTCATGCCGGCAACCAGCAGCGAGCGGCCGCCGTCATCGACGGTCCCCAATTCCGCGACCGAATGCGCGATTCCGCGCGCGACCTCCGCCACCACGCCCGTTGGTTCAAGGTTCGTCTGCATCGCCTTCGTCGCCAGGGTGGCCCCTAAACCATCCATGTTCGGCACGATGCCCAGGACCGGCACCCCAGCTCCCCCGCCTGCCGATTGCCACGCAGGGCGCCGAGCCGATCCTTTTCTCGCCACACCGCCAGCCCGCAACCCAGTGCCAGTCCCGCAAACAGCGCCCCAGCCAATGCCTTCAGCTTCGAGGGGTGGCTGGGCTTGGGCGAGGGAACCGCGGGCTGAGCGATGCTGATGTTCAAACTTCCGGCGTCCTGATTGACGCTCACTTCGTTGATCCGGCTCTCGACAATGTCCAGGTCCTTTTCAATCCGGCTCAACTCGGTCTTGACCCGGTCGAAATCCGCGGAGCGCGTCGCCTGTTCCAGCACCAGCTTGTGCTGCTGATCGAACGACGCCTGCAACGCGTCCTGCTGACCTTTGGCGCTGAGCCAGCGCTGCCGCTGGGCGCGAACGTAGGTAATGGTCAATTGATTCAGCCGGGACGTCACCTCCAGGACCACGGGGTGGTCCGGCAGGTAAGTGCGCGTCCAGGTCCTTCAGTTGCTGCTCGAGTCGGAAAATCTCGGATCGAACGAGGTCCAACTCGGCGGTCAACGCGGCAACCAAATCCCCCGCGTCGTCCGGCGCCTCGATCGCCATCAGCTTCTGCCGATCGTTGCCGATCATCGCCAGCGCCTGGTCGTACGCCGCCTTGGAGTTGACCGCATCCAGCCTCGCCGCCGTCAGCGCGTTGGACAGCGCCGTTTCCTGTTGAACGATCGGATTGCTCTGCAGGCTGTCGTACGCCGTCTCGCCGAACATGTCCCGCAACGTCGCCAGCTCGCGATCCTTCACCGCGATCGCCAACTCGTCACGCGATGCTTCCTTTTGCAGAATATCCAGCTCCTCCGCCGAAGTGCTGTGCTGCATCTTGGTTTGATAGGTCACGTACGCCTGGACGACGGCGTTCACGAGTTTGGCCGCATCCACGGCATTGTGGGCTTCAAGCGAGACGTAAATCAGTTCGCTCTTTTTACCGACTTCCGCGGTGATGTTCTTTTGGAGGTAATCGATCGGGTCGGCAACGCCGCGAAGCGTTTCCAGGTCGCCAATCCCGTCCTCGGTTTGCGCCAGCGCCAAAATCGGAGTCGAGGTCATCAGACTCGCATTGCGTGTTGAGATAATCGTCGCTGCGTTGCAGATCGCTGGGGGTCTGGCCGAAAACGCCGTGGCCCTCGCCCTCATTGATGTAAACCTCGGCGGTGCTGGTGTAGCTGGGGCTCGCAAACAGGAGGTAGATCCCCGCGATCGCCAGCGCCGCCAGGACGCATTGCGCGACGAGCCTCCGGCGCCGCCAGACCACGCCGACAATGGGCTGCTCCGGCTTCGGAGTTGATCCCATCAACTCATGGGATGGGGCTTTAGCTAGAAAGCTATTGTTCGATTCGGAAATGGTCTCTGCTCCCACTTACTCGATTGGTTGCCACGGGCACGAATGTCCAATGCGGATATATAGCTTGTGTAGACCGCCCGTGAATGAAATTATGACCCGATTTGGCCTTGAGCGAGACCCGTTCAAATCAAGCTGGGTAATTTGTATGGTTTACCCATTTTATTGCGATTATCGGACCTGGATAATTTATGGGACGTGAATCAAATCGCGGTGCTTATCCGCATTGCCAGATAACAGGCGGAAACTGCGCCTCTCGCCAATGCGTTTCTCCATTTTACCGGATCTTGGAATGCCGATGCCGAATGAAATGAATGGTCTAAGATTCTCGTCTTTCATTGGCGATTCTTCTAAGTTTCCACCCTCTTGAACTCCGGCTTTTGAGACAGCAGCATCATCTTGCTCCACCATCGCATCACGATGACCGCACCGTAGGTCACGGGCAGAAATCCGAGGATCATGATTCCTTCGAGCAGGCCGACGAACCCGGCCACGAAGCTGGCGTCGTAAACGATCAGCCACATCAGCCCGCTGAGCATCAAGGCTCGACCGGCGGCGCGGGAATTGACGCTGCTGCTCCGGATCCAAATCGCCAGAACGACAAACACGAAGACCGCCGCCAGCGGCCCGAACAGCGCCGGACGAATCGTCAAATTTCCGCCCGGCAGCGTCTCCATGAGATTATGTCGTCGCCACCACACAAGCCCCACGGCCAAAACGTCCACCATCCCCAGCCCCAGGAAAACCGACCACCAGTGCACGGGCCGCAACGCTGGCCGCTTGTGTTCCCAGTGATACGCCAGCGTCGAAACGATCGTGACGTGGTTCATCAGCAGCAGCGGATGCCATAGCACGGGAAGCGACGGGGCGGCTATCGTGGCGTGGAAAAATCGGATCAACCCCAATGACATCAGCCCCAAGGGCACCAAATACTTGGCGGCGACATCGTAGAAGACGATCAGGCCCCCCGTAAACATCACCAGCCACAGACTCAATTTCGCGTTGGGCGCCACGGTCGTGTAGATCTCTCCGCCCACCAGTGCCAGCACCGCCAGAAGCGCGCACACGACGTGGGCCGTTCCCAGCCCGATCCGGCCGCTCGGCAGCGGGCGATTCGGCGAAATCTGTCGATCCCGCCGCCGGTCGATGATGTCATTCAGGCTCATCCCAAACCCGTACAGCCCGATCGACACCAGCGCCAGCGCGATGCACTGGGCCGGATCGAGTTCAGACCACAGCGCCCGGCCGTTGATTTGCACCTGCTGCTTGGCCCAGAGCATCAGGGCACAACCGCTGTCGGCCAATGCCGTGAACACCAGCGCCATGCGGGTCAACTGAAGAACCGGCAACAACCGTTGCGAGAGGGACGTCACGCAAGGAAGATAACCGGGAATGCGGCCCCTTCGGAAGGGGGGTGAAGGCGGATCGGGCTTTCTCTTCGGTCATCTTTCTCTGGAGTTTTGGGGAAAACCTGTCGTGAAAACCAGGATTCCCCCGAAAATCCAAGTATTTTCGCGATATATCATTGAATTCGCCTGAAATCTCGCTAGTTTCTAGCGGACATCGCCGGAGTGTCCCGGCGGTTGGCGGACGGGACGAGCATAGGGCTCGATCCGACCGCTGCCCCAATTGAGAGTTTCTCACCGGTGAGCGCTCCTCACTGGGGCGGATTTCTTTGGTTCCAATTAACAGGGAAGGAGAACCACCCCTATGGCCAGCAAGTCGATGACCAAGTCCGAGATTGCCGCCCATCTCGCCGAAAAGGCCGGTCTCACCAAGAAGCAGGTCACCATTTTCCTCGCCGCTCAGGCCGATCTTGCCTACAAGCAGGCGAAGAACGTCTTTACCCTGCCCGGGCTCGGTAAGCTCAAACTCGTCGATCGCCCGGCACGCAAGATGATCATGCGTTTCGGACCCGATGCCGGCAAGGAAAAGCTTATTCCCAAGAGCAAGAAGGTGCGCTTCACTGTCGCCAAGGCAGCGAAGGACGCCATCCTCGGCCCCAAGAAGTAAGCTGGGTCAACGTGTTAACGTACAGCCGCGGGGTTCTGAGCAACCTCGCGGTTTTTTCGTTTTTTCCCCCGGAGGATGCAAAGATCGGATCCAACACAAAAGCCCCGGATGTGCATCCGGGGCTTCGATGGGTCGAATACCGCTTCGAAGGCTCTAAGCCGTCGCGTTCACGTACGGCAGCAATGCAAGATACCGCGCCCGTTTGACCGCACGGGCCATCATCCGCTGTTCCATCGCGCTGGCCCCCGTGCGTTTGCGAGCCAGGATTTTGCCGTTGTTGCTCACCATCTTCTTCAGCGATTCCGTATCCTTGTAATCAATGTACATTTTGCCCGAGGCGCTCCACCGGGCGATCTTCACCTTCGGACGGGTGAAGGTTTGAAATTTCTCGGTCTTCTCACGACGTTCGTATTTCTCTCTGGCCATTCACGCTCCGCTTGAAAATAGAGGAGCGGGAATTCTACAGATAACGGCTGAACTGGCAAGGGCGAGCTAAAGTTGAATGCCGAATGCCGTCACGCCGCCTGTTCCGCGGCGTCCAGTTGTCTCTGCGCCGCCTTGGATTCGTACAGCCGTTCATCGGCCCGCTTGATCAGGTTGATGCCCGTCGGCTCGGCCAGGTCCGCCAGCGTGCTCAGGCCAATGGACAGCCTTGGCCGCAACAACCCTTTGAGCGTTACGCCCATCTCCTGCACGAGAGATTGCAGCCGGTCGATGACCCGCTTGGCGGCCGCCGCCTCGCACCCCGGCAGAACAACTGCAAATTCGTCTCCCCCGTATCGAAATCCGAAGTCCCCTTCGCGAATCGTGCTATGAATGATCTGACCCACCACCCGAAGGATATCGTCGCCCGCCACGTGACCCAGCGTGTCGTTCAACGCCTTGAACCGATCCATATCGATCATGAGCAGCGTCAGCGGCTTGTGCTCGGTCAGGCAGTGGTCGATCAGTTGCGGAAGCAAATGGTCCAGCATCCGGCGATTGTATAGACCGGTGAGCGCATCCTTCACCGCCTGGCTTCGCAGCGCCTTGATCTGGCGCTCCAGCACGCTGTTTCGGTTGGCGATGCGCTGCTGAACCTCTTTCTTGAGGTTGTCCACGTCCTGGCGGTGTTGCCGCAGGTCCTGCAAAAGCAGCTTTACCGCCGCGGCGAGATCTTGCAGCCCCCCGGTGGAAAGCCGGTTGAACTCTTCAATCGCCGAGCGCCCAATCCGGATCTCATGCAGCACCTGAGCCATCTCCTTCGCCGGCAGCGCCCATCGCTTGCGCCGGCGCCAGACCATCACGAATGCCAGACCGAGCACGGCCACTGAAAGCGCTGTGTACAAAATCGACGTGGATTGCTCCGGCAGCACGAGCGTCAGTGACTTGGCAATTGCTCCGACCACCGCTACTCCCAGCGCCACCAGCGCCGCGCGCGTCAGCGCCCACCACCAGAGATTCGGTCTCGGCGTCGGCGCCGAGGCGGCTGGATTTGTGGACTGCGATGAATGGTCCATCTGGGCCTGCATTGCGCATTTCTCTCCTAGACGGCAGTATCGGCTGATAAATAAAGCGGGTCGAGTGAAAAGGGACGCTCGGTGATACAGATTACCCATACCCGATAGACGGCCCCGATCGCGGCCCATACACGATATTTAGCGGCGGTGCGCGGCTCGACCGAGCTCGCCGAAGTCAGCACCGCGGGTTTGCTACCCGGAAATTCCCTTTCCCTTCCCCATCCCTTACAATCCCCAACCTATGCGCCACGTCATCTCAGCTTTGGTCGTCAACGAGCCCGGAGTCCTGGCCAGCGTCGCCGGTATGTTCGCCGCACGAGGTTTCAACATCGATTCCCTCGTCGTCGGCCGCACCGAGGACCCCAATCTCTCCCGCATGACCATCGTCGTCGATGCCGACGAGAACACCCTCGAGCAGGTCCGCAAGCAACTCGCCAAGCTCGTTCCCATCACCCAGGTGAAGGATTTCAAGGACTCGGCCTACGTCGAGCGCGATCTGGCCCTGGTCGCCGTCGCCACCCGCCCGGAACACCGCAACGAGGTGATCGAAATCGTGACTCTCTTCCGCGGCAAGGTCGTGGACGTGGCCAAGGAAAGCATGATGGTCGAACTCTCCGGCACCGAACAAAAAATCGAGGCGTTTGTCGAGCTCGATGAAGCCCTACGGAATCCGCGAGCTGGCCCGCACCGGCATCATCGCCATGATGCGCGGCATGCAGGCGAGCAAGGAATCCGAGCGACCCGCAAGCCCACCCGGCGGCAAACGCAAGCGAAGCCTCGATGCCCCCTCCTCCGCTTCCCTCCCGCCCAGTTGATCGAATGCGGGGTGTAACTCTTAATTGTGGCGACTCTCTGCTCTGTTCCCCTCTCCCGGTATTCCGGGAGAGGGATAGGGTGAGGGCCAATTGGAAAGCTGAGCGGCATTCTACCATTCCAAATGACCCTCACCCCAACCCTCTCCCGGAGTACCGCAACATCTTTCATCTACGCTGCAACTCCTTTGATTGTGCACTGTCGCACGCCATTGATGATTAACTTGGCAATGACCCACCTGGCGACTCGTGCGGGGTGGCGCACCCAACTGGGGAGAGGTTGCAGGCCGCCGCCAAAGCCGCACAGGTGTGCCAAATCTCGTTCGATGTTTCCACGCTGTTCGTACAGGCTTTTGCCAAAACGACTGGAACCTTCCAACAATTCGATGGATCGCAGGCGGGCCAAACTATGATCCCGGTGGCCCAACTCCGTGCCCGGCTTTTTGCGCGGCGTGAGCAATTGAAAATCATGAGCGGCGGCGTACTGGTGCAACGGATTGGTGTCGTGCGTCGCGTCGGCCAGCAGGTAGCCGCTGGCCTGCGGATCGCGCCGAGTCATTTGATCGATCAGGTTGACGGCGCAGCTTGGGTCCGAAGCGTTCAGCGGGCCTACCGTGACGGCGTCGGGAACAACGCTGTGTCCCCACGCCACGGCCAGCTTGTAACCCCTGGCCAGGCCGCCGGTGGCATAGCCGCGTTGGGCATCGGGGTCTTTGGAAAATCCTCCCACCACCAACGGTTTGGTGTCGATCCGCCGACACAGAGCCAACCCCCGAGGGGTGATGGACCGCAGTCGATCATACACGCCGGTGATCAGCGTCCAGCAGCACAACGTCCGCAGCCGTCGGCTCATGGTCGCAGCGCTGGGCAACCCAAACCCGTTGCGTTCGTGAGGCCAGTTGCGAGCCTCACAGGCCCAGGCCACGGGCCGGTCGTGCAGCGTGGCCCAGAAATAGACCAGCACGATCCGCGCATCGGTGAAATGAACCCGCTTGGGCCGTCCACGAAGCTTGGCTTCCTCCTGGACGAGGAGGTAAAGTCTCCGAAACAGTTCGCCTTCCATGGCAGACCTCCTTGTCAACGCAACAAAAGGTTAGCATGGCGGCGAACTGTTGTTTACACCTGCACTTAATTCGTAGATGAAAGATGTTGCGGAGTACCGGGAGAGGGGGAAATACGCGATCGCCACAACCAGGCGCTACACCCTCGAATGCGTCAAAAGCGAATTTCGGATTTCGGCCGCGCGGTTTTTCCCTATACTGATGCCGCCGATGTCCTCCATGCGTAAAACCCGCGAGTTGGCGATGCAGGCCTTATTCCTGTGGGACGCCAACGCCAATCTCGACCTGGCCCTGGGCGCACAGGCGACAAAGGACGAGAAAACGGAAGAGGCCGTCGCCAATCGGGCCCTGCAGATGGCCGAAGGGGCATGGAACCAGCGGGAATCGATCGACGCCCTGATCGAGCGCATCGCCCCGCAATGGCCGCCGCGGAGGCAGCCCGCCGTCGATCGCAGCATCCTCCGCCTGGCCGTTTGGGAATTAAACAACCAGCCCACGCCGCCGAAAGTCGTGATCGACGAGGCCATCGAATTAGCCAAGGAATTCTCCACCGAGCAAAGCCCGGCCTTCGTCAACGGCGTTCTCGATGCCGTCCTGCGTGAAAAATCAGTAACCGATCACCTGGCCAACGAATCATGATCTGGCGACCTGCCAATTAACACCATGGGATTCTTCTCAAAAACCCTGGACAAGCTCAAAGGCGCTCTCCGCAAGACCGCGGTCGTCCTGAACACCGACGTGCGCACGCTCTTCATCCCCGGCCGGCAAATCGACGAGCCATCGCTCGCCCTGTGGGAGGAAAAATTCCTCCAAGCCGACATGGGCGTGAGAAACGTGCAGCGGATGATCGACGAAATCCGCCAGCGCTGGCGGGACGGCAAAATCAAAAGCGCCGGCGAGGCCGAGCGGATCGTTCGCGAGCAAATCCTGGCCATTCTGACCCGCGTCCCCGCCCAGGATCGCGAGCTGCGCCTGGCCGCCTCCGGCCCGACGGTCATTCTCGTCGCCGGCATAAACGGCGCCGGCAAGACCACCAGCATCGCCAAGCTCGCCTGGCTCTTGAAAAAGCAGATGGGCAAGCAGGTGATGGTCTGCGCCAGCGACACGTTCCGCGCCGCCGCGGTGGAGCAACTCACGATCTGGTCCCAGCGCATCGGCGTGGAGATCGTGAAGCACAAGATGGGCTCCGATCCCGCCGCCGTCGCTTACGACGCCTGCGAAGCCGCCAAGGCCCGCGCCATGGACGTGCTGATCGTCGATACGGCCGGCCGGCTGCATACCCAGGACCATTTGATGCGCGAGCTGACGAAAATCCGCGACGTGGTCGCCAAGCGCATCCCCGGCGCCCCCCATGAAGTCCTGCTCGTTCTCGACGCCACCACTGGACAGAACGCCATCCAGCAGGCCAAGCATTTCGGCTCAGCCATCGGCGTGACGGGAATCATCCTGGCGAAATTGGACGGCACGGCCAAGGGCGGCGTGGTGATTTCGATTCACGATCAGTTGAACGTGCCGGTGAAATTCGTGGGCCTCGGCGAAACGCCGGAGGACATCGAGACGTTCGATCCGCGGCGGTTCGTCGATGCCCTGTTTGGCGAACCGGCCGGCCCGGCTACCAAAGCGTAAACAGCAGCAACTGGAACAACCAGGTCTGGGCGAACATCAGGCCCATGGCCCATTCGCGCAGGCGCTCGGATTTCCCGCCGAAGCGGACGATCCACGACGCCGCGCCCAGCAGCGCGGGAGGGACGAAAAATAGCCAGATGCGCTCCGTTTCGTGAGTGAACAGCCGTGCAAAGCTCATGACCAGGACGCAAAGGGCGCCGGCCGCGTTGAACCGTTCCGCCGCCGTCCATTCCCGCCGGGATTTCACCCATCGCGCGGTCTGCTTCCCCCACAAGATCGCGACGGGAAATCCAATGCCGATCAGAAACGCGATCAAGTTACTGAAGCTGATGTCGAGATACCGGGGAAATGAAATCGTGAACGTTCGCATGGTGTAGTGATCGTAATGGCGGGAAGCCTCGAACGATTTGACCAGATCGAATCCCGTCAGCGCATCAAGCGTCACAAATGCGCCGGCCGTCACCAATATGGCAATCGTCAGACAGCCAACCACCGGCCAGAGTTTTCCCCGGTTCGCCGCGACTTCCTGAGCGGCATACAGCGCAGCCAGCGCGCCGACGCAAACCACGACGTAACTCATCATGAGGCTCAGGGCGATGGACGCTCCGGCGACGAGTCCGATGCCGACGCCCGGTCGATCGATCGCCCGTTGGAGAAAATACATCGACCACAGCAGGGCGACGAGCGTCACGCCATCCATCGAGGTTGCTCCGTAGAGGACCAGGCTGGGGGTGACGACGTACAACGCGAGCGCAACCGTTGCGATCTGCCGTCCCGCCAAACGGCGCAGCAAAAGAAAAAACGGAACGACGGCTGTTGCTGTGATAACGACGGCCGACCACGAAGCCGCTTTGGCCCCCGGCCCCAGCACGCAGGCGATGAAATACAAAACGAGCACCGGCCCCGGCGGATGCGTTCGCGTGTGAATGCTGTAATGATAAAGATGCTGAACGTAGCCGCGGAGAAATTGGCTCACCCCCGCGGACCGGACGGCCGGCACATCGGTGAAAAAATTGGAGCCTAGCAGATAAACACCGAAAGGTTTCCAAATCGCGTCGGGGCCGCCATCCATCATCGCCGTGGTCGCGTTCATCGCCAACGCAGCCGCGACCGCCGCCGGCAACACAATCGCATCCGCGATTTTCCGCACGACCATTCGCCGCACCAGCAGCATCCATCCGCCGTAAACAATCGCCGGAAAGACCAGAAAAATGGCTTGCGGCCGGGTTCGGGTCGGCGGATATCTCACCCACGCATACCACGGCGGGGCCGTCGATCGTTTTGCCGTCTCCGTTCCCAGCGCAAGGATGGCCGCGATGTAAATAGCCAGCACGATCAGGCACGCGCCGAGCGCTCGCCAATACGGGCCGAGGCGCGGGTCGTCAGGCTGTGATCGTTCGCCTTGCAACGCTTAGTTCACCTTCGCCACGATCATCGTCACGTCGTCGGTTCGCTTTGCCAAACCGGCGAATCGCCGAAGCGACCAAAGGATCGTCTGGGCCACGGCCTCGGCGCTGTCGCCGCCGAGCTTGAACGCCTCGACGATGCGTTGCCGGCCAAACCGCTCGTTCTGAAAATTCATCGCATCGGTCAGTCCGTCGGTGTGCAACAGCAGCGTGTCCCCGGCTCGCAGATCGACCAGCGCCTGCACGTATTTCTCCTCCGGATCGACCCCGAGAACCAGGTTATCGCTGTTGAGCTCGATGATCTGCCCGTTGCGCAGGATCAAGCCGGGCGGGTGGCCGGCGTTGCAATACGTGAACCGCCGGTTCCGCCGGTCCAGCACGCCGTAAAACAGGGTGACGAATTCGCCGGGGCTGCTATCGCGGCAAAGCATCAGATTGATCCGCCGCACCACTTCGTTCAGGTAATAGACGTTATCCACCTGCGCCCGCAGCGCCGCCCGCACCGCGGCCATGGTCAGGCTGGCCGGCACTCCCTTGCCGCTGACATCCGCGATCACCAGGGCGACGTTGTCGTACGGCAATTCGATGAAATCGTATAAATCGCCGCCCAGCTCGAAACAAGGCACGTACACCGCGGCCAAATCCAGCCCCTCGGCGGTCGGCGGCTTGCTGGGAACCATTCGTTGCTGCACCTGCGCCGCCATCTGCACCTGCCGCTCCAAGGCCTGCGCCGCCATGGACTCCTGCAACAGCCGGGCATTTTCGATTGCCGCCGCCGCCTGCGCCGCCACCGCCTTCATCAGCTCGATCTGAAACTGGCTGAACGCCTGCTCCTGCGCCGTGTACACCCGCAGCACCCCGATGGCCCGCCCCTTGTATCGCATCCCCACCGACAGCATCGACACGATTCCCTCTTCCTTGGCCTCCTGCGGATACGCCACCCGCGGGTCCGTCTCCATGTTCTTCACGTATTCATATCCCTTGGCCGTCAACGCCTCATGGTCGATCGTCGCCTGGCTCAGCCGGATCTGGCCCTTGCCGAGGTATCGCCCAGAGAGGTTGTGCACCGCCTTGATGACCAACTCATCCCGCTCGTCATCAATCAGGCGCAGCGAACAGGCCTTGGTCTCCATCACTTCGCACACGACCTTGACCGTTCGCTGGAGCACGTTTTCCAGATCGCGCATCCGACAGCATCATGGTCACGTTGTAAACCGCCGTCAGCTCGTTGATCCGCTGGCGAAGCTGGAACTCCTGATAGCAAAGCCGGGCAATCGCATTGGCCAGCAGAAAGAGAAACTGGATCGCCGCCGGCTTGGCGCCGGGTGACCGCATGAGTTGGGCGACCGCCTGCTTCAACTGCTTCTGCTCCACGCCGAGTTTTTCCGCCAGCGCCCCCAGCTTCGCTTCATCAGGCCGCGGACCGCTGGCGCTGCCCGACATCCGGATCGTTCCCAGCCGCTGATGGTTCACCATGATCGGCGCGACGTATTCGCCCCCCTCGCGCTGCGGCCCCTCGTGCGCCGCCGCGGCCGCCGCGATCGCCTCCTGACGGCCCAGAAACTCGGCCGTCGGCGCCGGCTGCGTCAGCAGCCGACCCTCCGCATCCGTAATCGTCGCTTTCACGTTCGCCACCGCCGCGAAGCTGTCCTGGATCTCCTGCAACGTGGACAGGTCAATGAAATCCGTCAATTTCAGGTGATCGGGATCAAAGGCAGGCATCAAATCTCCGTGGCCGCCCATCCGTGGCCGGCTGCGGAATTGTAAGCGCTGGGCTCGGTGTTGAAAACCGCCCCCAGGGGGTGACAAACCGCCCCCAGAGCGCGACAATCCACTATAGACCAGGAGAAACGCATGCCCATTCAATCCATCGGCCGGTCCAATCTCTACTACCACGAATCGGGTCGAGGCCTGCCCGTCGTGCTCCTCCACGGGTTTCCGCTGGATCATCGCGTCTGGCGACAGCAGGTTCACGACCTCTCCTCCGTCAGCCGCGTCATCACCCCCGACCTGCGCGGATTCGGACAATCCACCGGCGGCGGAAAGTTCACCCTGCAAGAGTTGGCCGAGGATTTGTACCTGCTTCTGTCGCGAATTCACGCCCTGCCCTGCGTGCTGGGCGGACTGTCCATGGGCGGCTACGTCGCCCTGGCTTACCAGCGCCAGTACGCCTCTACTCTCCGCGGTCTGATCCTGATCGACAGCCGCGCCGCCGCCGACGATTCCGACGCCCGCGCCGCCCGCGACAGCTTAATTGAGTCTGGCCCGCGCCAGGGATCTTCCGCGGTCGCGGAAAAATTGATGCCCAAATTGCTCGCCCCGGACACCGCCCAATCGCAGCCCGACGTGGCCGACGAGTTGATGTCCATCATGCAATCCTGCCCCACCGAGACGATCCAGCACGCGCTGGCCGCCATGCGCGACCGGCCCGATTTACGCCCATCCCTGTCCCGCATCGCCGCCCCGACGCTCATTATCGTCGGCGATTCCGACGCCATGACGCCTCCGGCCCTGGCGGAGGAAATGCACAAATCAATTGCCGGCTCAACCTTGTCGATCATCAGCGGAGCCGGACACATGACTCCGATGGAGCAGCCTCAACTGGTCAGCCGGGCGATCAAACATTTCCTGGTATCGCTTGCGTCGTAACCCGGCATTTGTTTAGCGGGCCCGCTTGCGGGCCGCTCCCGCCGCCCCTAGGATATTTCAAAATTCGCTAGGGGTGATCGCCGGTTGGCGATCTGAGAGCAAACCCTTGGTACCTGATCCGGATGATGCCGGCGTAGGAAAGCGAATGGACCGCCTCTCGCGTTCACCTCCAGCGTTTTCCCCAGCCCACGGAGATTCGATCATGCCCCACCCTAATGAACCGATGGATCGTTCCTACGTGCTTCCGCCGCTCGGCGACAATCCTTCCACCGATCGCCAGGGCACGTCTCCCGGCTCGTTCGCCGCCAAAGGGCGCGTCGGCACGCCCCATGCCTTCAGTTCCCCCGACACTCCCGGCATGCCGGGTGTCTCGAATGTCACCGCGATGGATTTCGCAAGTCCCGAAGACCGCCGGGGCCGAACGCAACTGGAGCAGGCCCGCACCGCCATCATCTCTCCGGAAATGAAACGCGTCGCCCTGCGCGAGCCGCACCTTTCCCCGCAGCAGATCCGCCTCGAAATCGCCGCCGGCAGGATGATCGTCCCGGCTAACGTCGTCCATCTGAAATACAAGCTCGAGCCGATGTGCATCGGCCGCGCCTCGCTGACCAAGATCAACGCCAACATGGGCGCATCGCCGGTTTCCAGCGGAACCGATGAGGAAATCGAAAAACTCCAATGGGCCGAGCGCTGGGGGGCCGACACGGTGATGGATCTTTCCACCGGCGGCGACCTCGACGAGTGCCGACAGGCCATCATCCGCAGCAGCACCGTTCCCATCGGAACGGTCCCGATTTATTCGATGATCCTCGGCCGGGAGATTCAAGACCTCACCCCCGGCGTGATTCTCAAGGAACTGGAAAAGCAGGCGAGGCAGGGCGTGGACTATTTCACGATTCACGCCGGGGTTTTGCGCGAGCACCTGCCCTTCGTCCGCAAGCGCCTCATCGGCATCGTCAGCCGCGGCGGAAGCATCCTGGCCAAGTGGATGCTCCACCACAACAAGCAGAACCCGATGTACGAAATCTTCGACGACATCTGCGACATCATGCGCCAGTTCGACGTGAGCTTCAGCCTTGGCGACGGCCTGCGTCCCGGCGGCCTGGCCGACGCGACCGACGAGGCCCAGCTCCGCGAACTGGCGACCCTCGGCGAACTCACCGAGCGCGCCTGGGCCAAGGGCGTGCAGGTCATGGTCGAAGGCCCCGGACACGTCCCCTTCGATCAAATCGAATACAACATGAAGCTCCAGCGCCAGCTCTGCCACGGCGCTCCGTTCTACGTTCTCGGCCCGCTGGTGACCGATATTTTCCCCGGCTACGACCACATCACCAGTTGCATCGGCGCCACCGCCGCCGGTTTCCACGGCGCTTCCATGCTCTGCTACGTCACGCCCAAGGAACATCTCGGCCTGCCGAAGAAGGATGACGTCAAGCAAGGCTGCGTCGCGTACAAGATCGCCGCCCACGCCGCCGACGTCGCCCTGGGGATCCCCGGCTCGCGCGACCGCGACGATGAATTGACCAAGGCCCGCGCCGCCCTCAACTGGCAGAAGCATTTCGATCTCAGCTTCGATCCCGAACTCGCCCGCGCCTATCACGATGAGGATCTGGAGGTGGACACCGATTTCTGCGCCATGTGCGGCCACGATTGGTGCAGCGTCCGCATCAGCAAGGAAATCTCGGAGTTTTATTCCGGCAAGGAGGAATCATCCCAGCCGGCCAGGAAAGCCCAGCCCAGTCCCGGCGTCTCCGCCACGGGCGCGGACATTCTCAAGAATCGCGGCAACCTCACCCCCGAGGAGATCATGAAGCTGGCGCACAAAGGCAAGAAGGCCGCGTGTCATACGGATAATGTGAAGGACGCGGAGACTGCAAAGCTGGTGCAGATAAGCACGCTCAAAGCGCACGGCGTGGCAGTGAGTGACGGTCTGTTATAAGCACCGCAAAGGCATTATGTGAATGCGCTTGGCCGTTAACTCTAAAAATCAAAGCCCATTTGTCCACCACGATCTTTCTTAGTGACCTTGTCCCAAAATTCCAAGCCCGTCTCATTTTTTGACGCAAAAATGAGCTGGTATAGAGGCCCATTCCTTGACGACATTCTCTTTTCTCCGAAGACGATGTATCCGAGATGACGTGAAAGCTGTTGCTTGAACTCGGTGGCGAACAACCGACAAATGTTTTGCGGGGTGCGGTTGGCAAGCTGGTTCCACTGTTCACGCCAGTCCGAGGCGGTACCCATCATTCGATCAAGCACCGACGGTTGCTGCCGTTCATAAAGGTCACCATTGCGGACAAGGTCCATACCGTCAGCGAAGAGGATCAAGAGGTCGACTCGCCCACATGCGGAAAGCTTTCTGATTGTTTCAAAGTCGACGTTTAAATTTTCCGGATCAATAAATGCAAGAGTTAATGCCCGAGGTGGGATCTCACCAACCATTTTGTCTATGCATTTGTTGCAATCGCCCTGAAACACCTTTGCGAGATTTGCAACTGGCGTTAGCCGCAGGCGCGTCTGCAGTGCGGTGGCAAGCTTGCTATCCATCTCTGAAGCGATGATGCGCGAGAAGGGCTTCGGCGCGTTCGCAGCGATCAAAACCGAGCCGGGCATGCGACGACCCGAATCTTCCAACTCACAGATTCCAGGACCCGCGAATAAATCAACATAAACCAACCCGGCAGGCCATTTTGGATGCCCGACCATGGCGCCGGTTGTGATCTCGATATAGCGATTCCAGAAGAAGAGCTTGTCCTCGGTCCATCGTCCCACTTTGCGCGTTGGTAATCGATCATCCGATTTGTAAAGCTCACATAGCTGCGGCCATCGGTCTTTTGCCATCGGAAATTCCCCCTAAAGCGGGCATTTCGTTCCATTCGCGACCTTCTAGCCAACGTCCGGTTTTTCCTTTTTGCACGCCTCCCCATTGCTTGAAGAAAAAATGTACCCCAGCCAGGTTGCATTCATCGCGAATTGCTGTCGCCCATTGTTGTTCCATTGGCCGCGCACCCGGTCCAGATTCGCCACCAACAATTACCCAACGGATGTGTTTTAGCGGTAGCTTTCTAACTGGACCCAATAGCGGCTCTATCGACAGAAACCTGATTGTCGCAGGTACTTTTGCAAGTAAATCTGCTCGCCAAACATAATCTTGATTTTCAATACTCGTACCCATCCAAATATTTGGAGCCCAATACACTCTTGACGCCATTTCAACGACTCGTTCTGGACGCTTTGTAAGCACTTGGAATATGTGCTGTGGAGCGCGACGCATGATGTCGAAGCATTTAAGGATGTAGTCGTTAGGAACATCGCGATGGAATAAGTCGCTCATCGAGTTCACAAAAATGGTCCGCGGTAGCCGCCATTGCAACGGCAATTCGAGAACGTCCGGTTGAAGTGTCACCTTAAATCCGTTTGCGTATCGCGGTTGCCCCATCGCTCGAAGACGATTCGCCATGCGCTCTGCGTAGCAATGCTTGCAACCAGGACTGATTTTCGTGCATCCAGTCACAGGATTCCAAGTGGCATCCGTCCATTCAATCGCTGATCCAAGAGCCATATACGTGCCCTAACTTGTACCTAACCATCCTCGGCTTTACAAGTCCGATAACCTTGACGATATCGGCTCCCGCTCGAAAACCACGTGAAATTCGGTGTCAACGCGCATTTTGTTAAGAGGTATAAAGGAATGTATCAGAACCGAGCTGTGGCGCATCTATTGCCATCGTTAGGCCATCATATTGAATTGGAGCCCCATGTCCGACGAAAAACCCACCCTCCACATCGACACCGATTGGAAGAAGCAAGCCCAGGAGGAAAAAAAGCGTCTGGCCGAGGAAGAATCTCGCAAGGCGCAAGAATCCGCCCCGGCCGGTCCGGCGACGAGCGCCACGGCAAGTCCATCCTCGCCCCGACCCGGCGCCTCGGCCGCGCGCGGACGCCCTGAAATCCCTCCGGCAAGTTTTGCCGCCCTCGTCCAATCCATCCTCACCCAGATTCTCTATTATCTCGGCGATCTCACCGCCCGCGGCGGCGAGCCGAACGTCAACCTCGACATGGCCAAGCACCAGATCGACATCCTCGGAATCCTCGAGGAAAAGACCCGCGGAAACATTACCGACGAGGAAAAGCGCTTGCTCGATGCCGCCTTGTACGAAACCCGCATGCGCTACGTCAGCGTCGCATCGCAGTTCACTTGACACGATGCAGGTAAAAACCAGAAATCCGAAACCAGAATGACGAATCAAATCCGAAGCCCGAATGACGAAGCAGCCTTTGATTCGGGTTTCTGGTTTCGGGCTTGATTCGTCATTCTGGTTTCGGATTTCTGGTTTCCTTTCCATTCACCGGCTTCGGATCAATTCCTCATCCGCGATCCCCAGTTGTCGCCGCTTGGTTTCGATATCGCGAAGGAACCGCGTCCCGTCGGTGTAATATCCCGCCGTGGGCGTCACCTCCGGCATGTGCCCCGCCCAGAACGCGTTGAATCGCCGCATCAACGCTTCGCGAAGGTATTTGCTCAGCATCGACGCCAGCGCCACGGCCAGACATTGCGTCTCGGCCTTTTCGCGGAAGGTGAGGCGCACGGAATTTCCGCCGCGATGCAGGCGATAGTCGCTTTGCCCATCCTGTTCCCGCAGCACTTCCAGGGACCATTCGTCGAACATCAGCCGCAGCAGCGAGCCATAATGTTCCCGCCCGCCTTGCCGGTCGCAGAAGATGGTCATCGGTCCGCCGCCGAATGTCCGCAGCAAATGGTCGAGATGAATCGCCGTGACCGAGAACAGGACCGATGCCTTGTTGCGCGTGGCATGGATGAGCCGATTGAGCCGTCGTTCCAGGACGATGCGCCGCCAGATATACGCATTGCGTTTGCGTTCGCCGCATTTCCGCGCAGGGCATTGGCGAAGATCTCAATGGGAAGCGACGGCTGTTCCAGCGGAAACCGCTCGTTCTCCATCGCCCGATACCACGGATAATCAGCCAGTTCCTCCAGCACGTGATCGGCGATGCGACCCAGGATCGCGGCCAGATCGGCCGGCATTTCGCCGCTGGCGCACAGCATCGCCAGCACCGATCGCTCCAATTCCTTCAATCCGCCGGCCGGTGAATAAACGAGCTTGCTGTCGTTGACGTGCAGTTTGCGTCCCGAGGCCAGGCGAGTCTTGCTGACGAGTTTTGAAAGGCGCTTCCACAGGCAGGGAATCTGCTCCGCCCGCATCTCCGGCCCGAGATCGAACGCGCAGCAGCCGACGACCAGCGGTCCCAAAAGCGGGCCGTATCCTGCCTCATCTATCCCGGCGACGATCATCGGGGCGGATTATACTGACTTGACAATCCGCGCCGTCTAAATAGATTGAACAAAACTTTGGAAGCAAGCGATGAAGTGGACGGGGGCGTAGCTCAATTGGATAGAGTACCGGACTGTCGATCCGGTGGTTGCGGGTTCGAGCCCCGTCGCCCTCGCTTGTAAAACAAGGACTTGTGTCAAAATCGCAAGTCCCGCCCATCGGCCGTCAGCGGCCAGGTCGCGCGTCCGCCCCCGGCTCAAGTCCGGGGTTTGTCCCAATCGCCGAACTTCTGTTTCATCATCTCGTTCAGTTGCTTCGATCCGCCGCGTGGCACCGTCAGCGTTGTCCAATGGTCTTTCGCCCAATGCCGCGCCAACTGCACGATCTGCCCGCCGTGGTACGCCTGGTGCGACAGCGCCCGGACCAGCGCGTCCAGCACCGACATCCCCTCGCCGCGAACCGTCACCGTCCGCGTCAGGTCGGCATCGGTCAGTTGCGATAGCGTGTCGAACAACACGGCCCAGCCCGCTTCCCAGCGAGCCATTATGCTCGCTCGATCCGCCATGTCGTCGATGAATTCCGAATCTCGGTCTCGATCCGGCTTCTCGCCGTCGCTCGTCAAAAAATTGCCGAACCGCGACACCAGGTTCCCGCCGGCGTGCCTCATAATGACGGCCAGGCTGTTGGTGTTCTCATCCAGGGCCAAATGAAGCTGCGCATCCGACACCTGCGCAACGGCCCTTTCCATGAATCCCTTGGTGCTGCGAAAACTCCGCGTGAACGCCTCAATCACTGACCGTCTGGAATCAGACATAACGCCTCCGGACCGAGGCATTCTATACACCGGATCGAAATGGATCGACGTGCGATAGGCCGAATTGTCTTCCCATATTCCCACTCCCAGCCCGCCTCGCCCGCGGAGCTGGCAAAATCGGCCCAAAATCGCAATTTTTCCTTTGAACGGCGGGCATTTCTACAATATGAACAATAGTCTTCTCAAATGAACCGACGTGGCCGGGGAACAAATGGCCGGAGATTTGGCAATTCACAATCCTGCCGCGCTGCGCACCGATGCGGCCGAGCTGACGGCTCGGCCTGCCGCATTGATGGAACCCAACCCGCCGATTCGCCCGCAATCCATTGAAATCCAGGATCGACCCAAGCCCGCGCAAAATCTCAAATACCTGGAAGGGCTCCGCGGCCTGGCGGCGATTGTCGTCGCCCTCCAGCACGTTTACTACCATACGCTCTGGGGCACGAATCTCACCGGCTGGCAGGCGAAACTCGCCATCGCCCTCGGCTGGCTGTTTCCCGGCCGCTCGGCCGTCGCGGTCTTCATCGTCTTGTCCGGATATTTGCTCATGCGACCCGTGGTTCGGGATGGCACCGGACATATCCCCGGCGGAACCTGGGCCTACATCCGTCGCCGCGCCAGACGCATTCTGCCGCCGTATTATGCCTCGCTCCTCTTTTCCATCGCCCTGATTCTTCTCATCCCCGACCTCCGCGGACCGGTCAGCCCGGAATGGGTGGATGCCGGCCCGGCGTTCGGGACCGAAAATCCCGCCCTGGGCGCAGAAGATCTCGCCGCTCATCTATTGCTCGTTCACAATCTCTCCTGGAAATGGGCGTCGAAGATCGATCCGCCCATGTGGACCATCGCCACCGAATGGCAGATCTATTTCCTGTTTCCACTGATCCTGCTGCCGGTCTGGCGGCGGCTCGGCAGCGCCGCCAGCGTCGCGGTCGGGCTTGGCATCGGCCTGGGATTCTTCTTCCTGACCGGCAAGGGGCACGCCGCCGCGCCCTGGCTGCTCGGGCTCTTCGCCATGGGCTCAGCCGCCGCCGCTCGTCCTCGCGATCTGCCGCGGCGCTCTCTGCAAATGATCGGCTGGCTGGCGGCAATCCTCCTGGCCATCTCCACCGTCATCTCCTTTGAATGCGCCTTCGGAATGTTGAGGTTCCTCACCGTCGAGGGACTCCCCGGGCTCTGGCCATACCTCTGGGCGTTCGACATCATCGTCGGAGCGTCAACCGCGTGTTTCTTGGTCTTCGCCGCCGCGTCGAAGGCGTCGGATCGGCCGCATTTACTCGTGCGATGGCTTTCCTCGCGCCCGCTGGTTCACGTCGGCGTCGCGTCGTATTCCCTGTACCTGATTCACGATCCCATCCTGGCCGCGCTGAAGCTGGCGCTGGACCGAATGCAGTTGGGGCCGTGGGCCCAGTTCGGCGCGATGTTGACGGTGGGGGGGATCGTCGTCGCCGTTGCGACCTGGTTGTTCCACGTCGTTTTCGAGCGGCCGTTCATGGCCGCCGCCCGCGTGCATGCCGCGGAAACCTGAAACCGCCGACGGCGCGAAAAGGGGGTCATAAGCCTTTTTTAAAAAAGGCTTATGACCCCCTTTTTGTCCTCGCGTCTGTCTTCGCGCTCTTCGCGGTTGTATTTAATGGAATTACTTCGTCCCGAAGATCGCCTGGTGAATCAGCTCCACCGGATGCACGACCCTGAGCTTCTGTCCGCGCACCTTCGCCTGCGCCGCGAGATGCGAGGCGCAACCGGCGTTGCCGGCGATCAGGCACCTCCGCCTTCGCCGCCGCCAGGTGGTCCAGCTTGCGGTTGGCCAGTTCGTCCGCCATCTTGGGATTCTCCAGATTGTACGTTCCCGCCGCCCCGCAGCAGAGATCGTTCTCGGCCAGCGGAACCAGCTTCAATCCTTCAATGCGCGAGAGCAACTCGCGCGGAGCCTCGCAAACGCGCTGGGCGTGCGCCAGGTGGCACGCGTCGTGATACGCCGCGGTGACGTTCACCCGATGCGCCATCTTCGGCAGCGTAAGCTCGGCCAGCATCTGCGAAATGTCCCGGTA
Source organism: uncultured Phycisphaerales bacterium (assembly GCA_963783845.1). Lineage (GTDB taxonomy): Bacteria > Planctomycetota > Phycisphaerae > Tepidisphaerales > Tepidisphaeraceae > PALSA-1353. The sequence continues at coordinate 129,869 of CAWAPL010000012.1, forward strand.
TCTGCGGCGGAATTCGCGCGCAGGCCGGCGTATTCCGGATCGTCGCGCAGCAGCACGTCGTATTCGAGCATCGTCGAGCCGCACCCGCCGATGTTGGTCACGATGAAATCCACCGCGGTCCCGTCGCGGGGGAGGAACAGGTCGATGTTCCGCCGCGCCAGCTCCCGGGCCTGATCCAATCCGCCGCCGTGCTTGTGCAGCGCACCGCAGCATCCCTGTTGCGGCGGGGCGTACACGTCCACCCCGCACGCCGCCAGGACTTCGATCGCCTGCCGGTTGGTCCGGTCGTAGAAAATGCTCCCGACGCACCCGGCGAAGAATCCCACGATCTTGCGCGTCTCCCGCAGTCCGGCGGAGCGGCGCGCCACGCCGTTCTGCCCGATCAGCGCCGCGTTCTGCAGCGCCACCAGCACCGCATCCATTCCCTTGGCCCCCGTGAACCGGGGCAGCGGCCGCGGCCAAACCGGGCCCGACTCCGGCAGCATCCGCTCCATTTTTCGCATCGCCGGCGGCAGCAGTTCCATCACCCGGAACCGCTCCAGCACCCGATACAACCCGCTGCGCTGAAGAAGCCGCACCGGCAGCACCGACGCCCTGAGTCGGTTCGGATGCGCCACCACGTTGCGCACGAACCATCGCAAAACCCCGCGATGCGACTGGAACGCCGGCGGATTATCCTGGTCGTGCCGGCTCAGCCGGTCCCGCGTCTCTTCGATCAATTCGTGATACACCACCCCGCTCGGGCATGCCGTTTCGCATCCCCGGCAATTCAGGCATGAATCCAGATGCTCGCGAACCTTCCGCGTCGGCTCGATGTTCCCGTCGGAAAGCCCGCGCATCAGTTGGATTCTTCCCCGCGGTCCTTCCGCTTCATGGCCGGTCTGCAAATACGTCGGACACGCCGGCAGGCACAATCCGCAATGCACGCACGACAGCGCGCGGTCGTACGTCCGCCGGTCCAGCTTCAGCGTCGGCTGGGCCGTCGATTCGTTGGGTTCGATTACAGGTGTCGGCAAAGTCAAAATTGGCAACAAGGTATTCATAATCCAGTGGTTGATGTTATCGGCCATCAACCGTCTGGAACGAAAGCCTTTTTGAGCCTCTCCAATATCGTTTGCTCGGTCGGATTCAGCGTCCACCGCGGCGGCCGGCCATCGGGAAAAAAGGTCGCCGAACCGCCGCAACTTTCCGCGGCGCTTTGGATCGCGGAATCCTGCCCATCGGCATAAGGACCGATAACAACGCCGAACGCCGCGTCGGCAACCCAGTCCGCAACCCCCGCGCGGTCGGCGAAGCGAAGAACCTTCGCCGGCCCCACGGCCGCGCGAAAGTGATTGCCCGTCGTTTTCCAAAGACCGGCGCGATGCTCTATATCCTCCGCCAGCGGCCGCCTCTGAATCCGCCGGGCATTGCCCTCGCCCGCCAAACGCTCAAACAGCGAGATCGCCCGCTCGTCATCCATCCAGCCGCAGATCAGCGCATCCGGGCGCAGGATCGCCCATCGCGGCCGCAGCGGCGTGGCGATAATCTGACCCAGCCAGGCGTCCGAAGGCTCGAATTCCGCCACCAGCGCCGACGCCGGCCGCGCATACGTTCGGCTCGTGATGGTCACGAGCGAAGCGAGCATCCCGCGCTGGCCAACCATCAGCTTCACAAGGTCATACCCGGCGACGTTCTTGATCGTTCGTCCGCCGGCCGTGATGAGTTGTCCGCCCGCGAGTTTGAATTGGCATCCCAGCAGCAAATCGCGCCAAGCCCCGTAGCCCAGCCGAAGCGGACCCGTGGAATTCGTCTCGACCAATCGCCCGATGGGAAGGCGCGCATCGCCGTCGATGGGAATCCACTGATCGAACTTCGCCAGATGGGCCTGCGCCGCTTCCAGCGGCAACTCCGCGGCCACGGTTGCGGTCATGTCCGCGACATGGCATTCGATCTGCCCTGGTGCAACCAGCGCCTCGCGTTGTGGACGAAATGTCATATCGCCGGTTAACGTCACAACCCTCCCAGGAAATCGCCCAGTCGATTCCACAATTCCGCGCCGCCGACGTCAAAAACGTCGTTATGCCCCGCGTCCATCACGTCGTAGCGCGTGACCTTGCCCTTTGCCGCCGCCGCCAATTGCCCGGCCATCTTCGGCGGGATCATTTCGTCCCGCGTTCCGTGCGCGATGAAAATGGGACAGGAAATCCGCGCGAGCTTGCCCAGGTTGTCGAAGCGATATTTCAGGATCATCGACATCGGAATCCAGGGGATGAACTGATGTCCCACGTCGCGCAGGTTGGTGAAGGCGCTGATGGTCACCAATCCGGCGGCGGGGCGGCGGCTGGCCAGATCGATCGCTACCGCGCCCCCCAGCGACCAACCCATGGGCACGATTCGTTTCGCATCGATGTCCTTGCGGTTCAGCAGATAGTCGTAAGCGGCATCGGCGGTAGCGTAGCAGCCCGACTCGCTCGGCTTGCCCGCGCTCATCCCGTAGCCTTCATAATCCGGGAGAATGACGTTCACCCCCAGCCGCCGCGCATGATCGAAAATATCGGTGCAGTACGCCATGCAGTCGCCGTTGCCGTAGAGGAAGATCACGGTGGGGCATTTGCTGCTATCCGCCAGCGGCTGGCCGTCGCTCCGCAGCGCCTTGCCGAACAGCGCGGCAATGCGCGTCCCGTCGGAAGCGCGCAGCGACAGCAGTTCGTTGTCCGTGCCCTGTGTGAGCATGGCGTCTCGTTGACCCTGCGTCGCCGCGCCCGGAAAGATGAAGCGATCCTGAATCAAGAATAAGATTGCCGCCAATCCCAGGTAAACCAGTGCCGCTATTCGAAGAGCGATAACTCCCCATCGCCGCGGTCGGCTTTGACGACCATTCTTCAACAACGCGGCGGATGCGGTCCCGGACATGGCGTCCCTTTCCGAGATTATAGGCCCGCGCGCCGAGCCTCGCGGTTACCATCGCTCCACCACAGCCAGCGGTTCCAGCCGCCGAACGTCCTCCACACGCAATATCCCCGCGCCGGCGATCAATGCATTGGCGGCCCCGCAAGCGGCGGCGAGCCGGCACGCCTGTGGAACGTCGCGCCCGGCGGCGAGGGCCGACGCCAGCCCCGCCGCAAATGCGTCCCCGCTGCCGATCGCGCTGAGCGTTTCAATTTCGATCGCCCGAATTTTCCAAAACGACGACCCGTCGCAAGCCACGGCCCCCGCTCGTCCCATCGTGATGACGACCCACTCGGCGCCTTGCCGGTGCAGGGCGATCATCGCCTCGCGAAGTGAAGCGTCGTCGTCGATCGCCGTGCCGATCATTCCGGCCAGTTCGTGACGATTGGGTTTCACCACCAGTGGCCGCGACGCCATCGCTCGCGTCAGCGCATTGCCGTGGGCGTCGAGAATCACCCGCACGCCCGATTTCCCCGCAGCCCGGCAGCATTCCGCATAAAAATCCTCGCTCACGCCCGCGGCCAGCGTGCCGGACAAAACCGCCATCCGGCAACCGGGCAGATGCTTCCGGAACTTTTCCAGCATTTGCCCCGACTCATCCGCCGACAGCGGTCCGGCTTCCTCCACCAGTTCCGTCGCCGTGTTGGTTGAGCGATCGACGACGGTCACGCACGTCCGCGTCGGCGCCTTCGATTCCACGCAGTCATGCGCGATGCCCCCAGCGTCCAGATCGCCGCGGATGAATCGCCCCGTGTCGCCCCCGACCGGAATGCAAAGCATCGCCTGCTCGCCCAGACTATGCAGCACGCGGGCGACGTTGATCGGCTTGCCCGACGCCCCCCGGCGAGTTTCCACCGCCCGGTTGACCTCATCCGGCCTCACGCGCGCAAAGATCATCGTCTGCTGGACCGTCGGCGTTGTGCCAAGACAGATGTGCATCACCGGAATCATGAATGCGATGATGAGGCTAAACAAGCCCAAAATCCCAAAATCCGAAAACCAGAAACCCGAAACCAGAATGACGAATCAAGCCCAAAACCAGAAACCAGAAGCGAAGAGCGTTTCCTCATTCGGATTTCGGATTTGATTCGTCATTCGGATTTCGGATTTCTGGTTTATCCCGTATCCTTCTCCGATCATGTCCCTCAACACCGATCTTTCCGATCTCTTCCGCACGCTCGCGGCCCTGATGGACATCAAGGGCGAGAGCACGTTCAAGGCCATCGCGTTTTCCAAGGTCTCGCGGAATTTGAAGGACATGACCCTCGACCTTGAAGAGGCCGTTCGCAACGGCACGCTGAAGGACCTGGAAGGCATTGGCCCCTCGAGCCAGCGAATCATCGAGCAATACGTCAAGACCGGGCGCAGCGAGGATTTCGACCAGGTCGCCGCCAGCGTCCCCGCCGGACTGATTCCCATGCTCGACATCCCCGGCCTCGGCCCCAAGACGATCGCGCTGCTCTGGAAAGAGCGGAAAATCACCTCGCTGGAGGAATTGACCGCGGCGATCGACCAGGGAAAGCTCGACGGACTCAAGGGGATCGGCGAGAAAAAGATCGAGGCCATCAAGCAGGGAATCGCCCTGCGGTCGCAATCCGCGGGGCGGGTTGGCATCGTCGCGGCCCTGGAAGTCGGCCAGGCGATGCTCCAGCCGCTGCGGGATTTGCCGGAGGTGTCCCACGCCGAATTCGCCGGCAGCCTGCGCCGCCGCTGCGAAACCATCGGCGATGTCGATCTCGTCTGCGCCGTCAAAAACCCCGCCGCCGGCGAATCGGTCTCCGCCGCTTTCGTCAAGTTTCCGCTCGTCCAGCGCATCCTCGGCCAAGGCCCCACCAAGGCCAGCGTTCTCACCACCAAGGCAACGACCGGCTGCAGGTACTGGGCGAGTCTGGGATTGAAGCCGATCCAGACGCCGACCGGGACCCAGATCACCGACGCCCCCGCCACCACCACGGCTACCCGCAGGAACGTCAGGAAGCCGAGCGCGAACGCTGCCCGAGGACGCCCAGGCCCTGCTGTCCGGCGGCGAGGTAGGCAAGCATGCTGTACAGGCCGTAGCCGAGCACGGCGGCGACGACCGCGGAAAAGGCGATGTCGGCGGCGCGCCGCCTGGTGGCGTGCCGGCTCGATGACCTGATACTCCGGCGAACGTTGATGGGAATGCTCGGCGAGGTGAGCCTTCCCTTGCTGGAAGAACTGGCGGCGATTATCTCGCCGGTGCTTGAGTGGTCGCAACCGGATGCCGGGGCCGAAGTGGAACGAACCGTCCAGCTTCTGTCAAGAGTTCACGGCGTGACGCTGGCCAGATGATCGAAGTCACCTTTCAGGTGTTCGTAAATGTCCCGATAGACTTGGTAGAGGCGCGTGTATTTTTCGTGATTCGCCGGGTTCGGCTCGAAGCGCCGGGTGAGTTGCACCATTTCCAATAGCGATTTCCGCACATCGGGATAAACTCCGACGCCCATGCCGGCCAGCACGGCGCAACCGAATGGAGAGCCGACCGATGTGCGAGGCAGCAACAGCGGTCGCCCCAGCACGTCCGCCTTGATCTGATTCCAAAGGTCGCTGCGGCTGCAACCGCCCACGCTTCGCAATTCCCGGACTTCGGCGCCTGCCCGCAGCGCCACTTCCATGTTGTGGCGGAGCGCAAAGGCGGTGCCTTCCAGAATGGCGCGCACCAGCGCCGCTTTGGGCGTGGCCAGCGAGAGACCGAAAAACACTCCGCGGGCATTCGTGTGCCAAAGCGGTGAACGCTCGCCCATCATGTATGGCAGGAAGATGACTCCGCCACTGCCGACTGGGACATCGGCGGCTTGCCGCGTCAACAGATCAAATGCGTCGGTCTTGCCTTCGGACGCGGCTTGGATTTCCGGCTGCCCGAACTGATCCCGGAACCAACGCAGGCAGCCGCCCGAGGCGACCATGGCGCCCAGCAACAGATGGATTCCCGGCAAAGCGTGCGGCATGGCAATCAGCGCCGGTTCCGTCAGGCCCTTGTTGTTCGGAATGATGACGACCGTGGATGTGCCCGTCATCTCGGCGGCGATGCCGGGTTCGACCACGCCAACTTCCAAAGCCGCCGAGGCGCTGTCCACCGTCCCGGCCATCACCGGAGTGCCCGCCCTCAATCCGCTCGCCTCCGCAGCCTGCGCGGTGACTTCGCCCTGCGCGCAATGTCCCGCCACGACTTCGGGGAATTGCGACGGCTCCACGCCGCAGGCGGTGCAGAGAGCCGCGGACCATTCTTCCTTGTGGTAGTCGCGCATTTGCAGGAGCACGGCATGGGCCGGATCCAGGGTGAGCCGCCCCGTGAGCCGGTAGTTAATGTAGCCGTTCACCTGGGCGAATTTCCAAGTTTGCTTCAGGATTTCGGGTTCGTGATCCCGCAGCCAGAGCAGCCGCGCGGCAACGTAGAAGGCGTCAGGCCGGTTGCCGGTTACCCGATAAATCTGGTCCGCTCCCATCTGCTCCGCCAGCCGGACAATCTCCGCTTCGGCGCGACGATCCATCCAGATCATCGCCGGGCGCAACGGCCGGCCGGAGCGATCCAAGGCCAGCAGCGTGGGCGCCTGACAGCTCACCGCCAGTCCGAGAACCCGCTCGGCTCCTTGCGGGACTTTGGCGAGTGCCGCCTTGACAGCCTGGCAGGTGCCACGCCACCAATCCTCGGGATCCTGTTCGACCCAGGCGGGCCGGATGTGGTGCAGCGGATACTCCGCCTGGCCCACCGCGTGAAGGTTTCCGCGCGGGTCCACCAGCGCGGCCTTGACGGAACTGGTTCCGACATCAATGCCAAGAAGCAGCGGTTCCATGGGTTTTCTCCGATTCAATGCCTAGTGGGCGGCGTAGAGAGGCGCGATCGAGACTATCATCAGACCCGCCATGTAGCACAGGAACATAAGGGTGAGGAGCCGGTTCACGCGCGCTCCGCCGCCGGCGAACTCCTTCCAAACCAGCACGCCCCAAAGCGCTCCGACCATGCACGAGCCTTGCCCAATGGCATAGCAGATCGCGCTGTTGACATTCAAATCCGCGGGCGCGCTGGCGGCGACCCAGTTCGACAGGGAACCGGCGATCCACATCATGCCGCCAACGATCCCGAGAACGTGAAACCAAGCCTTGCCTTTCAGATAATCCCTGAAAGTCAGCCGCGGTCCATCAATCGGGAATTTCAGGAAATAAAGATTATAGACGAAAATCGAAACCAGCACGCCCAGACTGAAGACGAACCCAACCGCGTAAGGCCCCAGCCCGACGCCAAACTCCCCGCCGCCCGGCTTCTTGCCCATGCCGACCACGACCAGCGGGTAGAACAATCCCATCAGGATGCCGCCGATGACGGCAAGTTTGATTCCCTTCCAGGTGGCGGCTTTCCTGGCGGCCACATCCGCCTTGTCCCCGCCGACGCTCTTGCTGGCCGCGAGCGCCCGGTAGGCGACGGCGTCCACGATGATGGCAGCCAGAATAAGGGCCACACCGGCAAACAGCAGCCAGGGATTTCCCTTGTGTTCAATGATGTAGTTCAAAATGACTCCCACCACCAAAGCCAATCCCACGCCGATGGGGAACCCCACGCCCATGCCCGCCACCGCGATGGCCCCCACCACCAGAATGTTCGAGAGGTTGAAAATGACCCCGCCGGCGAAGGCGGAGAGAATGTTGAGGTGGCCGGCGTGCGACAGATCATTCATAAAGCCGGAGCCGTCCGACCCCCAGGTGCCGAAGGTCAAGCCGATGAGGGCGGCGCCCAAAGCCGCGCCAATCGAGTAGTCATAGTAAAGCAGTTCAAAACGCCAGCCCTTGGTGAACTTGAGCACGTTGGTCCAGGAACCCCAGCAAATCATGGTGAAAATGGTGAGCATTAAAACCAATCCGTATGAGTGTGGCAGAGTCATGATATTTCCTTTCGTTGGAACCTTTGGATTGCACGCCGTTGGTCCTTGCGGCTTTCCGGGGCCGTCACAGCGGTCTTGGTCTTGGCCATTCGCGCCGGAGCGCACACCATAAGTGGCGCCATCACGGACATGGAAGTGGAGTAATCCATTTTCGCGTGCTTGTCAGGCAGTCTGCGCGAAATCCGAAAGCAGCGTCAACATTAATTGTTCCGATTCTGGGATTCCGGTCAACTCGACTCCGAGCGGCTTCGGCGGATTTGCTTGAGCAGTTGGCAAAATCCGACATCACCGTTATATCGGCGCGCGGGTTCAACCCTTCCGCTACAGGTGGCGGGACAAGTCTGGATGAAAACCAGCCAGAACTTTTTCAATCAACGCCATGGAAATCTTCTGTGCCCCAGACGGCCTTGCCGATTTTTTCAGCGAGGACAAATTTGATTTCGCCGTCGCTGACCTTTTTGTCAAGGCGCATGGCGGCGAGCAGTTTCTGGCGTTTCAGGGAATTCAATTCGATTTGCACCGGCAGGCCGGCGCGCTGGAAAAGATTTCCGATCCGCTCAACGTCGCGTTCCGGCAAGCCCAGCAACTCGTGCGATAATTTTGCTGCCGCGACCTGGCCGATGGAAATCGCCTCGCCGTGCAAAAACTTTCCGTAGCCGGAAATGTTTTCGATGGCGTGGCCGATGGTGTGGCCGAAATTCAAAATCGCACGCAGCCCGCCATCGGTTTCATCCTTGCCGACGACCTCCGCCTTGATCTCGCAGCAGCGCGCAATCACCGGCGCGAGGATGGTTTGGTCGCGGTTCAGAATTTTCGGCAAATCGCGTTCGAGCTGCGCGAACAGTTTTGCGTCATAAATGATGCCGTATTTGATGACCTCGGCGAGGCCGGCGCGGAATTCGCGGTCGGGCAGGGTTTTCAGCGTGTCCAAATCGCACAGCACCAGCTTCGGCTGATAAAACGCGCCGACGAGATTCTTGCCGCTCTTCAAATTGACGCCGACCTTGCCGCCGACGGAGCTGTCCACCTGCGCGAGCAGCGTTGTCGGCGCCTGCACGAACGCGATGCCGCGCAGATACGTCGCCGCCAGAAACCCCGCCAAATCGCCCACCACGCCGCCGCCGAGCGCGACGATGAACGATTTGCGTTCCAGCCGGTGCGCCGCGAGTTGGTCGTAGCCGGCCTGGACCGTCTTCAAACTTTTGGCCGTCTCGCCCGGCTGGACAATTACCAACGACGGCGTAAAGCCGGCCGTGGCGAGGGAATTGAAAGCAGCCTTGGCATATCGTTTGCCGACGTTGGTGTCCGTAATGATGGCGCAACGCGTGCCGAGTTTCAGGCGGGCGCATTCGCGGCCAAGCCGGTCAATCAAACCCGGCGCGATTTTAATGTCGTAGCTGCGATTGCCCAGTGGGACGTGAACGGTGCGCATGGGTCAAGCATAAGGATTGGCCGCGAAGTGTCAAAGATTTGACGATTTGAAAAAGCTGACCTGCAAAAAATTTGCTGGCACGCTTACTGAAAATACGCGGCGACAAGTTTTTTCCCGAAAAATATCCAAATCGCCGCCGCCAGCGCGAGGTAAGGGCCGTAAGGAATTTTGGAGGACCATTCGCGGCGTTTCATCAAAATCAAAGTCACGCCAACCGCCGATCCGATGAGCGAACTGACCATCAGTGAAAAGAACACGCCCTGCCAGCCAAGAAACGCGCCAATAGCCGCCATGAATTTCACATCGCCCAGCCCCATCGCTTCGCGGGGCAGAATGATTTCCGAACCCAAAATCTCCAGGTGACGAATTTCCTCCGGATCAAATTCCTCGGCTTCAAAATTGTCCTGCTCAATTCGCACCGACGATTGGGAAATTTTGACCACGGCGTCGAAATAACTCCGGTCAATCATCTCCACCCTTTTCGCCGCGGCCACAATCACGTCCGACTTGCGCCAGAACAATTCGTCGTAGGGGATTTCCTTGTCCGGCAGGTGCAGGCACGTTTCGGAAAAAACCATTTTGGTTTCCGCCGGGAATTTAATTTTCTGCCGCCCGAACAGCCATTTGCCCAGACGCAAAATGGCGTAGATGGTTGCCGCGCCGACCGCCGCGCCGACCGCGCTCCGCAACAACCCGATTTGCATCGCGTCCGTGTTTTGGAGCGACGGCAGGAAAAATGACGCGGCCAGCCCGACGGCCACGCCGCCATAAGTGATTTCGTCGGGGATGATGAAATGCTCGAAATCAATGAACGTCGCGCAAATCAGCCCGGCGAGGAAGCCCGCATAAACCAGCGTCAGCGGCATGGAAGGATACTCGTGAACCGGGTCGCCAAATTTCAGCCAGCAGCCGAGAAAAGCGAGGCCGGCCAGCAACTCCACCACAAAATAACGCGGCGAAATGGGCGCGCCGCAGTTTTTGCAGCGTCCGCGCAACGCCAGCCACGTCACGAGCGGCACGTTCAGCCACCACGGGATGGAGTATTTGCAATGCGGGCAGTGCGACGGCGGCGTGACAATGCTCATGCCCAGCGGCATCCGGTGGATGCAGACGTTCAGAAAGCTGCCCACGATGCAGCCGAGCACGAAGAAGCACAGCGACCAGAAATGGAACGGCACGGCTGACCAAGCATTTGCGTCGAAAATTGATTCAAGCCATAACAGGCCCTCAGCGGCGCCAAAACCCGGAAGAGGACGAAGTTGACAAAGAGTGACGAAGCTCGAATGACAAATTAAAGCGTCTGAATCAGTTTCGGCATTCGTCATTGTAATTCTTAGTCATTCCGATTTGGATTGGGTCATTTCCCATAAACATTTTCTTCCAGCGCGCGGCGCATCACGTCAATCGGCGCGGTTTTGCCCGTCCAGATTTCAAACGCCGCCGCGCCTTGATGCAGCAACATGCCGAGGCCGTTTGACGTCTTGCAGCCCGCCGCCTTTGCCGTGGCGAGCAGCTTCGTCTCCGCCGGTTTGTAAATCATGTCATAAACCGCGCGGGCCTGCCGCAGCGGAAATTGTTTTTCATCCAGCGGCAACGGATCGCCATCCTTCAAGCCCATCGGCGTGGCGTGCAACAGCAAATCCACGTCGCCCTTGGGAAAACCGGTCGTCACTTTCACGCGCGGATGACGCTTGCGGATTTCCTCCGCCACCGCCTCGGCCTTGGCGATGACATAATCCGTCAGAAACAATTCAGACACATTTTCCATTGCCAGCCTCAAGGCCGCCACCTGACCCGCGCCGCCCGTTCCGACCAGCAGCACTTTCAAGCCCGCCAGTTTCAAGCCGAGATCTTCACGCAACGAACGGGCGATGCCGTCAGAATCGGTGTTGAAGCCCTGCGCCCGGATTTCGCCGGAAATGGATTCGGTAAAATGGTGCAGCGGCTGCCAATTCCCGCCGGCGTCGCGCGCCTCGAACCGGACGGTGTTCACCGCGCCCCACGTTTTGGACGATTCATCCAGTTCATCCACGATTTGCATCGCGAGCAATTTGTGCGGCACGGTCAGGTTCAGGCCGGAGAATTGCATCGCCCTGGCCCCGGCGATGGCGGCGCGCAGATTGTCGGGATGAACTTCAAACGCGAGATAACGCCAGTTCAGGCCGAGCTTGGCGAACGCGGCGTTGTGCATCGCGGGCGACGCGGAGTGGCGGATGGGAAAGCCATAGACCGCGCACAGGCGCGTCGCGGCGTTGATGACGGGTTGAACCGGGTCGGACATGGGGGATTTATACGCAGGCGGCGCGCGGGATTAAAGCGCAAAGTCCAAACCCAAAGGTGTGCCAATCCTTTATTAAATTCCTGATGGTTTATTAGTTGCGGCCAAATGACGCTTGCACCTTAAAATAATGGCTTTTCTGAAATCTTGAAGCGCGGGTTTTGGCGGTTGTAAAGTGTCATACCACGCGGCAACATCATGTTGAAACACTTTTTCCGCATTGTCTCTTGCCGGATCAAACGGATCAATGGCATGGGCAAAAGTGTCGTAAAGCGTGGCAAATGCCGCAATCTGCTCCTTTGCAAACAACCCCGCTACGAGTGCATCTGCTGAAGGCGGCTGCATTTGTTTCTTAAATCAAGAACCTTGTCGTAATAAGACGCCGCACCGCAATCGGGGTGTTTTTTAACCAGCGCATTAAGGTTTATTGCAAAAGCATCACACATTGCAACCATGCCCGCCCAAACATCGGCGATGGCGGATAAATCTTGCTCTTTCCGCACGGCCAAAACGATAAAACCATAAATCGTTAACAGCTCGGTTTCTAGCTGCCGTGCTTCTTGGTGAAAAGGCGCACAAAGGTCTTCTGGAATTGAGGCAACGCGCCTGCCAAAAGCTTGAATCTTTGAATCTCCAAGCTCTTTCAATTCCAATCTTGTAAGGCAACTGCTCATCGTTTAATGAACCATAGCAGTCAAACCCGATGCTGTAAAGCGTTTTATCACAGGCAGTGAATTATCCGAATGGCGCGAGTCGGGTCGAAGAAATTTACAAGCCGCGGATTGCGAAGCGCATAAAACTCGGCGATACCCAAACACCATAGGCCGGCCTTTTTCCCAACAAACAATTTCGACGGGAATTGACCAAAAAATGGACTTCCCCAGTCTGCGGTTGGCAACCGCGTCCTCGCCAGTTTTTGCTGATTCAAGATTTTTTATAGCAGGTGCGGGTTTGCCCGCGCCAACATTAGCGATTTTCACCGGGCCTCAATTTTAGCTCCAAAGCGATAGAGCATTACCCGTTAGCTCTTGTCACCAGAAATGGTGACATGACGATTTCCGGGTTTGGTGTATTATATCGGCAGTGGTGTTGAGCAGTTCTCTAGTGTTTTGTGTGTAAGAAAAGGCCGGACCCGGTGTTCGGCCTTTGTCTTTTTTACGGCGAAGAGGCCGATTCCAAATTTTCCAGCGCCGGCGCCGCGACATCCGCGAGGTGATTGCCGGCCAGATACAAAACCACGGCAAATCCCGCCAGCGCCACCAGCAGCACGGCGAACGCCCGGAAATGCCGCGCTTCAAACCGCTCCAGCGATCGCGCGAAGGCAAACAGGCCGAACACCGCCGACACCAAAATCACCGCGTCCACGCTCGCGCGCTGCCAGTAGCTGCCGCCCAGATGCAGCCACATCCCGAATTCATCGAACGTCAGCCCCATCGCCACGCCATAGAGCAGCGCCGTGATTTCCGCCGCCCGGCCCGTGGGCCGCCGGAACACGCTGTAGCCGCACACCGCCGACATCAGGAAGATGCCGTAGTTCAAATGATGAACGTGCGTGCCGTGGAGGAAGAAATAAAAGTTCGGCATCTCCCCGGCCATGATGAGGAACACGCACACCCGCGCCAGGACAAACGTCAGAATGAAACTGAACAACGCCCGGCGTGCCAGGCGATGCGCTGTTTCCCGATGCATGGGATGTTCCGTGTTCAACTTCGTTCGTGTGGTTTGAATTTCATACACCCGCCGCCGGCGGCGTGCCAGTATTTTCTTTCATCCGTGCAATCCAAAGCTTGCAGCCGCGTTGTGTCCGGTCTGAAACTCAAAGGAAATCCGCCGTGCCGCTGACTCGCGCCGCTGTTTCACGGCAACAGAAATGCGCAGTATTGGCGCACTCGAAGATGCAGTCCGAAAAAATCTCCAGCCTATAAAATGCCCGCTAGCGTTAATCTTTCTGGCGGGTGTTCCGCTCAATGGCCAGCATAACCAGTATGAGGCAGAAGATAGTTAAAATTATGAACAATCCGAATGCCGTTGATATGCAGCTTGCTCGCAAAATTAACTTCTCCATCGCGGCATTTGGGTCGGGAGTCTTTTCATTTTGGGCAATCCATAAATCAGCAAAGTGGTTCACCGTTTGTTCCGATTGTTTAGGGGTGCCAGGGTTGCACGCCCGTTGGAAGCGCCGTCCTGCTTCACCCAGGCGTGAGTCCCCGGTCCATTCCGCTTCAGGGCATCGAAACCGGGATTCAGAACCGGATGCCCACGCCCAACACCATGTGCTCGGGGAAGACCTGGGCGAAGCCGTCCGCGCGCTCGAGGGTGTCGTCCAGTTGGGCACCCTGGTCGCTCCGGGCTATGGGAAAAATCCCCTCAGTCCCCTGAATCCCCGGCGAAAAAGCTTTTAAGCCGGGGGTTCAGGGGGCTGAGGGGATTTTTGAACAGGTTCACTTCGCGCCGGCAGCGTCATCCACGAACGAGCTGGAAAAGGTGGACGCCGAGGAACGGAGGCACGGAGAAAAGACAATTGACCCATCAGTCCAAATGGGTCGACTGTAGGCACCCGGCTGAGCGGGTACTCTGGTTGCAAGACCTTGTGGCCAGGAGCGCCGCAGAGGCCCTTCCCCTCATTGACCTTCAGACGTGGCTTCGGCGTCCATGCTCCGCACCTGGGCCACCGCGGCCTGCACCGCCGCCGGCGCCAGAATGAGGGAGATATGCCCAACGCCCGGCACCAGGGTGACCGGCACATCCTTGCCCTCGTTCTTGAACACCTCGGCAAAGCGCTCGGAGTGGAACACCTCGTCGTCCTGGCCGGCCACCAGGCGGCACGGTTGTCCCATCGCCCGGATCGTGGCCCGGTAGTCGCGCCGGGGCTCAAAATTCAGGGCTAAATTGTACGAATAGTGCGGGGTAAGGACCGCTTTGGCTTGTTCGTCCAGGGCGAAATTGAGGACGGGGAGGCCATTGAAGGTGCGCACGCCGATGGCGTTGAGCATGGAGATGGCGATGATGCGCGGCAGGCCGATCTTGACCCAGCCGCCGCTGTCCGGGCGGAAGGTGGGTGCTTTGCGACCAAGCAGCGGGGAGAGCAGCAGGTAGTTGTCGAACAGCTTCTGCCGGGCGCTGCCGGCGAAGCGAAGGGCGAACCCGCCGCCCGATGAGAACCCGGCGAGGGTGATGGGATGGGCCGGCTTCACGGCCGCCAGGAAGTCTTCCAGGTCGTCCTCCAGCTGGCCGATGTAGGCGATGGTCCCCTTGGGGCCGGACGCGCCATGGCCTCGGATGTCCAGGGCATAGGCCGTGTAGCCGGCCATGGCCATGGCCTTGGCCAGGACATGCATGCTGCTGCTGCTCCCGGCGGATCCGTGCACCAGCACGACGCTGCCCTCGACCGTGCCGCCTGCGGCCGGGTAGACGCGGAAGGCCAAGCGGGTCCCGTCCCGGGCGGTGAAGCGGCTCAGGGCCGGCAGGGTGGAGAAGTCGACGCCATGGAAGGGGTCATTGATGCTTGGCATGGGCGCAGGTTCACCCGGCCCGCCGAAGACCAGGGCCAAGGCGAGGGCCACCCCCATCACCGCCAGGGACACCAGGATGTGGCGGAAAATTCGTTTCATGGATCGGATCCTTCGTGGCGGGCCACCCGTCGGGATGGAAGCAAAGGCTACCCATCCAGAGGGTCAGGTGCTACCTTCCTCGACCAGGAGGACAGCCATGAGCGACAAAGTCTACAAGAAGATCCGGGTGGTCGGCTGTTCAGGCGAGGGCCTGGAAAAAGCCGTGACCCTGGCCATCGCCAAGGCCAGTGAGTCGCTTCATGGCGTTTCCTGGTTTGAAGTGGTGGAGATCCGGGGCGCCGTCAAGGACGGGAAGCCCTCCGAATGGCAGGCCACGCTGGAACTGGGCTTCAAGCTGGATTGACCGCCCGGGGCCCGGTCATCCCCGCGCCGGCTCCAGGACGCACGGGTTGAACAGCCGCTCCGGCCGCAGGTGGTCCATCCAGGCGAACACGTCGTCCACGATCATCCGGGAATGGCGCTCCGGCACGTCCTCGGTGGCCCCGCCCAGGTGCGGGGTGAGGGTCACGTTGTCCAGGGCCAGGAGGGGGTGGTTCCGGGGCAGCGGTTCGTACCAGGTACACGTCCAGCGCCGCTCCGGCGATCCGGCGGCTGCCCAGAGCCTCGACCAGGGCCGCCTGGTCGATCACCACCGCCCGGGCGGTGTTGATCACGTAGGCGCCGGGCTTCATCAGGGCGAATTCCCGGGGTCCCAGCAGCCCCTTGGTCTCGGCCGAGACCTTGCAGTGCACCGAGATGAAGTCGGCCTGGCGCAGCAGGTCGTCCAGGCCCACCAGGGCCACGCCCAGGGCCGCCGCGCGCTCCGGCGCCAGATAGGGGTCGAAGGCGACCACTTGCATGTCGAAGGCCTGGGCGAAGTGCGCCACCCGGCTGCCGATGAGCCCCAGGCCGACCAGGCCCAGGGTGCGGCCGCACAGCTCCACTCCGCGGAACCGCTTGTAGGGGCTGGGGCCGTCCAGGGTCCAGACCACGTCGTCCTTGCCGTCGGCGCCGGCGAAATGGTCCATGGGCGCGCCCAGGTAGAGGCCGCTGCGCAGGGCGTGGAAGGCGCGGGCGATGTGCCGGGATTCCGCCAGCATCAGCCCCAGGGTGAACTCGGCGGCGGTATTAGCGTTGCGCCCGGGTGTGTAGATCAGGGGGATGCCCCGGGCGGAGGCCGCGGCCACGTCGATGTTCACCGGGTTGGCGCGGGCGCAGCCCACCAGCTGGAGGCGCGGAGCCTCCCGGATCACCCTCCCGGACACCGCTTCGTAGCCCACCAGCAGGATGTCGGCGTCCTGGACCGCGCCCAGCAGCCCGGTCTCGTCCAGGAGCTGCCCGGTCCTGCCCCATCCGGCCAGCTCCACCCGGCAGCGCCCGCGCAGGCGCTCCAACTGGTTGTCGGTCAGCTTCATGGTCACTACAGCCTTGTGCATTTTCAACCTCGATCGGCTTCAGGGCCGCGCCGGCGGCGCGGCCCGGGGATCATCGGGCCGCGTGTGCGCCCAGCAGGCGGTCCCGGGCGGACCAGTACGGCTCCAGCCCGGTGCGCAGGGTCACGGACAGGGCATAAAGTCGCCCGTAGAAGGCGTGCCGGTCCGGTTCCGGGGCGAATTCCCGGGCCGGGGCCTGCGCTTCCAGGGGCATGGGGCCGGTTCCGCCCAGGCCGGTCCAGACCAGCCCGGCCGCGCCGGCCAGGCCCAGTTCCGGGAAGCCCGGGCGGAGCGTGGGGCGGCCCAGGCAGTCGGCGAACAGCTGGCACAGCAGGTCGCTGGCGGCCCCGCCGCCGGCCAGCACCACCCGGTCCACCGGCGGCAGGAAGTGGTGGCAGTCGCAGAACGCCAGGGCCAGCCCTTCGTAGGCGGCGCGCAGCAGGTGCATGGCCGTGTGCCGCGCGGTCAGGCCGTAGAAGCCGCCGCAGGCCAGGGCGTTGCGGAACGGGGCGCGCTCCCCGTGCAGGTACGGCTGGAACAGGACGCCCTCGCAGCCGGGGGGGATCCCGGCCAGTTCCGCCTCCAGCCGGGCGAAGGTCAGGTCCGGGGCCAGCTGCCGGCGCGCCCAGTCCAGGCTGCTGGTGCCGCTGGAGGTGGCCATCAGGCGCAGCCACCGGTCCGGGAGCACGTGGCACAGGGTCGAGCCGCGGGGGTCGGCGGGATCCACCTGGGCGCGCTCCAGCACCACTTCGTTGCACAGGGTGGTGCCCACCACCGTGACCGCGTCCCCGGGCCGGACCGCTCCGGCCCCGGCCGCCACCGCCGCCACGTCCAGCGCCCCGGCCATCACCGGGAGACCCTCGGGCAGCCCGGTCCGCTCCGCCGCGGCCCGGGTCACCCGGCCCAGGGGCGCGGCGGAGGGCCGGGGCTCCGGCAGCAGCGCCAGGGCGCCGGGAAGGCCCAGGCGCTCGAACAGCTCGCCCACGTAGCGGCGCTCCAGCACGTCCAGCGCCGCGGTGGAGGCGTCGGAGAAATCCGTGCCGATGACCCCGGTCAGGTTGTAGTTGAGCCAGTCCTTGCAGTGCACCAGGTGGGCGGTGCGGGCGTGCTGGTCCGGCTCGTGGCGGCGCAGCCACAGCAGCAGCGCCGGGGCCGCCCCCGGGAACAGGGGGCCGAGGGCGTGGGCGGCGCAGAACCCGGCCAGCCCGGGCCAGTCCACGTCCTCCAGGCGCTTGGCCCGGGTGTCGTTCCACAGGATCGCCGGGCGCACCGGCCGTCCGGCCCGGTCCAGGGGCCACAGCCCGTCCCCCTGGCCGGCGATGGCCAGCCCGGCCAGGTCCCGCCAGGATTCCGGGCTGCGCTCCGCCAGCAGCCGGGTCAGGCCGCACAGGGCGTCCCACACCGCCTCCGGGTCCATTTCGCAGGCTCCGTCGGCGGGGTACCGGACCGGCAGGTCGGTGCCCGCCAGTTCGCGCAGGCGCCCGCGCCCGTCCAGCAGCGCGGCCTTCATGCGGGTGGTCCCGGAATCCACGGCCAGGAATACCGCTTCGCTCATCGGGCTACCGTCCGGTCAAGGCCTGGTGGAAGTCGGCGATGATGTCGTCCACGTCCTCGACCCCCACCGAGACCCGGATGTAGTTGTCCGGGATGCCCATGCGGGCACGGGTGGCGGGGTCGATCTTGCCGTGGGTCATGGTGGCGGGATGCTCCACCAGGGTGTCCAGGTCGCCCAGGGACACCGCGTAGTAGGCCATCTGCAGGCGGTTGATCACCCGCTGCGCCTCCTTCAGCCCGCCCCGGACGCAGAAGCCGACCATGCCTCCGTAGCCGCCCTGGTACAAGCGTCCGGCCAGCTCGTGCTGGGGGTGGCTGGGCAGCCCGGGGTAGGCCACCGACACCACCTGGGGGTGGCGCTCCAGCCAGGAGGCGAAAGCCATGGCGTTGTCGCAGTGGGCGCGCATGCGCAGGTGCAGGGTCTTGAGGCCGCGCAGCCCCAGCCAGCAGGCGAAGGGGCTCGGCACCGGCCCCAGCTCCTGGTAGACGCTGCTGCGCAGCTGCTCGATGAAGCCGGCGTCCGAGACGATGATGCCACCCACGTGGTCGCCGTGGCCGTTGATGTACTTGGTGGTGGAGTGGACCACCACGTCCGCCCCCAGCTCCAGCGGCCGGCACAGGAACGGCGTGGTGAAGGTGTTGTCCACGAAGCTGCGCAGGCCCCTGCCCCGGGCCCAGGCGAGCACGGTCGGGAGGTCCACCACCTCCAGGGTGGGGTTGAGGATGGTCTCCAGGTACACCGCCCGGGTGTTGGGGCGCAGGGCGGCGTCCAGCGCGGCGGTGGTCATCTCGGGCAGGAAGCTCACCTCGATCTTCAGGTCCTCGAAGATCTTGCTGAACAGGGCGAAGGTGCCGCCATAGAGGGTGCGGCAGGCGATGATGTGGTCGCCGCTGTGCACCGTGCCCAGCACCGCCAGGGCGATGGCCGCCATCCCGGATCCGGCGGCCAGGGCCGCCTCGCCTCCCTCCAGGGCGGCCACCTTGGTCTGGAACCCGTTCTGGGTCGGGTTGCGCGAGCGCCCGTAGGTGAAGATGCCTTCCTTGTCGCCCGCCAGGTAGCGATCCATCTTCTCCGGAGTGAAGACGTAGGTGCTGGTCAGGTACAGCGGCGCCACCAGCGCGCCGGTGTCGTGGTCGGGATGCTGGCCGGCGTGCACCGCCCGGGTTGCGAACTTCGCTTGCTGGATGTCCATGTTGTTCTCCCAATCCATGAGTCCATCGGCCGGGCCCGGAGCTTCATTCCAGGCCGGCCATTGCCACGGCGATCTTCACGTGCTGGTCGGGGTGGGCCAGCAGCTCCTCGAACCCGTCCGGGACGATCCGGTCCAGGGTGATGCGGGCCGTGATCAGCCGCTCGGCGGCCGGGTCCTCCCGCTCCATCCGGGCCAGCACGGGGCCCAGCTCGTCCACGTAGGCCTGGGAGGTGAGCAGGGTGCGCTCGCCCTCCTGGAACAGGTTCATGGGGAACGCGGGCGGCCGTTCGTACACGCCCATGACCATGACCTTGCCGGCCTTGCGGGTCATCCCCGCGGCCAGGCCGAGGGTGGCCTCCGCGCCCACGCATTCGTAGGCCAGGTCGAATCCGGGGGCGCCCAGCCAGTCCAGGGCCGCCGCCAGGGGGTCACCTTCCCGGCCGTCCAGGTAGGCGTCGGCGCCCAGGCGCCGGGCGTGGGCCTCGTTGGCGCGCCCCCGCCCCACCACCAGGATCCGGGCGGCGCCCGCGGCCCGGGCCGCGGCCACGCAACCCAGGCCGATGATGCCCGGCCCGACCACCGCCACCGTCTGCCCGCGCACGTCCCCGGCCAGGCGGGTGGCATGCTCCCCGCAGGCCAGGGGCTCCGCCAGCAGGGCCCGCTCCAGGGGCACCGCGGGGGGGATGCGGAACAGCTGGTACACGGGCACCACCACGTACTCGGCGAACGCCCCGTCGGTGCCGATCCCGGTGAAGGCGAGGTTCTCGCACAGGTTCACCCGCCCGCCGCGGCAGAACCGGCAATGCCCGCACACGATGTTGCCGGAGGCGGTGACCCGGTCCCCGGGGCGCCAGGCGGTGACGCCCTCCCCCGCCTCCGCCACCACCCCGGCGAACTCGTGGCCCAGCACCAGGGGCGCGGTGCGCCCGGTGACCCGGTGGATCCGCCCCACCGGCACGAACACCGGGCCGGTGTACTCGTGCCGGTCGGTGCCGCAGATGCCGGCCCAGGCCACCCGCACCTTCACCTCTCCGGGGCCGGGCTGGGGCTCCGGCAGGGTCTCCACCCGCAGGTCGCGGTACCCGTAATAGCGCGCAGCTCGCATGGCCGGCCTCCTTTCAGCCTTGCAACGTTTCCCGGAACAGCCACTGCAGCACCCGTCCGGGGGCCTGCCGGCGCAGTCCGGGGAGGGCCTGGTCGAACCCGGGGCGGGACACCACCGCCTGGATCCGCTGCAGGAAATCCAGGGAAGCCTCGCAGGCGGCCCCGGCGTCGTCCCGGTACGGGTACAGGTCCAGGGAGTCCAGCCTGCGTAGCCCAGCTTGTGCAGCCAGTAGAGCAGCTCCACGTACTGGGCCCAGTGCACCGTGCCCACCGGCATGTCGTCGTCCGAGAGGCCGTAGTTGTCGTTCAGGTGCAGGTGGAACAGCCGCTCCTCCCGCAGCAGCACGGCGGCGATCTCGGCCGGGTTCTCCCGGGCGTTGAAGGCGTGCCCCACGTCCAGGGTGACGCCCACGTTGGGCATGCCGGTGGCCTGGGCCAGGGCCAGCGCCTTGCCCCCGGAATTGACGTAGCCGCCCATCTTGGGTTCCGAGACCTTGTATTCCACGCCCAGCCGGATGTCGCCCCGGTGCCGGGCGCAGGTGCGCAGGCCGTCCACCAGCCGGTCCCAGGCCGCCACGTAGTCGGCCTGGAACACGTAGTCGAAGCCGTCCTGGCCCAGCCACAGGTTGAGCACGTCCACGCCCAGGTCCGCGGCCAGGTCCATGGCCTCGGTGGTCAGGGCGGCGGACTTGGCCCGGCGCGCCGGGTCGGGGGCGGAGAAGGAGCCGTCCCGCCACTCGCCGTCGCAGACCAGCTCCACCCCCAGGGCGGCCACCTGCAGCCCCCAGCGCTGGACCAGGGCGCGGAAGGTCTCCAGGGAATCCCGGTCCACGTCGTTGGGGAAGCACACTTCCACCGCCGCCGCCCCCTTCAGCCTGGCGATCCGCTCGATGCGCTCGGCCAGGGTCAGGCGCGGCTTGTAGCCGTTGCCCACGTAGCGCTCCCCGCCCATGCCGTAGGTCCAGACGCCGACGCTGTAGCCTTTCATGTGCCCCTCCGTTCAGGCTTCCGCCTTGCCCAGGTAAATCTTGTAGAGGCTTTCCGCCTCCATCAGTTCGTCGCTGGCGCCGGAGCGCTCGATCTCCCCGGTGGTCATCAGGTAGGCCCGGTGGGCGATGGCCAGCGCCTTGCGGGCGTTCTGCTCGACGATCAGGATGGCGGTGCCGGTCCGGTTGATCTCCTTGAGGATCTGGAAGATCTGGTTGACGATGAGCGGCGCCAGGCCGAGGGAAGGCTCGTCCAGCATCAGGATCTTCGGCCGGGCCATCAGGCCCCGGCTGATGGCCAGCATCTGCTGCTCGCCGCCGCTGAGCAGGCCGCCGTACTGGCCGATCCGGTCCTGGAGGATGGGGAAGTAGCCGAACACCCGGTCCAGGTCCTGCTTGACGCCGTCCTTGTCCTTGCGCAGGAAGGCCCCGATCTGCAGGTTCTGGAACACCGTGAGGTCGGCGTAGATCTGGCGCCCCTCGGGCACGTGGGAGATGCCGCCCGCCACCACTTTGTGGGCCTGGGCCGGGCGCGGGCGGCCCAGGAACGTGATGGTGCCCGAATCCGGCGGGTGCTGGCGGAGATCACCTTCAGCAGGGTGGACTTCCCGGCGCCGTTGGCGCCCAGCACGGCGACGATCTCGCCCTCGTCCACCTTCAGGCTCACGCCCCGCAGGGCCTTGATCCGCGCCGTAGCTGGCGTGCAGGTCCGATACCTCTAGCATGGCTGTTCCTCTCGGCCCAGGTAGGCCTCGATCACGCGCCGGATCGCGGGTGGATCTGGGCCGGCGTGCCCGTCGGCGAGGTGGTCAGGCCGAAATTCAGCACGGTGATGTGCTGGCAGAGCTTCATCACGGCGTCCATGTGGTGCTCGATCATCAGGATGCTCAGCTTGAACTCGGCGTGCAGGCGAGAAGATGAAGTCCACCAGCTCCCGGACTCGTCGGGGCTCATCCCCGCCGCCGGCTCGTCCAGCAGCAGGAGCCTGGGGTTGAGGGCCAGGGCCCGGGCGATCTCGAGCTTGCGCTGGTGGCCGTACGGCAGGCTTCCGGCCTTGGCCCCGGCCACCTGCGACAGCCCCATGTAGTCCAGGAGGTAGAGGGACTCTCGCGCAGCCTGGCCTCCTTGGCCCGGAAGCCGCCCAGGCGGGTGAGGGCGCCCAGCAGGTTGTAGTCCGCGTCCGACTGGCAGGCGATGAAGACGTTCTCCGCCACCGAGAGCTGGGTGAACAGCCGGATGTTCTGGAAGGTGCGGCCCACTCCCAGGTTGGCCACCTGGAACGGTTGCTTGCCCACCAGCGTCGCGTCCCTGCAGCCGGATGGAACCGCCGGTGGGCCGGTAGATGCCGGTGATGGTGTTGAAGATGGTGGTCTTGCCGGCGCCGTTGGGCCCGATCAGGCCGTAGATGCCGAACTCCGGCAGTTCCACGGAGAAATTCTGGATGGCCTTCACGCCGCCGAAGAACTTGTCGAGCCCCTTGATGTCCAGGATCGCGGTCATGGCTTGGCCCCCGTTCCGGCCGCCGGCCTGCGGGCGCGCCACCGGTCCAGGGCCCGTTGCAGCGGGGCGAGGGAGAATTCCCGGTAGCCCATCAGGCCCGCGGGGCGCACGGTGATGATCAGCACCACGGCCACGCCGTAGAAGAGCATGCGGTAGGTGGACGCCGCGCGCAGCACCTCGGGCAGCACGGTGAGGAGCACCGTGGAGATCACCGATCCGGTGAGGCTGCCCAGGCCGCCGATGACCACCGTGATGGTGAGTTCGGCCGATTTGTCCAGGTTGAACATGTTGGGCGCGATGAAGGTCAGGTAGTGGGCGTAGAGGGCGCCGGACCAGCCGGCGTAGATGGCGCTGACGACGAAAGCCAGGTTCTTGTAGTGCGCCGTGTCGATCCCCACCGCCTCGGCGGCCATGCCCTGCTCGCGGATGGCCATGAGGTTGCGCCCGTACCGGGAGTGCAGGAAGTTCCAGGCCAGCAGGATGGCCAGGACCACCGAGATGGTCACCGCCGGCAGGGTGGTCTTGGCCGGAATGCCGGGCATGCCCCGGGCGCCCCCGGTGATGGGGTCCAGGTACTCGAACAGCACCCGGACGCACTCCCCGAAGCCCAGGGTGGCGATCAGGAAATAGTCCCCGCGCAGCCCCAGGGTCAGCTTGCCCAGCAGCCAGCTGATGGCCCCCGCCACCGCCATGCCGCCCAGGATCGCGGCCACGAACGGGGCGTGGGCGCGCAGGCTCAGCAGGGCCGAGACGTAGGCGCCGATGGCCATGAACCCGGCGTTGCCGAAGGAGAAGACCCGCGTGAACCCGGTCAGGATCGACACGCCCAGGACGGCGATGATGTTGATCCCGATCAGGATGATGATGCCTTGTTCATATGTTGACATGCTTCACCTTCACCCCTGTCAAGCTTTCTCTTCCACGGTCCTGCCGAACAGGCCGTCCGGACGGATCAGCAGGACGGCGATCAACAGGCCGAACGTGAACAGGTCCCGCAGCCCGGCGCTGACGTAGCCGGACACCAGCACCTCCATGACCCCGATGAACAGGGCGCCGACGATGGCCCCGGGGATGCTGCCCAGGCCGCCGAACACCGAGGCGATGAAAGCCTTCAGGGAGATGTTCCCCATCAGCGGGTAGACGGTGTACTTGAGCCCCACCAGCAGCCCCCCCACGCCCGCCAGGGCCCCGGCCAGGAAGAACACCAGGGTGACGTAGCGGTCGATGTTGATGCCCATCAGGGCGGAGACCCGCATGTTGGAGGCGCAGGCCTTGATGGCCAGGCCTGCCTGGGTGCGGGTGATCATGAACTGGAGGGCGCAGATGGCGACGCAGGCCACCGCCAGGGAGACCAGGTCCAGCACGCCGATGTGCAGCCCGCCCAGGCTCACCGACTTCACCGGTAGCACGGCGGGGAAGGTCTTGAACTTGGGGCCGACGGTGACCAGGATGAAGTTCTGCAGGGTCACCGACAGCCCCATGGCCGCGATCATCAGGAACATGGTGGGGGAGTTGTTGCGGCGGATGCGCCGGTAGGCCACCCTCTCGTTGAGCACGCTCAGCAGGCCCGCCCCGACCACGGCAACCAGGGCCGCCGGCAGGAACGGCAACCGGACTCCCACGAAGCACAGGAACCCGATGTAGGCCCCGACCATGGCCACGTCGCCGTGGGCCCAGTTGGAGAAGCCCAGCAGGCTGTAGATCAGGGCGTAGCCGGTGGCCATCAGGGCGTAGATCCCGCCGATGGAAACCCCGTTGATCAACTGTTGGAACAGCATGGAACGCCTCCGCGGCCGCCGGTCCCCGGCCCTGGCGCCGAGGCGCCAGGGCGGCTGCCGGGCCTGCCTTTCCCCTACTTGAAGTCGCCGACCCAGACGAACTGCTTTCCGGCCACCTTGTAGATGCTGGCCGGCTTGGCCGGGTTGTGGGTGGCCGGATCGACGGACATGGAGCCCATCAGGCCCTGGAAGCTGGTGGTCTTTTCCAGCTGGTCGCGCAGGGCGGCGCGGTCGATCTTGCCGGCCCGCTCCACCGCGTCCTTGATCCAGTACAGGCCGTCGTGGCCGAACAAGGCCTCCGTTTCAGGGGCCAGGTTGTACTCCTTCTGGTAGGCCTCCGCGTACGGCTTGGTCACGGGGTTGGCGAACGAAGGCTGGGAGGTGTAGACGCATCCCTCCAGCGAATCCCCGGCCATGGTGAGCAGTTCCTTGGAATCCCAGCCGTCGCCGCCCATCAGCTTGGCCTTGATGCCCAGCTCGCGGGCCTGGTTGGCGATCAGGGCCACGTCCTTGTAGATCCAGGGCACCAGGATCACGTCCGGCTTGAGCGGCTGGATCTTGCTGAGCTGGGCGCGGAAGTCGTTGTCGCCGGAGTGGGCCTGGACCTTGATCGGGATCTGGCCGCCGTTGGCCACGAACTGCTTCTCGAAGTAGGCGGCCAGCCCGGTGGAATAGTCGGAGCCCTGGTCCAGGAAGATGGCCGCGGTCTTGGCCTTCATCTCGTTGCTGGCGAAGTTGGCCAGCACCTGGCCCTGGAAGGGGTCGATGAAGCCGATGCGGAACGAGTACGGATGCAGCTTGCCGTTCTCGTCCACGGTCACCTTGGGGTTGGAGGCGGCGGTGGCGATCAGGGGCACCCCGGCCTGGTCGGCCACGGCGGCCATGGGGATGTTGCAGGAGGAGAAATTGGTGCCGATGACCGCCAGCACGTCCTCCTGGAGCTTCTTGAAGGCATTGACCGAGTCGATGGGCTTGCCCTGGCCGTCCAGTCCGATCACTTCGATCTTCTTGCCCAGGATCCCGCCCTTGTCGTTGATCTCCTTGGCGGTGAGCTTCATGCCGTTGAGCCCGGCCTGGCCCCAGACGGCGGTCTCGCCCGAAAGGGCGCCCACGTACCCGATCTTGATCACGTCCGAATCCTTCTTGCCGCAACCGAGGCCGGGCAGCAGGGCCGCCGCCAGTCCGGCGCCCACGAGCAGGTTGAGAAACTTCGGGTGCTTCGACATCAGATTTCTCCTTTCTCGCTTGAACGCGCTTCAATCGGGATGTGTGGCCGAACGGTCAATCCTGACGGTCCAGAAGCGCATGGGCCGTGTCCATGTCCGTGATAAGGGTGTTGATGAACTTCCCGCGCAAGGCGCCCAGGACGGCGTTGAACTTGCCTGCGCCGCCGGCGATGCCCACCACCCGGGGCAGGGCCCGGATGACGTCCAGCCCCACGCCGATGACCCGGTCTTCGACGCTGGACGGGACGGGATGCCCGTGCAGGTCGTAGAAATGCAGTCCGATGTCGCCCACGGCGCCCAGGGCCACCAGGTCGCGCACTTCGGAGCGGCTGATGATGCTCTCGTCGCGGATCAGGACCGAATCGGTGCCTGGGGCGCCGATGCCCACGAAAGCCAGGTTGGCCTTGCCGGCCATCTCCAGGGACTGGGCGATGTGCCGGTCGGAACGCAGCAGCCGGGCCCCTTCCACGGTGTCGACGATGCCGGGGGCCGGCAGGAGGCTGAGGGTGGCGTCCAGGGCCTGGGAGACCCGGCGCGCCAGGTCGGTGGCATGGGTCTCGGAGCTGGGCTGCCCCAGCCCGCCGACCATTTGCGCCACCACCACCCGCTGTTTCTTCTCCGGCTGGAGGTGGTCCACCATTCCGGCCAGGGTGGCGCCCCAGGTGAGGCCCACCACGTCGCCGTCCTGGACCGTGCGGCGGAAGAACCCGGCCGCCGCCTGGCCCAGGTCCCGCGCCACCGGCGCGGCCGAACCCGGATCGCCCGTCGCCACCACCAGGGCCTCCATCAGGTCGTAGCGGGATTCCAGCTGCCGTTCCAGGTCGGCGTACCCGCCCGGCACCGCCGCGATGGTGATCTGGACCACCCCCTGGTTCCGGGCCTCCTGGAGCAGCCTGGAGACCTTGGGGCGGGAAATGCGCAGGCGCTGGGAGACTTCATCCTGGGTAAGGCCGTTTTCGTAATACAGCTTGGCGACCTTGACCAGCAGGCGGGTGTTTTCGTCCATTTGCAATCCCTGTGCTTCACGAGCTGATGGGCTTGGACAAATTTTTAGGAGTGAACATTTGTAATGCTGCCACCAAGGCCCCGCCCGTCAACCGGATCCCGCGTCCCGGCGGACCTCCTTGTGACCCGGATCACAGCCAGACGGCCGTCCGTTCCACCAACCGGAGTTTGCAGCGAAGCCGGAACGCTCCCCGTTGGTTTTGAAAAGCGCCTCTGGGCCCCAGCGACAAGAGCATCCGGCGGCCCAGAGGCGCTTTTCGAAACCAACGGAACGGGCGGCGCGCCTGGAGGGACCCGAACCCCTCCCTTATTTTTTCTGCCCATAGGTCTTGAATTTTTCACAGACTCGGGCCATCTCCGCATCGGAGAGGATCACCGGGTCGCCGATGCAGCGGCTCTGGTAGTAGAGGCGCGCCACCAGCTCGATCTCCTCGGCGGCGGCGAAGGCCGTGGCCAGGTTGTTGCCTACCGTCACCAGGCCGTGGTTGGCCAGGAGGCAGGCCTGGTAGTCGCCGATGGCGCGGAGGATGTTGTCGGCCAGGGCCTGGGTGCCGAAGGTGGCGTAGGGCGCGAGCGGCACCTTGTTGCCCGAGAACCCCACCAGGTAGTGCACCGCAGGCAGCTCCCAGTTGAGGCAGGCGATGGTGGTGGCATACACCGAATGGGTGTGGACCACGGCATTGACGTCCGCGCGGCTGCGCATCAGGCCGAGGTGGAAATTCATTTCCGAGGACGGCTTCAGCCGGCCTTCCACGATCTCACCGTCCAGGGTCATCACCACCACGTCGGCCGGCTCCAGGTCGAAGTATTCGATCCCGGAGGGCTTGATCGCCACCAGGCCCTGGTCGCGGTTGAACACGCTCAGGTTGCCCCCCGAACCGGTGGTCAGGTTGGAGGTGATCAGCTTGCGCCCGAACTTGACGATCGCTTCCCGTTCCGCTGCCAGATGCATAGCTAATGTCTCCTTCCAGGTGATTTGGACATGACAAATGTTCAGGGTAAGTGATGGTCATCACGTTTGGGAATGGCGGTTGCCAGCTGCGGCGAACCGGGCGATGGGCCGAGAAACGAACCTATACTTGACAAGGACGGGTAGTTATTGACAAAGGTTCGATTGCAACCCAAATTATATGTATTGGAAACGGAAAGACCTCGCACTTTCCGGTTCCGGGGAGTCATCCATGCGAACCGACCACGATCTGGACTATGCGGCTGAGAAGTGGCTGTGGGCGCCCGTCCACGCCAGTCTGGCCGCCCATCTGAAAACCACCAACGGCGCCGGCGGGAGTTCCGGCGTCCCAGGCCCGGCCATCACTTTTTCCCGCCAGGCCGGTGTCCCGGCCGAGGAGATCGCCACCTTGGTGGCGGGATGGATCCAGGCCCGGGAGCCCAAGGGGGCTGCGCCCTGGACGGTCATTGACCGGCAGCTCATGAACCAGGTGCTCCAGGAGCATCATCTGCCGGAATCCCTGGCCGCCTTCCTCACGGGGAAGCACCGCTCCGTCATCCGCTGCCTCATGGACGAACTGATCGGCATGATTCCGCCCACCTGGGAGATCGCTCCGAAAATCGCCGAAACCGTCCTGCACCTGGCCGCGTCCGGCCACGTGATCCTGATCGGGCACGGGGCCGGCTACATCACGGCCCCCTTGCCCCGGGTGTTCCGGATCCGCCTGGTCGGCTCCTCGGGGAAACGGGTGGAGCGCCTGCAGCAGGCCCGGAACCTGAGCCTGGAGGCGGCGGTGGAGGCGCTCGACCGTGAGGACCGGTCCCGGGCCCGGTTCGTCAAGACCAATTTCAACGTGGACATCGATGACGCCCAGTTCTACCACCTGGTCCTCAACACGGACGGATTCCCGAACCAGGAGGCGGCCCAGTTGATCGCCGAGGCCGCCGGGCGGTTCTTCCAGCGGGTCGCCACAGAGGCGGGCCGTCCCTGGACGGGTTCGCCCCAGGGAGCCAGGATTTCCTAGCAACCTATTCATAAGAACGATTGACAAAATTTGTCTTGCAACCCAAATTAATTGTCATGGTAACGAATGCTCCCCGGGCATCCAAGCAGGAACTCACCCAGGCCTGTGTGCAGGACTTGCGCCGGATCGTCAAGGCCCTCGAGGACTACTCCCGGAGCGTGGAGAAGCGGTTCGACCTCACGGGGCCCCAGCTTTGGGCCCTATGGGAACTGGGCCGGATCCACCCCTGCGCGCTCAAGGACCTGGCGGAAAAGATGAAACTGGATTCCAGCACCGTGGTCGGGGTGGTGAGCCGCCTGGTGGCCAAGGGCCTGGTGGTGCGCCAACCGGATCCCGAGGATGGCCGGCGCATCTCGCTCACTCCGAGCACCAAGGGCGAGGCCATCCTGGCCGCCGCCCCCCACCCGGCCCAGGGGCACCTCCTGGCCGGCCTGGAGCGCATGGACCGGGATAAAGTGGAGCACCTGCGCAACGCTCTCGCCACCCTGGTCCAGGTCCTGGAGGCGGGGCATCTGGAAGCGCCGTTCTTCTTCGCCGAGGGGTGACGGGAGCCGCCGCCGGCGTTCACATGCCCCTTTGCCTGAACATCCGCGCCAAGGTCCGGAACAGCATCAGCACCCGGGTGGACAGGCCCTTGGTCCGGGGGATGAAGCTGGCCTCGATGTCCTCGATATCCCGGCCCAGTTCCACCCGCAGGGACTCGGACTTGCGCACCGAGAGCACCTGGGACGGGTAGACGCTGCGGTGGCCGGTCATCAGGAAGCTGATCACGCAGGCCACGGTGGCGTACGGGGCGATGGCCGGTCCGAACATTTCCATGGCCAGCAGGCTGGCGGCGATGGGGGTGTTGGCGGCCCCGGCCAGGACCCCCACCATGCCCATGGCGGCGAAGGTGGCGGGATCCAGGCCCAGCAACGAGGCGAACAGCGGACCCCGCGGTGGCGCCCACGAAGAAGATGGGCGTGACGATGCCGCCGCTGCCGCCGAAGTTGAGGGTGAGCGCCGTGAACAGAGGCTTGAGCAGGAAGGCGAACCAGGACACCGACTGCGCCGGCCAGGCAGGCCTCCACGGTGGTCCAGGCCCAGCCCCAGGTAGCGGGCGGAGAACACCAGGGTCAGGACGATCAGGGCGGCGCCGCCGATCAGGCCCTTCAGGGGCTCCCAGATCTTGATCCGTCTGGCCAGGACGGTGCTGGCCCGCAGGGCTTCGATCAGGAGAATGGAGCACAGGCCGAAGAAGATTCCGGCCGCGATGACCTTGATGAAGAACACTTCGCTGAACACCGGGACCACCCGGACCGGGTGGTAGAAATAGCTGATCCCCAGGGCCGCGGAGATGTGGTACGCGGTGATGCCGGCGATGAAGGAGGGGAGCAGCACTTCGTACAGGATGCCGCCCACGAACAGCACCTCCACCCCGAAGATGGAGCCGGCGATGGGGGTGCCGAACACCAGGGCGAAGCCGGCGCTGATGCCGCAGATGACCAGCTTCGCCGGTCGTGCTCGCCGAACTTGAGCAGTCCGGCCAGGATCGAGGCGATGCCGGCGCCGATCTGGGCGCACGGGCCTTCCTTGCCCACCGAGCCGCCGATGGCCAGGGTGACCACCGTCGCCGCCAGCTTGACCGGCACCACCATGGGCTTGATCCGGGCCCCATGTTTGTGGATGGCCTCGATCACCTTCTCGGTGCCGTGGCCCTCAGCGTCCGGGGCCAGGTACTTCACCATCGCGGCGCTCAGGAACAGGGCCAGCGGCAGCAGCAGGAAGGTGTACGGATGGCGCTGGCCGGTGGCGATGCTCCAGGCGAGCAGTTTGAGGAAGTAGGTCACCGAGACCCCGATCAGGGCCCCGACCCCCGTGGCCAGCACCACCCACTTGATGATGCTGATGAACAGGATGGTTTCTTCCGTCAAACGCTTAGGCATGCACGGGACCCCTTCGGGGGAAGGCGATTCGTTCGACCGCGGTGAGCATGGAGAACTGACTGCAAGAGCTGCTGCTGGGTAGCCATGTGACGAAACTTTTCTTGTGTGAATCATAGTTCCTAAATTTTGCTTTGCAACACAAATTCAGAACGGTCAGGGTTTAATTCGAAGATGAGCCAAGATCTGAATCAGTTCCTGGATGCGCGGGCCAAACGGAGGACCGGGACCCTGCCTCTCGCCATCGGTCGCATGCACCGGACGAGGCCGCTGGCGAACACCCGGAAACGCCATAACGCCGGATTCTGAATCCCGGCCTGCCCGCAAGTCACCGGCCCCAAGGAAGGTTCGATCGCAAACCCGAAGCCCGAGCCTATGAAGGCCTAGGCTCATGGTTTGAGTTGCAAAACAAAGCATTTGCTATTAACTTCTACTGGAGCGTGGGGCGCCTTCGTGCCTGGTCCAGGCAGCATGGGGGGGCTGCAAAAGTCAGCCGGACCCTTGGACTCGCGTTCAGAATCCTGAGATGGGTGCCCATCAGGGCCGATTCGGAAGCAGGGTTGATCGATCATGGGAGCAGACATGGAACCGGTCACGCAGACGCAGCTCATCCAGGAATGCATGCAGAACCTTCGCCGGATCGTGAAGGCTCTGGAGGACTACTCCCAGAGCGTCGAGAAGCGTTTCAACCTCACGGGCCCCCAGTTGTGGGCCCTGTGGGAGCTGGGGCGCGGCGGCCCCAGTTCACTCAAGGACCTGGCCGAGCGGATGAAGCTCGACTCCAGTACCGGTCGTGGGAGTCGTGGACCGCCTGGAGGCCAAGGGCCTGGTCCAGCGCAGCCCGGACTCCCAGGACCGGCGGCGGATTTCCCTGGTGCCCACCGGCAAGGCGAAAGAGATCCTGGCCGCGGCGCCCCATCCGGCCCAGGGCCATCTCCTCGCGGGGTTGGAGGGGATGGATCGCAGCCGGGTGGAAACCCTGCACGATGCCCTGAACACGCTGGTTGGGGTGCTGGAAGCGGAATCCCTGGAGGCGCCTTTCTTCTTTGCCAGGGAATAGAGCCTGCAGACGTTCAGGTCCCTCCCGCCGAACCGGCAGTCCATCGGTTTGGGAAAGCCTCCCTTGATGATCAAAAAAGTAAGAATTGGAACAATCGAAAAATGATGTTAATACGTCATACAATCGAAATCGGCAACATCGGCAAAAACTTTTGAAATGCATGATCACGAGCGAGCCGACGGTCGAATCTTGATTCCAATTTTATTGATATATCTAATATTTTCAGGTACTAATTAAAATAATCGAATTTTTTATAAAATTAAAGGGGATTGACTTTAATCAGCATTTTTCTAAATTCAGTAGGGGACATCAGCCTTGCTCCAGAATTCCCCCCCATACGGAGGCTCAAGGTTCTTCTATCCCAAAGGAGGAGTTATGAACGGTATGGCTATACTTGACAGCCCGGATCGGCTCATCGCCAAGGCCTGGGCCGACGAAGATTTCAAGTCCGCCCTCCTGGCCGATCCCCGGGCCGCCCTGCGCGCCCAGGGTTCGAGATCCCAGCGGGGGTGACCTTGAACGTAGTGGAAAACACGGATAACGTCATCAACCTGGTGCTGCCGAAAGCGCCGGAGATGGCCCTGGTCGGGGAGTCCCTGGACCAGGCCGACGGAGCGGACCGCTGCGGCGGTGGCTGCGGCGGTGGCTGCGGCTGCGGGGGTGCGCGCTTGCGGTGGCCGTGGCTGTAGGTGCTATTGACTTTTAAGTTTTTATCGCAGTTCTGAGGTCCCGCATGCTCCGACATCCCGCGCTCAAGGCGCATCTCAAAGCAGGCGCCGTTCCCGGGGAGGGGGTGATCCTGGTATCCGAGGAGGGATCCTGGACCCTCCAAGGGAGCCCTCTTCGAACAGGTGCTACCCGCTCCTGGACGGCACCCGGACGCCGGAGGAGATCGCGGCCGCGCTGGCCCCGGCGAGGCCGGCGGAGGTCTACTACGCCCTGGAGTTCCTGGAAAAGAAGGGCCACCTCGCGGACCAGGCGCCGGGGCTGGACGGGCCGGACGAGGCCTTCTGGGCGAGCCTGGGGCTGGACCCGGGCTCCGCCTGGGCGGCCCTGCGTTCCGGGCGGGTGCGGATCCGCAGCGCGGGTTCCGTCGATCCGCGCCCCCTGATCCGGAGCCTGGAGGAGGCGGGCCTGGACCCTGGGCCGCCGGGGAGCCCCGGCCTGGAGGTGGCGGTCACCGACGACTACCTGCGCGGGGATCTGCTGGGCTGGGCCACCGCGGCCCGGGAGGCGAGCCTGCCCTGGATGGTGTTCCGGCCCCTCGGCCGGGAGTTCTGGATCGGCCCCCTGTTCCCGGCCCGCGCGGCCGCCGCCGCGTCGCGCCTGCTTCGGCTGCCTCCAGCACCGCCTGCGGCGGAACCAGCAGGTCCAGGAATTCCTGCGCAGCCGGAACGGCTGGCCGGAGCCCCTGCCCACGGCCGTGGCGGCCCTGCCGGCCGCCGTGGGGGCGGCCTGCCGGCTGGCCGCGGTGGAGATCGCCAAGTTCCTGGCCGGGGCGGCCCACAACCTGGAGGACCGGCTGCTGAGCATGGACACCCGCACCTGGGCGTCCAAGAGCCATGCGCTGGTCCGCTATCCCGCCTGCCCCGTCTGCGGCGACCCGCCCCGGCCGCGGCCCGGGCCGGTGCGCCTGGAGCAGCCGCCGGGCCGTCCCCTCCGAAGGCAGCGGCCACCGGGCCACGCCGCCCGAGGCGACCCTGGAAAAGTATGGCCACCTGGTGAGCCCCATCGTCGGGATCGTGTCCATGGTGGAACCGCCGCCCGGCACCGGCGGGGTGTTCCAGGTGTGCGTGGGCGGGGCCAACGGCGCCATCCCGGTGGACAGCCTGGAGGGATTCAAGACCAGCCTGCGGCACCGGAGCGCCGGCAAGGGGCCCACCCTGGTCCAGGCCCGGGCCAGCGCCCTGGCCGAGAGCCTGGAGCGGTATTCCACCGAATTCACCGGCTCGGAATTCCGGATCCTGGGCAGCTGCCGGGAACTGGCCGGCCAGCGCCATCCACCCCAACGCGGTGATGGGATACAGCGAACGGCAGTACCGGGAGCGGGACGCCTGGAACGCGCGCGGGCTCGCGGTTCAATTCCGTGCCCGAGCCCCTGGATCCGGACCTGCCGATCCCGTGGTCCCCGGTGTGGTCCCTCACCGAGGAGCGGGAGAGGCTGCTGCCCACCCAGCTGCTCTACTTCCCCGGCCCCGCCGCCGCCCCGGACCCCGCCCCGGTGCTGCCGGGCCTGCTCCAACGGCAACGCCGCCGGCAACAACCTGGAGGAGGCGGTGCTCCAGGGCTTCCTGGAACTGGTGGAGCGGGACGCCACCGCCATCTGGTGGTACAACCGCCTGCGCCGGCCCGGGGTGGATCTGGACAGCTTCGGCCTGCCCTACCTCGCGGACCTGGCCGCCCACTACGCGCCCTGGACCGGGACCTGTGGGCGCTGGATCTCACCCACGACCTGGGCATCCCCGCCTTCGCCGCCCTGTCCTGCCGCCCGGCAGACCCGGGGCCAGGTCCTGTTCGGCCTGGGCTGCAGCCTGGATCCCGTCCGTCGCCCTGGTGCGGGCCTTCGCGGAGCTGAACCAGTTCATCTCGGGCATCGGCCCCAGGAGCCAGTCGCCCCTGGGCGACGAGGAGACCCTGCGCTGGCTGCGCACGGCGACCCTGGACAACCAGCCCTACCTGGCCCCGGACCCCGCGGTCCCGGCCCGGCGGCTGGAGGATTTCACCAACGCCGCCAGCGGCGACCTCCTGGACGGACATCCGGTTCTGCCAGGGCGCTGGTGGAGGCCAAGGGCATGGAGATGCTGGTCCTGGACCTGACCCGGGCCGATGCCGGCATGCCCGTGGCCAAAGTGATCGTGCCCGGCCTGCGCCATTTCTGGGCCCGCTTCGCCCCGGGCCGGCTCTACGATGTCCCGGTGGCCATGGGCTGGCTGGAGCGGCCGCTGGCGGAGGAGGAGCTCAACCCACCCCGGTCTTCATCTGACGGCCGGCCGTGACGCCCTCACCCTCGCCCTGAAGCCCACGGTCCGGCTCCTGGTGGCAAGCCGGGCCAGCCCGCCGGCCTGGAGGAGCCCGGCCACCGCCGGCTGCGGCTGCCCAGGGCCGGCGGCTTCCTGGGTGGCGTTCCTGCGGGCCCTGGCCCGGGGCGGCCGCACCGAGGAGGAGCTGTGCGGATCGGGCACCCGGGAGGCCCTGGAGCGGCGCTGCCTCCTGGCGCAAGTGGAAAAGGAAGGCTGGGTCTGCTACTCCCTCGCCCGCGATGGACGGTGCTGGCCACCCTGGAACCCCTGGCCCGGGAGTTCCGGTTCCAGGAGGCCGGCGGGCGACGGGCCCTGGCGGCTGTCGCGCTTCGCCTGGATGCGCCGGCGCGAGGACGGGGCCCTGGTCCTGGAGAACCCCCTGGGGTTCGGCCGGGTGGTCCTGCTCGAGCCGGAGGCGCTGGAATGGGTGGGCCGCCTCGGCCGGCCCCAGACGCCGGACAGCTTTGCGGCCGCCGCCGGCCTCGCCCCGGCCCTGGCCCGGGCCGGCCTGGACCTGCTGGCCGCCGCCGGCGCCGTCGTCCCATGCGGGGCCGGCGGCCAGGTGCCCGAGGACCGGGACCCGGACCTGCGGCCATGGGAATTCCACGACCTGCTGTTCCACAGCCGCAGCCGCCCGGGCCGGCACGACGAGTCCGGTGGGGGGCACCTGCCGCTTCCTGGGCGACCTGGACCCGCTCCCGGCCCTGAAGCCGGCCCTTCCCGGGCCGGGCATCCCGCTGCCGGAACCCGGGCCGCCGCCCCGGGAGCCGGCGGTTCTTCCAGGTCCTGGAGGCCCGCCGCTCCATCCGCGCGCCCAGGGCGGAGCCCATCACCCTGGCCCAGTTGGGCGCCTTCCTGCACTACGTGGCCCGGGTGCGCGGCGGTGACCGCCGCCCGGACCCGGTCGCCGGGCGGCCCTACGAGGCCGTGTTCCCCCCTGCCCCGGGGGCGGAGGCCCTGCACGAGATCGAACTGTACCTGAGCGTAGCCCGGTGCGCCGGGCTGGATCCCGGGCCTCTACCACTACGCGGCCGGCGGCCATGCCCTGGAGCCCTGGCCGGGGCCGGACGCCGCCTCCGCCCGATTGCTGCGGCCAGGCCCAGGCCGCCATGGGCGCGGTGGCCGGCCCGGACATCCTGTTCACCCTGGCCGCCCGGATCCGGCGGGTGTCCTGGAGGTACCAGACCATCGCCTACGCCCTGATCCTCAAGAACACCGGCGTGCTGTTCCAGCAGATGTACCTGGTGGCCACAGCCCTTGGGCTGGCGCCCTGCGCCATCGGGGCCGGGGACACCCAGATGTTCGCCCGGGCCTCGGGGCTGGAGTACGCCCGGGAGACTTCAGTGGGGGAATTCGCCCTGTCCGGTTGACCGGCAACCGGCCGCCTCCTACCCGGGCCCATCTCGCCCATCATGGGTTTGCAGTGAGCGACCGGTTCCGCTCGGCCCACGGCCATGGCACCCTGGAGGGCAACCCAGGAGAATTTCATGCCCCAGGAAACCGCCAAGATCATCTGGACCGGGATCGACGAAGCCCCGGCGCTGGCCACCTATTCCCTCCTGCCCATCGTGAGGCCTTCACCAAGGGCACGGGCGTGGTGGTGGAGACCCGCGACATCTCGCTGGCCGGCCGCATCCTCGCCAATTTCCCGGACGATCTCGACCGAGCCGCAGCGGATTCCCGACGACCTGGCCTACCTGGGCGAACTGACCCAGACGCCCGAGGCCAACATCATCAAGCTGCCCAACATCAGCGCCTCGATCCCGCAGCTGAAGGCCGCCGATCAAGGAGCTGCAGGCGCAGGGCTACGACGGTCCCGGACTACCCCGAGGAGCCCAAGGACGAGGCCGAGAAGGCGATCCAGGCCCGCTACGCCAAGGTCCTGGGCAGCGCCGTGAACCCCGTGCTGCGCGAGGGCAACTCCGACCGGCGCGCGCCGCCGTCGGTGAAGCAGTACGCCAGAAGCACCCGCACAAGATGGGCGCCTGGACGCCCGACTCGCAAGACCCACGTGGCGCACATGAGCAGCGGCGACTTCTACGGCAGCGAGAAGTCCGTCACCGTCGAGCAGGCCGCCACGGTGCGCATCGAGTTCGTGGACACCGACGGCACGGTGAAGGTGCTCAAGGAGAAGCTCGCCCTGCAGGCGGGCGAGGTCCTCGACGGCTCGTTCATGAGCGTCGAGGCCGCTGCGCGAAGTTCATCGCCGAGCAGATCGAGGACGCCAAGCGCGAGGGCGTGCTGTTCTCCGTGCACCTCAAGGCCACCATGATGAAGATCTCCGACCCGGTCATGTTCGGCCACGCCGTCACGCGTGTTCTTCAAGGACGTGTTCGCCAAGCATGCCGCCGCCTTCAAGGAGCTGGGCGTCAACCCGGACAACGGCCTGGGCGACCTCTACGCCAAGCTCGAGAGCGCTGCCGGCCGACAAGAAGGCGGAGATCGAGGCCGACATCCAGGCCGTCTACGCGACGCGCCCGGCCCTGGCGATGGTGGACTCCGACAAGGGCATCACCAACCTGCACGTGCCCAACGACATCATCATCGACGCCTCCATGCCGGTGGTGATCCGCGACTCCGGCAAGATGTGGGGCGCCGGACGGCAAGCTGCAGGACACCAAGTGCCATGATCCCGGACCGCTGCTACGCCGACGATCTACCAGGCGGTGATCGAGGACTGCCAGCAGCACGGCGAGTTCGACCCGGCCACCATGGGCAGCGTCCCCAACGTCGGCCTCATGGCCCAGAAGGCCGAGGAGTACGGCTCCCACGACAAGACCTTCATGGCCCCCGCCGACGGCACCATCCGGGTGGTCGACGCCTCCGGCAAGGACGCTGCTGCGAGCAGCAGGTGGAGGCCGGCGACATCTGCCGCGGCTGCCAGACCAAGGACGCTGCCGATCCGGGACTGGGTGAAGCTGGCGGTGACCCGCGCCCGCGCCACCGGCGCCCCGGCCATGTTCTGGCTGGACAAGAACCGCGCCCACGACGCGCAGATCATCGCCAAGGTGGAGACGCTACCTGAAGGACCACGACACCAAGGGCCTGGACATCCGCATCCTGCGCCCGGTGGACGCCATGAAGTTCTCGCCTCGAGCGCATCGGCGCGGGCCAGGACACCATCTCCGTCACCGGCAACGTGCTGCGCGACTACCTCACCGACCTGTTCCCGATCCTCGAGCTGGGCACCAGCGCCAAGATGCTCTCCATCGTGCCGCTGCTGGCCGGCGGCGGCCTGTTCGAGACCGGCGCCGGCGGCTCGGCCCCCAAGCACGTGCAGCAGTTCCAGAAGGAGGGCTACCTGCGCTGGGATTCCCTGGGCGAGTTCCTGGCCCTGGCGGTCTCGCTGGAGCACCTGGCCGACACCTTCAAGAACGCGCAGGCGCCAGGTGCTGGCCGAGACCCTGGACCAGGCCAACGCCAAGTTCCTGGACAACAACAAGTCCCCCGCCCGCAAGGTCGGCCAGATCGACAACCGCGGCAGCCACTTCTACCTGGCCCTGTACTGGGCCGAGGCCCTGGCCGCCCAGACCAAGGACAAGGAGCTGCAGGCCCGGTTCGCCAAGGTGGCCGCAGCAGCTGGCCGAGAACGAGGCCAAGATCAACGCCGAGCTGATCGGCGCCCAGGGCAAGCCCGTGGACATGGGCGGCTACTACCACCCGGACGAGGCCAAGACCGCCCGGCCATGCGCCCCAGCCCCACCTTCAACGCCATCGT
>CAWAPL010000013.1:0-124653 GCA_963783845.1 uncultured Phycisphaerales bacterium
GCGCCTCACCCCCATTCCTGGCAAATGATGAAATATCTTGACACGCCGCCGCCCTCGCCATATCAGTACCACATGGAACAGCCCAAAATCGTTCACGATGCGATCACGTTCGATGATGTCCTGCTGATCCCGGCTAAAAGCTCGTTCATCCCTGCCGACGCCGATACCCACACCCGCCTGACGCGCAAGATCGAATTGAACATCCCGCTGATCTCCGCGCCCATGGATACCGTTACCGAGGCGGCCCTGGCTATTGCCCTGTGCAGGAAGGGGGGATCGGGATCATTCATAAAAACCTTTCCGTGCAGAACCAGGCTCGCGAGGTGGAGAAGGTCAAACGCAGCGAGAACGGCGTGATCGTCGATCCGATCACGTTGCCGCCGACGGCTACGATCGCCATGGCCCGCAATATCATGCGGGAATACAACGTCAGCGGAATCCCGATCGTCGAAGGCGGCCCGGAAGCGGGCGAGTCGCCTCGTCGCCGACACGCCGGCGATGGAATCTCCAAGCCGCCGAAGCTCGTCGGCATCATGACGCGGCGCGATCTGAAATTTCAGGAAGACGACTCGCGAAGAATAGGGGAGGTGATGACGCGCGAAAAATTGATCACCGCGCCGGATCACACCACGCTCGATGAGGCCGAGCGGATTCTATACAAGTCCAAAGTCGAAAAACTTCTGCTGGTGGATAAGGAAGGGCGGCTCATGGGCCTGATCACCATGCGGGACATCGACAAGATGCACCAGTTTCCGAATTCGTGCAAGGATCGCCGGGGCCGGCTGCGCGTGGGGGCGGCGACGGGCGTGAACGATTTCGAGCGGGTCGAAGCCCTCATCCGCGTCGATGTGGACGTTGTCGTGGTGGATACGGCGCACGGCCACAGCCAAAACGTGATCGATACCGTCAAGCAGATCAAGAAGAAATGGGACATCCAGGTGATAGCCGGCAACGTCGCGACGGCCGAAGGGGCAAAGGATTTGATTGACGCCGGGGCCGACGGGGTGAAGGTGGGGATCGGACCGGGGGCGATCTGCACGACGCGGATTATCAGCGGCGTGGGCGTGCCGCAGATCACGGCGATCATGAACGCCTCGTCGATCGCGGATGTGGCGGGCGTGCCGGTGATTGCCGACGGGGGGATTCGCCACAGCGGCGACATCACCAAGGCGATTGCCGCCGGGGCGAGCAGCGTCATGATGGGAAGCCTTTTCGCCGGGCTGGATGAATCGCCGGGCGAGCTATTCATTCATCAGGGCCGGCGCTACAAATCGTACCGCGGGATGGGTAGCATGGGGGCGATGATCGGCGGATCGAAGGACCGCTACGGGCAGGCGGGCGTGAAGGAATCCAGCAAGCTCGTCCCCGAAGGCGTCGAAGGGCGCGTGCCGTATCGCGGAATGCTCGGCGATTTTGTGTATCAGATGGTCGGCGGATTGAGGGCCGGTATGGGATATTGCGGAACCCGAGACATCGACCTGCTGAGAAAGGAGGCGCGGTTTTGCCGCGTTTCCTCCGCGAGCATGGCCGAGAGCCATCCGCACGACATCACCATCACCAAGGAATCGCCGAATTATACAGTCGAGTATGCGGCCGAAGGGCGGTAGAATGATGGCGGTGGCACGGGAGATTGGCCGATGAAAAGGCTTGTGACATTGCTGATAGCGTCCGGGGCGGCGGCGCTGGTTGCGGCGGGATGCTCGTCGGATTCGACGCCCTCGCAGGACGATCCGACGACCCGGGCGATGTCGGACCCGATGAACTATTCGCCGTCGCAGGACAACCAGGATATCTCCGGCGGCGGGCTGACGGATTTCGATCGCGATGGATTCAAGAAAGACATGGATCATGTGCTTAATCCCTAAACGAGTGCGCGGGTTTTTGGCGGCGGGATGGGCCGGCGGGCTGCTGCTAGGCGGATGCCAGTTTCAGCAGCACACGCCCGCTCCGGAGCCGCTGAACGCGACGCGGATCAAAACCGATCCGGCGATGCGAGAGCGGCGGTGGTCGCCGTCGCCGGCGTATTACGTGAACGACAGCGTCGTGACCTGGCCGGATTTTGCGCCGCTGCAATCCGTCGCTTTGCCGTGCATAGCCAACACATTCACCGACCCGGTGCTGTTCGCCGGAAACACTTTTTATGTTCCCGCGGGCGTGTTCGTCGAGCCGGTGTGGAAAGAGCAGACATTCAAATCACTGTCGCCACCGCCGAGCTACACCTTGATGCCCCCGTTGCCCGTCGGGCCGGAACCAACTCCCAGATAAGCGCAAGACCATGTCTCTCACCCGCCAAGAGATTTGCCAGTCCGCCGCCCGGAAGCTGTCGGCAGCGCTTCCGACGCTTGGCTCGGTGCGGGCGGTGATCGGATTGGACGGATTCGTCGATGAGATCATCGCGGTTGTGGCCAAGCGGT
Organism: uncultured Phycisphaerales bacterium; assembly: GCA_963783845.1. GTDB lineage: Bacteria > Planctomycetota > Phycisphaerae > Tepidisphaerales > Tepidisphaeraceae > PALSA-1353. The sequence goes on from CAWAPL010000013.1 coordinate 2,415, forward strand.
TCGACAAGGACCGCTGCGAGGCGATGAAGACCATCACGGTCCTGGGCGAGAAGATTCTGGCGGCCGCCGGTCAATCGAGCAATTACGAATTGCTGGTCAAACAAACCAAGTTGGGGGGCAACGGGCCGATCATGGCCAATGCGCTGGCGGCGGCGGGGCTGGCGGTGACGTACATCGGGAACCTGGGCTATCCGACGCTCCATCCGGTTTTCGCGGAGTTGGCCGAGCGCGCCAAGGTCATCAGCATCGCCGAGCCGGGCCATACCGACGCCCTGGAATTCGAGGATGGAAAGCTCATGCTCGGCAAGCACCAGAGCCTGAGCAACGTCAACTGGGAGAACCTATTGCAGCGCGTCGGCAAGGAGCGGTTCACGGAACTGGTTGGCGGGGCAAGGCTCATCGGCATGTTGAACTGGACGATGCTGAGCCACATGTCGGAGATCTGGAGCAAGCTGGAAAGCGAAATCCTGCCGCATTGCCCGCCACGGGAGCGGACGCTGTTCATCGACCTGGCCGATCCGGAAAAGCGCACCGCCGAGGACATTTCCGAAGCGCTGAAGATCCTGTCGCGGTTCCAGGCGAGCATCGGCGTGGTGCTGGGATTGAACCTGAAGGAATCGGACCAGATCGCCCGGGCGCTGGACATCGCCGTGCCGGCCGATTCCGAGCCGGTCATCGAGCAAACCGCCCAAGCAATCCGCCGGAAGCTGGGGATTTCATGCGTGGTGATTCATCCGCGGAAAAGCGCGGCGGCGGCGACGGCGGATCAATCGGCGACGTTCGCCGGGCCGTTCGTCCAGCAGCCCAAGATCAGCACCGGGGCGGGCGATCATTTCAACGCGGGGTTTTGCCTCGGCCGCATCCTGGGGCTGAGCCTGGAAGAGAGCCTGTGCGCCGGCGTCGGCGCCAGCGGATATTACGTTCGCACGGCGCAGAGTCCGACGGGCGGACAACTGGCGGAGTTCATCGCCGCACTGCCGCCGCCGCAGGGGTGAAACCGGGGCAAACAAAAAAAGGGCGGCACATCCTGTGCCGCCCGGCGTTCGTCGGGGTTTCTCGGCAAATCAGCTTCGGATGCCGTCAATGGTCGGCGGCATCTTGGTGAAGTGCACTCTGAAGTGAGAATTTGAGCTTAGCGCGCGCTTGTGGATCGCGCGATGGGTCAGGTAACGGTGGCTCTTGAGGCCTTTGGCGCGCAATAGCGTCGAACGACGATGCGTGGACTTCAGGCTGCGATGATGGCGCTTGCCCGATACGGTCATCGTTCGATGCGAGCGGGTCACCAGCGGCTTGTGATGGGCTCTCTGGGCCAGCACGGGAACTGCCGGAACCGCCAATAGAGCGGCGACGGCCCACTTAACCAGCGTGGACTTGAACATAGTATTCTCCTTGGCTTTGGTTCCCGCGCGACACCGCCCGGGCACTAGGAGTCTTTATCGGACGCTGGAGGATCGAAGGATGAGAGAAAGTCGGGGGATTCGGCGGGCGGCGCGTTCAATTCCTCAAAAAGCCCACGGAAAGCCTTCCGTGGGCTTGGGGTTGCGTTTAGTGCTGCGAGAATACCCGAACAACACCGCCGAAATTATTGCTCTTCGACAATCGTTTCGCGGACGACTTCCTCGATGCTGGTGATGCCGTCGTAGATGGCCAACAGACCGGCGCTGCGCAGCGTGCGCAATGCCGCGTCTTTTGGCTTCGAGCCGGAGGACCTGCGTGCTGGCGTGCTGGATGATCATGTCGCGCACGTCGTCATCGAGGAGCATGATCTCGTAGATGCCGAAGCGGCCTCTGTATCCCGTGTTGTTGCAAACGTTGCATCCCTTGCCGTAATAGAATTTTTTGCCGACAACGTCCTCGGGGCGCAGTTCCAGTTCCATCAATTGCTCGAGGGAGGGCGTGTACTCGGTCTTGCAGTTGAGGCAGGTTTTCCGCACCAGCCGCTGGGCGATGATCCCTTCGATGGTGGCGGTGACCAGGAACGGTTCCAGCCCCAAGTCCAGGAGACGGGCGACGGCGCTGGGCGCATCGTTGGTGTGCAGGGTGCTGAAGACCAGGTGGCCGGTCAGCGCCGCCTGCACCGCGATTTCGGCCGTTTCCTTATCGCGAATTTCGCCCACCAGGATGATGTCGGGATCCTGACGCAGCATCGCCCGCAGGATGCGGCCGAACGTCAGTTCAATGTCCGGCTTGATCTGGCACTGAATGACGCCGTCGATGTCGTATTCGACGGGGTCTTCGGCGGTGATCAGCTTGCTGCTGGTGTCGTTCAGTTCGCGAAGCGCGGAATAGAGCGTGGTCGTCTTGCCCGAACCGGTCGGACCGGTGACGATCACGATCCCGTTGGGTTTGTGAATGAGCTGGCGCGACGTGGTCAGGTCGTCATCGCGCATGCCGAGCTTGTCCAGATCGAGGCTCACGTTGGCGCGGTCCAGCACGCGCATCACGACGCTCTCGCCGAACATCGTCGGCAGCACGCTGACGCGCAGATCGATCGGCTGGTTGTTCACGCTCAGCTCGATGCGGCCGTCCTGCGGAAGCCGCCGCTCCGCGATGTCGAGGTTGGCCATGACCTTGATGCGGCTGCTGATCGCCGGGGCGATGTGGGCCGGCGGCGGCATCATCTCGTACAGCACGCCGTCGATGCGGTATCGCATCTTGAATTCGCCCTCGAACGGCTCAAAGTGAATGTCCGATGCCTTGTCCTTGATCGCCTGCAGCAGGACCAGGTTGATGAGCTTGCGGACGGGGTTGGAATTCGCCGCTTCCTCGAGGCTGTCGATGTCGATCGATTCACCCCGGTTTTTCAGGTCCTTCAGCGAATCGTCGTTCTGCAATTCGCCGAGGATTTCGCCGATGCCCTCCGTCGCCGCCTGGTAGTATTTGACGATCAGCCGCTCAAGCTGCTCGGGATCGGAGGCGATCTTGGCCGTCACCTGATACTGCATCAGCGACCGCAGGTCGTCCAGCGCGCGGAAATTCTCGTGCGAGGCCATCGCCACGGTCAGCGACTTGGTGACCGGATCAAACGTCAGCGGCAACACCTTGCTGGTGGTCGCGAGCTGGGCGGGAACGGCGGCAATCGTCGCGGCGTCAATATTGATGCCTTCCAGGTTGACCACCTCGAACCCCTGCTGGGCAGCCAGGGCGATGGTGAGATCCTGTTCCTTGATCGCGCCCATGTCGATGAGAATTCGGCCCAGGAGGGCGCCCTTTTCCTTTTGGAAAGCCAGGGCTTTGCTGTATTGCTCGCGAGTGACCTTGCCCATCTTCTGCAAGACGCGACCCAGCGGCCTGCCCTTGAGTTCGGAGATCGGAGGTATTCCGGCGGGCTGCGCGGGCGTCGGCGAAGGCGGAGTTCCGCCTGGAGGCTGCTTGTCACTCGGAGGCACATTCGCCGGAGCCGTCGGCGCCTCCTCCTCCGGGTGGATTGTTGGGCGGACCGGCGGGCGGCGTTCCATTGCCGTTGGCGCCGGAGGGTCCGGCGGATTTGAGCGGTATGCCGGGCGTCGGTGTAACAGGCACGGGCCTGATTGGGCTCAGAGGCACGGACCCCGGCCGGGGATGCGCCGAGCCGGGCGCTGGAATTCGCGTCACCGGGACGGCGGTGACGGGAACCGCCGTCGGCCGCGCATGCGGCGATGATGCGGCGGGCCGCGTCGGGTTGCCGGGCGGAGTTTTCGATTCGGACGGTGCTTGTGACATCTCTCAATCCTCGGTTGCCCATGAATGCGATCCATGGGACTTGGGGGTTGCTACTTTTTCGCCGCCAGCGCCTGCATCCGGCGCGGGCGGCTTCCATTTTCGCGTTGCGATCGGCTTCCGGGCTGGCGCCGGGTGCGCCGGGCGCGCCGGCGCGCCGGGGACTTTCGGCTTGCCGGCCGCCGAGTTGGCTCCGGTGGACGCTCCTTCGGCCAGGGCGATTTCCTCGGCGCTCTTGCCGGTGTCGATCCCCGCCTTGGTGAATTTATCGATCATCTGGCCCGGCACCTTGCTCTTGTCGATGGCCTCTTCAGCGCTGATCTTTCCAGCCTGGTACAAAGCCCACAGCGTGTCGTCCAGCAATTGCATGCCATATCGCTTGCCGGTCTGGATTTCCGAGTCGATTCGGAAAACCTTGTTCTCGCGGATGAGGTTCTGAACGCTGGGGGTGACGTACATGAACTCATAAGCGGCGACCATGCCTTCGACGTCCACGCGAGGACAGATCGCCTGCGACAGAACCGCGATCAGGTTGTTCGCCAACTGCACGCGCACCTGTTCCTGCTGGTCGGTGGGGAAGGCATCGATGATTCGGTTGATGGTGCTGGCGGCGCCGCTGGTGTGGAGCGTGCCGAAGACCAGGTGGCCGGTTTCGGCGGCGGTGATCGCCGAGCCGATGGTGGCCAGGTCGCGCATCTCGCCGACCATCATGACGTTGGGGTCCTGACGCAAGGCCCTGCGAAGGGCCTCGGAAAAGCTCGGCACGTCCACGCCGATCTCACGCTGCACGACGATCGACTTCTTGTGGTTGTGGTAATATTCGATCGGGTCTTCCATGGTGATGATGTGCCGATCGAAATTCTCGTTGATGTAGTTGATCATGCACGCCAGGGTCGTCGTCTTGCCCGAACCCGTCGGGCCGGTCACGAGAAAAATCCCGCGCGGGCGGCGGCAAATCTGCTCGGCCATTTTCGGAAGGCCGATCTGCTCGAAAGTCATCAGCTTGTTGGGGATTCGCCTCAGAACGATGCTGGCGCACCCCTTCTGCTTGAAGACGGCGACGCGGAATCGCGACTCGCCGCCAAAGGCGAAGCCGAAGTCGCCGCTGCCCGTTTCCTCGAATTCCTGTTGGATGCGCTCGGGCGTGATGCTCTTCAGCAACGCCATCGTGTCCTCCGCATCCAGCACCTTGGTCTGCAATTCGCGCAGGTGTCCGTGCAGGCGCAGCGTCGGCGGTCTGCCAACCGCCAGGTGAAGGTCCGAAGCCCCGCGTCGAACGCAGGTTTCCAGCAACCGATCGATCTGAAGTGTTGATGCCATAAAAAACTACACCTGAACGATTCCTTCCATCTGGGCGACCTTGACGACCTCCTCGGCGGTCGTGATGCCGCTGAGGACCTTGAGCCGGCCGTCGGCCAGCAGGGATTTCATTCCACCGGCGAGGGCGGCCTTGCGGATCTTGTTGGTGGGCGCCCGCTCGAACGCCAGGGAACGGATTTCGGAATTCATGTGCATCAGCTCGAAAATGCCGATGCGGCCGCGGAAGCCCTGGCCCGAGCAATAATCACATCCGCGCGGTTTGTAAATGATCTTGTCCTTGCAGTCGTCCGGCTTGATGCCGGCGAGCTTCAGCCACATGGGGTCCGGCTCCTTGTCGGCCTGCTTGCACTTGGGACACAGGGCCCGGATCAACCGCTGGCCCATGACCGCCTGAATGGAACTGGCGACCAGGAACGGCTTGACGCCCATGTCGATCAGGCGGGTGATGGCGCCGGGAGCGTCGTTGGTGTGAAGCGTGCTGAAGACCAGGTGGCCCGTCAACGCCGCCTGAATCGCCACTTCCGCCACTTCCTTATCGCGAATTTCACCCACCAGAATGATGTTGGGCGCCTGGCGTAGCATCGCCCGCAGAATCTTGGAGAACGACAAGCCGATCGCCTCGCGCACCTGGCACTGATTGATGCCGGTGAAATTATATTCCACCGGGTCTTCAGCGGTGATGATCTTTTTGTCGGGTCGGTTCAATTCGTTGAGGGCGGCGTACAGCGTGGTCGTCTTGCCCGAGCCGGTCGGTCCGGTCACCAGAAAAATCCCGTTCGGGCGCTTGATGATCTTCTGGAAGACCTTGTAATCGTCCTCCTCGAATCCAAGGCTCTGAATGCCGATGCGCACGCTTTCCGGCCGCAGAATACGCAGCACCACGGACTCGCCGTGATACGCCGGCAACGTGCTGACGCGGAAGTCCACGTTCGCCTTGTCCACCATCAGCTTGATGCGCCCGTCCTGGGGCAGACGCTTCTCGGCGATGTCGATCCCGGCCATGATCTTGAGGCGGCTGATCAGGGGGTTTTTCATTCGCAGGGGAATCCTGTCGCGCTCCACGCATTCGCCGTCGATGCGGTAGCGAACGCGCACGCGGTCCTTCATCGGCTCGATGTGAATGTCGCTGGCGCGGTTGCGCACCGCCTCGCTGATCATCGCCTGCACCAGCTTGATGATCGGCGCCTGCGTGGGATCGGCGCTGGCATCCTCGCCCATTCCGGCGAGGTCCACCGATTTGTCGATCGAGCGGTCCACGGATTTGTCCATCGAGCGGTCCAGCGATTTGTCCAGCGAATCGCGCAGCCGGTCGATCGTGCGGTCCATCGTCTTGTCGATGGTGTTGGTGGCGCTGGTATTGAACAGCTCGTCCAGAACGGTCTTGATCCGCCCCTTGGGCGCCAGCACGGTTCGCAGGTCCTTGTTGAGCCGGAAACGCAGGACTTCCAGCATCTCAAAATCCAGCGGGTCGTGGATCGCCACCCTCAACTTGCCGCTCTCCATTCCCAGCGGGAGGACGAGAAACTTGTGCATCAGGTCGTCGGGGATCAGATTCACGGCGTTTGGGGGGACGGAACTCTTGTCCAGATCGATGTATTCCATGTTGTGCTGCTGGGCCAGCGCCTTGTAGACGTTGGTCTCGCTGCACAATTTCAAATCGACCAGGGCCTCTCCAATGCGGAGGTTCTTGGCCTTGGCGTGCTCGATCGCCTTGGCGACTTCCCGCGTGGAAATGATTCCCCATTCGATGAGGATTTCACCTAACTTCTTTTGCTGCTTGGCCATCGGGAGAATCCTTCGTAGGCGACTGCGGGGCGATCAGGCGGGTTTAAGCCGGTGCCATCCAGCCGTTACTTATGGTACTGCCGACCCATCAATCGGGTTCGGTGAGCGTATAACTTAATGATTTTAACCCCAATGGCAGGGGCGTCTCAAGCACAAAAGATCGAATTATCGGATTGCGCCCGCGAACGCGCCCCTCGCCAAGAGTTCCGGAGCGTAGTCTGGGCAGGCAAAACGCTCTTTAGCGAAGGGACGGCAGAGACTCGCCCGCCAGCGTGCCCACCGCGGGCGTGCTCTCCAGGAACAACTGCATGTGCGGGAATGGAATCTCGATGTGGGCGGCATCGAGGGCCTTCTTCGCCTTCTCCAGATAGTCGTAAAAGACGGTTTTTTCGATGGCTTCTTCCCGCGTCCAGATTCGCAGCAGCAGGTTAACGCTGCTGTCGGCGCATTCGGCCACCACCACGCTGGGGGGCGGGTCCTTGCTGATTCGATCATCGCCCTCCACCGTCGCCAGCAGCGCCGCCCGCGCCTTGTCGATCGATTCCTTGTAGGCGATCCCGATCGGTATTTCGATGCGGATCATCGGGTGCGTGCTGTGATTCGCGACGCGATTGGCCAGCATATAAGTGTTGGGAAGCACCAGCGTCTCGCCGTTGAGATCCAGAATCCGAGTGGAGCGAAAGCTGACGCGCAGCACCTGGCCGAAGATCGAGTCGATGATGATCCAGTCCCCGACCTTGAAGGGTTTGTCCCAGAAGATCACGACGCCGGCGATGAAATTCGCCAGCGTTTCCTGGGCCGCGAAACCGATCGCCAGGCCGATGATCGACACGCCGGTCAGAAGGGCGGCGATCTCCACGCCGATCTGGTTGCAGGCGATCACCAGCCCAAACCCCATGACCGACCATTTGATCAGCGACCCAAGCATGTCTCGGATGCTCGAATCGACATGGGCCCGCGACATCGAGCCGATGACAATCCGGCGGACCATGCGATAGATGAGCCAGAAGATCCCGAAGAGGATCAGCGCCGCCAGCAGTTTTGGAATGAACGCCAGCGTGCTGAGGACAACGGCGTTGACCGACTGCTGCCAGAACTGGAAGTCCAGCATGTCCTGCAAAGTGACGACATCGCCTTTGAACGCGTTGAGGAGGGTCTTCTGAATGGGGGTGACGACGGCGGACTCCAGCACGGTTCCGCCGGCGTCCACGGCGGACAGGCGGTAGTCGAAAGCTCCGGCTGATTTAACATTGGTGTCCTGGAAGCCGGCCTCCTTGGCGTCGAGGGTTCTCAGCTCCCGCCAATTCTCGGACCCGTGATCGGAGCGTTCGAGGCGAAACCCGGCGACGCCGGACAAGTCGCACTCCCAATTCAGTTCGACGACGCCGGCGTGGAACCTGGCGGTCAACTGAATATGCGAGGTAGCCGGCTCGGAGGCGGGAGAGGTCGCGGTCCCCGCCGCGGCGGGCCCCGAAGCCTTCGACGCGGCGTCCAGGAACGCGCCCTGGGCGCGAACCGTGGCCGGGGCCAGCAACAGAGCCAGTCCCATCGCCAGCAAGACAATCCGGCAAGTCCGCTTCAACAACATCCACGACCTCCAATTCGGCGCGAGTCGTGATTATCTCCGGATCGCCGCGACGCTACAAGCAAATTCGACGGAAATTAGCCCAGGGGGAGATGATTTCAGGTCCGTTTATGCGGGCTGGCGCTCAGGAGTTTTCGGCTTCGAAGAACGGCTGGAGGACCAGCCGGCTCGATTTCGAAACCGAGCCGGCTGGTCCTCCAGCCGTTCTTCCCTCCCCCCTGAACCTTTTGACCTTTGCAAGGCCTTTGTCTAACCTTCGCCGCCGGGTTCTTTACAGAATAGGAACACAACACCATGGCTCAATTCAAGGACGTTACCCCGCCGCGCGCGGACAGGCGATTTCCATTTCCGGCGGCAAACTGATCGTGCCCGATCATCCCATCATCCCATTCATCGAAGGCGACGGCACCGGCCCGGATATCTGGCGGGCCAGCCAACGTGTCTTCGATGCGGCCGTTGAAATGGCCTATGGCGGGAAAAGACAAATCGCCTGGATGGAAGTTTTCGCCGGCGGAAAGAGCTTCGAGAAGTTCAATTCCTGGCTGCCGGATGACACCGTCGAGGCGTTCAGGACTTTTCTCGTGGGGATCAAGGGACCGCTGACGACGCCGATCGGCGGGGGGATTCGCTCCCTGAACGTCGCCCTGCGGCAAATGCTCGATCTCTACGTCTGCCTCCGTCCCGTGCGCTATTTTCGCGGCGTTCCCAGCCCGGTGAAGCGCCCCGAGAAGGTCGATATGGTCATCTACCGCGAAAATACGGAGGATATTTACGCGGGGATCGAGTACGCCGGCGGCACGCCCCAGAGCCAAAAGATCCTGGACTTCATGGCCCAGAATTTTCCCAAGGAATTCGCCAAGATTCGCTTTGGAACCAAGGAGGCCTCGGCGCAGTGGCTCAAGCAGCTTGAGGGCCATCGGCGCTCCGCACCGCGAGGCGATGGTGGATGTCGGCATCGGCATCAAGCCGGTCAGCTATCTCGGGACGATACGCCTGGTTCACGCCGCCATCGCCCATGCCATCCAGCACAAGCGCAAGAGCGTGACGTTCGTGCACAAGGGAAACATCATGAAGTTCACGGAGGGCGCATTCCGCGACTGGGGCTATAAAATCGCCAAGGAGCGTTACGGGGCCGTGGAAATCGACGGCGGGCCATGGTGCAAAATCCCCGATGGCAAGCCCGGGGCGGGAATCATCATCAAAGACGCCATCGCGGACATCACGCTCCAGCAGGTCCTGACCCGCCCGGAGGATTTCGACGTCATCGCCACGCTCAACCTCAACGGCGACTATCTCTCCGACGCCCTGGCCGCCCAGGTGGGGGGGATCGGAATCGCCCCCGGCGGCAATATCAACTACGTCACCGGCCACGCCATCTTTGAGGCCACTCACGGAACCGCTCCCAAATACGCCGATCAGGACGTGGTGAATCCCGGCAGCGTGATTCTCTCCGGCGTCATGATGCTGGAGTATATGAATTGGCCGGAGGCGGCCGGACTGATCGTCAAAGGCCTTGAAGGCGCCATAGCCGCCAAGACCGTCACATACGATTTCGCCCGCCAGATGGAGGGAGCGACGAAGGTAAAGTGCAGCGAGTTTGCGACGGCGATGATCCGGCACATGGCCTGAAAAGCGCTGCCGTCCCATAATCGCAAGGGCCCGGACGTGTTGCGAAATGCTCGATTGAAACCGGAGGCTGAAGTGCTTTGGCATTCGGCTCCGGCCACCGTGCGCAGGCGTTTGATTAACCTTAATTAGAACTTGACACTTTCGCTTGCACGGTCTAGGTTTTACCGGGTCTGCCTATCGGAATTTGGAGGATATTTGCTGTTGAGGTCGCCGGGGGCTTGCGAAGTGACCGCGCGGAGTTTTTTGCAGCGAGCGGCCGATGTCGGAAACGCCCAATCCAGACGCGGGACATTCGGCCAAGAGTCTTTTGGCCGCTTCCAGTCTTGACACCGAAGTGGGGAAGCTCGCGGTTGACATGGGGCTGGTCAGCCGCAAGGAAGTCGAGTTTTGCCGCGAGCAACAGAAGCAATCCTCCGATCCCAACGCCCGCAGTCTCACCGATCTGCTGATCGAAAATAATTTCATCACGGTCAACCAGGCGAAGCGCATCCGGCAGGTGGTGGCCGACGGGAAAGCCAGCCGCATTCCGGGGTATGAATTGATTCGGGAAATCGGCAAGGGGGCGATGGCGCGGGTGTATAGCGCCAAGCAGCTTTCGCTGGACCGCATCGTGGCGGTCAAAATCCTGCCGAAAAAAATGAGCGATAACCGGGACTTCGTGGACCGGTTCTACAAAGAGGGCAAGGCCGCCGCTCGCCTCAGCCACAACAACATCGTCCAGGCCATCGACGTGGGCGAATCTCCCGATGGGTTCCACTATTTCGTCATGGAATTCGTCGAGGGCAAGACGCTGTACGACTTGATGGCCCCGCCGCCGGGGGGCGAGGGAAAAGCTTTTCCGAGGCCGAGGCCCTGGACATCGCCATTCAGATGGCCGATGCCCTCGCTCACGCCCATCAGCGTGGCTTGATCCACCGCGACGTAAAACCCAAGAACATCATTTTGACACCTCAAGGCGTGGCCAAGCTGACCGACCTCGGTTTGGCCAGGGCCACGGACGACAAGCGGGCGGCGGAAACGGAAGCCGGCAAGGCGTATGGCACGCCGTATTACATCAGCCCCGAGCAAATCCGCGGCGACCGGGACATTGATTTCCGCGCCGACATTTATTCCCTGGGGGCGACGCTTTACCATCTCGTGACCGGCCGGCCTCCGTTTGAGGGTGAAACTCCCGCTGCCGTCATGCACAAGCATTTGGGGCAGGCCTTGATCCCGGCGGATCACATCAACACCGCGCTGTCGGCCGGCGTGGGGGAAATCATCGACGTCGCCATGTCCAAGCGCCGCGAGGATCGCTACGAATCCACCGAGCAGATGCTGGAAGACCTTCGCCTGGTGCGAAAGAACGAGGCCCCCAAATACGCCCGCCGCGTCGTGGACCTCGAATCGCTGGCCAAGATCGAAGAAACCGGCAAGACCGTGGATTTAACCCCCAGCCCCGCCCCAGCCCCGGCCGAGTCCTTCGCCCCCGTGCCGATGGTGCTCCTGTACTGGATCGCCGGCGTTTCGTTATTCGCCAACGTCATCCTTGTAGTTCTGCTCATCCTGCTGCATAAGTAGCCGATGGAAAACCGGATCGGATTCATCGGTTTGGGCATAATGGGCGGGCCGATGGCGGGCAGGCTGCTGGAGGCGAAATACCCGCTGGTTGTTCACACCCGGACCAAATCAAAGTCATCCCGGCTCATCGGCAAAGGAGCGCGCTGGGCCGCCTCCCCGGCCGAAGTCGCCGCACAGAGCGATGTCGTCTTCATCTGCGTGACCGACACCCCTGACGTTGAAGCGGTCGTCCGCGGCCCCGACGGAATCGCCGCTTCGGCCCGACGCGGACTCATCGTTGTCGATCATTCCACCATCTCCCCGGCCGTCACCCGCCAACTCGCCGACGAACTGGCAAAAAAGGGAACGCACTATCTGGATGCCCCGGTGAGCGGCGGCGACCTGGGGGCGCGGAACGGAACGCTGTCGCTCATGGTCGGCGGCAACGTCGCCGCATTCGACCGCGTCGAGCCCATCCTCCGATTCCTGGGAAGCACCATTACCCATTGCGGTCCCTGCGGTTCGGGGCAGCTCACCAAGCTGGTGAATCAGATTCTCGTCAGCGTCACCAATCTGGCGGTCTGCGAGGCGCTGGTTTTCGCCAAGAAATACGGGTTGAACCTGGAAAAAACCATCGCGGCGCTGACGGGAGGCGCGGCGGGCTCCTGGCAACTGGCCAACCTCGGGCCGCGCATGATCGCCGGCGATTTCCGCCCCGGTTTCACCATCAATCTTCAGCAGAAGGGCCTGCGCCTGGTGCTCCAGGCCGCGGAGAATTCCAAAACCTCATTGCCCGCCGCCAGCCTCGTCAATCAACTGCTCACCGCCGCCCAGGCCGCCGGCCACGGCAAGGATGGGACGCAGGCGCTCTACACCGTTGTCGAAAAGCTGGCGAGCCTGCATTAGATGTGGATTGGGGGAACGATTGCCTATTGCCTATTTCCTATTGAAGGTCATGCGGTGCGTTTCAATAGGCAATGGGCAATAGGCAATTCCAAGCCGAGACAATCACTCCAGCGGATTCCCGTACACGATCTGCCCGAATTTGAATCCATCTCCGTCCTTCTCGCCCTTGACCAAAATGAAATTCGGCCGGGCCTGATCGTCCGGATCGGGGCCGGTCTGCCATAAAACGATGACCGCAATCGGCGTGTTGTCTTGGGCCCCGAGCGTCTGCGCCAGCCATCGCAACACCACCGGCTGATCGCGCCGGTCATCCAGCGCCAGCGTCTTTCTTAGATAATCGGAAACCAGGGCCGAGGAGGTCACGTCCCGCGCGATGTCGGCGGCAACCGTGGCGGGCGGATAAACATAGGCATGATCGCCCAGGACCGATTTGTCGGAAGTGAAATCGACCAGCGATGCGAGATCCGGATCGCGCGGGCCATTTAAGCGCCGCACCTCGCAACCGCCGGGGACGAGGTTTTGCAAGCCCGGCGAATCATGTGCCGCCACCGCCGCCGCCAGCGAGCTGACCTGGCGCTCCCAGGTCGCTCCAACCACCTCGCTTCCCGAAGCCCGAGTGGTCTGGCCGCCGGCCGATGTGCCCAGCATCAAAACGATCGAGACCAGCGCCGCCAGCCGCATGACTATCCTATCGGCAGCTTCACAGGTCGATCCCGCGCCGGACGGTTTATCGGTCCCAACTCCGATGGAAAAGTTCCGTGAGACATCACACTTGATCGGGTCGCGCCCGGCCAAGGGTTCACGTCCCGGGGCGCGGCGATTGGTCGGCCCGGATCCTTAGCGCTTTCACGATTTTCTCGATAACTTCGGGCCATTTGCGATTGCATTCCTGGCGAAAGAGCCGCATCGTTGGATACCACGCGGTTTCGTCCCCGTGCATATGCCAGCGAAAATCCGGGGGATAGGAAATCAGCGTCCAGGCCGGCTTTCCCATGGCGCCGGCGAGGTGGGCAACGGCGGTGTCGACGCTGATCACAAGATCCAATTGCTCGATGAGCGCGGCGGTCTCGGCGAAGTCGTGCAACGAATTTGTGAAATCGATCAGCCGAAGCCCGGGCGGCGATTCGGCCTTTTTGTTCTTCCTCGACTTTTGCAGGCTGAAGAAATCGACGCCGTCCACCGCGGCCAGACCTGACAGCAGGGCGGGATCCACCGAGCGGTTGGAGTCATTTGTATGTTTGGGATTGCCCGCCCAGGTCAAACCCACGCGGAGCCGGCTCCCCGGCGCCGCCGCCGACCGCACGCGCGCCTGCCAGCTCTTGCACCGGGCGGGATCGGCCCGCAAATACGGAATGTCCGCCGGAATCGTCCCCCGCGTCGTGCCGAATGCCAGCGGAAGGCTCATCACCGGTATGTGCCAGTCGTACTTCGGCAAAGTCTCCTTGTCCCCGTAAACCAGACGCACGCCCACGCATCTTTCCAGCAGGGCCTTCAGCGACCAAGGGCATTGCACGATCACCCGCGCTCCCCGAGCGGCGAAGATCGAAGCGTAGCGAACGCACTGAATGACGTTGCCGATGCCTTGCTCCGAGCACAGCAGAATCGTTTTTCCCGCGACGTCGGGATGGCCGGTGGGCGGCACGCCCCAGTGGCGCCGCGGATCGAGCCGCCGGTTTGCCTTAAACGTTTCGCATCCCCAGCGAGCTTCGTATTCACGCCACCCGCGCTCGTAATCCCCAAGGGTGATGAGGCACATCGCCCATTCCCCGCGCGCATCCGGGCGGGAGGGGTCAATCTCCAGCGTGCGACGCCAGAGTTCCGTCGCCTCCTCGAATCGCCCGGCGCTCTTCAAGCTGGCCGACAGGAATTTCATGGTTATGTCCCCGACCGGCTTGGCCGGAGGCGGTGGGAGAGCCACCTCCTTCGCCGCCTGATGCTGATTGTCTTTGCACAACACCATGATGAGATCGTGAGCGATGCCCTCGGCGGCGGGATCCATTTCCCGCGACTTGCGCAGGGCAACGATCGCTTCAGTCAATTCGCCCCGTTTGGCCAGGCAAACACCCAGCCGATGCCAGTGTTCCGCCCAATCCGATTTCAACTCGATGGCCCTGCGCCGGGCGGCGATGGCTAGATCGAAATCATCCTGCCGCTCGCAGCAGAAGCTGAGATTGGTCCACGCGTCGTGATAATTGGGCTCCGCCTCGGTGGCCTGGCGAAACAGGTCGCGGGCCTCGGCCAGCCGTTTACCCTCGGCCACGACCGTGCCCAGGAGATTGAGAGCGCTGGCGTTCGCCGGCGCCGCCGAGAGGATTTGGCGGTAAACGTTCTCCGCTTCAGTGAAGTTGCCTTCAGACTTGAATTGCTCGGCCAACTTCATGGCCCGATCGAGAGTCATTTCCGCCATGCCGAAGATAGTATCGTAAAATCGGAAAGCGGAAACCAGGAATCGAAATCAAAATCCCGCGAGCCGGTTTTACGCATGCCCGCGGCGCGATATCCTTGGGCCATGGAAATTCGCGCAATGACCGCGGCCGATCTCGATCGGGTCAAGGACATCGACGCCACCGCCGAGTCGTCGCAATATCTTCACGTCGAGCGAGCCGGCGAATCCCTGGCGATGTCCTGGAAGATGCAAATGCGCCCGTTGCGTGAGAAGCGCCTGCTGCGCCACGACCTGGGGATCGAGCAGATGTTCGCGATCAAGCAGATCGTCACCGGGGCCGACGAAGGCGTCGCACTGGTGGCCGAGCACGACGCACTTCCCGTCGCCGCCGCTGCCGCCCGGCCCGATCCCCTCGCCGGAGTCTTGCGAATCATCGACCTTCGCGTGGACTTCGACTTTCGCCGCCAGGGATTGGCTTCGGCGCTGCTATTCCACATGATTCACGAGGCGCGCCAGAGGAACCTGCGGGCGCTGGCGGCGCAGTCGCCGGCCGATGATTTCCCCGCGATCCAGCTTCTGGCCAAGTTGGGATTCGAGCCGGCCGGTCTCGACACGCATTTCTGGTCGAATCACGACCTCGTCAAGGAATCGGTCGTTCTTTTCTTCTATCTCGCACTGAACTGAAGGCCGCCATGAGCGACGAATGGCTCCGGGAAATTCAGGGAGAAACCTACGATCCGCGCGAAATCGCGGATCGACTGCAGAGGCTCGGCCCGGAAGAAGGCGCGGTGGCGCTGGAACTGTTGCCCGTCGATGTTGCCGCGCGTGCCGCACAGAACGTCCCCGCCGACGCCGCCGGCGAAATCTTCCGCCGGATGGAGCCGTCGCGGGCCGCCAAGTTGATTTCCACCATGCCCCCGGAGGCCGCATCCGGAATCTTGTCCGCCATGGCGCCGGACGATCGCGTCGATCTGCTCGGCAATCTGGATCGGGGCGTTCACGATGCGGTGATGCGCTGCTTTGTCGCGTCCAAGGCGGATGAGTCGCGCCAGGCTCGAGCAGTATCCCCCCGACACCGCCGGCGGAATCATGACCACCCAGGTCACCGCCCTGCAAAAAGACGTCACCGTCGAACAGGCCATCTCCGAGCTTCGACGCATCCACCAGGAACTCGGGGAAATGAGCTACGTCTACGTCGTGGACGAACAGCGCCGGCTCGTCGGCGTGCTGTCGATGCGCACGCTGCTGCTGGCCCGGCTCGACAGTTCGCTGGGCGAGATCATGATCCCCGGCGTCAAATCCGTGCCGGCGGACATGGATCAGGAGGAGGTCGCGCGGCAAATGCGTTCTTCGCGATTCCTGGCCCTTCCGGTCGTCGATGCCGATCAGCGCCTTTGCGGGCTCATCACGCTCGACGACGTCATGGACGTCATTCAGGAAGAAGCCACCGAAGACGTGCAGCGCATGTTCGGGGCTGGCGCCGAGGAACGATTGGGCAGTTCCTGGCAGTTCAGTTTTTCCAGCGCATCTGGTGGCTCCAGGTCAACCTGGCGACGGCATTCCTGGCCGGCGCGGTCGTCGCCATGTTCGGCGGGA
The DNA here is from genome assembly GCA_963783845.1 of uncultured Phycisphaerales bacterium. GTDB lineage: Bacteria > Planctomycetota > Phycisphaerae > Tepidisphaerales > Tepidisphaeraceae > PALSA-1353. The sequence continues at coordinate 18,860 of CAWAPL010000013.1, forward strand.
CCCTCAGCCGGCTCTCGGTGCTGGCGATTTACATTCCCATCGTCTCCAGCATGGGAAGCAACGCGGGGGCGCAGGCGATGTCCGTTGTCATTCGCGGCATCACCCAGGGCCGCGCCGATCGGAAATTGCTGCGCCACGTGCTTAGGCGGGAGGCGATCGTCGGGCTGCTCAGCGGCGTGGTGATCGGCATCACCACCGCGATCATCGCCATCTTCTGGCAATTCCATCACGGAATCGCCCTGGGAATCGTAGTGGGGATCGCCCTGATCATCGCGCAAACACTGGCCTGCGTCAGCGGAGCCGCGATTCCGTTCGTGTTGCGCCGCCTGGGATTCGATCCCGCCCAATCCGCGACGATCTTCGCAACGACCATCACCGACGTGGCCGGGTTCGCAACATTGCTGGGCCTGGCGACGATGTGCGCGCGATGGATGCGGTAGAAAACCAGAAACCAGAAACCCGAAACCAGAATGACGAATCAAATCCGAAATCCGAATGACCAAAATGGCCTTCGTTTCGGGTTTCGGTCATTCGGGCTTGATTCTGGTTTCGGATTTCTGGTTTCGGATTTTCGCGTCATCCCGCTTTTTTCATCGAGAGTCCGGCCGCCTTGGCCAGCGCCTCGGCCTTGTTGGTCTTTTCCCAACTAAAGCCCCCGTCGGTTCCCGGCGGACGGCCGAAATGTCCGTGCCGGGCCGTCTGCTTGTAAATCGGCCGAAGCATATCGAGATGCTTGATGATGCCGCGCGGCGTGAGGGGGAAATGCTCCTTGACAAGTGCGGCGATCTGGTCTTCGGGGATCAGCGCGGTGTTCTCCGTGCTGACGGTCACCGACACGGGATGAGCCACGCCGATCGCGTAGGCGAGCTGCACCTCGGCGCTGCGCCAGGCCGGCGGCCACGATGTTCTTGGCGATGTACCGGCCCATGTAGCAGGCGCTGCGATCGACTTTGGAGGGATCTTTTCCGCTGAAGGCGCCGCCGCCGTGGGCGCCGCGGCCGCCGTAGCTGTCCACGATGATCTTTCGCCCCGTCAGGCCGGTGTCGCCGTTCGGGCCGCCCACCACGAATTTGCCCGTCGGATTGATGTGGAAGACGATGTCGTCGTTCCAGAACTTCTTGGGAATGACCGGCTTGATGACCTGCTCGATGATTTGCCGCCGCGCCTTTTCGCTGATGCGGTCGTGCTTCTTGTCGATCACCGTTTCATCGTGCTGCGTCGAGATGACCACGGTGTGAACGCGCGTGGGTCGCTCGCCGACGTATTCCACGGTCACCTGGCTCTTGCCATCGGGGCGAAGCCAGGGCAGCCTGCCGCTCGATCGCATCTCCGCCAATCGCTCGACCAGGCGATGAGCCAGGTGAATCGGCAGGGGCATCAACTCGGGCGTTTCGTCGCAGGCGTATCCGAACATGAGGCCCTGGTCGCCGGCGCCCTGTTCCCTGGCGTCGTCTTCGGCATGATTGACGCCGCGGGCGATGTCCGGCGATTGCGAGTGCAATGCCGTCAGCACGCCGCAGCTTTGGTAATCGAACCCGATCTCCGGATGCGTGTAGCCGATCTCGCGGATGGTATCGCGCACCACCTGGGCGGCATCGATGTAGGCCTCGGTGGTGATCTCGCCGGCCAGCACGACTTGCCCGGTGGTGACAAGCGTTTCGCAGGCGACGCGGCTATGTGGGTCCTGCCGCAGAAGCGCATCAAGAACGGCATCGCTGATTTGGTCGGCCACTTTATCGGGATGGCCCATGGTGACGGACTCGCTGGTGAACAGATGACTTCTGCGACGGAATTCAGGCGACATCAGACTCCTCCAAAGGGAATAGGTTTAGTAGAGAGACGACGGAATTTACAGGGTGTCGGGCGATTGAGCAAGCTGACGGCTCCAGAGCGAAACCCAATATCCAAATATCCCCCGCAGGCATAAACAGATGCGGGAACAGGGGAATTTTGTGCCGATTCCCGCACTCTTATTGACGAGGGCGCTCGCATCGTATACATTTTGATCACAGGGAACAAGGCGTGCGGATCATCAGCGAAAAGAAGCTCGCGGATTTGTGGAAGAGATATCCCAGGGCGAAGAATGAATTGATGTTGTGGAGATCGATTGTGCGGGCGTCCGCATGGCGAAGCCCAGCCGATGTCAAAGGAGCGCTGGGGCATCGCGTCGATTTTGTCAGGACGAACAACGGTAATACGGTCACGGTGATAGATGTCGCCAACAACACATGCAGACTGATTACCGACATCCATTACCTTGACAGTTATCCAATCAAAGGCCGCGTCTACATCCTAAGGGCCCTGAATCACAAGGAGTACGACAAGGGAAATTGGAAGGACGAATTATGAGGCGTTCACGAATTGCACAAGCGGAGTTGCCGACAAGCTTCGAGGCGCTCTGCGCCCTGCACTGGCCGCGCCCGATTCATGACGATGTGGATTACGATAACGCGAGCGAAATGGTCGGCCGACTTGCGCTGGTAAAAAAGCGAACCACGGGCCAAGAGGAATATCTGGAAACATTGACGATGCTCATCGAAAGGTACGACAGGGAGAATGTCCCAACGCCAGAGGCGCAAGAGCCGGTTGCCGTCCTGGGATATTTGATGGAAGGTCTGCAGATGAGCGCATCAGACCTTGGGCGGATTCTCGGTAATCGTACGCTGGGGCCGGCGATCATTCGCGGCGATCGGAAGATCAGCAAGGCGAACGCCATCAAGCTGGGCAAATACTTCAAGCTCAGCCCCGCGATATTTTTGCAGGCGTAAGGCGCCTTCCGCGATTCATTCAAATAAAGACATCTGCCGGGAATCCTGGACGATCGACTCGGTTTCGCCGTCGGCGAAGCGCGTCAGCAGGCGGTCGCCGGTCTTCGCGGCCGTCGAGCGGCGCAGAATTTCGCCGGTTTTCTTGATTGACGTGATGGTGTATCCGCGATTCAGCACGGCCTGGGGGGAAAGGGCCTGAAGCTGCCGGTCCAGCGCGTCGATGCGGGCAACGCGGATTCTCAGCGAGGATTGGGCCGCGACCAAAAGCCGGGGCTCGACGGCAATCAGCCGATGTTGCGCCTGGCCCAGACGAGCGCAGGGCCAACGTCGCGGATTTCTGCCGCTCGTCGAGAAGCTGGCGGAACATCTGTATGCGATCCAGCGGACGGCGGAGGAATTCGTGACGCTCGATGCCGATCAGTCGCTGGCGGGAATCCTGGATGCCTTGGCGGACGGCGCGATCGAGCCTTTCGGCCAATTGCAGCACGGTGTCGCCGGCTCGGCTCCAATTTCGGGTGATTACCTGGGCGGCTTCGGTGGGCGTGTGGGCGTGATAGTCGGCGACGAGATCGGCGATGGTGCAATCGACTTCGTGCCCGATGCCCGTCACGATGGGGATGTCCGAAGCGGCGATCGCGCGGGCGACGACTTCTTCGTTGAACGACCAGAGGGTCCTCCAGGGAACCGCCGCCGCGAGACAGCACGATCACGTCGATGCCGCCGATGTCCGCCGCGTGCCGATTCAGGTTGGCAATGGCCTGGGCGATCTGCGAGCGCTGCCCTCGCCCTGGACGGGCACGTGGTAGACCATCAGATTCAGCCACGGAAACCGGCGAAGAACTTTGAGGATGTCCTGCAATGCCGCGGTGGCCCGGCTGGTGAGCAGGACGATTCGCGACGGATAAAGCGGAATCGGCTTCTTGCGCTCGGCGGCGAAAAGTCCCTCGGCGGCCAGCTTGGCCTGCAATTGTCGGAATGCCAGTTCCAGCGCTCCGCGGCCCGCGGGCTGCAGGCTCTGCACCTGAAGCTGATATCGTCCCTGCGGCGCGTAAACCGAAACGCGGCCGGTGGCGATCATTTCCAGACCGTCTTCCAGCTTGAATTGCAATCGCGACGCCGCGTCGCGCCACATCACGCAGTTGATGCACGCCGCGGAATCCTTCAGCGTAAAATAGAGATGCCCCGACGCCTGCCGGCCGCTGGCATTGCTGACCTCCCCGCGAACGGTGATCGTCCCGGGGACGCCGGCCTTGATCGCCTTTTCGATCGCCGCGGTGAGTTGGCTGACCGTCAGCGGCTCGGCGGCGGCGTCCGCCGGTTTCGGCGAACGCTGCGCGGCCCTCTGTTTGGCGACGCGCTCATGAAAATCGAAGAAGCTATCGGCCATTGGAAACACCAATAATGATAAGGGTCGGCGGACAAGATCGTCTGAACGATCACGGTCTGAGGATTTCCGTGATCAGCCGGTATTTCATCTCGTGGTGCTCGTGCGGGAATTCGTGCTTGTGGAACGGATAAACCTCCATCTGCTTCTCGGCGGTGATGTGGTTGTACACGGCGTAAATGGAACTGGGCGGGCAGATCTCGTCCCACAAGCCGTTGGAAACAATCGTGCGGCAGGTGATCCACGGCGCCAGGTTCAGGCAATCGAAATAGCTCAGCGTGCGGATCGTCTGCTCGTAAAGGTGCGGGAAGGATTTTAGAAATCCGGTGATTTCCGGATACGGGCCGGCCGTCGCGATCGTGATGGAGCGCCGGAAATCGCAAAGGAAGGGAATGTCGGGCAGGGCGAGAATGGGCTTGCGCAAAAGCGCGGCGGCGGCGAGGGTCAGCCCGCCGCCCTGGCTGGCGCCGGTGACGGCCAGCCGGCCGGCCTCCACTTCCTCGCGATGGGCCAGCACTTCCAGGGCGCGGACAGCGTCGGCGTAAACATAACGAAAATAGTACGACCGGGGATCACGAATTCCGGCGGTCATCCAGCCGAGGTGATGTCCTTCGGGATAGATCGCGCTGTCCTGGGATTGGCCGTTCTGGCCGCGGCAGTCCATGCTCAAAACGCAAATCCCCTGCGTGACGAAAGGCACGAGATCCAGCGGTCGCGGCGCCCGTCCGCTGTAGCCATGGTACACGCAAAGCCCGGGACATTTGCCGCGAACGTCCGGGCGCAAATACCAGCCCGCCAAACGCCCGCCGCCGAATCCGTCGAATCGCACCGCGAAGCATTGCAGCCCGCGCGTCGGCAGGTCGTACGGAATCAGTTCCGCATTGAGCGGCTGCTTTTCCGATTGCGCCATCGTGGTATTCCAGAAGGATTCGAAATCCTCCTGGCGATAGAGCGCCGGCTTGTATTGCCGAAGCTGTTCCAACGGCATGTCGATTGACGGCATGAGGCCTCCGGAAAATGCGGTTGCATTTTGTTTTCAGATCGCGCGAAAGTCAAAAGCAAATGGCCAGGCGAATTGCCGGTCAATTCGATATGACGGAATCGATGATGCGAATGAACTGCGCGACAAGCGCGAATTGTCCATCGGCCTGGCGCAAGCAACGCGTGACTTGGCAGTGGATTGCCAGGTATTGGCCATCGGCCAGGGGAATCCGCACGGCCAGGCTCGCCGACGGCATCATGGCCTGGGGGCTGACCAGTCCAACGGTTTCGGCGGAAATGTCATGGACGGTTACCGGGATCGGAGGGTCCAGGAAATCGCCGTGGATGGGGAAAATCTCGGCCTGGCTGTCGACCGTCACGCGGCCCAGGGCGCGCTTGTGTCCGGCGCCGGAGAAATGGGCCACCGGATGCCCGACGACCTGCTGCAGAAGATGGGCGGGAAGACGCATTGGAGCTATCCTAATTATCGGAGAATTCGGGGAGGGGTCTGAATGTCATTCCATCATCCCCGCGGTCGTTCGGCGTTCCGCGTGCGGCCGGCGCCAGGATATACTGCGAGGCGCATGAATCATTGGCCTATTCTGGGAGCGATCTTGGCGGGCTTCATTTCCGCGAGCAGCCTTGGGGGGGAAACCGCCCCGTCCACGCGGCCGTCAACTCAATCGACTCGAGCCCTTCTGCAGCGCAAGGAAACCCCGTCGCAGCACGAGGCGCGCATGAAATGGTGGCGCGAGGCCAGATTCGGAATGTTCATTCACTGGGGTCTCTATTCCGTTCCCGCGGGTGTTTACAACGACAAGGAAATCCCCGGCGGCGGCGAAGGGATCATGAGCCGGGCGAAAATTCCGGTCGCGGAATATGCGCAGTACGCCGAGCGGTTCAATCCCGTCGGGTTCGACTCGGACCATTGGGTCAGGACGGCACAAGCCGCGGGAATGAAATACATCGTCATTACGGCCAAACCCTGCGACGGCTTCGCCATGTTTCACACGAAGGTGGACGGCTACAACGTCACCGATGGCGCTGGGTTTCGGCGCGATCCGCTTGCGGAACTGGCCGAGGCATGTCAGGCCGCGGGGATCAAGCTGGGGTTTTATTACTCGCAATGCCAGGATTGGCATCATCCCGGCGGCGACGCGTGGGACGGCCATTGGGACAAGGCACAAGACGGGGATTTCGACGCGTACCTGAAGAACGTCGCGCTGCCGCAGGTGAGGGAATTGATGACCAACTATGGTTCCGTCGCCGAGTTGTGGTTCGACACGCCGACCCGGCTGATGACGCCGCGGCGCACGGCCGAATTTTTGCCCCTGCTCGACCTCCAGAGGCAGATCATCGTGAACGACCGTCTGGGCGGCGGATTCACGGGGGATATCCAGACTCCCGAGCAGCACATTCCACCGCGCGGGTATCCGGGTGAGGATTGGGAAACGTGCATGTCCATCAACGATACCTGGGGATATAAATCGAACGATACGAATTTCAAATCCACCGCGGCGCTGATTCGCAGCCTCGTGGATACCGTCAGCAAAGGCGGAAATTTTCTGCTCGAACGTCGGGCCGACCGGCGAGGGCATCATTCCCCAGCCCGAGGTCGATCGGCTCACGGCGATAGGCGATTGGCTGAAGGTGAACGGCGAATCGATCTACGGTGCCGGTCCCACGGCCTTCGGCGACGAAGCCGGTCAATTTGATTCAAAGAAAACGGACGAGCATGGCCATCCGATTTGGGCGGCGAAGTGGGATTGGCGATGCACCACCAAACCGGGAAAGCTCTTCATCCACTTGTTCAAATGGCCGGGGCGCGTCTTCATGCTGAAGGGAGTCGGCGGCTCGGTGACCAGGGCGTATATGCTGGCCGACGGACGGCAAGGCAGCCGCTTGTTTCAGCAGAATGGGAATCAGGTGTGGGTCAAGCTTCCCGCGTTAGCGGCGGACGAAATCGATTCGGTGCTGGTGCTGGAGGTGGCGGGGGGGAGGTGAGATTGCGGTGGGGCGGCCCGGCGTGTGCTCACGCCGGGCTAAATGGGGTGTCGGTGGGGTGTTGAGTTAGAATGAGGTTATGCCCACGCTGGCGATTAGGTTTACCGTTTCGACTTACGGTACGTGGTTGCGCGGCGATGCTCGCGGATGGGTGGATGATGGGATCGTCTTTCCGCCCGATCCAAAACTCGAGTGCGCGGATCGGCAGCGCCTCAAATATCCTCCGTTCTATTTTCAGCGCGAAGTTCGGTTTGAGGTCGGGCAGGCGATCGGCGAATCGCTGATTTCACGCATGGGGATTGTCATTCTCGCCCTGTGCGTGCAATCATGGCAAGCGCATTTCGTGACGGCGGCTACGCCGCATGATGTTGCGGAGATCGTCAAATGTGCCAAGGATGCGGCGAGATGGAAATTGCGATTGGACCGTCCGATTTGGGCGACGGATTATGACAAGCGATTCTGCTTCGACCCGTCGTCGGTGCGGAGCCGGATTGACTACGTGGAACGCCATAACATTCGAGATGGGCTTCCGCGGCGGCCGTGGAAATTCATTCGCGATTGGCACGAGCCGACAATCTCGCCATTTAGCCCCATTTAGCCCGCGGTGAATACACCGCGGGATCCCCGGCGTGTGTCACGCCGGGCTAAATGGCGGATTGCAAGCAAACTCTCGCTCTGACGGTCAATATTGCGGGCCGCCGGGGTTGATGTCCTTGTTCCACAACAGAATTCCGCCCGCCATGCTTTTGACGTTCTTGAATCCCTGCTGGCGGAGGATTTGCGTGAATTGCATGGATCGGCCGCCGCTCTTGCAATGGACCACGATCTTTTCGTTCTCCCGGCCTTTGAGTTCGCCGATCCGCTGAGCCAATTGCTGCAGCGGAATGAGCGCGGCGCCGGGGATTTCGGTGATGGCCTTCTCATTGGGAAGCCGGCAATCGATGAACACGAATTCCTCGTTTTTGTCGAGCAGCGATTTGACCTGTCGCGGAGTGATTTCCCAATCGGGCTTGAATGCGTAGCCGGGCGGAAGACCGTTGGCATCCAGCGACGGATCCGGCCGGCCGTTGCCGCCGGGGGATTTGGCGCTGCGCACTTCGGCTTCGGTTTCGGCCAAGCTCTTGGGATCGAGCGCGGGAACGCCGCAGAATTGCTCGTAGTCGATCGGCTTGGTGATGGAAGGATGGTCTCCGCAGACCGGACACGATGGGTCGCGCGGGCCTCTGAATGTCTTGAATTCCAAATCCAGCGCGCTGAACGTGGTGAGGCGTCCGATCGCCGGGCGGCCGATGCCGAGAATCAATTTGATGACCTCGTTGGCCTGGAGCGTGCCGATGATTCCCGGCAGCACGCCCAGGACGCCGCCTTCGGCGCAGCTCGGCACCGAGCCCGGATCGGGCGGCTCGGGATACATGCAGCGGTAGCACGGCCCACGTTCGCCGGGGCGGTACGGATTCGCCATATGCGGGGCGAACACCGTCACCATGCCCTCGAATCGAAAGATCGAGCCGTACACGTTTGGCTTTTTCAGGATCACGCACGCGTCGTTCACGCAGTATCGCGTGGGGAAATTATCCGTGCCGTCGATGATGATGTCGTAATCTTTCACCAGGTCCATGACCGTATCGCCGTTGACCACCATCTTGTGCTCGATGACCCGAACATCCGGATTGAGGTCCTTGAGCCGTTTGGCGGCGGCCTTCACTTTCTCCTGGCCGATCGTCGAAACGCCAAAAAGCACCTGGCGCTGGAGATTGCTGGGAGAGACGACATCCACGTCGGCCAGCCCGATGGTTCCCACGCCCGCGGCGGCCAGGTAGAGGCTGATGGGACAACCCAATCCCCCCGCGCCGATGCAGAGCACTTTTGCGCTGAGCAGCTTAAGCTGGCCTTCCATGCCGACTTCGGGCAGGATCAGATGCCGCTTGTAGCGGTTGATTTGTTCGGTATTGAGTTGCGTGATGGCCATGGGAGAACCGTAGTTCGCGCAAACCCCACGGTCAAGCCGTCGGTTTTCGTATTTGCGGGAGTGAAACATGGATGACGAGATCAAAATCAAATTGGATCGTTTGGGGAAATTTTTGGATCGGCACGGGCTGGACGGGGTGTTTTTGAATCATCGGGCGAACTTCGCATGGATCACCGCCGGGAAGGACAACCATGTCGCGAGCAACTCACCCAACGGCGTGGCCGGGATCATCGCCACCCAAGACAAGCGAATCTGTTTCACGACTACGATTGAGGGTCCGCGATACGCGACCGAGGAATTGGCGGGAACCGGAATCGAGGTGGTCACCTATCCGTGGCAGGATGCCAAGGCCGGCCGGAAGAAGCTGCAGGAACTGATCGCCGGACGGAAGATCGCCGCCGATGTCACCGACAGCGGCGAGTTCGACCGCTTCGGGGCGGGCTGCCTGCGTTTGCCGGACGATTTCGTGCAACTGCGATGGGCTCTGACCGAGCCGGAGATTCAGCGCTATCGCGAAGGAGGCCGGCGAACCAGCGCGGCGATTGAGGCGGCATGCCGGCTCATCTCGCCCAACATGAGCGAGCACGAGATCGCCGCCGTGCTCGACGCCGAAGTGCACCAGCGCAGCCTTTTGCCGGTCGTGACGCTCGTCGCCGCCGATGATCGGGTCGCCAAATTCCGCCATCCCATCCCCACCGATCTGCGCCTCTCGCGCTGTTGCATGCTTGTCACCTGCGCATCGTTCGGCGGGCTGATCTCGAACGTCACCCGCCTGGTCAGCTTCCAACCGCTTTCCGCCGAGATCAAAAAGAAACAGCAGGCCGTCTGCAACGTGGATGCGGCCGTGAATCTTTCGACCAAGCCGGGAAGGACCCTCGGCGAGATGTTCAAGGTCATCGAAAGGGCCTATGCGGATAACGGATATCCAAGAGAATACGAGTTGCACCACCAGGGCGGATCGACGGGCTATGCCGGGCGGGAGGCGTTTGCCGATCCGGCCTCGGAAGTGCGTGTGCTGGAGAACCAGGCGTTCGCGTGGAACCCTTCGATCACCGGGGTCAAGAGCGAGGATACCATCCTCTGCCGCGGCGCGGGGATTGAACTGCTCACGACGGTCTCGGCGGATTGGCCGAAATTGCGCGGGAAATTCGCGGAAGAGTCATTGGACCGGCCGGACATTCTCGTTCGATGAGCTGGACGGCTCGCTGTCTATAAAGAGTTCCTCCGAGGAGGCGTCGTAGCCGAAGATTTCGGCCATTCGGCCCCAGCCGACGATCGTGTTGAAGACCTTTTCCACGTCTTCGGCGGTGAGTCGGACGGCCAGTTCCTCTTCGATGATTTCCTTGCTCAGGCGGAAGTTCTTGGCCTCCTTGAGCAAATGCAGGATGAATCGGAAGGTCCCGAGGGTGAGGGCACTGATCGCGGAAGATGATTTTTCGGCCGTTGATGTCGGCGTCGAGAAATCGGCGGCCCAGATCGGTCAGAAGCACCTGGTTCTTGGGAGTATCCAGGAAACCCAGAAGCTCCCCCGCCTTGACGACGGCGATCGTGTGGCCGAAATCGTATTCGGTGAGTTGATCGAGCTTGAAGACGTCGATCTGGCTGCCGTGATCGCGGACGATCTCCAGAAGTCCAAAGACGTGCCCGAGAGTGACGGCGGGGAGCGGCGCCGGTTCGGGGATGCCGCCGGGCGCGGGCAGGGGGACCGCCGCCGCCTCCGGAAGGTCCGGCATCTGCTCTTTCGTAATGACGTCGTGCAGTCGCTGCACCATTCTCAGGAATGCGGGCGACTGGTATTCGCGCGGATGCGGCACGTCGTTGGGAATGATGGTGCGGATGCGGCCCGGCCGGGCGCTCATGACCACGATGCGATCGGCGAGAAACACCGCCTCTTCGATCAGGTGCGTTATCATCACCACGCTCTTGAGCGAGAACGGGAGCTTGCTGCCCCCGGACCAAAGTCGATACACCTCGCTGCGAAGGCTCTCGGCGGTGAAAACGTCCAGGGCGCTGAAGGGTTCATCCATGCAGAGCAGTTCGGGCCCGCGCCAGGGCCCGGGCGATGCCGACGCGCTGCTTCATTCCTCCGGACAGTTCCTTGGGGTAGGCCTCTTCAAAGCCTTCCAGTCCCACCACGTCGATGCAGCGGCGAACGCGATCGGTGGCGGTGGCGGGGTCGAGATCCAGTCCGTTGAGCGCCACCTTGATGTTTTCGCGGACCGACAGCCAGGGAAACAGCGCGAAATTCTGGAACACCAGCGAGACGCCGGGATGAATTCCCACCAGCGGTTTTCCGTGCGCCAGGATGGTCCCGCTGGTCGGCGTGAGCAGTCCGATCATGGCGCGGAGCAACGTGCTTTTCCCGCACCCGCTCGGGCCCAGGATCGCCAGCACCTCCCCCGGCTTGATCGCCAGGGACACCTTGTCCAGCACCAGGAGCTTGGAAGCGGAATCTTCCTGGCCGAATTCGACGACGACGTCGATGGCCTCGGAGATCGTCGCGGTGTTGTTCGACCCGTTATCCATTGATTCCTCGCCCGGCGCTTTAGACGTTCAGACTATAGCGCGATTCAGCCAAACCATACAGCCGCTTCCAGATCACCCGATTGAGCAAAACGACGAACAGGGACATCACGACGACGGCGGCGGCCAGCAGCGAATACTTCTCTTCGCCGGATGCCTTGCTGATGATCGAACCCAGCCCGAAAGCGTAGTAAGTCTGGTTTTTGACGGTGAGGGCTTCGGCGACGATCGTGGCATTCCAGGCGCCGCCGGCGGCGGTGATCAGGCCCGTGATCAGATAGGGAAAAACGCTGGGCAGATAAAGCTGCTTCCATCTCTGGCGCCGGCTCATGTGGTAGAGGATGCCGGCTTCCTTGAGTTCCGCCGGAATCAACATCGCGCCGGCAATGACATTGAAGAGAATATACCACTGCGCACCCAGGAGCATCATGACGATGCACCCATACGAAAACGAAACGTGAAAATGCACCAGCGCGTAAAACGCAAAGGGGAAAAGCATCGGAGCGGGGAAGCTGGCCAATACCTGGGTGATCGGCTGAAGCCGATTGGACCATCTGGGGGAGAGCCCGATGAGGATTCCAATCGGCAGGGTCCACGCGGCCCCAATCACAACCGCCGCCGTGACCCGCCCGAACGAGGCGAACAAGGCAATGAACACGGTCATCCAATCCTGGCGTTCCACCCAGGGAATCTGCGTCGCCGGATCGTGAAGCGGAAGATGAACCAACAGCAGCGTCAGCTTGAAAACGCCCAACACGGCGAGGATGCACAGCGCGGCCACCGTTAACCAGGAACCGATGGCTTGGATCCAATTCAGCCGATGCCCGCCCACGGTCCCTCGATGCGGCGCCGCGGGAATGGAGTCGGCGGCGACCGCGCCATCGTGACGCCGGCCACGAAGCATTCGCGATGCCAGGCGCAGCAGGCGCGATCGCCGGAATAGCTCCACGACCCATGACTGGGGCGCGTCGCTGGCGGCGGTGTCTTCCATCTTGAAGCGCTGGCTCCAGACGACGATCGGCCGCCAGATCACCTGGTCCACCGCGACGATCATGATCGTCATCGCCACGACGGCCCCGATCTCGGCCCTGAGATTGCCCTCGAAGATGGCTTGGGACATGTACGACCCGATTCCGGGGAGGCGGAAATCGTGGTTCACGCCGTGGATGGTCAGCTCGAACGCTTCGTTGACCGTAAGAAAAAACCATCCGCCCGCCATGGACATCATCGAATTCCAAACTAATCCGATCATGGCCGCGGGGACTTCCAGGAGCTTGAAGATTTGCCAGCCGCTGAGGCCCTGAAGCGCCGCCGCTTCGCGCAGCGCCGTGGGGATCGAGCGAAGGCTGCCGTGGAAACTGAACGTCATGTTCCAGACCTGCGCGGTGAAGATCATGACCACGCAGGCGAATTCCAGGCCCCATCTTTCGTTGGGCAAAAGGCTGATCATCGCCAGCACCAGCCCCGGAAGGAATCCCAGCACCGGAATCGATTGAAGGATATCCAGCGCCGGGATCATGATTTTTTCCGCCTTGTGATTGTGGGCGGCGATCGTTCCGTAGATGAGCGTGAAAATCAGCGAAAGGACATACGCGGCCACGCCGCGCATGAGACTCAGCATCGTGTATTTCGGCAGCGCCCAGAGCGACAGGTCGATTTCGACCGGCTGGTTCATCGGCGTGCTGGCCTGGCCGATCATCATCGTCACCGCCGCGATCAATCCGGCGATGCCGACGAGGACGAGCACGTCAACACCGATCCGCGCGGCGCCTTGAGGGCTTCACGGACCTTCTTGGTGTAGGTCAGAACCAGAGCCATGTCGCGGCGATTTTAGGGACGGGTGAAAAGATTGCGAGGGGCGCGAACAGCCAAAACCGATGGCCAACGCAATTTTCCCCAATAGGCGATGGGCAATGGACAATCACCGATCACGCCGTCAATTGGCCTTCGATATGGCTCAGTTGATCCGACACGCTCTTGTCGCTGGCGCGATCCGCGTCCACCGAGCGAACCGCGTGAAGAACCGTCGTATGGTCTCGCCCGCCGAAATACAGCCCGATCTCCGCCAGGCTGTAACGCGTATGCCGGCGCGCCAGGAACATGCAGACCTGGCGCGGAAACGCGATGCTCTTGTGCCTCTTCTTGCTTTGAATGTCGCTTTGCCGAACGCTGTAATATTTGGTCACCGCATCGTAAATCTGCTGGACCGTGATCCGCTTCTGATCCGGAGAAGCCGAATCTCCCAGCGCGGTTTTCGCGAGCTCGATGTCGATCCGGCCGCCTTGCAACTGGCTCATGCCCTGAATCTTGGTGATGGCGCCTTCCAACTCGCGGGTGTTGTTCTCCACCTTGGATGCGATGTAGCAGACCACGTCCTCGGGCAGGGCTATGCCGCGCATCTTCGCCTTCTTCTGAACGATCGCCACGCGCGTTTCGTAGCAGGGCTTTTCGATCCGGGCGACTAGGCCCCAGTTGAATCGGCTCACCAGCCGCTCCTCCAATTCCGGGATTTCGCTCGGGGGGCTGTCGGCGCTGAGGATGATCTGCTTTTGCTGCTGATACAACGTGTTGAAAGTGTGGAAGAATTCTTCCTGCGTCCGGTCGTGGCCGGCGAGAAAGTGGATGTCGTCGATGATCAACATTTCCACGTGGCGGAATCGGAAGCGGAACTGCTGCATGTCGCCGATCTCGACGGAATTGATGAATTGGTTGATGAAGTTGTCGCAGGAAAGATACAGTATTCGCGCATCCTTTTGCCGCTCCAGCACTTTCTGGCAAACCGCCTGGAGAAGATGGGTTTTGCCCAGACCCACCCCGCCGTGAATGAACATCGGGTTGTACGCCTTGCCCGGATTCTCGGCGACGGCAATGCTGCCGGCGTGGGCAAGCTGGTTGCACGGGCCGGTGACGAACTGCTCGAAGGTGTAATCCGGGCTGAGGGGCAGGGGCTGATCGCTCTCGCTGAAAATTCCGCCCCGGCCCAGGTTCTCGCAATGAAACGAAACCGCCACGAGCCGACCGGTCACCCCTTGCGCCGCGACCGAAAACGGCGTCTGGCACTGCCCCTGACAGAAGTTAAGTTGCGCCGGCGTGGGGACCGTCACCTGGATCACGCCGTTGGTCAGTTGCCGAGGAACCATCTGGTCGAACCAGACCCGATTCAGGCTCGGATGCTGAGCGCGGAACATCCCGCAGGATCAGTTGCCAGACGGCTGGATCAAAAACAGGCTCTTGTGCGCAGCGCGCAGAAACCCCAGGCTTTATCGACGATTGTGCGGTTAACATGGCAAATCTACAGCGAAAAAGTGTTCGGCCATTTCCCGAGCGCGAACCGGCCAAAAATTTCGGCCGTTCCCGCGCAGGTAGAAGAATCAATTTAACATCCCTGGCGGACGCGCGATAATTCTTCCCGAAGACACAACAGCCTCCTGCGTGACTGCCACCCGTACTTCCGAATCGCGCATCGTTTCACGCATTGCGCCACCTTACCTATCCGCGCGGCAATTTTTCAAGCGCAACTTGACGACTTTTTCCCGGTCGGGAATGCAAACTCGCTGCGCGGAGAAGAATTTGTACCACCCATGGGAGACGCCAAGCGGCTTGTCCCCCATCCATCCAAAACGAGAAATTTTTGGAAATTTATTTTTTCTCCAGTCGGGATTTTGTCGCGCCGACTTTACGCAACATTTCTCGTGAGTCGTGCGGGCTCTCTAATCTCACCGTGTTATTTAACCGCCGAGATCGCGGAGATCGCTGAGACGGACGCGGAGAATACAAAAATGATTTCTTCTCAGTTCTTCTCGGCGATCTCTGCGTTCCGCGGTTAAAGAATTGCATTGAACCGGTGATGAACCATGGGGTTACGATGAACGTGAAATCGGTTGCTTTCCGGGGATCGGCAATCCGACTTCCGCCATCACTTTTTTCAGATCGCTCCAGACCGCGGCGCGGTTTTCCTCCGTGTAAGACCGAAGCAGATACGCCGGATGATACGTCGGCATCAGCTTGATGCCGCGCCAGTTATGCCATTGGCCGCGCAGTTTTCCCATGGATAATTTGCTTCCGAGCATGTACTTGGACGCGGGCAGTCCGAGGGTGACGATGACTTTCGGACGCACGATTTCCAATTGTCTCACCAGATAGGGCGTGCAGGTCTCGACTTCATCGGGGGCGGGAACGCGATTGTCCGGCGGGCGGCACTTGACGATGTTGGCGATGTAAACCTGCTCGCGACGCAAACCCATGCCCGCGATCATCTTGTTGAGAAGCTCGCCGGCCCGCCCGACGAAAGGCCGGCCCTGAAGGCTCGTCGTTTTCGCCCGGGCCCTCGCCGACAAAAAAAATCCCCGCGTCCGGATCGCCTTCGCCAAAGACCGTATTCTTGCGGGTTTTGCAGAGCCGGCAACGCTCGCAGGGCTTTACCTTTTCGCCATCCATTTGCGCGAGCAGGGCCGCTTTTTCCGCGCGACGCAACCGGCTGAGTGAATGCCGCGGCCTCCGACTCAGTTGCCGAATCCGGCTCTTCCATTGGCGCAAAGAGCGACGGCGGCGTTGACTTAGGCGCAGCCGCCGGCCGCTCGGCGGCTTGTAAACCTTGTATCGCCTTCCAATCCACCGCCACCGATTTCAACCCGAAGGCGCTTTCGCCTCGAAGCCAAACGGAAAGGCGGCGCCTGACCAAGTCGGAATCAGCCATGGCTTCAATGTTAATTCGATCGGCGATCAAATAGAAGCTTGACTCACCCGCGCGATTTCCAGATAATGCCGCGCGATCAAAGCCACCCCGGCCCGCGATGGCGGTTGCTCCACTGATAGGAGCACACCGTAGCGGCCCGTGGTGGCTTTCTTATTTTGGAGCGTGCCCCAGGGTTTCTTTGCATTGCCGGGAGTCAGACATGAGCGAGAAAAAAAACAAGCGGGAACTTCTCAGCCGAACCATCGAGCACATCGACGTTTCCAAGCACAACCCGGTCTCGCTGGTGGAGGCGATGAAGCACATGGCCTACAGCGCCCGCGATCTATGCAGGGCCTCGGAAATCTACGATCGCATGCTTCGCGACAAGGATTGCGGGATCATTCTCTGTCTTGCCGGATCGCTAATCAGCGCCGGGCTGAAGAAAATGTTCGCCGACATGGTGCGGAACCGCATGGTCGATGCCGTCGTTTCCACCGGCGCCAACGTCGTCGATCAGGATTTCTTCGAGGCCCTGGGCTTTCGCCATTACGTCGCCGACGAATATCTCAAGGCCGGAATGCACGACGGCATGCTGCACGAATTGATGATCGATCGGATCTACGACACGCTGATCGACGAGGATGAGCTGCGCGTGTGCGACGAAACGATGCAGAAGATCGTAGATGAGCTGGAGCCCAGGCCCCACAGCTCGCGCGAGATCATCCGCGAGATGGGCGCCTATCTCGAAAGGCACGGCAAGGCGGCGGACAGCATCGTGCTGGAGGCCTACAGGCAGGACGTCCCGATCTTCTGTCCGGCGTTCAGCGATTGTTCGGCCGGCTTCGGGTTCGTCGCGCACATTCACGCCCGGCAGGCGGCCGGGCAGCCCGCCGCCAGCATCGACAGCGCCAAGGATTTTTACGAGCTGACCCAGTTGAAGATCAAGAACCCGCAGACGGGCCTGCTCATGTTCGGCGGCGGCGTGCCCAAGAATTTCGCTCAGGACATCGTGGTGGCCGCGGAAATCCTCGGCAACGATGCGCCGATGCACAAATACGCCGTTCAGGTGACCGTCGCCGACGTGCGCGACAGAGCGCTCTCCGGCAGCACGCTGAAAGAGGCCAGCAGTTGGGGCAAGGTGGACACGACCTTCGAGCAAATGGTTTACAGCGAAGCGACCCTCGCGGCCCCGCTCATCGTCGGCTACGCCTACCACAAGGGCGCCTGGCGAGTCCCGCACCGCTCGCAAATGGAATCAACTGCTCGAGCCGACCGCCGTCGCGTAGCCGAATCCAGAAAAAATTGGCCCCCAAACGCATCACGGTCGGCCTCATGCCGACCGTGACTGGTCTCGTTTCCAACCGATCGTGGAGTTATGCGTTAACCAGGTGAAGTTCAGTGGCGGCTCGGAGCTGGGCCAGTGCATAGACGGCGGCTTCGCGTTGACACGCGCCCACCACCGTGCCATGCCGTTCATCGGCATCGTGGCCCGGGTCCAGCGGCTCGCCGACCGGCGCCCAGGTGGCGCGATAACAGTTGAAGATCAGGTTGTGCTTGATGGACAGTTCCAGCCCCGCGCACGAAAACTCGCGCTGCACCGCCAGGATCGACGGAAATGCCCGCCCGTCCGGCAAATGCTCCACCTCCACGTCACCCTGCGGAAACCAACCCGCTTCCAAAAGGCGGTCGACGGCGTACGTCAGGTTCATGGTCCTGGCTCCTTCTTCACACGCCCCCGCGGATTCAGCCTCCATCGACTCGGAATCGCCAAGGTATGATATCGCCGCGTTGATTGGTATGCCAGACATAGAACACGATTTTCGGCTGGAACGCCCGATCCCTTGAGGAATTCACACCCTGCCAGCCCTTGGGTGCGATAACTTGTCTATTCATGCGGTTCGTATAGTCTAAGACGGCATGGAATCCAGCCCGGATTCGCGTCGTCAGGGCCGGGCCGCGCGGCCGCCGAGGTATCGTCACCGCGCCATGAGCGATGACCAGGCTCATGCCGATTCCTCCGCCTTGGACCAGACCCGCCATGCGGAACACTCCCTGGCGTGCCGGGATGCGCCGCAGCTCATCACCCGCTCCGATGAGTTGGCGGAACTGCTCGAATCCCTTCGCAAGGCCGGATCGTTTGCCTACGACAGTGAGTTCATCGGTGAATTGACCTATTTGCCGAAGCTGTGCCTTGTTCAGGCCGCATCATCCACGCGCATTGCCCTGATCGATCCGCTGGCGGATCTGGATATCCGTCCGTTCTGGGAATTGGTGGCCGACCCATCGGTTGAAAAAATTGTTCATGCCGGGCAACAGGATGTCGAGCCCGTCTTTCGCGCCCTGGGCAAGCCGCCGGCAAATCTCTTCGACACCCAGATCGCCGCCGGGTTTGTCGGCGTCGGCTATCCCCTTTCACTGTCGAAGCTGGTTCAGGCCATCATCGGGGCGAAGCTGGGCAAAGGGCTGACTTTTTCCCATTGGGACCGCAGGCCCCTGACCGATCATCAGCTTCGATACGCCGCCGACGATGTCCGCTATCTGCCGGCCGCGCGCCACGAAATTGGGAAACGATTGGCTGGGCCGGGACATGCCAAGTGGGCGATGGAAGAATCCGCGAGCCTGGCCGATCAAGCGCTCTACGTCTTCGATCCGCAGACGCAATGGATCAAAATCCGCGGGGCCGGCACGCTCTCCCCGCGAAGCCAGGCCCTGCTGAAGGAGCTGACCATTTGGCGCGACCAGGCCGCCAAGGCGGAGGATGTTCCGCCTCGCTCTCTTCTGAAGGACGAGATTCTGCTCGACCTGGCCCGCTCGCCCGTGGAGGCGGAGTCTGATCTGGCCCGGGTGAAAGGCCTGCCCCGTCCCGTTGAGTCGAAATACGGGGCCGGGATCGTTCAGGCAACGCTGCGAGTCCGAAATCTCCCGCAAGATCAGTTGCCCGCGATGAGAGGTTACGAGCCCAGCCCGAGTGAAAAATTCGCCGCCGACGCGCTGTTTTATGCGATCCAATGCCTGTGTGCCGCCCAGGGAATCGATCCCAGCCTGGTAGCCAGCCGGCAGGAAGTCGGCGAATTGCATCGGCTGCTCAGCGCCGGGCGGGATGCGGGCAATTTGCGCATTCTGCGCGGATGGCGCCGAGAAGCGGTGGGAAATCGGATGCTGCAGTTATTGAACGGCCAGGGTGAGTTGTCGCTGTCGTGGTGCGATGGAATTCTCCGCATTCCCTCGCACTTCAATCAATAATCTGTGCTAAAATTATTTAGCGGGCGACCGAAGGTCGCCGGGTTTGCCATCAGAAAGGACCCCCACGTGCCCGTTTACGAATACACCTGCAAATCCTGTAAGACCGAATTCGAGAAGCTTGTGAAGTCGATGGCTTCCGCGGGGACCGTGAAATGCCCCAAATGCGGCTCGAACGAGACGGCCCGCACGCTCAGCGTATTTGCCGTTGGATCGACCTCAGCCGCCAAATCGGAGATGCCGCCGGGAATATGCGGAAGATGCGGCGGCCCCGGCCCGTGTGGGATGAATTAACCATACCGATGGACATAAATCAGGGTGACTCGTTTATGTCTCCTACAGAGCAAGGGTGACGCGTTTATGTCTCCTAGTGAATCCCATAGCTCGATAGGCACAGATGAATGCATTCTTCAAGATGTAGAGATGGGCGTACCAATGTATTTTGGGATGTTAAGCAATTAGGAATACGGGATGAGGGAACGGAATGCATCATCGCAGCAAGCTCGAAATCAGGACAGATCGTTAATTCTTGATTATAGCCGTTTGCATCCGCGGCGGGAGCCTTGGGCTTCAAAACTTCAGCGGTCTGCGGGGAAATTGTCTCTTTATGCCGCCGTGGGCCAGGTCGTATGGGTGGTTCTGTTGCTGCCTATTGGTTATTTTGTTGTCCTGTGCATGTGGAAGACACCACCTTCGGAGCAGTGGCTGTGGCTATGGTTTATATCATGGCCTAGCGTTGTAGCCCTGGTATTTGGCCTCTATTCACTGCGAGTTGCGGGATTCAATCGTACGAATGTTCCCGGCATCATCGGGCTGATTTTCTCAGGAATCATTGTCTTCGCAATAGTCACCCTACTTATTGTGGGATTTCTTCTGGCACCGTGAATTAGGTCGAATGGTGAAGGATCGCATAATGGATTGCCTGGGGCCGAACAAAACGGACGGCTCTGAATTAATTGGCATTTGCGAAAACGCTGGATTCGTCTTGTGGCCCAAAAGTATTGTAGAAAAATCTGCAGATTTCGGAAAACAGCCTTCCCCTTTCGTGCCGCGAGGGTCCAGCGGCCCGGTACTTGCGAAATGGATTGATCGATTGACTGCCCCAACCTCGGCTACAACACAACCTACAACGATTCAAACCTGCATGATTTCCCCGCGCTTCTTCTCGATCAGCTCATCCACCTTCAATTCATAGCTCTTGGTCAATTCCTGGATTTTCTCTTTTCCATCGACCGCCTCGTCCTCCGTTACCTCGCCGCCTTTTTCTTCCGTCTCCAGCGTCTTGTTGGCGTCGCGGCGGGCATTGCGGATCGCCACCTTGGCGGCCTCGGCAAATTGCTTGCACTGGCCCGCGAGCTGAAGCCGACGCTCCTGCGACAGCGACGGCAGCACCAGCCGGAGCTGTTTCCCATCGCTATGCGGCGTCAGGCCGAGCTTGCTGTCGCTGATCGCCTTCTCAATGGCCCGGATGTCCCCCGGATTGAACGGTTTGATCAGGATCTGCGTCGCCTCCGGAACGGCGATCGATGCGATTGCTCGCAGATCGGTCGGCGTGCCGTAGTATTCCACCTTGAGATGTTCCACCAGGGCCGGCGTGGCCCGCCCCGTGCGCAGCCCCCGCAACTCCTGCAGGAGATGGTCCGTCGCCTTCTCCATGTGCATTTCAGATTCGAGAAGGATATCGTCCAGAGGCATGAACCATATCCTATCCGCAACCACACGCCCGGACAATCCACTACCCGGCCGGCAATCAAACATGCAACCGAAGCGCCGTCAACTCGGAACGATCTTCGTCCCGATCTTCTCACCCCGGACCACTCTCACCACGTTCCCGGCCGTCCTCAGATTGAAAACCACCAGCGGGATCTTCCGTTCCATGCACAGCGTGATGGCCGTGAGGTCCATCACCCGCAGCTTGTCCGACAGCACCTGCTCGTAGGAGAGATTCGACAGCAGGCGGGCCTTGGGGTCTTTCTTGGGATCGGCCGAATAAATCCCGTCAACCTTGGTCGCCTTCAGCAAAACGTCCGCTCCGATCTCGGTGGCCCGCAAGGCGGAGCAGGTGTCGGTGGTGAAGTACGGATTTCCCGTCCCCGCCGCCAGGATCAGCACCCGCCCCTTTTCCAGATGCCGCACCGCCCGCCGGCGGATGAATGGCTCGCAAATGCTGTACACGCTGATGGCCGATTGCACGCGCGTCGGCTGGCCCATCTTCTCCATCGTTTCCTGAAGGGCCACGGCGTTGATGACCGTGGCGAGCATGCCCATGTAATCGGCGGTGGCGCGGGGGATGTTGCCGTCCTCGGCGAAAGTGGCGCCGCGGATGAAATTCCCGCCGCCCACGACGATCGCCAGTTGCACGCCCATCTGCGCGACTTCAATGCATTGCCGGGCGATGTTTTCCAATTCCGGAGCTTCGATGCCGAAGGAACCTTCGTGACAGAATCCTTCGCCGCTGATTTTCAGAAGAACGCGAGAGTAGGCCGCCGCAACCTTTGGCCGATCGGGAGTTTTCGACATGAAGGCGGATTATAGCAAACGCACAGGAGATTACTTCCCCAACTCCGCGCTTCGACGCGCCGCCGCTTTCACCGCCTCCACCGTGATCCGCGGCCAGTCTCGCGATTCCATGTGGCTGATGGCAGCGTGCGTGGTTCCATTCGGCGTGGTCACCTTCCCCCGATGAGCCTCGGGCGAATCGCTTGAACCGCTCATCATCTTCGCCGCCCCGGCGGCGGTCTGGATCGCCAGCGTGCGGGCCTCCTCGGCCGCCAATCCCAGGTCCAGTCCCGCTTGGATCATCTGCTCGGTGAGGAAGAAGAAATACGCGGGCCCCGAGCCGCTGATCGCCGTGACCGCGTCGATCTTGTCTTCGGTGGTTTGCAGCGGCTTACCCCCCGATTCAAACAATCGCCGCGCCGCCGCCAGGTCTTGCTCCGTGGCATACGTCCCCGGCGCGATCGCCACCATCCCGCAGCCGACGAGCATCGGGGTATTGGGCATGGTTCGGATCACGCGCCGCGGCTTTCCGCGCCCCAGCTTTTTTTCAATCAGGGCCGTCCCGATCCCCGCCGCGATGGAAATCACCAGCGTGTTCTCCTCGAACGTCCGGCCAGATTTCCTCCAGGACCGCTTCCATCTGGTACGGCTTGACGCAGAGCATCAGGATCTTCGCCCCCCGCACGGCGTCTTCCGCCCGCTCCACCGCCGTGATGCCAAGCTCCGTTTGAAACAACTGTCGCCGCTGGATCGACAAATCCGCCGCGATGATCTGGTCCGCCTTGAGCGTTCCGGCCGAGAGAATTCCCCGCGCGATCGCCTCCGCCATCGCCCCCGCGCCGATCATGGCCAGTTCGTGAACCATGAACCGTTACCGATCCACCGGCCCGCCGATGGCTTCCTGCACGGAACGCGGCGCGGTGACGATCAGGTTTCCGTTCAGATATTCCATCGAAGCCGAGCCGCCGTTGTCGCGCCAGACTTCCGGCCGGACCACGGTTTCGATCAGCTTGATCAGGTCCTGGGCCTTCTGGGCCGTCGTCTTGGTCTGGGTGGCGGTACTGGCCGTCAGGGTCTGCCCTCCGCCGCCTCCGCCGTTGCCTGTGACCTGCGCGGTCCCGCCCGTGAGGTTGGCGATTTGGTAATTGAAGACATCGTTGGGCTGGAGCAGATCGACGACATAATACACGACGGTAATGAGCTGCTGATCGGAGACCGCCCGGGTCGTGATCTGCACCACGTTCTCGTCGATGCTGTAGGTCAGGAGGTCCCCCGGCCCGGCCTGCGAGAGAATCAGCGACAGCACCTTTCCGGCCGTCACGTCGTGCAGTTTAAGATTGATCTGCGCGTCCTTCGAGATGTTGATCGCCGCCAGTTCCTTCCAATCAACGATGATGTTCACGCCGGCAACGTCGCGAAGAAAATCGAGCGCATCGGCGAGGGACACGTTGGTCAGATCGGCCGACGGCAGCCGGGTCTCCAGGAGCGCCCGGGCACTGCTCCTCGCCTGGGCCGCGGTTGCCATCAGCAATACAAATGCAACCGCAGAGACGCAGAGACGCAGAGGAAGACGCAGAGAAAACGAAATGGAATTCCTCTGTGTATGTCTCAGCGTCTCAGCGTCTCTGCGGTCCAATTCTCTTCGCGGTTGCATTTTTGCTTCACGTATTTGAAGAAGTCGGCTGCGAGGACTGCTCCCCGAGCGGCTTGCCCGTGTAGGGATCGAAACGCATCGGCTGCGCCGCCGGTTGCTGCGCGATCGGCTTGCCCGTGTACGGATCGAATTTGTATCCCTCGGCCGGCGGCAGGGCGGCGCGATCATTGCGAATTGCCGGTTGCTGGCCTGCTTGCGTCACGTCCTCCTCGATTCCCGCCAGGCCCTTTTTGAACTCAATGATCCCTTTTCCAAGGCTGCGGCCGACCTCCGGAAGACGCTTGCCGAACAGTAACAGGGCAAATAATCCGATGATCAGCCAGTTCTCCGGGGCAAAAATCAGGTTGGCAAGCGGAAGGTTCATAGGTCACGTCCTGTTGGTGGAAGACGACAATCTCGCCATATCATTATATGGCGGCCAAAAACGCCTTGCCAGTCAATGTCATTTGTCATTAAAGGTTGAAACCACGGCCTCTGGCCGTGCGACCCTGTGTGGCTCTGCCGTTCCAGCAATTTTTCCCCTCGCCCCATGTACTCATGGGGAGAGGGTTAGGGTGAGGGGCGATTCTCGAAAGTCGAACACAGCCCCTCACCCTAACCCTCTCCCCGGAGTACCGGGGCGAGGGGAAAAAAACGAAACATGGCGACAAACTTGGATCACATTCCTTCGGCCCCTTTGAGGGGCCTTCCTGATACCACCCCCTCTGGGGGTGGAGCCTCATTTGTCATTGGTCACTTGTCACTACTGTCCGGCTAACTTTTCGAGCATGTGGAATATGGCCTTGTTTTACCGTGCTGAAACAATATCGACCGTCGTAATCGATTTGAACGTCGATCGGCCTGATTCCGCCGTCGCCGGGGCGTTAGGCTCCCGCGATGAATTTCGGACGCGCCTTGTTCGCCCAGATGATCGACCATCTTTCCATCCACGAGTTCCGCAAATGTGTCGCCCGCTATCGCGGCAATCATCGCGTGCGACGCTTCTCCTGTTGGGATCAGTTCCTCTCCATGGCCTTCGCACAATTCACCTTCCGCGAAAGCTTGCGCGACATCGTCGCCTGCCTGGGGTCGCTCGGATCGGCTCGCTATCACCTGGGCTTTCGCGGCGGCATCTCGCGCAGCACCCTGGCCGACGCCAACGAGGCGCACGACTGGCGAATCTTCGCGGACTTCGCCCAAACGTTGATCCCCCAAGCCCGGCGGCTCTATCGCGATCACGACCTGGGCGTCAACGTCAACGGCAACTTGTATGCCCTGGACGCGACGATCATCAACGTCTGCATGGGCCTGTTTCCCTGGGCCGTTTTCAAGAGAACCCAGCACGCGATCAAGCTGCACACGCAGATGGACCTGCGCGGCAATATCCCCAGTTTCCTGCGGATTTCCGCGGCGAAAACCCACGATGTCAACTTCCTGGATCATCTGGTGATCGAGCCGGGCACTTCTACGTGATGGATCGCGGCTATATGGATTTTGCCCGGCTTCACCGCTTCACGATGCATGCCGCCTTCTTCGTGACCCGGGCCAAAAAGAACTTGCGATTCCGGCGCATCGCATCCGCCCCCGCAGCCCCGGACCAAGGCATCCTCTGCGATCAAACCATCCGATTGATCTGGTTCTATACCCGCAAGGGATATCCCCAACCGCTGCGGCGCATCCGCTTTTACGATGCCGAGCGGAACCGGCGGCTGACGTTCCTCACCAACAACTTTGTGCTTCCGGCCCGCACGATCGCCGATCTGTACCGCCTCCGCTGGCAGATCGAATTGTTCTTCAAATGGATCAAACAGCATTTGCGGATCAAGGCGTTTTTCGGCACCAGCGCCAATGCCGTCAAGACGCAGATCTGGATTGCGGTGACGGTGTACCTGCTGATCGCCATCGTCCGCAAACGCCTCGGCGTGGAGGCGAGCCTGCACGAAATGACACAAATCCTGAGCGTGTCGATCTTCGAGAAAACCCCCATAAACCAGGCGTTTTCGCCAGAAGGCATGAATCTGTTGAAATTCGAGAATCACAAGCAGATGAACCTATTCGAGTTATGACCGGACAGTAGTGGTCACTTGTCATTTGCCAATGACCAATGACAAATGACCAATGACGCATTTGCCTGCAGAGTCTGTTTATACCGCCTTGCCGCCGCCCAGCCGCTCGATCAGCTCCCGCATGTCCGCGGGAATCGGCGCCTGTAGTGTCATGGTCTCCAGCGTTCCGGGATGCGTGAAGGTGATCTCCAGCGCGTGCAGCGCCTGGCGCTCGAAGCGGAAGTCGCCGGATACGAACGCTCGCCCGCCGTACATCGAATCCCCGACCATCGGCAAACCGATCGCGGCCATGTGCACCCTTAACTGATGCGTCCTTCCCGTTTTGGGCATCATCCGCACCAGGGAAAAGCGCTCGCCGGACGGCAAATCGAATGTCCGCTGGACCTGATACATCGTCACGGCCGGCCTGCCGCCGTTTTCAATCTTCCGCACCGCCTGCCGCTCCCGCACATATCGGTCCCTCCCGATCGGCATATCGAGCACATCCGCCAATAATTCCGGCACGCCATGCACGATGCCCATATACGTCTTTTGGATCGTGCGATTCTCAAATTGCCGCGCCAGCCTCCAGTGCGCTTCGTCGCTCTTGGCCACGAGCATGATGCCGGTCGTGTTCCGGTCCAGCCGGTGCAAAATCCCCGGCCTCCAATCCCCGTTGATCGTGCTCCATTTCTTTCCGTAATACACCAGTCCGTTGACCAGCGTCCCGGTCCATTTTCCCCGGGCCGGATGCACCATCAATCCCGCCTGCTTGTTCAGCGCCAGAAAATGCTCGTCCTCATGCACGATGTCCAGCGGAATCGGCTCCGGAATCAGATCGTTCACCGGCTCCGGCGGGGCGACCATCTCCACCGCATCGCCCGCCTTGATCTTGTAGCTTGCCTTGGTCGGCTTGCCGTTGACCGTGATCAAGTCCTCTTCAATGAGCCGTTGGATTCCGCTGCGCGACAGCCAGGGAATTCGATCGACGAGGAACTGGTCGATCCTCCGCACCTGCGTCTTGGCCGCGCGGAAATGAAGATGAACGACATCCGCGTCGTCAGGCGATTCTTCTTCCGTTGGAATATCGGGATCTTCGGCCACAGGCACTAACTTACCGTTTTGCCCGGTAAAACGCCTGCACCGAGCTTTGTCGACGTGCCAGCTATCTCCCCGGGCGGCTGCTCGGCTGCGTCGCCGTCATAGGCTGCGTCGCGGGCGTTTCCGCCGGCGCGGGGGCCGCCGCGGACAAATCCACCGCGGCCGGCTGCTCAAGCTGCCCAAGCAACCCCAGCCGCATGTTCGCCAGGGTCTTGTACGGAGCCTCCGCATCGCTATCCAGAATGGCCTGATACTGCGCCTTGGCGGCATCCCAGGCTCCCCGGTTTTCCGCCACCGCCGCCAATCCGAAATGCGCCGCCGTCACCGCGAACCTTTCGCCGGCGTACTTCTGAATAACCTCCGTGTACGCATCCGACGCATTGCTCAGCAAACTTTCCTCGCTCTCGGCCGGGCGAAGCGACGGCTGCGTCGCCGCCCCCGGCAACTCCGGAAAATTCGCCATGTTGAAATTGAAATCCCCCTTCAGAATCAGCGCCTGGGCCTTCAGCGCCGGCTGCGAGTCCGGCGCTTTTTGCAGGGCCTCATCCGCCTGCTGCAAACCTTCGGAATAGGAATCCTCCCGCGCCTTCATGAACATCAGCGCATCCGTTCCCCGCATCGGATTTTCCAACCGTTGCAGATCATCCGATGCAATCGACAGGCTCTGGCGCGCCTCCGTCAGCCGCTGCTCCGCCGAACTCATCCGGTATCGCACCAGCACGATCGCCAGCGCGATCAGCACGCTCACCAACGCGATTTGCGATTGGTACTGACTGACGAACTGTGGAAAGAGCCGCAGGCGTTGCATCAGCGAATTGGTCTTCAGCTCGTGCCTGCGTTCAGCTTTCATCGGACGCGGAAGTGTAGTTGTCGGCCAAATGCAATGCAAACGGAAGCCCCGCATGTACATGCGGGGCTCCAGAATTGCCGACATTAGATGATACATGACCGCCTCCGTTACACTTGCGCCGCGGCGATCCCCGCGCCTGGGCTTCTCCCTGCTGCTGGCCCTTCTGGCCCTCGTTGCTGCCGGCAAGGTTGTGCTGGCGGACACGCTCGACCCCGATTGCTTCTGGCACCTCCGCGTTGGTGAGGAAATAAGCCGCCAGGGCTGGCCCCATCCCCTCCTCGACGATCTCTCCTTCGCGTCCATCCGACAACCCTGGACGCCATACTCCTGGCTGGCGGAGTTGGCGATGAAGCGGTTATGGGACGCCGGCGGGTTCCGCGCCGCCGTCGCGGTTCAGGCAATCCTCGAATCCGCCTTCATCATCCTCCTGGGCCTGGGCGCGCTTGAATTCTCCGCCTCCGCGCACGGCCGGCCTCGCTATCTCGCCTCGGCCCTGGCCGCCACGATGGGCGGGGTTCTATCCCTGGCCTATCTCAGTTTCCGTCCCGTCACCGCCGCGCTGGCCGCGCTGGCTCTGATCGCCTGGCTCCTGCTTCGCGATCGACGGATGAATCAAACCTCCAAGGCCGTTTGGCTCGTTCCCCCGATCACCGCGGTTCTGGTCAACGTCCATTTCTTCGCCCTGTTCGTGCCGCTCTGGGCGGCGGCGCTATTCATCGGAGACGCGTTGCAATCCTCGCGCTTTCCCCGCCGCCCCTGCCTGTTGCTCCTGGCATCCCTCGTCGCCTGCTGCCTGACCCCCATGCTCCCCGGCACGATTCGCAGCGTCCTGGATTATTCACGCAACGACGTCATGGTCCGATCCGGAACCATCGCCGAATTCCACCCGTTCTATCAGGGCACGATGGGCCATCTTTCCGCCGCGTTCGTCGGCATGCTATTGATCGGTGCCATCTGGCAATTCATCCGAACCCGGCGTCTTCCCCTCGGCGAGCTGATCTGGCTGGCCGGCAGCACGGCGTTGCTCTTTCGCCTCGGCCGAATGGCCCCCGTCTTCGCCATCATCGCCGCCCCCGTCTTCGCCGCGGTTTTGCCGAAACTTTCCGATCGCATCCTCGCGCGCCAGCCGATCATTGCGATATTCGCCGCGGCCCTGGTCCTGACCGCCTGGCCGATCGCCCGCGGATTTCCCGGGCCCGCGCGATCGCTGTCATCCTGGCTCAATCGCAATGGTCCCGACGCTCCCAATTATCCCTGCGCCGCCGCCGATTTCGTCCAGCGCAGCGTTCCCGCCAGAACCCATCATCTCATTTGCGAATTGACCTGGGGCGGATACCTGGAATGGCGTTTGGGACCGAACTTTCAGACCCTGATGGATGGCCGAACGCAGCTATTTCCGGCGGAATTCTGGAACACTCTGGCCCTGGGCTCGCTGCCCGAGCGTCGCGCCTATTTCGCCGTCACGCCCGCCGACGCCGCCATCCTCCGCGCGCGCCACAACCCCTTCGGAGAAGCGCTGGCTGATTTAGGCTGGAAAGTCGTTTATCGAGATGAATTCGCCGAGGTGCTGCTTCCGCCAGCGGAGAAACCCGAAACCAGAAACCAGAATGACGAATCAAATCCGAAACCAGAATGACTGAAGCGGCCTATCGTTTCGGGTTTTGGTCATTCGGATTTGATTCGTCATTAAAGGTTGAAACCACGGCCTCTGGCCGTGCGACCCTGTGTGGCTCTGCCGTTCCAGCAATTTTTCCCCTCGCCCCATGTACTCATGGGGAGAGGGTTAGGGTGAGGGGCGATTCTCGAAAGTCGAACACAGCCCCTCACCCTAACCCTCTCCCCGGAGTACCGGGGCGAGGGGAAAAAAACGAAACATGGCGACAAACTTGGATCACATTCCTTCGGCCCCTTTGAGGGGCCTTCCTGATACCACCCCCTCTGGGGGTGGAGCCTCATTCTGGGTTCTGGTTTCGGATTTTCCGACTTTCACTCGTCCTGCATCACGGAAGCATAATTCGCGATATAGTCCGGCACGGGATAATGCTTCATCAAAAACTCCCGCAACTGCGCCCGCTCCGCGATCAGGAAATGCACCGGCTCGTCCAGCTTCTTGCCGGAGAAATTCACCGCCCGAACCAGGTCCTGGGAACTCGTCGCCATGTGCAGATCGATCTCCTCCCGGTTCAGCGGCAGAAGATGAAACTGCCACGCCTGCCGCCGATTCAGCAGCCGCAGACATTCCGTGTCAACGTGCTGTTCCTCAAGATCGACCACCCCGGCCAGACGCACGTACTGTTCCACCCACGCATCTTCCACGGCCTTGGCATCGATGCCATAAAGCCGCTCGGCCAAATCCCCGAACGGCCGATTCGACATCTTCTGCACCTTGAGAATATGGTCCACCTGCCCTTGCGTCAGGGCGCCCTGCTCCACCAGCAGTTGTCCGATCTGAATTCCTGCCAAAGCCGCCTCCTGCAATAGATGCGCAAACGACACCGGTCGCTTAGACATCTATCGGTCAGACGCCCCGCGCGCTGAAGCGCGGCAAAAAGAATGGCAATAATTTCCCCCATTTAGCCCTCGGTGAATTCACCGGGGGCTAAATGGGGGAAAGCGTTACGTCCCTTCGCTCCACAATCCCATCGCCTCCGCCACGTTCGCCTCCAGCGCCCGCTCCCCCTCCAGCCAGTGCAGATCTCGAAATCTCCTGAACCATTTCATCTGTCGCCTCGCCAGTTGCCGCGTGTCGATTTTGATTCGCTCCACCGCCTCCTCCAAACTGATCCGGCCCAGCAAATGATCGATGAGCTGCCGATATCCCGTCGCTTCCTGCGCGGTTTTCGACAGCTCCGGATAATTCGCCAGCAGTCCCCTCACCTCTTCCACCCATCCGCCCGCGATCATTTCCTTCACCCGCGCGTTGATCCGCCGATTGAGCGCCTCCCGATCCCATTTCAGCCCGATCCACACCGCCCGGTGCCGGATCGGCTGATCCGGCTCCCATTGCGTTTGCAGGGCGGAGATCGGCTGCCCGGTCAGTTCATGCACTTCCAGCGCCCGCACCAGGCGCATGATGTCCCCCTCGTGAATGCGCTCGGCCGCCGCGGGGTCCACCCGCTTCAGCCGCTCGTGCAACTCCTTTCCGCTCAGCGAGCGCAGCCGCTGCCGCACCGCCTCATCCGCCGATGGCCCCGCGAACAGTCCCTCGAACAAGGCCTTGAAATACATCGGCGTCCCGCCCGTCGCGATCAGCTTCGCCCCGCGCGAGTTGCCTTCGACGATTGTTCGCTCGGCCATTTCCACGAATTTCGCCGCGCTGAACTTCTCGTCCGGCCGCGCAACATCCAGAAGATGATGCCGAATCTCTTGCCTCTGCCGAGCGGTCGGCTTGGCGGTGCCGATGTCCATCCCCTGATAGATCTGCATCGAATCGACGCTGAGAATCTCCGCCCCGCAGGCCCGCGCCA
This sequence comes from uncultured Phycisphaerales bacterium, assembly GCA_963783845.1. Classification (GTDB taxonomy): domain Bacteria; phylum Planctomycetota; class Phycisphaerae; order Tepidisphaerales; family Tepidisphaeraceae; genus PALSA-1353. The sequence continues at coordinate 49,999 of CAWAPL010000013.1, forward strand.
CGGCCATCGCCAACGCCGATTTACCGGACGCCGTCGGACCTAGAATCACCAGCAAAGGATATTCGCCTGCCATTTTTTCAGCCCACGCACTGAGCTTATCGAAGTGCCTGCCATTTTTTCCGTCCGTACATCGGCAGCCCCAGCCATCACGCCGCCTTAAATCCCTGCCTTTTCGCGGGTTGCCCATGCCCCGCAATTCGTGCCCGCTGGCACGCACTTTGTCTTATCCCTTAACGGTGGTTTTTTACAAGGAGGCTATTATGGCATTACCCACCAGAGTTCAAAGATTCGCCGATCCGCACGAGCTGGCCCAGCGAGAATTCGACAACCTGCTCGGCCGGTTTTTCGGCAACCGTTTATTCGAGGACGGCAATTATCTCGCGCCCTATGGCGTGGACGTCCGCGAAGACGCCGACCACATCTTCGTCGAGGCGGAATTGCCCGGCTTCAAGAAGGATGAGGTCGATATCAATCTGGAAAACCAGACCCTGACGATCTCCGCCGAGCACCGAGAACATAACGAGCCCAAGCCCGGTGAGAAACCCGGCGACAAGGCCGAATGGCTGCTCCGCGAAAGGCGCTACACGCGCTATCAGCGCAGCTTCACCTTGCCGCCAACCGTTGATTCGCAGTCCGTTCAGGCCAAGCTGAACGACGGCGTTTTAACGGTCACGTTGAACAAGCGCGAGGAAACCAAGCCGCGCCGGATTGCGGTGTCGTAACCGATTGGTCACTGGTCATTGGTCATTTGTCCTTCGCAAATGAGGCTCCACCCCCAGAGGGGGTGGTATCAGGAAGGCCCCTCAAAGGGGCCGAAGGAATGTGATCCAAGTTTATCGCCATGTTTCGTTTTTTTCCCCTCGCCCCGGTACTCCGGGGAGAGGGTTAGGGTGAGGGGCTGTGTTCGACTTTCGAGAATCGCCCCTCACCCTAACCCTCTCCCCATGAGTACATGGGGCGAGGGGAAAAATTGCTGGAACGGCAGAGCCACACAGGGTCGCACGGCCAGAGGCCGTGGTTTCAACCTTTAATGACCAATGGCCATATCCGCGTTTCGTTTGAGCATCGGCAGTTTCACCCGCCTCATCGCGCTGCCGCGCAATTCCCGTTGGTAATCTGTCCCCGTCCATTGGGCTACTTCCGCCGGGTCCAGCGTCCCGCTCGCCCAGCGCGGCTTCAGCGCCGGATCGTTAGTTGCAGGGGGTTCCCGATTCCACGGGCAGACGTCCTGGCAAACGTCGCATCCGTAAACCCAATCCCCCGTCTTCGACGCCAACTCCGGCTCGATTTCCCCGCGATGCTCGATCGTCAGATACGAAATGCACTTCCGCGCATCGAGCCGATACGGCTCGGTGATCGCTTGTGTTGGACACGCGTCAATACACCGCCGGCACGACCCGCACCGGTCCACCGCCGACTCATCCGCCCGCAACGCCAGCGTCGTCAGCACTTCACCCAGGAAAATCCACGATCCGATCCCCTCGTTGATGACGCAGGTATTTTTCCCCACCCATCCGATTCCCGCGCGGGCCGCCAGTTCCTTTTCCATCACCGGCCCGGTATCCACGCAGCAGCGCGTCCGCGCCTTCGGCTCAATCTCCCGCAACCAATCCGCCAGCGCACGCAGCCGATCGGTCATGAACTCGTGATAATCCCGCCCCAGCGCATACCGCGCGATTCGCCCGCGATTCGGCCCAGCCTTCTCCAGCGGTACGTAATAATTGATCCCCGCGCAAATAACGCTGGCCGCCCCCGGCAGATAAACGCCCGGATCGGTTCGCTCCTCAAACCGCTTGGCCAGATACCCCATCGCCCCGGCCTGTCCGCCGTCCAGCCAGCCGCGAAAATACTCTCGATAAGCCGAAGGTTTCGCCGATGCGATCCCGACCAGATCGAACCCCAATTCGCGCGCCTTCCCCTTCACCGCCGCCGCGATCGCCAACTCGCCCAACATCCGGCCAGACGCTAAGGACATGCGAGGATTATACTTGAGGTTTGCGCCGTGCGCTTGGCCATTTCTTGACACCGTTTGGCCCAAGACTTAAGATCGCGTTTTCGTCGGAATGTCCCTTAATTCCAGCCAATTTGAATCCTTACATTCAATGTTTTCGGAGGCCAGCATCATGATGCGGTTATCCCGTATCGCCTTCTGTTTCGCGTTGGCTCTGGCATCGCCGCCGCCATTGATGACCGCCCGCGCGGATGACACCACACCGGCCGCCGCCCCCGCCAATGACGCCACAGCGGCGCCGGCAGCGGTGACGCCCGATACCACGGCGGCCCCCGCCGATACCGGCGCGGCCACCCAGCCCGCCGAGGCCCCCGCGCCGCAGCCATCCCTCGGCGATCTCGTCGATACGTTCTGGCATTACGGCAAAATCGCCCGCTACGATCTCGCCGCCGACGCCGGCCAGAAAATCCTCGACTCCGGCTCCGATCCCAACTCGATCCTGGGGGCCTTTGAGAACGTCGTCGCCCGCCACAACGATACGATCGACATCTGGATGCTCCGCTGGCGATCGCTGCCCGTCAGCGGAACCGTTGACGGCGCTTCCGCCAAGGCCATGCGCGGTGTCGCCGCAAAGCTCGGCGACATTATCAACCAGGGCTACGCCACACGCCGAAACGATCCCAATTATATCCGCCAGACTATTTTCGAAATGTCCAACAGCGAGCGCGCGTACGACAACAACCTGCCTCGCCTCGCCGAGAGCGGCGAAGTCGCCGTCAAAATCATCCTCGACATCCTGCGCGATCCGGAGCAGCGCCAGTACCACTCCACGTGTCGCCGTGCCCTTCGGGATCTCGGCCGCAAGGCGCTCAACCCGCTGCTGGCCGCGACCGAAATGACCGATTACGACACGCTCCTCGACGTGATTTCCGCGCTGGGGGACATCGACTATGACGTGGCGATCCCCTATCTCGCCCGCCTCGCCAAGTCCCCGGACGTTCCCGAAGGCATCCGCGTCGCCTCGCGCAGCGCCCTGTTCCACCTCGGCATCGCCAGAAGTGAACCGCTGCAGACTTCGGGGCTTTTCTACAGCCTTGCCGAGAAGTTCTATTACGGCAAATCCGACATCGAGCCGGCCGGGGACAAGATTTCCTATATCTGGTATTGGACCAGCGATCTCGGTCTGACGCGCAAGGAAGTGCCCACGCCGATTTTCAACGATCTCCTGGCCATGCGTGCCGCGGAGTACGCCATGAAGCTGGATGCCTCCAACGGCTCGGCGGTGAGCCTCTGGCTCGACGCGAACACCAAGCGCGAGACCGATCTGCCCGCCGGCGCCGTCGATCTGACGCACAAGGACGATCCGGACGCCAATTACTACAACGTTTCCGCCGGCGCGGACTTTCTCAACGACGCCCTGGCCCGCGCCACCCGCGACCGCAACGCCGCCGTCGCTCTCAAGCTCTGCCAGTCCCTCCGCAACATCACCGGACAATCCAATCTGAGCGGCGATTCCATCACGCCGTTGATGCAGGCGCTCTATTTTCCCAATCGCCAGGTTCGGTACGCCGCGGCCTTCGCACTGGCGCAGTCGCTGCCGAGCCGGCCCTTTGCCGGGGCCGACCGCGTTGTGCCTCTGCTGGTTGAAGCCGTCAATGAGACCAACAAACCCGGCGTTATGATCGTCGCGCCCGCCGGCGGCGCATCACTCACCGATGCCGATCTGCGCGACGCCGTGCAAAGCCTGGGCTATCCCGTGATCGCGGCCAGCAATCCGACCGACGCCGCGGCGGCCGCGATTTCACTTCCCACGGTCGAACTCATCATCATTTCCGAGGACAGCGACGTGCGGAAGATGGTGGATCTCGAACAGAACATCGCCCGATTGCAGGGCTCTTCGATGCTCGTGCTCACGCACACGCCGGACAGTCCGTATGCCCTGGCCAGCGCGACCGATCTTCTGATGAATGCCGCGGTCATGCCGCCCAAGGCCGTGCTCAAGGATGAACTCAAAGCCGACATCGACGCCGCCCGCGAGCATTCCGGCACCGCCGTCATGTCCGAGCAGGATGCCCAGAGCTACGCCCTCCAGGCCGCCTCGTTGCTGGAAAAGCTGGCCATCACCCGCGGCCACGCCCTGGACGTTTCCGTCGCCGAGGCCGGACTCCTCACCGCCCTGAGCGATTCCCGCCCGCAAATCGCCAGCGCCGCGGGCAAAGTTCTGGGAACCCTGAGCAGCACCAGCGCCCAAAACGGGCTGGCCCTGAAAGCCAATAGCCCCGCCACTCCCGCGGAGGTTCGCGTCAGCCTCTACCAAAGCCTGGCCGAAAGCGCCAAGCACATCGGCAATCATCTGGATGCCGAGCAGATCGTGGACCTGGAAAAGGTGGTCTCGACCAGCACGGAGTCGGCCGTCCGCGACGCCGCCGCCGAGGCGCGCAGGGCGCTGAATCTCCCGGCGGATCAGGCGCGAACGCTGATTTTGAAGCAATCGCGGGTGTGAACCCATTTGCCGCGTCCCACCATGGCCGCGCCGTCGCCGACAACCGATCCGTCCTGGCTCCCAGCGCCCACCGAGCCGTTCTGGAAACCCAGCCTGCGCGATTCGATCCGCTATCTCGGCTGGCGAATCCTTTTGATCGTGCTCTGCGTCGCCTTGGCCGCGGTGATCGTCCTGAACCTGCGCTGGAGGCTGTTCGGCTGGGCGATTTCACTCTGGAAGCCGATCGTGATGGTGCTGGCCATCCCCATTGTCGTCTTCGTCTCGGCCATCGGCAGCGCGATGCGGGCCCGCCGCGAGCCGTTCTGCATTCATTGCGGCTACAGCCTGCAAGGCTTGCCCGACCATTACCCTTGCCCGGAATGCGGCCGGCCGAATTGCCTGCGCCTGATCGATGAATATCGCCGCGACCCGGATTGGTTCATCGCCCGCTGCCGCGCCCGCCAGGCGCTTCCCTCCACACATGTCCCATTTAACGCCGGCCCCGTCCGATCCCGCCGCTCGCGGGACGGAGCGTCGTGACATGGTGGAACGATCGCGTCACGCCGCCGGCTGCTCGCGCTCGATCATCACCGCCGTTCCGTAGCACAGCACCTCCGTCGTCAACGCCGTCTTGCCCCCGATCTCCGAAGCGTCATACCGAAAGCCGAGGACCGCATTGGCTCCCACGGCCAGGGCGTGCTGGATCAGCAGATCATACGCCTGCTGGCGGGTCTGCTCGCACATTTCCGTGTACGCGCCGATGCGCCCGCCGATGATGGACTTCAGCCCGCCCAGAATCCCCTGGGAGATCGTCGGCGAGCGCACGATCAACCCGCGCACCACGCCGAGGTATTGCACGATTCGATATCCTTCGATCGTGAAGGTCGTCGTCACCGGAATGTGCGCGCCGCCGCCCGCATAGGGAATTGTCGGTGGCATGCTCATGGCAAAAGTATAATGCCAAGCGCGGGAAACCAGAAACCCAAAACCAGAATGACGAATCAAATCCGAAATCCGAATGACCAAAACCCGAAACCAATGCAGGCAGCGGCTTCTGTTCATTCAGTCATTCTGGTTTCGGATTTGATTCGTCATTCTGGTTTCTGGTTTCTGGTTTCGGGTTTACGCCCTCATCCGCCCAGATATGCCTTTTTCACCTCGGCGTTTTCCAGCAGGTTCGCCGCCTTGTCGGACAGGATGATCCGTCCGGTCTGCAACACGTATCCGCGGTTGGCCACCGTCAGGGCCATGTGCGCGTTCTGCTCGACCAGCAGGATCGTCGCGCCGTTGCGGTTGATCTCGCGGATGATCTGAAATATCTGCCGCACGATCAGAGGCGCCAGCCCGAGCGACGGCTCATCCAGGAGCAATAGTTTTGGCCGGCCCATCAGGGCCCGCGCGATCGCGAGCATTTGCTGTTCCCCGCCGCTCAGCGTGCCGGCGCTGATGCTTTCTCTCCGCCAGCACCGGGAACAGCCCGAAGCAGCGATTCAAACCCTCTTCGATTTCCGACCGTTTCCGCAGAGTGAACGCCCCGAGCATGAGATTGTCGCGCACGGTCAGGTCCGCGAAGACCTGGCGGCCCTCGGGCACGTGGCTGATTCCGAGGCGGACAATCTGATCCGCCCGCATCCCCACCAGATCGGTGGTTGCCCCGAAATAGTCCAGCGTCGGGGCACCGGCCTGGTCTTGCGGCGCCGGCGGACACCAGGAAATCCCGCCGGCGGCAGGTTTCAGCAGCCCGCTGATGGTGCGCAGCAGCGTCGTCTTGCCCGCGCCGTTGGCGCCGATCAGGGCCACGATTTCGCCGCGCTCAATCTCCAGCGACACGCCGCGCAGCGCCGTGATGACGCCATAACTAACCGTCAGATCGTTCACGGAAAGGAGCACGCTAAACCTCGGCCTTGCCCAAATACGCTTCGATCACTTTCGGATCGTCCTGGACCTGCTGCGGCGTTCCCGTCGCGATGGTCTCGCCGTGGTCCAGGACCGTCATCCGCTGGCAGATCGACATGACCAGCTTCATGTCGTGTTCGATGAGCCAGATTCCCACGTTGAACCTTCGCCGCACCGCTCCGATGAGTTCCATCAGATCCATTTTTTCCTGCGGATTCATTCCGGCGGCGGGCTCGTCGAGCATCAAGACCTTGGGCCGCGTGGCCAGCGCCGAGCGATCTCCAACCTCCGCTGCGGGCCATAGGCCAGCGTCCGCGCCGGATCGTGCAGCCGATCGACCAGGTCGAACGTCCTGAGCAGGTCGATGGCCCGGTCCTCGTGCAATCGCTCCTCGAACTGTTGCCGCGGCGATCGCACGATCGTGCCGAGGAATCCGTGGGCGACCGATTGGTTGAACCCGATCAGCACATTATCCAGCACGGACAATCCGCCAAAGAGCCGGACGTTCTGAAACGTCCGGGCGATCCCCAGGCGGTTCACGCGAAACGGCTTCATGCCGGCGATGGATTCTCCGTCGAGGAGCACATCGCCGGCGGTGGGGCGGTATACTCCGGTGACGACGTTAAACACCGTCGTCTTGCCCGCGCCGTTCGGCCCGATCAGCCCGACAAGTTCACCTTGATCCAGCGCGAAATCAAACCCCGACAGCGCCCGCAGCCCGCCGAATTCGATGCCGAGGTTCTTGATCTCGAGCAAAGCCATTACGCGCCGTCATTTCCGAGGGTTCCGGCGGGAATTCCTGCCGCCACCTTGCGGGTCCACCACAATTCCCGATTTCCCAGCAATCCCTCGGGCCGCACCAGCATCATCACGATCAGCAGCAGGGCATAGATCACCAGTCGCCAATCCTCGAAGGCCCGGAGCTGCTCGGGCAAATAGGTGAGCAGAATCGCGGCCAGCACCGATCCGGTAATGCTTCCCGATCCGCCGAGCACCACCATGACCACGATCACGATGGATTTGACGAAATTGAAATTGCCGGGATCGAGGTTTCCCGACAGGGTTGCCGAGAGCACGCCGGCCACGCCCGCGAAGAACGCTCCGATGACGAACGCCGCGACCTTGTAATAGGTCGTGTCGATGCCCATCGCCGCCGCCGCGATCTCATCCTCGCGCACAGCGAAGAACGGCTTTCCCTTGGCGGAATAGACCAGGCGGGCGATGACCACGACGCAGATGACCACCCAGGCATAGGTCCAGAAGAAATTCGTGACGTGGGGGATATTGTGGAGCCCGGCCGAGCCTCCGACTTCGAATCGGCCGATGGATTCAATCTGGTTCAAGACGACGGTGATGATTTCGCCAAAGCCCAAAGTGGCGATGGCCAGATAATCCCCGCGCAATCGCAGGGTTGGAATGCCGACGATCAATCCCGCCGCCGCGGCCACCAGACCGCCGAGGATCGTTACGCCAACGAACACCGGCGGCAAAAGCGCCCCGTGAATTTGATGAGAATAGTGCTTCAGCAAGACGCCGGCGGTGTAAGCCCCCAGCGCCATGAACCCGGCGTGTCCCAGGGAGAACTGGCCGGTGATCCCGTTGATCAGGTTCAGGCTGACCGAAAGGATGATCGCCACTCCGATCCGGATCAGCACGTCCAGCACATAGTTGTCGAGATATTGGTCGAACGCGACGCTGATCGGGAGCAGGGCGGCGATAACGATGGCAATGCCGGCATTCACCATCCAGGGGGGAACTTGATTCCGATGCAGCAATGTCGCACGGACGACTTTCTCCATCAAACCTTCTCCACGGTGGTTTTCCCGAGCAATCCGCTGGGGCGGATGAGCAGGATCAGAATCAGCACGACAAAAGCGGCCGCGTTGGAATAGTTGTTGTATTGGGCCGGCAAATATCCCTTGAGCAGGGTCTCGACGAGTCCCATGAGGAACCCGCCGAGCAGGGCTCCGGGGATGCTGCCGATTCCGCCGAGGACGGCCGCGACGAAGGCCTTGATGCCGGGGATCAGGCCCATCAGCGGGTCCACCTGGTATCGCATCGCATCGACGACGCCGGCGACGGCCGCCAGCGCCGAACCGAGCACGAACGTCATCGAGATCACGCGATTGGTGTTGATGCCCATCAGCGAAGCGGTATCCACCCTGAACGAAACGGCCCGCAGGGCCAGCCCCATTTTCGTTTTCAGCACGAACCAGCTCAGCGCCAGCATAAGCGCGACGCACAGGCCCATGCTGATCAAGTCCAGGTTGGTCACGACCACCGGCGATTTGGCCGATCCCACGGCCATGCTCAGGACGGGCCGGATTTCGAGCAGTTGCGGCAGAATCCGCGGCGTCGCCCCGAAAACGCGGCGATTTTGAAACAGATTCTCCAGCAGCAACGAGACCCCGATCGCCGTAATCAGCGACACGAGTCGCGGCCGGTGGCGCAGCGGCCGATAGCACAAATATTCGATGGCAAATCCGAGCGCGCCGCAACCCACCATCGCGCCGAGAAAGATGATCGGCAGCGCCGCCCAGAGCGGCGAATTCACGCCGGCCAACTTCACCGCCAGTTCATAGGCGATGACCGCCCCGACCATGTACACGTCGCCGTGGGCGAAGTTGATGAGCTTCAACACGCCGTACACCATGGTGTAGCCCAGCGCGATCAGGGCATACACCGCGCCGACTGAAAGACCGTTGACTAACTGCTGTAGGAAATCGTGCATGTTGAGAGGTCGTCATTTGTCATTTGTCATTTGTAAATTCGACCAATGGCAAATGACAAATGACCAATGACAATTCATTCATTCCGGCTGAATCGTATCGGCCAAATGCGTCTTCCCGTCGTGAATGTCCAGAATCACAATCGGCTTCTTGGCGTTATGGTTCTGGTCGATCGTGATGTTGCCGCCGGCGCCTGGGAAATCCTTGGTCTTCTCGATCGCGTCGCGCACGGCGTTGCGATCGTCGGAGCCGGCGCGCTTGATCGCATCGAACAGCACGCGGGCCGCGTCGTATCCGGTAATTCCAAAGGCATCGGGGACGGCGTTGTATTTCGCCTTGTATGCGGCGATGAATTCCTGCACGCTGGGCCTGGGCTCCTCCGGCGAATAGTGGTTTGTAAAGCAGCACCCTTCGGAATTATCGTCCAGCGTCGTGCCATCCCAGCCGTCCCCGCCGAAAAATGGCACGGTGAATCCCAGGCCCCTGGCCTGCCGCAGGATCAGATCGATCTCGGTGTAATATCCCGGCAGGTACACGGCATCGGGGTTCTTGGATTGCATCCGCGTCAGTTGGGCCTTGAATTCCTTGTCCCCGTCGCTGTAGGTTTCCTCGGCGACGATTTGCCCGCCCGCGGCCGTGAACGTCTGCTTGAAGAATTGGGAAAGTTTTTTGCTGTAATCCGAATTGCTCGAGGTGAAGACCGCGACTCGCTTCCAATGTTTCCGCAAGGCGAATTGCGCCTCCACCGAGCCTTGAAAATCATCGGTGAAGCAAACGCGGAAGACGTATTTTCGGTCCTTGGTCACGTCCGGATTGGTGCTGGAGGGCGAGATCATCGGCACGCCCGCCTGCTCGCAGACGCTGCCGCCGGCCAGGCTCCGGGTGCTGGCCACCTCTCCCAGCACCGCCACCACGTTGTCCCGGTCGATCAGTTTCTTCACGACCGAAACGGCTTCGTCCTGATTCCCCTCGTCATCTTCGGTCACCAGGCGCACCGGCTTGCCGAGCAATCCCCCGGCCGCATTCACCTGGTCCACCGCCAGGGCGATTCCGTTATGGGTTCCTTGTCCGAACACTGCGGTGGAACCGCTCAACGATCCGTATTCGCCAATGACGATTTCGCTCGATTCCCCTTGCTGTTTCTTGCAACCGCTCAGGCCGAGCAGAACAATCATCGTTCCCAAAGCCATCCATCGCATCAGCGTCTCCACAGTGGCCCGGCCGCGTCCCGGACCGAAATGTAAATCCCCGTCTCACCCGCCGCAAGCCGAGCGACCAGGAACTCACCCAACCCGCTTGGCCCAATGGTTAGTTCGCGGCTGAAGTCGCGGGGTGTCCCACGGTGCGCCAAGTTGCGGCCAAAGCCCGCGCTGCGTTACATTCGCCGACATGACAAACGGATTTCTCGCTCGTGGCAAAGTCACGGAGGCCAAGGACTCGCTGGTCGTCTTCCAGCCTTTTGACACCAATTATCAACTGCACCTGCAGACTGCCCGGCCATACACCGGACCGATCGGCCAGCTCATTAGCGCGCGCATCCGCGCCAAGGCCGCGAAAGTTTACACGGTCCCCAGCGGCGGGGGCTTCATTTCACCCCTTTTCGGCCCGCCCAGAATCATCCAGGGCCGGGCCATGCAGGTGGACGATCGCCGAATCATCATCCGAGCGGGAGTGCCCATGACGGTCGAACTCCCCAAATCGGATGAGGGTGTTGATCTTTCCGAAGGCCCGCTGGCTGTCGGCTCCATCGTCAACGCCGTTGCTCTGCCCGGTGCAACATTCGAATTGGCCACCGGCGGAATCCTTAAGTGAAGCCGCTAGTTAAAATAGATAAAAAATAGCCAACTTTTGACGCGAAATTAGCTTAATCTCACACCGTGCAATATTTTCCCATTTTAACATTTCTTAGCTTGGCGGGGTACATTTGCCTCGCAATCGGTGTTCGGTACTTGCTTTTGTGGTCTATTTAGGGAATTTGGGTATTGAATTGCGATCGCGGTTTGCGGCATAGTAGCGCACCGATGAACGACCGATAAGCGTTTTGTGATGGGGTAAGGCTGGGAAAGGTTTTTCGCAACATTTCGTAAGTCCGGGAATCCTCGGCACGGCTCAATAAAAGGTCCCGGCTTCCAGAAGTGGGTGAAGCCGGGGTCTTTTTTTTCAGCTCAGCCCGCCGCGTATCCGGCGCTTTGTAGTGGGTTAATCTGATTTCAAAGAGCCGGGGCGCGTCGCCCCGGTCCGGGCCGACACGGGTGCGGCTCTGCCAAAGCATTCAAACCGACGCATTTTCCGGAGCTTTGGCGATTTGACACCCAAAGGTTAATCGGTCTAATCGTTCATGGCCCGACTCCAATCGCAGGAGTGGCGGAATTGGCAGACGCGCAGGACTTAGGATCCTGTACCGCAAGGTGTAGGGGTTCGACTCCCCTCTCCTGCATTTATCGGCCGATCCATGAAACACTTTCTACAAATCGGCTATCGCTGCCATTTCGTCTTCCCGGTCCTGGCCATCGCGGCAGTGCTTTGCCCCGCCCGCGCGGATACCGTCTCGATTCGCCGGCCGAGCGAGCCGGCTTCCGTCGCGCCCACCGTTTACACGGACGTGAAGATCACCGACATTCTCGGTGGCCGGATCGCTTTCACAACAGCCGTTGGCAACACCGTTGCCAAGGACCTCGCCTCGGTCGTGGCGATGTCGATCGACGACGAGCCGGCATTCAATCAGGCCCAGCAGGATTATGCCGCCGGTCGTTTCGATCGGGCCGTTGATGGATTCGAGCAGACGATCCAGAAGACGGACAAGCCCTGGCTCAAGACTTTCTGCACGCCGCTTCTGACCGATGCCGCCAACAAGTCCGGACGATTCGACAAAGCCGTCGAAGGTTACATCAGCCTGGTCATGAACCAGCCCGCCGTGGCCGAACGATATCGCCCGACGGCGCCGCAGCCTTCCTCGGCATATCTCGACGACGCGGCCAGGACGCTCGCCGCCGCCGCCGATGCGGCCGATATCATGCCCCAGCAGCAGACGGCGTTGCTCTCGCTGCTGCTCGATGTCGATTCCGCTCGCAACGACACCGCCGCTGTTGACGCCATCGCAACCCGTCTGGGCAAACTCGTCGGCAATTCCGGGAATCCCACCGCCAGCGCCGCGTTAATCGCCCTGGCGGACGCGAAGCTCACCGAGGCCGGCGCCGCTCTGGCCCAGAAGGATTTCGATCGCGCCGCCGGTATAATTGATGCGGCGGGCGATCTTTTTGTCGATCCCGCCCGGCAGGCGAATGCGCTGTTCATTCTCGCCCAGGCGCGAGAAGGCCAGGCTCGTTCAAAGAACGATCCCAACGCCTGGCGCGACGCGGCGATCGCCTACCTGCGCGTCGTCGCACACTTCAAGGATGCTGCCGGCGCCCTGCACGTGGCTGATTCGCTGCTCCGCGCCGCGGCGATCCTTGAAAAGCAATTGAATCAGCCGCCTCAGGCCTTGCAGATGTATCAAAGCATTCAGAATCGCTTCCCCAACACCACCGCCGCCGACGAAGCGGCCAGTCAGGCCGCCCGCCTACTGGCCGCGGGAGTCAGGCCGGGTTAGAAGGCTTTGCCCAATGATCAAACTCATTCGGAAGAATCAGAAGAAGTTCATGGCGATCTTCGGCGTCGGGCTGATGGTCATGTTCATCAAGGGATTGGTTCCCGACACCGGGCCGTCGAGTCCTGCCGCCCGTATCGTCGGCACCCTGGCCGGCGCGAAGATCACGCAAACCCAGACTCACCAACGCCACCGAGGAATGGCAATTCCTCAGACGCCTTTACGTCGTCGATCCCAACCGCCCGGATGCCGAGCCGCAGTCCTTGGTGGTTAACCGCCTCGGTCCGGAGTTGGTCGGCCGTATCAATCAGAATCTGAGCGGGGGTCAAAGCGCCTCGCTATTTTTCCTGCTCGTCCAGGAAGCCGATCGAGAGGGGATCGTCATTCCCCCGGAAGAGTTGCAAACTTTCCTGACGAGTTACGTCCGGCCGCTGCCGGAACCCGGCTCCGACGAGTGGCTCAGCGCGGAGAATGCCGTAGCCGACTGTCTCAGGATTCAGCGGATGATGGACCGCGCCGGCAGCGTCATCAAAATCTCGCGCCCATTACAGGAATTGTCGCTCGCCCGCACCGCTCAGGATTTGTCCGTGAAATTCGTGCCGGTCATCGCCGCCAGCTTTTTGAGCCAGGTTCCCGCTCCAACCGAAGCGGACATTCGCAATCAATTCGACCAGTACAGCGACCAGATCGCCGCGCAGATTGGGAAAACCCCCAGCCAATTCGGCCAACAATCCGATCCCCTGGGTTTCGGCTACAAGGTTCCCAACCGCGTTCTCGTGCAATACATCGGCCTGAGCCGCGGCGACGTGCAGGATGCCGCCGTCGCGTCCAAGAGCAAGGAAGACTGGTACGTTGCCGCATACGGCGAATTCAAATCCAACCGCGGCGACTACGACAGCCGCGCGCTCCCGCCGGCCACCCAGCCCGCCGAGCGGGGCTCCCCGCCCGCCGAGCGCCTCGGACCGAGCACGCAGCCGTCACCCTCCAATCAGTCGGAAGCAGCGCCTCGCAAAGTCGATGCCCTCGACGATGATTTTGCCCTCCATGCCGATCTCGTTCTCAACGACCTCTACAACCGCGAAACCCAGAAGCTGCAGGATACGATTCTCAAGCAGATCAGCGAAAAGATGAGTTCCGGGTTCGGCTCGTATCGCGACGCAATTGCCGCCGCCGGCGCCTCCGCCAAGCCCGCCACAGGCGCGGCCGCTGAATATATTTCCTTCAAGTTCATGCAAGATCTCGCCGGCTCCATCCGTGCCCAATACGGCATCACCCCCATCCTCGGAAACATCGAGCAGTTCAAAACCGAAGAGCAACTGGCGCAGATCCCCAGCATTGGCCAAGCGGTTTGCCCACTCGCCGGAGGCAATCAGGTCCTCCCCTTCACCGCGTATGCGATAGAACTCTTCCAGCCGCTGATGAGCGATGCGGCGAAGAATTCGTCGTTTGAAGCCTTGGCCCTCGCTCCGTGGCAACCCTCCAATCCACTGGCAGACGACGCGCAGCGCAAGCTCTATGTCTTTCGCATCAGCGGCAGCGATCCCGCCCACACGCCTCCGCTGGCGGATGTGAAGCAGCAGGTCGTTGACGATTGGAAAATCAACGCCGCTTACGCAAAAGCCCTGGAAGCCGGCCACCTGCTGCTCTCCAGCGCCCAGCGCCAAGGTCTGGATGCCGCCGCCGCCGAGGCGCATCTCTCTTCGCCGATCGTCACCGATCCGTTCAACCCATCGGCAGTCCTGTCCGACAACGCGCCGCCAACCATTGCCCCGCTGAACTTGACGCCCGATTCAGCCCGCGAATTGGCCAGCGCCGCTCTGCAGCTTCTCACGACGGCCCCCGGCGGCGACAATCGCCCGCAGCTCCTGGCCCAGTTGTATGCCGACCGCATCGTCCCGGTGATTGAGCTTTACCAAGCCAAGCCGGTGTGGGATTCCCAGGACAAATCTCTAATCACGATGAGCCTCATGGAAAGGCTGCGGCAGGAGCAGCGCATGCCATTGGAAGCGCAGCTATGCACGTTGCAGGCGGTCTCGGACCGTGTGGGCTATCTACCGGCGACGAGTTCCAAGGCCGGCGGCTCGCCTTGACAACCAGCGGAAGCGGACTAGGTTACGATTTCATCAGCGCCATTAGCTCAATTGGCAGAGCAGCTGACTCTTAATCAGCGGGTTGTAGGTTCAAGTCCTACATGGCGCAATGCATTCGCGGAATATGGGATACCATAAAGCATGGGGTTATTTCTTGCCGTCCTTGCCGACATGCCCTGGAAACAACTTGTAGCCCGCAACGGCGAACAAGCCACGGACGTCTCCCATCGTGCCAAGAATCAATGCGATCAAGACCCGTTCGGAAACCTTGAAGCTAAGACCGGTTATGCCATTGGCTATGATCATTGCGCAAAGGCTCAAAAGCCGAAGGTACACATACGCGACCGCAAGCATACTGGTCCCACAAATTGTTCGCTCCCGGATGTCCTGATGGTGGTCCCGTTTTTCTTCAAGATTACGCGTTTCCCGAGCGGGCTTCAGTTTCTCTTGAGTGTTGGAGTCATATTCAATTCCCGGTGAAGCATCCGTCCGCGGCACAACGGAATGATCGGTCCATCTTTTGCGTAATGGTCGGCGCATGAATTACACGGTTGCATTAAGGCGAAAACGGTTCATCGTCAGTTTGTCGTACCCAATGAAGATATGCTGTTGGCCCACAGATTCGCCATAGGAAAAGCCGGCGCAAGGGCCGGATTAAGGTCCGAATTAAGGGCAGTAAGGCACTCACCGACAGCGGGCCAAGCCCGATTCAGAAATGGAATATCCGCCGCGCTTGCCGTGCTTGATGATGTCGCAACGATTGATGAGTTCGTCCCGGTATGGGCGGATTGTCTCGCGCAAGCGCCCGGACTTCTTGGCAAGCATACGATCGGTCAGTGCATTGGGATAAACGGCTTTGAGCGCTTGAAGAAGTTCAAACCTAATTGTTTCATCCCGACCAAAAATGGCGGCGTCGAGCGGCATTTCTCCCGGCGATTGCACAACCAGCATCATCGTCACCAGTTTCGCCAGATCATCAACGCAGCGATAAAAGTCCGCCAACATCAATTCAGGATACCGGCGCAGGTGGCGGACCAGTTCAGCGAAGAAATATTCACTGGCGTTGCTGGGATTGCCTAACGCGTGAGACAGCCGAGAGACTGCTGTTTTCGCTTGTATGCTCCATCGTGAAATCCCGGTATCGTCCCCGTCCATCTGGATCGCAGCGAGCTCCACGGCGCGCCAAGCCGCGCGGGCTGACTTGATCCAGTCCGTCACCTCATTGCGGAAATATGTTTCGCTTAACGCGCCGTCGTAAGCCGGATGTCCGGCCTTCCAATCGGCGATGAATGACTCGCTCGGCTTGATGCCGTTTATCCGGTTCCGTGGCATCGCAGCCGCCGGCAGTTCGGCAATCCCGCGCAGAATCCAGTAAAGTCGCTGCGAGAATCCGATGCATCCGATCAACACTCGTGGCGCGTCGTCCGCCGTCAACGCGGCAATCTTTTCCTCGTCTGACATCGCTGTCGTAGAGCCCATAGGCGAATCAAATCGCTTGGCTAAGGATTTGCGGGTTGCTGCCGATATTTTACGCGGCCTGTACATTAATGCTTTACGCGCCTTGTTCGGCAATGCTTCAAATCGCGCGGTCAGTGCCGGTTCATCTCGCGCGGCCAGGGCTTCCCATTCTGCGTCATTAGTTGATGTTTCGCTCGGCATGATTGTGGACGATTCGTCCTTGGTTTTCCGGCTCATTTCACACCTGTTGTTTTCTTCGGGGCCGGCAGCGCCTTGGTTGCCATCATCGCGCCGGCGGCGGTATCAACACCGACGCGAACGGGATCGACTGATAGCGTTGCATATCCCATCCTGCCGCGGATCCTATTCGCTCGCTCACGCGGATTTTCGTTCCGATTTGAATTGGCTGAGCGACACACGGCCTGTGGGAAGGGCAGCAATGATTTCAAGATCGCCGCCGAGGGCCTCGACGATTCGCCGAAGTGTGCTGATTCGCATATCGTCCTGAGATTCCAGGAGCGACGGCGTCGCCTGCTTGACGCCCATGGACTCGGCAAGTTCCACCTGGGTCTTGCCGGCAATGCGGCGCAGCTCCGACAGCAGCATCTCTTGCAAATCCTCGCGCACGCGCTGTTCTGTCCGAGCACGGCGCTCGGGAGTTATCCGTTTGCGAAGCTCGTCGAAATTGCGATGGCCGGCCATTAAATTAGCCCTTCCTTTTTCAGTTCGGTCAAAGGGTCGAGCCATTGTGTGTAATCGGCCCGCCCAATCGCCGCGGCAGTTGGACGGACATCATAAATCTTGACTGCCAGGTCAATCCAGTCGATATTATGTCATGGAGCAGGTGACCGTAATTGTAACGCCCGAAGCGCTGAAGCAGGCTGACAAACTTCCGCGCATGATTCACGGTCGAGTAGTGCGGATCGTTCAACGCCTGGCGCATTGGCCGGAGGTCAGCGGCGCCAAACCGCTGAGGCACGAACTGGCCAGACGCTATCGCATCCGCACCGGCGATTATCGTGTGCAGTTCCGGGTGGAAGGACAGACGATTGTCGTCGAGAAAATCGGCCACCGCGACGGATTTTACGAGGATTGACCATGACCGTGCAAACGTTGAAACTGGCGGGCAAGCGATTCGTCATCTTGGAAGAGCGCGATTTCCGCCGGCTGGCGCGCCGGGCGGGAATGGCCGATGAAAGCGGTCTGCCCGCTCTCCCCAAACCATTGCCAGATGGCAACTATCCGGCGACGGAAGCGATGCGTGTTGGCTTGGCCCGCCGGCTCATCCGTGACCGACGTGCGGTCGGGTTGACGCAAGTTGAGTTGGCTCGCCGCGCCGGCATCGCGGCGGAATCTCTCAATCGGATTGAGAAGAGCAAGCTGACGCCGACGATGGGTACGTTGCAAAAGATCGACCTGCGCTGGAACTGGCCGAAAAGGCTCAGGCGCGGGAAGATGCCAAAACGCTCTAAACTTTCTCCGCGCATCGCGGATCGTCATTCGCCGGGCTGTTGACGTGCATTGAAACAGGATACGCTTCAAGATCGCCATCAGCGTAGGGTGCGAGCAAGGATTTCAGCTTGTCCACGGATGTTGCTGGGTCGAGCCAATCTGCGTAATCGGCTGGTTGAAGGATCGCGGGCATGCAGCTTGTGAATCGCGGCCAATAATCTGTTGGGCGTGGTCGTGATGATTGTGAACGTGTCCAGCGGATCGGCGGCGTTTGGCGGTTGCCATCGCTCCCATAGGCCGGCAAAACAGAATAAACCGTCGTCCGATTTGTGGATGAAAAAGGGCTGCTTGGGCGATTTGGCGCCTTGCCATTCGTAAAATCCATCGGCCGGCACGAGGCATCGCCGGCGAGCCAGGGCTTGGCGGAACGTGCCGCTGGTGGGAACGGTCTCCGCCCGGGCGTTGATCGGCTGGATCTTGGGCAATTCCTTGGCCCAGGATGGAACCAAACCCCATCGGGCGATGGCCAGTTCTCGCAAGCCGTCCTCGCTCATTCGCACGATGGGCATGCGCTGCGACGGGGCGACGTTCCATCGCGGGCGCTGGGTGAATTCCTCGAATCCAGGCAGCGGCGGGGTGCGCAGTCCCAGGCGGAGCAAATCAAATCGAGTCAATCTGTAACGGCCACACACGCGGACATTTTCACAAATGAGCGATCGCCTTTCCAGCGCCTCTGACGCGGGCGAGCCACGCGCCTCGGCTGGTTAGGGGCGCCGACACAAAATGGGAACGACCCCGTCATGGCGACGGGGTCGTTTCTGGCCAGGTCAAAACTTATCGCGATGCAACTGCTCGGCGTTTGCAAATATTTTTAGGAACGGCGGCGTCGCCGCGCCAACATTCCGACGCCCGCCGCCAGCAGCAATCCCGCTGAAGCCGGTTCCGGAATATCATCATTGCTGAGCGTGAAGCCGTTGGCGGCCGCGTAGGCGTCCACCGCAGCCCAGACGCCCGCAGGCACCTGAACATCCCCTAACGTGGCCGACTTGTTGAGGTTGCTGACCAAGTCGGTGAAATCGTTGCCGTTGACCGAGCCGCTGTACTCGAAGTCGCCATCATCCCAGCCCACCGGATTGCCGTTGGGTAGGAACGACTTGTTTAAGTTGCCGACCAGGATGGTGAAGTCGTTGCCGGTGACCGAGCCGTTGAGAAGGGCATCGCCGAGCAGCGTGTATTTGATTTCGATCTGGCCGGAGGTGAGGCCTGCGACGATGCCTTCGGCTCCATCGGCATAGCCCAGGGCGTAGCCGCTATCGACACCGCTCCCGGTGGCGCCACTGGTGATGATGCCGGTGGGGCCGTTCCATGCTCCGCCGTTGCGGCCGCTGATCAGGTATCCGCGGACCGTTGAATCAGCGGTGGCGCTGGAACCAGTGTAGCCGAGGACAATTTGGTTGTTGGTAACGTCGAGCGAGCCGGCGCCGGTGATGCTCAGCGATCCGACCGTGCTGTTTCCGCCGCCGACGGCCAGGGTCGCGCTTCCGCCGCTGATGGTGACGTTTCCGGAGCCGGTGAATTGGGTGAAAGTGGATTTCCCGCCGGACTGCGTGAAGCTGCCGGTGAGATCGGTCGCCGGCGCCGAGAGCGTTCCGCCATTCAGGGTGTAGGAACCAGTCTGAACGGACGGATTGCCGGTGAAGGTGGATTGCAGGTTGAACACAACGGGGGCGACATCGTTGACGGCGGCGCCCTGAATGTCCTGCTCATTTTCCAGATCGACGGTCAACGTCGTACCGTAAGTTCCGTTGATCATATGGCCGGAGGAAGTGTTGAAACCGACGGTGCCGTTGGCAGTGTAACTGGTCCCGTCCCCGGCGCTCTGGCTGCCGCTGATCGTGGTGCCGGCAGAGAGTCCGGTCAGGCTCCAGCCACCCGAACTCCAAGTTTGGGTGGGAAGGACGACGCCTGTAACCATGGCGCCGGCGCAAGCCCTGATTTTGGCTGACTCCACTGACGGTGGCGATATTGTCGCTGGTGGCGGCATTGGTCAGGGTCGCGGTGGTGGTTGAATTTGCAGGGACGGTGAGCGGCGAAATTGGAGTGCTGTTGCCGGAAACCGCGGCGGCCTGATAGCCCTGCCATTGCAGGTAAACGTCGGCGTAGTCATTTTGGCCGGCGGTAGTACCGTCGTTCGACATGCCGGCCGTATCGGAGAAGCCTGTATAATCGCCGTTAAAGTGTTCGGTTTGCCCATTGATCGTGGTGCTATGAGCGTCGCCGTAAATGCCGGAGACAGCAACCGCCACGCTGGCGGTGACGCCGCCTGTGTCGGGAGTCGCCGAATTAAACACGAACTGACTCCCCGCGGTAGCGCTGATGGTGGCGACGCCGGCGGTGGTGAAGCGGGTCCTTTACCGTATACGCAACGGACTGGCCGCCGGCTGCCAGGGTTGAGGTCGTCAGGACGTCAGGCCCTTCGTCGTTGCCGGCGGGGAGGTTGGTATTGGTATTGGTCGTGCTCAAGGTAATCCCAGTAGCTTCGCCGGTTGCTCCGACGAGGATTTTGCCGGCGTTGATGGCGGCAGGTTGGTTAAAGCCGGTTCCACCGGCGGTGATCTTTCGTTGGTCCACGACGACCGCGCTGGCGTTGACCGTGATGGTCGAACTCGTATTATTGTCATCGGTAAACACGGCGCTGCCAGTAGCGGTAATCCCTGCTTCGTACGGGGCGGTATCGGCGGAACTGAATCCGGCGGTTATAGTGCCAGTACCGCTACCGTTGGGAATCGGATTGGGCGTACCCACGGAGCTTCCGTCCAGTCCGCCGCTGGTATTGGTGAGAACGAGCGCGGTTGATCCGGACGAACCGCCGTTACTCACCGCGAAGGTCTGCGAAACGCCATAGGTATTGACAACGCGTCCCAAATTGATGGTGATGTTGTTGGCGGTGTTGCCGCCGCCCGGGGGGGGACTCGTTAGAAAGATGGTCGAATTATTCGGTGTGGCGGTGCTGGAGGTGACGTTAAGAGTAACCTGGGGGGGGGCGGCACTTTCGTAGCCTAAGGCGCTCAAATACCCCGCATACGTCGAATTCGAAGTCACGACAATCCGCATATCTGCGCCGGCCTTGGTCTCGTTTGTCAAATAAGTCTCAGCCGCGGAGATATTGCCGGCGGAACCCGCGTTGTTGAGAGAGAGATTGAATGTATTATCGTATCCGGCGCCACCGGGCGTGAAAGTGCCGGAGCCGAGGTAGTAAAGGGCGGAAGAGCCGGAGAATCCGCCCGTCGCTCCGGGGGCCGCCACCCCATTGGCCACTTGACCGGCTGTTGAATAGCTGCTGGTCGTGGTATATGCCAACGACGAAGTCGAGTTGACAGCCGTCGTGGTATCCGTCGTCAAGAAGAAGCTAAAAGTCGCGGGGTTAGTGTCCTCGGTGCTGTAACCCTCGTCGTAGAGATCGACCGTGAAATTGGGAGAAACCGAGGTGACGGCGGGGTTCGGGATTGATCCGCTGCCGGTGGCGAAATCATAGACGCCATAGGACGGATATGTTCCGGATGGCCCGTAATATTCGGTGTAAGTCTGGCCATAGTATTCGCCAGTGGTTTCAATTTCACTGGAATAGCTGGCGTTGAGCGGGTAGTTACCATTGGTGGTTTGTCCCAACGCGTGGGTGGCGATGCCGCCTAAACCAACCGCGGCTACCGCGGACCACAACGCTTTTTTCGTACGGTTTGAGTAGCTCATCGAAATAATCCTCCTGTGAAAGCTGCGGGTCTAATAAACAAAACACCAGAATCGTCGCGTCACAAAAGAGACGCCCGGCAATTCCTCATTGCGCATGGGTTCGTAAAGACAACACATAAGCGTTTGATTAAGGTCCGATCTTGCCCCGATTAATTCATCAAGATCAATCCGAGGCCTTAGCCCTGAGACTCCGAAAACACCGCCGGATTACGGGCAACATCACTGGACAGTGGTGAAACCAATGCCTTTGCCCGTTGGGTCGGAAGAATAAATTATTTGGGCGTCCGGGGTTATCTCGGTGTTTTTGACGACGGTTCCGGTGGGAAGCCAATAGGCCGGATCGGCGCCTTCGAGATCGCCAAGGGTTTCCACGTGCCCGTCAAAAAATCCAGCATTGAATCGGTAGCTGTTGGTTTTGCCGAACGGAGATTGATTTCCGTGGCGGAAGCCGAAGATGCGAGGATCGTCCTGGGGGGCGGTGCTCGATGACCAGTTTCCAGTGGCGACATTGCGGTTGAGAGCTGTGGAGTATGCGGAGTATGCTCCAAAATCCGAATATGCGCCACCCTGATCCAAGCCGTTATACGTGAGGTCGTAATTGGGTAATTCGGACGGACTGGAGTATTTGCCGCCATCGGCAATGTATATCTTCCTGCTTGGCGGGCCAATCTTATTCAATTTGGGGACGTAGCCACTTGGAAGGGTGTAATAGGAATAGTTGGCGAATTGTTGAAAACTTGAATCCAACAGGGTTCCAAATTTCGATGTCGGGGGAGCGGCGAGCAGAAAAATCATGGAGGTAACGTACGATCCCATTTGAATGACCGGGCCGGTGGTGACGTTATATTCGTAGGAAAGGAACTGATTCTCTGGGCAAACGAAGGCGGGGTAGGAATTCATGAAATAGAATCGCTGCATGCGGGACGTGAGATCACCCGCCGTGTTAAACTGCACGCCCATTATCGCGGCCAGGGGCGATTCCCAGTCCCAGGTCTGGCAAATTTCGGGACAATTGTTCTTGCTGAAGAGGGTGTTCCATTCGATGCTGGGGGGTTTAGGCGGGGCGGTCAGGAACGCCGCCGACGATTGGGGGCCGCCGGGAATATAGCCGTTGTAGGTCTGGGCATACATCTCCATCGCTTGCACAATCGAGCGTAAATTCGCGGAGCAGGCGACGGTATTGGCAGCGTGCCGAGCTTTGGACAGCGTGGGAAGAAGGATCGAAATGAGCAGCGCGATGATGCCAATGACCACCAAAAGCTCGACGAGGGTGAAAGCCCGATAGCGGCCAATATTTTTACGCGTTTCTTTGATCATCTGGTACTCCTTTCAATTGCTGTTTGCCACGGCATGCAGAAGCTCCGGTCCTGCACCCATCGTCCGTTGTTCGTACTCCTGCTGAGTCGGCGGCGGCCTCATGCCGGGCATTGCCATCGGGTTGTGCGGCACGACCAGCCGACCGCAATCCGGGCAAAAAGTTGGCTCCGGCTTTCCAATGAAGGAATTGAGAAGCACCGCCGTTGGATCGCTCTTGGGTTGACCATCCTTAGTCCAGTAGCACAACTCGGCTGGATAGCCGGTTTTTTGGCCGCTCGGCGCGTCCACGGGTATTGATTCTCCCAGCTTCAACTCATGTTTGAATGCCTTGCCGGTTTGGGAATCGACAAATATGCGCTCGCGTTCAGAACGTCACGGCCGCTGGGGACAGAGAATTCCAGATTATGTAGATGGCGACCCCAATCGCGCAGACGAACAGTGTGATCGCCACAATTTTGCCCGCACGGCGCTCAAGCATATCGTTCAACCATGTCATTCAGGCGCCGATCACATTCTCGATTTCCGCCCGTCCACGAGATGCCCGATGGACGGAAGGGGAATTCAATTTGCGTAATAAAACGACGGACAGTGGCAGAAATGCCACGCACAACACGAACACGCGAAAGGTTTTCGGCCCATTATTTCGCAGGACCGTTCCACAGGTTGGCGACTCCGTAAGCTAATCATAAACCTCCACGGAATCAATCACTTTTTTCACATATATCCACCGGCCGATGCGAAAATCGAATGAGCCGAGAGCAAATTTCCGCGCGACACGCCAATTGGGACAGGTCAGATCGCACGGTATCCCTTAACCCTGCAATACTTGTTCCAGTTTTTCAATTATAGATTACTCGCGCCTTGTTAAGAAACGGTTAATACGAAACAATTCTCTTTGCGGTAAGGATTGGATGGCAAAGGTCGGCAATTCCCTGTTGATAAGTTGTCGCGAAGTTCCGCGACCGGAGTCGGAACGCGCCGATATTTGTATCGCTGTACTTGGAACGGATTATTTTTGACAGGGCCAATGGATTTTGACATAGTTGCGGGGCTATCAACTGAGTGGCTCACCAGTGTTCCACGGTGAAGTCAAGTCACAATGTCGTTTACATCAGAGGTATTTGGAGATGAGAAATAGAATGCGACGCGGCGGCGCTCGTGCATCACTTTGGACCGCACCGCTCATTGCTGCTGTTTGGCCAATAGCCGCGTTGGGCCAGAGCACTCAGGACATTCGGATCGTAACCTACAACACGCAGGGCGATGAGAGCAGCCCGAGCCCGACCCAGGTGCTGCCGCAATTGGCGACGACGATCGAAGGCATTGGCCAGGAAAAATACGTGGGCGATAACATCCTGCAGTTGCCGGACATCATCGCCTTGCAGGAGACGACGAGCAATTCAACGACCGTGTCGCCGCTGGCGACCGATCTGAATAACTATTACGGATCGAGCATCTACAGCTACAGTTCGTACCAGGCCACGACCAGCGACGGCGTGACCAGCGGAGGCGGCCCCAACGCGCTGATTTACAATCAGAAGACGCTGAACCTGATGGCCTCGGTCGGCGTCGGCACGCCCGAGAGCGGCACCAACGGCGAATTCCGGCAGGTGGTGCGATACGAATTTCAGCCGCTCGCCGATGAGGGCACCAACAACGGCGTCTTCTACGTTTACGACAGCCACTACAAATCCGGCGCCGCGAGCACCAAGGACGACGGCTCCACCGACGGAGCGCTTCGCAACGGAGAAGCCCAGATCATCCGCAATGACGAGGCTACGAACCTGCCGGCCAGCGCCGCGGTGCTCTACGTCGGCGACTACAACGTGGACGGCAGTCAAGAGGCTTCCTATCAGACGATCACGGCCGCCAATTCGCCCGGCGGCGTCAATCAGGGCCAGGGCTTCGATCCCCTCAACCCCACCGACAACTACAACGAAACCTGGGAGTACAACTCCACGTACAAGGGGATCATGACGGAAAAGGACACGGACCTGGAATACCGCGACGACATGCAAATCATGACCGGCAACGTCTGCAACGACTCACCCGGCACGCTGGATTACATCAACAATTCCCTTCACGCCTTCGGCAACAACGGCAGTACGGCGGAGGGCGGCAGCGTCAATTCCACGTCGAACACGGCACTGAATGACATCATCGGCAACGGTTCCCTGACGCCGTCAGAGGTGTATGCGGCGATGAATCCCAGCACCGGCAGCGATCATCTGCCGGTCGTGGCCGATTACAGTATCACCAACGGGCCGTTTACGCTGACCTGGAATAACGCCGGCGGCTCCGGCGATGGGGTGACTTGGGATACGAGCAATCAGAACTGGAACACCGGGAGCTTTGTCACCACCTACGCCGACGCCGACAACGTCATCTTCAACGATTCCAACAACGGCCATTACGCGGTGACTCTCAACACCACCGTGAATCCGGGCTCGGTCGTCATCAACAACAGTTCCGGAGACTACACGTTCAGCGGCAGCGGCGGCATCGCGGGAACCGGATCGCTCACCAAATCCGGCTCGGCGTCGGCCACGCTCTCAACTCTCAATACATACAGCGGCGGAACCAACCTCACGGCCGGAACCCTGATCATCGCCACCAGCGGCGCCCTACCCGCTAATCAGCCCGTCACGATCAGCGGCGGGACGCTTACGCTCAACGCCACTGCCCAGCCAAGCTCCATCCTCATCAATAACACCTCCGGAAACGTCTCCATTAACGGCAGCGGCGGGATCGGCGGGGTAGGGTCGCTGACCAACTCAGGAACGGGATCCGCCACGCTCTCCACGGTCAACAGCTACAGCGGCGGCACGAATGTCACGGCCGGAACCCTGATCATCGCCACCAGCGGCGCCCTACCCGCTAATCAGCCCGTCACGATCACCGGCGGGACGCTGACGCTCAACGCTACGGCCCAGCCAAGCTCCATCCTCATCAATAACACCTCCGGAAACGTCTCCATTAACGGCAGCGGCGGGATCGGCGGGGTAGGGTCGCTGACCGAATCAGGAACGGGATCCGCCACGCTCTCCACGGTCAACAGCTACAGCGGCGGGACCACCGTCGATGCCGGTGCGACTCTGTTAGCTTCCTACCCCAACGCTGTGCCCACTACCGGCATGACAACCGTCAACGCCGGTGGGACGCTGACCGCTTCCGTCAACAACGCTTTGCCCAGCGGCTATGGCGGCTTGGTGAACAACGGCATTACCAACATCCAGGGCAACGCAACCTTGTCAGCCCTCACCGGAACCGGCATTCTGAACATCAGCCCCGGTTCGGATGCCGCCTCGGTAGTGAAGTTGGCCGTGGGCAGTCCTCACGCCACGCAGGGTGGCTTGACCATCGCCGCCAATTCGGCGTTGGACATGACTAACAACCAGATCATTTTCGGCTACACCGGGTCAAGCGCCGCGGCTGATTCAACGGTCCTCGGATATCTGACCAGCGGCCGCAACGGCGGAACCTGGAACGGCACCACCGGCATCATGACCAGCGGTAGCACCGGGTCCGGTGTTGATCCCGGCTACGCCCTGGGCTGGGCCGATGGAGCAGAAGGCGTCGTCAGCGGCCTCACCTCCGGCCAGATCGAAGTCAAATACACGTTGCTCGGCGACGCGCTTCTCAACGGCTCGGTCACCGGCAACGACTTCACCATCCTGGTCGGCAACTTAAACAAGTCGTTCCTACCCAACGGCAATCCGGTGGGCTGGGATGATGGCGACTTCGAGTACAGCGGCTCGGTCAACGGCAACGATTTCACCGACTTGGTCAGCAACCTCAACAAGTCGGCCACGTTAGGTGATGTTCAGGTGCCCGCGGGCGTCTGGGCCGCGGTGGACGCCTACGCGGCGGCCAACGGCATCACGCTCACCGGCGAGGATAGTGTTCCGGAGCCGGGGGCAGCGATCCTGCTGTTGCCAGCCGGCGTGTTGTTCCTCTCGCGGCAAAGGCGATTCGACCCGCGTCGGGTATGAGGAAATAGGGAATTTAGCAAGAGCAACAGCCGGACTTTCAGGCCTGCGCGCATAGCGGCTCGCCGTCCCGGATTCCCGTGAACGGTTCGAATGATCCATTTCCATTATGTTTGGAACCCATGGCACAAACACTCCTGTTTCATCCGCTTAGAAATCAGTGGACTTACATATGTCCTTCTGACGAGCTGCTCCAACGTAACTAGGTTGCAGGCGTTAGCGTTATGGGATTCGGGACGACCTAAGAACATTAGCAATATGTGAATGTTACAAGAACCGCGAGAAATCTCTTGACTGTTGAAGCGCGCTGTCGTAAACAATGTCCTCGTTGTCGTCTTTGGCATCCTGTTTGATTGAGTGGAACTGACACTGAAATGATGCGTTTCCAACAGGTTTGGCTGCTGGAGTATGCGGCAATCGATCAATCGGTGATGTTATTTTGAGCATGTTTTGACTAACTCTCTCGGAGCGGGAATCTCCGGTACCGTTTCGACTCGCACTCTTGGCCGGAGGGAGAATCATTGAAATTTCGTTTGAGCTTTGGCGCGGCTGGAAGCGCCTCGGAACAATATAGGGCTGCCGGGCTATTCCAGCGGTTTTGGACTGCGGCGGCTAAGAAAGGACGGGACAAAAATGCGAAGTAAATGGAAGGTAGCGTCTATTTTGGTGGCGGCCGTCGGTATGGCGGCACCCGCTTTTGGCGCCGTTACTAGTGGCACTATCGGTGCTATTGAGACCGGCGATGGGCAAACCAAAACCACGGGCGTAACGATCGACCCCACTCCGGCATCCAATCCGGCGATTATCAGTGCCATTCTCTCCAAGCCGGGGACGGTGAATGGGGAAACTTATTCGTCTTGGGCGATGTATGCGAATGACGGCACCGGCTCTGCGGACGTTTTTGCCTCCACCGCGGCGCTCGGAAGCTACACGCCAGCCGTCGGCGATGACATCTCTGGCGTTAGCGGCACGTGGTTCCCCTTTCATCAGATTCCCGAATTGGAAACCATAACGGCCATCAGCGCGAATTCTTCCGGCAACGCGGCGCCCGGCCCCATCAGCGCTACAATTCCCCAACTGAACGTTACAACGCTGCCGTTTTCAATCGCCGGTTACATGGTTGACCTCGACAACGTGATGATCTCCGGCCAGACGGCCGGAGAGAAGTTCGGGATCACAAATCTCACCCTGACGGTAACAGACAGCCTTCACAACAGCATGACGCTGTACTATTGGCCGACGTCCTACTCCATGGCCAACGCCAATCTGTTCGGCGAGACGATCCCCAACGGACCAGTGGATATCACTGGGTTCGACTCGGTGTTCCCCACGCCGGCTCCGGCGCGCCGGAGTTTAGTCCGATTTCAATGGTTTCCGTTCCAGAGCCGGTCAGCGCAGGCCTCCTGGGGATCAGCAGTGCGGCACTTCTGATGCGTCGCCGTCGCAAGGCCTGAACGACAGGCAGTTCAATCGACTTGACTTTCCGCCGGAGCGCACCACGCGCTCCGGCTTTTTTATTGGAATGAATGATCCCTGGGCGACACCGCGTTCCTAGGGTGAGCCGTGCGCGGGGTTCGAGATTACAATCCCTTCATGCCGAATCTGCTTTGAACAGGCGCGTTTGAGCCCCGCATGTACATGCGGGGCTTCGAAGCATGAGGCGCATACTCAGACCGGAACCCGTATCACATGACCGTTCAGCAACAACTCGAAGCCGCCGTCGCGCATCATCGGGCGGGGCGATTGCCCGAGGCGGAGGCCATCTATCGTCAAATCCTCTCGCGGGATCCGAAGCATGTTGGGGCGATGATTCTGCTGGGTGGGCTGGCCGTACAGACAGGCCGGTTCGACGCGGGGATCGAATTGCTCCGGCAGGCCATCCAGCGCGACACTCGCTACGCCGACGCGCACTACAACTTGGGAATCGCCCTACAGGCCAAAGGACAGTTTGACGAGGCAATCGCTGCCCTTCGGCAGGCCATTCGGCTCAGGCCTGATTTTGCTGATTCGCATGTCAATCTCGGCATCGCATTAAAGGACAAGGGGCAACTGGACGAGGCTGTCGCCGCGTTTCGGCAGGCGATTCGGCTGAAGCCTGATTACGCCGAGGCGCACTACAACCTGGGTCTTCCGCTACAGGCCAAAAGGCAGCTTGACGAGGCCGTCGCTTCCTATCGGCAGGCCATTCGGCTCAAGCCCGATTTTGCGCTGGCACACAACAATCTCGGCAACGCACTTACGGAGATGGGGCAGCTGGATGAAGCGATCGCTTCCTTTCAGCGGGCCATTCGGCTCAAGCCTGATTTCGCTGACGCTTACTACAATCTGGGCATCGCCTGGCAGCGCAAGGGGCAACTTGACGACGCCGTTGCTGCATTTCAACAGGCCGTTGGACTCAGGCCTTGCTGGGCCGAAGGTCACAACAATGTCGGCAACGCATTGAAGGGCAGAGGGCAACTTGACGAGGCGATTGACGCATATCGACATGCGATTGGGTTCAGGCCTGATTTTGCCGAAACGCACAGCAATCTGGTCCTTACCCTCAATTATCACCCCGGCTATGACGCGAAGATGATCCAAGGCGAGCTTCGCCGCTGGAACCAGCAGCATGCCGAGCCGCTCAAGAAATTCATTCAGCCGCATGCCAACAGCCGCGAAGATCAGCGCCGGCTTCGCATCGGCTACGTGTCGCCGGATTTCTGCCAGCATGTTGTTGGGCGGAACCTGTTGCCGCTGCTGAGCCGGCACGACCATGGCCAAATGGAGATATTCTGTTACGCCAACGTGGACCGGGCCGACGGCCTTACCCAGGAATTCCGGCGGTTTGCGGATTCCTGGCGCAGCATCGTGGAGTTGTCTGATTCCCAGGCCGTCGATCTGATTCGACAGGACCGGATCGACGTTCTTGTCGATTTGGCGCTGCATACGGCAGGCAATCGGCTTGGGGTTTTTGCCCGCAAGCCGGCTCCGGTGCAAGCCACGTTTGCCGGCTATCCAGGCTCGACGGGGCTGGACACAATCGACTATCGCCTGACCGATCCCTATTTGGATCCTCCGGGATTGAACGATCAGTTTTATTCCGAGGCATCGCACCGTCTGCCCGACAGTTTCTGGTGCTATGATCCCCTCGTCGCCCAACTCGCCATCAACGCACCGCCTGCACAATCGCACGGCTTCCTCACATTCGGCTGTCTGAATAACTTCTGCAAAGTCAACGAGCAGGCCCTGCAACTCTGGGCGGAGGTTCTCAAGGCCGTCTCCAACTCGCGCCTGCTCGTGATGTCCCCCGAGGGAAGTTCGCGCGAGCGCGTTCTGGCTCGGCTGTGCGGGGAAGGCATCGATCCCCAGAGCGTGGAGTTTGTGTCAAAGCAGTCTCGCTTGGAATATCTGCGCACCTATAACCGCATCGACATCGGGTTGGATACCTTTCCGTACAACGGCCACACCACCAGCCTGGACTCATTTTGGATGGGGGTTCCCGTCATAACGCTGGTGGGGCAGACGGTTGTGGGACGAGCGGGTTTGTCGCAATTGACCAACCTGGGCCTGGCGGAATTCATCGCCCAGACGCCGGAACAATATGTGCAGATCGCCGCCCGCCTGGCCGGCGACCTTGAGCGACTCGCCCACCTCAGGGCCACCCTGCGAACGCGCATGTCACAGTCGAAGCTCATGGATGCCAAGGCCTATGCCAGAGGGGTGGAGGCCGCCTATCGCGAGATGTGGCGCGAGTGGTGCGCGAAAAAGCCGCTGTGAAACGAACCGCCACCGCTCTTGTCCAGCGGGAATTCACAAGCCTTTTGCGACCTGCTCCAACACCGCGGCCAGACGATACCCCGCCAACGCCATTCGTTCGTCCGCGGTTGCCAGCGCCTGCTTTTGATATCCAGCGGGAAGCTCCGGCACGGATCTCGGATTTGCCAGCGCCTCGGTCTTGGTCACGTGCGGCAGAGCAGCGTTCATGTAGGCCACGGTCTTGGCCAGTTCGAAGCTCTCCCGGGCCCAATCGGCGACGGACAAGTCCGACACGCGATCCTTGAGTTGGGAGGCCGGATGGGCCGCTTCGATCCGATCGGCGGATTTTCGGATGGAGTCGTAGTCCATGGACTCCCCTTCCACATTGTCCCAATACGTGTGCAGCGCCATGTATGTGTGCAGCGGCAGGGAGGGATTTTCGGCGTTTTTTATGAAGACCAGGTTTCCGCCCTGGTCGCCGTGCGGGAATTCCTTTGAAAACAAGCTGGTGGCATGCAGCGGCTGATGGATGTCGCCGACGAGATGCTCCACCCAGCACAGATCGATCGCCTCGCGGGCCTTGGGTGTTTGCGGGTCCTTCAATTCCGCAAGCACCTTGTCCATGGCCTGCGGCAGATTCGCCGGATAGCTATGGCCATCCCACTGAAGGTCCGGCACGGCGCCCTGAACCCCGTCGATCTCGTATGGGAAATCCATGTAATGCCACGTGGGATGATTCTCGGTATGGCTCAAAGGGTTTAGCTGGGATCGCACCATGTCCGGCCAGGTCGCCGCCCGAAGGAACATGGCCAGGTCGTCGTCTTTGGCCCTATTCGGATCGTTGAGCAAATCTTCCTTTAGCCGCGGATGATTCCTCAACACCGCAAAAATCGCCGACTTGGCCTGCGGCGAGAGCTCGATCGTAAGTGATTTGCGCGATGATCTCATGGCCGGTGCTGTTCCAGGCATTGCATCGAGGCGCACACGTCCCAATGAAGGAAAGGAAAGTCAGCGCGATAACCGAGGGTCGCATAAACATTGCGAAAATCCGATGAAAAAAAGCCGGGCGATCGGCGGTTGGGTCAATCGAGACAACGGGGGTCAAATTAGTCCTTCGACAGAAAGGGCGCAATCGTATCGGGCCGCTTGCCGGTATTCAAATGACAAATGCGAAGATCGGCGCAAGGCCGTTCGATGCGTTATGATGCACCCCATGCCGTCCACCGCCTTGGCCATGCCGGATCTTCTTCGCTGTCCGCTGATCGACCAGGTCGGCGTTGAAGAGCGCGTCGAGCGGCTGCAGAAACGCAGCATCAAGAAATCATCCAAGATTCACGCCCTGAAGCTGGCGCTATCCATGATTGACCTGACGACGCTGGAGGGAGCCGATTCCGACGGCAAAGTCAAACAGCTTTGCAGCAAGGCCAGGCATCTGCACGATGCGCTTCCCGAGCTTCCTCACGTGGCGGCAGTTTGCGTCTATCCGATGCTGGTGCGATGCGCGAAAGAGCAATTGCAAGGTTCCGGCATCAAAATCGCCGCCGTGGCCACGGGGTTTCCCAGCGGGCAATACCCTCGCGGCGCCAAGCTGGCGGACACGAAATTCGCCCTCGAGCGAGGCGCCGATGAAATCGACATGGTCATCAGCCGCGGACATTTCCTCGCCGGGGAATATGCTTACGTCTTCGACGAGATCGCCGCGATCAAGGAAGCGTGTGGCCCGGCGCATCTGAAAGTCATTCTGGAAACGGGCGAACTTGGAACGCTCGATGCGGTTCGCAGGGCCAGCGAGCTCGCCATGCACGCGGGCGCGGATTTCATCAAGACCAGCACCGGCAAGGTGCAGCCCGCCGCGACGCAACCGGTCACCTTGGTGATGCTCCAGGCCATCCGCGATTTCTACCAGGCGACCGGAAAGAAGATCGGCATGAAGCCCGCCGGCGGCATCTCCACGGCCAAAGTTTCCCTGCAATACCTGGTCATGCTCCGCGAAACCCTCGGCGAAGATTGGCTGACGCCCGACCTGTACCGATTCGGCGCCAGCCGGCTGGCCAACGATATCCTGATGCAACTGATGAAAGAGCAGACCGGCGTGTATCAGTCGGGCGAATATTTCTCGAAGGATTGAGCGGCGCGCCGATGACTACCGCCGCCACCACAGTTGAACGAGCGGAACGTCCAATTCGGGAAACGGCGGCAGCCGCACGACATCCTCGTTTTTTCCCTTGCCGCTCAATCGGTATTTGCCGCCGGCCAGCTTGTACCCTTCGATCGTCTCGGCGGTTGGGTCCACGATCCAGTAGTGAGCGACTTTGCCCTTTTCGTATTGTTTGAACTTCTGCTTGCGATCGACGGCAACGCTTGAGGGGCTGATGATTTCCACGCACAAATCCGGCGGGGCCTCGATTACCTTTTCG
Source organism: uncultured Phycisphaerales bacterium (assembly GCA_963783845.1). GTDB lineage: Bacteria > Planctomycetota > Phycisphaerae > Tepidisphaerales > Tepidisphaeraceae > PALSA-1353. Next base: position 82,851 of record CAWAPL010000013.1, read on the forward strand.
CCGAGGAGGTGCAAACGATCTTTGGCAAAATAAATTAGATCTGGCCGGCGAACATCATGCTCCCCGAAAATCGTGTCCACGTCGCCGAACAATTCGCCCAGATCATTATCCTGGATGTGTTGCATCAGGATGAAAGCTAATTTCCGATCCAAAAACGAATGCTTCAAATCCGGGCTTGGGCTCACCTTTACCTCCCCGTCAACCAATTCCAGGCGGACGCCGGGCGGGTCTTCTCCCAATTGAAGATACTGCCTGGCTGTCATTTTGATGGTCCCGACGGTCATACGCGCCTCGCGAGTTTATTATAACAGATTATAATCGCCGGTTCGGCAAGGCGGCCGCGAAAATGGAAAAGCGGCGGAGGCCCGTTGATTATGGACGAACTCAAAGTGAAATCGCCCGGCAAAACAGCGGCTAAACTCAACTTCGCGGCCTCCTGGTCCTACGCCCCGGCCCCGGAATCGGCGAAGGTGACGATCGCGCCGCGATACGATCTTTTCATCAACGGCAAATTCGTTTCGCCGGCAAGGGGAAAGTATTTTCCCACCGTCAATCCGGCCAGCGAAAAGAAGCTGTCGGAGGTCGGCGAGGCGACGGCCGAGGACGTGAACCGGGCGGTGAAGGCGGCGCGCGGCGCGTACGACAAAGTCTGGTCGAAAATGCCGGCTGAGGAGCGGGGGAAATATCTTTATCGCATCGCCCGCATCCTGCAGGAACGGGCTCGCGAGTTCGCCATCATCGAATCCATGGACGGCGGAAAGCCGATCCGTGAATCGCGCGACGTGGACATCCCCCTGGCGGCGGCTCATTTTTTCTACTACGCGGGTTGGGCCGACAAACTGGATTATGCGTTTCCGGGCAGGACGGCCCGGCCCCTGGGAGTGGCGGGGCAGATCATTCCCTGGAATTTTCCGCTGCTCATGGCGGCGTGGAAAATCGCGCCGGCGCTGGCGACGGGAAACACCGTCGTGCTCAAGCCCGCCGAGACCACGCCTCTCACCGCCATGAAGTTGGCCCAGGTGATTCAGGACGCGGATTTGCCGCCCGGGGTGGTCAACGTCGTCACCGGTGCGGGCGAGACCGGCGCGGCAATCGTCAATCACCCTGGCATCGACAAGATCGCCTTCACCGGCAGCACCCAAGTCGGGAAGATCATACAAAAGGCCTTGGCTGCGACTAAAAAACGTTTCACCCTCGAACTCGGCGGAAAGGCCGCCAACGTCATTTTCGAAGATGCCGCCCTCGATCAGGCCGTCGAAGGAGTCGTCAACGGCATCTTTTTCAACCAGGGCCACGTCTGCTGCGCCGGCTCGCGGCTTCTGGTGCAGGAAAGCGTTTATCAAGCCGTGATCGGCAAGCTGCAGGATCGCATGCAGACGCTGGTGGTCGGCGATCCGCTGGACAAAAATACCGACATCGGGGCGATCAATTCAAAAGCGCAATTGGAGAAGATCAATGCGTATCTGAAGATCGGCCGGGAGGAAGGCGCGCAGCTCTGGCAAACTTCCTGCGACGTTCCAAATCGCGGGTATTTTTGCCGGCCGTCTCTGTTTCTCAACGCCACCCAGTCGCATCGAATCACGCAGGAAGAGATTTTCGGTCCGGTCCTGGCGGTGCAGAGTTTCCGCACGCCGGCCGAGGCGATCGAAAAAGCCAACAACACGCCGTATGGGTTGTCCGGCGGGATTTGGACGGACAAAGGCTCGAAGATTTTCAAAATCAGCGCGAAAATCCGCGCCGGCGTCATCTGGGCCAACACCTACAACAAATTCGATCCAACCAGCCCGTTCGGCGGCTACAAGGAGTCGGGCATGGGCCGCGAAGGCGGACTGCACGGCCTGCTGCCCTACGTGGAATTGAATTGAGGACTTCATGGCAAACGGGAAAGGGCAACGCAACGGCAACCACGCGGCCACGGCGACCCGGTCTCGGATCGCTCGGGAAGCGGCGCCGGAGCCGGCTTCGCGCCTGCCGGTGCTCAAGACGTACAAGATCTTCATCGGCGGAAAATTTCCGCGCACCGAATCGGGGCGATTTTATCTTTTGAAGGATCTGCGAACGAATCAGCCGATCGCCACCATGTGCCTCTGCTCGCGCAAGGATTTTCGGGAAGCGGTGCTGGCGGCGAGGGCGGCGCAGGGCGGCTGGGCCGGGCGATCGGCCTACAATCGGGCGCAGATCATTTATCGCATCGCCGAAATGCTCGAGGGGCGGGCCGGGCAATTCGTTTCCGAAATGGTTCAGATGGGAATCTCCCAGGCCCGCGCGGAAACCGAGGTTGCCGCGTCGGTCGATCGGCTTGTGTACTACGCCGGCTGGGCCGACAAATACCAGCAGGTCTTCAGCAGCGTGAATCCCGTCGCTAGTTCGCATTTTAATTTCAGCGTGCTGGAACCGACCGGAGTGGTCGCGGTGCTGGCTCCGCAAAACAGTGCCCTGATCGGTTTGATCTCGGCGATCATCCCATCGGTCGCCGGTGGGAACGCGGTCATCGCCCTGGCATCACGGGATTTGCCGCTCTGTGCCGTGACGCTGGCGGAAGTCCTGGCCACCAGTGACCTGCCCGGTGGCGTGGTCAACGTTCTCACGGGGGAACGAAGCGAATTGATCGAGCATTTTGCCGGCCACATGGACGTGAATGCGATCATCTACTGCGGCAACGACGCGCGGGAACGCGCCGCCGTGCGCACAAAATCAGCCATAAACGTGAAGCGATCGTGCTGCTACGACCGAAGCGATTGGTTGGCGAAGGACGCGCAAAATCCATATTTGATTCTGGACACACAGGAGATCAAGACGACGTGGCATCCGATCGGGGTGTGACGGTTCAGAGCGTGCGCACCTTTTCAGCGTAGGTCGGTTCATGGATTCTGCCCTTCAACGAGATCATCGTGCGGGTTCAAGGTGTAGAACTGCCGGCCCCATTGGAACGGGGACAGCGTTTCATAGATGCTCTTGGTCTCGACGTGTCCATCGACATAGAGGAAATTGCTTCGACGCTTGTCGGGATATCCCCGCAACTGCCCGTGATTGCGGCCGACCCAATCGAGACGGGTCGTCGAGTCCGAACTGCTGGCGGGGTCGGGATCAAGGTCGGCTGCGGTAACCCGTCGGAATGCGGTGTCCGGGCTTAACAAGTACATGTCCTGCGTGCCATCTGTGCCGATGAAGCCCGTGACGGGTCGATGGCTGACGGTCTCAAATGTGCCGGATGACCCGCTGATTCGCGCTCCATTTGGACCCCATTCGGTTCCCAGGATGGTTCCAGAAGGATCGGCGACCTGACCCTGGCTGACGTACTGGTAAGTCCGCAGCGCTCCCTGGAAGCCCAGGACGAATTTATTTCGCGGACAAATGGCTTCATTCAGCGTATAGGCCAGGCGGGCGACCTGCTGATCCACCACGTCCGGCGTCCCTGATGCCTGGCCCGGATCGAGATTGTCGGGAGTGGTGTCGTCCGGCGGTATCCCTCCGCGATCGAGGGCGGGGCACTGAAATGCCTGGGCCTGCGGAACGATTGAGCTTCCGTATAGATAGGTGCTCCAGTGCACGTATCCGTCGGTGGAATTGGGGGGAGTCTCAACGCCGTCGGTAATCTGCTCGCCCACGTACAGGTACGCGGCGGGATAGACGCCCTGATTCTGATCCAGATAGAACACGATGCCCAAGCCGATGTTGCGAAGGTTGGAGGCGCATTGCAATTGCTCCGCCGCCCGTCTCGCGCCCGACAGGGCCGGGAAAAGCAGCGACATGAGTATTCCAATGATTCCGATCACAACAAGAAGCTCGACCAGCGTGAAACCTTTGGATTCGTGGCGGGGATGGGCGACCGGATAATATTCGCCGCGGTAGTCTTTCTCCTCCTCGGCTGGAGGAGGCGCGGTCTCCGGCAGCGGCTCGGAAGACAATTGCACCGGGGGAGGAGTGCTCGCGGCCGGGACCGGAGGAGCCCCCGGCGTTTGGGACGCAGCGGGTTCCGGAATTTCGGGAGCGAATTCAACGGGTGCGGGAATTTGTGGCCCGGGTTCCGCGGGTTCGGGAAGTTTTGGTCCGTATCCCCGTTTCGAGAGCCGATGCAAGATCAGCGGCCACAGGATGCCGACGACGATCACCGTTCCACCGCCCCAGAGGAGCATCAGCCTGATTGGCGGCCCGACCCAATGAACGGCCCGGCTCGCAACGCCGGCGGAAGCGGCGATGGCGCCGAGTTGTTCAGGCGGCGAGCCTTGCGCCGATTTCTCGTACAAGAAATGGTTTGAGTATTCGATGGCGTCGCCGTTGGGTGTGGCCAGCTTGTACGTCACCAGGCGAACGCCGTCGTGCCAGGGGTAGATCGCGACGTCGCTCACCGGAGACTTTCCGTTTGGCAGGCGGTCGTTTAGTTCGTCGAGGAACGTATCGGGCGTAACGCGGTCGGCGGGATTTCGCGGAATGGTATCGCGCTGGCCATACAACCAAATCCCCAGGCCGCCCAGCACCAGACTCAGTATTGCCCATTGCCAGAAGCTCATGCAGACGATGGACAGCCAAAGCCGCTGTGCGAACAAGGCAACTCGGTTATTTGTGGGGGCCACGTCCATGGCATTCGGAAGTTTAACCGATTATTCGCGCGGAAATAAACGATCGACCTTGATCAACCCAGCACCTTCATCAGCGGCCCAAGGTGCCGCTCGTAGTGCCGCCAGCGGCCCACGGAACTCTGGTAGATCGGTTGGCGAACTTGCCAGGAACTCGCCGTCAGGACCGTCGTCTGGCTGTGGTGAAACTCCAGACAGGCCGGGGCCCACGGCAAACCCAGAAAGTCGATTACGCGGCGGCTCTGGCCCTCCAAATCCGCAACCAATTCCTCGTATTGCACCTCGAGCATTGCCAGCGGCAGGGCATGTCTCCAATGGTTCATCACGCGCTCTGTCACCAGGTACTCGTGTCCGCAATGAGCCAGGTCAAATGAAAACGTATTGCCCCTGGCGAACCACTGAAAATAGCAGGACAGGCAGGTATCGCGCTTCCCGGCGACAGAAGATCACGCGCGCCGATGGGAACAGAAGGGCGATCAGGCCGAGACGATGCACGTTGTTCGGCATCTTGTCGATCACGCGTGACGGGTTGCTGCCAGGCGATTGGAGGCGATGAACGTATGCCTCTGCCGCCGCTTTCACCGCGTCGCGATCCCAACCCAGGGCGGCGCTCTTCACGTCAGCTCCGCCAAATGCCCGGGAAATGTCGCCGATGTCGGTTAATTCGCCCGCGCCGTGGACGAGCGGGTGGCTGGCCGCGATCTGCTGGAGGAGCGTCGTGCCGGAGCGGGGCATTCCGACGATGAATACGGGGAGTTCCGAAGGCTCGCCCCAGCCCCGTCGCTGCTGAAAGTACTCGGGTGTAAAGACGTCAATCATTTGGTCGTTCAGGCGGTGTGCCGCAGCGGGGTCATAACGGTTGCCAGCCGAAGCCCGAAGCTGCTTGACGAATGAATTGGCCTGGGCGTATTGGGCGAAGGCTTCATCGTAGCGGCCGGCTTCGTCCAGCGCCTTGCCAAGGGCGAAGCCCGCGGCAGAGCGGCTGATGGCGGGCATATTGGGCTCTCGCAGCAAAGTCCTGAGCCTTTCTACGTCCGCCGGGTCCGCCGCGGCGCTGCCGGTATTGAACAGATTGCTATAAGCGGCGCCGACTTCAGCGTGCGGGCAGATTTCCAGCGCGCGGCGAAAGCATTTCGCCGCCTCGTCGAACTTGCCCTGGGATTGCAGTGCTTTACCCAGGCCGTACCAGGCCGTGCCGACGTTAGGATCGACGGCAACCGCTCGGCGGAAGTGATCGGCCGCCGCCGCCGCGTCCTGTCGTTCCAACACGATGTTGCCCAGTACTTCGTGCGTGATCGCGGCATCGGGCATCCGGGCCGCAAGTTGGGCATGGCAGTCCATCGCCTCAGTAAAGCGCCGCGACTCCGCCAAGGCCGCCGCCATGTTCGCAAGGACCTCGGCGTGATCGGGCTCTATTCTGAGCGCGTTGCGAAAGGCGGGCAGCGCCTTCTCAGGCTGGCCCGCGGCATGATAGGCCTGACCCAAATTGAAATGGGCCAAGGCGAAGTCGGGGTTCAGCCGGATGGCCGTCAAATACGCGCTGATCGCCTGGTCGATGCGGCCGCTTTGCCGGTGCATGCTGCCGATACCGTTGTAGGCCACCGCCAGATTTCCGTTGTGTTTGACGGCGCGGTGGTATGCGGCCAGGGCCTCTTCGATCAGCCCCTTGGCGCCCAGTGCGTAGCCGAGATTGTTGTGCGCCTCGGCAAAATCGGGCTTCAGTGCGATTGCCTTTGAATACGCGCAGATCGCCTCGTCCAGTCGATTCTGGGTCGTCGCAATATTGCCCAATTCGTAGTGCGCGATGGCAAAGTCGGGCTTAAGCTCGATCGCCCTGGAAATAGAGGCAAATGCTTCGTCCAGCCGTCCGCACGCCTGCAGTGTAGCGCCGAGATCGCGATGGATTTCGGCACTGTCCGGCCGACGCTCAAGAAACTTCCTGTAAGCCGCGATCGCCTCGTCAAATTGGCCCTTCTGTGCCAGCAGGGGAGCGAGATTCCGATAGGCGCCGAGATGCTCGGGATTGACGCGAATAGATTGGCGCATCAGATCGATTGCGGCATCGGCATCCCCGCGTTGGCCCGCCACGATCCCCAATAGCTGAAGAGCGTCAGCGGAATTGGGCTGTTCCTCCAGGACCTGGCGATAGATCTTCTCCGCCGCGGCCAACCGGCCGGCCTGATGATGCCGCATCGCCGATTGCATGGCCTGGTCGCGGTTCACGGCCGTAATTTACCCCGCCGCGTCCGAAACCTGAAGCCGTCGCCCGTCGCGCGTTTAGTACCAGACATTGATAATCAGCGTCGGCTCCTTGAGCTTTCCATCCCACATTCCGACCGTGCTGGACGTGAATTTCACCTCGACGTCCGGATGTGCTTCCAGCCAATCGTTGATCGTCTGATCGAGATACTCGACCCCTTGCTCGCTGAGGCGGCAGTGAAATGTCTTCATGCGCACCGCCCCGCTCTTGTTCAAGTTCGTCGGCCGCTTATATGCGTGCGCCGCCAACGAGGTCACCGATGAAATCCCGTGAATCTTGCTCTTAGGGGCCTCGGCGGTTGGCTTTTCTTCGTTGACCAATTCAAGGGGTACTTCCCTTGCGGGGGCCGATCGAATCGGCGAAACGGCAATTCCCGGCGACGGCGGCCTCAATACGCCTGTGCTCGGCGCGGTTGAGATTCCACGGCTTGGCTGCAAAGTCGGCGAAGCCCCCGGCGTCCCCTGCCCAATGCCAGCGTGTCCCTCAGTCATAACTGCCTCCCTATTCAAATGTGTCTGCCCGCCCTAAAGAATTGATGGTCGGATTATACCACGTTCCATTACGGTTGCCAGTGAAATGCCCAATGCCGCGCGCAAGAGTTTACCCCTCCCCACATTCGGCATTCAGCGTTCGGCATCCCCCAAACCCTTCCAATCAGAACAATTGCTCCAATATCCTCTGCACCGGCATCTGAACGCAGGTGAAGATCGGCGTGTCGCGCAGCGTGTATTTGCTGCTTTCGGTTTCCCGCAGTTCCATCACCAGATCGAGGAAATCCTTCGGTTCGTCCGTCTCGAATGCGACCACGAATTCCTGATCGTCCAAGCCAAAGCTATAGGTCGTGTTCAGCTTCACGCTCGGATATTTGTTGCCGATTTTGATGTGCCCGTCCATCAGCGCCTGCCGCTGCTCCAGCGGCAAGAGATACCACGCCCGCGTCTTCACGAACGGATAGATGAACAGGAACTTCCGCTTGCCCGGAATGATGTGCGTCCGGCTCTCGGCGGTATGAAACGGATCGACCTTGTCGATGTACATGCTCCGTTTGGTCATCGAAACCAGCGAATGCGGCGTCGTCAGGTATCCCCCCAGCCGCGTCCGGTTGATCGCCTGTGTTTGCGATTGGAATTCGTCGATTCCGGGCGAAATCCGCCAGAGCACGAAATCCGTGTCCGGCCGCAACCCCACGGTGCTGTAGGACAGGCACATCAACCCTTGTCTCGGCTCGGCGAGCAGGGCGTTGAATTGGGCGCGGGCGTGCTCCTTTTCCAAATCGGGCAGGCGCCGGAAAGCCGGGTCCAGCTTGAAAAATGCGAAGTTCACGAACTGCCGGGTGATCGGCCGCGGGCTCGCCTGCTGCCCCTGGGCCGCTGATGGTTGACTCATTTTGATCTCCTTCAGAGCCGAGGATTTTAGCCGTTTGCCTAACCATGGTACAAAGTCGCCCCGATGGATCGAAATGTGGCGACAAAAGGATTTGATCCTCCGCGTTCGCGGTCTTGGCGCGTATCCGGCTGCATTTGTTTTGCGTTCGTGGCCCTCCTCGCCGGTTGCGCGACAAGGGTCGTCGCGCCGCAGCGCCCCAACACAGTGATCGTTGTCCCTGGCCTTGGCGGGGACGGCGATGTCTACGCCCAGGTCGTTCGTTCGCTCCACGATCACGGCAGCGACGATCGACTTCGCGTCTATAGTTGGGGATATCCCTGGCCTCTGTTCTGGCTCACCAATTCCTCCAGCAACTTGCACGAATTCGCCGAGCGGCAATTGGCCGATCAGATCGCGCGATGGCGAACGGATCATCCCCATTCGCGTATCGTCCTGATCGCCCACAGCGCCGGCGCGGGCGTGGCGGTGGGGGCCTTGTCGCGGCTTTCCGGTCCAATCGAAGTCGGTCCGGTCATCCTTCTCGCCCCGTCGCTTTCGCCGGATTTCGATTTACGCCCCGCTCTGAAACACGCGGAACGTCATTCACGTGTTCTATAATCCCAATGACGATTTCTGGCAGGGATGGGGGCCAATCGTTTTCGGGACGTATGACGGCGTCCACCGCAGCGGCGCCGGCCGAAAGGGATTCTCCCTCGCCAAGCTCAGCCCCGGGGAGAAAGCCAGGGTCATCCAACATCCCTACCAAAGCGAATGGAACGACCTCGGCAATCATGGCGGGCATTTCGACTGGATGGCCGAGCCATTCGTCGGCGCGATCATCAAGCCCCTGATCGACCGGTCGTCGCAGGAGGGCAACACAGTTGCTTCCAACGCAGAACGATCATCCGCGGCGAATCCGCATTGAGCCCGCTCCGATCGCAATCGCTGTCACCCATTCAGCGATTCCCCTCCGGCGAATAACCCACAATGCTGATCTTATACCGCTGGGCCAACTCCAAAACCTTCGGCTTTTCCAGCATGATCGTCTTGCTCGGCTCCAGGACCAGCACCGCGGCGTGATTGGCGTGAAGTTTCTCGATCGTCGTCGTCCCCACCGTGGGAACGTCCAGGCGCATATCGTGATTCACGTTGGAAACCTTGATCAGCGTCCACCCGCCGACTTTGCAGAGTTGCCCTGCCCGGTCGATCATCGCGTTGGTTCCCTCCACCGCTTCCACCGCGATCACGTTCTTATCCAAGACCGCCATCGACTGGCCGATGTCCAGCCGGCTGATGGTCTGACACAATTCCCAGCCGTAACGGATGTCTTCCCACTGCTTCTCGGTGGGGGCGTTTCGCGTCATTACGCCGGGCGTGGCCATGTGCTCCATAGAGTATGTCGTCTGGTCGATCAAATGAATTCCCTCGGATGCCAGTTCCCGGTCGATTGCGCCCAGCACCGCTTGATCGCGCGTGTCGGCTCTAAGGGATCGGATCCACACGCCGATGGTTCTCGTGTCGGGAATATACTGGAAATATCGCCAGCGGCTGTATAGTTTTCCCTTGTTGACCCGCCCGACAAGGATCGCCTCCGTGCATCGCTCGGCCCGGAGGACGCGAATCCATTGCCCCCAGCGAAGCACGCCGACCCATTTGAAGACATCGACTTCCTCGCGGAGTTCCGGCCAGGCGCTGCCGCCGAACGCCGCCGCCACCACTTTCCGCCCGGCCGCCCTCGCCCCGCGGGCGACCAGCAGCGGGAAAATCCCCTCCCCCGCGATCAGACCCAGTGGGGAGTCCGATCCCGGCGATTTAAGCGGATTTGCCCCGGTCGTCATGACAAAACATTTTAGGGACGATTGGGCCAACGCCAAGAGGGCGCGATTCAATCGTCATCGTCCCCCCTTGCCTTGCGGAAGCGTTCGGCGCACCGCCGACGCGGCGGCTCAGGTGGCGGACACGAAATCTCGCCACATCTGACGAAAAACCGCTTCCATATTTCGGGCAAAGCGAGGGGCGTCCATCAACGGCGAACCGCGCATTTTTTCTCTCAAATTGGATCGCAGTTGGATTAAGCGGGGCAGGTCCATCGCCAGATCGGTGGCGAGGCGGACGTACTCCTCCGGCGAATGAGCAATGAGTTCCGGAAGTCCGATGTTGGTCAGGATGCTTGCGCCGCCGCGGGAAATTGCGGTCTGGCCGCGGAGCGTGACAATGGGGACGCCCATCCAAAGGGCATCGCAGGTGGTGGTTCCTCCGACGTAAGGGAAGGGATCGAGACCGATGTCAATGTTGTTGTATTGTCGCACGTACTGCGCGATGGGAAGGTTTGCGACAAAGCCCAGTCGCTGCGGGTCGATTCCGCAATCGGCGAGCGACCGGGAAATGCGATCGCGATGGCTGCCGGGGGAAGCGTGCAACAAGAGTCGGGAATTGGGGACGGCGGCAAGAATGCGGCGCCAGGCTTGGAGTGATGCCGTCGTTACCTTGCAGAAATTGTTCAGGCAGCCAAAGGTGACGAATCCCGACGACGCGGCGGGCGGCGGCACAATGTCCGGGGAATCCAGCGGGGGTTCATAGCACCAGTAGGTTTCCTCCAGGCGAATCGACCGCTCGGTGTAGGGCGCGTTGCTGGAGCCCGGCGGATCCAAGTGGGGATCGGTAATGCGGTAGTCGATCGTATCCAGGCCCGTGGTACCGGCATAGGCGAGATAGGTGGCCTGGATGGGTGCGGGCTTGCGGGCAAATACCAGCATGCGGTTACTGGCCATGTGCATCGTCAGGTCAACAAGGATGTCGATGCGGTCCAGCCGGATCAGGGCGGCGGCCTCCTCGTGCGACAAGGTGCGGATTTCCCGCCAGACATCGGCGTGACGCTGGATTCGCGCGGTAAAGTTGTCGGATAGTTGTCCGGTGGCATAGCAATAAATCTCGAATTGGGTGTGGTCGTGATGGGCCAGCAGCGGCAGAAGAAACCGTCCAACGGGATGCTGGCGAAAATCGGGGGACACATAGCCGATTCGCAGCCGGCGATTCGCTTGCCGGTCATTCTCGTGCGGTTGAATCAGGGATCTTAGCGGATGTGCATGGCGCCGGGCCCACTGCAAATGCGATGCGAGCACGTCGGCCGTTGTGCAGTTGGGATCGAAATAAAGCGTGTAAAGCAGATTGCTCCACGCGAGGGAATCTTCCGGATCAAGCTCGACGGCGCGTCGGTAACTGGCGATCGCCCGATCAATTTGCCCCATTTCCTTTAGAATATTGCCGAGGGTCTTATGGGAATCCGCGAGTTCCTCAGCGAGTTCGACGGCGCGAGTGCAGGATCGCAGGGCGTCGTCGAGCAGTCCCTTTTGGCAGAGAGCGGAGGCCAAGTTGCGATGAGCCTGGGCGAAGTTCGGTTCGAGCCTGACGGCCGTGAGGCAAGCGGCGATCGCTTCATCAAATCGAGCCTTGTTCGCCAGGGCATGACCAAGATTGCAGTGCACGCGACCGATTTTCGGGTTGAGCCCGATCGACGTGGCATACGCGGCGATTGCTTCGTCCACGCGTCCTCTGCCTTCCAACGCGACGCCGAGGTTGTTGTGCGCTTCGGCGGAATCGGGTTTGAGTACGATGGCCCGCGAAGCCGCGGCAATGGCTTCGTCATAACGAGATGACTCTTCCAGGACGGCGGCAAGGTTGAGGTGGGCATCCAGGTAATTGGGATCGATCTCCACGGCACGGCGATATGCGGCGATGGCGGCATCCAACTGGCCGTTGCCACGCAATGCGCTGGCGAGACTGAAATGCGCCTGGGCATCGTCGGGGCGGATCGCGATGGCCCGCTGAGCCGACGTGATTGCTTCGTCAAACCGCCCGACGATATTCAGGGCAACGCTCAGCCTCAGATGCGCCTTGGCCAGAGCGGAATCGAATTTGATCGCCTGGCCAAGAGACGCAATCGCCTCGTCCATCTTGCCCATGCGGCCATAAGCCTCGCCAAGGTTGAGATGAAAGAGAGCAACGTTGGGCCGGACCTCGATCGCTTTCTGAATCAAGGCGATGCCCTCTTCCGACCGGCCTATCTGAGCCAAGAGGGTTCCCGAAAGATGCAGGGCATTCGCATCGTGAGGATTCTTCACCAAAATCTTGTTGTAGAGTTCCTGGGCTTGAGAAAGGTGGCCGGATCGATGGTGGTAAAGGGCGAGCTGAAGCGTCTGTTCATCTGACATGCATTGGCATTTTCTTGGCAAACGATCGGACCAGCAAGGAACTCAACCACGCCGCCGAACGGTATTATTGCGGCCGGCGGCGACAGCCTTCATCATTGCCCCCCGATGCCAAGGGGCTGCCATTCAGTTGTCATCATCATCATCCCCCTTGCCGCTGGGAAGCGTTCGATGCATCACCGGCATGACCGCCGTCGGGCCCTTGACGGTTTTCCAGGTGATTTCGTCCAACTCCGCAGCCGGCGCGGCGTCCGCGTGCGTGAAATCCATCTTCGCCGATTGCAAAGCCATCTCGATCCGCGGATCGCCGGCCGTCAGTTCCGACGGGGCCGGGTTGATCTCGGTGAACATCGCCTCCGGCGGCATCTTCGCCTCGTAAGGCTCGGCGTTCGACGGCGCGTCGCTCCAATCCATGATCGGATCGGCAACCGCGTCGTATTGTGAAAGCGGCTCAAGCCCCAGGAGCAATTCGATCGTTTTCAACATGCTGTCCGTGTTGCAAAAATGATGATTGACGCGGTGCTGCTTGATCCACGGGCTGATCACAAAGCCGATCGTCCGGTGCGCATCGACGTGATCCACGCCGCTTTGGGCATCGTCCTCGATCACGAAGATCGCCGTGCTGTTCCAGATCGGGCTATGGCTCACGGCCTGAACGATTTCCCCCAGCGCGTAATCATTGTCGGCGACATATCCGCGGGGCGTGTGCTTGCCCTCTTTCGCCCCGGTCGTGTGGTCGTTGGGCAGACGCACCATCATCAGCGCCGGCACGCCCGATCCAACCGGCGACTTGGCCAGCATCATCTGAAATTCCCGGTTCCATTCCGTGAACCGGCTGGGCGCCCGGTATTTGCCGTAAACCCGCATCTTGAACAGCGAGCGCGTGCCTCCGGTCTGCCGGGCAATCATCGACGGCGCATCGCTATCGGCATAATCCAGATCGAACCGCCGATAGTCGATGTCGGTGGTCCCCGCCAGATCGTGCCCCGGCGGCAGCAAGCCCGCCTCGGCGGGATAATTGTCCGGCCCGCCAATCAGGCCCTCGTTGTTGTTGTACGTCAGAAAAAACCCGTAGTTTCGCTGTGAGATTCCCGCCTCCCTCGCCAAGTCCCAGATGTTACGCCCCATGTTGGCGACATCCGGTATCGTCGCCGCGCCGTTGCGGAACGACGGAAGGGTGGTTGTCGGCTTGCCGTCGGTATTCGCCGGGGAATAACCGCCCGTTGGATATCCGTTATTCTGACCTTCAAAATCAAATTTCCGCCCGCGGGTGGAATAGTTGTACGGAACGTTGCGTTCCACATACGCATCGGCCATGCCTTGCGTGCTCCAAACCCAGCCGTCCCCGCTCACTTCGCCGCAGGCGTACAAATTGTCCAGCAGGACAAATCGTTCGGCCAGCGGCATGCTCGTTCGGCGTCACGTCGCGCCCAAACAGCACCAGCGACTTGTCGCCATTTCCATCCGTCATATCCCCCAGCACCTGGTCATAGGTGCGATTCTCTTTGATGACGTAAATGACATGCGTGACCTTTCCCGCCGCCAGGCCCAGGTGCGCCAGCGGATTTTGCGCCGGATGCGAGAGAGCCGTCAGCCGATTGTCATCCAATACCTCCTGCGTGCTTTTTTCCAATTCGTCGCCGGAGGGGATGCGAACCAGGCAGACGTTTCCCTCCAGGACGCTCAGAATGTACGCGGTTTTCCGATGCGGATCGTGCGGGTCCCGCTTGTTGTTTGGATTGCGGACGGTGGTGCCCTTGGCGTTGGCGACCAGCAAACGATCGCCGCCGATCACCGCCAGCGCGCTGGGATACCAACCCGCGGGAATATATCCGCGCAATTGCATCGCCCCCGCATCCACGACCGCGATCGCGTTCATGTCCCCCAGGGCAACGTAAAGCGTTTTTCCATCGGCCGACAGCGCCAGCGCCGTTGGAGTCGCCCCAGGCAGATCGCGGGCCATGTCCGGCCTGAGCAGAATCGTCCCGACAACGGCATTCGAGCCGGTGTCAATCACCGACACGGTATCGCTCAGCGAATTGGCCACGAACAACCGCGTCTGATCCGGCGATAAGACCACGGCCACCGGATGAGCGCCGACGACGATACTCGCCAGCAGGGCGGGCTTGGCCGCGTTTCGGGTGTCCAGCGCGTAAACCGCGTCGTCCCGCTCCGCCGCCGCGTAAGCCGTCTGCCCCCCGCGCAGCACCGCGATCCCCAGCGGGAAATTCGACGTGCCGCCGTGGCTGCTGGAAAACGTGTATCGCCCGATCTCGGTCTTGGCCGCCGGATCATAAATCGCCACGCTGCCCGACAGCTTGGTCGGGTCCGCATCGCCCGAAGCGTTGTTGGCGACATACAGCAAACCCCGGTCGTCCAGGGCCAGTCCGGCGGGAAAATCCCGGCGTCGCGTCCGAATCGAATCGCGAAGCGTCAGCGCCCCCTGATCGCCAACGTCCAAAACCGCGATGCTGTCGTGAGCGCCCTGCGCGGCGTAAACGACGTTTCCGCCGCCAACGGCCAGCCCGTAATACAGTCCGTTGGACTTCGGCGAACCCGGCGGGGTCGGCGCGTCCTCATCTTCGCCGCCGGGCTTCATCGGGCGCTTCGTTCTCTTCCTCTTCGGACGCTCGAAATCGATGTGCGAGACGCCCTTGCCGTCCGACGTGCGGATCGACCACAGCGACTGGTGATACCCCATATCGCTCACCAGCGCGTATTGCCCGCCGGCCGTCAGGGCCAGATTCATCGGCATATTGCCAACGTCCCAACTGCTCTGAGTTGTCGGAGTGATGAACTTTCCCGTGTTCAGCGGCACCGCCTCGTGCGGCACGCCGACAACGCCAGCATGAATGGAAAAAAGACCCAATATGACAGATGTTTCATGGCCGGGATTATGCGCCAGAACATGAAGATCGTGCAAAGAGCCGAAGCCCAAATTCATCAAGTCGGCCGCGGGACAGCCCGATCATTTCACTTTGACGCTGATGTTCAGATGCGCGTGAAGCCAGGCCACGGCGGTTACCAGCACGGGAATCGCGATGCAAATACCGACCAGGAGAAAGCGCCGCACGTTGCCGGTCAAGGGATTCGGCACGACCAGCCGATCGCATCGGCCGGTGAGTTGCACCGTCTCGGGATGGTCCAGCTCCATTTTCATTTGCAATGCGGAGGCGTAGCGTTCCTGGGGATTTCGGGCCATGGCGTGCAGGATGATTTCCTCGACCTGCGGCGAGATGATGTCGTTGCGCTTGCGCGGGGCCACGGGATCGCCGCTGATCCGGCTGTTCATGATGATGAATGGATTGGCTCCCTCGAACGGGACCGAGCCGGTAACCATTTCGTAGAGAATCGCGCCCGAGGCTGTAAATGTCGGTGCGGGCGTCGCCGCGTTTACCCTTGACCTGCTCCGGGGCCATGTAATCGGGCGTGCCCATGGCCGGGGTGAACCCGCCGAAGGTCAGCCGCCGCTGCCGCTCGAACTTGGCAATGCCGAAATCCATGATCCGGATGCTCCCGTCGCTGCAGATCATGATGTTGTCCGGCTTCAGGTCGCGGTGAACGACATCGTGCTCGTGCATGTAATGCAGCGCCTCGCATACCCGGCTGACGATCTTGAGCGCGTCCGCCTCCGGCATGGGGCGAATCGTGTGCATCAGATGCCCCAGCGTCTGACCTTGCAGATACTCCATGACGATGTATGGACGGCTCTTCTTGATCGTCTCGTCGTCCATCATCTTCAGGATGTAGGGATGCTGAAGGGCGTTGCCGATGGCCTGCTCGCGCTGGAACCGCTGGTAGAAGCCGGGATCGGATTCAAACTGCATGAAAGGCACTTTCAGCGCCACCGCGTCGCCGGTGTTCTGGTCGATCGCCTTGAAGATCGACGCCATGCCGCTTCGGCTGATGACGTCGGTGATCCTGAAGCGATCGTCAAGCACCTGACCTACTTCCAATTCGCTTCCCATGACTGCGGGGCTCTCTTTCTGGTAGGTGGGTAAACCGCGATAGTAGCTCAGCCGCTCGATCGCCTGCACCTGAATGATCTGGATGGATAGGTTGTCATCGGCGCCGCGGCGTTCGGCGAGCTTTACTAGCGATTTGCATGCCGCTTCGGCGGGCTGCTTGGTGGCCGCGTCGTAAATTTCACCTTCGGTGATCTGCGTCCACATGCCGTCGCACATCTGCACGATAATGTCGCCGCGGTGTACGTTGATCGTGTGATAGTCCACGCGAAGGGTCGGCTCCTGCCCTACGGTGCGCGTCAGGACCGAACGCATCTGGCTGCTCATCATTTCGTCAACGTTGATTAGCCCCAGCTTGAGCTGCACCCCGGCATACGAATGGTCGTTGGTCACCCGGCGAATGCGGCCCTGCTGGATGGCATATACCCGGCAATCGCCGACGTGAGCGATGTTCACCTCGTTGTGGCGGAATATGCTGGCGGTGAGAGTCGTGGCCATTCGGCCCAGGCCGTTGTGTTTGACGTTCTCGTCATACACCGCGAGGTTCGCCGCGGCGAACATCTGGGCCAGCGTTTGCGTCGGTACAGCCAGGGGCTTGGCTTCCATGAAGGACTGCACGGCGGCCTTGCAGGCCAATTTGCTGGCGACCTCGCCCCGCGCCTGCCCGCCGACCCCATCGGCCAGGATGGCGATCGCCCCGCGGCTGCGCCACTCATCCTGATCCTTTGGCTGCCAGTAGGCGATGCAATCCTCGTTCTGATCGCGGACGGGACCCTCGGTGGATAGCGCGGCGTAGGTGATTTGCATAGAAACGAGAGATAGCGCGGTTTAAGCAAGGATTTTAGATGCGCGCCAAGACAATACAAGAGACGGTCCATTCACCCAAAGTTCTCAACAATCCCGGCTCACACGCCCAAGTTTGTGGCTGGAGAACGGTGGCCGGGCGCAACATGCACAATTTATAGGCTGCCGCCGAAAACGCTCCCAAAATGCTAAAAATGCGGTTTTGTTCGATTATCGGCTGTTTAGCCGGCATAAAGGGGGGCCGCATTGCAAAGTTCACGGTGGCACACTGTTTGTGATTGCAATTTGCAACCACGCGCACACAGCGTCTACCACATAAGGAGAGTGATTGTGGCAACAGAAAACTCTACGCCCACATCCGGAACGGGTCAGGGCACGATGAAGCCAACGCTCGGCTTGACCGGGCTGACCAGTAACGCCATGGCGCTAATCGCGCCGGGGGCGTTCTTGTGGCTCACGTTCGAGGAACAATCCGCGTACGGGGCCCCATCAGCCGGCTCGGCCATGTGGATGGGCATGCTGCTGGCAACGCTCCTATGCTTAGCCACTGCCGTTTCTTACGCGGAATTGTCCAAGCTCTATCCCGGAGCCGGGTCCAGCTACTACTTTGCCGAACAAGCCTTTCTCTCCAAAAAGCAAGCCTATAAATGGGCTCGGCTCTACAAATTCATCGTTGGCTGGGCCAGTCACTTGTATTACTGGGTTTACCCGGGCGTGATGGTGTGCGTCACGTCGATTTTCATAGGATACATGGCCGGGCAGTTGTTCCCGTCGAAATTTACCACAGCGGAGAATAGTCCTCTGCTGATGATGATTTTCGCGGTCATTTTCGCGTTTGGGGTTTCCTATATCGCCTACCGCGGCGTGGTCGGGGCCACGGGCGTAAACGTCGGGATCAATGTCATCCAGATCACGGCCCTGCTGATTTTTTCCTGCATGGCCATCACTCATCGTCTTCATGTTAAGGAAGGCGATCCGGACTGGACGCTGGATTCGACCGGCACGCCGACGCAATACGTGCAGGACACTACGCCCAACATGATTCCGGATCCGAAGGATTCCACCAAGCAGATCGTTGATCCCAGCGGGGCCACCAATCCCAAGGCCGCAGCCGACGGGACCCCGATATGGGTGATGTACGCCGCCGACGCCAAGGGTAACGTCATCAACGATGCCAGCGGGAATCCCCTGGTCGTTGCGACAGATGCCACCGGCAAAGTTGCCGACCTGACGGCCGACCAGAAAAAGGCCGGCGCCACGCAACCCATACCGGAGCCGAATACCACTTCGTACAAGGGTGGAATGACCCAGGACCCCAAGACCGGCATATGGACATTCCTATATCACGACAGCGCCAAGTCCGTCATTCACTGGCACTCCGGACAATACATCATCATCCAGGGTTGTATCGCGATTCTCTGCTTGGTCGGTTTCGAATCCGTCTCGTCAATGGGTGAGGAAGCCAAGAATCCCAAGAAGCATATTCCCATTGCCATCGTCGCTTCGCTCCTCATTCAAGGCGGGTTCTGCTACCTGTTTGAATACTTCGCCGCGAATTACTTTCAGAGTTCCAGTTACACCAACGTGACGGCCGCGGCATCTTCAGCCCCGATCGGCGACATGATGCAGCTTACCGGCGCGTGGGTGTTCGGCACCGCCAAGGCCGGATGGTGGTTCATGTTCTGGGAGGCCATTACCGTCTTCCTGGCCATGATCGGGACCACGCTGTCGTGCATCAACACCGGCGCTCGCGTGACCTACGCCATGGGACGTGACGAAGAGGTTCCCAACCACTTCGGCATTTTGCATGGCAAGAACAACACGCCGCACCGCTGCATCTGGACGTTGGCGACGATCTCGGCCATCATCGGGATCTACGGCGTCCTGTTCTATCTCTGCGGCCCCTCGGCTTCGGCATCGTTGGACACGAATCTTTCCGACGCCCAAAAGGCCAGCATCTGGTACAAGGGCGTTTTCGGTTTCGCCGCGGCCGGCGGGATTCCCAATAGTCTCATCATCATCACGCTCATCAGCAACTTCGGCACCTTCCTGCTGTACATGATGAGTTGCATCGTCGCCATGGTCGCATTCCACGAGCACCACTTGGCCAGCCCGATCAAGCACATATTCATTCCACTGTTTGGCATCCTGGCAAACCTGGCGTGCATGAGCTTCTATTTGATCGGTCCGTTCGTTGTGCCGGGCATGAGCAAGAAGGAGCCGTTCTTCGCACTGGGCTTCTGCGCCCTCTGGGGCATCTACGGCGCGATCTACTTCCTCCGCCGCAGCAAGAAACTTGGCCGCGACGTCTTTGTGACCAAGCCGCCAATGGTGACGCCCGCATGAGCGGCAAACGTACCTGAGCAGCGATAGATCGGACGGCCATTCCAAAGGGTGGCCGTCCGATTTTGTTTGCCGATCCCCAGGGTAACCGCATTCTAACAGGCGCTCCTCTTGTCCCCTCTCCCGGTACGCCGCAACATCTTTCATCTACGCTGCAACTCCTTTGATTGTGCACTGTCGCACGCCATTGATGATTAACTTGGCAATGACCCACCTGGCGACTCGTGCGGGGTGGCGCACCCAACTGGGGAGAGGTTGCAGGCCGCCGCCAAAGCCGCACAGGTGTGCCAAATCTCGTTCGATGTTTCCACGCTGTTCGTACAGGCTTTTGCCAAAACGACTGGGACCTTCCAACAATTCGATGGATCGCAGGCGGGCCAAACTATGATCCCGGTGGCCCAACTCCGTGCCCGGCTTTTTGCGCGGCGTGAGCAATTGAAAATCATGAGCGGCGGCGTACTGGTGCAACGGATTGGTGTCGTGCGTCGCGTCGGCCAGCAGGTAGCCGCTGGCCTGCGGATCGCGCCGAGTCATTTGATCGATCAGGTTGACGGCGCAGCTTGGGTCCGAAGCGTTCAGCGGGCCTACCGTGACGGCGTCGGGAACAACGCTGTGTCCCCACGCCACGGCCAGCTTGTAACCCCTGGCCAGGCCGCCGGTGGCATAGCCGCGTTGGGCATCGGGGTCTTTGGAAAATCCTCCCACCACCAACGGTTTGGTGTCGATCCGCCGACACAGAGCCAACCCCCGAGGGGTGATGGACCGCAGTCGATCATACACGCCGGTGATCAGCGTCCAGCAGCACAACGTCCGCAGCCGTCGGCTCATGGTCGCAGCGCTGGGCAACCCAAACCCGTTGCGTTCGTGAGGCCAGTTGCGAGCCTCACAGGCCCAGGCCACGGGCCGGTCGTGCAGCGTGGCCCAGAAATAGACCAGCACGATCCGCGCATCGGTGAAATGAACCCGCTTGGGCCGTCCACGAAGCTTGGCTTCCTCCTGGACGAGGAGGTAAAGTCTCCGAAACAGTTCGCCTTCCATGGCAGACCTCCTTGTCAACGCAACAAAAGGTTAGCATGGCGGCGAACTGTTGTTTACACCTGCACTTAATTCGTAGATGAAAGATGTTGCGGTACGCCGGGAGAGGGTTCGGGTGAGGGCTGCTGCGCGAAAGACCCTCACCCCTGCCCTCTCCCGGAGTACCGGGAGAGGGGGAATGGGAGATTGCTGTTGCCCTGTGCCGGTCCCTCTCTTCTTGTCGCATCGGTTGCGCGACAGTAACGTTTGCCGCATCATGATCGATTTCCCCCTTCGGCGGCGTTCGATTGATGCAAATTTCCCTCCACCTGCGGTTCTGCTGCTGGTGGGCATTGTGCTTCTTCTTTGCGCGTTACCGGCCGGCGCGCAGTCCGTGACCTCTTACAACCCGGCGACCGCCGCGCTCGACGAACACTCCCGGGCAATCAACTTCATCTGGACGCTTCTGGCTGGATTCCTGGTCATGTTCATGCAAGCCGGGTTTGCCCTGGTCGAAACCGGCATGTGCCGCGCCAAGAACGTCGCTCACACCATGAGCATGAACTTCCTGGTCTATTCGCTCGGCATGATCGGGTTTTTCGTCTCGGGATACGCATTGATGATGGGCGGCGTCAACGCGGCGCCCGCCGGCTCCGGGGCGCCGCTCATCGGCGGACCTAGTTCGCTCGGGCTCTTCGACGGCTCGATCCTCAATCACATGCTGTATATTCCCATAGCCGCAAAACACTGGGGAATCTGCGGCCTCAGCGGCTTCTTTCTCAGCGGCCATTCCATCACGCCCGGAGCCCTGGTCCTGTTCTTTTACATGATGGTCTTCATGGATACCGCCGCCACCATCCCCACCGGCGCGCTCGCCGAGCGATGGAGCTTCAAGAGCTTCACCATCTTCAGCATTCTGGTCGGCGCGTTTATTTACAGCGCTTACGGCTGCTGGATGTGGGGCGGCGGCTGGCTGGCCAGCCTCGGCGTCAACTGCGGGCTCGGCCACGGCGCCGTCGATTATGCCGGCTCTTCCGTCGTCCATCTTCAGGGCGGGACGCTCGCCTTCATCCTCGCATGGATGATCGGTCCGCGCATCGGAAAATACGACGAAGACGGAAACCCTCGCCCCATCTTCGGACATCACATGCCCATGGTCATTCTCGGCACCTTCATCCTCGCCTTCGGCTGGTTCGGGTTCAACGCCGGCTCTTCCCTTTCCGGCACCACCGACCGCATCGGCCTGATCGCGGTCAACACCATGCTTTCCTCCGGCGCCTCCACGGCGGCGGCGTGCTTCTTCCTGTGGAAAATCTACGGCAAGCCCGACCCGTCCATGATGTGCAACGGCATGCTCGGCGGCCTCGTCGCCATCACGGCGCCTCCGCGCGTTTGTCAGCCCACTGGCCGCGTTCTTCATCGGCATCGTCGCGGGCCTCATCGTCGTCTGGGGCGTCCTTTTCATCGAACGCATAGGCATCGACGACCCCGTCGGAGCGATCAGCGTTCACGGCATCGGCGGATTGTGGGGCGTACTCTCCGTCGGACTCTTCGCCAACGGAACCTACGGCGACGGATACAATCACGTCTCCGGCAACGTGGTTGGCCTGCTCTACGGCGACCATTCTCTCAAGCAGCTTTTCGCCCAGATCATCGCCGCAGCCACGTGCATCACCTGGAACGTCGTCGTTGGCGGCATCGTGTTTCGCCTGATCGGCCGCTGGATCGGCTCCAACCGCGTCCGTCCCGAAGTTGAAGTGGCTGGCCTGGACATCCCGGAAATGGGCGCTCCCGGCTATCCCGAATTCATCACGCACGTTTCACAGGAGCAGATCACCACTTCGGACATCTTCGCCATGGGCAGTCGTGGGCGCGAAAGATGAAACAGGCGGCCGCTGTCCGAATCGGCCCCGTGCCGCGTGGTCCGGATTGTGACAGAGGTTGACCTGCCTGCTGGGCCGCTTAAAATCAGGCTGACGCTCGCGTGAAATTGGCAGAGGAACCATTTCCACGAGAATTTGGCAGCGTAGCTCAGGTGGTAGAGCAGGGGATTCATAAGCCCCGGGTCACAGGTTCGACTCCTGTCGCTGCTATTGACCCAGGTCACCGCCTGCGTTGAAGTTCCGCGAGCAATTGCACTTCCTCAGTCGCAAAACCCGTCACGGGTTCCCCTTGGGTTTGACGCTTCGACGATCCGCCAGCCGATCGCCCGCATCTTGATCGGCATATGATCCGCCTGCTGGGGATTGGATTGGCGAAAGCCATCAACACCTGCACTTACTGTCGGGCGGCCGGTTCCGCTTGTCGCCGCAGCCGGGCGCAATTACACTGCCGTCACTTCAACCACCTCATTCGAGACGGAGAGAGCGATGACGAACGCACCCGTTAAGCAGAGCGCCGGTCTGCCGTGCCGCATCGCCGTTGCCGGAGATGTTAGCTACCATTGCAATATCTATCTCCCGGCCGACCCGGATCGGGCGCAAAGCGAAAGACTCGCTTCGCCGTAACGCTGGGTGGCGGAGCGATTGTTCACAACATCCTCAAACAGTGTACCGCGGCATTGCAGGATGGACCGGTCCTGGCGATCAGTTACACAAAAGCCGAGCAGGAGTCGCCCGTTGCGTCCAATCCTATTGCCGGCCTGTGGCATCTGCATGAGGCGGGCAGGCTATTCAAGCCGGCGACTATAGACGCCAAGCCATGCCGCGTCTGGCGGCTGCAGCGATCAATCCACCTGGGACAGGCGCAGGAACTAGCCGATGCGGTTCGCATTCCCGAGTTGCCCGCTGACGACAGGCCGGCTGAGAGCGATATCCTTTTCATTAACGATGATGGCGGGCCCTTCCGCTTTGGCCCGGGTTATGTCCGCTGGCCATCGATTCTCACCTCTGTGCCGTCGTCGTTGAAGTGGGTGGTTCTGAAGATGACCTATCCGCTGTGCGTGGGCGATCTGTGGTGGAACCTGGCGCTCAACGCCAACATGGCCGACAAGTTGGTCGTCGTTCTGAAAATCTCTGATCTCCGCAAACATACCGTGCGAATCAGCGAAGGCGTTTCCTGGGAGCGCACGGCGCTTGATCTTGCCTCCGAACTGATGAACAACCCGATGCTCGCCGATTTGAAACGGGCCAGGCACGTGGTCGTTGCCCTGCGGTCCGAAGGCGGGTTGGTCATGTCCAAGCATTCCGGCGGCGTCAGATTCCAACTCGTCTTTGATCCGGAACACATGGAGAACGAGTGGCCAAAATCCGTCAGCATCGACGGCGACGCCTACGGCTATACCGCCGCCATGGCGGCCGCAATTTCCGCCGAACTGGCCAAGGCCGAGCCGAATATGCCGGCTGGCATCGGACGCGGCCTGACCGCGTGCCGACTTCTGCGGGCGATGGGACACGGGCCGGATACCCAGGACATCCCTCAGATTCCGTATCGCTGGTTGGGTGAGGTCATTGCCCAGGATGAAACCAAGACCCCGTGGACCGTTGGTGATTCGACGGTGAGCCGAAAATCACTAGGCTCATGGAAGCTGATTGACGTTCCCTCGGATTTGGCTGCAATACAGTCCGGGGAGGCGAATCAGCCCGGCGCCAGTCGCCACTGGCGGATACTGGAGCAGGCGGGCAGCGACTCGCACCGGCTTGCGGAGGAACCGCTCTATGGCATGGCTCGGCGAATGGCCGTCTTCGGCGCCGCCAAGGGACTGGGCAATGTGCCCATAGCGCAATTCGGCAAGCTCGTCACCGTGGATCGAGACGAGATCGAGGCCCTCCGCAACATCAAGCGTCTGATCCAGCAGTACAAAGACGATCCTGAAACCACCAAGCCCCTGTCGCTGGCGGTATTCGGACCGCCCGGCGCGGGCAAGTCGTTTGGCGTCATCCAAATCGCCCAGGAAGTATTGGAAAAGAATTGCCGCATCCGCACGTTCAACCTGTCGCAGTTCGATCCGCCCGAAGGCTTGGTCGGCATGTTCCACCAGGTTCGGGACATGGTGTTGGAAGGCGGCACGCCCGTGATCTTCTGGGATGAATTCGATTCCCGTTCCAATTCCTGGCTTCAGTATTTTCTCGCACCCATGCAGGATGGAAAATTCCAGGAAGGGCAGATCACCCATCCGATCGGACGCTGCATTTTCGTCTTCGCGGGAGCGACCAGTTACACCTTCGACCACTTCATTCGGGAAGGTGACGATATCGAATGGAAGCGGCAGAAAGGCCCGGACTTTGCCAGTCGCCTGCAGGGATATCTGAACGTGTTGGGCCCCAATCGCCGCCAGCGTTGGGCGCCGGCTGAGGGCAAGGATCGCGACTGCGGGCAATGGAAGGTCGATCTGACCGACATCTGCTTTCCCGTTCGCAGGGCCGTGCTGCTGCGATCGTGGTTCGGTTTGGTCGATGAACACAAGAACGACCGGCTGGAGATGGATGCTTCGTTGCTGGCCGCCCTGTTGGAGGTGGAGCAATACCAACACGGCCAGGTCGATGGAGAGGATTGTCACCCGAATCAAGGCCGGACCCAAACCGTACAGCCGCTCATCCCTGCCTCCCGACGACCTGCTTGGCCTGGACGTGAGTCTGGAAGATTTCCGGGAGATCCTGTCGCGCTCGCGCGAGTTTGAAACCGCCGCCGAGAAATTGGCTCCGAGCATCCACGGCTTCTATCTGGATCTGTCCGTCAAGGAGCATTGGAAGTTGCAGTACAATGTGTCGTATGACGAACTTCCCGCCCCCGCGAAAGCCGACAATATCGCGGCCGCTCGGCGAATCCCGTGGATTCTGGGACTGGCCGGACTGTACCTGATCCAAGTTCCCGAGCCGCAGGAGCCCCAGGAGACCAAGGCAATCCAGGCGATCATCGAATCCAACCTTGAGATGCTGGCGGAAGAGGAACACGACCTCTGGAAGGCGGCCAAGGAACAAGACGGGTGGAAACCCGGCACCCCTCGCAGCGACGCCAACAAATTCCACGACTGTCTCGCGCGGTACTCGGACCTGGATGCGAAGGGCCAGAAGAAGGATCGTGATGCCGTCAGCCACTATCCGGCGATCGCAGCCCGCGCGGGTTGCCACATTGTGCGTCGCTTGCCGCGAGGGCCGAGCCTGCGAGCATAATTGAATTCCAAAGGCGAGACCCTCAAATCTTCAGCCACTTTCGCAAATCCTGAGGCGGGCCGCGCGTAAGCGGGCAGCCTGTCTTTGGCAGCGATTCAAGTTTGGCAAAGTTCTCGGTCATCCAATTCGACCCGGAGCGATTCGTCCTTGTGGGAGTAGGAGTAAAACAGTTTTCGCGGTCTTGGCCTCATTGAGGTCGTTTTATGATGGATCAACATAAACAGTTCCTAATTTGGACTATCACTCCATCTCGCGCGTCTTCAGGTCGCGAATGAGTTCTTCCACACGCTCATCGAACAGTCCTGTCGTCAGATCAAACCATTGGAGGTTTGCGAGTTGAGTTGGCAACGAACCATGCGCAAATGGAGAGATGACGACGGGAATGACGTTGCTCCGCCGCGATCTCGCCGCAAGCTGAAGAGCATACTCGGTTTCCTGTTTGCACAACGGGCTGCTCAGCGATGCTGGGCTCAACAGGAGAAGCACAAATCCGCGTGTCACAGCGTCATCAATGGCTGATTGGATGGCAGCGGCGAAATCTTGCCCCGGCGTTACTGCCGAATCAAACCAAACGCGATAGTCGTGTTTCAGCAATGCGCAGTCGAATCCGCTCAGCGACATTTTGATCTTGCCGAGTGTACGAAAGGAAAACGGTCACGCGCTTCGATAGCTTGGCGAGTTTGTGCAGTTCGGTTTCAAGGTCTTTGCTCAGGTCGATCGTCTCGAAGACCTTTCCCTCCATCGCCTTGATCAGTTCAGTCTCCTGCTGCACCCATCCGGAATTCTGAGCGAGCGGACTGTCGCAGAGGACGAACCACTCACGGGCTTTGATTTCCTCGCGGATGAGTTCGGGCAGGCGCACATCGTCGTCCTCCAGACACTTGAGGAAGAACAGCAACGGATTGTGCCCTCGTCGTTCGAGTTCGTTCCGGATTTGACGGACCTTCTCCAGGTCGCGGTGGGAATGGGAGACGAAAATCCACGCGCCTGATTTCACTTGCGGGGAACTCATGGCGATCCTCCCTCACAATTGCACTTAGGACATCGGGTCGCAGGTTCTCCCTTGAACCGATATCCCTCAAACTCGCGATCTCGACGCAGCATCACCTGGCAAGCGTCGTCAAGGCCTTTTTCGTTCAACCCGAGTCTTCTGTTTACTCTTTCGCCGCCGCCGCGAGCCGTTAGCATCTACAATTTCGTACCCGATCTCCTTCAAAAGACCGGGAATGGCCTTCACGGCATTGATATCCTTGGCCCGTTCTTTTGGCGGCAACTCATTCCACGCGACGAGCTGCGGGCGCTGTCTTTTGGCGTCGTCGCGCTTGCCCAGCGTCCAGCCGTCCCAGGTGCGCTCGATCACCCAACGGCCATGCTCCATTTCCGCCAGCAGTTCGAGTTCCTGAGGCGTGAAGTCAAACGGCGCGACCTCGCCCTTGATCGGCTCGATCTTCTTGCCGATGCGGGCCAGTTTGTCCGCGATGTGCTGGGCCTGCATGCGATTCGAAATCTCATAACTTTTCGCGAGTTTGCCCTTCTCCTTCTTCTGCTGTTTCCGCTCGGACTCCAGGTTGGCCTTGAGTTGCTTTTCATACTCGCGATCGATGCCGGCCGAAAGCGTCCCAATCTGGCGCTCGTCAAATGTTTCCGCCGGCGGATAACTCAGCAACGCGCGAAGCGTCTCCACGTCGTTGGGCAGGAAATGGATATCCTCGTTTCCAGGTTCGCCGGCGGCGAGCATGAGTTCATCCGCCTTGCGTCCCGATTCGCGCAATACACCCACGCCGGCGCCCATCATGGCGGCCAGATGATATTCGAACCCCGCGATCGTCCCGCCGTTGATGCCGATCAGCTTGACCTGATCCGGGCAGACGCCGGAACCCAGGAGATCGATCCAGTTTTGAATCGGCTCCAAAGCCGAAAAGCGAGGCGCCTCGCCGTCCGTGCGGCGAATGACATATTGCTTCTCATTGACGGTGGCCGAACCGTCGGTTCGCAGGATTTTGGGAAGATAGCCGATGGCGTCGATTTTGGATCGCCTGCGATGACACATTTCGCCGACGATCCCACTGATGCCTTCCCTGGTTCCGCCGCAGATGACCGTGCCCTCGTACACGTCGAGCACCTTGGCCAAAACCTCCGTGTAATCCTGCATCTTCTCCACGGCGTCGCGATCGCAACCACCGGCAATGATGAGTGCCCTGCAACGACTTGACAGGCCCTCCGGCTGCGACCGGATGTCAAGCTGCTTCATGACCTTCGTCAAGCCATCGTGCAAACGGATCTGACTCTTCTCGATGGGCAGCGATAATGCGAGCATCAGCGTTCGGCGAGCCCATTGAATCCAGTAAAACTCCCTTTCGATGTGCCGCAGGCGGTCGAACCGATCGAGCATCAACTGCAAGATCGCCTGCCGCACCCCCGATGTCTTGGCATATCGCGTGCTTCTCATCGTCACGCTGATGGCGCGGCACAGCGCGTTGAGGCCGACGTAGGCATGTGACAAGTCTTCGGCGTTCCGGGGTTCTAACAGCATTTCAAATTCGGCCAGATGAAACAGCGCAAATGGCAGATTCACACGTGCGGCGATCTGGGCGAGACAACGCCGGATCGCGGCCTCGATGCTCGGCCGCAACAATTCAACGGCGTACTGCGGGTTCGGGTTCTCGGCGATCTGTTCGCGAAGATACCCGCCCAGCGCTTGCGGATCGGAGGCATCGGCCTCAAATGCCTTGGCGAAATGCTCCAGCGCTGCATCATGCTTCCCCTGAGCTGCATACGACTCGGCAAAAACCGTCTCCATTTCCAGGTAGCTCGATTCGTCGAGCGAATCTCGGCCGGCATCGAGCATCCGTTTGAGGATCTCCTGTGCCTTCAGGAATTCCGGGCCGGTCGGATTGCGGTGATTCTTAAGAATCATCGCCCGGGCCAGGCAGCTCTGTAATGCCGCGGTCCGTTCGCCTTTGAACCGGGTGACGATGGCGATGGTGTCGTCGCATCGGGCGACCGAGATCTGCAATCTGGCCAACTCCCAGGCGAGGTCGGCGTTCTTCGGATCAAACTCCCGGGTCGCCCGCAGACGATCGATTTCTTTGATCGACTCTTCCGGCGTCTTGTAGGCGCCGACGTTGGTTTCCAGGACCTTGATTCCCTTCACCAACGCCATGAACCCCTCGTTGACTTCCTCGACCATCGCGGCAATCTTCGCGTTCTGCCGCTGGTAATCGGCCGGCAGCGCGAACGCCCCTTTATAAATGCGATCGTGTCCGACGTTCCGACCAGGCGTGTTGAGCGATGGTGCGAATCTGGATTTCCGCCTTCAGCCCCTTGATTCGCTTGTAAAGTCGCGGCGTCAACAACACCTTTGATTTAAACTTCGGCTTGGCGATCTGTCCGGCCGCCGAGCGCTTGTCGCGGAGCGATGGATCGACCATTTCCCGGGGAAGCTTTTTGGGATCGACCGAGACGATCAAATGGACGCTGCGATAGCCGAACTGGTCCGGCTTGAGCCGCTCTCGCAGGTCCCTCCAACTCATGGACCGTGAAATGCTCGCGCAGCCAACTCTCAACGATTTCAATTTCCGAAAGAAGTTGCACGATCAATCTGGCGCCGGCCAGGTCGGTGAATTCCTTGACCGCGTCCTTCACGTCGGGCCAACGCCGCGCCACTTTGCCGGCGAAACTGGCCACCGCCTTCGCCCGCGCGTTCACCATCGCCATGGGAATGATCTGGTCCCGGAACGCGTCGAGCACGCGTTGCAGGAACGTGGCGTAATCAACGTAGTTCCGGCGATGTTTCTTGAACGTCCTGACTTGCCGCCGCAGAAGCGTCCGATCGATTCCATTCTGATCTGTCATGGATTACCTCCGCTCAGAAGACATTGGCGCCGCGCAACACCTCGGCGATGGGTTGCATGATTTTCAATTTATTCATCGCCGCCGGTGCGACCCAGCGGGCATCGGAATGCTCCTCGCTCAGGCGCAGCTCGCCGCTGACCCGCTTGGCTTCCAGCACGAGATAAATCACCCGCACCGTTGTCAGATCGGTTTCGCTCGCCCCAATCAACCGGATCGGCTCGATGACCAATCCGGTCTCTTCAAGCGCCTCCCGGCAAAGGCAGTGAAAAATATCCTCGCCGGGGTCAGGCTTGCCGCCCGTCAATTCCCATTCGCCGGGCCAATGTGCGCACTGCGATGATCTGCGAATAAAAAGAATCCGCCCCGCGTCGTCACGGATCAAAGCGCGTGGCGATAGTCCATAATTCATGGAAGCATATCCTTGTCGGGGACTGCCGGGACTGAACGGAATTACAAACGACGGGTCCGCCTGGTTCGGCATTTTAGAGCGACATCCGGGAACCACAAAGAAACTGGTTTACTGGTGACAAGTTTGAATTATGACTCGTCCACTTCGATGTCGCGTCATCACGCCGGTGGATGGCCGGGGCATTTCCAACTCCACCGGCTCCAACTCTTCCTCCAGCACGTAAGCCTCGACCTGCACACCGAGCCGCTCCCGCACCACAACCTGCGCGGCCCCAGCCGCGCGTGCAAACCGTGAAATTGGATCATCACAAGACGAAATTGATCGGCCTGATCACCAGCGGGCTGTGGTTGATCGTGCCAGGAACCGACGCGGCGGTGCGACCGCTTCAAAGATAGAAGTGGAGGCCGATGCCGAGGGACTGGATGCTCTGCAGGAAGAACTGTCCGTTGGGCGAATGGCCGTTGTAATATTCCAACATCAAGTCCAACCGCCGGCCCAATGTGGATGGGCTTTGAAATTGCAGGCCGATTCGGGCTGAAATATCCGCGCTCCAGTCGTTCTCCTGGCGGTTCTGGATGTCGAGGGCGGCAACGGGGATCATCGACGAGTTGTCTAAGATCGGCGGCCCGAAAAATTCCGCGCCGTATTCAACCACAGTCGGCTTGAGGCTCGATGGATCGACATCGATCAAGTACCCCCCGCCGCCGTAAAGCCGCAGCGATTTGTGGAACAGATCATAGGAGATGAGCAGATCGGGCTCTTCGTAGCTCAGTTCAAAACGCGTAACCCCGGGATTGTTCAGGAGAAGATTGTCGCCCAGATGCGAACTTTGGTGATAAATCCGTAGAAGCGTGGAAAAATCTCCGTAGCGATACTCGACGATAGGGCCCACGAAATAGTCGGCGTTGATCAGGTTGACGTTTTGCTGGTCCATGTCGAAGTCGGCGAACACCGCGGCCTGCACTCCGACCTCAACGGTCCCCCATGACTCCGGCCACTGGAAAAGCGACATGGATTCGCCAAAACTCACGTTCCCGGCATCTCGGTTGTTTTGGCCGGGCTGGTCGTTCTGGGCACGCCCGACGTACCGGTCATACGCCGCGGAGAAATTCGGCCAGCGCGGGTCGGCCAAGAGCGGATCAAAGACGTGGGTCGGCGAGAGGAACGTCCAGGGGTGTGGCGACAGCGTGGTTTGCACGCCGACGCCTTCGGGCGGCGCATCGCCATGTCCTGTTCCTGCCCTCGCGGCGTAACGACTGATTGTATGAAGTGGACGCGGCGTCTCACGCCTTTGATTTTCTCGAATGATTCTTGGATGCGAGCTTTCTCGGCCCCACTCAGATCCTCGGTCGTAATGACTGTGACGATTCCATCTTTTACAGTTAGTGCGGCCGATTCGAGCTGAAAGTCATGCTCCAGGATCGCCGAGGCGTATCCGGCGATGAACGCGTCCTGGTTGGCCGGCTCCGTGGCGGGTGACGCTGCCCATGCGCATGTGGCCCACGCGCAGAGGATCACTGCCGCAAAAATTCGAGTGGAATTTCCCATTCGATTAAACCGGGATTTCCAATACGGGCCTCTGCCGACGAACGGAATCGGCAATTATTGGTAAAATACCGAGGCTTGGAGTCTTGTCAAAGGTTTTTCTTGGCAGGTTCCAACAGATCATTCATAGTTTCCATGACGATCTCCGAGTATGAGGAATTCCATTCGTATGCCAACTTCAGGGGGTTCAGCACTGCGCCGCGATGCCGCGGAAGACCCATCTCCGTCATCATGAGAGTCCGGTCCAAGCGTCGTCGCGCCCAATAAAATTTGAAACCGGCCAATCCATTGGCATAATCTATTGCTGCAATTGAATGCGGTTGGAAATATTACTCTATATCCTCTATTTGGCAGTCGGGCCGGGGTTCTGGATTCTTGTTGCATTTGCAATGGCTTCCAGCCGACGCCGAATGAATCTGCTGCGCAAATCCACCCAGCCGATTCCCCAGCCCCCGCCGAAGGTCACCATCATCATTCCGGCCAAAGATGAGGGAGAACGGATCCGACAATGTCTGGCGTCGGTGTTGGCTCAGGATTATTCGCAATTTGACGTTCTGGCGGTTGATGACCGCAGCAGCGATGCCACCGGTCAGGTCATGGACGAGATGGCCGCGGCCGACCCTCGCATGAAGGTTCTGCATATCGCCGAACTTCCCGTCGGATGGACCGGGAAAAATCACGCCCTGTTTCACGCCGCGTCGTGCGCCCAGGGGCAATGGCTCCTGTTCATTGATTCCGACGTGATCCTGCAACCCGCGGCCCTGTCCACGACCCTGCGCGTCGCCATCTCCAGAAGATACGACATGCTCAGCCTGATACTCCGGCAGGAAACCCGCGGGATTTGGGAGTCCGCCCTTGTCCCGATCGCCTCCGCCGCAATCGGCAGCGCCTACATGATCGGGCTGAGCAATTCCGAATCCAACAATTACTTCTTCGGCAACGGCCAGTACATGCTCTTCAACCGAAGAATATACGATCAGATCGGAGGGCACGAAGCCGTCAAAACGCAATTCAATGAAGACATGGCGCTGACTCGGGTGATGAAGCAATCGCGCCTTCGACCGAGGATCGCATGGGGAGCCGATCTGGGTTCGGTTCGGATGTACGATTCGCTGCCGAACATCATGAAGGGCTGGAGCCGCATCTTTTTCGGCTGCGGCAGCGGCTCGCCCTGGCGCAGCCTCGCCCTCATGCTGGTCATCCTGATCGGGGGTTATTCCGTCTTCATCGCTGCCGCCTGGGGCGTTTACCGCGTCGGTCATCCCGTGGGAATCCGCAACGGAATCCCCTGGCTCGCCGCCGCCGCAATTCATTGGACACTAATGACGGTTCAGATCGGCATCATCTTCCGCTGGATGGGGGCGCGCGCCATCTATGCCGCCGTATCTTTTATAACGGGCTTGTTCGTCCTGGTCATTCTCGCGCACGCCGTTTGGATGTGCATCACCGGGCGAGTCCACTGGCGCGGGACCAGCTACTCGCACGCGATCGAAATGGCGAATCCGGACAAAGCCGTGAAATGATGCGCAGGCGCATCGCTCGCGGCCAGGTGCGAGGCGGGGCGATGGCGACGAGTCGGACGGCAGTCACTTCATTGCCGCCTGGCCCTGTTCAGGCGCGGAATGATTTTGGAATGAAAAAGACGCTGTTCTACGCCGGGCTGTTGATGATTCCGCTGCTTTTCCAAGCAACCGGGGCCGCCGGCGACGACATCGGAGAATCAAAGGCGTTCGTTCGGAACCGGGGCATCGGACGGGGGATGAATTTTGGCAATGCCCTCGAGGCTCCGAGAGAGGGACAATGGGGGATGATAATCCAGGAATCCTATATCCAGGCCGTGGCCGATGCGGGGTTCGATTCCGTCAGGCTCCCGATTTGCTGGCCGGCGCACGTCGGGGGGACTTCTCCAGGCTTGATCGACGACAACTTTTTGCGGCGCGTGGACCAAATCATGGATTGGTGCCTGAAGCGGAAGCTGGCTGTCATCATCACCATTCATCACTTCAACGATCTGTATGAACATCCGGATGATAAAGGTTGTCGGGACACGTTCTTCTCCATCTGGAGGCAATTGACCTCGCATTTCAGGAATTACAGCCACGAAAAACTGCTGTTCGAGGTCTTGAACGAGCCGCACGGCAATCTCACGTCCGACAGGTGGAATGCGTTGATCCCTGAAATCCTCGCGGTGGTCAGGGCCGGAGACGATGACCGCACCGTGATCATTGACGCCGCCGACTACGCTTATCATGGATCGATTGAAAAGCTGGCCATTCCGGAAGGGGAAAGGAACGTGATTCTCAGCGTGAGATATTACCTGCCGTACGAGTTCACCCATCAGGGGGCGCACTGGGTGGAAGGTTCCGACAAATGGCGGGGAAAGACCTGGTCGGGCAATGCGGAGGAATTCGCGGCCGTGGATGCCGATCTCAAACTCGTCAAAGACTGGTCGGAGAAAAACAAGCGGCCCGTCACAATCGGCGAGTTCGGTTCCATTGTTTTTGCCGACAAGCAAAGCCGCGTGACGTGGACGAAAAACGTGCGGGAAAAGTTCGAGGCGAACGGCTTCAGTTGGTGCTACTTCGACTTCGGAGTGCTCTTCAAGGCGTATGACGTTGACAGACGTGAATGGCTTGCGGGCTTCAAGGAAGCGCTGGTCGGCGATTGAGCGAGGGGTGTCGTCGCTAAGCGGCCTGATCGTTTTCGGGCGGTTTCACTTCGGCTCGCTTCTGGGACAGCGACCAGACCAGCATCGCGACGTACGCCGCGCCAAGGCCCGACCACATTCCCCACGGCATTCGCGGCGCATCGCTCGTGTCTTGCGGATCGAGATATCCCGTCTCCAGCCTCAGGGCATATTGCTTCGACCAATCCATTTGCGCCTCGCCGGCATACAGGAGGCTTCCGGCCGCGATGAGCGCCCAGAAGATCGTGGCGACGGTGATGAGTTCCGCCCGCCGATGTCCGCGCGACCGGGAAACGAAGATCAGCAAAAACGCCAGCAGAGCTATCACCGCGAGAATGAATAGGCCGCCGAGCACGATCGGAAGATTCGTTGCGTTCGGATCGCCCGATTCAGCGAAGGCCAGGGCGCTGCACATGCCGTTAGTTTACCCCAAGCGACGATGAAACTTCACAGCCCGGATGAGTGATCGTCCACGAGGCGTTTGGCGATCCGGCGATCGGGGATGAGCCACATCGTCGCGACGATGACGTACATCGCGATTCCGATCCACGGGCTGATCAATACGCTGACGATGCCGATCACGTAGAGCAGCATGGAGATTTTTCCCTTGAGATCGCGGCCGATGGCCAGGGCGAGCGTCGAATCCTTGCCATGGCGGGCGATGAGCTGCTTCACCAGGATGGTGAATGCGATGGCCGCCAGCAGCAGGACGACGCCGTAGATGGCCACCGGCTGGGGGCCGAAGTTGCTTTCTCCGACCCAGTCGGTCACGAACGGAACCAAAGAGAGCCAGAACAACAGATGCAGGTTCGCCCAGAGGATTCGCCCGTCAACGTGCTGGGCTGCGTGCAGAAGGTGATGGTGGTTGTTCCAATAGATGCCGATGAAAATGAAGCTGAGGGCGTAGCTGATAAAGCTGGGCAAAAGGGGACGCATGGCGCGCAGACTCTGCGCGTGCGTGGCTTTGAGGTCCAGCACCATGATGGTGATGATGATGGCGAGCACGCCGTCGCTGAACGCTTCGAGTCGCCCCTTGCCCATCGTGCTCCCAATTAGCCTCGCTTCAATTGAGGCGCGGTTCGCGGCGATCGCGTGAGGCTTATGAAAAAGAAGATCGCGGTCGCCGCCAGCACGCCCCAGGCGGCGTCCGGATGAATGCCATTGATGTATCGGTAGATCGTATCGCCGGAGTCGGGGGTGCAAAGCCAGGGGAATCGATCGGCCAGGCTCTGGCCAAACGCGGGAATGCTGCAGTTTTCCAGCATGATCTGCATCGCCATGGACGCGGTGACCAGGCTAAAGAAGATTCCCAGCAGGGCCATTCCGACGCTTTGTCCAACGCAGATGGCCGCCGATGCGGCGCCGAACAACAGGTATCGTTCCTGAATCTGCACCGGAAAACAGAAGAACAAAAGCCAGGGCGTGATCAGGGCCACCAGCATTCGCTTGTCGTTGCGGCGGGCCTGCAAGCCGACGGCAATGGCGCTGATCGGCAACAGAATTGCAAAAATCGAGTTGAAGAGCATTTTGGAAGTCACGTCAAAAGCATCAGTATTGACGGTGACGGGCCAGTGCGAATGGAAGGCGGGCATGGTGAATGCCACGTCTTGCACATCCCTCGACCAGCCGAATCGTTCCATGAACAGCGCCGGCAGGTTGCTGGCCCTGCCCGGAATCAGGTAGGGCCAATGAATCGTGCCGTAATGGAATGCGCAATCCCACCATGCGAAGGAGCCGTGGAAGAGGGCCATGCACGAGAGCAGACCTCCGCCGGCGACGACGGCGAGAACCCAGGGCTGGCTGCGGCGGCGGAGCAGCAATGCCGCGGCCGCGAGGGCCGCGCCGGCGAGCAAGCCGACATACCAGCTCGCCCGGTTTTGCGGCAGAAGCCAGGGCCAGTAAACCGCGGCGACGATGAAGATCACCGCGGCGGCGATCCACGTCTGCTGGGAATGCAGAATTGTCTTGAGCCGCGTGGCCTGCGGTTCGGCTTGGGCGGGCTTGAACGTGCGCAGCAGCCAGGGGACGGCGGCGGCGGCGACCAGCATTTCAAGGATCCAGATGGCGGCGGGGGCATCGAAGACGCGCGGGATCGCGAACAGGTTCGGCGGGTATTGGGAAACGGACAGATTCGCCTGAATGTCGCGGGCGTGCTGAAGGCGATCGGCCGGCAGATAGGTCATGAGCCACGGCGAAGCGATCGCGGCAAAACCCACCAGCAATCCGATGCACCAGCGCAGAGCCGACCGTACACGTCCTTGGACGAGCGGCCACACAATAAAGACCGGCAGGACGGCAAGCTGTTGGCCTTTGAACATCGCCCCCACGGCCAGCGCCAGCCCTGAGCAGAACCACCAATCGAGACTTGCCAGCAGCGCCGCCAGGAGAAAAAAGGGAAGTATCCAACTGTCGTAGGTGGTCCACATGTAGCCGCTGACCAGGACGGCCGGGTTGAACCAGATCAGCAACGCCGCCGCCGTCGCTCGCCAAACGCCGCGGAAGTGAGGCGGCGGTTGCTGCGCCGTCGCGCCGGATCCACAGTCGGGTGAGAAAGAAGGCGAAGATGCCGGCGAGCCCCTCCATCGCCGCGTTGAAATGAAGCA
Source organism: uncultured Phycisphaerales bacterium (assembly GCA_963783845.1). Taxonomy (GTDB): domain Bacteria; phylum Planctomycetota; class Phycisphaerae; order Tepidisphaerales; family Tepidisphaeraceae; genus PALSA-1353. The sequence continues at coordinate 119,596 of CAWAPL010000013.1, forward strand.
CGGGCGCCGTGTATTGGTAATCAGGTTGCCAGGCATCCGTCCACGGTTCGCCCGGCTGCGGCGGATGGTGATGCCGGATCCAGATGCCCCAGTATTTCATGGCCAGCATTCGCAGCGGACCATAGTCGAACCAGGGGCCCCAATTCGAGTCCTGCCATTCCGGAAATTCCGGCGACATCTTCTCATATTGGTTGAGCATTCCTTCCGGCCCGCTGCCGGCCAAGGCCCAAAAGACGTTGCGCTTCATGTCGGACACGTAGCGGATCGTATCACTGGTTTCAAACACGAATCGCCGCAGGCGCAGGCCCGCGACGACGTTGATCCAAAGGAACCCGCCGATGGCCAGCCAGATCAGACTTCGCAGCGCATAGGTGCGCCAGCGCGACGGCGGCATTGTTGCACCCGGCGCGGAATCCGTTGATGGCTCGAAAGCGGGAAGTTGGGGCGTCGTTAGCGGAGCGGAATCCATGGCGGCAGTATATCGGCAAACACGCGCAATGCGGGCTCACGCTCAATCGCGGGTCCGTTTGAATGCTATGACGGAGCCGCTCCCGTCTCGGCCCACCCTTGGTCCCGGCATTTTTGCGTTACCTGCCGGGGGAGTGCGCCATTGTTCCCGTGGCGGACCTTTCACTCGCCTCGGAGGATGGATGATGAACAAGCGGATACTAACGGCGGCGACGGCGCGTGTGACGGCCCGAGCACGGATGGGGTCTGGCGCGAGGCCGCCCCCTCCGAGCCCAGGACAATGAGCCGTGAGACTGCATATTCTTGTCACGCCCGATTGCGAAACGATGAGCGTCGAACGCGACATTTATGAATTCCTCTTTGTGTCGGAAGTTAATTGGAAAAGGAGACTTTCATTAAAATTCGCCAGGAGTTCATTCACAAAAAGCAGGTTATTTCAACCATTCCGGTTTCTGGAAATTGCCGTTTCTTTTTGAGAAATGGCGGCATTGATCCGCAAGCAAGGCGGGTTTTCAGCTCAAGCGACTGCGGTTGGTTAAGGACGTTGCCGTGAGGCTCGTGGCGATGGAACATGCCCGGACCGTGTCGGTGAAGGCCGCCGACGGAACAGGAGAACGATTGGACGAGCTGGACTGGCCGCTGTGCCGGGAATGCGTGGCTGGCGATGGCGATGCCTGCCGGCGTTTGCTCAAGCGGCACGAGCCGAGGATCGCGCGTCAGATGTGGCGATTTTCCCGCGACCGCTCCATCCACGCCGAGCTGGTGCAGGAAGTTTTCGTGCAGGCGTATTTGTCGCTGCACCGGTATCGGCCGACAACCGTGCCGCTGGAGCACTGGCTGTTGCGGATCGCGACGCGCGTGGGCTATCGCTTCTGGAGCCAACAGGTGCGCCGCCGGAAAACGGAGCCGCTTGGATTGGACATTCCGGCGCCCGCCAGTGGGGCCGACGACGCGGCCGAAGCCGCCCAAACGCTCCACAAGCTGCTGGCGCTTTTGCCGGCGGCGGACAGGCTGGTGCTGACTTTCATGTACTTCGATGATTGTAATATCAACGAAATCGCCGACCGCACCGGATGGAACCCGGCCATGGTGAAGATGCGCTTATACCGGGCGCAACCGGCTGCGGGAAATCATCGAGCGCAAAAACCTCAAGGAGATTTTAGGAGCCGGTCATGGACACGCTTGAAATGATCGATGCGCTCGCCCGACGCGCTCGGGCGGAAGTTGCGCCGGAAACGAATGTGAAGATCGCGGCGGTGCTGGCGGCCGGCCGACGGGAACAGCGGCTCGGGCCGTTGGCCTGGTCGGCGGGACTGTCCGCGATCGCCGCCTGCGTCGTGCTTGCGATTGCCTTGCATGACAACCAATCGACCAAGACGGATTCAATCGAGCCGCTATTTCAGGCGGCGGAGGTGCAAATGCCATGAGTGAACCGATCCCGACAACTTCTACTCGCGCTGGACGGTGGATTTCGCAGGCGCCGGCTGGCGAGAATGATCGCGCTTGCGGCAATCATTTTCGCAGGCGGCGGCGCAACCGGATGGGGCGTGGCCATTCTCCATCACCCACCGCCGCCGATGTTCGGGGAACCGCCGACCCCGCGGGTGAGCGATATGGTCGCCCGCCTTCGCGACGAACTGCTGTTGTCGGACGATCAGGCCAGGCAGGTGAAGGACGTTTACCAGCAGCGCGACGACGCTCTACAGGCCATTCGCAAGAAAATGGGTCCGCAGTTGAAAGCGGAGTACGACAAGCTGAACGAACAGATGAAGCAGGTTTTGAACCCCGCGCAATTTCAGAGGTGGCACGAGCGATTCCAGGACGTGCGGAGCCGGATGCTGCCGCCGCCGCCGCGCGGTCCCGGCGGTCCGGGAGGGCCGGAAGGGGGTTTTGGGCCGGGACGCGGTCTGGGGCCGGAAGGGGGTTTCCCGCCACCTCCGCCAGAAGCTGGCCCGCCGCCGCGCGACAATCAACCGGCAACGCGACCCTGAGCGAATAACTGAAGGGGACGCTTCCCTTTACTTCCGGCGGCGGCGCGGGTATCTTCCCATCCATGCCACGCGCCCCTCGAGTTGCTCCCGGCGGCTATGTCTATCACGTCGTCAGCCGCGCCCGCGGCAAGCTGCGGCTGTTCCGCAAAGAGGCTGACTTCCTGACGTTCTACGATGTCCTGGTGCAAGCGCATTGCGCAGCGTCCCATCCGAATCCTGGGCTGGTGCGTCATGCCCAACCATTGGCACTTTGTCGTCTGGCCTCGCCGGGATGGCGAGCTTTCGCGGTTCTTCGGCTACCTCGCCCTCACCCACGCCGTGCGCTGGCAGATCGCACACCAGGCCGTCGGCACGGGTCGCGTCTACCAAAGTCGATTCAAGAGCTGCATGATCCAGAAAAGCTGCGCACCTGGATTTGGCTATTCGCTACGTCGAAGGCAATCCATTGCGAGCCAAACTCGTCAAACGCGCCGAGCAGTGGAAATGGAGCAGCCTGCGCGCAGCCTGCACGGCCACGGTCCGATCCGCGATTTGCTGAGCGGCTCGCCCGTCCCCAAGCCGCGCAACTGGCGCAGCGCGTCAATCGGCCTCTGACGCGGGAAGAATTGGAAGCGGTCCGCATTGCCGCCGAACGCGGCCGGCCGCTGGGCAGTGATGCGTGGGTGCGCGCCACCGTCGAGCGGTTCGATCTGCAATCCACCGTTCGGCCGCGGGGCCGCCAGCCGGGATGGCGAAAAAAGAAGGCCAAATAGTCCAAGACGGGATCTTCGCGGTCGGCAAAACCCTTGGCCTGTAACACGGTCGCTTAACGGTGGCCCTTTGCCTCAGAGGATCTTGCAAGCCTCGTCGAATTCCAAGCGGGGGTTGCGGGGGTGCAGCTTCGATTTGTCGCCATAGCCGATGTTCATCAGGAAGTTGGATTTGTAGCGGCCGTCGGGGAAGAACTCGGCGTCAACCTTGGCTTGGTTGAATCCGGACATCGGGCCGCAATCCAGCCCGAGCGCCCGAGCGGCGATTAGAAAATAAGCGCCTTGCAGCGTGGCGTTGCGGAAGGCGTGAATTTTGGCGCGTTCGGCGTTTTCCGGCCCGGCGAAAAAATCCCGGATGCCGGGCGCCTGGGGAAAGAGCCTGGGAACATGTTCGTAAAACCGCTGGTCGTCGGCGAAGATCGCGGTGACGGGAGCGGCCGTCGATCTCCCGACGTTGCCGCCTTCCAGCGCGGGCTTGAGGCGCTGCTTCGCCTCGGGAGATTTTACGAACACAATGCGCAGCGGCATCGTGTTGGCGGACGTTGGACCCAGCTTGGCCAGATCGTAGGCCGCGCGGAGTAGATCATCGTTGACTGGCTTCGGTAGAAAGGCCGAATAGGTGCGGGCCTTGCGGAAAATGAGGTCGAGAGCGTCTTCGGATGTTGGGCTTGTCATTTGTGCGTTCCCTGCTTTGAGATCGTTTTACAATTGGCGGCAACCGGCACAACTTCAACCATAAAGAAACCCCCGCACGAACGTGCGGGGGCTTTGGTATGGGTTCTTCGTCACTAGACAACGTCACGTCGCATCCGATGACGCGGCGGCGAGGGGCTTCTCGCCTTTTTCGGCCGCGCTGTTCAATGCGTCAAAATACAGATGCTTTTCGCCGCCGTCTTCGGTCTTCACGGTGATGCGCACCAGGTCTTTGCCCTTGAAATTGCCCCGGAGAATTTCCTCGCTGAGTGGGTCTTCCACGTGCTGCTCGATGGCGCGCCGCAGCGGGCGAGCGCCGAAATCGCTGCTCGTGCCCTTGTCCACCAGGAACTCCTTGGCTTCCTGCGTCAACTCGATCCGCACGCCATGCTCGGTGAGACGCTTGGTGACCTTGTTCAACTCGAATTCGACGATGACTTCCATGTTCGTCCGGCTGAGAGGCCGGAAGACGATCACATCGTCCAATCGCCCGATGAATTCGGGGCGGAAATAACGCTCGATCTCCTTGGTCAGCGTGGTCTTGATGGTCTGATAGGTCCGCTCTTCCTTCTCGCCCTTGCGGCTGGGTTGAAGGCCGAACTGCGGGCCGCCATCCTTGATCAGTTCCGCGCCGATGTTGCTGGTCATGATCATGACCACGTTGCGGAAATCGACGTGCCGGCCAAAGCTGTCGGTGAGGCGTCCTTCTTCCATGATCTGAAGCAGCATGTTGAAGACGTCGGGATGGGCCTTCTCGACTTCATCCAGAAGCACGACGCTGTAGGGCCGGCGGCGGATGCGCTCGGTGAGCTGTCCGCCTTCCTCGTAGCCGACGTATCCCGGCGGGGCGCCGATGAGGCGGCTCACGTTGTGCTTCTCCATGTACTCGCTCATGTCGATCTGAACGAGCGCGTCGTCGTCGCCGAACAGGAATTCCGCCAGCGCTTTGGACAAAAGCGTCTTACCCACGCCTGATGGTCCGAGGAACAGGAACGTTCCCATCGGCCGATGCGGGTCCTTCAGACCCGATCGAGCGCGGCGGATGGTTTTGCTGACGGTCTTGATCGCCTCGTCCTGCGAGACGACCCGCTTGTGCAGTTCGTTTTCCAGCTCCAGCAGGCGCTGAGCTTCTTCCTTTTCCAGCCGCGTCAGCGGGG
>CAWAPL010000014.1:0-213021 GCA_963783845.1 uncultured Phycisphaerales bacterium
CCGGGCCGAGGATCGCATCCACGAATTCAACGAAGCAGGCGAGTTGTTTCGCGTCGTATCGCGACCCCGACGCCGCGTCGAGCGCGTTGGCTTGGACGTGCTGGGCCCTGATGCTGGAGAACAGCACAACGCCGTCGGGATTGGCGCCAAGACTGTAATGGAGCAAAAGAGAATTGATCGCCTTGGCATCCGACAGATCGACGCCGATTTTTGCGACCCACTCCCTGGCGACGGCCGGGCGCTCTCGAACGGCGTTGACCAGCGGCAGTGACGGACCAAAAATTGTGTGCGTGATCAACCCGCGCCCCTGCCGACCGGCCAGCCGCTCCAGGTTCCGCACCTGCGCGTTGTCGTCGAATTGCACCACCTGATAAACCCCCGGGATCCGCCCCAGGTCCGCCGGCAGCTTGGCACAATACGATCCCACCCCCACGCATTTCACCGTTCCCTTGGCGATCTGCTGCTCCAGGTACCGAATCAGCGGCTCGCTGGCCAGATCGATCAGCTCGGCTTCATGCAGCAAAAGCACATCGACATGGTCCGTCCCCAATTCCCGAAGACTGGTCTCCAAACTCTGGGCCGCGTCCTGGGGCGTGAACTTCCCCACCTGCACGCCCTGGTGCGCGCGCTTCTGCATCAGCTTCACCACCGGCGGAAAAATCTTGAGCACCTTCTTCGCCGCGTACACCAGCCGCCGATGCTTCACCCAACCGCCCGGCGGCTTGAGCCCAAATTTGGTGGTAACCGTAACGCGATCCCGTTTCCCCTTCAGAAACTCCCCCAAAATCCCCTCCGCCCAACCAAGCCCGTAAAGCCGAGCCACGTCGAAATGCGTGATGCCATTGGCGAGAGCGGTTTCCAGGACGCCGATCGCCTCATCTCGCGGATGAGCCGTCAGCTTGGCGCAGCCGAAACCGAGAACCGACGTTTCAAGCCCGGTTTTTCCGAGAGTGAGTCTGCGCATGAGAGTTTCGCGGCTCCGCTTCCAAGAACTCAAGCAAAGCTATCAATGAGGCACACAAGGGTCAATGGTTCGCCAGCCTTGGGGAGCTGGGGCTAAGACCGCCTAGAGCCGAATCTCGCTGCCGCTCTGCGCAGAGGCGTAAATCGCGGAGATGATCTTGATCATGTGGACGCCGTCTTGCGGCGTATTGATCGGTTCGGCCCGCTTTTGCACGACATCCACGAAGTGCCAGAGGTTGGCGCCGTGAGGACCAAACTTGTGGCTTGGGGCCAATCTGGGAGCGGGATCAATGGCTTGACCCGCGGTTGCGGGGCCGACGTTGGCCGATCCGTTCCTGAGGAAGTGGGCCGACTTGATGCCGGGCAGCTTCCGGAGGAATGGCTCGGCCTTTTTTTCCACGACGTCAATGAGGTGCCAGCGGTGAGCGCCTGAATCACCAAAGGCCAGCCTGGGTTTGATTTCATTGAAATGGCCGTCGGTTTCGGAGACGATTTTGGCCGACCAGTTCCTGAGGAAACAGCCCGCCTTGGTGCCGCGCAACTCGACGAAGGTGTTTTCCTCTTCAACGTTGGAGGCCCAGGAAAATTCAATCTGAAGGCTGGCGCCGTTATCGAAGCGGATGAAGCCGATCGCCAGGTCTTCAACGTCGAAAGTTCCGTCTTCCTTGGCGTCGCCGAATGCGGCATACGTCGAATCGGTAACGGCGGTTTGGGCAAACTTGCGGTAGGTGGCGCCGCTGACGGCCACCGGGCGCGGATTGCCCATCAGCCAGATCGCCACGTCGATAAAGTGGACACCCAGATCGATGAGCGGGCCGCCGCCGGATAGAGCCTTGGTGGTAAACCATCCCCCTTTGCCGGGAATCCCCCGGCGGCGTTGCCAGCCGCAACGACCCGTATAAATTTCCCCGGCATTGCCTTGCTGGATGTATTGATTCAAGTAGCGCGTGGCCGGATGCCAGCGGTTGTTTCGCATGGCCATGAGAATCCTGCCGGACTTTTGGGCCGCGTCGGCCATTCTCAGGGCCTCTTCGGGGGAAATGGCGTCGGGCTTTTCCGTGAAGACGTGGCAACCATGCTCCAGGGCGGCAACGGCGATTTCCGAGTGGTAGACATTGGGCGTGCAGATGTCCACCAGATCCAAATCAAGGTTCAGAAGATCGTGGTAGTCCCGAACGCTGTGCTTGATCGAATGCTGGGCGGCGAACTGATCGGCCCTTTCCTTCACGATGTCGCAGACGCCCACGAATTCAATTTCGGGATGGTTGAGCCAGGCCTTGGAATGGCCCCAACCCCAGACGCCACCTATACCCACGGCACCGAGGCGAAGTTTCTTGCTCATTTTGTCACAGGCTCCACGAACCCGGTGGTCAACTCAAACCGGGAATTTCCCAGATGGACCTCGGTCGATGACGTGCGTCGGCCGTTTTGCGTGCCCTCGCGCCAGCTTACCAAATAGCAACCCCGCGGCGATACGTCAACAAAGTGATCGGACCGCGTTGCAGGGGGCATGTAGGAGAAGATCGCCGGTTGGACCGACCACGACGAGATCATGGGCGTCCGCCACAAACATTGGCCGCTGGAAGGCGTGCAGTTTCATCCGGAAAGTTTCCTCACGGAACAGAGCGAGCGGCTGCTGGCGATTTTTTTGAAGAAGTGACATCCGTGCGTTAGACTATCCCCCGTCAAGCGGGAAGGGATGCCATGCAACTGGATAAGCTCTTTAATGAGGATTGCATCGAGGGAATGTCCCGGGTTCCGCGGGGCAGTGTAGATCTGGCCTTTGCCGACCCGCCTTTCAATATCGGCTACAAATACGACGTTTACGAGGACCGTCGCGCGGCGGACGATTATCTCGCGTGGACGAAGAAATGGGGCGAGGCACTAATACGAACGCTCAAACCGACGGGCACTTTCTGGTTGGCGATCGGCGATGACTTCGCCGCCGAGCTGAAGCTGATTTTTCAGCGCGAATTGGGGCTCTATTGCCGCAGTTGGGTCATTTGGTATTACACATTTGGCGTCAATTGCAGGCAGAAATTCAGCCGTAGTCACACGCATCTGTTCCACTTCGTGAAAGACCCGAAGAACTTCACATTTAACACCGACGCGATTCGCGTGCCTTCCGCGCGTCAGTTGGTCTATGCCGACTCGCGTGCCGATTCGCGGGGACGCTTGCCGGATGACACTTGGATCTTGCGCCCGCAGGACGCGGTGGGAAGCTTCGCGCCGAGAAAAACCGTATGGTATTTCCCTCGCGTGTGCGGCACGTTTAAGGAACGCGCAGGCTGGCACGGCTGCCAGATGCCCGAGCAGTTGCTCGGACGAATTATTAAGGCATGCTCCGATCCTGGCGAGACAGTTCTCGACCCGTTTGGTGGAAGTGGAACGACGTTGGTGGTTGCCAAGAAACTACAGCGGCGCTTCATCGGTTTTGAGCTATCGAAGAACTATGCGGGGCAAATCGAGGCCCGCCTGAAGGCCGCGCGGGCCGGGGACCCGCTTTCTGGCGCGGAAGATCGCAAGATGAAGGCTCCGCCAACGGCAGCCGGAAAGCGGAGGGAGCGCGTTGCTCGACCTATGCCAGTCACTGTTGTCGCGAAGCGACCGAATGGTGCGGAGGTGGATCGGGGGATCGTTGAAGCTTTCTTCGCCACCCGAAGCGGATTTCCAGTCAACCGCGTCATCGCCGACCCCGAGTTAAACGAACAGTTCATCGCAATGTGTGTGCGCATGGGTTTGCCGGGAAAAGCATTTGACTGGAACCACCGGTTAATGAATCTGCGGAAGGCCGGGCACTTCAAAGGATTGCCCTCCTCGAAGCCGACTACTTTTGATTTTGAGGAGAAGGCCTTTGACCGTTACCGGTTCGCCTGCGAGATCGCCATCCAGCGGTTCGAACATGAAGGGAAGATGACGCTGGACCATATCCTATGTGATCCACAGTTGGCAAGCGGCTTCGATCGTTACGTTCTGGCCATGCTTCCGGAAGAGCCTAGTTCCCTCGAAATACGCTGGTTTGCCCTGCGAATTCGGAAGAATGCCAACCGTATCTCGAAAAGCTCCGCAAGTCTCGACACGATCATCCCCAAGGCGAAAGAGACTGAAAATCCCTTTAATTTGAAGCTATCGAAAGTGCCGTCTGAGCCAGGACTCTATTGGCTTTCAGGCGACCGAAGGCATTTGTACGTAGGAGAGACCGAGAATCTCCGTGAACGACTTGATGTGCAGTTCGGCGGCCAACGGAAATTTGACTTCTGGGAAACGCCGCTTGAAAAGTTGGAACTCGCATTCAGCGTTGCCGCGCTTCCCACAAGGGCGGCGCTTCCGAAGCATCAATCTCGTTGGATCTTGAAGTGGCAACCCATCGGAAACTACGGGAAGTTAGCGACGCGACAATGAGCGATGTGCGGGTAAAGCGCGCATTCATGGCTATCCGGGAAGGAAGATCACCCGAATATGTAATATGCGACGAGACGCTCGGTGAAAAGTTCCTTGCCGAGAGCCGCCGACTTGGCTTCGAAGCAGGCGATGCCGAGATCAACAGAGAATTGATCAACCTGCGCAAGCAGAACCAGCTCAAGGATTGCGCGACCACAAACCGAAAAAAGCCCGATCCGGACCGAAAGCGCTATCTCAATGCTGTTCTGAACACTGTGCGATTGATCGAAAGACAGTTCGGCAAGAATGTGGACGATGTCATTTGCAATCCGGAAACGCGAGCGCACTTCGACGCAATGATACAGTTCATGAAACCCGGAATGTGCGCGTTTGAGGCCCGATACGCAGCGCTGACCTTGCGGAAGACGAATCAACTCAAACCCGAGCCTGTAGGGCAAGTCATTCGCGCAGTGGGCAGTAAGGTCTTAAGCCTATCAGACTTAGAGGGTCGAACTCGCCGAAGTTCCTACAACATGCGGCGTTTATATGTTCTTTGATGAAGACGCGACCTTGTATGCCGGTAAGGCAGACAGCCTGCGGGGCAGGATCAAAGACCACGTTTCGACGTGGACTTACAGAGACATGATTCGTTACGTTCGCGACGGGCGAAGATCCCAAGCGTTCGTCGTTTATCACGAGTTGCCGGTTACAATCACGGCGAGGGAATTGCAAGCTTACGAAACGGAAATAATTCGCTCCAGGGATCCCGAGCACAATCGCGCAGGCAAAGGATCGGCATTACCATGAAGAGCATCGCTGAAAAAAGCCTCGAACTGACCAGCCTATATGAGGCCGAGATTTTTGTTCGGCTTATGCTCTGGCGTTGGGGGCATCCACTGGCTGATGACGAAGAGTTCGCCAACGGACTGCTTGAGAATGCATCTGGGGCCCTCCGCGATGCCTTGGGAGGACAACCGTTAATTGAGGGTATGCCCCCTGCCGACCTGAACTTCGTTGCCGCAGTGTGGTATGCCGAGCACTGCGCCGTAGAAGCAGGAGAGCCCGATTCTCAGAATATTGAGGAGAGGAAGGCTTGGCTGGCGGCCGTTCGACGGACTTTGCCATCATGCTTCTGCAACCCGTCAGATCTCAATCAACTGTAAAAAGTTCGAGCGCATGAGCATGCTATGGCAGAACACCCGACCGTTGAACAAACCCGCGCCGTTTGGGAACAGATCGCCGCGTGGTGGGACCGGCAGATCGGCGAGGGAAACGATTTTCAGAAAACCCTCATCATCCCGGCTACGGATCGGCTGCTCGATCCCAAGCCGGGCGAGACGATCCTCGACGTGGCCTGCGGCAATGGAAATTACTCGCGCCTTCTCGGGCGGCGGGGGGCCACGGTCGTCGCCTGCGATTTCGCGGAAAACTTTCTCCATGCCGCGCGCCGCCGCACCACGCCGGACGATGGGCGGATCGAATATCGGAACATCGACGCTACCAGCATGGCCCAGATGCTTTCTCTCGGCGAAGGGCGATTCGACGCGGCCGTGTGCAGCATGGCCATGATGGACATGGTCGTGATCGATCCGCTGCTGGATGCGCTGGGCGAACTGCTGAAACCGTCGGGGCGGTTTGTCTTCTCGCTGCCGCATCCCTGCTTCAACTGCAACGACATGACCTTCACGGCCGATCTTGTGCTTCAGCACGATCGGGCCGAGCAGGTGTTCGGCGTGGAGATTCGGCAATACCTGTCGATGTCGGCGGGCCTGAGCGCCGGCATCCTCAATCAGCCGCAGCCGCATTATTTCTTTCATCGTCCGCTGTCGGCGATCTTCTCGGCCTGCTTTTCCGGCGGTTTCGTGGTTGACGGCCTGGAGGAGCCGGCCTATCCCGCCGGCGCGGCAAACGGCAAGAACACATTTTCCTGGCAGAAGCGTCCGGAGATTCCCCCGGCGATCGTGATTCGGGCCAGGCCGGGGAAATAGTCCTCAATTCCGAGAGGGCACGCGCAAGGCGATCGCCCTGCGAATCCGCATCAGCAGGTCCTCCAGTCCAAAGTTGGCCTTGGGGACCAGGTCGTTGACGCGCAGTTGCCTGGCTCGGGCGATGAGCTTGTGCTCGTCCTTCAACTCGGTCAGCACGATCACGGGGATATCCTCCCATTGCGGATGGTGGCGGATCATCTGCAGGAACGTGATGCCATCCATCTCCGGCAACATCAGATTCAGCAGCACCAGGTCCGGCGTTTGAGAGTAGAGCGTCGCGAAGGCTTCCTTGCCGCTGGCGGCGCGAATCGTTTTGAACCCCTCATGCTCCAGGAACTGAGCGACCGATTCTCGAGCCCGAGCCGCATCATCGACAACAAGAACGACGGGCATGGCTGATTCCTTCCGTGGAATTACCGAATACTGTGCGATCCGCCGGCGGTTTCGTCAATACCCGCGTCAATTGCCGCGCCGGGGGCGAAGGCGAGTCGCTTGCGACATCGTGAAGGAGTCGTACAATCCGCTGCCCTGGGTTTTGACCTGATTTTCACGAGGATTCTCTTATGCCCGCCACTGGAAAAATTTCGCAGGTGATCGGTTCGACCTTCGACATCCACTTCCCCGAGGACCAGCTTCCGCAGATCTACAACGCCGTGACCATCGACGCCCCCGGCGAGCACGGCGCGGCGATGCACCTGGTGGGCGAAGTCGAGCAGCACCTCGGCGGCGGACGGGTGCGGGCGGTGGCGCTGGGCAGCACCGACGGACTTCGCCGCGGCATGGATTGCGTCGATACCGGTTCGTCCCTGACCGTTCCCGTTGGCAAGGAAACCCTCGGGCGCGTCTTCAATCTGTTGGGCGAGCCCATCGACAACCGCGGCCCGTGCAGCACCAAGGAGCGACGCCCCATCCATCGCGATCCGCCGCCGTTCGTCGATCTGACCCCCAAGGCCGAGGTCTTCGAGACCGGCATCAAGGTGATCGACCTGCTCACGCCGTTCCTTCGCGGCGGCAAGGCCGGGCTCTTCGGCGGGGCGGGGTTGGGCAAGACCGTCGTCATCCAGGAATTGATCGCCCGCATCGCACAACAGCACGGCGGATATTCCGTCTTCGCCGGCGTCGGCGAACGAACCCGCGAGGGAACCGATCTCTGGCTGGAAATGCAGGAGGCCCAGATCGGAACGACCGGCAAGCACGTCATCGATCAGACGGTGATGGTCTTCGGCCAGATGAACGAGCCCCCGGGCGCCCGCCTTCGCGTGGGCCTGAGCGCCCTGACCATGGCCGAGTATTTCCGCGACGAAACCGGCGCCGATACGCTCCTGTTCATCGACAACATTTTCCGATTCACCCAGGCCGGCTCGGAAGTGTCGGCTCTCCTGGGACGCATGCCCAGCGCCGTCGGATATCAGCCGACGCTGGCCACCGAAATGGGCGAGCTCCAGGAGCGAATCACCAGCACCAAGCACGGGGCCATCACCTCGGTGCAGGCCGTGTACGTGCCGGCCGACGATCCAACCGATCCGGCTCCAGCCAACGCGTTCGCCCACCTCGACGCGTTCATCTATCTGGAGCGATCCATCGCGTCGAAGGGGATTTATCCGGCGGTGGACCCGCTGGCGTCGGCGAGCCGGGCGCTGGACCCGCAGATCGTCGGCGACGAGCACTACCGCATCGCCCGCAAGGTGCAGAACATGCTCCAGCGCTACCGCGACCTTCAGGACATCATCGCCATCCTCGGCGTGGACGAATTGAGCGAAGAGGACAAGCTGATCGTCGCCCGAGCCCGCAAGATCGAACGTTTTTTCAGCCAGCCGTTCGTCGTCGCCGAGCAGTTCACGGGCAAGAAAGGCGTGTACACCAAGATCGCCGATACGCTCAAGAGCTTTGACGAAATTTGCAACGGCAAGGCGGACGATCTGCCGGAACAGGCGTTTTTGTACGTCGGGACCCTGGACGACGTGCGGGCGCGGGCGAAGGAGTTGGCGAAGTAGAGCGTCGCCAAGGTGATGGATGACCCGGTTCGAGGTTCAATTCCAGCCCCAGGCGTGGAAGGATTTGGATAAGCTTCCTGAGCGAGATGCACGGAGGGTTTACCAGCGCATACTGCTGCTGGCGGATAATCTTGCGGGCGACGTGAAGAAACTTCGGCAACATCAACCGGCTTACCGATTGCGGGTGGGCGATTGGCGAGTTCTGTTTGACGTTCTGAAAAATCGGGTTATCGTGTTCAGAATCCTGAACCGGCGCGATGCGTATGATTAAATCTTCTCCGCCCTTGCGGTTACATCCTGAGATCTTACGAAAAAACGGCAAAAATCAGTTTGTGATTCTCGCATGGGAGGACTTCCAGAAAATCCAAGAAGAATTGGAAGACCTCGCTGACCTGCGCGTTTTGGATGAAGCCAGAGCCAAAGAGGGCCGCCTCCCCGGCATTTCCGTAGAGGAGGTCGGTCGTCGTCTTGATGCAAAATTTGGCTCAAGACGGCCGCGGATGAAGCGGAATGGGCGATAGGGAACAGCAACGGGTCAACTGATGGCCTGATGGCCCGGACACTATGATCGGGGGCGTGAAAGCCGTGCTCTCTTTCAAAATCATTCGCCTGCTGGGGATTTTCCTGCTGCTATGGGGCTTGAATTCCTCGGCGTCCGCCGACGACATCGACGGCGTCCAGCCCGCGGCGATGGATCAGCCGCGGATCAACCTGGTGATTCGGCGCGGGGCCCATGGCCGGCCGCTGATCGGCGAGAGCGCGGCGGGGGACGCCTTCAACGTCGAAGCGTTTCTCGATACCGGGGCCAGCTCGATTGCTCTTTCCGCCAACACGGCACAACTGCTTGGAATCCAGCGCGAGATGATCGCCAAACAGGAGGCGCGGTTCCAGGATGTCGGAGTCGGCGGCGGGAGCGAATTCGCGGTGTCGGAGCCGATCTTTCTATCTCTCGCACCCATGGCCCCCAACGTGGATGTCGAGCAGAAGGACGCCATCGCCACGACGTACACGCTGACGGTCGGGCCGGATCGGGCGGAGATCGGGCCGCTGGGCGGAGCGACGGATTTCCTGACCTCGCTTGCCTTGGGAGACATGGACATCGTGGGGATGCCGGCCCTCACCGGAAAGATCGTCGTGCTGGACCCGCGCGACGTGAATTCGATGTCCGACAAAATTCGCACGCACGTTTACGATGCGAAGTCGGCCGCCGCCGATCACGCCCCGATTCCACGCACCAGCCAGCACGTGAAGCTCAACTTTGTTTCCTTCAGTCGGTTCACGAAGATTTCGCCGGCCGGGGCGACGCCTCCGGCGATCTCGGCCAATCCGATGATCGCCGCGAACGTCTCGCACCATGGAAAAACTTCCGCGGGCGCATGGCTGCTGGACACCGGGGCCGCGGCCTCGATGATCTCGCGGCGCCAGGCCGCCGAGCTTGGCGTCACCTACGCCGCCGGATCGGACGCCACGGCCCATCCGCGCCTGGGCGGCGTACCGGCGGATCGGCAATTCATCATGTCCGTCGGCGGCATCGGCGGCATCAAAAAATCAGCCGGGTTCTTTCTCGACAGACTTTCGATTCCGACGATCGAAGGCCCGCCGATTGTCTTCGATCACGCCCCGGTCCTGGTTTGTGACATCACCGTGACGGATTCGGCCGGAAAGCAATTCACGCTCGACGGCGTACTGGGCATGAATTTCCTGGTCGCCAGCGCCAGGGTGGACGAGAGCGGCCTGATTCCCGACATCGATCACCTGACGCCGGGTGCGTTCCGATGGATCGTGCTGAATCAGCCGGAGGGATGGCTGGGCGTGCAGAGGAATCCGTAGGCGTGGTCATCCGCGGCCATTGGATGAGTCCGGATGGCAACGCCATCATCGCGGGCGTTGTTGGCTGCTCAAGATTTCGGCAAGAGCTTTTGGCTCAACGATACGCAGGTTTGGCGCCAGGTCGCCAAGGCGAGAGGCTTCAAATACCGGGGCGTCCTGAAGACGCAGCAGGCGAGCCTCCCACGTTACGAGAAAATCAGCATTGGCTTCAATCGCCAGATCGAAAAGGTGGTTGTCCTTTGCATGGAGCGGAAGGGAAAAACGCCGGGGAACATGATCGAACCAGTCGGCATATTTCCGTGTCTCCTGAAGTACGGCGTCCACTCGTGCGGCTGTGAGCAACGAGAACCGTGAAATCAATTCGGGTCTTGTCAGAACATCGCGTATTTCGTTCAGTAATTCGGGACTTAGGCAGAGACGAATCGAACCATCGTAAAGCGCCTTGACGGTGCGGTGCTGGCGGTGTTCAGGCAATACGGCCCATTGGAAAAAGACCATCGTGTCGTAAACGGCTCGACGGCTGGCGCTCATGGGGTCTTTTTCTCTTGTCGCGTCTTTTGCAAAAGTTCCCGGCCGAGGTCCATAAGTTCGTCTTCGCTCATGCGGCTGGCGGCCACCTGCTGGCGAACCGGGGCGAGCAATTCGTCAATCGTGGGAGCGGTGACGGCCTCGGCGAGCACCTTTGAGGCGTACACGTCCACAGGCTCGCCTGACGCTGCGGCACGTTCACGAAGTTTGGCTTCAACGTCCGGGGAAATTTTGAGGCTCAAGGTCATATGCCACCTCGCGTTTTTCGCGTTGGCCGCTCTTCGGTCATTTGAACGTCCAGCCTATTGTAGCCTCTGCCGTGCTGTTGGGGATAAATGCCAGGCGGACATCTCGCATCCCCCAATCCGCGTATAATTATCAGACCTGCGGAGGCTGCGGTTATGTGTGGTATTCCCAACGCCGATGCGAAGATGTCGGCGGCCGGTTCGGCCGCGGCCCCGGCAACGGTTTCGGATCACAAGGCCATGACCGCATTCGTGGAATCCTGCGTGGAGACGGTTTCGGGCTCGGCCCAGGCGGCGGCCCGGCAGGCGCGCGGCCGGCCGCGATTCCGCAGGCTCCTCCGACTTCTCCAGGGCAAGCGGAACATCCTGGTCACCACGCATCGCTATCCCGACCCCGACGCCCTGGCCAGCGGTTGGTCGCTCTGCCTTCTCCTGGAGACCCAACTCCCCAATGCGTCGATCACCATGTCCGTCAAGGACAACATCGTCGGCGGGGTGAACGAAATGTTCGTTCGCAAGACGAACCTGAAACTCGCGCCCTGGGATGATGCCGCGCTGGGCCGATTCGATGCGATCATTCTGACCGACGTTACGCCGACCGGCACGTACAGCCCATTGCCGGAGGGATGCACGCCGCTGGCGGTGATCGATCACCATCGCACGCGGCGAAAGCCCAAATGCCCGTTCAGCGACATTCGCCCGGATGTCGGCGCCACCAGCTCGATCATCTTCAGCTATTACATGGAGGTCGAGCAGGGAATCTCGCCGGACCTGGCAGCCTCCCTGTTGTACGCCATCGAATCCGACCTCGCCGGCGCCGCCGGACAGCCGGGGGAATTGGACAACGTGGCCCTTTCCGCCCTGACGCTCCTTGCCGATACGCGCAAGCTGTACCAGATGCGTTACGTCGATTTGCCGCAGAGTTATTACATTTGTTACTCCAGCGGAATGTCCAACGCGATGTATTATGACAGCGCGATCCTGTCGCATCTGGACACGATCGATTCGCCCGAGAAGCCGGCGATGGTGGCGGATTTCCTGCTGAGGTTCGAGCCGGTCGTCTGGGCGCTGGTGACGGCGGTCTATGAAAATCGGCTGGTGATCAGCCTGCGAACCAGCAGCGGCAAGCTCTCGGCGGCGGACATGATCCGGCGGCTCCTCCGCGACGACGGCGAAGGCGGCGGCCACCGCACCAAGGCAGGGGGGTTCATTCCACTGGAGAACAATACTCCCGCCGAGATTGAGCGCAAGCGAAAGCTCCTCCGCCGAAGGTATCTGCGGGCGCTGCACATCAAGCTGTCCCAGGGCAAACGATTGGTTCCCAAGGAACCATGACAAATCGCCCTTCCCCCCGTACCATTTCGCCTTGGTATGAGCGGAGAAATTTCCAGGAACTATGATCCGGCTTCGGTCGAAGCCGAGGCCAATCGCGTTTGGCTCGAAGAACGCTGTTTCGCGGCCGATCCGGCGGCGCCGGGCGAGCCGTACTGCATCGTCATCCCGCCGCCGAATGTCACCGGCGCCCTGCACCTGGGGCACGCCATCAACAATACGCTGCAGGATATTCTCATCCGCGCCCATCGCATGCGCGGGTTCAACACGGTGTGGGTTCCGGGGATCGATCACGCCGGCATCGCCACGCAGGCGGTGGTCGAAAAGCAGCTCAAGGAAAAGGAAAACAAAACCCGGCACGATCTCGGACGCGAAGCCCTCGTGCAGCGAATCTGGGATTGGAAAAAACAGTTCGGCGACCGAATTCTCGAACAGATCAAAAGAATGGGCTGCTCCTGCGATTGGGACCGGGCGCGATTCACCCTGGACGATCAATGTGCCCGCGCAGTGCGCGAAACGTTCTTCAAGCTCTTCAAGGACGGCCTGATCTACCGCGGCAAGCGGCTGGTGAACTGGGACGTGCATCTGCAAACGTCCGTCTCGGATGATGAGATTTATCACGAGACGGTGAAGACGAGCCTGTGGCATGTCCGGTATCCAATCGTCGGCACGGACAAATACGTCGTCGTGGCCACCACGCGCCCGGAAACGATGCTCGGCGACACCGCCGTGGCCGTGCATTCGGAAGATTCACGCTGGAATTGGGCCATCGGCATGAGCGTTGATCTGCCCCTGACCGGCCGGAAAATCCCGATCATCACCGATGACATTCTGGTCGATCCGAAATTCGGAAGCGGCGTGGTGAAGGTGACGCCGGCTCACGATCCCAACGACTACGCGGTCTGGCAGCGCCAGCAGGGCAAGATCGAAATCGTCAACATCCTCAACCCCGACGCGACGATCAACCAGAGCGGCGGGAAATACGCGGGCATGAAGCGCGACGCGGCCAGGAAAAAAGTCGTCGAGGATTTGACGGCCCTGGGACTATTGGAAAAGGAAGAGCCGTACGAGACGCAGATCGGCCACAGCGATCGCAGCAAAACGCCGATCGAGCCGTATCTGAGCGATCAATGGTTCGTGAAGATGGCCCCGCTGGCCGAGCCGGCGCTGCAGGTGGTGCGCGAGCAGATTATCAAGTTTTTCCCCGAGCGACATGCGCAGCAGTATTTGAGCTGGCTCGGCGAGAAGCGCGATTGGCCGATCAGCCGCCAGCTTTGGTGGGGGCATCGGATACCGGTGTGGAGCTTACGCTTCGGGTCTCAATTTCATGATGGAGAGGATCTGCAAAAGCATGATGCCGACGCGAAGGCACGGAAGAAGGAGGCCGTTGATCGCCTGCGAGAGTATCTTGAGAAAGCTGGGGTTGAGTGTAGCTCTGACGTATTCATTTCCTCTGATCTCAATAACAGCTTACTAAAGGTTGATTTTAGCGTGCGCACCAAACTCGCAAACGATGCCCTCGATGCTTTCTGCCGCGAGGCAGAGAGTTGGGAGGTGAAAGAAATGAAAGATGGAGGCAATTCCAATGTCGTGCTTAACGAGCCTCCTGGATTTCCCGCAGCAAAGGAGGCTTCCTCTTCGTTGAGAAGAATAGTGAGCAGTATTGAACAAGACCCCGATGTCCTCGACACCTGGTTCTCCAGCGCCCTTTGGCCGCACAGCACGCTGGGTTGGCCGGACGATACTCCGGAGTTACGGAAATGGTATCCGGGCAGCGTGCTGGTGACTTCGCGCGAAATCATCACGCTTTGGGTCGCGCGGATGGTCATGACGGGGATGTACAACATGGGCCAGGCCGCCTCTTCCCCCTCTCCCGGTACTCCGGGAGAGGGTCGGGGTGAGGGCCGAGCGGCCGAAGACCCTCACCCTAGCCCTCTCCCGGAGTACCGGGCGAGGGGACAAGATGAGACCGCGCCGATAAGGAATTGGGCATCCCTTTCAAGCACGTCTGCGTGCACACCACGATCCTCGACGGGCACGGCGAACGCATGTCCAAATCCAAGGGCAACGGCGTCGATCCCGTCGATGTCATCGACACGCATGGGGCCGACGCCTTGCGGTTCACCCTCGCGCACATGGCCACCGAAACGCAGGACGTGCGCCTGCCGGTGAAGAAGGACGCCAAGGGCCGAAATACTTCCGACCGATTCGACATCGGCCGGAACTTTTGCAACAAGATTTGGAACGTCGGCAATTTCGTGGTGATCGCCAATCTGGCCAATATTGCCGCGGAACCTGCGGACGAAAGCAAATGGTCGCTGGCCGATCGCTGGATCGTTTCTCGATTCAACCGGACGATCGGCGAGGCCAACGCGGCCCTGGAGTCGTACCGGTTCGATCAATATGCCAAGCTCTGTTACGACTTTTTCTGGGATGATTTCTGTGCCTGGTACGTCGAGGCTTCCAAGCCGGCACTGAAAGACCGCGCGACGGCCGGGCAGACGGCCAATGTTTTGGCGGCGGTTTTCGACGCGGCGCTGCGGCTGCTGCATCCAATGATTCCATTCATCACCGAAACGATTTGGTGGCGGCTGAATGAAGTGCGCCGGAATCGCGGCCTGCCGGGATGGATCGACTGCCCGTCCGCCAAGCGATTGATCAAAGCCGCCTGGCCCGCGGCCGGAAAAACTGACGAATCGGCTGAATCACAGTTCGCCAAATTGCGGGAAATCATCACGGCGATTCGCAAGCTGCGGAATGATTTCAAGGTGGACCTGAAGAAGACGGTTGATGCGCACGTCCTGGTGGGCGACACGGCACTGGAATTTCTCTTAAAGGACAACTGCAACTTGATCGAGTTGCTGGCCACGTGCAAAATCAAGGCAATCGGCCCGACCACGAGCATCAGTTCGCAGACGGGAGCGAGCACGTCGGCCGCGGGATGCGATATCTTCGTCGAAGGCCTCCAGGATCAGGACGCCGAAAAGCAGCGAATCGCCAAGAGGAAAGACGAACTCAGTCGGCAAATCCAAACGCTCAATGGACGTCTTGCAAGTCAGGCGTATATTTCCAAGGCCCCGCCGAATTTGGTGCAGCAAACCCGGGATCAACTGGCGGAAGCGGAAAAAGAGCTTGAGAAAATCGGCTAGTGCCGTTGCCAACCGGGCATTTAATTCGGATGATCCTCCGCGGCAGAAATTGAATTTCATTCAAACAAGAAGGAAACATTCCAATGGCGGAAAAAAGCGTATCCACCGAATCGTTCGCTACTGAATCGAAGCAACAATACGCCGGGCCCAAGCTCCGCGTCGCGATCATCGGCTGCGGCGGAATCAGCGAAACGCACATCGGCGCCCTGCAATCATTTCCCGACGTGGATCTGGTGGCCGGCGTGGACATCAAGCCCAATCGCCTGAAGCTGATGGAGGAAAAATACGGATTCAAGAACCTGTACACCGATTGGAAACGGATGCTGAGGGAGATCAGGCCGGATGCGGTGTTGGTCTTAACGCCCAACGGCGTGCATGCCAAGCCCACGATCGACGCATCCAACGCCGGATGTCACGTCCTGGTCGAAAAGCCGATGGCCATGAATCCGGCCGAATGCCGGCAAATGATCGACGCCGCCAAGAAGAACAGGAAGAAGCTGGTGGTGGGTTTTCAGTATCGCTATCACCCCAACACGGATTTCATCACGCGGGCGAGGGAGGACGGGCGGTTCGGCAACGTCATGTTCGTCAAGTGCCAGGCCCTGCGGAGAAGGGGCATTCCCAATTGGGGCGTCTTTGGCCAGAAAAAACTCCAGGGCGGCGGGCCGATGATCGACATCGGCGTGCACGTCATCGAGATGGCGCACTACGTGATGGGTTCGCCGAATCCGGTGGCCGCCGCCGGAAATACCTGGACATACATGGGCAATAAAAAATCGGACGTGGTCTCGCAATGGCCGAACTGGGACTACAAGACCTATACCGTGGAAGACCTGGCGATCGGGCAGATTCGCTTCGACAACGGTTCGATTCTGCACATCGAGGCGATGTTCGCGGGGCACATCGAGAAGGACGTGTGGAATTTCACGCTGATGGGAGACAAGGGCGGATGCCAGTGGGACCCGCCGATGCTGTTCAGCGACCGGGCCGGCACGATGGTGAATGAAACGCCGGCGCACGTCGGCGGCAAGACCGATTTCGTCTCCCTGTTCGGGCTGAAGCTGCGGAATTTCGTGAACGGCTGCCTGCACGGCACGCCGCTGCGCGCCCCGGCGAGGCGGGCCTGGCCGTGCAGAAGATTCTCGACGGCGTGTATCGGGCGGCGGAGGTGGGGAAAGAAGTGGCCATTAAATGAAATCCGAAACCAGAAACCAGAATGACGAACCAATGGCTAAAACCAGAAATCCGAAACCAGAATGACGAATCAATGACTGTAACCCGAATGACTGAAACAAAGACCGTCAGCGTTTAGGGCATTCTGGTTTTGGACATTGATTCTGGTTTCTGGTTTCGTCATTCGGGTTTTATCAATTGATTCGTCATTCTGGTTTCGGATTTCGGGTTTCCGCGTGATCAATGACCGCACAGGCTCTCGAACGGCCCTCTACGCCATCTCCGCCTTCGCCCTCTGCTCGGTCGCGGCCGCGGTGAAGTCTCCCGGCTTCATCGAATCCGACGGGGCGACGCATTATCTCTTCGCTCGCCACGCCTTCGAGCAACCGATTTATTTCCTGGATATCTGGGGTAGGCCGCTCTGCACGGCGCTGTTTGCCGCGCCGGCCTGGTTCGGCGGACTGCTCGGAGTCCGGCTGACGAGTTTGCTGGTGGCGATCGCCTGTGCGCTGGTCGCCGCGGCGATTGCCAGGGGACAGGGATATCGCTGGCCGATGCTGGCGCTGATCTTCACCCTGGGCCAGCCGCTGCTTTTTCTCCATTCGTTTTCCGAGTTGACGGGAGCTGCCGTTCGCGTTGGTGGCGGGTCTGGCGTTTTTGAGCTATCAGCGGAGGCGATGGTGGTGGATGGCCTCCATGGCGGCGATCGCGCCGCTCGGCCGGCCGGAGGGATTCGCGTTTTTGATTCTGGCGGCGGGGGCCCTGGCGGCGCATCGAAAGTGGAGATGCCTCCCGGTCCTTCCGGTGGGCCTGCTCGCCTGGAGTATTTTGGGGCACGAACTGGTGGGACCGCCGCAGGGGCATTGGTGGCTTTGGCTGGCCGATCATTGGCCGTATGAATCCGGCAGCGAATATCCCCGCGGGCCGCTGCTCTATTTTCTAGCCGTCTTGCCGGTGCTCGTCGGGCCATTCGCATTTCCGGCGATGTGGATCGGAATCTGGCGGAGCCTCGCCGGCGCCTGGCCGCCGTCGCGGCTGCGGGAACATCAACTTCGCGTCGATGCGCTGATCGCCGGCCTTCCCCTGGCGATCCTCGTTGGCCACAGCCTGCTGTTTTGGCTGGGGAAATTTTCCAGCAGCGGGTCGTTGCGATATCTGCTGATTGTCGCGCCGCTGTGGGGCTGCCTGTCGGCGCGGGGATGGGAATGGGTCTTCTCGCTGATGCGCTGGCCCCGGCCGTTGTCGTGGGCGGCGCTGGCGGTGGTCTTGCCGGGATTGGTCAATTACTGCTGGCGTATTCTGCCCGTTCAGCAATCCCAGAGTTGGAGCGAGGCCCAGCGATTCGCGCAGTGGTATCAGCACAGCCCGCTGCGGAAGCAGTTTCCCCGCATCATGACCAGTCATCCCGGGATATTTTTTTATCTGAACGCCAACCCCTGGGATCGCCGCCAGGTGGAGCCCTGGGCGCGACAGGCGATCGACCATCCGCCGCCCGGCGTTTTATTGATTTGGGACCCGGAATTCTCCATCGGCAATTCGGACCCGCAATTGGTTGTTCCGCTGCAGCGCGTGATCCACGCCGGATGGCTGAGCGACCGCAAGGCCGAATGGCAATCGGACGTGAACGGCGCGGCGATGTCTCTGGATCAGCCGGTGACGAAAACGCCGGGGATGTGGCATGTGCTGCTCAGCCCGGCGGGGAGGTTGAAATGACGGCGCATGGAAATCGGTTCGCCATCGGTCACGACAAACCATCCCAGCGTTCGGCGTCTTCCTCGCGGCGGATGCGCGGCTCGATTCTCGCGGCGCGAATCTGCTTCACGCAAAGCTCGAACAGACTTCCGGCCTGAAAGGATCGTCTCGATTCCGAACCGCGCGCCGATCGGAACAGCGGCTCATCGAACGTCTCATCCGCACGTGCGATTAAACAACTCATCGCTAGGCTCCTTCCTGGTTAAATCGCCTGCTTCTGGTCAATTTCTGCTGGTGGGATCGGCCGCGGGCGTGAGACACCATTAGTTGTGTGTGGAGATTTTTCGATGTCTGATAATGTGCCGCGCGCTAACTCCGATAAGTCGGCTGGGACCCCGGAGGCGACGGCTCGATTACGCTCACTGCGGGCGCGCCCCGACTCTTTGAATTCAAAATGACCCATTTCCAGTTTTGCACATAAAGTTCTAAAACGTTGGGGGGGGGGGGGGGTAAATGTGCGTCCGGAGAGATTTTTGTGCAAACCTCCATCCCGACGTAATTCCCTCAATGATTTCGTTTGGGTTAATCATAATGCCCTCCCGCGTCATTGTATTAAAGATATACAAAATAACTAGGGATGTCCTGCGGTAGGGTTTGTGTTGACAAAAAATACGCGTTATGTATATCTTTAATACATGGCCGCACGTGGACGCCCCAAAAAGCTGAAAGCAGAGCGCCGGGAGCGGCAGCTTCACATTGTGCTGACAAAGACCGAGCAAGAGACTATAAAGGGCGCGGCAAAGGCGGATGACCTTTCAACTTCCGCATGGGCTCGCTGCACCCTGCTGACTGCCGCGAAAGCCCGGCATGGAAAGGCCGGCGAATAATGGACAAAATCGTCCACATAGTATCCACGGGGTTATCCCCGCTGTGATGGCAGCCGCTTCAAGGTTGGCCGGCCGAGAGAAAATGGATGCCAGCGCCGGTTTATCCACCGGTGGCGCACAGGCGGATTCGATATGCACGAAAAGAGTTTGCAAGCCCCATTAGTATTTAGAGACAGGACGTTGGGATATGTCTCGAATGATTGCTAAGCCGGAAGCCGATCCGACTGCGACGTATCCATCCTTTGTGTACGGGCGATCCGTTCTCTATCAAACAAACGCATTGGACTGGCTGGATGCACAGCCGCCGAACAGCATCCACGCCGTCGTCACGGACCCGCCTTATGGGATGGTCGAATATTCTGACGCGGAACAAGCCAAGCTACGGGCTGGCCAAGGCGGCGTATGGCGGATTCCGCCGTCGTTCGATGGCCACCAGCGTTCTCCGCTGCCTCGGTTCACGGTGCTGGACTGTGAAGACCTAGAACGATTGACGGCTTTTTTCAAAACATGGGCGACAAAGTTATTTCCGGCTCTCGTTCCCGGCGCGAATGTTTGCATCGCCTCTAACCCCCTTGTCTCGTATCTGGTGGCTAATACGATTGTTGGCGCCGGATTTGAACGGCGCGGAGAAATCATCCGCTTGGTAATGACCATGCGAGGGGGCGACCGACCGAAGAACGCCCACGATGAATTTCCCGACGTGAGCGTAATGCCCCGGTCGATGTGGGAGCCGTGGCTGTTATTCCGCAAGCCGCTGCAAGGCCGCGTACAGGACAATCTGCGGCGATGGAAAACGGGAGGCTTGCGTAGGATATCGGCGCTGCGGCCATTCGGAGACGTGATTCGTTCCGCCCCAACGCATAAATCCGAGCGGCTTATCGCGAATCACCCGAGCCTAAAGCCGCAGCGGCTATTGCGGCAATTGGTGCGAGCCATGCTCCCGCTCGGGGAAGGCATCGTCTTGGACTCATTCGCGGGGAGCGGATCAACGTTGGCGGCGGCTGAGGCGGTTGGATATTCCAGCATCGGGGTAGAGGTTGATCCGGAATACTTCAGCCTTGCGAAATCGGCGATACCGGGTCTGTCGTGCCTTCAGGTGGTGTCGCGAGGCGATAGAGCCAATTCCTTCTGAAGTTGACCAGCCCCGCCTTATCCAACGTCGCGGTTCTCGTCCCCAGTTCGCCGCGTTCGTTCTTACGGAAATCCGCGACAGTGACTCGCGACAGATACGCTTCGGTGAAAACCATCGGTCTTCGAGCAGTTGCCGGTTCGGTTTCGTCGTCGATTTGATAGACCCATACACAAAACCATTGATCGCGCGCCCCATGGGTATCGACCGCGCCACCCCTCTTTCGGGTCGTCTTTATTTCGATGCCCTTTTCTCCGGCCTTGATCGAATTGTTGGGGTAGACGCCCTTCACGATGAGGTCCGGATGGCCATTGTGGAATTGATTGATGGTCAATGATCGTGAATGGTGGGCGACGCTCGCCGTGAGCATATCTGACAGCAGTCCCGACATATTCGCCGGACGGAGCATTTCGTCCAGCCGTTCCAAGCCCTTGCCTTCCAGCAGGCTGTTCACGTCAAAGAAAAAATCGTAAACGTCCTGCATCGCGATAGCGAAGTCTTCAATTCGTAGGTTGAATGGAAGCGGGAGCGAGCGGTTAAATGCCGTTTGGTCCGGCGTGCTACGGCTGACGGGCATGGGAGGGCATGATAATGCAACTCCAGCCCTGTGGGCAAACACTGGGGTTTATGTGCAAGCGCTAGGTTTGTGTGCAAAGCCCCCATTACCCGGATTAGACCGCTCGCAGGTGGCGAATGATTCGGCCGGTGTGAATGTACACCACGTCCTCGGCGATGTTGGTGCAGTGATCGGCGATCCGCTCCAGGTTCTTGGCGATCATGATGTTTCCCAGTTCCGTGTTGGCCTTCTGGCCGTCGGTTTCCATCAGGCAGATCATGTCCTGCACGATCTGGTGATAGAGGGCATCGACGACATCGTCGCTCTTGAGCACGTGCCGGGCCAATTCCTCGTCGCGAAGGTTGAACGCCTTGATCGTGTCGCGAAGGGTTGCCAGGACGGTGTTGGCCATGAGCTTCAGATCGCTGGGCGGCTCGTACTCGGGGAGCTGCGACAGGGGCAATACGCGCTGGGCGATGTTGACGGCGCAATCGGCGATTCGCTCAAAATCGGAGTTGACCTTGATGATCGTGGCGACCGTGCGGAGATCGCCGGCCGCGGGCTGCTGAAGCGCCAGCACGTCGATGGCGCTCTTTTCAACGCGGACCTCCTCCTCGTCGATGCGCTGGTCCATGACGATCGTCTCCTGCGCCAGCTTGGAGTCGGCGGAGAAGACGGCTTCGCACGCCTGCTCCACGCATTGGAGAACCAGCGTGGACATGCGGGCGATCTGCGTCCGAAGGCCTTCAAGAAGATCGTTCAAATGATGTGACATGCGCCTCGGCAGCCATCGGCCACACCGGGCCGACACTGCGAAAATCGTCCGGTCCTTTAGCCGAACCGTCCGGTGATGTAGTCCTCGGTCTGTTTTTGCAGCGGGGCGGTGAACATCGCCGAGGTGGTATTATACTCCACAAGCGAACCCATATAGAAAAATGCGGTAAAATCGCTCACTCGGGCGGCCTGCTGCATGTTGTGCGTCACGATCACGATTGTGTAATTGGCTCGCAACTCGGTGATGAGGTCTTCGATCTTGGTGGTGGCGATGGGATCGAGCGCGCTGCACGGCTCATCCATGAGCAAGACCGTGGGCCGGGTCGCCAGGGCACGGGCGATGCACAACCGCTGCTGCTGGCCGCCGGACATTCCCAAGGCGCTGCTGTGAAGGCGGTTCTTGACCTCTTCCCACAGGGCGGCTTTGCGAAGGCAATCCTCGACGATCCCGCCGAGTTCGTCGCGCCCGGTCACGCCTTGAAGGCGCGGCCCGTACGCGATGTTGTCGAAAATGGACTTGGGAAACGGGTTGGGCTTCTGAAAGACCAGCCCCACCTTCTGCCGCAGCGCAACCTGATCGACTTTCGGATCGTAAATGTTCTGACCGCCGATGAGCAGTTGGCCGGCGATCCGGCAACCGGGGATGAGATCGTTGAGCCGATTGATCGAGCGGAGGAACGTGCTTTTCCCGCATCCGCTCGGACCGATCATGGCGATCACGCGGTTGCGCGGCATGCTCAGCGAAGCGTTCTTGATGGCCTCGTGCGAGCCGTAAAATACGCTGACGCCGCGAGATTCGATCAGAACGTCGCTTGGGTTGACCAGGTCCTGCGGGGTGGCCGTGACGATGCAGTCGGCCTGGGGCAAGTGAACGTTTGGGGCCGCTGACGCGATGGGGGGCTGAAGCGCAACTCTGCTCATACTTCTTCAGCCTCCACGGCTTGCCTAAAGTGTAGGAACCGCCCTTTGCCGTTCAAGGAGTTTAAGAAACATTAACAACCTCGGCCAGGCATCGCGACGCCGGTTTTAGGGGTCGATGGACACGATAAGACCGCAAATACCTGATGTCTACGGCGAATACTCGATTCCCCGGGGACAGAGCCGGGCCGTGTCGGCCCGGACCGGGGCGACACGCCCCGGCTCTTTGAATTCGATATAACCATAACCGCCGCCGCTTCTTCACCGATCTTCGATTTCGAGCCTCGCGTTCAGGTATAACATCCCGCATGCGCTTTCGCTCCAGCCTGGCATGCCTTCTGATCTTTTCCGTCGTCGCCGCCTGCGCTGAAGCGCCAAGATCGCCCATGATTCCCTCCGCGGCGCTGGCCCCAAAGCCGCATCTTTCCGTGCCGGTCGGTGAGTTTCGCGGTGATCCGGCCGACATGGGCGCTCAGCAGGGCCGACAATTCCGCCAGACGATCATCGACTTATATCAGAATTACCTCCTGGTCCAGTTGCAGGGTTCGGCGCGGGTCAAGGCGAGATTGGCCGCCGTGAATTTCGAGGTCCGTCATGCTCGCCGAGCATCGCGCCGAAACCGAGGCCCTGGCGCAGGCTATCGGAATCAATCACTACGACGTTGTTCTCGCCCAGTGCTTTTTGGATTTGACGCCGTTTACGGGTTGCTCGACGATTGCCCTGCCGGCGGCGGCTTCACCCGACGGCGTGGCGCGCTTCGGCCGGAATCTCGATTTCCCCTCCCTCGGCGTTCTGAACAAGCATTCGTCGCTTTTGATCTACCATCCCGCCGGGCGGTATCAATTCGCGGCGATCGGATGGCCGGGAATGATCGGCGTCGTTTCCGGAATGAACGAATACGGACTGTCTCTGGCCTGCATGGAGGTTCCGCGCCCGGTGCGGCTGCCAACGGCAATGCCCTATACCCTCCTGTATCGAGCGATCCTCGAACAATGCCGCACGGTGGATGAAGCGATCGATCTGTTGCGGCGAACGCCTCGGCAATCGGCCAACAACCTCATGCTGATGGATGCGGCGGGAAACCGGGCCGTGGCGGAGATTCGCATCGACGGCGTTGCCATTCGCCGCGGACCGCCGGGCGCGGCGCTGATCAGCACCAATCACCAGCGCGGCCAGGACCAGGACACGGCCGGATATTGCTGGCGCTACGATGCTCTGCATGCCGAATCGGCCCGACAATTCGGGCGCCTCGATGCTCCCGCCATCGAAAAATTGCTCCGCCATGTCGTCCAGGGAAACGACGGCGACATGACGCTGCAATCCATGGTATTCGAGCCGGCCAATCGGGTGATCTACCTGGCGAGCGGCTCCGACGCCCCGGAGCGAACGTTTGAACGGATTGATTTGAAGCCCTATTTCGCCGGGAGATGATTTGCGAAAGTGAGAATGAATTCATTCCCATCCAATTCGACACCCCGGCAACAATCTGGTGCGCGTCGGTAAGTGAGCGTATTACAGAAAGTTATCGCCGGCCACTCAAAGATTATTCGGCTTGTGGAAATTCGCCCTTGCTTTTCATTTTTATACCGTTAGTATTCTGGTTGATAGCCGCATTCCCAACGAGGGAGTTGGGTGTGCGGAGCGCGAACTATTTGGATTTACGGGTTTTTTGAGTTAAAATTAAAGACAATGGTCCTCAACCGTCCAAGCACCCCCTTGGACGACCTCCCTTCCTAAAGGGAGTTACGCCCCGGATCCCCCCGTCCGGGGCCTTTTTTTGCGCTCTGGGCGTGTTCAGCCTCTCCAGGCGCTGCATCGCCATTGATCTAATTCGGCCGCGCGCTTGGCGTGGACATCGACGGCCGCGTCGATGGCGGCGGGGCAGCGGGAGATTCTTCGTTGAAATTCCAATACTTCTTCATGTCAAGAATGGCGGGATCCTGCCCGCCTGCCCGCTGGTCGGCGGTATTGAGCCACTGGGCGGCCATTCCGACATGATGCGAGTTGTACAACACGTATGCATACAAAAACGCATGCGTGGGAGTTTTTGGCGAATCCTGTGCGGCCTGCTTGAGGTCATCGGACACGGCCTTGAGCCGTTGCGGGCCCAGGTGCTTCTGAAGATCGTATCGACCGATCAACACCGCCGGGTCCAGGGTGATTGCGCTGTGCAGGTCGGCGGACGCCTGCGCGTAATACCCGCCCCCCAACTCCGCGTTGGCGCGAGCCGTCAGAATGAGCGGATTATTCGGCGCCACTTGAATTGCATCGTCATAAGTGGCAATCGCTCGATCGTATTGCTGTTGCTGAACAAGCGATTCGCCGCTGGCGATCATATCGGCCAAACCCTTGGCCTTCACGCCGGTGGCGAAGCTGTCGATCGGGACCGGCGGGGCGGCCGGCGGCACGCTCGATTCCTGTGAAATTCCGCTCAGGTTGGGCAGCGTGGTGAAGCCCGGCTTGATGAGGTTTGGGTTCTCTTCATGCTCCGGCGGAGCGGGGGCCATGTTGGCCCCACCCGGCCCCAATTCCGGATTCGGCATGCCCGGAGCAGTTTCATTCGCGCCGGGTTCGTTCGCCCGGGGGCCGCCCAATACGTTCGAACCCCGTTCCGCGTTCGTCGCCGCTATCTGGCGAAGCCTCAAAATTCGCTGAAAATCGGCATTGGCCTGCTCGTCCGTCTTGGGATGCGAAGCCTGGTACTTCTGCATCATTTGCTGCAGAAGGGCAACTTCGGAACTCTGCTGCGAGGGCGGCGGCAGCGGAAGATCGCTCAGGACCTGCCGAGTGGATTGCGATGTCGAAACATCCCCCGCCTCCGGCGCGATGTTCGTCGATTTCAACTGCGCCGTCTCCACGGTCAGAGGCTCAAGCGCCTGCCCGGCATCGCTGTTGGACGCCATCCCAGGCCGCAACGGCGGCAGGAGGGTCGCGCCGTTGGCGCCGCCCTGCGAGACTTGTTGCGATCCCGGGTTGCTTGAATTGTTCAATTCCCGCCGCAACTGCAACAGGCGGGTCTGACTCGGCGTCTGATTGAACTGAGTTACTCCCGAACCTTGTTGCAGCGGACTTTGACCGCCAAACAGGCTCGAACCTTGTTGGCCCAGTTGCTGATCCGAAGCCGGTTGTATCTGGCCGGCATTGAATTGCCACTGCCGCACGCCATAGAGGGGTGAAGCGGCAAAGAGCTGGGAACCGGAGGATGGATTGACCGGGGCGGTCGGATCGACCGGGCCAGGCACAAGCAGTTCATTGGGCTTGGGCAGCATCGGCGTCTCCGTGAAGTCCACGGCTCCCAGACGCGTGTCCGAAGGGCTTTGAGTCATCGGTTGTGCCGGAACAAAGCCCAGCCCGTTTGGCAGTTGCTGAAAACCGGCCGGTGGACTGTTATTGGATGCGCCGTAATATTCCTGCGGAGGCGAAGCCAGACGGCTGCTCGACGCCAACGGGTTGGCCATCGTCGGAACGCCCGTGGATTCGGCAATAAACTGATCCACTCCTTGCCCGGCCAGAAGGCCGCGGAATGCAAACGGGTCGTTATATCCAACACCCATATTGATTCCGTTGAACTCGCGCCCACGGAAGCCCGCGCCGTTCGTGACGTTGTTGGTTACCAGAGCATTTTGGTATTGCGTACCGACCGTCTGGTTCGTCTGCGGAGCGTTGTACCCACCGGAGCCGATTTGCGTGTTGGCGTCCATCGCATGGCCGCTGGTGTCAATGCGTTGCTGGCCCATGACAGGCGACCCGGCAGACAGGGTTGATCCCACAACCATCGCCAGCATAGCCACATACGTTCGTTTGCCGCATTTCATTTCAGGCTCCTTCATCATCTGAATTATAGCATACTAACTACCGCCGGCCCCAGCCATACCCGGCCTTCCCGTAATTTGAAGGTGTTGTAAATAATAGATGGCCTGGCGCTTCCGAAAGTTGCAGTTTTATCGAGACGAATTTTCCCACTTCCACGCGGAGGTTAAAATCGGCCTCCGAACAGCCGCAACCAATGATAATCTGGGCGGAATGGGCTTCCAAAGCGGCCGCGAACATGGCCTCCACTTCAATTCCAAGACCGCGGATTAAAAATTCGGAGATGATCCAATGCAAAGCCCACGGCGTTACCGTGGGCTTTATCTCCAATCCCAAAGCGTCAAGATACGGACGATCCACCCATGTCGTGTGAGAGCGGTTGATCAAACCCTTTAAGAAGGTGGGTGATGGGCCGAATCAGGAGGGTTCTCCCGTTTATCCGGCGCTGTGGGCTTCTCGTCTGAAACTCATCGCAAGGACAAGCGCGAGCTTGCCCGGCGCCAGCGGCTATCCCCAGGGGTTGATTATAGGTTTAACCAATATGGCTCTCCAATCACGGACAAAGGCAGAACAGCCGTACTTAAGAAATATTATCAACGCGCACCGCTGCCCGCAATAAAGAATTCAATAAGACCGCGCTTCTTTCAACAAAAAATTCGCCGAAAAAACAGGCGAATTATTCAACTTTTTACTTGACTGTCGAAGAAAGGCCCCAACGAGGAAATGCCCGTCGTAAATAAGGAGCCGTGATTCAGGGAATTGAAAATTATTTAGCGGCGGTGCGAAGCACCGCGGGTCACGCCGATGTCCCGGAATTGCCGTCGCCCATTTAGAACGGCGGCGTCTCCCCGCGCTTCCACCAATCCGCATCGTCCTTTTTCCGCCGCCGCCACGGCGGTGCATCGTCCGGCTCATCCAGGAGCGGGCCGTCGTCCTCCGCGTCCTCCAAATCCGCATCGCCTTGCGGACCGCGCACCATCGTCGCCAGCGCCACCGCAAACACCGGCCCGATCGCGCGAAGCGTTCTCACGTCCTCCGCGGTGAACGGCTTGTCCCCCTCGCGCATCAGCACGATGCTGGCCAGCGATTCACCCAGGTACGTGCAGTGAATCGCCAGAATCGTCTGGCCCCTCAGATGCAGCAGCTCCGCCGTGCTGAGGACGTCCCCGGCCTCCTCGGCGCTGAGGTGAACCAATCCGACGCGTCGAACGAGCTGAAGAAGCCCGTCCCGCATGGCGTCGGTCATCGCCGGATCGCCGGCGATCGTGTACTTCATATACGCCCCAAGCTGGAAATCCGATTCCGGCCCGGCGAGCCAAATCGCCACGTTCGCATACCCAATTTGCCGCAGCATCCAATCCATCGAGTGGCAAAGCATCTGCTCCAGGTCGTCGGAGCAAGTGATGATTCCGCGGAAAGACTCGGTCGTCCGCACCAGGTCCAGTTGCCGGGAAAGATCGCCGTACGCGGCCACGAGGTCGTTGCACAGCAGATCGACCTTCTTGGTGACGAGCCTGCGGGCGTCATTCAGCCGGCGGATCGCGACGCGGAGGCGGGCGATGCGGCTTTCACTTTTGCGCGCAGCGTATGGCCATGCAGCGCCGCGCGGATTCGGCGCAGGAACTCGTCGCTGGTGAACGGCTTGGCGAGAAAATCGACCGCCCCGTCCCGCAGGGCCGAGACCGCAGTCTCGACGCTTGGCGAACCGGTGACGACGATCGCGCTGGCCAGCGGGTGACGCTCCCTCAGCGCCGCCAGCAATTCCGAGCCGTCCCCGTCCGGCAAATGAAGATCCACGATCAGCAGATCGACCGGCTGCGATTGCAGCGCCCGCGAAGCCTGCGCGATCGTCCCCGCCGAGGCCAGGCGGCAATCCACGTTGCGGCTCAGGGCCTGGCCCAGGAATTCCACAACGTCGGACTCGTCGTCCACGATCAGGACCTGCGGCGAAGCCGAACGCTGCGTCTGCGGGGATTGTCGTACAGGTATCATTTTCCCTTCCACTTCGCGGCAGTGGGCATTGTTCCAATCATGTCGCTGCCTTACGGCTAACCTGACCGTTCTGCCCGCTGGCGCTCGCCGCCGCCGGAAGAAGGATCAACGTCCGCGTTCCCTGCTCCGGCCGGCTCTCCAGCCGCATCGAACCCCCGCTGGATTCCACCCAGCGCAGGGCCTTGGGCAGTCCCAGTCCGCGGCGCCGGCCGGCGGCCTTGCTGCTGAAGAACGGGTCGAACGCCCGCTTCAGCGTCGCCTCGTCCATCCCGCAGCCGTTGTCCGAAATCGTCACGGCAACCCGCGACGAATACGGATCGAACGCCGCGTGAATCGTTACCTGGCCGCTGGAAGAATCCGTCGCCGACAACGCGTTATCCATCACTTCCGTCATCGCCGCGGCCACTTGCTTCGGATCGACCATCACCGGCGGAACGTCGCCCATGGTCAACTCAATGGTCCTATCGGCTGGATCGGTGTGCTGCTTGGCATCGTGAAGGGCCCGGGCAATCAGGTCCGCAACGTCCGTTTCCTCGAGCCGCGGCGGCACCGGTTTGGCGAAATCCATCAACTCCGAAATGATCTCGCTGAGCCTGTGACTTTGATCGTAGATCAGATGCGCCATCGCCTTGTGCTTTGGGTCCGTTAACTGCGCCGAGAGCAACTGCGATCGTCCGCTAATGACGGCCAGAGGATTGTTCATCTCGTGCGCCGCCCCCGCCGCCATCTCCCCGATGCTGATCATCATTTTTGAATGAAGGATTTCGCTCTGCGCCGACTGGAGGCGGCGATTGGCTTCGGCCAATTGCTCCGCCAGGGCGCGAGCCTCGTCACGGATTTGGGCCGTGCGCAGCGCCAGCGCCCAACCTCCCGCGGCGGCGGTCAACTCCTGCGCTTGCGAGCCCAGCCGCTGCGCTTCCCCGGCCGCCGCGCCCCACACCACCCCGCCCACGCACGTCTCCTCCGCGTACAGGCAGATCCAAAAACGCTGATCCGCGACCAGCCGCGGCGAAATCGCCGACAGCAGCCAGTCCAGCTCATCTCCGGCATGAAGCACCGGCCCATCCCCGCTTTCCCCGCCCGTCGGCGGGTGCGGGCAATCCACCAGCGAGGTTTCAAAAGTCTCCCCCGATTCATCGAAGAGCAGGACTTCGGCGAAACCCTGACCCGGCATGATCGAAAACGCCGCCGCGCACGTCACGCCCAGCACGCCCACCGCCGTCTGGCCGATGGCCCGCAGAACGGTTTGCGGCGATGCGTCGGCGCGAAGATCGCCCTGAAACGCGCTCATCACGTCGAAATACTGCGCACGAACCACCAGCCGCCGGTTCTTCGCCGCCAACTGGCTGCTCACGCGGCCAAGCTCTTGATTGGCGCGCATCAACGCCTGTTGATAAAGCTCCTGCGTGCTGGCCTGCCCAAGCTGCAGCGCCCTGGCGCGGGCTTCGACTCGATCCATCAGTTTGCCGAGTGCCTCGTCCACGCTCTGCCCCGTCAGGCCGATCGCCTCGATGAGACGCTTTCGGCTCACGGGAAACGCCCAGTTGCCGCTGTAACCCAGATGCTGCTCGCGCACGATCAAATCCGACAGAGTCACCAGGTTGATCATCCGCGGATATTTCACGGATTCCGGCAGGGCCTCGGGAAGCTGGCCGTGCAGCCAGATCGACTCCCGGATGATCTGCGGAAGGTCCCATCGCTCCGCCAGCCGTTTACCGACCACCATGTGGTCCAGTCCGATGACCATCCGTTCCACGTCGGCGATGTTTCCGCGCAGAAGATCGACCGCCTCGACGACGCGGGCAAAGCTCTTTGGCAAAATCGCGTCCAGGGCAACCTTGCCCAGATCGTGCAGCAATCCGCACACGAAAGCCTCCGACGGGCTGAAGCCCGCCTCGCGTCCATGCGCCGCGTGCAGTGACTCCGCCAGAAGCTCGGCGCAGCACGCCACCGCGACCGAATGCTTCCAGAACTCCTCGCGCGAAAACTGCGTCGGATGTGAATTGGAACTCGCGAAGGTCTCGAAAACCGACACCGCCAGCACGGCGTTGCGGACGGCCTCGAATCCCAGCAACACCACCGCCCGCTGCAACGTGATGGCGTCGGCGTTGATTCCCAGATCGGACCGATGCACCAGTTGCAGGATTCGCGCCGTCAGGGCCACGTCGCTGCTGATCAGCGAGACGATTTCATCCACCGTTCCATCCGCGTCGGCGGCAACCTGCAACACGCGCGTGGCGACGGCCGGCAGCGTCGGAAGTTCCTCAAGCTGCTGAAGAATCAGCTCGACGCGCTTGGCCTGAAGATGGTCGGATGGCGTAAGCACTAAATAGGATGAGCGTGTTTAGCTGGCGGACGGACGAGGTCGTTGCCAGCGAGTTAGCTTTGTCGCCTCACCATCCACGAAGGCCAATCACTACCCGCTTTCCTCTCAGGTCGCCAGCATTTCGCCGATGCGCTCGATGAGTTTCTCGATGTTGAACGGCTTCTTGACGAAGTCGTCGGCGCCGGATTTCAGCAGATCGTTGATCTCGTCCTGGTTCACCACGCCGGAAACGATGACGATCTTCATGTGCTCGAAATTGGGATTTTTGCGGATGGTCTGGCAAACGACGTTGCCGTTGATGTCCGGCAGCATGTAATCCAGGATGACCAGGTCGGGCACGAATTCCTGGGTGAGGATGCCGGCGTCATATCCCGTGCTGGCGGTTTTCACCTCGAATCGCCCGTCGCGTTCCAGCACGTCAACGAACAACTCCACGATCTCCGGATCATCATCCACGACCAGGACTTTCAGCTTGCCGCTATCCAGCGCATCGGGGGGAATGCCGTTATCCTTCATAAACGCGATCAGGGCATCGCGCGGGATTCGGCGGAACCGGCTGCCCGGAACGCGGAAGCCCCTAAGCCGCCCGCTGTCAAAACAACGGATGATCGTCTGCTGCGAGACCTTGCAGATCTCCGCGGCTTCTCCAGTGGTAAAGACGCTCTTCATAGTGGCTCCTGAAGCCCAACTGTTAAATACGGAGAGGACAACACAGGCTTCACCAGTTATCCTTCTTCTCCATCTTCGCTATTTGAACATCGACTTGTGGATTTTGCAACTTGAACATTTAGGAAATGCGGAACATCCGGTAAATGGGCAAGATTGGGAAAACGCATAATCCGGGTATGCTACGTCCGATAACGGACAAGGTTCAAGAGGCGTGAATGGTGGAAAACCAACAAAAAAAAGCCCACAGGGCTTGCCCTGTGGGGTCTCTTACTTTGATGGCTTCCGCAGCAACCGAACTGCGATCACCGGTAAAACTCAATGATCAAATTCATGTTGACTTCAAACGGCACGTCTTCAGGCACCGGCTGGGATTTGACCGTCGCCGTGAGTTGAGCCGGGTTCCATTCCAGCCAATTCGGCACCTGGTGCCCGGCTCCCTGTTCCATGTTCTCACGCAGGACCTTGTGAATGCCTTCCTTAAACGTGATGGTCTGGCCCGGCTTAACCAGATAGCTGGCGATATCCGTCTTGCGGCCATTCACCAAAACGTGTCCATGGGCGACGGTTTGGCGCGTGGCCCAGATGGTTCGCCCCACGCCCAGGCGGCGCAGCACGTTGTCCAGCCGCGTTTCCAGAAGCTGCATCATCGTATTGGCCGTGTTGCCCTTGGATTTCTTGGCGATGTTCAGGAATCGGCGGAATTGCTTCTCGAACATGCCGTAATGGTAACGGAGCTTCTGCTTCTCGTTGAGGCGAACGCCGTATTCGGTTTGCCGCCGCCCGCGATGCCCGTGCATGCCGGGCAACTCAAGCTCCCCGCGGCCGGTGTGTTTGGGAATGTCGGCTATTGGAACGCCGACCCGACGAGACAATTTAAGCTTTGGACCCGTATGACGGCCCATGTGCGAACTTTCTAGGGGGCCAATGGCCCGCCCTCAAAACATGCGCGGCAACCGCGAAAGCGATCGTCTTACGCGCCGGAACCGCTCGGCATGGTTTTGAGGCATGCCGGGCAAGGATCCGCAGTATACCCGTGCGAACAAGATGAACAAGGGCGCCAGCGAGCGGGAGCGGTCGGGTGTCCGAAGCATGCTTCAGTCGTCAACCAAAGATGGGTTCTCCCGCTCGTGCAAAGATGGTTTCTTCAGACCGTGGCCCAACAAAAATGTCTTCCTCCGCTACGACTGGCTCGAGTGAATAGCCTTGTCTGCCTTCGTCGTATGGCTCTACGAATCGGACGGGCTGATCGATGTATTCCGGAGCCATCTTCGAGATAAAGTCCGCAAGTTGTCGCCATGTCATATCTGCACCCCATTAAAGATACGAAAAGGATAAGTTGTTGACGATCGAGTCAAATGTGGACGGCGTTCCCACCGGCAGGTCGAGTCGATATTTGACGAGCCTGATTCCATTGGCCTCGGCGGCGCGTATCGCTTTTTTCTGAAAGCTTTCTGCAACGAGCGCGGCACCCAAGCATTCTGGACCAAGCTCCTCAGCATATTGCTTGATTTGAGCGACATCTGATTCGGAGGCCTTTCTCAGTTTTACCTCAATTGCTACCTTACTGGCCCTCCCAATTGGGACCGACTCTTTGATGAGTAGGTCGATGTGTCCGTATGACAGTGCCTTTTCGCCGAGTATTTCGACGTCCGTCGTGTCCAAGCCACTTATTTTGATACCGCTCAGAAAGTCACTCAGCCTGCGCGGATCGCCGAGACCTATCCGTATGGCAGCCTGGAGAATCAGTTCATCGAACGGGATCAGGCACGGAAGCTCTGCGTCTTTTCGAGCGAATACAAATCGCGGCTCGCAGGTCTCGGCGGTAAATTGGAGTGGTGCGGTGTTGTGGCCGGTTGCAACTTCGCCCATTTGCGACACGCTTTGGAGAGTCGTCTGGTCGGCCTGGAAATGGGTCTTCGCGTATCCGGCTCTCAAGAGTAAATTCTCCGCGACGTAGGCAAATTCAGCTCTAACGAGAGGCTCAGTGAAGAGACGAACTGGCTCAAGGTCGAGGCGGAACGGAAAACAATATGTGCGGCCCGACTCACCGAACGTCAAGGGAGCCCAGGGAGGAAGCGAAACGGCGTCCACGTAAGTTGTTCGGCGTGTGACACGATATAAATTGTGAGCCCGCGCCCCGTAGAGAAAACTGACGAAATCGTCTTGCTGAATCTCATGGAATGTCCATGCGCCCTTGTAACTGTTCATGAATCCAGCGAGCGCATGGTCTATACAGAGCCTCAGGTTCACGGCAGTCGAAACGGCAATAAGGAAGTATGCGGGCCGGCGAATTGGCAATTCTCCTACCGGTTTTGAAACCGCCACGGCGGATCGGCGAGTATCGTCGCATCCTGACCGACCAACCCGGGCAATCCATCCATACACGCTCCCGTATCTTCCAACACCTTAGCGGAACCGTCGTCCAAATCAATTGTCAAGTGGCCGCGCTCTTCTGGGGTACCTCACCGCCGCACCCGGTAATGATAATTGTATTGCTTCCGGAACGTCGCCTTGGCGTAGAGGTTTCGCGCCGGCGTGTTTTCGGCCATGACCTGAAGACATAGCGCCTTTCCGCCGTTGGCCAGCATCCACTCGGCCAGGGAATGCAAGAGTCGCGTGGCATGTCCGCGGCGCTGGCGAGGCGCGACGCTGGCCATGCAGTACACCCAACCCACGCCGGCATGAATCGTTCCAAGAACTCGCGCAACCGGCTCGTCTCCCTCGACCACCAGGGCAAAGATGCGCGGCGACGGAACGCGGCGACAAATCTCCTCGCGGATGTTCGCCGGATCAATGTGCTCGTCCCACGCGCAGCTCAGCCATGCCGCATCCGGGGAATCTCGCTGGACGATCCGGCCGAGAGCGCCGGGGCGCGCGGTGGCATCCCGAACCTCGCCCGGATCGGCCGACCAGACCTCGGCCGAATGGCCGAGGGCGTATCCGCGCTCGTCCAGCAGCCGATCGAGATCGCGAGGGGCCGTTGCGGGGGAAATATGAAAAATCGCCGGCAAATTCCGCTGGCGATAGAATGCCTCGGCCTCGGCGATGAGTTCCAGCCAGGAAACATGGGCGTGCCCGCCATCGTCGCCGACCGTTCGCACGGAGTTGGCGCGATGGGAATATCCGCGGGTGGCGCGCAGCCGCCACGGGCCCAGCGGCTCGTTCTCCTGGGCCGGCCACGTGGCATCCGCGGAAAGTTCCACCACAGCCGGATCGGTCAACTGTCCCATAATTCTTTGCTCGTTGCAGGTCGTACCGCCCGTACATCTTAACTCGAAATTGCATCGTGACGATGAGACGGATGCGGCCCATGCCGCCTCCATCGATGGCCCTGACGAAACAAAACACCCCAACGGGATCGAGCGATTCGCCACCGCCGCTGGCGGGGATTGCGCGATTTCGGGCCGGGCTTGGCCTGGAATCGAAATGCGTCATTGCCGTGATGGCGCTGTTGACCGCTTCGATCGGCGCGACCTCCTGGCGGTGGGCTTCGCGGGTGGACCAGCAGATCACGGGAATGATGGGCGAACAGGCCAGGCAAACCGCCTACACGCTTTCCACGGCTTCTCGGGAGGCGATTTCCGCGGGCGACGTGACCAAGCTCCAGCTCATGGGCCAGACTCTGCTCAACACCCGCGACGTTCTGTTCATCGCCTTTTACAACGACTCGGGAAAGAACATCGCCCTGGTGGGCCGAGGCTCGGTTTCGAGTTCCGATCTGGACTTTCTCGGGCGAGTGGACGTTGCGTCGCTGACCCGCGTGCATCGCGAAACCTCCACGGCCTTCGGAGATTGCCTCGAGGTCTGCCTGCCGGTGCTTAGCCCGGAATCGGCCGGAACTTCGCGGCTTGTGGGCTTCGTGGCCGTGGGCATCTCGCCCCAACAGGAGCAGTCGCAGGTGCAGCGGGTGAATTATTTCGCCCTGGGCATTGGCTGCATCACGGTCCTGTTGAGCCTTCCCGCCGCCTATCTCCTGGTGCATCGGCTTTTTCTGCCCATCCGCCAATTGGTCCAGGCCACCAACCGCATCGCCGGCGGTGATCTCGACACCGCCGTCGCCATCAATCGTGCCGACGCCATCGGCGATTTGGCGCGATCCTTCAACGCCATGATCCAGACCATCAAGCGTCAGCAGCAGGGCCTGCTGGAAATCAACGAGGGCCATCGAGCGGAAAGTGGTCCAGCGCACCAGCCAGCTCGAGATGGCCAACCAGCGGCTCAGCAGCGAAGTCGCGGAGAAGGAGGATTTCCTCCGCGCCGTCAGCCACGACCTCAACGCTCCGTTGCGGAACATCAGCGGAATGGCGGCGATGCTGCTGATGGAGCACCGCGACCGCTTCGATGACGAAATCATCCACCGCCTGGAGCGGATTCAGAAGAACGTCAACGTGGAAA
Organism: uncultured Phycisphaerales bacterium; assembly: GCA_963783845.1. Lineage (GTDB taxonomy): Bacteria > Planctomycetota > Phycisphaerae > Tepidisphaerales > Tepidisphaeraceae > PALSA-1353. Next base: position 35,732 of record CAWAPL010000014.1, read on the forward strand.
CCGATTTGATCTCCGAACTGCTGGAACTGTCGAGGATCAAAACGCGCCGCGAAAAAATGGAGATGGTGGAAACGGCCGGCCTCGTGGCCGAGGTCGAGGGATTGTTCGAAAGCGATCTGCGCGGCAGCCAGATCGCGCTGCTCGTGGATACGCCGCTGCCGGTCCTGCACGGCGAGCGCTCCCGATTCCGCCAGGTGTTCCAGAACCTTTTCGACAACGCGATCAAATACATGGGAGACGGCCCGGTGCGCGAGATTCACGTCGGATGCGCGGTGCGCCCGACCGAAGCCGAGTTCTACGTCCGCGACACCGGGATGGGAATCGACGCGGAGGATCAGGCCAAGGTGTTCCACGTTTTCCGACGGGGGAAGAATTCGGCGGCTCGGAACGTCGCCGGCAAGGGCGTCGGCCTCTCCAGCGTCAAGAGCATCGTCGAGACGTACGGTGGAAGCATCGGCGTCGAGAGCGAGCCGGGCCGCGGAAGCACCTTCAAGTTCACGATCGATGGACGATACGTGCCGGCCGCACAGCCGGAATTGAGCGCCGCCCAATGAACACGCGAGCGTCAACCCGACCGATCCCGCGCGATTTCGCCTCCGAGGCGGCGAAAGCGAAGGAGGCGATCACGATCCTGATCGTGGACGATGACCAGGATTGCCGCCTGCTGTTCCGCGACGCCATCCGCCAATCCAAGGTTTACAACCGCGTCTTCGAGGTCCCCGATGGAAACGAGGCCCTGGATTTCCTGCACCGGCGAGGGCGATGGTCCCACGCTCCAAGGCCGGGGCTGATCTTCCTGGACATCGAAATGCCCGGCATGAACGGGCAGGAAGTGCTCAAGGCGATCAAAGCCGCTCCGAATCTGCGGGATATACCGATTGTGATGATCACCGGTCTGAGCGATGAATCGCAGATGCGCAAAGCCGCCGAGGCGGGCGCCAATAGTTATACCATCAAGCCCCTCCGCGCCGAGCAGTTCTTCAAGACGGTGCTGGCGAGCACGAATTATTGGCTGACGATCCATCAATATCCGGACCATCATTTGCCGCCGGAGCAGTGCCGCCGATAAATCGCCCGGCGGTTCACCTTGCGGGCGAACCGGCCGATAAAGACGCCAAAGGATTCGAACGATTTTTCCATGGATACCATCCGTTTGCTCATCGTGGAAGACGATCCCGATCAGCGGCAACTGATCGTCGAAACGCTGGAGAAGCATTTTGGCCCCGCCACGGTCAAGGCGGTGGATTGCGGCGCGGCGGCGTTGCAGTTGGACCTGGCCGCTTTCGACCTCATTCTCACTGATTTCAATCTTCCGGACGTCAGCGGAATGGATCTCCTCGGCAAAATCCACCAAAGATGCAACACCCCGGTCATCATGGTCACGGGCGAAAACGTCGGTCAGATGGCCGCCGAGGCGATCCGCCGCGGGGCCATGGATTACGTCGTGAAATTCGGCGACTACCTCTTCACCATTCCGCTGGTGGTGGAGAAGAACCTGACCGTCGCCAAGCTCTACGCCGAAAACGCGAAACTACAGGCCCAACTGCGCGACAAAAACGCCCAGCTCGAGATGTCGCTGAAGATGGTCGAGGAACTCGCCGCCACCGACGCGCTGACCGGCCTGTACAATCGCCGCCACTTCAATCGCGTTCTCGATCAGATGTTTGCCGAGAGCGAGCGCATGGACAGCAACGTCTCCTGCGTGATGATCGACCTCGACGGCTACAAGCAACTGAACGACAAGCACGGACACGCCGTCGGCGATCAACTCCTGACCGTCGCGGGGAAAGTCATCTCCGCCAGCATGAGAAAGATGGACGTGGCGGCGCGATATGGCGGCGACGAGTTCGTCCTGCTCCTGCCCCACGCCTCGGCCCAGGAAGCCGCCAGCGTCACCCAACGCATCCGCGACGAATTCAAGCAGGGCTCGGCGATCGTGCTTCGGCAAAACGACGGCGTGACCATGTCCGCCGGCATCGCATCGCGAAAAGCCAACACCCCAAGCGCCGCCGATCAATTGACCGTCCTGGCCGATCAGGCGCTCTATCGGGCCAAGGAATTCGGACGAAACCGTCTTGTCATCCACGACCCGGCGGCTAACTCGCAATCGCCAGTTTAGGGATGAATTCCGGAAGCGGATTCAATTGCCCAAGCCGATCGGGATCGTAGAGCACGCGGTTTCGCCGCGTTTGCACCAGGTTCTCCCGCCGCAACTGGGTCAGGCACAAGCTGATCGTTTCGGCGCAACGCCCACCGCCTGCGCGAGTTGTGCGTGCGTCATCCGCAATTCAATTCCCCCCGGGACCGCCCGCGCCGCCGGACTATCCTTGAACCGCAGCAGCGTTTTGATCAGCCGAAGACGGCAATCTTCGAACACGAAATGGCTTCCTTCGTTCCAGGCATCTTGCAACTGCCGCGTCATGCTTTCGACAAACTGTAGCGCCAGTTCGCCGTGGCCCAGGATGATTTCCCGCAGCCGATCCGCCGCGATCACCCACGCCGAGGAATTGCCCACGGAGATCGCCAGATTCTGGTAAAGGGGAATTTTCCCCAACGAGGCGAAGCCGAAGCATCGCCCAGGACCCATAATGTCCAGCAGCCGGCGGTCGCCGTGCGGGGCCACTTCAAACAGGCGAATCTCCCCCGTCTCCGCGACGAAAAAGTCCGTCGCCCGGTCCCCCGGCTCGAAAATGGTCTGGCCATCACAGTAATTCACTTGCCGCGACCCCGACTCGCTCTGACGAACAAACTCAGCGATCGCGCTGCTCCCAACGATCTCGCCCACGAAACACCGGTCCTTCCAGGGCATCCGCCCACTCGTCTCCGGCGAATTTTATCTGCTACAAAAGTAGCATCGGCAAATTGTGCGCGAAAGAATCACTCAGTTTTTCACTTGCGTGGCCAGAATGCGGGCGATGGCCTCGCAAATGTCGGCGCGATGGATCCCGCTCAGGGCAAGCGCGAGCTGCGTTTCCATCAGCCCATACGGAATCCCCGTGTCATAACGCTTCCCCTGCGCCACCACGCACCAGTATTGATCCGTCTGCTGGCGCAGGTGTTCCTGGGCCGCGGTGAGTTGAAACTCGTTCTTCTCCCGGATGTTGTTCTCGATCAGGTATTCCAGCGAATCGAAAATCCGCGGCGAAAAAACGTGCATCCCGAAATGGGCCAGGTAATTCCCCGCCGGCTGGCCCGGCGTCACCAGCTTCTCCCGCGCCAGCTCGATCGACGGCTTTTCGACGATGAGCATCACCTTGTAAATGCCCCGCCGCTCGTCAATCGCCTCCCCGCGGATCACCCCGAACAGGTGCAGCAGGCGCTCCAGCGTCGGCTGAACGCCCGAGACCGCCTCCAGCGTGTTCTTCTCGTACACGTTCAGCAGTTGCCGGCGCAGCGGTCCTTGATGTCGCTGATGTAAACGTGGTCCCCCAGCAGCAGAAGAAACGCCTCGTCGCCCACGAATTCCTTCGCCTGGTAAACGGCATGCCCGAATCCTTCGGGCGCGTGCTGCTCGGCAAAGTGCAGGCGCTCGCCGAAGGCCTCCAGCTTTTCCGATTCCATCAGCGCCCAATCCTTCCCGCGGAACGATTTGACCATGCTGTCGTCGAGCCTGCGAAAATATTCGCGATATTGGTTCTCCTCGCCCGGCTGGGTGACGATGCAGATCTCCTCGATGCCGGAATCGATCGCCTCTTCGCCGATGATCTGGATGATCGGCTTGGTCAGACCGTCGCGATCGACCAGGGGAAACATTTCCTTTTGAACCGCGGTCGAAGCGGGATACTGCCGCGTCCCCCGACCCGCCGCCGTGATGACCGCCTTGCGAACCTTGCCCATGAAGATCTCCTGAGCGCGTAGTTTAGCCGCCGCGGCCTCGCGGCGGAATCAGCGGCGGAATTACCCGCGGAATCATCAGTAATCCCGCCGGCAGAATATCCACGCCGCCAGCGCCAGCACGACACCCTCAAACCCCACCGACGTGCCGACGATCCAGCCGACGCTTCGGCTGCGGATTTCGGCCTGCAGTTCCCGCATCGGAACGGGGTTGCCGTTGAGTTCAGTGGGAGAATTCCCCGAATCGTCCTGATTATCGCGAGAGACATGTTCCAGCCGGGCGCTGCTGATCAGCATTCGCTCCAGAAGGGAAACCGTTTCCGTGGTCTTGGGAAGAACGGTCTTGACGTCAAAAAAAATCGCGTGCGGCCGATCGAACGCGCCGTGCATGTCCTGGCGCTTGGCCCGGTCGCTCTTGAGTTCATTTTCGTACATCGTCACGTACTCGCTGTTTCGCGTGGTGGGCCGGGTCGCCTGGGCCCGCTGCCTGCTGACCAGCCGCTCTTGCGTGGATTGAATCTGCTTGTCGAGCCGCGCCGCCGCGGATTCTTCCGTCAGCTTGAACATCAGGAGCGTCACCTCCGTCGTATGCACGCCGTACGTGAACACCCAGAACAGAAACGTCAGCAGCACCGCCGCGACGGTGGATGCGTCCACACCCCGATCAAAACGCAGAAGCAGAACAAGTAGCTGAAAAAGAGCAGGACGATGGGGACGGCCAGAAAAATCCCCGGCTCCCACGCCCTGCCGCGCAATCCGATCACCGCAAAGCTCGCGGCACAGAAGCAGCCGATCTGAAGTGCCACGAACAGCAACCCGCACAGATATTTCGTCAGGAACAGCCGCAGCCGGCTGATGGGCTTGGAAAGATACAGATCGACCGCGCCGCCGGCGAGAAAATCGGGGAACAGGCTCGCCGTCGAGATCAGCGCCAGCACCGTCGCCAGCCACGTCAGCCAGAATCCAATCCCGTAGTTCAGGAAAATGCTCTTGTAAAAATCGCCGGGGGCCATCTCTTTGCTGTTGAGAATCGGCGAGTGAAGCTCCCAATAGAAAATCTTGAATCCGGTGCTCGTCAGCCCGATCGCCGCGAACGATCCCGCCACCAGCGTCGATAAAATCAGCACGATCCAGAACATCCGCCTGGAATTCAAATCCCGATACGCGTCCCAAATTAGTGCCAGAGTCTGGCTCATGAGGCTCCTGGAAGCGGCGGGGGCCTCGCGCCCGAAAGCGCGGCCAAGTTCGCCGTCGGATCGGCCATCGCCTCGAAGAACAAATCCTCCAGCGACGGCCGGATCAACTGCATTCTGCGGATGACCAGGCTGTTTCTTCGCAGGGCGTCGATGATCTCCTGCACGCTTTCCGGATCGGTCCTGCCGACGCGCAGGGCCAGGCCGTCGAATTCGCACCAGCTTTTGTCGTCCAGCCATCCCCGCGCCGGCCGCCCGGGCGCCGGCGGCGAACCCAGGCCGAACGCCCCCGGAAATGTCGCCGCCACCATCGGCCACGCCGCCGATTCAAGCTCGAACAGATAGCATTGTTTCGGCAGGGTGAGTTCATTCACCGACCCTTGCCGGGCGACCTTCCCCGCGACCAGGATCGCCACACGATCGCACACCGTTTCCAGTTCGCTCAGCAAATGGCTGTTGATGAAGACCGTCGCCCCCTGCTGGCGAAGCTGCAGAAGCACCTGGCGAATGTCCCGCCGCCCGCCGGGATCGACCCCGTCGGTCGGCTCATCGAGAACAATCAAATCCGGATTGGCCCCCAGCGCCTGCGCCAGCCCAACGCGCTGAAGCATTCCCTTGGAATACTGCGAGATTTTAACGTCCGCCCACGCGGTCATGCCTACAAGATCCAGCAACTCCGCCGCCCGTTTCTTTCGCATGGAACGATCCGCCTTGGCCAGGGCCGAGAAGAATTCGATCACCTGCCGGCCGCTCAGATATCGCGGGAAACGATGGTTCTCCGGCAAATAACCCACCCGGCCCAGGATCGCCTTGTGCCCGATGGCGTGGCCGAGGATCGTTCCATGAGCGCTGGTTGGCCGAACCACGGTGACCATGATTTTGACCAGCGTGCTCTTTCCCGCCCCATTGGGCCCGAGCAGTCCGAAGATCTCCCCGCGATTCACCCGCATGGAGACCCCTTGAAGCGCGTGAACGCGCCGACGATAGATCTTGGTGACGTTCTGGAGATCGATGGCGTAGCCGCTTGCGGTGGGGGACATAATGGTCCAGCCGATCATACCGGAAACAACCCAGGCATGTCGAAGCGAAAAAGGGGGTCATAAGCCTTTTTTAATAAAGGCTTATGACCCCCTTTTTCTCCTACTCGATTCTTTGCGATAATCTTCGGCGCGGTAGAGTGCTTCTTAAATGGAGTGACGAATGTCCGGATCGTCCGGCCGATTGGCTTGGGTGACTCTCTGGCTGTTGATCGCGGCCGCGGCCGGCGCTGGGTTGGTATTTCTTTTCGGTAAACCTGCCAGTCCTCCGATCGCGCCCTGCGCCGACTTCGCTGCCGGCGACCGAGGCGTCCGGTGCTTCCATGCCATCCACCCAGCCGGCGGTCATTCAGACCTATGGCCAGCTCCTCCACGCGGATTTGGCGAATTATCCCGACACGCGCCCGTGGGCTGTTCCGGTGGATTTGAATGATGCGGCCCATCTGATCCTGCGCGAGCCGATTTACGTCTGCTCGCGCGGCGACCTGTGGATCACTTGCCCCGATGCCGATCCGCTGCCCATCGTTCTGGCCCGCGCAGCGGGAGAAAGCGAACACCTGGTCGATCGATCCATCTCGTACATCATCTGGTCCCTCAATCGCCGGGGATTGTGGGAGCCGTCGGCGATTTGCCGCAACGGCGACGGCATTGAAATCATTTCCGCCAAGGATCGCCGGCCGATTCCATGGCATCGCTCCTATCACTGGCACTTCGCAATGACCTGGTTCGATGGGGAAATCACCCGCCTCATCGTGCCGAGCGATCTGGGCGTCAGCATCATCACGCTCGGCAAGGAGCTGAGCGAGGATTATTTTCCCCTGGCGGATTCGTCGGCCGCCAGCCAGCCAAACACCACGCCGGCCGTGCTCTTCGACACGCGGAGTCCTCGCCTGGATTCCAGCCGATGAACATTTCGCACAAACGCGCGTGGCCAGGTATCTCGATGGAAAGTGGACGCAACTCGATTCAGCCGCCTGGCCGGGCGATATCGTTTATCTCGTGCCCCTGCTCGACGGCAGCGTCTTGCAGATTCGCCGCGATGCCGCCGACGCCGGATTGACGTTCGTCTCGTTGGACAATCCGGGATTCAACGAAAATGAAATCGCCGCGCTGGTCGAAGAGCTTGGAGACGACGATCCGGACAAACGGGTCGCGGCGTATCAGCGGCTCACGCAATACGGCCCGAAGATCAATCCCATCCTGGAAAAACTTATCTCCAGCGCCGCTCCTGCGCGCAAGCGCGGATTCACATGTTGTTGCAAGGCGCCACGCTCGGAGGAATGGCCGTCAATGGAGACCAACTGATCCTGACGGCAAGGCTCCGCGACGGCGGCATGGTCTTTTGCGCCCCGCAGGGTGTGAGCATCCCCCAGGAGGGCCAGAACCCGAAAGTCGTATCTCCCGATTACCTCGCCATGCGCCCGGCAAGCCGGTGCAGGAACTTCCCGCCGCCATCGTGGATCGCCTTACCAAAAGCGGCGGAACCGTCACCGGGTTGCGGGACGAATGGGTCGTCACGACCGCCGACATCGGGCCGGCAAGATATCTCCCTCCAGACCAGCTCGAGCCGTTGCTGCTTCAATCGGAACGGAACTTTACACATCTGTTCGCCATCGACTCTCGCGGCCGATGGCTCTTTCACGAGGATTCTTCCCAGCGCACGCTCATCCTCGACCCGACGGTTCCCGATCCCACGCCGCGGCTGGCGATTTGGCTCATCGACACCGGAAACGGCGCGGGATGGAGCAAAGCGGATTGGCCGGTCATCCAGCGCGGAACCGCCCACTGGATCGTCGGCGACCATGACTGGCAGGCGATGGAAGCGTCCGAGCCCATGCTCACGGATACGGCGAAACCGCTCGAAGATTCGCCCCTCTGCACCGATCCCGACGGCAATCGCTATTACGGCGGACGGACGAATCTTCTTCTGCTCACGCCCGCGGGAAGGAAACTCAATTGGCTTCTCCCCGACGCATGCGCCGGCTCCGCCGACGTGCCTCCATGGCTGGCGAGCGACCGCCAGGGCCATCTCTTGCTCTTCAACTCCACCGGCAGAATCGCGCGTCTCCGGCCAACGCCGGGCGAAGCGCAACCGGTTGCCCTCGAAGCCGTCTTCGCCGAGCACGTTCCGGATTTTCAGCTCGTTCGCCGCATCTGGTGCGATCCGGCGGGGCGCATCGACGTGGCATACGAGGGCTCCCGCATGGCGTTGATTTTCCCGAGCGGCCAGGTTCCGCCGGAGATCGAGGACAAGATTCTTCCCCAGGACCTGCGGCGGATCGACAGTCCGTGACAGGCGAGGCGAATCTATTTCGCGGTGGTGGGCGGCTCGACCGAACTCGCCGGAGTCAGGCGCGCGAATTCGCCCAACTCCTCCCCGACTCGCCGCAGAGCTTCGTCCCAATCGCCGGGCGATTTCTGCCGAAACAGACGCATCGACGGATACCAAGGTGAATCCTCGCGATCGAGCATCCACCGCCAATCCGGCACGAGCGGCACCAGCAGCGAGACCGGCTTGCCCATCGCCCCGGCGAGATGCGCCGCCGCCGTGTCCACGGCGATCAGGAGGTCCAGATTCGCGATCAAAGCGGCGGTGTCGGCGAAATCGTTCAGTTCGCTCGACCAATCGGTCAATTGCATTCCCGGCGGCGGATCGGCCGCCTCGGCGGAAGCCGGACCTTTTTGCAGGCTGTAAAACGCCGCGCCGCCGGCCGACGCCAGAGGCGCGAATTGCTTCAGTTTTATCGAGCGATTCCGATCATTGGCATGTGTCGGGCGCCCGCCCCACACCAGGCCCACCCGCAGCCGATGGTCGCCGGGATCAAATCGCCGGCCCCATTGCTCGGCCAGGATCGGGTCGGCTTTCAGATACGGAATCGGAACTGGAATCCATTGCGCCGACACCCCCAGAACAGACCCAAGGCTGAGCAAAGAGCAATACACGTCGTATGCGGGAGTCGGCTGGCCGTGAATCACGATCTGGCCAAACCCCTGGAAGAGCCGCGACAGTTCCCCAAGCGTCTCAAGAATGACCTTCGCCCCGCGAGAAGCGAGTTCGGGAATGAAGCGGACAAACTGAATCATGTCGCCAAAACCTTGCTCGGGATGCACGAGGATCGTTTTGCCGGCCAGATCGCCGCCATCCCAGCGCGGCGCGTCAAAACGCCGAGTGCCGACGATGAACGGAACCTGAAGCCGCCATTCAAATTCCGACCATCCGCGCTCGTAATTGCCGAACAAGAGATACACCTGCGCCAGGTTGTTATGGGCACGGGCATAATCCGGCTTCAGCGAAATAGCGGTCAAATAAGCCTCGATGGCCTCCTGATACTGCCCCTTGTCGTACAAGACGAGTCCCAGATGGTTGTAAGCCCGCGACATTTTCGGCTGAAGTTTGATCGCCGTCTGCGCGGAGGCCAGGGACTCATCCAGCCGTCCCGCCTCGCGCAGCGCCTCGCCGAGGTTGCTGTGGGCATCGGCATAATCGCCTTTCAGGCGGATGGCGCTGCGAAACTCGGCGATGGCCGGCTCAATCTGCCGCGACTCCGCCAGGGTGACGCCCAGCCCGTTGTGATACCCCGGCTCGTCCGCCTTCATCCGGATGGCGTGACGAAAACTGGCGGCGGACGGCTCGAATTGCCCCGTGTGCCGCAAGAATTCCCCGAGATTCGCATGATAATCCGCAACCTGCGGCCGAAGCGCGATCGCCCGGCCGATCAGCTCGATCGCCTGTTGCGGCTGGCCCTGGCCGCCGAGAACAACGCCCAGCAGATGAAGCGCATCGGAATGCTTGGGCTGCCCCGAAAGAATCTGCCGGTAAATTTTTTCCGCCTCGGCGATCCGCCCGGAGCGGTGATGCTCCAGCGCGGCGTCCAACATCCGGGCCGCCGAGGGGGTCGAATTGTTTGGTGCGAATTCAACGGAAGCGTGAAATATAACCGCAAACGAGCGGCCCGTTCCAGTTTGCACCGATCATCGCGAAGCAGACCGCGCCCGTTCGGACAAGGCCGCTCGAAGGCGATCGATCGCTGCTTCCCATTTCCCAGGCTCTTGTTGCCGAAACAGACGCATCGTTGGATACCAAGGTGAATCCTCGCGCTGGAGCATCCATCGCCAATCCGGCACGAATGGCAGCAGCAGCCAGACCGGCTTGCCCATCGCCCCCGCGAGATGCGCCGCCGCCGTGTCCACGGTAATCAGGAGGTCCAGATTCGCAATCAAAGCGGCGGTATCGGAGAAGTCATTCAGTTCGTTGGACCAATCGGTCAGTTGCATTCCCGGCGGCGGATCGGCCGCCTCGGCGGAAGGCTCACCCTTTTGCAGGCTGTAAAACGCGGCCTTCGCGGCCAGCGCCAGCGGAGCGAGTTGCTTCAATTTTATCGCGCGATTCGGATCGGGCAGAGCACGTCCGGCCCAAACCAGGCCCACGCGCAGCCGAGTGTCGCCGGGATCAAATCGCCGGCTCCATTGCTCGGCCAGTCGCGGCTCGGCTTTCAGATACGGAATCGGAACTGGAATCGACTGCGCCGACACGCCAAAAATGCCCCCGAGGCTCAGCAATGAGCAATGCACGTCGTGCGCGGGAATCGGCTGGCCGAGAACCACGATCCGGCCAAAACCCTCGAGAAGCCGCGCCAGTTCCGGGAGAGACTCAACAATGACCTTCGCCCCGCGAGCAGCGAGTTGCGGAATGAATCGCGCAAACTGAATCATGTCGCCAAACGCTTGCTCGGCGTGCACGAAGATCGTTTTGCCGGCGAGGTCGCCGCCGTCCCAGCGTGGCCGATCAAACCGCCGCGGGGCCACGACGGAAGGGACCTGAAGCCGCCACTCAAATTCCGCCCAGCCGCGCTGGTAATCGCCCAGCAGAAGATAGAGGTGCGACAGATTGTGATGGGCCATGGCATAGTCCGGCTTAAGTGAAATGGCCGTTGCATAAGCGTTGATGGCCTCCTGATATTGTCCCGCCGAGCGCAGTGCGCTGCCCAGGTTGCTGTGGGCATCGGCATAATCGCTTTTCAGCCGGATTGCATTGCGAAACGCGGCGATTGCCGGCTCGGTCTGCCATGACTTGGCCAACGTGACGCCAAGCCCGTTGTGATACACCGCGTCGTCCGCCTTCAGCGTGATGGCGTGACGAAAACTGGCGGCCGATCGCTCGAAATTTCCCGCACGCCGCAAGAATTCCCCCAGATTCGCATGGTAATCCGCAACCTGCGGCCGAAGCGCGATCGCCCGGCCGATCAGCTCGATCGCCAATTGCGGCTGGCCCTTCTCCCCGAGAACAACCCCCAGCAGATGCAGCGCATCGGCGTAATCCGGCTGCTCCGAAAGGATCTGCCGGTAGATTTGTTCCGCCTCGGCGCGCCGGCCGCAGCGGTGATGCTCCAGCGCCACGCCCAGCATCTGGGCCGCCAAGGCAGTGGAAATGTTTGGGCGCGAATCCAACGGAGGCTTGGAATATAACCCCAAGCGGACGGCCCGTTCCAGTCCACTCCCCTCATCGCGAACCAGACCGCAGGGCAACCGCATTCTCGACGGCGGCGCTCTCTTTCCCCTCTCCCGGTACTCCGCAACATCTTTCATCTACGCTGCAACTCCTTTGATTGTGCACTGTCGCACGCCATTGATGATTAACTTGGCAATGACCCACCTGGCGACTCGTGCGGGGTGGCGCACCCAACTGGGGAGAGGTTGCAGGCCGCCGCCAAAGCCGCACAGGTGTGCCAAATCTCGTTCGATGTTTCCACGCTGTTCGTACAGGCTTTTGCCAAAACGACTGGGACCTTCCAACAATTCGATGGATCGCAGGCGGGCCAAACTATGATCCCGGTGGCCCAACTCCGTGCCCGGCTTTTTGCGCGGCGTGAGCAATTGAAAATCATGAGCGGCGGCGTACTGGTGCAACGGATTGGTGTCGTGCGTCGCGTCGGCCAGCAGGTAGCCGCTGGCCTGCGGATCGCGCCGAGTCATTTGATCGATCAGGTTGACGGCGCAGCTTGGGTCCGAAGCGTTCAGCGGGCCTACCGTGACGGCGTCGGGAACAACGCTGTGTCCCCACGCCACGGCCAGCTTGTAACCCCTGGCCAGGCCGCCGGTGGCATAGCCGCGTTGGGCATCGGGGTCTTTGGAAAATCCTCCCACCACCAACGGTTTGGTGTCGATCCGCCGACACAGAGCCAACCCCCGAGGGGTGATGGACCGCAGTCGATCATACACGCCGGTGATCAGCGTCCAGCAGCACAACGTCCGCAGCCGTCGGCTCATGGTCGCAGCGCTGGGCAACCCAAACCCGTTGCGTTCGTGAGGCCAGTTGCGAGCCTCACAGGCCCAGGCCACGGGCCGGTCGTGCAGCGTGGCCCAGAAATAGACCAGCACGATCCGCGCATCGGTGAAATGAACCCGCTTGGGCCGTCCACGAAGCTTGGCTTCCTCCTGGACGAGGAGGTAAAGTCTCCGAAACAGTTCGCCTTCCATGGCAGACCTCCTTGTCAACGCAACAAAAGGTTAGCATGGCGGCGAACTGTTGTTTACACCTGCACTTAATTCGTAGATGAAAGATGTTGCGGTACTCCGGGAGAGGGTCAGGGTGAGGGTCTTCTTGTCTCCTTTCGAAGCAGGCCCTCACCCCAACCCTCTCCCGGAGTACCGGGAGAGGGGGTTCGTCTGAGAATGCGGTTGCCCTGAACCAGACCGTGCCCGTTCGGACAAGGCCTCGCGAAGGCGATCGATCGCCTCTGGCCATGTCCCCGTCTCCCGCTGACGAAACAGCCGCACCGTCGGATACCAAGGCGAATCCTCGCGATCGAGCATCCAGCGCCAATCCGGGATGCGCGACAGCAGCACCCAGACCGGCTTGCCCATTGCCCCGGCGAGATGCACCACGGCCGTGTCCACGGAAACGATCAGGTCGAGATGCTGAATCAATGCCGCGGTGTCCGCAAAGTCGTTCAGTTCCGCCGTCCAATCGGTCAGGGCCAAATCCGGCGGCGGCTGCGCGGCCTGGGCCGCGGCATCGCCCTTCTGAAGACTGTAAAACGCGACGCCCCCGACCGACGCCAAAGAAGCAAAGTCCGCCAGTTTCATCGAGCGCTTGCGGTCGCTGTTGTGCGTTGGACTTCCCGCCCACGCCAGGCCCACGCGAAGACGATCGTCCCGCGCGTCGAATCGCTCGCTCCATTTCCGCAGGAGTTGCTCATCCGCCTTCAAATACCCGACTGCTCCGGGGACCGACTCGGCCGTCATCCCCAGAATGCCGGCAAGGCTCAGCAGCGGGCAATGCACGTCGAACGCCGACGGCGTCTGGCCCGCAAGCACGATCCGCTCAACGCCCGGCAGCTTCTGGAACAATCGAAGAAGTTCCGGCGGAGATTCCAGGACGATCTTTCCCCCACGCGCGGTGACTTCGGGCAGGAAGCGAAGGAACTGCATCATGTCCCCAAACCCCTGCTCGGGATAGACGTAGATCGCCTTCCCTTGCAGCGCGCCGCCGTCCCAACGCGGCTGCGCATACCGGCGATTTTTCATCGACTCCGGGAACCTCCATCGCCATTCATATTCCGCCCAGCCACGCGGAAATTCACCGCGCAGGAGATACAGCAGCGACCGATTCCAGTGGGCCCTTGGAAAATTGGGATTGATGGAAAGGCACTTGTCGTACGTGGCGATGGCCTGATCGATCTCCCCCAGGTCCGTCAGGGTCATGCCCAGGTTGATGTATAACGGCAGCACATTCGGATTCAGGCGGAGAGCGGAGCGCATGGCCGCAACCGTCTCCTCCAACCTTCCCGTTTCCCGCAGCGCGCCGCCGAGGTTGCTGTACGCGGCGGCGAAATCCCCTTTCAGGTCGATCGCCCGGCGGAAATGGACGATCGCCTCGTCAAATTTCCCCGCCACCGACAACGCAACGCCAAAACTGTTGTGAATGAGCGGATCGTCCGGCTTGAGTTCAATCGCTCGGCGAGAACTGGACAGCGACGGTTCCAATTTCCCAGCCAGACGCAGGAATTCGCCCAACTGCGCGTGATATTCGGCAACCGTCGGCCGCTGCGCGATCGCGCGGCCGATGGAATCGATGGCCTCGCTCAGCCGACCCGCGCTGATGCGCCAGGGCCATCTCAAACGCCTGGGCCGCGGAGTCGCCGGAAGATTGTTGCTCTGGATTCAAGGGCAATATTAATATAGCTTCGATTCAGCCTCGGATGTATATCCGGGGCTCTCAATGGAGAGCTTCATGAGCGATGCGACGACCGAACTCAAGCCGGATTCAAAACTACCCAAGCCGCCTGCACGGGCGCGCCCGCCATCAACCGCCACGTGCAGGCGTGGATCGATCAGTGCATCGAACTCTGCCGGCCCGACAACGTCTTCTGGTGCGATGGCTCGCCCGAGGAAAAACAGACCCTTCTGAAGCGCGGCGTCAAGGAGGGCATGTTCATCGAGCTGAATCAACAGAAGCTGCCCGGCTGCTTCCTGCATCGAAGCAACCCCAACAACGTCGCCCGCAGCGAGCAGGCCACGTTCATCTGCACCCCCAGCCAGGACATGGCCGGCGTCACCAACAACTGGATGGAAGCGCGGTCCGCCTACGCAAAACTCAAGGGCCTGTTCAGCGGCTGCATGAAGGGCCGCACCATGTACGTCGTCCCCTTCGTCATGGGCCCGATCGGCTCGCCCCTGGCCAAAGTCGGAGTTGAGTTGACCGACTCGGTCTATGTCGCGGTCAGCATGGGGATCATGACCCGAATGGGAACCGTCGCCTGGAAGCAATTGGACGCCGGCGTTTCCGCCGCCGATCCCGATGCCGAGCCCGAATTCACCCGCTGCCTCCACAGCATCGCCGATTGCAATCCCCAGCGCAGGTACATCTGCCATTTCCCGCTGGACAACGCGATCTGGAGTTTCGGCTCCGGCTACGGCGGAAACGCGCTGTTGGGCAAGAAATGCCTGGCGCTGCGCATCGCCAGCTTCCTCGGCCAGCAGCAAGAGTGGATGGCCGAGCACATGCTCCTGATGGGCGCCACCAGTCCCGAGGGCGAAAAAACCTATGTCGCCGCCGCTTTCCCCAGCGCCTGCGGCAAGACCAATTTCGCCATGCTCATCCCCCCGCGGAAATATCGCGACGCCGGCTGGAAGATCACCACCGTGGGCGACGACATCGTCTGGATGTGGGTGGACGACGCCGGCCGACTGCGGGCGATCAATCCCGAGGCCGGATATTTCGGCGTCGTCCCCGGCACGAACTATCAGACCAATCCCAACGCCATGGCCGCCATGCAACGCGACACGCTCTTCACCAACGTCGGCCTTCTGCCGGATGGCGACGTTTGGTGGGAAGGGAAAACGCCCGAGGCGCCGGCCCAATGCGTCGATTGGACCGGACAAGAGTGGACGCCCGGCTGCGGCCGAAAAGCCGCCCATCCCAACAGCCGATTCACCGCGCCCATGACCAACAACCCCGCCCTCGATCCCGCCGCCAACGACCCCGCCGGCGTGCCGGTCTCCGCGATCATCTTCGGCGGCCGCCGCTCCCGAGCCGTCCCGCTGGTTTACCAGGCCTTCAACTGGATCCACGGCGTGTACCTCGGCGCGACCCTCGGCAGCGAAACCACCGCCGCCGCCAGCGGACAGGTCGGCATCGTCCGCCGCGATCCGATGGCCATGCTCCCGTTCATTGGCTACAACATTCGCGATTACCTCGTGCACTGGTTCCGCATGCGCAAGAAGATGACCGATTGCCCGCGCATCTTCCACGTCAACTGGTTCCGCACCGACGACCGGGGCAAATTTCTCTGGCCCGGCTACGGCGAAAACATGCGCATCCTGAAATGGATCATCGACCGCTGTCGCGGCCGAGCCTACGCCCGCGAAACCCTGATCGGCTGGATGCCGCGCAGCAGCGACATCGACCTGGAAGGCGTTGACGTTTCATTCCAGCAATTCGAGCAGCTTCAAGCCATCAACGTGGACGACGTGAAGGCGGAAGTGATGAGCCAGGAAGAGTTGTTCCTGAAGCTCGCCGGCGATCTGCCGAAGGAGATGATCTTCCAGAGGGAACTGCTGATCAGCCGGTTGTAATCGTCGTCTTTCGTGCGTCAGACGCGGAAATGTGCTAAAATCCGTTGCTGGAGAGATGCCAATGACCGTAACCATTTCCCTGCCTGCGGAAACCGAAGCGAAGCTCCGCGAACGCGCCGCTGCCACGGGCAAGGATGTGTCCACGCTCGTCCGTGAAGCTGTGGAGGAGAAATTGTCGGCGACCAACGGAAATAGCGCCACCGCGAGCATTCCTTACGGTCGGTGGTCGGCTGAATTCACGGCGTGGATGAACGACGTCGCGAAGCGGGCGCCCATGTATCCGCCCGGATACGTTGCCGATGACAGTCGCGAAAGCATTTACGAAGGGTCGGGTGAATGAGCGTTCTGCTCGACACCAACGTTCTTGCCCGCCTCGCCCAAAGCACTTCACCACAGCACTCGGTCGCCCGATCCGCCGTGGACTCCTTGCAGAAGCGGGGAGAAAACCTCTGCATCGTTCCCCAGGTTTTGTACGAGTTTTGGGTTATCTGCACTCGGCCCATCGGAATCCCACACAATGGCCTTGGACTGACCATCGACCAGGTCAAGATTGAAATTTCCCGCGCCGAGTCGCTCTTTACGTTCCTGCCAGATACGCCCGCCGTCTATACGGAGTGGGAAAAGCTCGTTGTCCTGCACCAGATTAAAGGGAAGAACGCGCACGATGCCCGGCTTGTGGCAGCGATGAACGTGCAAGGCCTCACTCAGCTTCTCTCCTTCAACTTTGCTGATTTCTCACGCTATCCGGGAATCCAAGCCATCGATCCGGCGCGTTCCTCGACGAGCTGACCGCCACAGGTTTTTGCTGTGAAGCGGCATCGCCCGGCCGCGATGCCTCACCATTCCTTGGCCATCTTGTCGATGCCCGAGCGGGCCAGGTCTTCCGGCGTCATCGCGATGCGGAATTCGCAGTTGGCGTTGAAGGTGAGGAACCACGGCTCGGCGAGGGAAGGGATTGCCGACGCCTCCTTCACGTCCACGACCAGGACCGCTCCGCGAGTGCCATTGCGTTCGCTGAAATAGGCGGCCTGAGGTTTGATCGCGTCGAGGATCTTCTGCAATTTCTTCCCCGCGGTCCCGTCGCGGACGGCCGAGTTGAACGGCTCGTGGGGAACCGTGACGTGCATGAGCATGCGCATAATTGGCCTCCTTTGGGTAATTCGCACATCGTGCGAGCGGCGGAAGCCTATACAACGCGGAATCCGATTTCAACGAAATAATTCGCCGCTGCTGGAAGATCGGCCGCAGGACCGGCCGGCTCGATTTCGAAGCTGAGCCGGCCGGTCCTCCGGCCGATTCTCATTGCCCGGACAATTCCTACATCTGATCCGGATGCTCGATCCCCAGCAGATCCAATCCCACCTCGAGCGTCCGGGCCGTCAGATCGCACAGCGCCAGCCGGCTCTTTCGCAGCGGCGGCGGACTTTGAATCACCGGGCAATTCTCGAAAAATCCGCTGAATCGAGCCGCCAATTCGTACAAATACGCGCACAAATGGTGCGGCTTCAGTTCCCGTGCCACCTGATCGATTATCTCGCCAAGCCGCAGAATATGCTTGGCCAGCGCCAACTCGAATGGCGATTCCAGAACGATCTCACCGAACTCCGCGTCGCCGGCTTTGCGGAAGATCGATCGGATGCGCGCATGCGCATATTGCAGATACGGGGCCGTGTTCCCATCCAGCCCAGAACCTTGTCGAACGAAAAGACGTAATCGCTGACGCGGTCCTTGGCCAGGTCGGCATATTTCACCGCCCCGATTCCCACCGCGTGCGCGATGGCCTTGCGCTGTGCCTCCGGCAGATCGGGCTGCTTTTCCGTCACGACCCGAAGCGCCCGCTGCTCCGCCTCGTCCAGCAATTCCTTCAGCTTCACCGTCCCGCCGCTGCGCAATTTGAACGGCTTGCCATCGTCCCCCAGCATCGTTCCAAACGGCGCGTATTCCAGCGTGACATCCTTGGCCCAAATCTGCCGGGCCGTCCAGAACACCTGCGCGAAGTGTTGCTGCTGCCGGCTGTCGTGGGTGTAAACGATCCGCTGCGCCGAGCCGAGTGATTCGATAGCGGATCGCCGCCAGGTCGGTTGTGCCGTAGAGATATCCCCCGTCGGATTTCTGGATCATCAGCGGCGAATCATATCCCGGCGCCTTCACGACGACGGCCCCTTCGGATTCCACCGCGATTCCCGACGATTTCAGCTCCGCGACTATTTTTCCCAAATCGTCCTGATACGCCGATTCCCCCCTCACGTCGCCGGGGGCCAGCTTCACGCCCAGCTTCCCGTAAATTTCGTTGCAAGTCTCCAGCGTCGCTTCCCGCGCCTTCTCCCAGGCCAATTTTTCCTGCACGTTCCTTTTATCCTGGGGGTTTTGAATGAACGTCGTAAACAGCCGCGGCAAACTCGCCAGGGAATGGCTTTCGTTCGTCTGGCTCTCGATCATCTCGGTTTCGGCGGCCTTGCACTCCGTCGCCGCCGTCACGAATTGATACAGCGCCTCCAGAGGCGGAAGCTGAAGTTTCAGCGCCTTTAATCGGGGTTCAAAGATGGACGTGCCCGCCGGGTCCTGGATCAGAAAATATCGGTGCAGTTCCGCCAGCGAATGAACCACCGCCGCCTTGGCCGACTCGTCCCTGGCATCGGATGCTTCCTTCATCCGCGCCACCAGTTCCTGCAACGCCTCAGTCCGATTCAGATGCTCCGCCAGCACGAGATACCAGATCGCCAGCACCACCCGGCCGAATTGCGTGCCCCAGTCTCCGATGTGGTTTTGCCGGATGATGGTGTTGCCCTGGAACTCCAGCACCCGGCTGATGGCGTCGCCGATGATCGTGCTGCGCAGATGCCCGACGTGCATTTCCTTGGCGATGTTCGGCCCGGAATAGTCCACCACGATCCTCTGAGCCTCCGCCGCCGGCGCGATCCCCAGCCGCGCATTCCCGGAAATCGCGTTGAGCTGCTTCGCCAGCCACGCCGGCGACAGGCGCACGTTGATGAACCCCGGACCGGCGATCGTCACTTCCGCGGCGATCTCTCCCAGCTTCAGCTTGGCCACGATTTCCTCGGCGATCGACCGGGGATTCGCCTTCCTGCCCGTCTTCTGGGCCAGCGTCTTGGCCAGTCCCATCGCCGCGTTGGACTGATAATCTCCGAATTTTTCATTCTGGCTGACGCCGATCTGACCCTCCGACGCCAGATCGAACGCGTCTTGAATGGCGTTCCTGAATAGCCGATCTAATTGAGCCGGAATGGTTGGCATAATGATTGAAAAATATGGCGTAATGTTGTCGGCCGTAACTATTGCAGCCGCCAAGCATGCTACATTAGCCGGGCGGCTATCTCCATGGGCTGGGAAATGCCGATAGCAGCACAACATAGGTCTTTCACGGCCGCCAGGGCCGGATTCCTATCAAAATGGCCGGCGTTTGATTCTGGTATTTGGCCGGGATAAGGTTTTGCGATCCAAACCCGGCCGCGTTGCGTCGGGATTCCATCGCGTGTCGGGCAGATTTCTCAGGTGAATTCGATGAAGAGTTTGTTGAGCCGGATGTTTTTGGGCGTCGGGGGCATTTCCTTTCTTGTCCTGTCGTTGTCGTGCGGCCAGCCTCCCAAGGCCGCCGCCGCCACGGCGGACAACCGGCCCACGCAGCCCGCTCTGACTCAGAATTCCCCCGCGAAATTCCCCTCGACCATGCCGACTTACGCGGCTTCGTTCGGAATGGAAACCGCCGCCGTGCAGGCCGCCTCCACCGGCGATTTTGACCGCAGCGATCAACTGCTCAATCAGGCCGCCAGGATTTCCCGCGACCCGCAAATCCGCCAGATGGCCGGGTGGGTCAACGATTTCGAGGCCCAGCGCAAAACCTTCAGCGATCAGCGCCACGATCAATTTGAAAAGTCCCTGGCCGACGTTCACCTGCTCTTGGCGCACCACATGGACAGCTACGCCATCGACGAAGCCGCCCACGCCTATCTGCTCGCCGACGACAAGGACGCCTTCCGCCGCGAAAAATGGGTCGATGCCCTGGTCAAGGAATCCGCCGCCTCCGCCGACGCCGATGAAGGCGCCGGCCGATGGCTCAAGGCCTGGCGCATGTACGAGGATTTGAACGTCCTGGAGCCGGCCAATCCGATATGGAAAGACAAGCTGAAATTGGCCACGCTGCGCCTGCGCCTGCTGCTGGTTTATACGCCCGATCGCTGGAAGAAACTTCAGGACGCCGAGGCCCGCGACCGCCAAGCCGCCGACGATCTGCTCCATCCCTCCACCCAACCGTCGGCCACCGCCAAGGCGACGACCACCCGCCCGGATGTCGCCTCAGCCGCCACACAGCCCGATCTCCTCGGCGATGACGATGTCACGACCGATTGGCATGACATGACCCGCGGCATTCAGTTCGACATGCTGCTGGATGCCCTGGACATGGCCGCCCACCAATACTATCGGGACGTCACCTTTCAGGACCTCCTCAAAGGCGGGCTCAATGGCTTGGAAACGCTCATGACCACCGACGGGCTCCAGGATGCCTTTCCCGGCCTGAAGGACCGCGATCAAAACAAGCGATTCCTCGCCGAAATCGAGGAATGGAAGGCCAAGGCCGATGCCGCTAACGCCGACGACTCCGGTGATGTCCTGGTCGAGGCCCTGACCGATCTCCGCGACTTGAATCAGAAGACCGTCAAGCTGCCCGAGGAAGTCTTCGTCAGCGAGTTCGCCGACGGGGCCTTCGCAAAGCTCGATCTGTTCAGCACCGTCGTCTGGCCGTATGACGTGGAAGAGTTGGAAAAGACCACCGAGGGCGAGTTCGGCGGCGTGGGCATTCAGATCGAGATGGACGACGCGGGCAATATCCAGGTCGTTCAGCCCCTGCCCGGCACGCCCGCCTTCCGCGCCGGCGTTCGCCCCGGCGACATCGTCACCCGCATCAACGGCAAAAACGCCAAGGGCCTGTCCCTCGACGGCGCCGTGAAGATCATCACCGGCACGCCGGGCACGAACGTCACCCTCACCTTCCGATCCCTCGGCGGCACGGTCAAGGACTACGTCCTCAAGCGAGAAATGATCAAGGTCGCCAGCATCAAGGGTTGCACGCCCACCGACGATGGCGGGTGGGATTACATGCTCGATCCGGACCAGAAAATCGGCTACGTCCGCATCACCAGCTTCAGCAAGACCACCGCCGAAGACCTGGGCAAGGCCCTCGACCAACTCAAGGATCAAAATGCCCGGGCCGTCATTCTCGATCTGCGCTACGATCCGGGTGGGCTCCTCGACACCGCCAAGAAGGTGGTCAACAAGTTCATCGATCACGGCGTGATCGTCAGCACGCACGCGGATCGGCCGACGGTCAATCCGCCGACGGTCATGACCGCCGACCCCGACGATTTGCAAACCACTCTGCCCCTGATCGTGCTGGTCAACCAGTATTCCGCCAGCGCCAGCGAGATCGTCTCCGGCGCCCTCAAGGACCAGAGACGCGCCCTCATCGTAGGTCAGCGAACCTACGGCAAAGGCAGCGTCCAAATGCTGCTCCCGCTGGAAACCAAAAAAGCCTGGCTCAAGCTAACCACGAGCCACTATTATCTTCCCAGCGGCCGATGTATTCATCGCGAAGAAAACAGCACAACCTGGGGCGTGGACCCGGACGTCGCAATCGAAATGACCCCGCGCAAATGAGCGACGAGAACATCACCCGCGGCCGATTGGACGTCCCCAGCGACATGACGGTCAACAATCCGAGCGGCCCCACGACGCGTCCAACGCTGAGCGACGTACTGAACGCCGATCCGCAGCTCTGCGCCGCCCTGCTGATCATGCGATTGCAACTGGCCAGTCAGACAACGCAAACCGCCCAAAACCAGGCGGCGATTCCATAAAGAACCGCCCGCGGATATCGAACCAGTTGCATTCGTTTAGCCGCCGCGGCCTGTACTGAGCTTGTCGAAGGTACCTCGCGGCGGCATTCCGAGTTCCGTTCGAGATTCGCTCCAACGCCCGCCCTCAAGCCACGCGCATCATCGATTTGATCGTTTCATAAAGCGCATCGGGCACAGATCAGCCCCATTCGGCCAGCACACCGCCCCGAATTCATCAATCCGAACTTGCCGAAAGATTTCCGGATCTTTCAGCGGCTCGAACACCGGACCGAAAAGCCGATCCTTCAACGGCACCACTCCCCGCGTCCCATCGGAAAAAGCAACCTCCAACTTCCAATCCGGCTCAGCTTTGACGAGAACAATTCGTTCCATGGCGTTCATTCCAACGGCGAAATGGGATTAAGTGGCTGGTGATTCTCGGCCAATTTCCAATTCGCCTTCAATTCCTCCCGGTGTTCCGCGGCCCATTCCAGAACGACGCGCCTTTACTCGCTGCGGAAGCCGCCCATTGGACTTGCCCACGTTCGGTGGGCGCTCCGGGGGCATTTGAGACTATTTGGGACAGCGACGCGCCTGCCAAGATTTACGGGAGAGCATAAGTGAGGCGCCTAGACGCGGAGAAGACTTTTTAGCCACAGATGAAAGGCCGATGCACATAGATAAAAGACGTTCCAAATTGCATTCCCATCTGTGTCCATCTGATTTTCATCTGTGGCAAATATGTATTTCTTGGCGTCCTTGGACTTCGGCGAGCTCAGTCGAGCCGCGGCTTGGCGGTTCAATCGTTTTTATCCTCGGGGCTTTGCCGATTCCCGTGCCGGTCCATCTCGATCGTCGCCAGGGCGGTCGGGACGTCATCGCTGAACTCGAATATCTTATCCAAGCCCGTGACCAGAAAAGTCGAGAGGATCTGATTGGCCAGATTGCACAGGACCAGCTTCCCGTTTTGGCCTTGAATGGTCTTGCGGAGGGTCAGGAGCGCGGCGATGTTCGATGAATTAACGAAATGAACGGCGGAAAATCCAGGACCCGATTCAGACACGGCGGCCCCAGCCTGGCCGCGGCTTCCAGTTCCTCGGAAAATAGTGGATCGTCCGCCAGGTGCACCACCGCAACGGATTGGGACCACTTTTCGATCGGCATGAACAATCCCTCGCTTTTTTTAAGGCCCGCGCCGGCGCGGGCGCTCTCAAGAAAACAAAGGTTAATCGCGCACAACCGAAATCGCAAAGACCATGCTAAGCGGGCGGTAAAAAATCCGGCCTATTCCCGGCGATAGCGCTCGGGCCGCTCGAACGTCGTCTCGCCGTCCTTGGTTTTGACCTTGCCCATGGTCTTGGCCGCCCCTTCGATGAAGATCCGTCCGCCGTCATTGAGGATGTCTCCGCCCACGACGCCGCCGTGGATCACCTTGGCGCCGGGCCGGACGATGAGTTTGCCCTGAACGGTTCCGTAGATATGGACCCTTCCGCCGGATTCGACCGTCAGGTTGCCGTGAATGCTGCCGCGGAGATAGAGCTTGCCCTCTTCGAGGACGGTTACGTTTCCCGCGATCATTCCCCAAAGGGTATAGAGTTCGTTGATGGCAACGTCGCCGCTCAGTTTCCCGCGCTCTTCCCGCATAGAAATTGCAACTCTCTAGCACCCAGGGGGTCGGCACTGGAAACTCAGGCGACTGCGGCGTCGGCGCTGGTCCTGGACAAGTCTTCGCCCATTGCTGAGCGCAGACCAACGCGGCTGTGATGCTGGATCATCAGAAGAAGCAAAATGGCCACCACCGGCCAGCCGACAAAGCGCCCCCAGTAAAGCAGTGAAAGCATCATGCTGGTGGGATGGACCCGGCCGCGCACCAGCAATTCGGACCAGGTGTACAGCACGCCTGGGATTTTGAATTCGGTGCTGGTGAACGTCTGGTTCATTAAAAATGCCTGCCAGGGGAAGAGCAGCGCCAGCAGGACGACGCACCAAAGAAACGCCGCGATCAGGCGCGAAACGCCCAACAGCCGGCCCATCAGCAGAATGGACGCGATCAGCCAAAGATCGGCGATGAGCACAATCGGCAAAACCACGCCGAGGAAATCGACCAGCCCCACCAGGAATTTCAGGAAGTCGATGACGACCGGCGAAATGGGGCGCGTCACCGCAGCGGCTGAAGCGACCGAAGCGGCAGGTCCGGCAGGACCCAGTTCAATTTTGTACCGCGCCGCAAAACATGCGCCAGTTGAAACAGCAGCATCGCCAGGACCAATAGGATGAGGATATTCTTCGCCTTGCGTGCGGAGAGCAGGGCGTCGGCGTAATCGGCCGCGTTGGCTATCGATGATTCGATCATGATGTGAATCTCCAGGCGCAGGTGCGCTCAAGCGCGCCAGTGGTATCGGAAATCGGCAAACTTGGCAACGGCGGTCACGCGCCGCCGGGTGCGTGACACTTTAGGCGGGGGAGGGAGAAAGAGGGGCCGCCCGAAATGTCATGCACCCCGCGCCGCCGCGCCGCGCTTACGCGCCGCTGGCTGGGCCGGACTGGCGAATGATCTCCGTCACCAGAGACTCATTGGCGGGTGGAAACGGGTGCAGGGGCAGTTCCTCGGGCTTTACCCATTTGACTTGCTGGCACTCGATGAGCTGCGGCTCGCCGTTGGAATGCTCGCACAAAAACGGGTGCAGCGTGACCCGCACGCGCGGATATTGATGCTCGATGGCCGTCAGCTTTCTCACGATCCTCACCGTGATCGCCAATTCCTCCATCATCTCCCGGGCGAGGCAGGCCTCGAGGTCTTCCCCCGGCTCACGTTTGCCGCCTGGGAATTCCCAGAATCCCCCGAAGGTGTCGTCGGGCTTTCGCTGGCAGATGAGGATGCGTCCGCTCCTGTTCACGACCGCAATGGCCACGTCAATTTGCCTCATTGGCGATACCCACGTTTCTTGGTCCCGGCAGTGTAGTGGCGAGGAGCCAAAGCCGGAAATCCGCACGCCGAAGCCCGCAAAAACCACCACCCATTGTGTAGTGGATGATCTAACACAACCCACATATATACATGGGCTTACGTTCGGAAAACTTTATTTTTCCGCTGCCATTCGTGAATTGACAGTCATTATTTCCAAGGTTATAGTTCGTTCTTCGATTGTCCGGGCGTTTCCCATTGTGATTAAGCGGCTTCTAGCCGTGGCGCACTTCCGGAGGTGGACAGGAGCCACTCCTCCGGAAGTCTTTTATTGGATTCATTGAGATTCCCGTCGCCTTGCCGCACAATCGGTCGCAATGGTCTCCTCCAGGCAAGCCACCGCACAAGTCGCCGCCAATGTGAAGCTCTGCCGAGATCATTACCGCCTCGTGTTGGGCCTGCCCGCCTTCCCGCCGACACGGCCGGGACAGTTCATCCAGATTGCCTGTTGCGATCTTCCCGCCCTGGATGCCGAACCGCGCGAGCGTCAGTGGACCGCCGGTCCCCAATGGCTCGCCGGTTCGGGCGGCGAATCTCACGATGTCGAGTCTGACTTCCCCGATCGCGCTGATTCGCAGGCCGTTCTCCCTCGCCGGCCGCCGTGATGGCGACGCAGTGGAACTCGACATCATCCATCGGGTCATCGGCGGGGGAACGCAATACCTCGCCGGCCTCGTTCCCGGCGACAACCTCAATATTCTCGGTCCCCTCGGCAATGCCTTCACACTTCCGGGGCTGGATCAGTTTGCGATTCTCGTTGGCGGCGGGGTTGGGATTCCGCCGATGATCTATCTCGCTTCGCAATTGGCCGATCGCCGGGCCGTTGCCTTCGCCGGCGCACTTTGCCGCGACCTGATTCCCCTCACGCCCTCGGCAACCGAGTACGAGGTCGCCGAGTTTCACGCTCAGGGGATTCCCACGATTCTGGCCACGGATGACGGCTCATTCGGATTTCGCGGGTTGATTACCCAGGCGTTGGAAGAATTCCTCGACGGTCGGCTGGCCGGCGAATTTTTTCCTGCCGGCCTTCGCCCCATGATCTACACCTGCGGCCCCGAGCCGATGATGAAGCGCGTCGCCGAGATCGCGATCCAGCAGCAACATTCCCTGCCAGGTCGCGGCCGAACGGGCGATGGCCTGCGGCATGGGCACGTGCCAAAGCTGCTGCATCCGCGTCAGGAAGCCGGATCCCGCCAAACCGCCCTTGCCCGGCAGCGACTGGTGTTACCGTCTCACCTGCACCGACGGCCCGATCTTCAACGCCGCCGATCTTCTGTGGTGATCCAATGCTTGCGATCCTCCGCCCCAATGCGCCGCGGCTGTCGCGGCGCGGTTCTGCTGGGGCTGTCCATCGCGCTGGCCGGTTGCAACGGCATCGTCGCCAACGATCTGGTGCGGGCCCAAAATCTCGAATCGCCGATACGCGGGAAAGACGCGCCCCAAGACGTGCTCGACGAGCACCACGTCTCGCGCCAGCTCCGCATCGACGTCGGTCCGCCCCCGGCTTCCTTGTCCGTTTGGATCGTCGATCCCATTGCTCTTCCGGTCACGATTTCCATCGATACCGACGCTCACGACGAGCCCATTGTCCGATTGGTCTACGCCCCGCAAACTCGTCCATCCACCCGGCCGCTCGCCCTCGCCGCCAGGGGCGCGATCGTGCCGAGGGGAACCGTCTTTCTTCTGCACGGCCTGGGCGACAGCAAGGAATACTTCCCGTACGAGTTCTACTCGTTCATCATGGCCGGCCAGGGCTACCGCGTCATCCTGGTCGATTCCCGCGGCCATGGCCGATCGACCGGCGACCGCCTCACCTTCGGCTTTCGCGAGAGCCGGGGCCTGGTCCAGGTCCTCGATGAATTGCAGAGGCAAGGGCTGATCGTCGGCAGCGTGGGGGTGCTGGGGATTTCGTACGGCGCATCGACGGCCATCTGCTGGGCGGCGATCGATCCGCGCGTGCGGGCGGTGGTGGCGCTGGAACCGTTCAGTTCACTGCGCGACGCCACGGTGGACGCCGGACCGAGCCTGCTCGGCTCGTCGAGTTGGATGTTCTCCAACCGGGATTTTCAGAACATCGCCGCGCGGGTCGGCAAGCTCGGTGGATTTGATATCGATCGCGACAGCCCCCTCGCCGCCATCGGCGCTGTACAACTCCAATTCTTTTGATCCACGGAAAGGCCGACAATTTTCTGCGCCCGGCCCACAGCATTCGTCTGCACCAGGCCGATCCGGATCACAGCAAGCTGATACTCGTCGATGGCGCATCCCACTTGGATCTGTGGTTCCAGGCGGTGGAGATGATCGCGCCGAATCGAATCATTGGTTTGAGCGGTATTTGCCCGCCCATTTGCCCCAACCCCGCCCGACCGATTAGGCTTGTGCCCATGACCACCATCGGCATGCATTACGACGTCATCCCCGGCAAGGAGGAGGAATTCAAGCAGGGTTTCCTCAAGGTCATCGCCCACCTGAAAACAGTTTCCGGCCACGTCGATTCGCACCTGTATGAAGACGTTTCGGCGCCCGGTTCATTCCTGATACTAAGCGGCTGGAAAACCAAACAGGATTTTGAAACCTTCATCCACAGCGACACGTTCAAACAGGTAACGAATTGGGGGCGGACGGAAATCCTCCGCGGCCGGCCGCAGCATAAGGTTTACACCAACGATTGAAGCCCGAGAAGCCCGCTTCCATGCCCGATCTTTCCCTCAATCTCGCCGGACTGAAACTGGCCAATCCAGTGATGACCTGCTCCGGGACCTGCGGGTACGCCTTCGAATACGCCCCTTACATGGATCTTTCCGAGCTCGGCGCGTTCGTCACCAAATCCATCACCCGCGAGGAACGAGCGGGCAATGAGCCCACCCGAATCGTCGAAACCCGCGCGGGAATGCTCAACGCCATCGGCCTGGCGAATGTCGGCCTCGATCGATTTCTGACCGAAAAAGTCCCGCTCATTCGAAAGATGCCCTGCCCGGTGATCGTGAACGTCGCCGGCCACAGCTTCGACGATTACATCGAGACCTGCGCCGCCATGAACGATCTCGATTGCATCGCGGCCGTCGAGCTAAACGTCTCTTGTCCCAACGTCAAGGACGGATTGACCTTCGGCACGCATCCCGGCCGGCTCAAGCAACTCACCGTCGAGGTGAAGAAGGCGCTTCCCAATAAAAAGCTGATCGTCAAGCTCTCACCCAACGTCGAGGACATCACGCTGCTCGCCCGGGCGACGATCGAAGGCGGCGCCGACATCATTTCCATGATCAACACCTTCACAGCAATGGCCATCGACATTCACAAAAAGCGTCCGCGTCTGGCCAATGTCACCGGAGGTTTGTCCGGCCCGGCGATCAAGCCCATCGCCCTGCACCTCGTCAGCCGAGTCCATCGAACCGTCGCCAAATCCGCGGGTGTTCCGATCATCGGCATGGGCGGCATCCAATTCTGGTCCGACGCGGTGGAATTCATTTTGGCCGGTGCCAGCGCCGTGGGCGTCGGCACGGCATTGTTCATCGACCCCGCGGCGGCCAACAAAATCAGCCAGGGAATCCGCCAGTACATGCAGCGCAACAGCATTGAAAACCTTGGCGAATTGATCGGCGCCCTGGAAATCGCCGGCGATCAGCCCAAGCCCGCGCCTTATCCATGATCGCGGCGGGCCACGCGGTTGACCCATGACACCGAGCGGCCACCGCTTTCCTCGGTTGATCCTGGCAGCCCAACGCATCCTCTGGCGCCGATTGCTACGTTACCACCTCGGGCGCTGCGGGTTGCCGCCGACAATTTATGCTATTACATTCGATATGAAGGCGTCTCAGACGCGGCAGGCGGCGGCAACTCCGTTGGGGACAAAGGGCCTTGGGGTTGCACTGGGTTTGGATGGCGGAATAGGGGAAAGGGCCGCAACGAAACTCGACAAAACAAGGGTTATTCGCTGACGCTGATGCGAGCGGCGAAGAATTCGGCTGCCGTCTGCTTGTCGGCACTTCCATCCGCCACGGCCAAGGTGAGCGCTTCCATTGCGTCTTCGTCAATGCCGTCGATGTCGAGGCCGTTCATTTCCAGAAATGTCAGTGCGGCGTCGGACCCGACACGTTTGTTGCCATCGACAAAGCCGTGATTCTTCGCAAGGTGAAATAAATACGCGGCGGCCATTTCCGCCAGGGTCTTGTGGAAGTATTCGCCCCCAAATCCCTGCTGCGGCTGCGCGATGGCTGATTCGATTAGTTCGATGTCTCGAATGCCAGCCGATCCGCCGAATCGTTCGATCTGGCGATCGTGCAACCGCAACACTTGATCTAGCGTGAGGAAAATCGGGCCGTCCATCCCGGCCCAAGTTTACTTTTGCGCAAGCCGCTTGAACATACGCCCGAACCGTTTTTCAACCTTGTCGGCAGCGGTCGTGAAGCGGCGCTCAATCTCTTCCGCGCTGACTGGCTCAAGGACTATCTTGCCCTCGACCGTGGTGAGTTTGAGCATGGTTTTCTCGTTGATGTCCAGCATGTCCAAAATAGGCTTGTCGATGATGATGGCCAGTGAATTACCCTGGCGAGTCAAATGCTTGAGTTTCATGGCCGTCCTGTGCTGAATAAGCCTTTCCGCCGACCGTCTATACCATCGTCATAGTATCGTACGTACATTAAAATGCAAATGTTTTGCCTAGGTTTTTGCACGCGAAAATTTATTGGTCTATAAGCTTCCTGCCAACAATCACTTACGTCACGGAGAATATTTGCATCCATTTTGCGGGCCTCGGCGGCGGCACTAATGCCTGGCCATGAGAATTCGCAAACACGTCGTCTTGACCCCGCAAGCCCAACGCGAAATGAACAAGCTTGGCCGCAAGATTCACTACCGTGTCACCCGCCTGCTCGCCCGCCTCGAGCGTTGGCCGGCGGTCAGCGGAGTCAAGCTCCTTAGGCATGGCCTGGCGGGCCGGTATAGAATCCGGACGGGCGATTATCGAGTTCAATTCCACTTGGGCAGCCAATCCGTTATCGTGGAGAAGATCGGCCATCGCGACGGATTCTATGGAGATTGATCGATGAGCGCAGCCACCGTGCGGTTGCCACGGCCTGACGCCGCTGGCAACGTGCCCGCCGTCGCGTTTGCGCGGGCGACTTTGGCGCGCAAGCTGATCTGCGACCGCCGACGTATTGGTCTTACCCAAGCCGATCTGGCCCGCCTTGCCCGTATCAGCCCCGAACTGCTTTGCCGGATCGAAAAAGGGAAAACGATGCCCGTCCCCGCCACTTTCAATCGCATCCATCGCGCTTTGGAACACGCCGAGCGACAGTACGCCAGCGACACCGCGGGTTGATGGGGGAACCGGCGCTCAGCCAAGCCGCTCACCCGATCCAGAGTCCTTCGATGCGGATCTGCATGCCTTGGGGCGTGCGGTTGAGATAGTTGATCAAGCCGCTGTGCCGCCATTGCAGCATGCACAACCGCGGCTGGAAAAAGTAGCGGGCGCCGATGCGCAGTTCACCACGGGATTCGGTCACCAGGCCTTCGTAGCCCTCGGCGATGTAGTAGCCCAGGTCCTTGAAGCCGTTCTGGCGGGGCTTGAGCGGTCCAGTGACGCACCAACTAATGACGCCGGTGCGGCGATCGACTTCAGTGGCAATCCCGCAATGGGTAATCGGACAGCCGCAGGACATGCCCAGGGGCCGGCCAATCAGCACATCGCCGGGAGAGATGTCCATTTCGCGGGTCAGCATCGGATTGTGAGGAAGGATGATCTCGCGCGGGCCGGGTTCCTCCGGGAACTTCTCCAAAAAGAAGTCGAACGGGCGGCCGAGCGAATCGAGCCAGTCAGTCGCCTCCGCGGGACTGCTCTGCTGCTCCAGCACCGGCAAGCGCACGGGCTTTTTCGCCGGGGGCGAGTCGGTCTGCTTCTTCAGATGCACGCAGCGGCGGATCATCTCGGGCCGCTGGTCGAGGCTGTCGGCCAGTTCCGAACAACGGCGAAATCCGCACAAACCACAGTCGAGCCCAGGCAAGGTTGTTGTCGTAGTCGAGATCATGGAAGGGTTTCTCCTGAAAGAGCCATAACGAAAATCAGTTGCGGGATACCATCGGGCTGAGATCGCGCACCAATTCGGCGAGGAGATTGACGAACGAATCAACCTCCTCTTCGGTGTTGAACCGGCCGAGCGAAACGCGGAGCAAGCCACGGGCACGCAGCGGGTCGAAGCCCATGGCGGAAAGCACATGCGAGGGCTGGGCGGCGTGATTGGAACTGCACGCGCTGCCCGTGGAAACCGAGACGCCGGCCTCGTCGAGGGCGAGCAGTAGCCGGATGGCCTGGCCTTCCAGGCCGTCGAATCCGAAGCAGGCCAGACCCGGCAGGCGACGATAGCGGTGTCCGATAAGATACGCTTCGGGCACGGCGTCCAGGATGCGGTCGGCGAGGCGTTCGCGGAGCCGCACGAGCCGCGCCGATTCCTCGGCCATTTCCTGCCGGCACAGTTCGGCGGCCGCGCCCAGCGCGACGATGCCGGGAACATTCTCAGTTCCGGAGCGGCGGCCGTGTTCCTGGCCCCCGCCGCGAACCAGCGGGACGAACGGCGTGTTTTCGCGAATGAACAACGCGCCCGCGCCCTTGGGGCCGTAGATCTTGTGCGCTGAGAACGACAGCAGGTCGATCCCGCACCGATTCACGTCCAATGGAATCTTCCCGACGGCCTGCGTGGCATCCACGTGGAAGGGAATCCCGTGTTCGTGCGCGATCCGGCCGCAGTCGAGGATCGGCTGAAGCGTTCCGACAACATTGTTCGCGGCCATGATGGAGATCAGGCGGGTTTCGGGCGTGATCGCGCGGCGCAGGTCATCGGGGTCGAGGATGCCATCCTCGCCAACCGGCAGGCGCGTCACTTGAACCCGTTGCGGGCTGAAGCCACGGCACACTTCCAGGATCGACGGATGCTCGATGGCGGTGGTAATCAGATGACAGTCGCCGGTGGAAACAGAGCCAACGACACCTTGGATCGCGAGGTTGTTTGATTCGGTGCCGCCGCTGGTGAAGCAGATTTCGGCCGGCTTGGCCCCCAGCAGGGTGGCGACGCGCTCGCGGGCCAGGTCGACGGCCTCGCGAGCGCGCCGTCCATCGGCATGGAGGCTGGAGGGATTGCCAAACATTTGTGCAAAAGCGGCGGTCATCGGTTCCAGCACGCGCGGGTCGAGCGGGGTGGTGGCGGCGTTGTCAAAGTAGATGCGGCGCGGTTCCATGATGGATCACTCCCCTCGATAAAAGACCTGATTTTCCAGCGGCCGTACGACTCCGAAATGCGCCTGCCAGCCGATATCCTTCTTGCCCACACAGATCGTGCAGGTGCCCACGGGGGGATTGCCGCGAAGCTGAAGACGTTGCGGCGTGTCGGGGAATGACTGAATCGCCTGGAACAGCGGATCGATGCCGATCCCGCGCAGGCCATCCACTTCGCGAACGCGAACGGCGGGTGCGGCATCGATAATGCGGGCGCGGAACACTTCGCGCTCGGCCTGCGACACCAGGTCGATCTTGGTCACCACGGCGATATCAGCCAGGCTTAGCATGGGTCCGATCTTCCGCGGCAGGTTCATGCCGCTGGTGGCTTCCAGCACCACGATTCCCAGGCCGCCATCGACGTACGGCGAGCAGCGAAGACACAATCCCGCGGTTTCCACCAGCAGCACGTCCACTTCCGCTTCCCGAGCCCATCGCAGCGCGTCGCCAAGCACCATGACGCTGCAATGGTCCGGGCAAAGCTCGCCGGAGTAGACCTTCTTGGTCGGAATGCCGAACTCATCGTGCAGTTCAACGTCCTCAACGGCGTACTGCACGTCGAGCTTGAGGAACGCCACGTGCTGCTCGTCGGCGCGCAGGGAGCGGATCAGGTGACGGAGGACGAACGTCTTGCCCGTGGTGGCGGGCCCGGCACAGATGACGAGTTTCATACCAATGCCTCCAGTTCGCTGGCAACGAGTTCCTCCCCCAAACGGATCTTGTTGCGCAGGCCCGCCAGCGCATCGTCGAGGCGATGCACCTTGGCGGAGAGTTGTCGTTCCTGGTCGCTGAGGCGCATGACCTTCATCATCATGCCGCCGGACATGACCACGCGGGTGTCGGAAAGCAGCGCGATATACGGATCGTGCGTGACGAAGAGAAAGATTTTTCGGTATTGGCGTAGAAGCTGAAGCGCGCGGGAGCGGTGGATGCCCGCGTTCTCGATCTCGTCCAGCAGGATGATGGGAGCGTTGCCGATGATCACGGCGTCGGCGATGAGCATGGCGCGGGTCTGACCGCCGGAAAGTTCGGTCATGCGCGAGGTCTCGGCGATCGGTTCGCCGGTCAGTTCATTTGCGAACGCCACGGTCTGAGCCGAGAGGTCCGCCGTTTTGGAGGGGTCGGAGTGGCGGATGCCGGCATGGATCGAGAGGAACTCCGCCACCGGCAGGTCGGAAAGAAAATTCGTGTGTTGGGTGATGATGGCGACGGGGTTACGCGCGGGGTTCTCGCGGAACTCTGCCGGGGGAAGCTCGCCGTCCAGCAGGATGGTGCGCCGGCTTGGGGTCTGCCCGTCGGCGAAGAGAGCGATGTCGTTGATGAGCGTCGTCTTTCCCGAGCCTGTTGGGCCGACGATGCTGATGATGTCGCCCATGTGAAACTCAAGTTGCTGGACCGGCTCGGGATGACCGGCCTTGCCGTGGCCGCCGCGGATGGTGATGCGTGAAATCATGTGAAATCTCCTCTCGCTCCCACCCAAAGCAAAGGGTGGGCCGAGAACCGAAACGGCGTTGGCGGCCGCGAAAACGGGATTTCGGCATGGAAACGGAGACTGCCCCAGCATGGGACACGGAATATCCGTTGATTTGACGGATTTTCTGTTATAATACATGGAAATACCATGTCGCTTCTACTCATGACTTGGCGGGAAATCGGTTGTCACCTGGAGCTTTCCGAGGCCGTGCGTTGCCTCATGCCGAGTGTGCGGAAGCAGCTTGGAGCCGGGCTGGTGTTGCTGCGGCGGCTGGACGTGCCGGGCGGGCGGATGGAGACGGCGGCCTGCGCACCGGCGATGGAATCGAGCGCACCCGTGGGGCGCCCCAATCCGGGGCCGGAAGTCATTGCGGCACTGGCGAGTTGGTGCCGGCGCGGGCAGGTCGCGCACGGGTGGGATGCGGTGCGAAGGTTCGAGCTTGAGCCGCTTCTGCCCGCCTGCGATGAGTCCCGCGATCTGCTGGTGGCGGGGCTGAGCCTGGACGCCGAGCAAAACGAAGATAGCGAGCCGCACCCTGGAGCGATCGTGCTGGTCAGAAGTGACGGCGGTAGGTTCACGGCCCAGCAGGCGGCGATCGTGCGCAAGCTCGCCGAGCCGTTTGCCGCGGGCCTGCACAACGATTACCGCCTTCGCGAGGCTGAAGACGCTGCGCGAGGCGGCGGAAGCGGAGAACCGCGCTGCTCACGCGGTTGGGCCGCAAGACCGTCAGCGACACGATCGTCGGCGCCGAGGCGGGCCTGGCCAGCGTGATGGAGCGCGTGCAGTTGGTGGCTCGCTCCGAAGCGCCGGTGCTGATCCTGGGGGAAACGGGAACGGGCAAGGAAGTCGTGGCCCGCGCCATCCATGCCGGCTCGAAACGGTCGCAGGGGCCGTTGATCCGCGTGAACTGCGGCGCCATCCCGCCGGAGCTGGTCGATTCGGAATTGTTCGGACACGAGCGCGGCAGTTTCACCGGCGCCACCGCCACGCGCAAGGGATGGTTCGAGAGGGCCGACGGCGGCACGTTGTTCCTGGACGAGATCGGGGAATTGCCGCTGGCGGCGCAGGTGAGGCTCCTGCGCGTGCTGCAGGATGGCACGTTCGAACGCGTCGGCGGACAAACGACGCTGACGGTGAACGTGCGGGTTGTGGCGGCCACGCACTCCGACCTGCATGCCATGGCGGGACAACGCCTGTTCCGCGAAGATTTGTGGTATCGCATCAGCGTCTTCCCCATCCATCTGCCCCCGTTGCGAGACCGCGTGCAGGACATTCCCTCGCTGGCCACGCACTTCGCGCTCAAGGCGGCCAAACGGCTCGGCCTGCCTCCGGTGTTGCCCAGCCCGGAGGAGATGCGCATCCTGACGGTGTACAACTGGCCTGGGAACGTGCGGGAATTGGCGTCGGTGATCGAGCGTGCGGCGATCCTGGGCGGCGGTCGAACGCTGGAAGTCGCCAAGGCGCTGGGCGGCGGGCAGCCCAAGCCTTTGCCCGCGACATCGATTCCGGCATCCGTTCCGCCTGCGAACCAATCGCCGCTACTCACGCTGGACGGAATGGCCACCCGCCAAATCGAAGCGGCGCTACAGGCCTCGCAAGGCCGGGTCGAAGGTCCGTTCGGTGCCGCCAAGGCCCTGGCTATCAATCCGCATACGCTCCGCTCGCGCAGTGCGCAAGCTGGGCATCAACTGGCGGCAATTCCGCGCATGACTTGCGATAAAGGGATCGCAGGTTCGCGTCACAGCGCACCAGATCAAGTGCCGATCCTCAAAAAAGTTAATATGAGATGTCTAGGTAAACTATTGTGGTCCGCAATGCCGCTTGCACATCTTTCCTATAGCGACATTAGCGCCATGCGCGTCGCAATTTGCGACTTTTCATTTGCCCCCTGGCCTGAAACTGTGTAGATTCTCGTTTCTCGCCAAAGGGACGAACCCGAATGAGGAAGTCTTTACATATCTTGCTGGTCGTTCCCGCCGACCTGGAATTCGGTCGCGGCGTTATACAGGGCGTCATTCGCTACGCCGCCACGACCAACTGGATTCTCAGTCACGCCATATTGGATGGACATGGAACCCTGCACGAAGGGACGTCCCAGTGGTTGCAGGAGGAACGGGGTGGAATCATCGCCCTGGTCGAGTCCGCTAGCCAGGCGAGTTTCTTCAAGTCCTTCGCCGTCCCCTGCGTCAGCGTCTCGTCCGCCCTGGATGACCCGGAACTCCCATGCGTGGCCTGCGACGACAAAATGATCGGCGGCATCGCCGCCAGCCACTTCCTCGAACGACGCATGCGCAACTTCGCCTTTGTGGGATTACCCGGCCGGACCGATTCCGATGCCCGATTCAGCGGATTTTGCGACCGCCTCGGCGTGGACGGCTTTGCCAAGATCGAGTCCTATCAGGCTTGCGAATCCTTCGACGCCGACGGCTTTCAAAATCTCGGGCAATGGATCGACACGCTTTCCAAACCGGTCGGAATCTTTGCCATGAACGATGCCCTCGGCCGGTCGGTCATCGATGCCTGTCGCGCCGCTTCCATCCGCGTTCCCAGCAACGTCGCGGTCCTGGGCTGCGGCAACGATCCCGTGACGTGCGGCCTGGCCACGCCGTCGCTCAGCAGCGTTGCCCTCCCCGCCGAGCGCGTCGGTTTCGACGCCGCCGATCTTCTGGCCGCGCTTCTTGCCCAGAAGAGGCTCGTCGATAAGCGCCGCCAGGTGAATGTTTCCAGCGTGATTCCGGCGGATCGACCGACAACGTTTCCGTCCGCGATCCCGATGTCGCCAGCGCCCTGCGCTTCATCCTGGCCCACGCGGGGGAATGGATCGGCGTGCGCGAGTTGCTGCTGGCTCTGCCCGTGCAGCGGCGATCGTTGGAGCGGAAATTCCGCCGCGTCCTCGGGCGCAGCCCGCTGGAAGAAATCCGCCGCGTCCGCGTCGATCTCGCCAAGCAGCTCTTGTGCAGCACGGATTTGCCGATGCCCATCATCGCCCGCCGATCCGGATTTTCCGAGGCCAAGCAGTTGTCCCAGGTTTTCCGAAGCCTGGTCGGAATGACGCCCACCTCGTACCGCGCCCGCTTCCGTCTTCCCGAGCCGGAACCCGCCGACGGCGCCGCCGCCGAAGCCGAACAGAAAAACGCCTGATGGGAATTCCGGGAAACCGATGGCCGCCTGGCGAGCCTGCGTGCGGCGGAGAGAACTGCTTCTATCCCTTCATCGCCTCGACCCCGCCCATGATTTCCGACAGTTCGGTCGTGATCTGGCTCTGCCGCGCCCGGTTGTATTGCATCGTCAACGACTTGACCATCTTGTCGGCGTTGTCGGTGGCGCTCTTCATCGACACCATTCGGGCCACGTGCTCGCTGGTCGTCGCATCCAAAAACGCCTGGAAAATCGCCGTCTTTACCGTCAGCGGCAACAACTCGTCGAGCAGGGTCTTGGCATCGGGAATGAACTCGTAAACCGCCGCCGCCAAAGCCGGCGCGGGTTCCCCCGGCTTGGGCTGCGCCTCGTCGCCGGCCAGCGGCAAAAGCGTCACCACGTTCGGCTTCTGAACGCCGGCGCTGAGGAAATTCATATACGCGACATACACCGCGTCGCATTGCCCGGCCGTGAATTTCTCAATGAACGTGTTGGCGATGTTTTCCGCGGCCGCGAATTTCGGCGCGTCCCCCAGATCGTAGCGCTGCGCGATCGGCCGTCTCTGGAAATTGAAATAGCTGGCCCCTTTCTTGCCGGCGACGAACAGTTCGACCTTCTTCCTCTGCCGCTGCTGTTCCGCGATGAAATGCGCGCTCATGCGCAGAACGCTGCCGTTGTAAGCGCCGGCAAGCCCGCGGTTGCTGGTAATGACCAGCAGGGCGACGGTCCCGCTCGAGTCGTCTGGGCCGGGGCGCCGAAGCAGCGGATGCGAAACATCCCCGACGTTTCGCGCCACTTCCGCCGCCAACTCGCGCACCTTGTTTGAATACGCCTTGGTGCCGACGGCCCGCTTCAGCGATTTCTGGAATTTCGCCGTCGCGATCATCTGCATCGTCTTGGTGATTTTGCGGATGTTCCGCACCGCCTTGCGGCGCTTCACGATAGCCCGAGCCTTGGCCATAGGGCCGGGATTGGATACCAAACCGGGCCACGCGTCAAATTCCGACACCCCCACGGAGGGAATCCGGTCGGCGCTAAGCGACTCGTTGCTGTCTCTTGTCAACCAGCAGGCCGCACCGGATATTGCCCATCTTCGGCATGGCTCAACTCACGATCAAAGACGCCTTCGATCTGGCGTTGCGGCATCACCAGGCCGGGCGATTGCTCGAAGCCGAGCGGCTTTTCCGGCAGGTCCTGGCGCAGCAGCCGGAGCATGCCGATGCCCACTGCAATCTCGGCAATGCCCTGAAAGACGGAGGACGGCTCGATGAGGCCATCGCCGCCTATCGCCAGGCGATCGCCCTCCGGCCGAGCTTTCCCGAAGCTCACTACAATCTCGGCATCGCCTTGCACGACAGAGGACAACTTGATGAGGCCGTCGCCGCCTATCGCCAAGCCATCACCCTCAGACCCGACCTTCCCGAAGCCCACAACGGTCTCGGCAATGCG
Organism: uncultured Phycisphaerales bacterium; assembly: GCA_963783845.1. GTDB lineage: Bacteria > Planctomycetota > Phycisphaerae > Tepidisphaerales > Tepidisphaeraceae > PALSA-1353. Next base: position 74,018 of record CAWAPL010000014.1, read on the forward strand.
CTGAGAGATAAGGGACAACTCGATGAGGCGGTCGCCGCCTATCGCCAGGCCATCGCCCTCCGGCCCGACTACGCCGAAGCCCACAACAATCTCGGCAATGCGCTGAAAGACAAAGGGCAACTCGATGACGCGATCGCCGCCTGTCGCCGGGCCATCGCCCTCCGGCCCAACTACGCCGGAGCCTACAGCAATCTCGGCAATGCCCTGAAAGAGAAAGGACAGCTCGATGAGGCGATCGCCGCCTGTCGCCGGGCGATCGTTCTTGACCCCAACTTTCCCGAAGCCCACGGCAACCTCGGCAATGCTCTGAAAGACAGCGGACAACTCGACGAGGCCATCGCCGCCTGTCGCCGGGCCATCGCCCTCAATCCCAATATTCCCCAAGCCCACAGCAATCTCGGCAATGCCCTGAAAGAAAAAGGGCAACTGGATGAGGCCATCGCCGCTTATCGCCGCGCCATCGCGCTAAACCCCAAGTTTCCCGAAGCCCACAGCAATCTCGGCATTGCCCTGGCAGATCAGGGACAACTCGATGAGGCCATCGCCGCTTGTTGCCGGGCCGTTGCCCTCAGGCCCAACTTCGCCGAAGCCCACGACAATCTCGGCAATGCCCTGAAAGACAGAGGGCAGCTCGACGAGGCCATCGCCGCCTATCGACGGGCCATTGCCCTCTGGTCCAATTTTCCCGAGGCCCACAGGAATCTTTCGATATCGCTGCTGACGCGGGGCGATTTTCAACAGGGTTGGGAAGAGAATGAATGGCGATGGAGATGCAAGGATTTCACTTCCCCTCCGCGAAACTTCACTCAACCACAGTGGGACGGCGGCCCATTGGAAACGCGCACCATTCTGCTCCACGCCGAGCAGGGCTTTGGGGATGCCATTCAATATATTCGCTACTTGCCGCTGGTAGCCCAGCGGGGCGGGAGAATCATCGTTGAATGTCCGGCCGAACTCCAGCGGCTCTTCCGGGCAATTGCCGGGAGTTGCCAAATCGCGGTCCGAGGCCAACCCCTGCCGGCCTTTGATCTGCACTGCCCGCTGCTAAGTCTGCCGCGGGTTTTCGGGACGACGTTGGACAACATTCCCAAGACCGTGCCGTATCTGAGTCCCGAGCCGGCGCTGGTTGAGGCCTGGAATCGAACGCTCGGCGCCGCCGGCGGGCGATTGAGGGTCGGCTTGGCGTGGGCGGGCAATCCTCGGTTCAAGGCGGATCGAACGCGATCGCTGAACCTGCAACAGTTGGCCCCATTGGCAGCCGCCCGAGGCGTGAAGTTTTATAGCCTCCAAAAAGGTCCGGCGGGGGAGCAGGCGAAACATCCGCCGGCGGGATTGGAATGGGTCGATCTCGGCCCGGAGCTGAAGGACTTTGCCGACACGGCGGCGGTGATGTCGTTGATGGACCTGATCATCACCACGGACACGTCCGTGCCGCATTTGGCCGGGGCATTGGGAAGGCCGGTGTGGGTGATGCTTCAGTTTGTGCCGCATTTTTGCTGGCTGCTGGATCGCGAGGACAGCCCGTGGTATCCGACAATGCGATTATTCCGCCAGGATTCGCGGGGGGATTGGGAGAGCGTCATCACACAAGTGGCCGAGGCGTTGTCCCAACGGACTGGGAATCGCGCCTGACTTGCGACTCGCGTCGCGGCGACAGGTTCGCGATGGGCGACTCGTTGCCATCTCTTGTCAGGGATCAGCCCGCGCCGGATATTGCCCATCTACGGCATGGCTCAACTCTCGATCAAAGACGCCATCGAACTGGCATTGCAGCACCACAAAGCCGGGCGCTTGGCCGAGGCGGAGGCCATCTATCGCCGCGTGCTGGCGCAGGATCCCAACCAAGCCGATGCGCTTCATCGGCTTGGGCTTGTCGCCTTTCAACTCGGCCGAAACGACGCGGCCATCGAGTTGATCCGCCAGGCCATCGCCCTACAGCCGAATGATGCGGCCTACCATCTCAACCTTGCCATCGCCCTTCAGCGCCGCGGCGATCTCGACGCCGCCGTCGCCTCCTTTTCCAAAGCCATCCAGATCAGGCCTGACCTCGTCGAGGCGCACCACAACCTCGGCAGGGCCCTGCGCCAGCAGGGGAAACTCGACCAAGCCGTCGCCGCCCTCCGCAGGGCCATCGAACTCGATCCCCATCATGCCGAAAGCTACAACACCCTCGGCCTGGTTTTCCGCCAGCAGGGCAAGCTGACGGACGCCGCGGCGGAATACACCAGGGCCCTGCAAATCAGGCCCGACCTCGCCGATGCCCTCAACAACCTGGCCAACGTCCTGAGGGAACAGGCAAAGCTCGATGAAGCGATCGTCTGCTACGACCGCGCCCTCGCCCTCAGGCCCGACGATGCTTCCATTCACAGCAACAAGGTCTACGCCCTGCATAATCATCCCGGCTACGACGCGGCCGCAATCCTTCGGGAGCACCGCCAGTGGGACCTTCGCCACGCCAGCCATCTCCGCCAGGACGCCGCCGGACACCCCAACGATCCCTCGCCCCAGCGGCGTATTCGCATCGGCTACGTGTCGCCCGACTTCCGCAATCATCCGGTCGGCCGATTTCTCCTGCCGCTTTTCGATCATCACAACCCTGATGCGGTCGAGCTGTTCTGCTACTCCGATGCGCCGGTCTCCGACGCCGTTACCCAGCGCCTTCGCAGTCGAGCCAACGTCTGGCGATCCACCGGCAGCCTGTCCCATGATGAACTCGCCAGCCTGGTTCGCCAGGACCGCATCGACATTCTGGTCGATCTGACGATGCACATGGCCCACAACCGCCTGCTCGCCTTCGCCCGCAAGCCCGCCCCCGTGCAAGTGACCTATCTCGCCTACTGTTCGACAACCGGCCTGGACGCAATCGACTATCGCCTGACCGATCCCTACCTCGATCCGCCGGGCGAAGGGGACCGGAACTACTGCGAGAAATCGATTCGGCTGCCCAAAACCTATTGGTGTTACGAGCCGTACGCCGCGCCCCCGCAATCCGCGCCGCCGGCAATCGCCGCCGGACACGTCACCTTTACATGCCTCAACAACTTCTGCAAGGTGACCTCGCCGACGATCGAGGCATGGCGACGGTTGTTGCAAACCGTGCCGGGCTCCCGGCTGATCCTCCACGCCAAGGAAGGCGATCACCAACAACAGCTTCGCGATTCACTCGCCGATGACGGAATCGATCCCCAGCGCCTGATCTTCGTCGGTCACAGGCCGGTCGAGCAATACCTCCAGTCATACAACGACATCGACATCGCCCTCGACCCCTTTCCCTGCGGCGGCGGGACGACGACCTGTGACGCGCTGTGGATGGGCGTGCCCGTCGTGAGCCTGGCGGGGCAAACAGCCGTCGGCCGATCCGGCCTCTCCATCCTGTCAAACGTCGGCCTGCCGGAACTGGTGGCCGCCACCGCCGACCACTACGTCCAGATCGCCGCGGACCTGGCCCGCGACCCAGACCGGCTCACACGCCTCAGATCGGAATTACGCCCGCGCATGGCAAGCTCTCCGCTGATGGATGCCGCACAATTCGCAAAGGACATCGAGGAGGCCTATCGCACGATGTGGCGAGAATGGTGCGAAGCGCGCTAACGCGCGGACAGCCTTCATTCCCCGATCACCTTCACCAGCACGCGCTTCGCCCGCCGCCCGTCGAATTCGCCGTAAAAAATCTGCTCCCACGGCCCGAAATCCAGCTTTCCCTTCGTGATCGCCACCACCACTTCCCGGCCCATGATTTGCCTCTTCATGTGCGCATCGGCATTGTCCTCCCCCGTGCGATTGTGCTGATACGTCTTGGCCGAGGCGTCAAACGGGGCCAGCTTTTCCAGCCATTTCTTGTAATCCTCGTGCAGCCCGGTTTCATCATCGTTGATAAAAACGCTGGCGGTGATGTGCATGGCATTGACCAGCACCAATCCCTCCTTGATTCCCGAGGCCGACACGATCCGCTCGATCTGCGGCGTGATCCGCTCGAACCCCATCCGAACCGGCAAATTAAACGTCAGATATTCCGTGTGCGATTTCATCCCCATGACGATACCGGCTTTTTTCGTTTATCAAAGCGCCCGTTCGCCTTATCATTCCGCTCTCATGCCGGACGCGCCGCCAGATTCCTCGCCGCTGGTGCTGGAAGTCACCTCCCCGCTCGGCCAGAGCACGCGCTACGAGCTGACCGCTTCGCCGCTGGGCGTCGGCCGGCTGCCCGAGGCCGACATCCAACTCGACAGTTCGCGCGTCTCGCGCAAGCACGCCCAGCTCCTTCGCGATGAAATCGGCCGATGGATCATCCGCGACCTCGCCAGCCGAAACGGCACGCGCGTCAACGGCGAGCTGGTCACCGAACACGCCCTCGGCAAGGACGATGTCATCGAGATCGGCCAGTTCCAGCTTCGCATTCTCTCGCCCGGCGCCGACGACGTGCCCGAGCATGATCTTCAAACCACGCTCTGGTCGGTGGAAGATCCGGATGCCACTGACTTTCATACGCTCGCCTCGTCGCCGGCGCCGCGGCTGAATGCCGCTCATCTGGCCAAAGTCAATGCGCTCAACCAGCGTCTCCTGGAGCTTTCCGATCCGCGCCAACGATTGATCGAGGTGTGCCAAACCCTCGTCGGCCGCGATATGAGTTGCAATTCCGCCGTCGTTCTGCGGACTTCGCGCAGCGGGGCAACGCAATCTCCGCAGCTTTTGTGCCCGCATCAGCTTCGCGACGGTCATCCGCAGCCGCCGGGGATTTCCCGCGCCGTTGTCGAGGCGGCCGTTGCCGGCGGGCAGCCCATCGTCGCCGGCGGCGCCGTCTCCAGCGGGCTGACGGTCCATTTTTCGGATGCTGAGCGCGGCGTGACCGCTATCATCGCCTGCCCCCTGCGCATCGATCCCACCGCCGCGGACATCCTCTACGCGACCGTCCCTCACAATTGCGGAACGCTCGACTGGTTGGCGCTGGTCGCCCTCGCCGCCGAGCAATACAAGAAGGCCGAGCTTCAGATCGAAGCCCGCAAGACCACGCAGGACAACGCCGCGCTCCAGCACGAGCTGCAAAAGGCGCGAAAAATACAGATGTCCCTGGTTCCCAAGAATCCCACCGCGCCGGGATTGGAAATCGCCATCGGATTCGAGCCGTGCCTCTGGATCGGCGGAGATTACGCGAACGTTCTGCCCGCGCCCGACGGCCGCGTTTTCCTCATCGTCGCCGACGTTTCCGGAAAAGGCCTGCCCGCCGCCATGATCGCCACCGGCGTTCACGGCATCGTCGCCGACGCCGTCAGCGGAGGGCTGTCGTTGTCCGAGTTGGCCCAGAGCCTGAACCGTTTGCTCATCGAATCCATGGATCGCCAGAGTTATCTGACGGTGCTGGCCGTGCTGTTCGATCCAAAGACCGGGCGCGTCCAATGCCTCAATGCCGGTCATCCGCCGATGTTAATCATCGACCGAGCCGGCGAAGTTCGCGAACTCGCCTGGGGCCACAATACCCCGCTAGGCGTTCTCCCCACCTCGCCCCTGATCGACTTCGCCCAACTCGAGCCGAGCGAGCTTCTCTTTCTCTACACCGACGGCCTGAGCGAGATGCAGGACTCCAGCGGCAAGATGCTCAACGTTGAAGGGGTCAAATCGCAGATCGCCGCCCTCTACGCCGCCAACCCCGACGCGCCGCTGTCGAATCTAAGCGAGCAACTCTCCCAATCCCTGGATCAAATCCGCGGCGTCTCGCCGGTGACGGACGACCGGACGTTTCTCCTGGCCCGGCGAATCTGACAGCAGCGCTATATTTAGCGGGCGACCGCAGGTCGCCGGGTTCGATCCACAAACACCCCTCGTCTCCCAACCATCGCAGGAAGCGAAACCTTGAATATCTCCCCGTGACCGCCGATTGCCCCGCCATTGCCGGATGTTCCTACCGCCGGTAACGTAAAACCATGACTTCACTCATCCAATCCTCCGCATATAAGGCGCTTGCATCGCATTACCAGAAGATTTCCTCCGTCCACATGCGCGATCTGTTTGCCGGGGATCCAAAACGCTTTGAAAAATTCTCGCTTCGCTTCGGCGATATTCTGCTGGACTTTTCCAAAAACCGCATTACCGATGAAACCCTTCGACTTCTGATCGATCTGGCCCGGCAGGCCAAGATCGAAGATTGGCGCGACCGCATGTTCCGCGGCGACAAGATCAATATCACCGAAGACCGGGCCGTTCTCCACGTCGCCCTCCGCAATCGGGCCAATCGACCCATCCTCGTTGATGGGCACGATGTCATGCCCGGCGTGAACGCCGTCCTCGCCCACATGCGGCAGTTCTCCGACGCCATCCGATCCGGACGGTGGAAGGGATACACCGGACAGGCGATCACCGATGTCGTGAACATCGGCATCGGCGGATCAGACCTCGGCCCGGTCATGGCCACCGAGGCCCTCAAGCATTATTCCAAGCCCGGCCTGCGCGCCCATTTCGTTTCCAACGTCGATGGAACCGACATCGCCGAGAAGTTCAAAATCCTCAAGCCCGAGACATCGCTGTTTCATCATCGCGTCGAAAACCTTCACCACGCAGGAAACGCTGACCAACGCCCAGACGGCCCGGGATTGGTTTCTCGCATCCGCCAAGAATCCCGCCGCCGTCGCCAGGCATTTCGTCGCACTCTCCACCAACGAAAAGGAAGTCACCCAATTCGGCATCGATAAGCAGAATATGTTCGAATTCTGGGATTGGGTCGGCGGGCGATATTCGCTCTGGTCGGCCATCGGCCTCTCCATCGCCGTCGCCATCGGCATGGACAATTTCGAGCAGCTTCTCACCGGCGCGTTCGAGATGGACGAGCATTTCTGCACCGCTCCGCTGGAGAAAAATCTTCCCGTGATCCTCGGCCTGCTCGGAATCTGGTACAACAATTTCTTCGGCGCACAGACCGAGGCGATCCTCCCGTACGACCAATATTTGCATCGTTTCCCGGCGTACTTTCAGCAGGGCGACATGGAATCCAACGGCAAAAGCACGACGCGCGATGGACAATCCGTCGATTATTCAACCGGAGCGGTCATCTGGGGCGAGCCGGGCACCAACGGTCAGCACGCCTTCTACCAATTGATCCACCAGGGCACGAAGCTCATCCCCGCCGATTTCCTCGCATCCGTAGAAACTCAAAATCCCCTCGGCGAGCACCACGCGATTCTCCTCTCCAATTTCTTCGCCCAGACCGAAGCCCTCATGCGGGGCAAGACCGAATCCGAAGTCCGGGCGGAATTGACCACGCAGGGAATCACCGGTCCCCAGCAGGACAAGCTGGTCCCGCACAAACTCTTCGCCGGCAACAAACCAACCAACAGCATCCTCTTTCAAAAGCTCACGCCCAAAACGCTCGGCTCGCTGATCGCCCTGTACGAGCACAAAATCTTCACCCAGGGAATCATCTGGAACATCAACAGCTTCGATCAATGGGGCGTGGAGCTTGGCAAACAATTGGCCAAGGCCATCTTGCCGGAACTGCAAAAACCGGGCGAGATTTCCAGTCACGACTCTTCGACCAATGGGTTGATCAACGATTTCAAAGCTAGGCGGCGAGCTGGATCGAAATCGTAACCATGCCCAATGCCCATTGGGCCGAACGGAGGACCGGCGTCCATTTTTAGCCGTGGGAAGGTAGCGCGTGGGAACAATTTTTGATTCGATTCGGCGAGCGGACAGACGCGAAAAGCGCAAACGATGGGTACAGCGTGGCCGCTATGCCGTTGAGGTGGAGGTAGAAGTAGTCTATCCCGCCGACGATCCATCGGAAGCCTGTCTTGAACCCTCCGCCGCGCAATTTTTAGATGAGGTCGCTAAACACGCTGAAGCAGGTGATGTGGCGTATCTGCGTAAAGTTGGGCGTGTCTTTGAGGCCGTCGCCGGTTGAGCTGCTCAAAGCGGATTGCACATCTCTCGAAGTCCTCCGCGATTCATTTCTTATGCGGTGAATGCGAAATCGCTCAATTTGAGTAAAATCCGCGGCATGTCCGTTTCCCGTGACACATTCGAGCGTTATCGGCAGAAGGGATTGGACGCCCGCCGGGCCGGGCAATGGGACGCCGCCCGGATTTATCTGCTCGAGGCCGCCCGAGCCATGGTCACGCTCGCCGGCGAAGCCCAGGGCGAGGAACTGCGCGAGGCCCGCCGCCAAACCGCCGCCCGGCTGCTGGAATTGGCTCGCGATTGCGACAAGGCCAAGACCGAGAATCGCAAACAATCCGCCCCTCCGCGCGAATCCACCGGCGAAGCCGAAGGTGGCGCATCGGCAAATGACTGGCTCGTGAAGGAAAGGCCGGGGATTCGATTCGACGATGTGGCCGGCCTGGAGGACGTGAAGCAGGACATCCGCATGAAGATGATCTACCCATTCGAGCACGCCGACCTGGCGGCGAGATTCGGCATCCGCCCCGGCGGGGGGGTGCTGCTTTACGGCCCGCCGGGCACCGGCAAAACCATGCTCGCCAAGGCCACCGCCGGCGAGATCGACGCCGCTTTCTTTCGCATTTCCCCAGCCGACATTCTCAGCAAATGGGTCGGCGAGGCCGAGCAAAACGTCAAGAAGCTTTTCGACGCGGCCGCTTCCGAAAAACGCAGCATCATCTTCATCGACGAGATCGAGGCCCTGGTCCCGGCGCGGCGCGACGAAGGGTCCAGCGTCATGCAGCGCGTGGTTCCCCAAATCCTTCAGGGCATGGAAGGCTTCGACAAGAAAAGCGGCCAACCCATCCTCTTCATGGGCGCCACCAACGTTCCGTGGCAACTCGATCCGGCGGTGCTGCGTCCGGGGCGTTTCGACGAGCGAGTCTACATTCCGCTGCCCGACCTGGAGGTGCGCCGAAAGATTTTGCGGATATATCTGGGCCACCGCCCGATCGCCGCCGACGTGGACCACGATCAACTTGCCGCTGCCCTGGATGGCTACAGCGGAGCCGACATCAAGTATATTTGCGATCGCGCCGCGACGGTTCCGTTTCTCAGCAGCGTGGCCTCCGGCGTGGAAGGCGAAATCACCGCCGCGATTTTAAGAGACGCGATGCGCGATACGCCAAGATCGGTGACCGGCCAAGCGCTCAAGAAGTTCGAGCAATGGGCGGGGGAAGCGGCGCGGGAATAGATCGAAGTCTGCCGCATTCCCGCGTCACATAGTATAATAATTGTCTCTATGGACCGACTGATTTCGCAAAATCGCGCGGCCATTCTCAAAATCGCCGCCGCCCACGGCGCGGGTAACGTCCGTGTGTTCGGCTCGCGTGCTCGAGGCGACGCCAAAAAGGGCAGCGACGCAGATTTTCTCGTCAACATTATCGGCCCCCTCACCCCTTGGTGGCCCGGTGGGTTGATTTCCGATCTCGACGGACCTGCTCGGCAGCAAAGTCGATGTTGCCACTGAAAAGGAACTGGACGAATTGATCCGCGACGAAGTGTTGAGGGAGGCGGTTTCCCTTTGAATCGGGACAAGGTTTACGTGAAGCACATTTTGTAATGCCTTGGACGAATAGAAGAAGACATCCGAGGAGGCGAAGCCGTCTTTCGCTCTAATTGTACGATCCAGGACGCAATCCTGCGGAACCTTCAAATTCTGTCCGAATCCGCCCAGCGGCTATCGGAAGCCATCAAAAACGCCAACCCGTCAGTTCCCTGGCCCGACATCGCGAAGTTCCGGAATCGCGTTGTTCACGATTACCTCAACGTCGATTTGGATATCGTTTGGCGAATCATCGAACATGACCTGCCGCCGCTCAAGTCTGCTATCCAAAACATTCAAAGGACATTGTAGCAAAGCGGCAAATCGCTTAGTCAATCGTGCCATAATGCCTCGCCCCCTTCGCTCCCAACGATATAATCGTTCCCCATGCCCGACCTCCGTCAACAACTTCAAGACCTCTTCGGCCTGGACGATTTCCGCCCGTCGCAGCGCGAGGTCATCGAAGACGTTCTGAACGGCCGCGACGTGCTGTGCGTCATGCCCACCGGGGCCGGAAAAAGTTTGTGCTTCCAACTCCCCGCGATGGTGGACGGCGGATTGACCATGGTGATTTCGCCGCTGATTTCCCTGATGGAAGATCAGGTCCAGCAACTCCGCGACGAGGGAATCCCCGCCGCCCTGCTCAATAGTTCCCTGCCTCCAGCCATCCAGCGCGAAGTGATGGCCGAGCTGAACGATGGATTCGAAGGTTTGCTTTACATCGCCCCGGAGCGGCTGCTGGCGCCGCATTTTCAGCCAACGCTCGAGCGGCTCCGTCCAAAGCTCCTCGCCGTCGATGAAGCCCACTGCATCAGCCAATGGGGCCACGACTTTCGCCCGGAATATTCCCGGCTCGGCGAAGCGCGGAAGAAATTGGGCGATCCAGCGGCGATTGCGTTGACCGCCACCGCCACCGAGGACGTTCGCGCCGACATCATCGCCCAGCTCGGCCTGCGCGAGCCGAGCGTCGTGGTGACGGGTTTCGACCGCCCGGGGCTTTTGTACGAATCCCGCCGGATCAACCGCGTTGCGGAAAAGGATGCGATGCTGATCGATCTCCTGAAGCAGGAGCCCGGCAGCGCAATCGTCTACTGCGCGACCCGCAAGGCGGTCGATCGCCTCTGCGCCATCCTGCCGCGCGCCCTGCCGGGCCGATCGCTCGTGCCCTATCACGCCGGATTGGACGCCGCTTCGCGCACCGCCAATCAGGAGCGATTCATGCAGACCTCCGGCGCGATTGCCGTCGCCACCAACGCCTTCGGCATGGGGATCAACAAACCGGACACGCGCCTGGTCGCCCATTACAACCTGACCGGGACGTTGGAAGCCTATTACCAGGAAGCCGGCCGCGCCGGCCGCGACGGCCAGCCCGCTCGATGCATCATCCTCTTCAGTTATCAGGACCGCTTTATTCAGGAGTTCTTCATCGACAAGCTCGGCGAAGAAAATCCCCAGGCCGATCCCGACTTGCTCCAAAAGCGCAAGGATCACGCCCGCCAGAAGCTCGATCTGATGGTCCAGTATGCCACCACCCACCGTTGCCGCCGGCAGATGATCCTGGATTATTTCGGCGACGAAACGCGGGTGGCCGATTGCGCCTGCGACGTTTGCCGCAAAGGCCATGACCCGGCCAAGGCGCAGGGGCCGATCGTGATCCTTGCCGATGAGGTGGTGACGCTGGTGCGCCAGATTCTTTCCGCGATCGCCCGTTGCCGCGGGAAATTCGGCGTCGGCGTCGTCGCCGACGTTCTGGCCGGATCGGAAAGCGAGCGCACGCAGAAATGGAGCCTGGATCGGCTTCCCACCTTCGGGCTGCTTCGCGCCCATTCCAGCAAGCGCATCGTCGCCATGCTGCATCGCGTTGTGGAGTCGGGCCTGGCTCGCCAGCGCGATCCGGACGGCGTGAAATTCCGGCCCGTCGTCGAACTCACCGCCCCCGGCATCGCGGTCATGCGCGGCCAGCAGCCGCCCCCGGCCGCACTTGCCGATCTGCTTCCCACGCATCTCGAGCGTCCAGCCGCAACGCGCCGCGTTGAACCGTTCCATAGCGACGATTCCCTCAGCGACGAAGCGCAATCGGTCTTCGAGAGACTCCGCCAGCTTCGCGCTCGGATCGCGCGCGAAGGCAATCTCCCCGCTTTTGTCGTCTGCCACGATTCGACCCTCAAGCAACTTGCCCTCCGCAAGCCGCGGGATGTCGCCGCCCTCGCCGGGGTCAAAGGCATGGGGCCGTACAAGATCAAGATGTATGGCGAGGCATTTCTCGACGCGTTGAGGCAAGAATAATGCCCTCGCGAAGTTCATCGGCCCGAAGCCATCTGACCCTCGGCTTGTGCACGATCCTGCACGGCTTCACGCACGCCTACGGATCCATGCTCGTCCCGCTCTATTTCCGGATCGCCGCGGACCTGAAACTTCCCGGCGTCGGCGCCGCCACCCTCATCGTCACCCTCTACGGCGCGACCTACAACCTCGGCAGTTGGGCCGGGGGAATCGCCGCCGACCGCTTCAGCCGAAAGACGCTCCTGGCCGTCGGCCTGCTGGGAAACGCCGCCGCCATCCTCGGCATCGGATTCTCCCGCCAATATCCCGTCATCCTCGTGCTGGCCATGGCCGCCGGATTGTTCGGCACCATCTTCCATCCCGCCGCACTGGCCTTCACCACCTCGCATTATCCCAAATCCCCGGGCATGGCGATCGGCCTTCTCAGCACCGGCTCAGGCCTGGGCTTTTTCTTCGGCCCGCAGATCGCCGGTTGGCGAGCCGCCTCCGCCACCTGGCATCTCTGGAACGTCGCCCAGTGGCAAAAACCCTGCGTGGAAATGGCCGTCGCCGGCGTTGTCGTGGCGATTATCTTCCTACTCCTGGCCAGCGAAGCCCCGGCCTTCCCCGCGCCCAGCAAACCGCGCCCGATGGACCCCGCGCTGACCCGCAAAGTGCGGCACATCGCCATGATCCTCATGTTCCGCGATTTCGCCGGCGTCGCCGGTTTGTCCCTGGCCGCGATTTACGTCAAGAACGTCTTCGGCCTGAGCACCGCCGAGGCCGGCCTGTTCGTCGGAACCATGATGTTGCCCAGCATGATCGTCTCACCGCTGGCGGTTTACTTCACCCCGCGTCGCCGCCGATTGCCGGGCCTGAGCGTAATCCTGATCGTCGGCGGCCTGCTCGCCGCCACCACGCCCCTGTGGCACCTGCGCGAGCGCTGATCATCCTCTGCGCATTTCAGACGATGCAACTGGCCAGCTACGCCGTCAGCGACTCGGCCACGCTCGAGCGCGTTGTGCCCAACGTGCGCGGAAGGGTCGTCGGATTATTCCTGCTCATCGCCGGAACATTCGGCGCCCTCGGTCCCTGGGCCATGGGAGCATGGACCGATCGGCTCGCCGCCGCCGACCTGCAATCCAGCTATTTCCTCCCCTTCGCACTGCTCGGAGCCTGCATGCTGATCTCCGCCGTCGGACCCAAATCCATCGCCCGCCTGGGTCCGGCCCTGACGGAATTTCCCATAAGCCCGCTGGAAGAGATTTCCCCCGAAACCATGGGCGCGGTGCCGTAGTTTAGCCGCGTCGCTTGCGACGCGCTTTCCCTCACGGCCGCCGCGCAACGGTCAATTGCCCGCCATTATTCAACCAGCAATCGCAGGCACGCCGCCGGCCGTCGATCTCGAAATCAAACGTCAGATGCGATGGATTGTGAGAAAGCGAATTAAAGAGGACGCGATTCAACCCCTTGGCCGGCCGCAACCCTGCCGCGACATGCCGGCAATGCCAAAGGACCCGCGGCAAAGTCAAAACGAATCGCGTCCTCTTTATTTTATCCTCTTTATTTTATCCAACCCCTTGGCCGGCCGCAACCCTGCCGCGAAATGAAATAAAGAGAAATGAAATAAAGAGGACGCGATTCGATTCCTTAATGAAATAAAGAGGACGCGATTCGATTCCTTGGCCGGCCGCAACCCTGCCGCGACATGCCGGCAATGCCAAAGGACCCGCGGCAAGAGTCAAAACGAATCGCGTCCTCTTTATTTTATCCTTTATTTCATTCTTTATTTCATTCCTCTTTATTTCATTCAGATGCGATGGATTGTGAGAAAGCGAATTAAAGAGAATGAAATAAAGAGGACGCGATTCGATTCCTTGGCCGGCCGCAACCCTGCCGCGACATGCCGGCAATGCCAAAGGACCCGCGGCAAGAGTCAAAACGAATCGCGTCCTCTTTATTTTATCCTTTATTTCATTCTTTATTTCATTCCTCTTTATTTCATTCAGATGCGATGGATTGTGAGAAAGCGAATTAAAGAGGACGCGATTCAACCCCTTGGCCGGCCGCAACCCTGCCGCGACATGCCGGCAATGCTAAAGGGCCCGCGGCAAAGTCAAAACGAATCGCGTCCTCTTTATTTTATCTTTATTTTATCCTCTTTATTTTATCCCTCTTTATTTTATCCCCTCTTTATTTTATCCCTTGGCTTTGTTGATGACTGGCTCAAAAACAATGCGACTTAAGTAATTTGAAGCCGGGAGTAACTGAAGGGAAACGACCATTCACACGCGAACACGGGCCTCCGGAGACGAAGGGGCCCGGTCAAATATTTCCATTTCTTCCCCACGCCGGCACAAAAACGCCCCCAAAACCTTCACCTCCCGGCCATATATATAGAGGGAGGTTCATTTTTATCGATCCGGCCGCTATCCCTGTCCGGTTCGAATAGCGACAAAATGGCCGACCGATGCGAATTTCGCTCGCAACCCCCCGGTAACGGTAACGAAACCCCGCGCGGCGATATCAAAAACGGGGGTTTCGTCACCACCGCACCCTGGCCAATTCTGCAACCGTAGTTGTGGAATGCCCATTCAAGCAAGAAAATGCAGACCCACTGCGCATGACGCAGAGAAATGCATGTTTGCCACAGATGAAGACCGATGGACACAGATGAAATGCGGAGAGGATTAAAGAGAACGCGATTTGTTTCGATCATTTCGGGGGGGGAATCTTACGGCCGCCGCGCAACAATCAATTGCCCGCCGTTATTCAGCCAGCAATCGCAGGTGTGCCGCACACCGTCGATCTCGAAATCGAACGTCAGATGCGATGGATTATGGACATCGAGATGCCCTTCAAAGAACTTCACTCGCCGGGAATCGGCTGGAATATCCACCGGCAGGACCAGAAGCCCGGAGGATTTCGGCTGGGAGAGAAAAGCGGTGGGGACCAGCGTCTCGGCTTGCAAATTGTAAATCTCAGCGTGATCCGCTTTCGGCCTCGCAAACCGCGGCACGTCGATGATGACCAGGCGAGGCTGACCATCCGGCTGGCGCATTTCGTGCAGGAATATCGCGGGCATCGTCCAGCCGATCCCCGCCCTGGGAGAGAACAGCGCTTCGTACGCCGCCTGATTTGGGTTGACCTCGCGATAAAACTCGTGCCCGCTCGTCAGATCGCAGTCATAGATGCGATGGTTTTCCGGCGCGTCGTATGTCAGGCAGCGGTGTTGCCAGTACAGCACCGTCGCCCAGCGAATGATTCCCGGGGCCCAAAGAAACACCGCGGCGGCCAAGCCGGCCACGATGACCAGGCGATACGCTCTTCGCAGATGTAGCTCGGCCGCGGGCGGCTTGGGAGCGTAATTGAGATGCTTTACCGAGTCCATTCGGTAGTCCGATCCAACCCATCACGGAAGCAATGATTTTACCCGCGAAATGATTTCTGTCTTGGGTGTTGCCGATTGCTCGCCGGTGGAGAGATTTTTCAATGTCGCCTCCCCGCGGGCCAATTCGTCGTCGCCGAGGATGAGGCAGAATTTCGCCGATTCGCGATCGGCGATCTTGAATTGGGCCTTCATGGAACGATTGCCCAGGTCCATATCGGCCGCGATTCCCGCGGTGCGCAAATCCGCCAGAAGACTCCACGCCGCGTCCTTCGCCTTCTGGCCATTGGCGACGAGCCACACCAGCGGCTGGCGCGGATCGGGCAGGGCCACATTCTGCGCCTCCAGGGCAATCAGCAGTCGCTCGATCCCGACGCCGAACCCGACCCCCGGCGTCGGCCGGCCGCCGAGGCGTTCGACCAGATTGTCGTATCGTCCCCCGCCGCCGATTGCATTTTGCGAGCCGAGTCCCGACGTGGTGACTTCCCACAGCGTGCCCGTGTAATAATCGAAGCCGCGGACCAGCTTTTCATCGACCCTGTACACAACTTTCGCCGCATCGAGCAGCTTTTGCACATGATCCAGATGCGCTCGGCTGCTCGGGGACAAAAATGCAAGCCCAAATATTTTTCCGGTCAACTCGCGGTCGCGGGGGTCCTTGCTGTCCAGAATGCGAAGGGGATTCGTGGAAAGCCTTCGCTGCGAATCCTCGCTGAGCGAAGTTTTGTGTGGCGTCAGGGATGCGACAACATGCTCCGCGAACTGCTGTTTGCTTTCGGCATCGCCCAGGCTGTTAAGGTGCATTTCAACGTCCTTCAATCCGCAGCGGCGATAAAAGTCCATTTGCAGGAGGATGCACTCGACATCCTGTTCCGGCTCGGCGATGCCAAACGCTTCGACGCCGAACTGGTGATGCTGGCGGAGCCGGCCTTTTTGCGGGCGCTCGTAGCGAAAATTGGGGCCGATGTAAAAAACCTTCTGCCGCGAACCCTCCTGCGCGACCAGGTTGTTCTCGATCACCGCGCGGACGACCCCGGCCGTTCCCTCGGGGCGGAGCGTGATCGAATCACTGCCCCGGTCCGCGAAGGTGAACGTTTCCTTGCTGACGATATCCGTGGTCTCGCCCACGCCGCGGTGGAACAATTCGCTGTACTCGTAAATCGGCGTGCGGATTTCCGCGTAATGATAAAGCCCGGCAACCTCGCGGGCGATGGCCTCAACCGCCTGCCATTTCCAGCTCTCGGCGGGAAGCGTATCGGCGGTGCCGCGCGGGGCGTTGATCTTGGACATGGCTGAACAACAGTCTCTAAAACCACCGCCGCCGATTAGGGTTGGTCCGGCGTTGACTTGGGCAAAGGAACGTCCACTTCCTCGATCTTGGCGGTTTCCAGGATCTTGTCCAGCGCCTTCTGCTCGCGCATCTGGACGTACAGGCTCATCAGCGATCTATCGGCGGTCATTTCCTGCTTGAGCTTTTCCGGGCGGTGACCGGACTGCGCCGCCAGCGTCGCGACGCGGCCGTTCAATTCCGCCTCGCTCACGTCCACGTTCTGCTGGGTCGCGATTTTCTGCAGGATGAAAAATAGCTTCAAGTCGCGGATCGCTTCCTCTTTCACGCGAGGGCGAAGGTGTTCGATCTGCGCATCCGCCTGGTCCTCCGGCACGCCGCGCATCAGCAGCTCGATCCGCCGCCGCTGCAGCACCCGGTCCCCCTGCTTATCCGACAGCTTGCTGGGCAGATCGATGTACACGTTCTGAAGCAGAAAACTGTTGATCTGGTCGCGCATGGATTGCTGCACGTCATAGGCCACGCGCTGCAGCATCTGCTCGCGAAGGGCTTCCCGCAGTTCCGCTTCGTTCTCAAAGCCCAGCCCGTCGAGGAACGGCTGATTGATCTCAGCCAGCTCCATCTTCTTGATGTCCTTCAGCGCGACCTCGACCGTCACCTGCTTGCCGCGCAGCTTTTCATCCGGATGCGACTCCGGCGCCGCCACCACGAATTCGCGTTTTTCTCCGGGCTTCTGGCCCTGGAGCAACACGTCCAAATCGTCGATCTGAATCCCGGCGAATCGGCCGGGCTTGGCGATCACCTGCGTATCGTGGTGATGCACCACTTCGGCGCCATCGACCTTGAAATGAACGTCGGCCACCAGATAGTCGCCCGGTTCCACGCCGCGATCCTCCACCGGCACCAGCGCGCCCTGCTGCTGGCGCAGATTGAGCATCGCCTGATCGAGGTGCTCTTCGGTCACCTCCACCTTCGGCTTCTTGACCGCAAGACCCTCCAGCGTCGGCAACTGAAAGTCCGGCTGGACCTCAACCTCGAAGGAATAGGTCAGGCTCCCCGTCTCCGGCAGCTTGATGTCGTCGGGATTGTCAAACTGCGGCTCGCCGATCACGTTCAGCGCATGCGTCGAAACCGCCTGCTCGTAGCTTTCGCTGATGACGTTCCGCCGCACCTGGTCGCGCACGTCGTTGTGGAATCGTTTTTCAACGAGCTTCTGCGGCGCATGTCCCGGCCTGAAGCCCGGCAGCGCCGCCTCGCGCCGAAGCTGCTTGAACTGCTCCTCCAGCTTGCTGGCGATCAGTTCCTGTGGAACTTCGACGAACACCTTCTTGGTGGCGGGGCCGGAGTCCTCGATCTTGATCTGATACGGACTCGGTTCCTCGACAGCGGCGCCCGCGGCAGCCGGCAAAGTCTCCGTAGCGGAAGGCGCAGCCCCCGCAGCGGCGGGTAAAGTCTCTCCGGCGGCGGGCAAAGCCTCTCCGGCTTGTTCATCAGCCATGGCAAACCTCAGCTCATCCTCGCGAAAAAAGCAAACGCGGAGACGATCCCCGTCGTTTGTGAATCGGGGATTGTAGCGGGGGGGGCCGCCGGTTGCTAGGCGGCGGAAACAGGGTGTCCGGTTGCAATGGGAATGTCACGGTTTCTGTTAGACCTGAAGATTCTCGAACATGAAGGCCATTGGGGGGCCGAAAAGAAGAAGAGCAGTAGAACAGTTGAGCAGTAGACCGCAGTGGGGGCCGTTGGCCAGGAACGGCGCCTTGTTCTTCTGTATTTTCTTCGCTCTATTGATCCACTGTTCTACTGTTCCACTGCTCTATTTTTCCCGCGGTAGCGGGAAAAATGGAGCGACGGGGAATCGAACCCCGATTTGCTGAATGCGATTCAGCCGTCATCGCCTGTAGCTGCCGAGCGAAAACCGCTGTCACCCCCCTCGAATGCATGCAAAAACCCCGGCAAGAGCAATGATTTGCAACGGCTGATTGAGTTATGGGACTGCGCTGCCGGAAGCCGCCAAGCTCGCGTTTCTGGCGGCGATTCGGCGGTAGCGCATCTGGGGGGGGGAAACCAGTTGACATTCACCCACAGGGTGATAGGATGTAATCGTGAACGTCCGGTTCGCCGATAAAAAGCTGCAAAGGCTTGAGATTGAACCGGGCTACACAGCCGGGTTCGGTCCTGATCTTGTAAAGGCGTTTCGCAGGAAAATGCCCGTACTCCGCAGCGCCGTGGACGAAAGAGCATTGTACGCGATGAAGTCGCTGCACTACGAAAAGCTGAAAGGGAAGCGAAGCCGGCAACGGTCCATGCGGCTGAATGACCAGTGGCGGCTAATTGTGGGAATCGAGAACGCCGGCAACAAGACCGTGGTGGTTGTGAGCATCGAAGACTATCATTGAAAGGTAAAGCCATGAAGATGCGTTTCAAACCCGCCGAAGTT
This sequence comes from uncultured Phycisphaerales bacterium, assembly GCA_963783845.1. Lineage (GTDB taxonomy): Bacteria > Planctomycetota > Phycisphaerae > Tepidisphaerales > Tepidisphaeraceae > PALSA-1353. The sequence goes on from CAWAPL010000014.1 coordinate 92,862, forward strand.
TTTCACCCCGGCGAATATCTGCGCGACGAGCTTGCCGAGCGCGGATGGACACAAGCGCAGTTTGCCGCAATCATCGGCCGGCCCGCGCAGGCCGTGAACGAAATCATCAACGGGAAAAAGGCAATCACCGCACAGACCGCCAAGGAAATCGGACTGGCTTTTGACACTGGTCCCGAACTGTGGCTCAATCTTCAAACCTATTACGATTTGCACTCCACGGGAGACGCGGACCCCGCCATTCAGGAGCGGGCGCAGCAGGTTGCGTAGCCGTTCAAAAACAGCCATTCCGGCGATGCGATGAGTCACACAAAAACCATCGGCGGTTCATCCGGATCATTCCTTCACGCCGGACGCTGATTTGATGTGCCACGACCAATTTCGCCCCGCCGGGGCAAAACCCGCGGAAGCGCTGAATGATCCCACCGTAAACGACTCAATTCTATCGCCGCATAGACGGTAGTCGCGGTCAATGGCAGGTGTGGGCGCGTTGGCTGACGGGCCATCAGGGGCGGGCCTCAAGTCGTCCGGCAACCCGCCGGGGGCAGGCCTCAAGTCGTTGGGCACCCCGCCGGAAACAGGCACCAGGTCGTTCGGCAAATTTCCTGTGCCGGAAGATACCAACTTAAGGTCGTCGTGAATATGCACGACGATTTCTTTCAACGTGTAGCGACTCCCATTGTAGATATCGCAGGACAGGCGGTCGCCGTCAAAACGCGAGGCACAATCGAGCTTCGCCAATTCGGCGGGCGGCAGCGGTTCAACCGGCGGGTTAGAGTTGCGCCATCCGTCTTGATAAAGAATCTCCGTCTTGCCAGTAAAGCGGTCGATTCGGACGGGTAAATCGACATTCATCAGTTTTATGTGGTCGTGACGGTACTGAGTCGGCCATGCAAACACGCCAAAGAGAACGGCAAAAGACGCAACACAGACCAAGAGGGCGAACCGCCATAGATATTTGAGTTTCACGGCAAACCTCCCCAGCGGGGCATCGGCGATCCGGGGGGGGCGGCTTAATGGGAGTGGAGATTGCGGCAAGCCCGCGTTGCGTTTTTACGCATTCGCGCCACCCGGTTATTGCGCCGTTATTCAGCCAATCGCTCACCGCCTTGCCGACGCATTGCGCCCGTGGCTGTCTGACAAGCCCGCCGATGAGCCGGTGTTTGCCATGCCGGGCAGCGGCAATACGGCCAAGATGCTCAAGGTGGATTTGAAAGCCGCTGGTATCGAATATGCCACGTCTGACGGCGTTGCCGACTTTCATGCCCTTCGGCACACGTTCATTACCACGCTGGCGATGGCGGGGGAGCGGATCAAGGTCGTGCAAGAGCTTGCCCGGCACTCCAAGGCGGACCTAACCCTGAACGTGTACACGCACGCCGGATTGCACGATTTGCAAGGCGCTGTGGACCGGCTCCCGTCCACGGGTCATCCCGAATCTGAACGCGCCAGAATTGCAGCCACGGGCACGGACGGATTGCCCCTTGGCAAACGGGGTAAAAATTCTCAAAACGAATGTATGCAAAAGTTGGGCTTTTCGGGTCATTCCGTGGCACAAGCTGACACGGAAGTAGATTTATCGGACCATTCAGAATCGCTCGGAAAAACAGAGTCAGAACGTGACTCGCAGTGCCAGGAAAAGTCATGGAGCGACGGGGAATCGAACCCCGATTTGCTGAATGCGATTCAGCCGTCATCCCGTTAGACCATCGCCCCGGGAAACTCCTGCCCATTCTAGGTGACGACAAAACAGCGTCAAGCTGACGCCGCGAACCGGGGGCCGCGAACCGCAGCGTCTTCAATCCGCTTGTGGCGGGCTTTGAAGACGTTTTACGGCAGGTTCTTGCCGACTGAAGTCGGCAAGCCGCGAAGGCATGGTGAAAATGCCGTAAGGCACGGGAATGTCGCCGCGGCGGATCAGGGATTCTGTCCGACAATCAACACGATCGCGCCGTCGAGAAACGCGGCGTCGTATTTTTCGTGCGAAAACGGCGCTCCCGGTCCGGAAATCTGGAACAACCCATCCACGTCACGCGGCGCCTTGGCATTCTTCAAGAGCAACTTCAGCGGTCCGGCCGGCGTGAGCGTGATGGCCTGATCGGCCAGGGTGATCGGCCGCCATTTTTTGCCCGCGGCTCGGTCGGCCGGCACCTGCGGGCCGACCGCCGGGTTATCCACTATGAGGATATGCCCGTCCAAGCGTGCTCCGTCGGTTCCGTATCCCACGACCACCACGGAATGTCCCTGCATCCGCTTCCACACGCCCGGCGAGTCGCCGTGCACATAGAATCCGATCTCCAGCCACGCGGTGCCGTTGGGGTCTGCCACGCAGGTCTTGATCCAGTCCAGGTCCGGATGGGAAGCGACGGCGGAGTTGCGAAGTTGTTTGGGCAGCACGCGCCAGCCGGCATATTCCAGCCGCTCACAGGCATATCCGTTTTCCTCGACGTACCGGCGGATACCGTGCAGCGCCTCGCCGGGGGTGGTGCCGGTGTCGGGGTTCGTGGCCATGTAACCGCTGGAGGCCAGCTTGTTGATCAGTTCCGCCTGGGCCAGGTATTGGTCCGGGTTGTCAGCCGGCAGCAATCGCTCAAATCCATTGTTGGCGAAGTAAACCATCGAATCTGAAATGGAAGTCGGAACGCAATAGTTTTCGCCGGCAATCGTCAGACCCCAGCGCGGTCCCGCTGATAGAAGTGGGGCGTCGTGGCAATTTTGTCGGTGTACACGGCCGGAAATGAACCGATGACCGGCCGCGTCGTTGGCCGCGTCTCCGTTGCCGGATCGGCTCGGAGCGGGCCGACGCATGCGAGCACGGCGGCGGCAAATATGAGGCGTCTCCACATCGTATTCGCTCCAGGATGGAGGCGCAGCCATTATACCGGCCCGGAATTCCGGGTTTCGGTCAATCTTTTCCCCTGTTTGAAATGCATGGTTTGCGGGTAATATGATTGCAACCAGCCGTTGTGCCTCCCGTTAATCCGTGCAGGAGCTTCGTATGCCGCTTTTGGATGCCTCGGCGCTGGATCAGGAATTGGAGCATCTGGCTTCCCTCCTTCGCCTTCTATCCGATAAGACTCGCCTGAACATCCTGCTGTCGCTGGCCAAGGGGGAGCGCAACGTCAGTTCCATGTGCAAAGAACTTCAACTCCCGCAGCCGACCGTGAGCCATCATCTTGGGCTGCTGCGCGTGAGCAACCTGATCGCCAATCGCCGCAAGGGCAAGCAGGTCTTCTACGCCCTTCACAACTCGGTGTCGCTGATGGACGGCAATGCGCTGGAGATCGATGGGGCGGGGTTTTCGCTGCGGATCAGCCGGCGGGCGGTCACGTTTCATCCGACCCCGCCTCATCCCGAAAAAATCGCCCCGTCACGTGAATGAAGACGTCCTCGAGCGTGGGCTTTCCGACGGAGACCGAATCGATCAATCCCGGCAGGGCCTCGATGAGTTGGGGGACGAATTCATGGCCGCGCTGGCGCTCGAGCCGAACGACGCCGTCCACGGTTTCCGTCTCCAGTTGGAATTTGGCGCGGATGATCTCGACGACCCGCGACGGCTGATGGGTGGATAGGGTTATGACGTCGCCGCCGATGCGATCTTTCATCGCCGCGGGCGTGTCGCACGCCGCCAGCCGGCCCCGATCCAGGATCGCCAGCCGGCGCATCGGTCCGCCTCGTCCATCAGATGGGTCGTCAGTAGGATCGTCACGCCGTCGCTGCGCTGGACTTCGGTGAGATAATTCCACATCTCGATCCGGGCCGCCGGGTCCAGTCCCGTGCTGGGCTCATCCAGAAGCAGGACTCGCGGCTGATGGAGCATGCCCTTGGCCAGTTCCACTTTTCGCCGCATTCCGCCGGAAAACCGTTCGACGCGCTCATGCCGCCGGTCGATGAGGTTCACGCGCTGCAGCAGAGAATCGATTCGCCGCGACAATTCGGCGCCGCGCAATCCATACAGATGTCCCTGCTGCCGAAGATTCTCCTCGGCCGTCAATTGCTTATCGAGGCTGGGCGATTGGAACACGACGCCGATGTGCCGGCGGATTTCGTCGCGGTTCCGGGCCAGGTCCAGACCGAACATCGTCACGGTCGCCGGAGGCGCGGCGATGAGCGTGCAAAGGATGCGAAAGAGCGTGGTTTTTCCGCTTCCGTTGGGGCCGAGGAATCCGAAGATTTCTCCCTGTCCCACGCCCAACGACAGATCGACCAGGGCCGCGCGCTGGCCGTAGTTGTGGCTCAGATGGGCGATCTCTACGATTTCGGATTTCATGGCGCGGGAAAGGCAAATTGCACGTCCGTCTGCCCGCCGTCGCTGACGGTGATTTGCTGCTGCTGCTGCGGCAGCGATTCCTGCCAGGCGACGAGCGTGTACGTGCCCGGCGGAACGCGAGCAATCGTGAAGCTGCCGTCGTCGGCGGTGACGGCGAACCAGGGATGGTCGAACACGCCGATCCAGGCGCTCATCCACGGATGAACGTCGCATTTCACCGCAAAGGGCGCTTTGGGCAACGCGAGGCGGATATCGCGCTGTCCCGGGCCGGGAAAACCATAGTTCGCATCCGGATTCACCGCGCATTTCAGGTGCACGTTGTGCAGCAGCGCGTCGCTCGATTTGAGGCGCAGCGTCTGCCCGGCTTGAACCGCCACGACGTGCGGCACGTAGACACATTTGATCTGATCCAAGACGGCGGGCATCTGCAATACAAACGTGGCCTTGGGCGCGTCCTCGAGGTAGACGATCACGTTCTTCAATCCCTGTTGCGGTCCGATGACGATCGATTCATCGGTGACCATCGGCGAGCCGGGAATCAGCTTTGGCAGCGGAGCAAATCCCGCCAGGGTCACTCTTCCGCGGATCACGCCTTCGCCCGCCGCCGCGGTGCGCGTGCTGGCTTGCTCGCCGCGGCCGCAGCCTGCGATCAATCCCATCGCGACGAACGCCAACAGCGTCCTCACGGCAAAAATGCAAGCGCAGAGACGCGGAGACGGGGCTCGACTGAGCTCGCCGAAGTCAGAGACGGACGCGGAGACGTTCAATGCCTCCTTCTCAGCGTTTTCCTCAGCGTCTCTGCGTCTCTGCGGTTGCATTTTTTGTTGTGGCGAAAGGCTGCGCCAGGCGCTCCGTGATGAGCAATTCCGATCAAATCCGATCCAACATCAGCACGGCCAGGAGCACGGGCAGATAGATGATCGACGCGAAGAACAATTTTCGGGCCTCCGTGCGCGTCCGCCGGGTCGCGCAGGAAACGCAAAAAGCGAAAAACCCCACGCCCAGCAGCACCGCCGAGACGGTGTAAATTTCCCCGGCCACGCCGACCATCGCGGGAAGGAGGCTCACCGGCAACATCGCGGCGCCGTAGAGCAGAATCTGCCTGCCGGTGAAGCGCAGCGTGGGATCGTTCACCGGGAGCATCTTGAATCCGCCAAGGCGATAATCGTCGCGATACATCGTCGCGATGGCCAGGAAATGGGGGATTTGCCAGACGAACAAAATGCCGAGCAGCGCCCAGGCCGGCGCCGCGAGCGATCCGGTCACCGCGGTCCATCCCATCATCGGCGGGACGGCTCCCGAGACGGCGCCGACGATCGTATTCAACGTGGTCCGTCGCTTCAGCGGCGTGTAAATCAGCACGTAGCTCAGCAACGTCGCCGAGCCCAGCGCCGCCGTCAGCCAATTGACCAGCAGCAGCAGGTAGAGTCCGCCGAGGATTCCCGCGGCCACGCCGAAGACCAGCGCCTGGGCGGGAGAGATTCGGCCGGTCGGCAGCGGGCGGTGGGCGGTTCGCGGCATCAGGCCGTCGTATTTCCGTTCGAGATATTGATTCAAAATCGCGGCGCTGGCGGCGCACAGGGCGGTTCCGACGAGGGTGTTGGGCAGGCGCGTCCAATCCGCCGTGGTCCTGGCCGCGATGGAGAATCCCACCGTTGTGGTGCCGAGAACCAGAAGATTCATCCGCGGCTTGACCAGCTCATAGAAATCCTGCCACGGCGATAGGTGCGTCGCGACGACGGGCGTCGCGACGGAGAGGTTGCAGATATGGGTCGCTGTGTTCATGGAACGAAACCGGTGATTCTAGTCATGCGCCGCCGCATAATGAAGAGCCGCCGCGGGCTGATTTAAGTCGGCAAGGCCCGAGGCGCTGACGACGCCGTACGCCCGCACCGCGATGACCCCGCTCGTCACCAGCAGCAGCGCTCCCACGGCCACGTGAAGCGAGGCGATGTCCGCCGGCTTTCGCAGCAGCACCGTCAGGATTCCAAGCGTAAGCTGAGTTGCCAGGAGCAACAGCGCCAGATATCCGAGCCTGGCAAAGGCCGGCTGTGCGCAGCCGCCGAAGGATCATCGCCGACATCGCGATCACCGCCGCGCTGACGGCGATGGCTCCGACGCGGTGGGCGAAATGAATCCAGATTTGAAACAGCGTGACGCGATTCAGGCCGAGGCTCAGCCCGTAGCGGTGGATCGCCTCCTGTCGAAAGGCGGAATCGATTTTCGTCGGCGGCAGGAGATGGCCGAAGCTGGTGGGAAAATCGGGGATCGCCAGCCCCGCATCGCTGTGGCGCATGATCGCCCCGAGGACCAATTGGATCAGGGTGATCGCCACCGCGCCGATCGCCAGATGCAAGACTTTCCGCACGGCGGGCAGATGATCTGCCGGGCGATGGCGGCCTTCGGCCCAGAATCGCGAGGTCATGACGCAGAAGGCGGCGATGAAGCAGAAGAACAGTTGTGCCGCGCAGCCGTGAACGATGGCCAGATCGCGAAGGCTCAGCACGACGCGCAGCCCGCCGATCGCGCCCTGGATGCAAACCGCCAGGAAAACCCCCACGGCGGTCCATCGCATCCATCGCCGGCGGTCCGTGGCCCACGCCGCGATCATCAGCGCGATGGTCAGCAATCCGACGGCCACCCCGGCCAATCGGTGGGTATGCTCGAAGAGAATTCCGCCGACCCATTTGCTGGGCGGAAAGGTGAACATGTTGTATCCCCAGGAATTGGGCCAATCGGGGACGGACATTCCGGCCTGATGGCTGGTGACCAGCCCGCCCATGAAGATGAGGGGGAAGGTGGCCGCCGCCGTTATCAGCGCCAGCCCATGCACCGTCCGGTTATAGGGTTGCCGTGGCACTTGAATCTCGAAATCGAATCGTTCAATCTGCCGAATTCCGCCAGCGACGCAATGCCCTGCGGCGGGATTCCGTGATCGGCTCGGTTTGTCCGATAACCCGCATCGCCAGGGGAACCCATTAGCGCCACTTCATGGCAGGTGTCAAATTGCCGATAGAACCGGCAATGCTTCGCGTGCTTGCTTAACTTGCCGCGTCATCTGACCGAGGACGATTATATGAAACGAGCCATCACATTTGTATTTCTCACGTTCTTCCTGGGCGCTTGCAGCAGTCACAACGGCGCGCCTCAGGCCGACAACCAGAAGGTGACCCCGGACGCGGCGAGCCTCCCGCTTGCCAAGGACCCGCCGATGAAGGCGAACACGCGCTTTGCGGCCGGGCAATTGGCCGAATCGCAGGGCAATTTCGATGCCGCGATCCATCAATACAACAAGGCGCTGGATATCGATCCCAAGCACCTCCCGTCGCTATATCGCCTGGGCGTGATCTACGCGCAGTTCAAGAACTACGACAAGTCGATTTCGATCTGGCAGCACTATATCGCCATCAGCAACAATGCCCCCGAAGGCTATGGCAACCTCGGCTACTGCTATGAGTTAGCCACCATGCCGAAGTTGGCCGAAGCGACTTATCAGAAGGGCATCGAGAAGGACCCGAAGAACGCTTCTTGCCGCACCAATTACGGCTTGATGCTGGCGCGGCGGCATAAAATTCAGGAAGCGATTCGCATGTGGAATCCGGTCCTGAGCGATGCGGAAATCCATTACAACCTCGCGGGCATCTACGCTCTGGACGGCCGCAAGCAGGAAGCCAGAGCCGAATATCAAAAGGCCCTGGCAAGCGATCCGACGCTGATCGACGCGCGGGCCCGGCTGAGCGAGCTGGACAGCAACTGACCGCTGAGTTTGAAATATTGGATCACCTTTATAATCCGGGACGGCGCCATGCCGTCCCGGATTTTGCATTTTTTCTCCGATATCAATATCTAATCCGGAATTGCCCGTTTCAGCGTTACTCCATTTTTTGCTCTCTTTGGAGCTGTTTCGAGACAGGCCATGAAAATTGCTTTTGTCAACCCGATCGGGTGGGCATACGACACGCGTACGCCTTTGAACGAGCCGCTGGGCGGCACGCAGTCCGCCGTCGCTTACCTTACCGCCGAACTGGCGCACCTCGGCATGGACGTAACCGTGGCCAACGGGGTTACCGCGCCGATGCTCAGCGACGGCGTCCACTTTGTGAGCCTGAACGATTTGAGCGGCGAATTCCTCAACCGCTTCGACGTGGTAGTGGTGGTTGCCAGCGCTTGCGGCAACGGCTTGCGCCGCAATCTGGCGGTGAACGTGCCAATCGTTCTTTGGTGTCATCAGATCAGCAACGGTCTGGGCGTCTCCGGTCTGGCGCAGCCTGAGGAACGAAAAGCGTGGAACGGATACGCGATGGTCTCCAATTGGCAGGCGGAGGACTACGTCCGGGCCTTCGGCATCGAGCGCCGACAGATTCGCATCATGCGCAATGCCATCTCTCCGGCATTTCTGGACACACCTGAGGCAAACCCATGGTTCACACGGAAGCAGGGACCGGTCCTGGCCTATACGAGCACGCCGTTCCGGGGGCTGGACATACTTTTGACCGCCTTTCCGTCGATTCGAAAAGCCGTCCCGGACGCGCGCCTCCGTGTCTATTCGAGCATGGCGCTTCATCGAACAGAGGCAGAGGGCATCTTCTCTCCACTATATGAACTGTGCCGGGCTTTGCCCGGAACCGAATACAGCGTTCCTCTTGCCCAAACCCAACTCGCCCGCGCCTTGGCGAACGTCGATGTCCTGGCCTATCCGAGCATTTTCCCGGAAACCTCCTGCATCGCGGTCATGGAAGCGATGGCCTCCAACACGTTGGTCATCACCACTAAAATCGGCGCGCTGGAGGAAACCACCGCCGGCTTTGGATTTCTCCTCGACCTGAACCCCGACCGCTATGTTCTGATTAGGGATTATGCGGCCCTCGTCGTCCGCGTCATCGCTCAAGCGGATTCCAACCGTGAAGCCACCCTCGAGCGGCTGAGTTCCCAGAGACGTTATGCCGTCGAGAACTATTCCTGGGCGGCAGCGCGCCCGTCAGTGGTCGGAGTGGCTTGCCGGCGTGGCAGGTGGGCGGAGTTGAAGGTGACGCGAACCGACAACCCAAATCAGAGCGGCTTCCGTGCTGGCGTGATACGGGCGGATGTCGCAGTGGCCGGAACTTATTCGCGGCTGACGCCATCTCCACAGAGGATCAAATCCGTCGGGATGAACTTGAAGCGCGGCTGGAATCGTATTCATCGGCCGGGGAGGATCAACAGGCCGAAATGCATCACGCGGCGACGGACAATTCGGTGCTTGAGGGGATTCGAACAGGTCGAGAACCGGGCGGCTTTCCGTGGATCGGCATTCCGCGGCGCGCTTCGGGCCGTGGACCGGGGAAATGTTGGTGACGACGGCGGCGTCGAAGACCAGCGAACGGGCGATGTCGTCGGCGACCACGGGAATGCCGCGGTAATGCCGGCCGGGACGGGCGAGCTTCGCGTCGGCCACGGCGACGATTTCCAACCCAATCTCGCGGGCGGCAAGCCAAAATGGGAATATATTTTTGCCGACGTCGATCAGCAGGATCGAGCGGATGTTGCCGTCGGCCGCCGCACGGGCCAGGCGCGAGCGAATTTCCTGGATCATCGCGAATTGCTCGAACGCTTCGGCGGAGACGCTCTGGCGGCGGGTTGGAATCAGGGAATTCATCAAGCCGGAAAACAATCCGCGCCAAAACGCCAGCCGATGCCGCCAGCCCTTGGTTTGGGCGATCCAGCGGTAGCGGCGCATCCAGTCGATGGCATAGGGGCGGACCCATTGCCGGGGGAATCGGCGGGCGATGACCAGCAGGTTGTTGCGCACGTCGAGGCGTGTGGTGCGGGCGGGCTGGCGATCCGCCGGCGTCTTGAGATGATGAACGCAAAGGTCCGCGAATCGCTCGATCCGCCAGCCGGCGCTCAGCAAACGCAGCGAAAGATCGTATTCCTCTGCCTGCATGAAGAAATCGTCCGGCAGGCCGCCGGCTTCCGCCAGCGCTCGGCGCCGAAACCCCGTCCCGCAACCGATGAAAACGCCGGGGAACGCGCTGCTTTCGTGCGATCCATCCGGCAGGACCACGTCGAACACCGCCGCTCCCAGCCGGGGATCGGCGTCAAAATGTTTTAGCATTCGGCGAATGGAATCGGCATCGGGATACGAATCGTCGTCGAGGAAGACGACGTACTGGCCGGCGGCCTGGGCGAGGGCGAGGTTTTTCGAGCACGCCCCGCGATTTGTGCGCTGCCTGAGCAGATGCACGAATGGAAACTCCGCGGCGATGGCGCCGAGCTGCCCGTCGGCGCTGGCATTGTCCACAACAATCGTCTCGGCGAGAAAATCCGGCGAGCTTTGGAGAAACCGCAATTGCGACAGCGTCCGGAGCACCACGGCGCGGCGATTATGCGTCGAGAGCAGAAACGTCACCTGCGGCGTTTGAATGGGACGCAACCCGCGCAGCGTGCACGGCCGGGTCGGATCAAAATCGTTATGATACGGGTTCTTGTCCGGAAGGTCCCACTTGGCGAAGAGCTTTTCATTGTCTTCCTGGCCGAGGGAGCTGTCCTGGGCGCGGCGGTCGTCGGGGTGCTGCTGGTGGTCGATGTAGCAGGCATAAGCCGGCTCGATCCGCAGTCCCGCATGCCACGCCTTCAGCGACAGATCGGGATCCGCGCCGTAGAAATAGAACCGTTCGTCGAAATATCCGAGCGAGCGATAAGTTTCGCGGCGGCCGATGGGGAAATTGGCGTAGAGCGTGCCGCGGACGTGGCACAGGCGGTATTCGCGGCGGTCGAGGATGGTGTGATACGCCACGTTCTTCGGCGAAGCATAGCGGTGAAACATTGCCAGGAAGGCAACGTCGGGATCGGCGGCATCGATCTGCCGCACGGCGGCGTCCAAGGTCCCGGGCAGCGGCCGGGCGTCGTCGTTGAGCCAGATCATGTTTCGGCCCACGGCGGCGCGAAAGCCCTTGTTGGCGGCTCGCACAAAACCCTCGCGGCGCGGCTCGCGGATCACCTTTAGCCGGCTGCCCAGAGATTTGCCGGCCATGGCCAGGACCTCGGGCGTGCGATCCTCGCTGGCGCCATCGACCACGATCAGTTCAAACGAACATTGCAGGTCATCGCACAAAGTCAAAATGCATCGCACGAGCAGATCGGCCCGGTTGCAGGTGGGGATGACGATGGAAAGGTCGCACATGTCACGCCGCCTTTTTCGCCCGATGGGCGGTGATGGCAAATTCGTAGGCCTTGGCAATCGACCGAATGAAATGTTGTGGGCTGAATTTCAGGACGCGGGCATGACCGCGCCGGGCTAGCGTTTGCCGGAGAGAATCGTCGCCGGCCAGGCGGCGCATGATGCCGGCGATGGCTGGAACATCGGTCGGATCGAACAGCAATCCGGCATCGCCAAGCTGCTCGGGAAGGCTGGTGACGCTGGAACTGGCGATGGGACAGCCGCACGCCATCGCCTCCATGATCGGAATGCTCCACGCCTCGAATTCGCTGGGGAAAACCAGGGCCGCGGCCAGATGATACAGGCCCGAAAGCTCCTCGGTGCTGATTCTGCCCAGCAGGCGAACTTGCGCCGATGCGTTGAGGTCGGCGATGAATTTCGGCAGGCTGGATTCGGGCTGTCCGCCGCCGGTCAGCAGGAGTTGCGAATCGGCAATTCCCGCCATGAGGAACGCTTGAACCAATCGGCGATGATTCTTGTGCGGCCAAGCCGCCGCGGGATAGAGAAAGAAAGTCGCCGGCAGATTGTATTTGCGCTGCAGGTCGGCCAGTTCGCTCTCCGTCGGTCGGTCAAAGAAAGTCGATTGGAACGCGTCGGGCGTCACAAAGATTTTCCCCCGCTCCACGCGCAGTTGCCCGACCAGATCGTCGCGGACGAAATTGCTGGCGGCGACGAGGGCATCGGCTCGCTCGGCGGAGCGCACCCACCATTTTTCGCGGCCGGCGATTTCCTCGGCCGTGAAATGCTCGGGAAAATGCCGGTGCTGGAGATCGTGAAGGTTCAGCACGATCGGCAAGTCCAGCCAGAGCGGATTGATCGTGTTCCCGGGGAAATGAATCACATCGACGCGGCGCTGGGTGAGCAGATCGGCTTTGCGCTGCTGGAACTCGGCCAGGGCGCGCCCGGCGGATTCCGGATCGGCTTTGGACCACTCGGCCCAATTCCGTTTCGGCCGATCCAGCGGCAGAACGTCGGTCCGCTCGTCGGCGAATGGGGCAAAGAGCGCATGATTTTCCGCGCGGGTGAGCAGCAGCAATTTGTCCGCCGGCGATTCGGGCAATTTGAGCGCTTCGATCAGGCCGAGCGTGTAGTTCTCGATGCCGCCGACCTGGCCGGGAAGGATGCAGTGGGTGTCGATGGCAACGATCATGGCGGTGCGGTTCTACGCGGCGTTGCGGTCCAGTTGCCGCAGCGCTTCGCGCAATTCCTGGCCGATGCGCCGCTGCTGCATTCGCGTCAGGCCGAAGAACATCGGCGGATTGAGAATGGCCTGGCAGGTTCTTTCGGCGACCGGACACGTTTCGGTTTTATATTGGCTGAGGATCGGCTGCTCGTAGAGCGGGCTGGGATAGCAGACGCGCGTTTCAATGCCGCGCGCCTTGAGCCGCTGGACAAGGCGATCCCGATCGGGAACGAGAAGCGAAAACAGGAAAAAGCTGTTCTGGCCGCCCGGCACGCCGGCCGGCGTTTGCAGGGGCAGGTCCGCCAGTTCGGCTTGGTATTGCTGGGCCAGTTGCAGCCGGTTGGCCAGCAGTATGTCCAACTTTTGAAGCTGCGCCAGGCCGATGGCGGCTTGCAACTCGGTCATGCGGAAATTATGTCCCAACTCGACGTGATGATATTTGCGATCGGGGTCTTCGCCCTGGGATCGGATGATGCGCATCCGCCGCGCCAGAGCGGGGTCGTCCGTGAACGCCATTCCGCCTTCGATGGTGGTGATCGTCTTGGCGGCATGGAAACTGACCGTGGAGATCAGACCGTGCGCCAGCGCCGGTTTGCCGTCAAACATTGCGCCGATGCTTTGGGCGCCGTCGAGGATCAGCGGCACGCGGCAGCGTTCGGCGAGCGAGAGCAGGGCGGCGAAATCGCAGGGATTCCCGCCGTGGTCGGTGCAGAGGATCGCGCCGGTTCGCGGCGTGACACACGCGGCGGCGCTGGCGGGATCCATCCCCAGATTTCGCGGGTCGATATCGCAAAAGACGGGCTGGGCGCCGACGATGGCGACGGCCGATGCCGTGGCGACGTATGACAGCGCCGGAACGATCACCTCATCGCCGGGGCCGATGCCGGCGCCCCGCAGCGCGACCTCCAGGGCCGCGGTTCCGTTGCTGACGGCGACGGCGAAGGCGCGCCCGACTCGGGCGGCCATCTCCTCCTCGAATTGCGCCACGCGCGGGCCGCTGGTCAGCCAGCCGCTTTTCATGCAGGCGATGACCTCGTTCAACTCCGCGTCGTCGATGGCGGGTTTGGCCCAGGGAATCGGCTGGTCGGGTTGGCGGTTTGGTCCCATGAATTCGCTTCCGCAGACCATTGGTCTATCGGCTAGTGGCGTGCAATCGCATCAGTTATCGGGCGTGGGCAACTTTGCAGCCGCGACGGCATAAGGACCGATAATATCCTTGAGGAGAATCAAGCATGGCCAACGATGTCCCCATCGCGTTTTTCGTGTTCAATCGGCCCGAGCCGACGCAGCAGGTGTTCGCCCAGATTGCCCGTGCGCGGCCATCGACGCTGCTGATCATTGCCGACGGTCCGCGCAGCGAGGCCGAGCGGGCCGCCTGCGACGCCGCCCGAGGCGTGACGGACAGAATCGATTGGAATTGCGACGTGCGGCGAGAATATTCGGAAACAAACCTCGGCTGTCGGCGAAGGATGTACACCGGAATCGACTGGGTTTTCTCCCAATTTGAGCAGGCCATTTTGCTCGAGGATGATTGCTTGCCGGATCCGACGTTCTTCCGCTTCTGCGGCGAGTTGCTGGATGTGTACCGAGACGACGAGCGGGTGATGATGATCAGCGGGGACAACATGCAGCACGGGCGGCGATTTACGCCGTACAGCTACTATTTTTCGGTGATGACGCAGATCTGGGGATGGGCGACGTGGCGGCGGGCGTGGAAACATTACGATGCCGCGATGAGCGATTGGCCCGAACATCCGGAGTCTGCTTTTCCGGGGGATTTTGTGCCTTGCGAGGCCGCTCATCGATACTACCGCAAAATGATGGACGATACCTACACGAACAAACTGAATGCCTGGAGCCTGGCCTGGATGTATGCCGCCTGGAAATGCCGAAGTTTGACGGTCCTGCCGGAAGTGAATCTGGTTTCCAACATTGGATTCGGCCCCGGGGCGACGCACACCAAAAAGCTGGACCCGTTCGCGGCGTTGCCGACCGAGGCGATGCAATTTCCGCTGCGGCATCCGCCGGAGATCAGGAACCTGGTCGAGGCCGACCAGAATTTTTTCAACCTGGAAATCAAGGAACTGCGGGACCAGTTCGGCAAAAGAAGCTTGGCGGCGTGAAGCGGTCACCGCGTGAAGCGGTCAAACGGGGAAATTCGGCAGTGGATGAGTTTGCAACCTCCGACAGAGCCGGGCCGTGTCGGCCCGGACCGGGGCGACACGCCCCGGCTCTGTAAATTCAAGTTGAACTACTACCGGAAATTCATTCGCCCAGGACCTGCGCACAGGTCGGGCCAACGCAGGATAGATGATCGCAGGGCAGGACCCGGCTTTTGAGAATCGCCTCGTCGCGATAGAAGATCGAGGTGCAGATGCGATAGAGATACGACGGAATCAGCCCGAAGAAGTCGAGACGCCTCCAGCCGCCGTCCATCAGAAATTCCAGGCCTTCCCGGTACGCTTTACGGTCGGAATTATCGAAGACGATGATGCCATCGGGTTTGGCGATGCAGGCGGCGGGAACATCCAGTAGATCGGCGTAACGGTCCAGGTCTTCGGCCAGCACGATGGTTGCGTTGGCGGGAATTTTCGCCGCGATGATCTGATGCCACTTCGGGTCGTTTTCGATGCCGATTACCCGTTTGGCTCGCGCCGCCCACCACAGCGTTGAGTTCCCGCATCCCCATTCCAGGACCGACCAGTTCCGCTGGACCCTTGGCTCTAAAAAATCGATGGCCGGATAGGTGAACCATGGAATCGGTCTTCCGGCGGCATCGATCGGCCGGCCGTCGAACATCGAATTCAACCAGCCGGTAGTCACCAGAGCGTTGATGCGCGATGGGGCGAGGCGGATGACGCTTTCCACGTCCGCGCCGCTATGCAACGGTTGCGTCATGGAAGGAGTTCCTTGGCCGCCGGCAAGCGGTACATGATCGTTCGCATGGTATTGGCAAACGGTTCGTAGCCGTGGGCGCGAAGGCACTGAGTGGTCGCGGAATCGTTGATCTGGCGCCAATTCGTGACTGTGATGTCCTCCACCAGCACGACCGTCGGCCGGAAGCGGTTGAAGTCATTGGAACGCAACACCTTCAGATCGAAGCCCTCCACGTCGATGGTGAGAAAATCAATTTTGGTCCCGGCCGGCAGATATTCTTCGAGGATCTTCTCCAGCCGTTGCGTGCGGATGGGGATTTGCCGCACGATGTAATAACCCTGTTTCCCATTCCGCTGGGCCGCCAGATCGGGATCGAACGTGTTGAGCGCCGTCTCGTTAAAAATGAAATAAGTCAGTTCCTCCGCCGAATCGGATACGGCGGCCTCGAGGTTGATGTCGCTCGGCCGCGATCGGTGAAATGCCTTCATGCCGCCGGGCATGGCGTCGATGTTGATTCCACGCCAGCCGCGGAAACGATAGAAATGATACGTGTTGGAGAATCGCTTGGGGTGATGGGCGCCCACGTTGACGTAGAAGCCATTGCGCTTGTTCTCGAAAACCTCGGCCAAGATGAGTCCTCGCCCTCCTGACCGTAACCGTGCCGAAAATAGCGGGGCCGCCGTCGTGATCGGTTCGGATTTGCGGCCGGTTGTGTTGTGACGATCGCCGACATGTCGGTCCTCCTCAAGCCGCCTGCGAATGGGCGGGCTGGCGCTGCGGTTGCGCGAAGTCTTGCCCCATGAACGCGAGCATGCGCCGGGTGATCTTGTCGTAGGTATGCGTTTCCAACACCCGCTGACGCATCGCCGCGGCGATTTCGCGCCGCTCGTCGGGACACGCCAAAAAATGCTTCACCTGGTTCACCAACTGCTCGCGCGTTGTGAAAGTCACCCGCTCGGGCCGATCGAAGAGCGTATTGGCCGTGCGCGTGAATCCCATCATCGCGCATTCCTCGATTGCGGCGAAGAAGTAATCGGGGTCGGCGGCCGGATCGACGGCCGCGAGTTGGGCGTAGCGCCGCATTAGGTCCGACAGTGCCGCGTCGCGTTTTTCCAGCATCTCCCGGCCGCTGCCAACTCCGTGGAGTTGGCGCCAGTTCCACATGTCGCGCAGCAGGATTTCCAATTCCTCGGCCGTGACCGAGCGGATCAGGAAAAACCCGCCCGCGGCCAGACCGTCGAGCAGCCGCTGATGGACCCCGCCGAACGGCGTGACCTGGAGATTGATCGCGCTGGCCCGGTATATCGCCGGCAGTTGCGAGTGGTTGTCCGCCACTCCGCGGGCGAATCGCTTGAATTCCGGATGGTTCTCCCATCCCTTGCCGTAGAGGCGCAGGTCCACGCCCATCTCGGCGACCCAGCGAATGGCCTGATGGCGGAACAGCGCGTTGTTCACGCGGTGGGCGAAGAGATCGCGCAGGCTCTTCATGTCCGCGGTCAGGTGATTGTCCCGCAGCGAATCGAGGATGATGGCATCAAGGGCTTCCCCGGCGGTGACCGAGCCGCCGGCATCGTAAATCGCCCGCAGGCGAGCATACACGTCCTGGAGCAGCCGCCGGCTTTCGGGCGAACCGTTGCGCTCCACTTGCTCGGCGATGATCCGGTCGGCGGGCATGCTGGCATGGCTGACGAACGACACGTCGCACCGCAGCGGCGAAAGCTCCGCATCGGTCAGCGCCGTCGCGCTGAATCGGTCGGGATTGACCCCGACCATCGCGGGCATGAATCGCGAAGCGGGATATCCGCAGCGCTGCACGAGTTCCGTGCGGCCGTAGCCGATGACGTAATCGAGCCGCTGTTGGGCGAGGCCGGCCTCGGGGCGGTAAATGTTGGGCATCCTATCCTGCACCCACATGACGACGGGGACCGTTTCCGGGATGCCGCCCAGTTCCCGGCGATAGTGGTCGATGATGACCACCAGGTCCGGCCCAAACTCCGCGCTCGCCGACGCCGTGGACATGCTGTTGCAGAAATGGTGGTCCTGCTCCTCGATGACCAAATGGGTCCGATGCCCCAGCCGCTCGAACGACGCCAGCCAATCCCGCATGGAATACTGCAGGAACGTGGTGAATCGCGAGGTGATTCCCAGGACCTTCAAAGGTCGGCCGGAGCCGAAATGCGACGCGATCGCCTCGGGGCTTGTCGCCGCGGATGCGACGCGAAACCGCTCGGTGAGGCCGAGGAATTGCTCGGTCGTTTTTGCAGTCGCCTGCTCGAGGATTTCGTCGAGGGTGGGACTGCCGTTCCACAGCGTTGGATCGACTCGCACGGAAAGCCGCGGCCACGGGCAAGCGTGGTCGGTGACAAGGCTTTGGCGGAAATCATTCATGGCCCCGTCGCCGACGAACAGCCGAACGCGCTGGTCCGCCAGCAGACCTTGCCAATCGTGCAGATGCAGGATGACCCACAGCCGCTCGATGTCTTTGATGAGGAAAAACAGCGGCGGCCGGTGGCCCGGAACCGCGGGGGTCTGACACGGGAGCTGATAGATGCCGTTCCAAAGCCAGCCCATGTCTTCGCCGGCGATCAGGACCGGCTGGTGACAGGTGGCCGACGGATAGAGGCTGGCGGATGAGGTTCGTGGCCTGGGGCGGCGGCAGCGAATGCGGCAGCGGCGTCACGCCCAGCCCGTTTCCCACCCCGAGTTGGATCGTCTCCGACGTCGCCAATATGTAATAAGACTGTTTCGGGGCGAAATTCTTCAACTCCTCGGCCAAGGTCGCGGAGCGACCGGCCAGCGCCCGAACGTTTGCGGAGAATCGCGCCTCGAGCGCTTGGAGAGGCGTCCAGGAAAATTTGGGCGCGGAACCATCCATGGCGTTAACCGCTATCGGCCGAATTGACGTTGCTGCGTGAGAGATTATCGGTCCCTGCCGGCGGCGATCATTCGGCCGCAACCTGGGATTGTTTGCGAAGTTCCCGGTACTTCCCGAGCAGATTCAGCCGGCGCTCGTCCAGATCGAGCAGGGCCTGAATGAATCGGCCACTCACCGTGCGGCTGAGGGCTGCGGACTGCGACTTGGGATCATGCCGGCGAAGCGGGCGCCGGCTGACGACAAACGACATGTCATAGCCGTCGAAGATAGCCGGGATGAATTCGATGCAGGATACCTCCAGCCGGCGGCACAATTCGGCCACGGCCGATCCGCTGAACAAAAACAGGTGCTCGTTCGGGTCGAGCATTTGCAGGAATGGATGGTTTTCCTCACGAAGCTGCCCCATGCTCATTCCCTCGGGATACGCCGGGGTTTGAACCAGGAGCATTCCATCGGGCGAAAGCAGATTCATGCAGCGGCCGAGCGTGTCCGATGGATCGGGCAAGTGCTCCAGCACGTCCATCATGACGATGGCGTCCAGCGAATGGGGCTCGAGGGATTGATCTTCGATCGGTCCGGTCAGAACCGGCGCCTCGAACGTTTCCCTGGCCAGGCGAACGATCGAGGAACTCAACTCCAGGCCGGTGGCGTCAAACCCGGCTTGGCGAAGCATCGCGACGAATCCGCCATGAGCGCAGCCGATTTCCAGAATCTTCGCCGGGGGAAGCTTGAACTGGAGCAGGCTCCGCAGCCAATGGATGCACCGCTCGGCCAAGTCGGTGCGGCTCCTGGAAATGATGTCGGGACAGCCCAGGTCCGCCGTTTGATGATCGAACCAATAGTTCTTGCCGTAAAGGTCTTTTGAATCGTTGCTTACGCGCGGATTGAACCCCTTCGCATCGCCCGCGGCGACCAGCGTTTCACACGCCTGGCAGCGGCGATAGCCCTCCCCAAAGGAGGTCAAATCCGCGTTTCCGCACCAGCATTGCACAAAAAAGGTTATCGGTCCTTCGCCGACGGCTGAATGAAATTAACGCTTGCCATTCGATCTCCCGGTCGGCTCAGGCGGATCGATTCACCGGCTCCAAGAAGGGGGGCTCCAAGAAGGGGGTCAAAGAAGGGGGTCAGGTTCCCCTTCAAACTAAGGGAACCTGACCCCCTTGTTTGACCCCCTTGTTTGACCCCCTTGTTCATTGGAGCCAGCGGGACACCAATAGAACTTTTTGCCACCCAGTTGCGTGTCCTTCCCCCTTCAATTGCCCTAGCCATCTCAATCATATCCCCTTTTGATCTAATAGGTTGCGGTGAACCGGCGTAACGCATGTGAGGCGCAAATCGTTGAGGCCGCCAAGAAACCGATGCGTGTTCGCATTGTGTTTGGTATTTGACTTGAAGATCGTTACCATAGGCCCTGCCGCTTCCAAAGCAACCTGATCGATTGAAGAGGTGAGTTCCGTGGTGGCGCGACAGTCCGTAAAGCAACTACGCAACGACAATTGTCGCGAGATATCAACGTTACTCAAATCGCTCGATTTGACAAAGGAAATCATTGCCCATGGGAACGGTCGCTTAGAGATTCGGTCCGTTACTTGGGCTGAGTATTGGCGCCCCTTCCTATGTGGTGCGGATACGTCGGTTTTGGATCCGTGTCTCGCGTGGCGCGAAAGCCGAGCAGCCTACATTGAAAGCCGATTCCGTCTGGAGTTGGCAAGCCGATATTGTTTCGCATACTTTTCGTTTCTCGCGACGGTGATCGAACGAGTTGCCCGGGGAAATGACGAACGTGCCCTTCTGTTGGCGATCCTCTCGCTGGAATGTTCTCCGATTCGACGCGAGGAAGAAAGCGCCGGCTACGCGGTCGCGGCAACATCAAATGTCAGAAACCCCGTCTACTTGCTTGCGAAACTGAAATGCCCTCAAGCCTACGACGATCCAAAGTTTGTCCCGCTGATAATTGGCGGCGCGTCAAATCCCTCGGCAGGGGCCCCGCATCTATTTTATTATTACCGGCGATTTGTTGTTGAGTCGCGCGGTGGGATTGCCCTGTTGGTTTATCCAGCCGTTCGCGTTGACGACCGCGCCGAGTCATTTCGGTGTATCGAGTTGGTCACTCATGGACTGGTTGCAAAGACCGATCCGCGAGCCGCCCGGCGCGCTGATTGGATTGCGGATCGTGCCATTGGTCCATTTCTTTGCAGCCTATGGGCGAACCGGCCCGAAGAGCCAAACGCGCCGCTTGCCATCGCTGATCTGGGTGGAGGCAGCGGTCAATTGACGGAATGCATCTGGGACAAACTTGTTCAAGGACATCCCGATATCGTTCAGGGCCGGGATTTATTTTGGCACCTAGTCGATCTGAAACCACACAACACAGCGCGGTTGATTCGGCAGAAAAAGTTGCGGGTCGCCCTGGCCGAGTTGCGCTGCGTACGCGCTGACTGGAAGGACTGGATTTTGCGAAGCGCTACGTCCCTCCAGCGATTTCACGTCCTATTGTTGTGCCGACTCCTGAACAACTTCAGCAAGTTTTCAGTTGAATCGGTTTACGATTGGTATCAGATTCGGTTGCTGTCGAAGGGTCAAGTTTCGCGGCTGGCGTGGAAGAACCGGAGTTTTATGCCTCATATATGCCTCGCAGAAGGAGGCGGCGGCCCATCATCTCTGGTTGCATCGAATGCGCGGGTCAGGCGCGGCCGGCTGCGTGCATTTGTTCAGTTGTCTCTGTCCGATTACTTCCGTGGTATTCAATTGCTTTCTCGGCCGCCAACGGCCAGCAGCGGGCACGATATTTATTTTGCTGCCCGCCGATTCGATGATGCATCACTGCTGTTGCCCGACGGCCAGAGTATTCTTGCGGCTCTTTGTGCGCTGAGTGATCTGGTTGTGATCGAGGACGTTGATTTCAACGCCAAGGCGATCCTGCGACACATGAAAACGAACGGGTTGTCGAATCTCGCCGCATCTGACGCAACAGACCGGGTGAAAATGCAGGGCGCCAATCTACTGTGCGTCTCCGAGCGCAAGAACGAGGGGTTTCTTCCGGGACGACGGATTTGGTAACGATGAGGATTTGAAAGCAACCTTTATCGGAGCAAAGGCCG
Organism: uncultured Phycisphaerales bacterium; assembly: GCA_963783845.1. GTDB lineage: Bacteria > Planctomycetota > Phycisphaerae > Tepidisphaerales > Tepidisphaeraceae > PALSA-1353. The sequence goes on from CAWAPL010000014.1 coordinate 114,363, forward strand.
TGATCGAAGTGCAAATTGTAGATCGAAAATCGCCGGTGTTGACGCCGTCAACCCTGATGTGCCTTCAGCAGGTTTCGACCGTAAACCTCACCGCCGGCTGCGCTCACGATTGCCTTTATTGCTATATCCGAGGGTATCGAAACTATCCCGGCGAGGCGAAAGTCGCTCTCTACGGCAACACCATGGAAAAACTGCGCGGTGAATTGCAGCGCAAGCGGAGCGCGGTCGCCACCGTCTATTTCAGCCCGTCGAGCGACCTGTTTCAGCCGGTCCCGCAGGTCTTGGAAATGGCCTATCAAGTGCTGAACCTGTTGTTCCAGCATGGCATCCAAGTCACGTTTCTAAGCAAGGGAGTGATTCCGCGGAAACACATGCGGCTGCTGGCCGAGCACGCTCCGTTGGTCTCGGCTGAGATTGGACTCATCTGCCTGGATGATGCAATCGGGCGGCTGTTTGAACCCGGCGCCGCCCGCGCCAATCGGCGACTGAGGCAAATCGCTGAACTCGTTCGTCAGGGAATCAAAACCGAGGTCCGCCTTGATCCGATCATTCCGGGATTCACCGACGATGAAGCAAGCCTGCGCGACTTGATAGCGGCCATCGCCGGATGTGGGATAAAATCCATTGCCGCCAGCGTACTGTTTTTGCGTCCCTCCATAACGTCTTCGCTGCGAAAACATCTTTCCCGCGACCAATTTGCCAAGCTCATGGTAGCGATGTCCACAACCGGGCGGATGGATATCAAGGCGGAGAACAGTTCCGTGCAATCAGCCTCGGTGCAGAATCGCCGCAGGATTTATGATCGCGTTCAATCCATCGCCGCCGAATTTGCCATTCAGGTGAAAATCTGTGCCTGCAAGAACCCTGACCTGAGCCAAAGCTCGTGCGGCATCGCCGGACAATGGCAACACCCGAGCCGGCTCCGCCTCCCACAGCTCTTTCAGGAATAGTCATCCGCGCAACACGATCTTGTATGCGCGCTGGCTGGCGGCGATCAACCGGGTAATCAGCGTGGCGATGGGAAGCTCAAGCGAATCGGCCCTTCCAGATCGGAACCAAGCGGGTATGCGGCCAGCGCATTCGGCTTCCTTATTTTCTCCGTAAGATTCTGGCTTAGGAAGACAGCTCTATTACAGACGCCAGCCCCGGCGTGCGCAGCGAGTCGAATGGAGCGACGGGGAATCGAACCCCGATTTGCTGAATGAGATGATGCGTGTTGCGGTTTGAGTACGCGCCGCATTCCTCAACGCCCCTTGTACATGCGGGGCTCCGCGTATTACGCCATCCGATTCACCTGCTCCATCAGGATCCGCTTCAGCACCTTCCCCGTGGAGGAATGCGGCAATTCGGCGGGAAAATAAAATTCGCGCGGAATCTTCCATTGCGCCAGCCCCTGTTCGCGGCAGAAATCACGCAGGATTTCGGGTGCGACGCTCTGGCCCTCGCGCAGGATGATGAAGGCCACGACCTGCTCCCCGCGTCCGGGGTCTTTCTTCCCGACCACGGCCGTTTCCGCCACCGCGGGATGGCCCATCAGAATCTCTTCAATCTCGCGCGGCACGGCCTTTTCCCCCGCGACGATGATCAGATCTTTCTTCCTCCCGGTGATGTAAAGAAATCCGTCGGCGTCGATCGTTCCCAGGTCGCCGGTTTTGAAAAAACGATCGGCGGTCAAAGCGGCCGCGGTGTCCCTGGGAAGATTGTGGTATCCCTTCATAATCATCGGCCCACGGAGCCAGATCTCGCCGCTTTCTCCCCGCGGCGCCGGTTGGTCGTTGTCATCCACGATTTTGAGTTCGACGCCCGGCAGAAGTTTTCCCACGCTGCCGGCGCGATGTGCATGCGGCATGTTGAGGGCGACGACCGGGCTGGTCTCGGTCAGACCATATCCCTCGTACAACGTCACGCCAAAGCGCTGCTGGAACGCCTCGCGCAGCCGCGCCGGAAGCGGTTCGCCACCGGTGATCATCGCGTAGATGGTTTTGAAATCCTCCGGACCGGCCGTTTTGAGATGTGCGATGGCGGCGAGCATGCTGGGCACCGCGAACATCAGCGACACGCCGTGCTGGCGGATCGCGTTCAGCGTGGCCACCGCGCTGAATCGCGGCAGGTAGATGATCGTTGCCGCCAATTGGATCGGGGCCAGCATCATCGCGGTCATGCCGAAGGAGTGAAACAGCGGAATCACGCCGAGAAACACATGGTTGGGTTCGAGGCGAGCGTGCTGGATGGCAGCGTCCACATCGCTTTGCAGATTGCCGAAGGTGAGTATGACGCCTTTGGGTAACCCGCTGGTCCCGCTGGTGTACATGAGGACGGCCATGTCGTCGGGGCCGCGGCTGGGGATGCGCGATCTCGCCGCCGCCACCAATTCCGCGCTCGTTTCAGGATTCGCCGCCAGATTCTTCATCAACTCCGGCAGATCGATCGTCCTGATCCCCGGGCACTTGATCCTTGCCGCCATCGCGGGAATCGTCACCAGCGTGTCGATGCCGCTGTCGGTGAGGATATGCGCGATCTCGCGCTCGCTGAGAAGGAAATTCACCGGCACCACGCTCTTGCCAGCGAGCAGCGTTCCGTAGAAACTCGCGACAAAGCCGGCCCCGGCGGGGAGCATCAGCCCGACGTTGGATCGCGTGGTGAAGCCGCAGAGGTGTTCAGCGATGCCGGCGGCGGCGGCGGCGAGTTGCTCGAACGTGCGAGGCCCGCTTTCATCGTGCAGGGCAATCTCGCCGGGCGTCCGTGTCGCGTGCTCGAGCAGCGGTTCGACGAGCATTTGTAGTAATATAACTCTTGGAGGCAAGGATGCGAATTCCAAATCCGAAATCCGAAACCCGAATGACGAATCAAACCAGAATGACTGAAACCCGAAGGGGAAACCGTTTCGTCATTCTGGTTTCGGATTTGATTCGTCATTCTGGTTTCTGGTTTCTGGTTTTCGTTGCCGCTTGCGCCGACAACCCCCAATCGCAACAACAGCTTGACGCCGGTAAACAGGCCCTGGAGGCCAAGCAATACGACCCGGCGATCCGCGACGCCGACGCCGTCATCGCCGGCGGCGATTCAACCGACCTGGCCGAGGCGTATTATCTCCGCGGCTACGCCATCGAAAATCGCCCCAAGTCCGACACGGCCGATGCGGTCCGCGATCTCGCCCTCGCCCGGGATTCCTACGTAAACGGCCTGTCGCAAAATCCCCGGCCCGCCGTCGCCGTCCGTCTTCATGCCCAGCTCGGCAACGTGAGCTTTTACCAGAACGACTATTCCGCAGCCCTGCGCGAATTCGACGCGGCCTACGGCCTAACCGACGATCCGCAAGACAAGCCGCTGATCCTCTATCACATGGGCGTCTGCGAACAGCGTTTGGGCCGGTTCGATGATGCCGACCGCACGTTCCAGCGCGTGCAGCAGGATTACCCCGACAGCCAGTACGTCGCCTACGCCCGATCCCGCCAGGGCATCCGCGGCTTCTACGTGCAGGTGGGGGCGTATTCACAGTTGTCCGACATCGAAAAGGCCGCTTCCGCCGTCGCGGCCGCCGGATCGCCGCCGCTGAAAACAACTCGCGGCCCGCTCACCGTCATCCGCACCAGCGATGTACCCTCATACGCCCAGGCGCAAGAACTTAAGGAGCGCCTCGCGTCGCGGTATCCCGATGCTCGGGTGATGCCGTAGGCGACGATGCCGAGGGCAACGTCTGCGAGGCGTTGAAAAGGAAGGAGCCAGCCGGATGTTGAGCGAGCCACCAATCGCGCCAGGCCTTCGCGTCGCCGCCGAACGACTGGCCCGTTATCACCGTCAACTCACTTACGATTTCGTTCTTGCGATCGTCTTCCACATCGCCCATTGCCTTGATCAGATACGGAACTGATGTCCCCTTTTCCATCGCGCCCAGGTACATCGCCGCATTTGTCCACACGTCGGCGTCATCGCTCTTCACCAGGTCGGCGGCCTTGCCGAGTCCCTCCGGATCGCGGCGATCCTTCAGCAGGATCAGGCTGTCGCTCACGACATTGGGGTCGGCGGAATCGAGCCGTGCACAAGCTCGGCGCTGCTGGCGTGCATGAAATAAGACAGCGCCGCCGATCCGCCGACGGCGACGATGACCATGACGATCACCACGATCCGGCTGCGCCGCTTCGGGTCACTGGCCATAGTCGCTCACCGGCGGACAGGCGCAGACCAGGTTGCGGTCGCCGTAGGGGTTGTCGATGCGTCCGACGGCCGGCCAGAACTTGAAATGCCGCGTCCATGGCGTTGGGAAGGCGGCCTTTTCGCGGGAATACGGATGACGCCAATCGTCCGATGCGATCGCCGCCGCGGTGTGCGGTGAATTTTTCAGCAGGTTGTCCTCCCGGTGGGCCTTGCCCTGCTCGATGTCGCGAATCTCCTGGCGGATCGCGATCATCGCATCGCAGAAACGGTCCAGTTCAACCTTGGATTCGCTCTCCGTCGGCTCGATCATCAGCGTTCCCGGTTCCGGCCAGGACATCGTCGGAGCGTGGAACCCGTAATCCATGAGCCGTTTGGCGATATCTTCCACTTTCACACCGCTCGTTGCCTCGAAATGCCCGCAGTCAATGATGAACTCATGCGCGCATCGGCCGTTTTTCCCTTTGAAGACGACGGGATAATGCGCTTCGAGGCGCTTGGCCATATAATTGGCGTTCAGGATCGCGTATTCGGTGGCATGTTTCAGGCCCGCGTCGCCCATCAAGGCGATGTAAACGTAGGAGATCGCCAGGATGCCGGCGCTGCCGCTGGGCGCGGCGGAAATCGGGCCGATTCCGCGCGGTCCCTTGCCCGGCAAAAACGGAGCGAGGTGCGAGGCGACGGCGATCGGCCCCATGCCCGGTCCCCCGCCGCCGTGCGGGATGCAAAATGTCTTGTGGAGATTCAGATGGCAGGCATCGGCGCCGAGATCCGCGGGCCGGCAAAGGCCGACCATCGCGTTCATGTTCGCCCCGTCCAGATACACCTGCCCGCCGCTCTCGTGAACGATTCGGCAAATGTCCCGGACGCTTTCCTCGAAAACGCCGTGCGTCGAAGGATACGTGAGCATCAGCGCGGCCAGTTCATCGCGGTGCCGCTCGGCCTTGGCCTTGAGATCGGCGAGATCGACGTTGCCGCGCTCATCGCAGGCGACGGGAACGACGCGCAGTCCGGCGGCGATGGCGCTGGCGGGATTCGTGCCGTGCGCCGAGACGGGGATGAGGCAGACGTTCCGTCCGCCCTGGCCGCGATCTTCATGATAGGCGCGAATCGTCAGCAGCCCGGCGTACTCGCCTTGCGAGCCGGCGTTGGGCTGAAGCGAAACCGCCGAAAAACCCGTGATCTTCGCCAGAGCGGATTCCAGCGCCAACAGCATCTGGGCGTACCCGCGCGTCTGATCCGCCGGGGCAAACGGATGCAAGCGGGCAAATTCCGGCCAGGTCACCGGCAGCATTTCGCTCGTGCCGTTCAGCTTCATCGTGCATGAACCCAGCGGGATCATCGACTGCGCAAGCGACAAATCCCGGCTCATGAGCCGGAAGATATATCGCAGCATTTCCGTTTCGCTGTGAAATCGATTGAAGACCGGGTGGGTGAGAAATTCGCTGGTTCGCGAGAGATTGGCCGGGATATCGGCTCCCTCGGCGGCGAACTGCTCGACGTTGACGCGCAGCGTGGCTCCGCCGCCGAAGGATTCAACGATCGCTTCAACATCGCGCCGGGTCGTGGTTTCGTCGAGCGAAATCCCGATCTCGCCGCTGCCGAGATCGCGAAGGTTGTATCCGGCGTTGAGTGCGGCGGCGAGGACGGAATCCGTGGGCAGGCCGTTGATGCGAACGCGGAGCGTATCGAAGAACGGGCGCTCGGCGACGCCGTGGCCGAGGCGGCGCAAGCCCGCCGCCAGCGCGACGGCCAGAGCGTGAACGCGCCGGGCGATTTGGCGCAGACCCTCCGGTCCGTGATACACCGCATACATGCCGGCCATCACCGCCAGCAGAACTTGTGCGGTGCAGATGTTGCTCGTGGCCTTGTCGCGGCGGATGTGCTGCTCGCGGGTTTGGATCGCCAGGCGAAGGGCCATCGCGCCGGCGGAATCTTTGGAAACGCCGACGATTCGCCCCGGCATTTTGCGGACGAATTGCACTCGCGTCGCCAGGTACGCGGCATGCGGGCCGCCGAAGCCCAGCGGAACTCCGAATCGCTGGGTCGATCCGACGGCAATGTCGGCGTCAAATTCGCCCGGGGCCTTCAGCAGCGTCAGGGCCAGGATATCCGCCGCCATCACCACCAAAGTCCGGGCCGCGTGGGCCGCCTGGATCACCGCCGAATAATCGATCACCGCGCCGTCGGTGGCCGGATATTGCACCAGGATTCCGCAGAATTTCCCGGCGGAGAAATCGGTTTTTTGCGCCGGCCCGACAACGCATTGGACGCCCAGGGCCCGCGCCCGCGACGCCACGACCGCGATGGTCTGGGGATGGCAATCGTCGGCGACGAAAAATGCCGCCCGCTTGCCTTCGTCGATTCGCCAGCACATCACCAGCGCCTCGGCCGCGGCGGTGGCTTCGTCGAGCAGGGAAGCGCTCGCCAGCGGCAGGGCGGTCAGGTCGCTGACCATCGTCTGAAAATTCAGCAGCGCCTCCAGCCGGCCCTGGGAAATCTCCGCCTGATACGGCGTGTAATGCGTGTACCAGCCGGGATTCTCCAGGATATTGCGCTGAATGACCGGCGGAGTGATCGTGTCGTAATAACCCATTCCGATGCAGGTTCGCAGAATTCGGTTCTTGGCCGCTACTGAGCGCAGTTCCTCGATCGTTTCAAATTCGCCCCGCCCGGGCCCGATGCCCAGAGGCGAAGAGAGCCGGATCGAGCGGGGAACCGTCTGATCGACCAATTCATCCAAGGACGAAACGCCGATGGCATCCAGCATCTGCCGCAGGTCGGCTTCGCTGGGGCCGATATGGCGAAGCTCGAACGTGTCGGAGGGGCTTAATTCGATGGCGGCGGCGGACGGGTGCATGTTCAGTGACCGGTCTTCTTCAAATAATCTTCGGCCGAGAGCAGTTTAGCCAATTGGCCAGCATCGGTCACTTTCACCTTGATCATCCATCCCTTGCCGAAGGGGTCCGTGTTGACGAGTCCGGGATTGGCGTTCAACTCCGCGTTCACGGCAGCGACGGTTCCGCTGACCCCGCTGTAGAGATCGCCGGTTGCCTTGACGGATTCGATTTCGCCGAAGGGATGCGCAGCGGCGACCTTTGCCCCGACGGCCGGCAGCTTCACGTAGGTGATGTCGGTGAGTTCATCGGCTGCGGCCTGGGTGATGCCGATCGTGACCGTGTCGCCGAGTTGTTGATGCCACTCGTGAGATTCCAGATAACGTCGATCCTGTGGAACGGGCATGTTTATCTCTTGTAAAAGGGCAGGGTGACAATCTTAGCTTCGGCGGTTGCCATGCGTAAATCGACGCCGGCGCTGCGCCAATCGCCGTATGGGCCGCATCCACGAAAGCCATGGCGATGCTGCGTTTGAGCGTGGGGGAAAATGTTCCGCTGGTCACCGCGCCGACCAAAACCGCGCCGGCCTTGACCGCCGCGCCTTGGCGAGCGATCCGCGGGCCTTGCAACTCGAGCCCAACCAGCTTCCTCGCCGGCCCTCGTCCGGCGATCACGCGCAGCGGCTCGGCGCCGATGAAATCCTTGCTCAGATCCACCGCCCAACTCAAGCCCGCCGAGATCGGATCGATCCCCTCGCCGAGTTCGTGTCCATACAGCGGCATGGCCGCTTCCAGCCGGAGCGTGTCGCGGGCCCCCAGTCCCGCGGGCTTGATGGGCGACTCCTGGCCGGACATCTCCCAGGCGAGGGATTGAACCATGTTCCGCGCCATGCCGGCCGACGTGATGATTTCCACGCCGTCTTCCCCGGTATATCCGCTGCGAAAGAGGGTGAACCGGCTCATCCTGTAGGTGCTGCTTTGGAAGCTGTATCGCTTCATCGACTTGATGTCGATATTCAGCGCCTCGGAGATCAATCCCACGACCGCCGGACCCTGCACGGCCACCATGGCGGTGGATTCGGTCTGATCCACGATTTGAACGTCGAACGCGCCGGAATCGCGATTGTCGTCCAGATGCTTGACGATCTTTTCCCGGTTGGAGGCATTGCAGACGATGAGCCAATGCTCTTCATTGCGGCTGACGATGACATCGTCGTGCACGCCGCCGGCGGAATTGCAAACCAAGCTGTAACGGCTCTGGCCGACGGGCTGCCGCGAGATGCCTCGCGTCAGCACCTTGTCGAGAAACGGGACGGCGTCGGGTCCGCTGACGTGGATTCGGCCCATGTGCGAAACGTCAAACAGCGAGCCGCTCGCGCGCGTCTGCTGGTGTTCCTCGACGATGCCGCGGTAAATGATGGGCATTTCCCAACCGGCGAAATCGACCATCTTCGCCCCGCAGGCGACATGGAATTCATACAACGGCGTCCGTTTGAGCATGGGAGGGCGGAAGGTAGTCCTGTCGCCGAGGGGCGTCAAGGAAGGGAAGCGCCGCATGTACGTGCGGTGCTCCAAAGTGGACCGGGTATAAGATGTATTCTGAGGCAACATATGCAATCGAGGAATCCGGCAACCGAAGAAATCATCGCTGAGTATCAGGAGCATTCCGCCGGCCAGGTCGAAGCGATATTGCAGGCCGCAGGCGCAGCTTTCGACGAATGGCGCCGGGTTTCCATCGGCGGGCGCGCCTCGCTGCTCAAGGGCCTGGCGGGCGTTTTTCGCCGCCGGCGCGAGGAATTGGCGAAGCTGATGACCGCCGAAGTCGGCAAAACGATTGTCGCCAGCGAATCGGAAGTCGAAAAATGCGCCGCGACCTGCGATTTCTTTGCGGAAAACGCCGAGGCGTTCCTTTCACCGCTGAGAATCGAGTCGGATGCCTCCAGCAGCTACGTTCGATTCGATCCGCTGGGACCGATCCTGGCGATCATGCCGTGGAATTTCCCGCTTTGGCAGGTGATTCGGTTCGCCGCTCCGGCGCTGATGGCGGGGAACGTCGCGGTGCTCAAGCATGCTCCGAACGTCCCGGGTTGCGCGCTGGCGATCGAACGGGCATTCGCCGAGGCGGGATTTCCCGCCGGTGCGCTGGGCGCGCTGCTGATTTCCGACAACGCTGCGGCCCAGCGCCTGGTCGATAACCCAATCCTCCGGGCCGTCACGCTCACGGGCAGCGAGCGCGCGGGCGCGGCGGTGGCGGCGGCGGCGGGGGGGCGGCTGAAAAAAACCGTCATGGAACTCGGCGGCTCCGATGCGTTCATCGTCCTTGCCGACGCCGACGTCGAGCAGGCGGCGGCGAAGGCGGCCGAGGCGCGATGCATCAACAACGGCCAAAGCTGCATCGCCGCCAAGCGATTCATCGTCGAGGGCCGCATCGCCGATCGGTTCGAGAAGGCGATTGTTTCCGCCATGTCCGCGATGAAAGTCGGGGATCCGATGGACCGCACGACGCAAATCGGCCCGCTGGCCCGGCTCGATCTGTTGGAGGCGTTACACGGCCAGGTGGGTCGAAGCGTCGAGCAGGGAGCCAAGCTGCGACTCGGCGGCCGACGCCGGTCCGGAAAAGGGTTCTTCTACGAGCCGACGGTTTTGACCGAAGTTCGGCCGGGCATGGCGGCTTTCGACGAGGAAACATTCGGCCCGGTGGCGGCGATCATCCGCGCCGTTGATGCGGAAGATGCCGTCCGGCTGGCCAACCAATCCCGTTACGGCCTGGGGGCCAGCATCTGGACGAAAGATGTCGGTCGCGCGAAATTGCTGGCTGGCGAAATCGAATCCGGCTGCGTTTTCATCAACGGCATAGTCAAATCCGACCCGCGTCTCCCCTTCGGCGGCATCAAAAACAGCGGTTGGGGCCGGGAATTGTCGCAATTCGGCATTCACGAGTTCGTGAATATCAAGACGATATGGATCAAATAGCCGCCTCTGGAAATTCGGCGGTCCCGCGACTTTACAATCACCGGACACCACTTGAACGGAAGGACTCCCCAGGAGCAAGATGATTCGAGCAATCTCCATGTTGGCATCAACCGCCGCTATCACGTGCCTGGCGGCGATGGCTCTCAGCGGCTGCAATCGCGCCAGCGGCCAGGGCGGCTTCGCCATGCCCGCCCCGGTCGTCACCACCGCGCCGGTCGCCACAGCCGATGTCCCGGTCTATCTCGAGGAGATCGGGAAAACAACCGCGACGGAAGCGGTGAACATCATCCCGCAGGATTCGGGCCAGATCGTCCGAAGATATTTCGAGGATGGCACGGACCTGAAGGCGGGGCAAAAACTTTTCCTGATTGAGCGCCGACCTTTTCAGGCGGCGCTGGACCAGGCCCAGGCGGCGCTTCAGCAGGCCCGGGCCCAGCTTTCCAACGCCAAGACGAATTTCGATCGCGTCGCCAGCGAATTGCCGAGCAAGGCGGTCTCGCAACAGGACTACGACAACGCCAAGAATGCCGTGGAGGTGGCCGACGCGAACGTCAAGGCCGCCCAGGCGGGGATCGAAACCGCCCAGTGGAACCTGGACAATACGTTGATTGTTTCGCCCCTCGACGGCCGGGCCGGCCAGCGGCTGGTTGACGCGGGGAACGTGGTTAGCGCCGATTCGACGACGCTGCTGAGCATTCAGAAGATCACGCCGATCTACGTCGATTTCACCGTTTCGGAGAACGATCTGGACCGGGTGAGAGAGAACCTTGCCAAGGGTCCGCTGAAGGTGCCTGGTGCAGACGCCGGACAATCCGGGCCGGGAAGTCGTGGGCGAGGTGACATTTTTGGATAACGCCGTCCAGGACGGAACCGGCACGATCAAGCTTCGCGCCACCGTGCCAAACGAGAATCGCGAGTTGTGGCCCGGGCAGTTCGTTCACGTGCGGTTGATCCTCAACACGCTGAAGGATGCCAAGCTGATCCCAGCCGAGGCCGTGCAGGTGGGGCAGGTCGGACCGTTCGTCCTGGTGATTCACGCGGACAAAACCGCGGAGCAGCGAAGCATCACGCCGGGCCAGCGCCAGGGCGAGCAGATCGTGGCGCTAAATGGCTTGAAGGCCGGCGAGGTGGTCGTGCAAACGGGCCAACTGATGGTGATTCCAGGCCAGCCGGTGACGATCATCCCCGCCGCCGCGCCGCCGACGCAGGGGGCTTCGCGATGACCTTGTCCGAGCCGTTCATCCGCAGGCCGGCGATGACCACGTTGCTGACCGTGACGTGCATCCTGTTCGGCGTTTTGGCGTACCGATCGCTGCCCGTGAACGATCTTCCGTCGGTGGATTATCCGGTGATCACCGCCCAGGTGAATTATCCCGGCGCCAGCCCCGAGACGATGGCCGCCAACGTCGCCACCCCGCTGGAAAAGCAGTTCATGCAGATTTCCGGTCTGCAAATCGTGACCAGCAGCAGCGGTCAGGGCCACACCAGCTTCACGCTGCAATTCGACCTCAGCAAGAGCCTGGACGCCGCCGCGACCGACGTTCAGGCCGCGATCACGCAGGCCTCGGGAAGCCTGCCGATCGATCTCCCCTCGCCGCCGACGTTCTCCAAGACCAATCCCAACGACCAGGCGATCATGTACCTGGCGATGGTCAGCGACTCGGTGACCGCCGGCTCGCTGTACAACTACGCCAGCACCGAGGTTGCCCAGCGGATCAGCATTCTCCCCGGCGTGTCGCGCGTCGATACCTACGGCACGAAATCGGCGGTGCGAATCAAGGTAAATCCCTCGGCTCTGGCGATTCGCGGAATGACGGTGAACGACCTGGCGGCGGCGATACAGTCCGGCACCAGTTACGAAGGCGCGGGACAGTTCGACGGCCCGCATCGGACTTTCCTCTTGCAGCCGCAGGGCCAGCTCATCAATGCCGAGCAATATTCCAAGCTGATCGTGGCGACGAAGAACGGCTCGCCGGTATATCTCCGCGATGTCGCCACCGCGGAAGATACGATCCAGGACGAACGGGTTGCGCTGCATTTTTGGGACCGGGACCATCAAGTCCCATCGGCGATCGTGGTGCTGGCGGTTTTCCGCCAGGCGGGGACCAACGCCGTCGCCGTCGCACAATCCGTTCGCGATCTGATTCCCGGCATTCAGGTGCAGTTGCCGGCGTCCATCGGGTTGTATCCGATCTACGACCGGAGCCAGTCCATCGTCCATTCCGCCATCGACGTGCAGAAGACGCTGTTGACCGCCTTCGTCCTGGTGGTGATGGTCATCTTCTTCTTCCTTGGCCGGGTGAACGACACGCTGATCCCGGTCGTCGCGCTGCCGCTGTCTCTGCTCATGACCTTCATCGTCATGCAGGTCCTGGGATACAGCCTGGACAACCTTTCGCTGATGGCCTTGACGCTGGCGATCGGGTTCCTGGTCGATGACGCGATCGTCTTTCTGGAAAACACCGTCAGCCGGATGGAGCACGGCGAGCGGGCCCTGGAAGCGTCGATCCACAGCGCCAAGCAGATCAGCTTCACGATCCTGTCGATGACGATCTCCCTGGCGGCGGTGTTCGTGCCGCTGGTGTTCATGCCCGGGCTGGTGGGGCGAATCTTCCGTGAATTCGCGGTCACCATCATCGTGTCGATCTTCGCCTCCGGCATCGTGTCGCTGACCCTCACCCCGATGATGTGCTCGCGGATGCTTGCCCGCCGCGGCAAGGCCCACCGCAGGACCGTCATGGAGCGATCGGGCACGGCCGTCCTCGACCGGGTGCTGGCGGTTTACGGGAAATCGCTGTGGTGGTTCCTCCGCTATCGGTGGATTTCGCTGGCGATCTGGTTCATCACGCTTTTTGGGACGCTCTGGCTCTTCAGGGCAGTGCCCAAGAGCTTCCTGCCGATCGGCGACAGCGGGTTCATCCGCGGCCTCATGATCGGCCAGGAGGGCGCGTCCTTCAAACAGATGCGAATCTACCAGAGCCAGGCCGATGATATCATGCACGCCAATCCGGCGGTTCAGACGACGTTCACGATGACGGGCAACTCCGGATTCCTGCCGTCCAACCAGGGATTCGTGCTGGCGTTCCTGAAGGACGCCGACCAGCGCCCGCCGATCGTGGCCGTCACCGGACAGTTGATGCGGAAAATGTTTCAGATCGTCAACGCGATGGTGATCCTGCAACCCTCGCCGGTCTTGCAGATCAGCACCGGCGCCACGCAGAGCAACCAGGGCAAATACGCCTACGCGCTGTCGGGCATCAATCGCGATCAAGTCTACGCCGCCGCCACAAAACTTCAGGGAGCGATGATGTCGCGGCACGATCTGTTCGCCACCGTCTCCTCCGACCTGTTCACCCATACGCCCAACCTGCAGATCAACATTCTGCGCGACGCGGCTTCCAGTTACGGCGTCTCCACCGCCGCCATCGAAAACACCATTCGCCAGGCCTATTCGCAGAATTACGTCTATCTGATCAAGCGGCCCGAGGACCAGTTCCAGGTCATTCTCGAAGCGGCCGACAACGATCGCGCCGAGCCGTCCAATCTCTCGCTGCTGTACGTGCGACTCCGACGATGGCCGGCGACTCATCCCCCTTCCGGCGGTCGCGACCTGGCAGGAAACGCTCGGCCCGCAGAACGTGAATCACATCAACCAGTTCTCGTCGGTGACGCTGTTCTTCAACCTCAATCCGGACGTTCCCATCGGGGCCGCCACGCAATTCATTCAGGACACCGCCGCCCAGGTCGTCCCCGCCGGCATCCGCGGCGATCTTCAGGGCGAGGCCAAGGATTTCGCCGACACCGTGCGCGTCCTGACCGTACTCATGCTCCTGGCCGTGTTCGTGATGTACGTCATCCTCGGCATTCTGTACGAAAGCTACGTCCATCCGATCACGGTGCTGTCCTCGCTGCCGGTGGCCCTGGTCGGCGGATTGCTCACGCTTTACATTTTCAATGCCGAGGCGTCGCTTTATGCATTCATCGGCATGTTCATGCTGATGGGGATCGTCAAGAAGAACGGCATCATGCTCATCGACTTCGCCCTGCAGCGCATGGCCCAGGGCCAGAAGAGCGTCGATGCCATTCACGATGCCAGCATGAACCGATTCCGTCCGATCATCATGACCACGCTGGCCGCCCTGATGGGCGCGATTCCGATCGCGCTGGGCTTCGGCGCCGACGGCGCCTCGCGCCGGCCGCTGGGATTGGTCATCGTCGGCGGCCTGATCGTCTCGCAGTTCATCACGCTGTACATCACGCCGGTGATTTATCTGTACCTGGAGCAATTCCAGGAGCGCGTGCTCGATCGCACGAGCTTCTTCCATTCGATTCGTCACATCGGCGCCGAGGACGTGAAGGTCATGGGCCACGAAGTCGGAGTCGTCAACGGCAATGGCAGCGCGGAGGACGTCCCCGAAGCGGTCGATGTTTGATAGCGGCCAGAGCCCTTCCATTCGCGCCTTCGCGGTGGATTTCTTCGGTTGCAAATCCGCCGCTGACGAATAGGATGCCCGCTCTTGGAAGGATCCCGCATGACCTGCTTATTCCTGGCCGATCAGCAAACCAATTCCCCCGTCGGCTCCTGGGCTCCCGTGGTGTTGCTGCTGGTCATTGGCATCGGGTTTTCCGTGGCCAACATCGCGCTGTCGCTTCTCCTCGGCCCCAAGCGCGACGGGCCGGGCAAGGAAATGGCCTACGAAAGCGGAATGGTTCCCGTCGGCGATGCCCGGAAACGATTCAATGTCCGCTTTTACATCGTCGCCATGATCTTCCTCGTTTTCGACGTTGAAATCGTTTTCCTCTATCCCTGGGCCAGCATTTTCGCCAGGCATGTCCATAACGACAGCAGCGACGACGGACTGATCCTTCTCATGGAGATGGTCGCATTCGTCGTGATTCTTCTGGTGGCTTATTTTTACGCCTGGGGCAAAGGCGTATTCCGGTGGGACTAAGGCCGATAGGCGCACTATAATTTTCAGTATGGACACCCAGACCCTGCCGGACAATGTTCTGACCACCCAGCTCAAGAAGGTCGTGAATTGGGCGCGGCGCAGCTCGCTCTGGCCGATGCCCTTCGCCACGGCCTGTTGCGGGATCGAGTTGATGGCCACCGCTTCCAGCCGCTATGACCTGGCCCGCTTCGGGGCCGAGGCCATGCGTTTCAGCCCCCGGCAAAGCGATCTGCTCATCGTCGCCGGACGAGTGACGATCAAGATGATGCCCGTGCTCCAGCACATTTATCAGCAGATGACCGAACCGAAATGGGTCATCAGCATGGGCGCCTGCGCCAGCACCGGCGGCGTGTTCGACGTTTATGCCACCATCCAGGGAATCGACCAGTTCATGCCGGTGGACGTATATGTCCCCGGCTGCCCGCCGCGGCCGGAAACGCTGCTCGAAGGCATTATGGCCATTCAGCGGATCATTGACGAAGACGGACTTCCCCCCGCCGGCAAACGCCGCCCGCTGCAACTGGCGATCGAACCCAGCTATTCTCCCGCCGCGCAACCGGTTGGAATTTCCCTGACCGTGGGCGGGAAAGCGGTCTAAATGGGCGACCGCGATTCCGGGACACGGGCGTAACCCGCGGTGCTTCGCACCGCCGCTAAATAGGTTTGAACTGTCCCTGAATCACGGTTCCTTATTTGGGCGGTTGCGTGTTGGATCGGCGCGATCAATCCTATACGAAAAATCGTGCTGCTTGGCCGGTTTCATGTTAAAATTGGATAGCGGCCCGGCAACTTGCCGCGCCGGTATCCATATGAAGCTCCTTCTGGGCGAGAATCTGCCGTACCAGTTACGTCTCGAACTCGGCGATCACGAGGTGTTTACCGCCGTGTTCATGGGATGGCGGGGCGTCGAAGAAGACCAACTGTTGGATATTGCCGGTAGGATGGGTTTCGACGCAGTGCTGACCGACGATCGCGGCTTGGAGTATGACCAGGATGAGTTGCCTATTTCGGTGGTTGTCCTTCGAGCGCCATCCAATTCATTCGAAGATCTTCAGCCTTTGATCCCACAATTGCTGACAGCTTTGGACGAACTCGAGCCCCAATCGCTGGTAAGGATTTGAGAGAGCTTTCTCAATCGCCTCAAGCCAGTCGTTTCGCCTGAACCATCGCGCTCTCGTACCGGGCATCATCCGGCCCCTGTTGGTCCGGCGGAGAATTTGTAGTATTCTCTTTTCCGGATTTCGCGGGTGTAACTCAATTGGCAGAGTGTCGGCTTTCCAAGCCGAATGTTGAGGGTTCAACTCCCTTCACCCGCTGTTTTGCCGCGTCGCCGCCGAGCGGTTTTTTTCTGCTCTGCCTATTCCTGCCATTTGCAAGATTTAGAGCGGATTGCAGGTCATTGTACACGCGATTTGTCCATGGCTGCGACGGATGCGGCGTCTTCGCTCCTCAACGTATCTGATTTTCTAATACGCTTCGTCGCTCATCCTTGCCTCCGTCGCAGCCATGGCCAACTGGAAGTGTACACTGACCTGCAAACCGCTCTAGCTCGGGGGAAGCTGTTGCCAGCGGGGTCGGGGAGTGAACTGCCTTCGATAGCTGGTTGGGGTCGTGCCGGTGGCCTGCAAAAAAGTGGTGGCCATGTACTCCGGGGTGGCAAAGCCGCAACGACGGGCGACGTTGTAGATCGGCAGGTCCGTCTGGAGGATGGCCTTGGCGCGTTCGAGGCGAATGTGGCGGATTTCCTCGAGGGGCGTATGGCCCAGAACGCTGACGAATCGCCGCTCGAGGGTGCGGCGGTTCACGGGCACGGCTTCCAGGAGTTGCTTGACGGAAAGTCCCTCGACGGCGTGCTGACGGATGTGCCGCAGGGCGGCGGCGACATCGGGGTCATCCACGGCAAGGACGTTGGTGGACTGGCGAGTGACGACTTCAATCGGCGGCACGCGGGGGATGTCCCGAATCTTGCCCTTTTTGCGAAGCAACTGGTCCAGAAGGGACACGGCGACGCGTCCGATCTGCTCGGCGCCGATGCGGATGCTTGACAGAGGCGGATGAGCGATTTCGCACAGCAGTTCCTCGTCGTCCACGCCGAGGATGGCGACGTCCTCCGGGACGGCCACGCCGATTTCCCGAGCGGCCTGCAGCAGTTCAAATCCCCAAAGATCGTTGGCGACGAAAAGGGCCAGGGGCCTGGGCAGCGACCGGAGCCAGGCGATCATGGCGGCGGCGCGGCGTTGCTGGGGACCATCCAAGACGGCGGGGACAGAATCGCCGACCGAGCCGTAACTGGCGAAAGTGAACGCGGACTGAATGGCAATGTTGCCGGTTGTTTCCGCGCGGGCGTGGAAGGTGCGTTCGATTTCGCCGCGGAAACCAGCCTCGCGTTCGCGCGACCAAAGCATCCAGGGGGCGCCGAAATAAGCGAAATGGCGGAACCCGCGCTCCAGGAAATGTCGGGCCGCCACCTCGCCGGTGGCCACGTCATCGGGAAGGACGCGGGGAAATTCCGATTGGGCGCGGCTTTCAAACAACTCGATCACCGGCTTGCCGGTGTTGCGATAAACCCTGGCCAGACGATCGTCATAGATCTGGCAGATGATTCCGTCGGGATTCCAATCCTTGAACCAGGTGGCCAGATACTTGCTGGAGTGGCCGTAAATTCCGCGATAGACGCGGAAGAGCCAGGGGAGACCGAGCCTGCGTTTGGCGTCGGGCAATCCGGCGGCATACATGTTTCGCTCGCGCGTGGCGGCGATGATCCCGCGCAACACGCCTCGGGCGTATGCGAATTCGGTCGGCAGGACCAGGGCGACGTGGACGAATTTGACGGGGCTGTTCCTTGGCAACGCGGGTGAGTGTACCGCGCCTCGCGGAATGTCGCTA
This sequence comes from uncultured Phycisphaerales bacterium, assembly GCA_963783845.1. Classification (GTDB taxonomy): domain Bacteria; phylum Planctomycetota; class Phycisphaerae; order Tepidisphaerales; family Tepidisphaeraceae; genus PALSA-1353. The sequence continues at coordinate 132,162 of CAWAPL010000014.1, forward strand.
AGGCGAAGGAGGCATTCGGGAAGAATTGCGGCCGATGACTGAATCGGCGGGGGCGGAGGGTTATGAACAGAACTTGGAACAAACGGCGGAGAACGGGTTGCGCTCCTCGCGACGGCCGGGTGCGGCGGCTCGATTCTCTTCGCCGGCGGAAGGCCCACGCATCTTCCCATGGCCGCGACGCGACGTCTCTTGGCACGTTCAAAATGATGGGTCCAAAAACCGGCGATTGACAGGGCCGCGGCTTGATGTCGCAAAATAGGAGCTTTAATTCGCAATTATCCAGAGACACCGGAGTTTCGTGAGTTACATTGTTGTCGTGTTAAGCGTTTCGATGACTTAACTCCTATCACTCATTTGGAGGGAATATGCGAAGACGGGCTTTTCTTGTCACGGGCTGCATGGCTCTGGCCGCTGGGTTGGCTTGGATTCCCGGCGTTGCGTCGGCGACGGTTTACACCGGCAACGATGCATATGCCGGCGGTAATAACCAAGCGGTCGCCATCTCCCAGGTCGTCATGACCAACGACGCGAGCAACCTATACGTCACGATCAACCTTGACGCCGCTGCCAATATCGCGACCAACTATTACGGTCTTTACGAGATTGGCTTTCAGGACAACGGTCCCGGCTGGGGATCCACGGCCGTAAGCAATCCCTACGGCTCGCCCATCGGAATCAGCAGCGGAATGTCCGACTGGGCCGCCCTCTACCTGTATTACAGCGGTCCCACGGAGGTCTCGGGGGCGGATTTCTATCATTCTTCCGATGGCACGAGTCTGGCCAGCGACGGCGCCTTGGCCACGTCGTTCGTCCCCGGCCCGCCTAACGCGTCGGTCTCCATGACCATTCCGCTGGGCGATCTCGGGCCATCCGGGCTTGGCAACGGCAACACCTTCAACTTCGACGTTCTGGACGACCTTCAGCGGCACACAGGGGCCTTATGACGTGCTGGACAACACCAACGCCGCACCAGGTTATGAGATCTGGAACGCCCAGCCGTGGAACGGCACGCCCTATGACTCGGCAACCGACCCGGACTCCACCTTCGCTTCGACGACTTACACGGTGGTTGTTGTTCCCGAACCGGCTTCGCTGGCGGTACTCGCTGCCAGCGGATTGCTGATGTTGCGGCGACGCCGAGCCTAAGTGGAATGTGCAACGCGCACGGTTATGCCCGGCCGGCGGCAATGCCGCGGCGCGCGACAGGCTCTCTTCCCCGCGTGTCCGATCGTTTGACCGGACACGCGGTATTTTTGCATCATCTATTTCCACGGCATTGATCCGGATTGCCCCATGATTACGATTAAAGCCACGACGTTTTCGCACCCTTTGCGCAAGCTCATGGGGGGTTCTTGTCTTGGCGTGGACCCTTTCGGCGCCGGCACAGTCAACGGACGCGCCGTCGTATTTCCTGCTCGGGGCTGGTACTATCCCGCCATGCTCGGTGAGCCCAAAACCCAATTCTCCCTCACACCCGCGCAGCGCTCAGTGCGTGCGGCGCGCGAAAAGCGATTTCCTATCAGATCGATGCCTAACTATTTGACATTCTCACGGCGCACTGCATGACTCGGCGGTGATATCCCGCCGGATCCCGGTCGCCCCCGTTTTCACATGCAGCCATCGGGTTCGAAATCCGTGCCGTTTAGTGGACAGCTTGCCGTCGGCGTCGGCACGCTGGCGTTGTTCATCGGCTACACGATGCTCTACGTGATGGCGACCCCGGTGTACCAGATGACGCTGGGGGTGAATCCGGTGTGGCTCGGCGTAGTGCTGATGGTGCCGCGGCTGCTCGACGCGTTCTTCGATCCGGTGATGGGAAGGATCTCCGACAACACGCGGTCCCGCTGGGGACGGCGGCGGCCGTACATCGTCATCGGCTCGATCATCATGGGCGTCATGTACGGTGCGGCGTGGATGGTGCCGCCGGCGTGGCCGCAGGCGGCGAAGCTCGGGTATTTCGCGGCCTGCTCCATCCTGTTCTTCGTCGGCTACAGCATGTTTGGGGTGCCGTACACGAGCCTCACCTACGAAATGGCCCCGAACTACAACGAGCGGACGGCCATCATGGCGTTCTGCTCGTTCTTCCAGAAGACCGGCGAACTCTGCTACCAGTATATCTTCCCGCTGTCGCAGCTTGCCATCTTCGGCTCGGCGATCGCGGGAATCCGGATCGTGAACTGGGGCGTGGGACTGATCTTGATGACCGGGATCGGGATGTTGCCGGGCCTGCTCGTCAAAGAGCGCTTCGCGCACGTCGCCGAGCAGCAGAGTCCCGTGCGGCTCTGGGCCAGCATCGGCGATGCATTCCGATTACGGCCGTTCCAGATCCTGATCGTCCTGACGATCCTGAACGTTGTCGGCGGCATGTTCGCCAGCAGCCTCGACCAGTACGTGCTTGTCTACTACGTCTTCCATGGAAGCATCGCGACTGGAACGCTTTGGAAGGGATTCCTGTCATCGGGGTACGCGGTCGTCGGATTCGTCGCCATCCCGCTGGTCGTGTGGGTTTCCAAGAAGCTGGGCAAGCGCCGCGCGCTGATCGCCATCTACGGGTTGACCGGCCTCGGCGGGCTCGCGAAATGGCTGGAGTTCACGCCCCGCCACCCGTGGTTGATTTTCCTCGATCCGGTCCTTTGCGGCCCGATCTGGATCGCGGTCATCGTGCTGATCAATTCGATGGTTGCGGACGTCTGCGACGAGGACGAACTCCATTCCGGCCAGCGGCGCGAGGGCATGTACGGGGCGATCTTCAACTGGGTTCAGAAGCTTTCCGTTTCGCTCTCGTTTCTCGGCGCCGGGCTGACCCTCCAGCTCTCCGGCTTCGACCAGAAGCTCGGCAGCCACCAGACCGCGGTCGCCTTCGCCACGATGCGCCTGTTCCTGGTGGCATCAACGTCGGTCACCGCGGTTTTCGCGATGCTGGCGCTGCGGTACTATTCGCTCACCGCCGAGCGCGCCGAGGAGACGCGGCGGTTGCTGGAGGAGCGCCGCAAGGGCCGCGCCGCCGGCGAGGAACCCCCGGTTCCCAGCGTCGCGCCGTCGTGATGACCCCTGTTGCAGCCGAACCACGTTTTCACATACGCAAGTTTATCCACAACATCATCCACCGGCCGGAAATGGTTCCGGAGTACGCTGAAAAGGTAACTGATCTTGAAGAGCGAGCTGCTTATCGCGGCCCATTCAACAGGATCGGCTGAAGGATCGAAGTGGTGCGATGCTCCGGGTCCATCGAGGTGATTTCGGTTTGACCGGGCGCCAGGCCGAAGGCGGTGGCCTTCACGATCATCGGGCCGACGCGCCCATTGCTCTGAATCAATGCGGTGGCGATGCCCGCTTCAGCGCGAACGGGGCTGGCGCCAATTTCGCCGCCGCCGATGACTCGACCTTCGCCTTCAACGGAAAACTGGATGAAATCGTCGGCAAAGGGACAGACCGTTCCGCGCGTATCGCAAACCTTAGCATAGACGCGAACCCAATCGGAGCCGTCGGCCTTCAGTTCGCGTCCGCAGAAATCGGTTTGCAATTCAATCCTTGAGGGTCCGCCGGGCGGATGAACGCGATGGATCGCCGCCACCTGACCGCCGATGTATCCCCGCGCCAGGAGTTCGACGGGAGGTTTCTCCACCTTTGCCACGCCGGTCATGTACATCGTGGACTGCTCGTGGGCGAAGCATTCGACCTCGAAGGTAAATGGAGGATGGGGAATCGCGAAATTCGCCTCCGGTTTCTTTCGCCCGATTTCACGGCCGTCCAGAAACAGGCGGACCTCGTCGCAATTGCTGAAGACCGTGATCGTTGTGGGAGAGAGGAACGTCGCGAAGTTGGCGATGAAGACCATGGGCCCATCGTCAAGGCCCAGGACGTGAACGTCGGGCGGTCGCTGGCTCTGGAAAAAGTAGTAGCTGAATTTCGGCAGGCGGAACAAATCCAACACCCCGCCAAAAAAAGGCTGATGATGATATCCCCGTTGGCAGTCGATGCCGGCCCACAGGCATGCGCCGCAGAGGCGACTGACGTCGGGCGCGTTTGTGGCGCGGCCGGCGATGATTTCATCCATCCTGGCGGCGTGGGATCGGGCCTGAATGAGCAAGGGCATTTCGCCCCATCCGCGGGGAACGCGGCTCCGGGATTGCTGGTCGCTCCAATTGTCGACGTGGTCGCCCCATTCGCGAATCCAAATGGGTTTGCTTCCGTCGTTGCGCAGGTATTCCACGTCCCAGTCGCTGCCATGCGCCTCGCGATCGCCGGCCGTGAAGCACTGGTCGCCGGGAAACTCCTCATGCACGGCCCGCTGGAGCAGAGCCGCCAAGGGGCCATGCTTCGATTCGTTCAGCGCCGCCTCCCAGATGATGACGGACGGCCGGTTGCGGTCGCGCCGAACCATCAACCGGGCATTGCGAATCGCCCGGCTTTGAAAATCGCGATTGCCGACAAACTGCCAGCCGGGGTTGGAAACAATGGCCAGCATCCCCAGCTCGTCGCAGGCATCCATGAAAGCCGGCGACTGCGGATAATGGCTGCGAAACGAAGTGAATCCCGCCTCGCGCAGTTTCTTGACGTCCCGGAACTGGGCGCTGTCGGGCATCGCGTAGCCGACGTAGGGATGGTCCTGATGGCGGTTGGCCCCGATGGAGAGGAACTTCTCACCGTTGATGAAGAGCCCCTCGCGGTTGTCGAAGCGGATATGGCGAATGCCGATGCGCGTGATCCATTCGTCGGCCGGCTCGTCATTGCCGAACACCCTCGTGCGCAGCGTGTACAGATGAGGGTGATACGGATGCCAAAGCCGGGGATTTGACACCTGAAGACCTTGATCGAAGACGTCGGCGGCGCCGGGATCGAGGGTTCGGTCGGCGGTCGTGCGGGTGACGACCAGGCCCTTCTGATCCGAAAGTTCCTGCACAACGGTGCATTGCTTCGCGGCCGCGGAATCGTTGCGGACGCTCGTGCGGATTTGGACGGTCGCGGCTTGGGAAGAAACGCTGGGGAAGGTCACAAAGACCCCGCCGCCGGCGACCTCGTCGGCGAGAATCGGATCGACGATGTGCAAGCGATCCATCACTTCAAGCCTGACGTTGCGATACAGCCCGCCGAAATACGCGAAATCGAGTTCGCGTTGCGGCTTGCCGGGGGGGACCCGTGCATCGTCCCGGTTGTCGAGCCGGACCGACAAGACGTTTGACGCGCCGTCGAAATCGATTGCCTGCGAAAGATCGATGACGAACGGCAGATATCCGCAGTGATTGGTGGCGAGCTTGCGTTTGTTGAGCCAGACCTCGGCAACCTGCATCGCGCCTTCGAAATGCAGGTGGATGGTTTTTCCCTTCCATTGGCTGGGGAGGTCGAGCTTTCGGCAATACCAGCAAATGCCCTGGAAGTTTCGCCCGCCGCTGGCATTCAGCGGCTCGAGGCGCACGGCGTGGGGAAGGTTCACTCGCTCCCAACGTTTGCCGCCGGCCGGCTCGACCTCGCCGTCCCAGGACGGCAACACGTCGGATTCCGCGGGCGATTCGAGCCGGCAGAAAAACCAATCCTGGTTGAGCGATGAGGTCAAACGCGGACCAGACCCCGGCGACGCCGCGACTTGGGCGCCAGGTTCGCCAAGCTGCCTTTTGATCGGCAGAGATTTTGGCGCCCTGCGCAGCCTTCGTTCCGGGGCTTTCCGACCCAGGTCTGTTGTAAATCTCTCCATCGAAATCACCCGTGGCGGCCGAAAGCATCGAGTCCCGGCAATGCGTTGCCGCTCGAGTCAAAGAGGGCCTCGTAGCCCTGCCGCCAAATCTGCATCCCCGGCACGGGAATCGCTTCGGGATACCAATAGACGAATCCAATTCCGTGATGGCCCGGGGCGCGGTGAAGCACGTCGATCAGATCGTTCAAGAATTGCTTCTGCCCCGCGGGGGTTTGCGGCCACTGGAGCGTGGCCAGGCCGACCTTGTCCGGCAACGCCTTCCACGGATAGCTGGTCTCGGCGAGGAGCACGTCCTTGCCGGTGAGATCAACAGCGTCGTCCATGTTCTGCTTGAGATAGTCGATCGAGTCGTCCCAGGCCGGATAGAAACTGAGGCCCACGATGTCGTAATCAGCGGGATCGAGCTTGAATTTCCCGAAGAAATACTTGGCCATTCCTTCCTTGCCGCCGCCATGAATGTGAACCATGATGCGGATGGGATGTTCATCGGTTTGAAATGCTCGGACGGCCTTGCAGCCGGTGGAGACGAGTTGTGCGAAGCGCTGCCATTGGCGGGGCTGCTGGGCGGCGGGCACGTCCAGGACCTGGGCCTGCGGCCAGAGCATGCCGGCGGTGACTTCGTTGCCCACCTGCACCATGTCCGGCGTGACGCCGCTGTCGCGCAGGGCGGTCATGACGTATGCCGTGTAGTCGTGAACCTTTTGCTGAAGCGCGTCAAAATCGAGTTTCTTCCAATCGGCGGGAGTGAACTGCTTGCCGGCATCGGCCCAGGTATCGGAGTAATGAAGGTCCAGCAGGAATTCCGCGCCCGTGGCCTTGATGCGCTTTGCCAGGCGCGAACGTAAGCGAGGTCGCTGCACCGCGCCGTAGGTCGAGGCGTAATCTGAACTGGGGGTCACGAAGAGCCGAACGCGAAAAAGATTGCATCCGTGATCGTGCAGGATCTGAATCGCATCGCCGGGCTTGCCGTTGTCGCGGAAAATGCCGCCGGCTCTTTCGATCGTCGGGAGCATCGAGACGTTGCTGCCGGTGATGAACGGCTGGTCGGCGGCACAAAGCGCGTTGCAGGTTAGAATCCATCCTGCGGCAAGCGCAAACATTCCGCGTCGCATTAGGAGGCTCAAAAACACAATCTCTCCGCGTCTCTGTGTTCCGCCGCGCGCCGCGGCTCAGGTTCACTAGTTCAAACTTCGACCGAGATCGGTGATCAAATCGGTAAAGTCATTACCGTCGATGGCGCCATCGCCCTCAAAATCACATAGATAATCGGTCGCGGTGGTTTCCTTGCCAAAGTTTCCTATAAAAGTTGTAAAGTCGTTGCCGGTAACGGCCCCATCGCCGTCGACGTCACCGAGTAGGAAGCCGAGTTCCAAGCCATAATCGCCACTGATGCTTGAGGCCTGACCTTGTACACCGATGACGGTGAGAATCAGCGTTTGGCCGTTGGTGACACCCGACAGATAAATATCAAGTTGGTCGGGATTGGAAGGATCGCGGGAATAGCTGGCGACCGTGCCATCGGTTGCGCCCAAGGTGTCCGTGAGGGAGAAGGTTAAATTCTGCGATGCGGAAATCGGCGATGCGAAATCTAATGCGAGGTAAAGTCGCGCGTTGTCTTCGCGGCACTCAATGCTTAGCTGGCCAACTCCGACGTTCAGATTGATTGGAATCGCGTAGTTCGAGCCATCGGCGTTAGCCTGAACCGAGGCCGCCGAGACAAGCTGTAGTGGATTGGGGCCGGAGTTCGGTCCGTAATAGCCAAGCGCAATATCATTAACGTCGGCGTTCACAGGCGTATCTAGGTCGGCAATCATCAAGCCGCCAGAACCGCTACCGCTTGTTATAAACACTGGGCTGGGAAGATTGTAAGGGCCGTCGGAATTCGTGTACGTTTGATCCAACGTCTCGAACTGACCGGTGTTGCCGCTTACCCATTGGGCGACCATGGGACCCTCAGGCTCGAATCCGTCATATGGGTATCCAGCCAAACCATTACCGGAAGCATAAACTAGGGCAATGTCGCCATTGTTTGGATCAACGGCCATTTGCCCGGCGGAGAGGAATTGACCTGCCCAAGTTGCTACGCCAGAGGAGCCGGAGGGTGAAGGCACGAACAACTGGCCCTGGTCATCTGGGCCGAAGTTCGCCAACGCCCCGGTAACAGCGTTGATTTCCGTCAGCCCGACGCCCGTATGGAAAGTATCGTTCGCGTCAGACCAGGAGACGGGATTGGCGATGATGACATTTCCGCCATAGACTCCCCGCCCAAAGATCGACGCAATGTTCAACTGAATATGCGCCGGCGGGTGAAAAATGATTCAGTTGAAAGGGCTGCCCAGCATTGAAGCTTGAAAGAAGCCCGCTGCCGTTACTGGCAATCGCCGCCACGCGTACCACCCCCGAGTCGTCATCAGCTGCGTAGATGTCGCCGAATGTGCTGTCCTGGGAATTGGCATCGACGGTAATTGCGTCAAACTCATCTGAGTTATAGTTGTTAGACCGTTCATTATTCTCATACACACTGCCGAGAATGGCGAGTTCCCCGGCGCTGCCGAAATTTGTGTTCAACTAATCCGGATTGTGCTTCAAACGCCCAAACCGCGTCGTCGTTCACGTTCGTGGTGGAGTTGAAATCGTTACCCGAAATCAGAACGTCATTTGTTTTTGGATCGAAAGTTGAAGCAACCCCGGTATAGGTATCCTGGCCGGTGCCAGATGCCTGTGGGGATTCGACAGCGCTAATGTAGTTCAGTGATGTTCCGTTGGAATTAAGCTGAATCAAACCAACTCCCTGAACATTTCCAGGTCCAGGTTCGCCGGTAAATGATGTTGCAATGTCGATGTCTCCGTTCTGGTCCAGGAATATTCCCAAGGGTTCTGCCCCTGCGTACGTCTGTTCGCTGCCCTCAAACAAGGGAGCCCCCGGATCCCTGAAACTCGCGGTATCAATGATTGCGTAACCAGCCACCGGCGATGCGAGCTCCGACCCGCCTTCGGTGGAAAATACGGCGTTCCCAAAATTCGGGTCGGGGCTACCATTTCCGCTCGGACTGAGCGCCTCCGCTATTATATAAGACAATGGAGGGCCAATGGCATTTGCCTCCCACGCCACCAGCGTGTCTCCGTTAAATTTGTCGAAAATCGTTGCAGGTTCGCCGTTGAAAGAAGCCTCGTAATTGATCGGGGTACCCACCTGTTGAGACCAAGTCACGGGAACGGTGCTCAATAGCACGCGGCTCTCCAGGGCTTCGATGAAGCTAGCGAGCCCTAAACGACCAACGGCCAACTCTTGACCTTGCTTCACCGGCTTTTTTAGAAATGACCGCATGGAATACCTCCTTCCGAAGGGTCTTTAGTAAAGGAATACCTCATCGACCGCGCTTCCGTCGGGGGAACGAATCGAAAACACTTGACCGGCGCGGATCGCTGTAAGCCAGCCATGGATTGTTTGTTCCGGGTAGCTTCACCAGAAGATTCGCCCTCCTGAAAAATGGGTCATGCAGCAGCGGAACTTCATTCCAGGACTGACCATTGGTCCGCGCATCGGCGATTGCCTGGTCCAGCTTCTCCTTTGCCTGTGGAGCGTACTTCTCGATGTAGGCACAGAATTTTTTGCTGCCCTTGTCGTAGCTGAAGATTTCAGCAATGACGGCCGTCCTCCCATTATGGTCAAAGGGTGCGACGTGTGAAATATCATCTGAAAACCACGTTTGACCATCGTCATCGGTGAAATACTGAAGCTCAAGATTTGGCTTCTTCTGAGGCCAATACTGAATGGCCAAAGCCATCGCGGCAACCAAGAGGAGGCCAACGCCCGCTCCCAGGCGAACTTTTGTGTTGCTCTGCATTCGTTCGCGAATAGGCATCTGTGCCTCCGCCACTGGCCGCCAGGTTGCGGTCGATTCAAGCCCCGATGTGCAATTCACTTGGGGTTAAGGCAGATATCCTTTGCCACTACGGTGCCGATGACACGGCTCTCCACATGGCCGTCACAAAACAGGAAATTTGCGGTCGTGTTGCCCATATGACGAAACCGCATTTCACAGGCATCGAATCCATACCGGCCATTCCAGTTACTGCTCGTGACGTTCATTATTTTCCAGCATAAGGGAGGAACGGCTTACAGTGCCCGGATAGGCGCTGGAGGAATTGGCTCCCAAGGGGTCGCCTAGCGAAATTGGGTTATTGTAATCGTTTGGCGAAAACGTGCTGGGATTTGCGGGCACGGGATAGCAAAGTCCGTGGCCACCGGTGGGCTGCCAGTCGTCAATTGCGTACGTCATCGGGAAATGAACCCCGTAGTTAGCGTCTCCAATCAACTCGCTGGCACCGTCCCACAGCATCATCACCTCCGACGACCACCTAATTGAGCCAGGACGACGTTGCGGATATCCGCCATAGCCCAACTGTGCGCCGCCTGATCCTAATACTGGATCCCACAATGGGGCGCCGCCACCCCCGCCAAATCCATTATCAACCATCCCAAAGGCTCGCGCGTTAGCGATGTATGCGGTGGCATGTGGATACCAGCCGCTCCCCGGAACATCCAAATCGTGGAAGACGGTCGAGTCCTGAGCTGGCTCAAGCGACGTTACGGGGGTCATGTTTTTGGGAGCGAATGGAGTCAACACCTGTCCAGGAAATGGAGCCGGCGCATAGGTTTTGATATTCATCAAGGTGAGCGTATCGGCATAACTCGTATAGTACGCTTGGCTGTAGGCGGCGGGGGTATAGCCCCATTCGGTCTCGTATATCAGTACCATTTGCCCGATGGCTCGCAAATTGGACTGGCAGTAGATGAGATTTGCCTGCTGGCGCGCTTTGTTCAGCGCCGGGAGCAGAACCGAAATCAGCAGGGAGATGATTCCAATGACGACCAGCAACTCCACCAAGGTGAATGCCTTGAGGGCTGGTTTTGTGACCTGACGTGCGAGCTTCATGAATCGCTCCTGTTTTCCGGCCGACCAATTGAGATGTGACTCCACGCTCATCCTGACACCAATTACGGCAGATAATTCTAATTCCCGCCGCCGCCTCCCGCTCTCTACAACTGCGAATAATCCATTCAAATTTACGACAGAAGGTCACACGGGTGCTGGCGCGTCGCCGTCGATTTTTGGCAAATCCGCCCTGGATTTGCTCAAACTGGCGACGGTTCAATTGCCCAGGAGCATCATGTTCAAATCGCTGGCCGTTATATTATCGGTTGTGGTCCAGTTCATGTTGAGCGCCGACACGCTTGCCGCCGACTCGCCGCGGCAACGCCTCAGCATGGATTTCGGCTGGAAATTCATGCTCGGCGATCCGGCCGGTGCGCAGGCGGAGAAACTCGACGAATCGGGATGGCAGGCGATCGACCTGCCGCACGATTGGAGCGTCGCCGGCTCGTTCGACGAGAACGCCGCGGCGGGCGGGGGCGGCGGGTATTTGCCCACGGGGATCGGGTGGTATCGAAAAACGTTTCCGCTTGCGGATTCGTTCAAGGGCAAGAAGATCGCCGTCGAATTCGACGGCGTTTATGAAAACAGCGAGGTGTGGATCAACAACCACCGGCTCGGCAAACGCCCCTTCGGGTATATCGGTTTTTCGTACGATCTGACGCCCTATCTGAACTTCGGCGGGTTGGACAACGTGATCGCGGTCCGAGTGGACAACTCGGCGCAGCCCAATTCGCGCTGGTACAGCGGATCGGGAATTTACCGCCATACCTGGCTGACGGCGACCGATCCCCTGGCGATCGCCCGGTGGGGCACGTTCATCACCACGCCGCAGGTGAGCCGGCAAAACGCCACGATTCAGGCTGCCGTTCAGGTTGGCAATCAGCGCGGCGCCTCGGCGCGATTCAGCCTGAGCTGCGCGGTTCTCGATGAAGAGGGTCGGGAAATTCAACGCGGTCAAATGGACGGGCAACTTGACGCGGGCGCCGCCGGACAATTCGAGCAGCAATTGACGTTCGATCATCCGAACCTTTGGTCGGTCGAGAGACCGTATCTTTATACCGTTCGCTGCACGCTGCTCAGCGGAGAAAACGTGATCGATCAATGCGATACGCACATCGGCATCCGCTCGATCGAGTTCGACGTGGACAAAGGCTTCCTGCTCAACGGCGAGCCCGTGAAACTCAACGGGGTTTGCCTGCACGGCGACGGGGGATGCGTCGGCGCGGCGGTCCCCGAGGGCGTTTGGCTGCGGCGATTGCGGCTGCTCAAGGAAATGGGCTGCAACGCCATCCGCACGAGCCACAATCCCCCGGCGCCGGAATTTCTCGATCTGTGCGACCGGCTGGGGTTTCTGGTGATGGACGAGGCCTTCGATGAATGGACGGCCGGCAAGACCCTGGAGGGATATCACCGGTTCTTCGGCGATTGGTCCCAGCGCGATCTGGTGGATTTCATTCATCGCGATCGGAACCACCCTTGCGTTGTGCTTTGGAGCGCGGGCAACGAAATCCAGGAGCAGGTTCTGCCGGGCGGCGCGCTGGTGCTGGAGCCGCTGGTTGCGACTTTTCACCGTGAAGATCCGACGCGTCCGGTGACGGCGGCGTGCGACAAGCTCTTCGCCGAGCCGCTCAGCGCGCCCCGGAATTTCCCGCGCTTCTCGACGTTGTCGGATACAACTACGTGGATCGCTGGCTGGACCGCGCGGATCACTATTACAGCGTCGATCGCCGGCAATTCCCCCATCGCAAATTCATCGGCACGGAGAGCGTTTCGATGGGCGGACCCCGCGGCGATTATCGATCGCTGTTTCCCGATGATCCCTCGGCGGCGCCGCCGGCGACTTTGCCTTCAATGCCCGCGGCTCTTCGCCGTTTTCGCCGGCTTCCGCCCAGCAACCGCCGGATCGACGTGGAACAGCTTTGGAAATTCGTCCGAACGCACGACTACGTCGCGGGCGATTTCATGTGGACGGGGGTCGATTACCTGGGCGAGGCGTTTTGGCCGTCCCGGAGCGCGTCGTTCGGCGTGCTCGACACCTGCGGGTTCAAGAAGGACGGCTATTATTTCTATCAAAGCCAATGGACCAGCAAACCCGTCGTGCATCTATTCCCGCACTGGAACTGGAAAGGCCGCGAAGGGCGGATTATCCCGATCGCGTGTTATACGAACTGCGATTCGGTGGAATTGTTCGTCAATGGCAAATCATTCGGCGTGAAGGGGTACGAGTTCCCGAAACAAGGAATGGCGGAGACGTACGGCAACATTCCCGCTCGGGCCCGGGCGATCCGAACGACGGCCGATCTGCATCTATCCTGGGACGTGCCCTATGAGCCGGGGACATTGCGGGCGGTGGGCACTACGGCCGGGAAGGTCGTCGCCACCGAGGAGATCAGCACGGCGGGCGAGGCGGCGGCGGTTGAACTTTCAGCGGACAAGGCCGTGCTTTCTGCCGACGGCCGGGACGTGGCGCATCTGACCGTCCGGATCGTGGATGCCGATGGCAGGATCGTTCCGACGGCCGACAATGAAGTGACGTTTGAATGTGAAGGCCCGGTGCGGATCATCGGCGTGGACAACGGCGACCCCGCGAACCACGAGAGCTTCAAGGCCAACCATCACAGGGCGTTCAACGGGATGTGCCTGGCGATCGTGCAGGCGGCGCGATCGCCCGGCTCGATCCGCGTCACCGCCGGCTCGGTCGGGTTGCACTCGGCGGTGATCGAGCTCGAATTCCCAGCCGGCCGCTCAATCGGCTCTATCGCCCTAGACGTCACCCGCTGTCGCAAAATCGCAGGATAAATTCGCAACTCTCCATGGTTCCGGACCGGTGGCGTTTTATCATACCAACGGTCGATGCCGCTTGGACGGGAGCATGTCGCGGCCACGCTGGCGTTCGGAAAACTTAACCATCTCGGAGGGTCTATGAGCAAGTCTCGCTTCCCCAAGAAGTCCTTGGCCGTCCTGAGCGCTGCAATTGCATCTTTTCCGGCCGCCGCTCGGGCGGTTCAAACCTATCCGCACGCGCTTTGGGATTGGGCGGGAAACGACGCCGCCAACACGTACATCGATATCTCCAGCGTCTCCATTACCAATAATGCGTCCACCATCTTCCTTCAGATCAATCTGAATCCGGGAACCTCCGTCGATCCAAATATAGCCGGATCCGTTGCCAATCCAGTCAACATCCTAACCAATAGCAACCAAGTCTGGGGCCTCTATGAAATCGAGATGGAAACCTCCACTGGCGGCGCTGGAAGCACCGCCGTCTTGAACCCGTACGGTGCGCCCCTTGGAATCAGCACCGGCATGAACACCTGGATCTCAGGTTACACGAGCGCGGGGACTGGCACCAACGGCGTCGGGGCGGACGGTTCCGACCTCTATCAATACTCCGGGGGTGCGTGGAACAAAACCGCCGTCGGTACCGGAACAGCCATCGGACCTTATCCAACTGAGACGGCAACTTCGTTGCTCATCCCCTATAGCCTTTCGACTCTCGGGCTGACGACCGGCAGCACAATCAACTTTGACGTCGTGACCACTTTTGGACAGCCGGGTGGACAAGGCGCCTACGACGCGCTCGATTCCACGGCTACCAGCGCCGCCGCCAATCAGCCCTGGTCGCCCACGTTTACGCCTTGGGACAGCGCCACGGCCCCGGGTTCCACCTTATCTACATATACCGTCACTAACGCCGCGTTCTACTGGGATAACTTCCCCGCGAGCGTGGGTGGTGACGGCGTGACCTGGGACGTCGGCCAGCCCTCTACGGACAGTGCCGACTTCAACTGGAACAACGGCATCCAGGCGGATCAATACACCGACGGTTCCAACGTCACCTTCAACGACACCAACAGCGGCAATTATGCCGTCACCCTTAACGAGACCGTCAGCCCGCACTCAGTAACGGTCAACAACAGCTCGGGCAACTACACCATCAGCGGCACCGGCCACATCGCCGGCACGGGCTCGCTGACCAAGATGGGCAGCGACACGCTGACGCTCTCCACCGTCAATACCTACAGCGGCGGAACGATCGTCAACGCCGGCAAGCTGGTGGTTGGAGTCAACGGCGCCTTGCCCGACCACAGCCTTACCATTACCGGTGGAGAGGTACAGTTGGCCGCAAACACCGGCCTTGCCCAGTTAACCTCTATGTCCATTTCCGCGGGCGTATTGGATTTAACCAATAATCATCTGATCTACGACTACACTGGTTCCAGCACCACCGCTGATTCAACGGTCCGCGGATACCTGATCAGCGGCCGCAACGGCGGAGCATGGAACGGCACCACCGGCATCATCACCAGCGGCATCACCGGGTCCGGTGTCGATTCCGGCTACGCCCTGGGCTATGCCGATGGAGCCGAAGGTATCGTCGCCGGCCTCTCCTCCGGCCAGATCGAAGTCAAATACACGTTGCTCGGCGACGCCCTTCTCAACGGCTCGGTCACCGGCAACGACTTCACCATCCTGGTCGGCAACTTGAACAAGTCGTTCCTACCCAACGGCAATCCGGTGGGCTGGGATGATGGCGACTTCGAGTACAGCGGCTCGGTCAACGGCAACGATTTCACCGACTTGGTCAGCAACCTCAACAAGTCGGCCACGTTAGGTGATGTTCAGGTGCCTGCGGGCGTCTGGGCTGCGGTTGACGCCTACGCGGCCGCCAACGGCTTCACGCTGGATGATAACAATGTTCCGGAACCGGCTTCAGCGGGATTACTGCTGGCGGCGGGCGTCGGAATGTTGGCGCGGCGACGCCGGAGCAGTTCGCGTTCGTCCTAGATCTGATTGCAATCCAAGCAGCGACAGCGGGCCATGGAAATCCGTGGCCCGCTTCGTTTATCGCGCCAGGCTCGGATTCATTTTCCGCGCCGAGCCACGGAAGCGATCCTGCCGACGATTTATGCGGATTGCAGTAAAAGGGGCGCGTCATATCCTCCACCGGTCAATGACAGGTTTGAGAATTGCAGAAGTCTTGGGGAGCCAATCCATTTACGCTCTGGGCGGCGCGGCGACCCCGCAAATACGGGAGAGGACCGTCACAACTGGATGCTTACTCATTAGCGTGGGATTTGAAGTTCCGCCTTTGATATTGGATTGGTGATCAAGGATCCTAGCCGCGCCGACGTCGGCCCAACAGCGCCAGCCCGGTGATCGCCACGAGCGAAAGAGTCGCCGGCTCCGGAACATTGTTATCATCCAGCGTGATGCCGTTGGCGGCCGCGTAGGCGTCCACCGCGGCCCAGACGCCCGCGGGCACCTGAACGTCCCCTAACGTCGCCGACTTGCCGAGGTTGCCGACCAAGTCGGTGAAATCGTTGCCGTTAACCGAGCCGCTGTACTCGAAGTCGCCATCATCCCAGCCCACCGGATTCCCGTTGGGCAGGAACGACTTGCCTAAGTTGCCGACCAGGATCGTGAAGTCGTTGCCGGTGACCGAGCCGTTGAGAAGGGCATCGCCGACCAGCGTGTACTTGATTTCGATCTGGCCGGAGGTGAGGCCGGCGACGACGCCTTCTGCTCCATCGGCCCAGCCCAGGGCGTAGCCGGGATCGACGCCGGACCCGGTGCTGCCGCTGGTCATGATGCCGGTTGTGCCATTCCACGTTCCGCCGTTGCGGCCGCTGACGAGTTGAGCGAGGATCGAGTTGATGGGATCGCTGGTGGTGTAGTTCACGATCAACTCGTGATTCGCGAGGTTAATCGTGCCGCTGTTGGATAGGTTATCGACCGTCAGCACGGTTGCGCCGTTGGCTCCGGTAATTGCGACGGTCCCGGTTGGAGCCACGGTCAAGCTCTGGGCATGCGTCGAGTTTGCGAAGGTAATGCTCGCGCCGCTGGAGACGGTCACCGCCGACGTGTAGTTGACGGTTCCGGCGCCAGACGGCGTGAGCGTTTGGCCGGAGTTGACGGTGACGGGCGCGGTGATTTGCAGCGCCGCGCCGCTTTCGACGGTAAAGACCGTGTCGCCGGCGATGGTGAGCGGAACATTGATCTGTTGCGTTCCCGATTGCACGACAACGTTGGCATAGCCCACCTGGTCCTGAAGGGTCAAGGAACCCGTCCCGCCGATAACGTAGGTGTTGGCATTATTGAAATTCATCGTCCCGAGCGTGATTGCGGAACTGGTGGAAATGGTTTGGCTGCTGGTGATGCCGCCGAAAAAATCGGCTTCAACGCCCGGGCCGTTGGGCGTGCCGTTGGTCCAATTGCCGCTGGTGTTCCAGGTACTTGAAGCGGAAGTGTTCCACTGGTGTTGGCTGGCGGCAAAAGCGTCAACGCCGAGCGTCGCGGTGTGCGACGAGGTGTTATCGAACAGCGCGGTGGCTCCGCCGTTGTAATCATATTGTCCGGGCACCTGCACGGACTCGGGATACCAATAGAGCAGGCCCATTCCGTCATTGTTGGGCAGGCCCTTGATCGTGTTGGCCAAGTCCGTGAGGTACTGCTCCTGACCGGCGGGCGTCTGCGGGTATGCCGGGTCGCTGGCCACGGTGGTGGATTCCCAGGGCGCGTCGGTCTCCATCACCATGATCTTCTTGTTGTACGTGTTGGCGATCGCGGTGAGATTGGTGCTCAGCGTGGTCAAGTCGGAGGTCTTGGTGGGATAGTAATCCACGCCGATGATGTCAAAGCTGCTGGCGGGGACGTTGCCATAGGAGGGGTTGGTGAGGTCGCCGAAGAAGAACTGGGGCTCGCCGGATGAATTGCCGTTGGCAATGACGACGGAGACCTGCATCTTGGGCCCGGAACCTTGAGCGGCATGCACGCCGGCGATTGCCGAGTTAAGCAGTCCTCCGAACGCCGCCCACTGCGCCTCGGCCTGCGTCTGGTTGCTCGGGAAGGTCAACTGGCCCGTGGGCCAGAGCATGCCGCTGTTGATTTCATTTCCGACCTGCACGATGTCGGGCGTGACTCCGGCGGCTTGGAACGAATGGAGCGTGGTCGTCGTGTAGCTTTGGACGGTGGACTCCATCGTCGAGAGCGACTGACCCGACCAGGCGGCGGGAATCGTCTGGTGGCCCGGGTCCGCCCAGGTGTCGGAATAGTGAAAATCCAGCTCGAATTTGGCGCTGGGATCATCCGCCTTGATTTGCTGGGCCAAGGCGATGTCATACGCCGTGGTCTGAATCGCTCCGTCGGTGGCGCTGTAATTGGTGTTTGGGTTGACGAAGATGCGCAGACGGAAAAGGTTGTCTCCGTGATTGTAAAGGATCTGATCGGCGGTCCCCGCGACGCCATTGGTATCCGTGAACGTCATCCCCTCTTGTTGTTCCCAGGTGAGCATTGAAATGTCGGAGCCCATGAAGAAATCCTGCGCGCGGCAACTGCGCCGATTCCCATGGGAACCAATGCAACCGCCAGATGAAGTGATCGAATCCCTCTCTTGCCGCGTGGTGTGGTACACATATTTGACTTGTTTGGTCAGGCCGGAACCAATATTTACATAACGCCGCCAGCGACCAATCCCTCCGGTTGCGTTGCGCCCCGGGCGGGCAACATCGCAACGGGCATGATGAAAAAATTGTACCTGCGCCCGGCCGGATTGATCTGCAATCTTGCGAATGAATGATGCGAGTTTCCGACAGACGGCGGATCAGCGCCTTTGCACCTCGAATTTGGCGGGGCGCTTCGACGTGGTGCGAAGAGGCAGCCTTGTTCGCCACAATAACCCAGACGTGTCGGCGTTATATAGGGAGGTTCTGATCCGATATATATCACGTGCGGCCTGCGCCGCCGCGACATACACGGTGTTGCCAGGCCTGGTGAGCTTCCGGAGCGGCGTGAGAAGGATTGTGCTGATATTCGGGCTTTTGCTGTTGGCGTCGCCCAGGGTGTTCTCAAGTCCATCGGCCACATCGGTGCGCCGCCGACGTGTTCCAGGATCCCGGATTCGCATGGCCGCGCAACAGGATCGATCAGTTCGTCGCCGCCCAGTGGCATCGGTTGGGCATCACGCCGGCCGCCGGATGTTCCGATGCGGTGTTTCTCCGCCGCACGTATCTCGGCGTCATCGGCACGCTGCCCACGTCGAGCGAGGCCCGCGAGTTTCTTCTGGATGCCGATCCGGAGAAACGACGGAAGCTCATCGATCGTCTGCTGGATCGCCCGGAGTTCGTCGATTACTGGACGATGAAGTGGGGGGACGTTCTGCGGGTCAAGGCGGAGTTTCCCATCATCCTCTGGCCCAACGCGGCCCAGGCTTACACGCACTGGATTCGCCAGTCCGTCCGGGAAGACAAACCGCTGGATGAGTTCGCGCGTGAACTGCTGACCGCCAGCGGCAGCAATTTCCGCTCGCCGCCGTCCAACTTCTATCGCGCCGTGCAGAGCAAGACTCCGCGGGGAATCGCCCAGGCGGTGGCGCTTACATTCATGGGTACGCGGGCGGACAAATGGCCCGAGCAGCGGCTTGACGGGATGGCCGAATTCTTCTCGCAGGTCGGCTACAAATCGACCGGGGAGTGGAAAGAGGAGATCGTCTTTTTCGATCGAGCCAGGGCGGCCACGCGCCCGTCGCACGCGGTGTTCCCCGACGGCACGGCCGTTGACGTGCCCGGCGACCAAGATCCGCGCCAGGTGTTTGCCGATTGGCTTGTGTCGCCGGGCAATGAATGGTTCGCGCGGGCGATGGCCAATCGCGCCTGGTTCTGGCTGATGGGTCGGGGGATCATTCAGGAGAGCGATGACATTCGCCCCGACAATCCTCCGAGCGATCCCGAGCTGCTGGCGTATCTGCAAGAGCAACTGGTCGCGGACCACTACGACCTCAAACGCCTGTTCCGCCTGATCCTGAACTCCCAGACGTATCAATTGTCCTGTATTCGCGCGGATACCAGGCCCAGCGGCGAGGCGCAATTCGCCAGTTATCCGATTCGTCGGCTGGGGGCCGAGGTGTTCATCGACGCGTTGTGCCAGATCACGGGCAGCAGCGAGGATTATTCCACCGAGACCCCCGAGCCGTTCACGTTTATTCCCACGGGCACGCGCGCCATCGCGCTGCCCGACGGGAGCATCAGCAGCGCATTCCTGGAAATGTTCGGCCGGCCTCCGCGCGACACCGGCATGGAAAGCGAGCGCAACACCCTGGCCACGCCCGATCAGCGCTTGCACCTGCTCAATTCCAATCACGTTCGCCGAAAACTCGAGCAAAGTAAGTGGCTGCAATCCGTGCCGATGAACAAAGGCCTTTCGCCGGCGGCGATCACGGAGGTTTATCTGACGATTCTTTCCCGCTTTCCCAGCGAGGATGAGATTCAGACCGCGATGAAGTATTCAAAGTCCGGCGTCGTGCGCGGCCGTGAGCCGCTGGTGGATCTGGCCTGGGCGCTGCTCAACAGCGCCGAGTTCGCCTACCAGCATTGAATCCGGAGCGAGGAACTGGTGATCCGATGAACGGCAGGCTCGGTTTTGACGGAGCGATTTCAAGACGCGAGATGATGCGCCTGGGCCTGATCGGCGCAACCGGCGTGCTGCTGGGGGATCGCCTTGGCTGGGCCAGGGCGCCGGCGACGCAACCCACGGCCATCGCGGCCAAGGCCCGGGCCAAATCCGTCATCGAGATCTGGCTGTCGGGCGGACCGTCCCATCTGGACACGTTCGATCCCAAGCCCGACGCCGGCCGCGATTATTGCGGGCCGTTCGATAAGCCCGTTCAGACCAACGTCAATGGCATTCGCATCTGCCAGTTGCTTCCTCTGCTGGCCAAACAGGCCGACAAATATTCCCTCATCCGCTCGATGACGCACGGGAACAACGGGCACGAAACGGCGGCGTACTGGGTGCAGACCGGCCGGGAACCGGGCAATGGGCAGGTCTATCCCGGCGTGGGGGCGGTGGTCTCGTTGTTCAAGGGATACGCCGCGGGCTACAAAGGTCTGATTCCGCCCTACATCGTGCTGACCACGCCCCAGGGCCGATTCTCCGAAGCCGGGTTCCTGGGATCGAGGTACAGCCCGTTCGTGACTGGCGGCGACCCCGCGCAGCAGCGCTTCGCGGTCGAGGGGGTTGTCGCCCAGGGAATCACCGATCAGCGCCAGCAGGCCCGCCGTGAACTGCTGCACGAACTGGACGCCTTGGACAATACGTTGCCCGATGACCCCCAACTCGCCCCCTGGCGAAATTCGGAAACACAGGCCTACGACCTCATCCTCGGCGACGGCGGCAAAGTGTTCGATCTCTCCCAGGAAAAGGACAGCCTTCGCGCGTCCTACGGCCGAACGACGTTCGGCCAGTCGTGCCTGGCCGCTCGCCGGCTGGTGGAACGCGGCGTGCCTTACGTCACCATCAACAACGAGGGATGGGATACGCACAAGCAGAATTTCGAGACCCTGCGCCGCAAGCTCCCCGAGTTGGACAAGGCCCTGTCAACGCTGCTGAGCGACCTGTCCGACCGCGGGCTCCTCGGCAGCACGGTCATCTGGTGCGGCGGGGAATTCGGGCGGACTCCCAAAATACAGTGGGAAGCGCCCTGGAACGGCGGACGCGGGCATTGGGGCAAGTGCTTCTCCATGCTCGTCGCCGGCGGTGGATTCAAGGGCGGACAGGTCGTTGGCGAGTCCGATGCCAAGGGCGAGGAAGTCAAGACCCGTCCCGTTTATCCCTGCGACCTGATCGGCAGCATGTACGAATTGCTGGGCATTGACACCGATGCCCGCCTGCCCCATCCCCAGGGTCTGCCCGTCTTCGTCACGCCGCGACCGGGCGAAGGCGTGAAGACCGGCGGGCGATTGAAGGAGATCATGCCGTGACCCACGCGCTGGTCCGATTCTGGGGAGCAGTGGTGATTGGGCTGGCGCTGCTGGCGCCGGCCTCGACGCTATGGGGACAGCAGGCGTCGCGCGGCCCGCGGATCGGTTATGTCTATCCCGCCGGCGCTCGCCGCGGGTCCACCACCCAGGCCGTCGTGGGCGGCCAATATCTCGACGGCGTCTGGCAAGCGTATGTCTCGGGAAGCGGAATCCAGGTCACGGTCAAGGATCACGTCAAGCTGATTTCGGGGCAACAACTCGCGGCGCTGCGCGACGCCGCCAAGGAATTGGCCGACCGCCGCGCCGCCGCCTTCGGCTGGCCGAGGACGCCCTTGGCGTCGCGGCCTTCGACGCGGCCGATCTTCACCCTGGAGGATGCCAACTTGCTGCGGGAGATACGGGAGAAGCTGGCGACGGCCGTGATCCGTCCCGCCGCTCCGGCGATCTCCGAGATCGTCGAGCTTGATGTCACCGTCGCCAATGACGCGGCCCCAGGCCGCCGCGAACTCCGGCTGCAAACAGCCGGCGGATTGACCAACCCATTGGCTTTTTACGTCGGTCAGCTTCCCGAGGTCTGCGAGAATCCCGCCAAGCCGTGCGCCCAGGCCACCGCCAGCATTGCCGGCCAACAAATGACCGTGAAACTGCCGGTGATGATCAACGGCCAAATCCTGCCCGGCGGCGTGAATCGGTATCAGTTCTACGCGCGCAAAAGCCAAAGCCTCGTCGCCGCCGCCTGCGCCCGCGGACTGACGCCCTATCTGGCCGATGCCGTGCCCGGCTGGTTTCAGGCGACGCTGACCCTTTACGATGACAGGGGCAACGAGTTGACCTACGACGATGACTCGCGCGTCGATCACGACCCGCTGCTGCATTTTGTCATCCCCTCCGACGGCTTGTACGTCATCGAGATCAAGGACGCGCTGTATCGCGGCCGCGAGGATTTTGTCTATCGGCTGGCGCTGGGGGAACTGCCCTACGTCACCAGCGTGTTTCCGCTCGGCGGCCCGGATCGGGCCCAGACGGCGGTCCATCTGGCCGGCTGGAACCTGCCGGTGGACACGCTGAGCGCAGATTTCAGAGACGCCGTCCCCGGCATCCACGCGCTGGCGCTTCCCGACTGGGACGGGTTGATTCCCCAGCGTCTGCTGTTTGCCGTTGACGATCTGCCCGAGTGCCTGGAGCGGAAGCCGAACAACGATCGGGCCACCGCGCAGGCCGTGAATCTTCCGATCATCATCAACGGCCGCATCGACGCTCCCGGCGATTGCGGCGTGTTTCGATTCGAGGGACATGCGGGCGAGCGAATCGTTGCCGAGGTGACGGTGCGCCGCCTGGGCTCGCCGCTGGATTCCGCGCTGGAGCTGACCGACGCCTCGGGCAAGCAACTGGCGTACAACGATGATTACGACGACAAGGGCGCGGGCCTCGTGACCCACCAGGCCGACTCGTATCTGACCGCCACGTTGCCCACCGACGGCACATGGTTCATTCATCTGCGGGACGTGGACGGGCAGGGCGGGCCGGAATACGCGTATCGCCTGCGCATCGGTCATCCGCGCCCGGATTACCAGTTGCTGCTGGAGCCTTCGAGCATCAGCGTTCGGGCCGGTAACAGCGCCCTAATCACGGTCCACGCGATCCGGCGCGACGGGTTCTCCGGCCCCATTCACCTGACGATGACCGGCGATAGCCAGGGATTCAGACTTGCCGGTTCCATCATCCCCGCCAAACAGGACAAGGCGCAGTTCAGACTCCTGGCGCCGGCGTGGTCCACCGATCAGGCCGTGCGCCTGCACTTGGAAGGATATGCCACCATCCACGGGCAGAAGGTAGCCCGCCCGGTCGTGCCGGCCGACGACATGATGCAGGCCTTCGCCTATCAGCACCTCGTTCCCGCCGAGGAGTTGCTGGCCGTGGTCCTCGCTCCCCACGCAAGGCCCGACCCGATCGCCTACCCAAACCTGAAGCTCGCCACCACGCTCACCGCAAAATTCGTCGCCGATCAATTGGGTCTGACCGGCGACAGGTCCGACAAATTCGTCAGCGCCTACGTCGATCAGCGCTTGCTCAGCTTCGAGCAATTGTGCGCATCCGTCGCCGGCGGCAACGCGCGAGAGGCTGCGGCGTCGATTGCCGATGCATCGTGGGCCATGCGAGCGGTTCTCGAGGCCAACCTCGGCCCTGGGCAGGTGTCCAAGGCCGTCGAGCTGCTCGGCCCGCTGTTCGGCGTGCTGGAGCGCAATGCCGCCGGCCTGCTGCAACTGAACGTGCCCCAGGCGAAGGTGTGGCAGGCGATGCCCATTCTTTCGCGCTTTGTCCACGCCGCCGAGATCCAGGTGTACGACCCCGTCTTCACCGGCATCCTTTCCCGGCAAGACGGCGTTCTGAAAATTCATGAGCTGCGCCTCGCCGCCGTCAAGGAACTGGCTCCCATCGTCGGCGCCGACGCGGCGAACAAATGGGCCGAGCAACCGCCGATGGGCCTGCTGGCGCCGGCGCGTCGCAAAGTTCGCCGGCGACCGCGCCGGTCGGATCGATCTAATACCGGGTCTGCTTTGAACCGGCGCGTTCGTTCCGCGTCGGGAGCCCCGCATGTACATGCGGGGCTTCGGCCTTGGCAGTTAAGAGACAAATTTGAAAACATCCTTATCGGTGATGAATCCCTTCGCCCGCGCAAAGGGCCGCAGCTTTTCACGCGCATCGCGAAGCTGCTCCGCGGCGATGTACCGGCGTAGAGATTCGCGCACCAAGTCGCTGGCGGAACGATGTTGCTGCTTGCAAAGCTTTTGGAGCTTGGTCTGCAATTCCGCCGGGATACGGATCGTCAAAGCTCGCATGTATGACAGTGTGCGACACCTTCGCCGCCGAGGCAAATGACACAGTTATGGGCGCTGCGCCCCGCGGGCGCAGGAGCACGTCGTAAACCACCGGCGTCGCGATCAGCGACAGCAGCACCGAAATGCACACCGCGCCGATCACCGCGATGGCCAGCGGCCTGAGAATAGTCACGGCTCCCAGCCCCAGCGCCAGCGGAAGCATTCCCAGCGCCGCCGCCAACAACGTCATCAGCACCGGGCGCAATCGCCGCGCCCCCGCCTGGACGATCGCCTCTTCCAACTCCACGCCTTTTTGCGCAGGCCCTTGACCGCATCCAGCATGAGCAGCCCGTTCTTGTGCACGATCCCCGCCCCGATGATCGCTCCCAGCAACGTCACGATGTTCACCGTCATGCCCGTGATCAGAAGCGCGAGGATAATTCCGAAGACCGACAACGCCGCGCCGAAGATAATCGCCACCGGCTCGTAAACGCTCCGGAATTCCACCAGCGCCACGATGAAGACCAAGGCCAGCGCCGTCAGCAGCACCACCAGCAGATTGCGGAAGGATTGCTGCTGCTCGGCGTACAGTCCGCCGTATTCAATTGAGCCATGCGGCAAGCTCGGGCTGCTTCCAACGACTTTTTGAACGTCGCGCATGGCGCTGCCGAGATCGCGATCCTGCAAACGCGCCGTGACCGCGACGTTCTGCCTGAGATCGTCGCGATGGAGTTCGAGCTGTCCCGGCTCCATCACCACGTCCGCGACCTGATCGAGCCGGATGACGGTCCCATCGCCGGCTCGCAGCGGCAACTGCCTGATCTTTTCGAGGCGATCGATCGACGTGGGATCGGCCTTCACGCGAATGTTCAGGATTCGGTCCTGCTCCATCACGGTCGAGGCGATCTGGCCGAGCATGGCGATGTTGACGGCCTGGCCGATGCCGCTGGCGGTCAGACCGAACTGCCGGGCCTCGGCCGGGCGGACGCGCAGGCTGATCGTCGGGCCGGTGTAGATCACGCCGCTGGCCGTATCGACGATGCCGGGGATGTTTTCCAGCATCTCTTCAATCTCCGTCGCCTGCTTCTTCAGCAAATTGACATCGGTGGAAAAAATCTTGATCTCGACTGGTTCGTCGGACCAGGTCAGGTCGCCGATCAGGTCCGTCAGGATGCCGGGGAATTCCCATTCGATCCGCGGCAAGGCGGCGCGGAATTTCTGCGCACGTCGGCGATGACCTGCTCGGAGGTTCGCTTCCGCGCGGGGCGGAGCTTGACGAGGAAATCGCCGGTGTTGGGCTCGACGATTCCCACGCCCAGGGCGGCGCCGGTGCGGCGGGAATAACTTTCCACTTCGGGAATCGTCGCCAGGATATTCTCCGCGATGCGCATCTGCCGGTCGCTCTCCTCCAGGCTGCTGCCCGCCGGGGCGACGTAATCGATGATGAATCCGCCTTCGTCCATCGGCGGGAGGAAATCGCTCTTGAGCCGGCCGTACAGCACAAACGACCCGACGAAGACGACGATGCACAGGCCCATCAAAAACCATCGGTGGCGCAGCGCCAAGCGCACCAGGCTCTCATACGCCGCGACCAGCACGCCAAACAGCAATCCCTCCCGGCGAGCAGCCCCATCCTGCGGCGGAGATTTGACGAACCACGCCGCCAGCGACGGCGTAATCGTTAGCGCCAGTACCAATGACGCCAGCAGCGCAATCACCATCGTGAGCGCCAGCGCACGGAAGAACACGCCCGCGATTCCCGTCAAGAACGCCAGCGGCACGAACACCACCACCGGCGTCAGGGTCGATCCGATCAGCGGCGGCAGGATATCGCCGATCGCGCTTTCGATGACCTGCATCCGCGAAAGCCCCTCGGCCATCTTCACGTGGATCGCCTCGACGACCACGATCGCATCGTCGATGACCAAACCGATCGCCGCCGCGATCCCGCCGAGGGTCATCAGGTTGAAGCTCTGTCCAAATAATTTCATCGCCAGGACCGTCACCAGCACCGTGATCGGAATGACCGCCGTGGCGACCAGCGTCATGCCGGCATCGAAGAGAAAGAGATAGAGGATCGCCACCGCCAGGATCAGCCCGAAAATGATCGCGTCCCACACGCCGTGCACCGATCCCCGCACCAGCAGGGACTGATCGTAAAACAGGGACAGCTTCATTTCCGGCGGCAAATCGCGGCGCAACTGGTCGAGCAACTGGTGAACGTGATCGGCGATTTCCAGGGTGCTTCCATCCGGCTGGGAATAAACGTTCAGCAGCACCGCGTCGCTGCCGTCGGCGGTGACGACATCCAGCACCGGCTCGGCGCTCCGCTCCACGCGGGCAAATGCATTGAGCGGGACCATTCGCCCACCCGCCGCCGGCAAGAGCAGGTTCCCAAGCTCCTGGGCATTGTGCATCCGCCCGTCCACGACGGTCAGATACAAGCTGTGATTCTCCTGATGGACCCCGGCCGGAACGACGACGTTGTTCTTCGCCAGGGCATCGGTGATCTCGGCAAAATCCAGCCCAAGCGCCGCCATGCGAAGCGGGTCGAGGAAGACCGAGTATTCCGGCGTTCGCCCTCCGACGAGATCGACGCGGGCCACGCCGGGGATGCGAAGAAGCTGCGGCTTGAACTGATATCGGGCCATCTCCCACGCCTGGGTCAGATTGCGCTGCGACCCGGTGAGGCTGATGCCGATGATCGGAAACACCGCGAAGTTCATGCGATAAACTTCGGTGGAGACCGACGGGGGAAGCGACGAGCGAATCTGCCCCAGCCGGCCGAACGTGTACAACTCGCTCTGCCGCATATCCACGTCCCAACTGAAGAACAGGTCGATCTCGGCTTCGCCGCGGCCGGTGGAGGAGCGGATGATCTGGCAGCCGGGGATTTGCTTCATCGCCTCTTCGATCGGGCGGGTGATGGTGGCCATCATTTCATCGGCCGGCATCACGCCGTTTTCCACCATGATGACGACGCGCGGGAATTCGGTTTGGGGAAACAAAGCCGACGGCATGTGCAGCGCCGCATATCCGCCCGCCGCGCACAGGGCAAAAACGATGAACGTGATTGATACCGAGTGGCGAAGGGCGAATCGTGGCACCAGGAATCGCATAACAAGAATTGAAATTCAGCCCTTCAAGGATTCAGGCACCTTGATATCGCTCCGAAACAGCAATCCATACGCGCCGCTGACGACGATCGTCTGCCCCGGCTCCAGGCCGTCAGCGCTGACCTGCACCCAATCTCCCTCGCGCAAACCCGGCTCGACGAGCTTCAAAATCGCCTGCCGGCGGTCGTCGCTGACCATGGCCACGAAGGGTCGATCCAGCGAATCGCGAACGATTGCATCGGCCGGCACGACCAGGCAATCCCTCTCCTCGCGAGCAATGGCCACGCGCGCCAGTTGTCCCGGCCGCACGGCCTTACCCGCCGGAATGGCAACGTCCACGCTCACGAGGTTCGTTTTCGGATCGACCGCCCGATCGACGCGCTGGACCGTCGATTCAAATTTCACGGTCGATCCATTCGCCGGATCGGCCGGGATCTGGACCTGGGCCTGCTGGCCCGGCGAAATCGCCTCCGCCTGCCAGGGGGGCATCCCCGCCGCGGCCACCAGTCGGTCCAGGTCCACGATCTTCACCGCAGTCGTCGTGGGCAGGGCCACTTCGCCCGCGTGGATGTCCAGAAGAACAACCGTGCCGCCGATCGGCGATGTCACGGCCTCCTCGGCGCCCTGCTGTCTCATCCCCATGATTGCCTGCGCGGGCTTGGCGAGAAACAGCGTCTGCCCCTTCTCGACGTGTTGCCCCTCGATGCACCGCACCTGCGAAACAGCCGCCGGCCAATCGACCGTCACCCGCGCCTCGGCCGCCGGCATCTGGGCCGTCGCGGGCTCGGCTTCAACCCTGCCATAGCCAACCACGTATCCGTGCAGCGTCATGCGCTGGATCGTCCCGATCCGCACTGCCACGTCGGTGTGCGTGATGGCCTGGCTCTGCTCGACCTGCCCGGCCAGCGGCGGGGTCGCCCGATCCGTCCAGATGTAATACAACGCTCCGGCCGCCAACAGCAAAACCCACAGCTTGAGGATCGTCGAGACGGTTCGGGATGATTCCATCGCCCTTCCATTGTCCATTTTCCATTCTCCATTTTCCATTCTCCAATGCACACGCCGCTTGCGATTTGGCATTCTCCCCCACGATCACTACCCTACCTCCCGTCGCAATGGCCAGCGCCGCGATCAAAATCTGCATCGTCGGGCAAAACGCTTCCTACCAATACGGCGGCGAAGCGAGCCTTCCCTGGCTTTGCTTCAAATACCTCAGGCAGCGCGGCGTCGATGTCCATTTGGTCGTTCACGGCCGCACCCGCCCGGAAGTTCTGGCCGGTTTTCCCAACGATCACCACCGCCTGCATTTTTCACCCGAAACGAAATTCGACCGTTTCCTCTGGCGATGCGGCTCATTCCTGCCCCACAAGATCGACGTGCAGACCTTCACCGCGGCTCGCCACATCCATAACCAGCGATTGCAGCGAAAAATCGTTCGCCGCCTGATCGCCGAAAAGGGGATCCAACTCGTCCATGAGATCAACCCCGTCTCCCCCAAACAGATCAGCCGGATGCACGACCTGGGCGTTCCGGTGGTGATCGGCCCGCTGGCCGGGGGAATGACGTATCCGCCGGCGTTTCGGCGACATGGAATCGCGCGGCTCGCGTGCGGTGGAAGCGGCGGGGCGCGGATTGTCGCGCATTCTCAATCGCATCTTTCCCGGAAAGAAACGAGCGGCCGCCCTGATCGTCGCCAATGATCAGGCCCGCCGGGCGCTGCCCAGCGGCGTGCGCGGAAGAATCTTCGAGATTCCCGATGTCGGCGTCGATCTGAGCGTCTGGAACCAACAGGAAAATCTCCCGCCGCGCACGGACGACAAAATCCGCTTCGTCTATCTCGGCCGGCTCGCGGATTGGAAGGGGATCGAGTTTCTCATCGCCGCGTTCAAAACCGTCGCCCAGCGCCAGCCGCGGGCCGTCCTGGACATCCTCGGCGATGGCGAGCAGCGCCGCTCGCTGGAAGATCTGACCCGGCGGCTGAACCTGGGGGAGCGCGTCACGTTCGCCGGTTGGGTCTCGGCCGCCGAGGGTTCCCGCCGCCTGCGTCAAGCCGATGTTTTCGTCCTACCCAGCCTGCGCGAGGTGGGCGGGATCGTGCTGCTGGAAGCCATGGCCGTGGGATTGCCCGTGATCGCCACGGATTGGGGCGGACCGGCCATTCACGTCACCGATTCCACCGGCATCCGCGTTCCGCCAACGTCGCGGGAGGAATTCACGCGCGGATTGGCCGATGCGATGCTTCGTTTGGCGGATTCGCCGGAGCTTCGCCGGCAAATGGGCCAGGCCGGTTTGCAGCGCGTTCGGACGAATCTGTATGACTGGAATCAGAAGACCGACCGGCTATTGGAAATCTACGCGGAATTGATCGGCCAGTCCTTTTGACTCCCCTTTCCTCCGGTTATTTCAACGTTCTCAAGAAGTCGCGCGGGCTGTCTATTTCCAAAGTCGAACTTAACCGCGGAGTTCGCGGAGGCCGCGGAGACAGACGCAGAGAAGAGGTCTGGAAACGAGCCTTTCTCGGTTCTTCTCGGCGATCTCCGCGAACTCCGCGGTTAAATTGGACGTTGAGATTTAAGCCACTGCCCGGCCTCGAATGTACATATGGGTCCTCTTTGCGATACATTGTGCGTCGATGGATATCCTGAACAGGATCAATGCCAAATCCGCCTGCGTCGGCGTCGTGGGGCTGGGATACGTCGGCTTGCCGCTGCTGGCGGCGTTTCATCGCGCCGGGTTTGCCGTCCTCGGATTCGACATCGATCCGGCCAAGATCGAGGCCCTCAAACGCGGGGAGAATTATCTCAAGCATCTGGGAGATAAACTTGTCTCGGACATGATCTCGGCTGGACGATTCGACGTGACCGCTGATTTTGCCCGGCTGGCCGAGCCGGATGCGATCCTCATCTGCGTCCCCACTCCGCTGGGCGATCATCTGGAGCCGGACCTTTCCTTCGTGGAGAAGACCGCTCAGGAAATCGCAAAGGCGCTGCGGGCCGGGCAACTGGTCGTGCTGGAATCGACCACCTATCCGAGGACGACGCGGGAGGTCGTGCTCCCGCAACTCGAGGCCGGCGGGCTTCGCTGTGGAAAGGATTTTTACCTCGCCTTCTCCCCCGAGCGCGAAGACCCCGGACGAAAAGATTGGCCAACCCACTTGATCCCCAAGCTCGTCGGCGGGATCGACGAGGCCTCCGCTCAGGTGGCCGCGGCCCTTTATCGGCAGGCGATCGAACTCGTGATCCCGGTCGCATCCGCCGAGATCGCCGAAGCCGCCAAGTTGCTGGAGAACATCTACCGCGCCGTCAACATCGCGCTGGTGAATGAGATGAAGATGGTCCTGTCGGCGATGGACATCGACATCTGGCAAGTCATCGCCGCCGCCAGCACCAAGCCGTTCGGATTTCAGCCGTTTTATCCCGGCCCCGGCCTGGGCGGGCATTGCATTCCCATCGACCCGTACTATCTGACGTGGAAGGCCCACGAAGTCGGCATGCCGACGCGATTCATCGAACTCGCCGGCGAGATCAACCGCAAAATGCCGGACTACGTCGTGCAGCGCACGGCCCTGGCGCTGAACGAGCGCGGCAAGCCAATCAAGGGGACGAAGATCCTGATCCTCGGCCTGGCGTACAAGCCGGACGTGGACGACGTTCGCGAAAGCCCCAGTTTCGAGTTGATCGAAAAGTACACGCACTCGGGGCCAAGGTGCAGTACAACGATCCCCATGTGCCGGCCACCCATCCCATGCGCAATTACGAATTTAAGATGCGCAGCGCTTCACTGAGCGCGCAATCGCTCCGCGTATTCGATTGCGTGGTGATCGCGACGCACCATTCGGCCTACGATTGGCAAATGATCGCCGATCACGCCAGCCTGATCATCGACACGCGCGGAGCGATGCGCAACGTGAAGGGCCGGCGGGACCATATCGTGATGGCATGACATCCACGCCTGTGCGCATCCTGGCTGGCGTCGGCATTCTCACGGTCTGGCTCTTACGGATTTGCTCCAGCACGGGCGGAACGCGACACGCTGGCGCGAATACGTTTTTCTTGTTCTTTGCGTCGCCGCCGCGATGTTCTACGGCATCATTAACGATCAAATTACCTCTCGCATCTCGTGGGAATATTTCTATTACGGCAAAAATCTGGCCCCGATCATCGGTCCGGATACTCCGCCGAATCCAAACGCCTTGCAATGGCAAGCTGCCCGAATCGGGGCGGCGGCAACGTGGTGGGCGGGCTTAGTCATCGGGGCCGCGATGCTGATCGCCAACAACCCATCCCCTCGCCATCGCCAACTCTCCTATGCCCGCCTGATCGCCCGGCTGCCGGGCATCATGGGGATTGTCGCATTGACGGCGATTTTTGTTGGGATAGCCGGCCGTTACTATTTGCTCAACTGGATCAGCCAGGATTTTCGAGCCTTGGCGGCGGATCATATGTGGCGTCCGCGTCGGTTCATGACCACGTATGGCATTCACCTCGGTGGTTACCTTGGCGGAGTAATCGGGGTCGCCTACAGCGTTCTTGGAATCCGCGAGGAACGCTCCAGGTTGGACGGCGATTCTTCGGCTACGATTGAACAGACAAATGCCCGGTGAAAGCGAACAATTCCAAACCGCGATCGAGAAATTCGACGCGGCCAACGCCCAGGACCCCACGCTCGTCGGCGGCGCCCCGGCCGAGTTGGTGTACGCCCGCCGGATGACGGATTGGCTGCGTCGGCTATATCCAGATGCCGCCGAGGCCTTGCAACTGGCCGCCCGCGCCCAACACATTCGCCGATGGATGATTCCCCGATCGCGCTATCCGATGACCCGCCAGGGATATCATCAGTGGCGAACAACGCTCTATTCCTTTCATGCCGACGAAGCGGCCAAAATCCTGCACGAAGTCGGCTACGATGATGCAACGATCGATCGCGTTCGATCGCTTTTGCGGAAGGAGAAATTGAAAGCCGATCCGCAGACCCAGGCATTGGAGGACGTGATTTGCCTGGTTTTCCTGGAGAATTATTTCGCGGATTTCGCGCTCAAGCACGATGAGCAAAAGGTGATCGATATTCTCCGGCGGACGTGGAAGAAGATGTCCGACCGCGGGCGAGCGGCGGCGTTGGAATTACCCCTCCCGGCCGAGGCCCGTCGGCTGGTCGAAAAGGCCCTGGCTTCCTGAAACGCCGCTAAACCTTCTTCAGAAGCGTCTCAAGCGCCGGACTGTCATTGGCTTTGAGGCGGAACTCCACCAACTTCTCGGCCGAAACCGTCGGATCGATCATCACGGGTTTGTCGCCGTACAGCAGCGTGGCCAGGTGCAGCACGTCGGGGCCGACGGCCGTCACCGTGATGTCGCTCGGCGGCGCGTTGAGGCGGTCGTTCAACCGAATCAGCAACTCGTCGGTCTTGAATTTCAGCTTGCCGGCGAGTTCCGGTTCGCTTTCGAGCTTCGCGGCGGCCTTGAGGGTTTCGGCAACGACGAACCGCAATCGCTCGGCGAACGATCCCGGCAGCGGCAGCTTGCGCGAATAAAGCAATCCCAGCCGATTCTCGCCGCGATCCGCATAAAAATTCGCCTCGGAACCGACCAGCACCGTTCCGGGACCGGCGGCGACGTGGCCATAATCGGCCACGTCGATTAGCCGATGCCCCTCGACCGATTGGTTCTGAATCCAGCGCTGGAAGATGGGCACGAATTGGCCGGCGGCAAAACCGTCGCTCTGCGAGAAGATTTTCACGGCAATTTTGAAGATGTCCATGTGATTATTTGGCCGCTGGCGGCTGGGCCGCGGCGGCGCCGAGGGCCTGGACCTTGGCGTCGCACTTGTGCGCGGCGTCGATGAAAAGGTTGGCCTCCTCCACAATCTTGTGGGCCGTGTCCGCTGTAAATCGCGAATCCGCCCCTTCGTGCCGCGCCAAGAGATAGTTGGCGAATTGGCCGTGATGATACGTGTCCCAGAACAGTTTCGGCTCGACGAATCGCTTGCGGAATTCCTCGACGATGGTGCTCGGATCGTTCGGCACGTCCAGCCATTGCAGTTGCGCCAGCGTCTTGGCCGCGGTGAGCATGGCCTGGTATGCCTTCTCGTCCGCCTGCTGGAATTGCCCGGCGTCCAGCAGGAGCTGGGCCTCAAACACTTCGCTCTCGGCCTGGGTGAATCCGAACTGGGAGAGCGAGACGATTTCCCCGGCGCATTCCCCGACGCCCATGTCGCCGATGGTAAATTCACGTGGATCGCCCCAGTCGCTGTAGAAGGATGGGTCCTCCTTGTGCGGCGGGACGGCCACGAATTCGTTGACCATGTCCTTCAGCGCCTGCTTGCCGATGCGTTGGCAGAATCGCTGGAATGATTCGTCGCCGGATCGCTCGGCGACGTAGCGGCCGGTCAATCGCTCGACGAGATCCGGAATGCGCTTCGACGGCACCGAGCCCATCGCCAGGGCGTAGCTCCCGGCATTGCGGCTCCATTGGCCCCCGAGCATCACTTGAAAATGCGGGACCGTGTAACCGTTGATGTTGCGGCTGTTGCCGTAGAAGCCGATGTCCGCGACGTGATGCTGGCCGCAGGAATTAAAGCAACCGGAGACTTTGATCCGCAGATTGCGAATGGCCTGGTCGAGCGAAGCATTTTTGGCGGCGAGGCGATGCCGCAATTCGCCGGCGAGGCCGCGCGAAGAGGCGATGCCCAGCTTGCAAGTGTCCGTGCCCGGGCAGGCGACGACATCGACGATGGTTCCAGCGCCGCTTTCGCCAAGCCCGATGGCGCAAAGCTCCTTGTAAAGATCGATCGTTTTATCGTGCGGAACCCAGCGCAGCACGATGTTCTGCTCGACCGTGGTTCGTGCGTTTCCACCCGCATAACGCCCGGCAATGTCGGCCAGCGCCCGCATCTGGTCCGACGACAGGTCCCCCAGCGGGCAGGTGACGGTCGCGACGCAATAACCGCTCTGTCGTTGCTGATAAAGATTGGTGCCGGCCCACTGGTCGTAACCCTCCGGCCGGCGGACGCCGTTGAGTTGAACCGCCTTCAGCGCAGGCTTTTCCTCCCAGCGCGGGATTCGGTCAAAGTGCTCGCGCCAGGCCGGGTCGTGGGGCATCGTGCGAACCTCTTCCAGCACCAGCCGGCGGAATTCGTCGATCCCCAGCTTCTGCACCAGGAACTTCAGCCGGGCGCGGTTGCGATTTTTCTTTTCACCCAGACGCGCAAATACCCGGCCGATGGCCCGGGAGAGCGGGAGCAACTCCTCTTCCGGAACGAATTCATCGAAAAGTTTCGCCTGATGCGGCACCGCACCGAGTCCGCCGCCGACGTACAGCTTGAAGCCGCGAACCGTCTTGCCGTTGACGACCTTCGTCGCGGCGATTCCACCCAGATCGTGCAGCGAAACCAATGCGCAGGCTTCGTCCTGGCAGCCTGAAAACGCGATTTTGAATTTCCTGCCGAAATCCTGAATGTCGCGATGACCCAGCAGATAAAACGCCAGGGCCTTGGCATAAGGCGTGACGTCGAACGCTTCGGTGTTGCAGACACCGGCCAGGGGGCAGGCGGTCACGTTGCGGACCGAATTTCCGCAGGCTTCGCGGGTGGTGATTCCCACCGCCGCCAGCCGGCGGAACATGTCCGGCGTATCCTCAATATTGACGAAATGAAGCTGGATATCCTGCCGCGTCGTGATGTGGCAGATGGCATCGGAATATTCCTCGGCCAGTTCCGCCAGGACGATCATTTGCCGGGGATTCACGCCCCCGAATGGGATTTTGATCCGCTGCATTCCCGGCGCTTCCCAGAACGTGTCGGGACCTTTGGTCAGGGCGGAATAGGGGAGCTTTTGGGTTTTGATGCCGTCGTGCCGCTGGCCGTTGTCGTAACGCTGCCCGTAGGCCCCGCGGCGAAGGCGGGTTTCGGCGAAGACCTTCTCCTCGATCTTGCCTTGCTTTCGCAGGGCGATCTGGGCCTCAAAACTGTCGATCTCCTGTCCCCAATCCGCGGGGACCGCCTCGGCGAGTTTTTCTTTCCACGTCGTCATCAATTCCCTCTGCGGAAGAAAGCAAATCGAATTCCTATTTACCTATAGCGAAGATGGGACATTCAAGTCAAGCCTCCGGCGTAAACGGCTCCGCTGTGGGCCATTTAAGATACATGAATATAATGACTTATAGCTCATTCCCCGTCGTCATCATCCTCTTCGACAACCGGAGCGGCGACCTTGGCGCGTTTTGGTGGGCGGCGCTTTGGACCCTGGGAATGAAGAATTGCCCGCCAGAACTCACCGGAATCCAATTCCGTCCCCGCCAATTTGTTGAATTCCCTCTGTGCGGCCTCGAACTCGTCGCTGTAGGGCACCAGTTTATTTCCCTTGGCGTGCCGCGGAAGCACGGCCTTGAGCATCTTGAACTGTTCCTCGTTCAATATCGCCGCCACCGCTTCCCCGGCAGAGTTCGTGCTGCTGCGGACATATTTGAGCAACGCGCTATAGACCTGCTCGGGATGGGCATTCTTGAACGTGCGGTCCTGAAACCCCTGGCAAACGTTGTCAAACGCCGGGGAATAGGGCAGTTCGTCCCTTGCGACGCCGGCTTCGTTGTACAACTCCTGCAGATGTTCCTGATCGATTGAACTCAACTTCAAAGGCGGGCGCATTGGTGGCTCCTTGGGCAAAACTCTCTTCGGATGTCATGATTGTAAGGGTTTGGTGGTGTCGCTGTCCATCAGGAGCCGCAGTAGGGTAGAATCCGAAATCGAAAAACGGCGAAAACGTTTAGCCGCGACCCGAAGGGGAGCGCGTCATTCGAACACTCAAGAATTCTTCGAAATGACCACAAGAAGCGCCCAATGGTCCACCGCCCGCAGCCATTTGGCCAAGAGCGACCCCATCCTGCGCAAGATTGCCGACGCCGTCGGCCCATGCACGCTCAAACCCAACCGCGATCATTTCACGATGCTGTGCAAGTCGATCTATTCGCAGCAAATCTCCAGCGTGGTGGCGGCCGTGCTCTTCGGGCGCTTCAGGGAAAAATTCCCCCGCAAGCGGCCGACGCCCGGCCACGCTCTGAAACTCCTGAATCACTCGGACCCGAGCCACCTTCAAGGCTGCGGATTGTCGCGGCAGAAGCGGCAATACCTGATCGATCTTTCCGAGCATTTTCTCAGCGGCAAGATTCCCAGCCGAAGTTTGTCGCGCATGAGCGATGAAGAGGTCATCGAATCGCTGACGGCGGTGAAGGGCATCGGCCGATGGACGGCGGAAATGTTTTTGATTTTCGTCCTGAATCGCCCGGACGTTCTGCCGGTGGACGATCTCGGTCTGCAGAAGGCGGTGAAGTCGGCCTATCGCCTGGGGCATCTGCCCAAACGAGCGGAACTGACCAAGATGGCCGAACCCTGGCGGCCGTACCGATCGATCGCAACGTGGTATTTGTGGTGCGCAGCCGACGCGGGCGATGGAGGGTGGTGAAGCGATCGCGCTGGCGCCTCTACGCCGGAAGGCCGTCGGAGCCGTTGACGTTCTTTGCGGCGAGCGGCGTCGGACATGACGACCTTCGTGTCAAAATGAAACTTCAGCCAAAGCGGCGGAATTATATCGAGCGCCTAAAGTTTTTAAACCCCGGACGCTAGAATACCCGCGGCGATCAAAGATGCGGTTCCATATCGAAACTTCGCCCGCTGCCCTTGAGCAACTTGAATCGTTAAAGAAGCGTGAGCAAGTCATTCTCCTGGACGCGATCGAAGAACACCTGCGGTACGCGCCCACAACCGTGACGCGAAATCGTAAGCCAATGAGGTCTAATTTTATCGCGACATGGGAACTTCGCGTGGGTGATCTTCGGGTATATTATGACGTTGATGTCGTAGAGAGATCGGTTTACCTGCGGGCGGTTGGAGTCAAATTGGGCGGCAGATTGTTCATCGGGGGCGAGGAGATCGAGTTGCCATGAAGACCCTCGAATTAAAAAAAGCGACCGGGACATTGGCTGATTATGCCAAGTCAGTCAATCGAGAGGCGGTGCTCGTGCTGCGCAACGGTAAGCCAATGGCCGTCTTGAGTTCCGCTCGGGGCATGGATGCCGAATCGATTTCGCTGGCGAATAATCCCAGATTCGTGGCGATCATCGAGAAATCGCGGGCGAGACATAAAGCCGAGGGAGGCGTGAGCATCGACGAAATCAGACGCCGCCTCGGAATCCCCGCGAAAAAGAAGCGGCGCAAGCCAGGCTGATGCCGGATCAGCACAAGGGAAATCGGCATCGTCTGATGTACGATGGCGGATTTCCTGCGCACAATATGAAAATACCTATGTCATCGGAAACTGACTGACTAGGGACGCCACCTGCTTCGCCAGTTGGTCGGCGAGTTCGGGTATTTCGACCGATTTGGATAGTCGTAGTGGCAAGACGAAACGGAAGCGCCTGCAAACCTGTCGCGAGAAAAGTAACTGGGTGAGATAGCCAGTAAACCGATCTTCAAGCTTACCCTTAAGCAACGAGCGAGACGGAACACCGTGCCACTCTTCCATTTGCCATCCACCGGCTCGTCACTTCAACTCCACCGTCCAATACGCCGTATCCAAAAACTGTTTCCAGCTTGAATACCGGGCATCGGCCAGGCGGATGTTGATGACCGGGCTGCGTTTGGGCTTGATCGGCTTGGCGATCAGGTGCAGGCGGGCCTGCTCGGGAGTGCGACCGCCTTTTTTGACGTTGCACCTGACGCAGCAGCAGACGGTGTTCTCCCACGTGCTGCGCCCGCCCTGGCTGCGGGGGACGACGTGATCCAGCGACAATTCGGTCGTCGGCATCCGCTTGCCGCAATACTGGCAGCGATTGCCGTCGCGGGCGTAAATGTTCCGCCGGTTGAATTTCACTTCCTGCCGGGGGAGCTTGTCATAAGCCAGCAGACGAACGATCCGCGGCACGGCGATTTGAAAACGGACCGTGTGGATCCAGTCGTGCTCCTCCGGCTCGAATTCCGCCTTGAGTTGGCTCAGTTCCCGCCAGTCGTCGAAGCTGAAATTCTGCCAGCGGCTTTGTCCGGCGGCGTCGGTCTCGATGTGCACCACCTCGGCCAACTTCCGGCAAAGCAGCGAAAACGCCCGTCGAACGTTGATGACGCGAATCGCCTGATAAAATCGATTGAGAACCAGAACGTTGGCGTCCAGCGCACTGTGCGCAGAGCCACGGCGGCTTGGCCATTACCGGAGAGAGAAGTGGGAGGCGAGTTGAAATTCATGCGCCTTTGGCAATCGGCCGGGGGGGCCACAGCTAGCGAATGTCCTATCCGTTGGACGCTGAATAATCCTGCGCTTCATGGCACGAACCGCCACACCCAGGCGATGCCGAATTATAGCTTTGAGAATTGCCCAACGCCAGTCAATTGTGAATGCCGAACCGATGGGCGCAATATGGAGCGATTCGACCGCGACTCGCCGATTTAGACGATCGAATTGGCCCCACGAATCCCCGCGCACGGGGCCTTTGCCATTTGGCATTCGGCACGGGCCACCTAGAATGCCTCCATGGCCGAGGTGAGACGAACGAAATTGTCGGTTCGCCAGGAGCGAGCCGTTCTGGTCGGCGTGATTCTACCGAAATCCACGGCCGATCCGCGCGATCCCATGGGCGAGCTGGAATCGCTGACCCGCACGGCCGGGGCGAAGGTCGTCGGAAGAATCATGCAGCGACGCCAGCGCATCGACGCCGGAACTTATGTCGGCTCGGGCAAGGTGAAGGAGATCGCCGCCCTGGCCATCAAGGAAGAGGCCGACGTGGTGATCTTCGACAACGATCTGTCGCCGGGGCAGATCGGGGCGCTGGAAAAGATCATCAACGAGGAGGCGGACAGCCCGCGCCTCGGCGGGATCAAGGTGCTCGATCGCTCCGAGTTGATCCTGGACATCTTCGCGACGCGGGCGCAGACGCACGAGGCCAAGCTCCAGGTGGAGCTTGCCCAGATGCAGTACACCTATCCGCGGCTGACGCGGATGTGGGGACACCTGGAGCGGATCGCCGGCGGCGCGCCCGCGGGCATCGGGACGCGCGGGCCGGGCGAGCAGCAACTCGAGGTCGATCGCCGCCTCGTGCGCAAGCGCATCGACCGTCTCCGCGGCGAGATCGAAATCATTCAGCAGCGCAAGGGCCGCCTCGTCTCCGAACGCAATCGGCTGCATTACACGGTCTGCATCGTCGGATACACCAACGCGGGCAAGAGCACGCTGTTCAACACCATCACCGCCGCCCGAACGTACGCCGACGACCAGCTCTTCGCCACGCTGGACACCAAGACGCGGGCGTGGAAGCTCGAGCGGGGGCTCGAGGTTCTGCTGAGCGATACCGTCGGCTTCGTGCGCGATCTGCCGCACAATCTGGTCGCCAGCTTCAAGGCGACGCTTGAGGAGGCCGTTCACGCCGATCTGCTTCTGCACGTTTTGGACGTGGGCCATGCACACGCCCATCAGCAGTTCGCCTCGGTGCA
The DNA here is from genome assembly GCA_963783845.1 of uncultured Phycisphaerales bacterium. Taxonomy (GTDB): domain Bacteria; phylum Planctomycetota; class Phycisphaerae; order Tepidisphaerales; family Tepidisphaeraceae; genus PALSA-1353. Next base: position 171,951 of record CAWAPL010000014.1, read on the forward strand.
CAAGCTGCCTGGAGGAAATCGGCGCGACGGGAAAGCCGGAATTGCTACTGCTCAACAAGATCGACACGGCCGAAGGGGAAGAGCGTTTTCCCGAATGGCGAGCGTTGCACCCCGGCGCGATCCCCATCAGCGCCCGAACGGGCAAAGGGATCGACCAGCTTCATGCGGCCGTGGTGGCCCAGGTGCGGGGGCAGCAGGTGGACGTGACGCTGGAAGCCGACTCTGCCAATGGCAAGCTCCTGTCGTTCATCGAAACGCATACCCAGGTGAAGGACCGCGAGTTTCTTGATGGCCGGGTCATCATTCAAGCGACGATGGGGAAGCAAACCTTGGCCGATCTATCGCGGAACAATCAGGTGGAAGTGAAATCGGTGCGGCAGCCGTGAAATGCCTTCAAAATTGCTCGCGTCCCCTTTGAATCATTCACGAGGCTTGCCGACTTAAGTCGGCAGGACTTTCATTAGTCAGAAGATGCCCATGATTTCGCCGCAACAACGATACGATCATGCTAAGGCCATAAATCACGATCGCCAGCACGTACAGCGAGCGGTAGCCGAAATACATCGAGTTGTATTCCAGACATCCCCCGAGCATCGCCCCGATCAGATTCGATCCCAGGGCGGCGGCCACCGAATTGGCCGAGTCCATCTCGGCTGAAAAAATCAGCCCCGAGAAAAATAGCGGCAACGTCAATACCGCCGTCGGGAGTATCTGGCTCAGCCACGGGCTCTGCATCGACCCGCTGACCGTTGAGAACCAAAGGCTCAGGCCCATGCTGGCCAGGAGCAACAGGTAAGAGGCCGCCCGCGGAATTCTCGGAAATCGCATCACCACCAGGTTCGCCAGGAACGCCATGATCAGGATCGCCAGGATCACGATGCTGACGACGATCCACGTGCTGCCGTAGAACAGGGCCAATTCGGTTACCGCCTTGGTTTCCAGCAGCATGAATCCGGCGCCCAGCAAAAAGCACGGCCAGGAAATCGCCACCCGCCCAACTTCCATGCGCATCACCGGCAGGATGAAAAAAGCCGACACCACGATCAGAACAGCGATCATGATCAGATAGGAAACGGGATAGGCCCTGACCGGCATGTAAAAAAAAGGCCAGTCATCGGTTGACGGATCCACTGAAGCGTGCTTCGAGGCGAAGCGTGTTGAGTCCAAAACGAAAAACGGCAGGTCGGGCGATACGTTCGCGGAATTTCCCCCGATCACAAAGACGCTTTCGCCGATGGGGTTCAGATGAAAGACACGAGGGTCTTTGCCGTCAAAAGCCTTCTCCAGCATCAGGGACATTTTTTTCGCGAGGGTCCGGGTATTCAGCGTGAACGACAGACACAAGACCCCGCCATCTTTCAAGCAGTTTCTCGCCTGCTTGAACGCTTCGACCGTATAAATATAGCTGTCCAGCCGGACCCCCGACATGCCGGAGAGGGCCGTATGCGAATCGAGCAGGCCATACACGATTAAATCATATTTCCGGTGAGTCGATCGGAAAAACGCTCGCGCGTCCTGCACGTGCGTGGTGACTCGGTGGGAGGCGTAAGGCGCTTCGGGATGCAGCAATTGCCCCAGCCGAAGGATCAGCGGATCGATCTCGACGGCATCGACGTGCTCCGCGCCGTGCCGCAGCGCCGACGCCACGTCGTTTCCCGACCCCGCCCCGACGACGAGCACGTCTCGCGGCGACTTCTGAAACAAATAGGGCATTCCATAACTCACCAATTGAATTGCTCGGTCGCCATTCATGTCCGGCCCATCGGCACTCAAATCGAACAGGTTTTGATAGAAGAAGTGATTGACCATGATCTGCGCCGGCCGGAGTCGCATGGTGAAACCGTCAAGACCTGGTAGGGGGAATACAGATCGTAACTATCCAGTTTGAAAGAAGTGCCGACCAGGGCCACCGCTACAAGAGATATCACCACGGTCGATCGCAGCATCCCGCGCAGAAACAGCGACAGAGCGATGAATCCCAGCGCGAACCAAATCACCGGCGGCGCCACAAGAACGACAATCCCCAAAAAACCAGCACCGCGACGATGCTCCCCGCGAGGTTCCAACCGTATCCCGGCAGTTTGGCGGTGCGCCCCATCAGGTGCGACGCCAATTGCCCCAGAGGAACCAGGCACAAGGCATTGAACGTGAACACCCAAATTAGAAACGCATAAACCAGAACCACGCGATTGACGCCGGTGGCGATCCCAAGTCCCATCGCGAACTGTTCGGAAATGGGATTCTGCATCGACTGCGAGACATTGGCATACTCCAGCAGGTGCATTGCGATCAACTGAGCGGCAAGCAGAGGCAGCACCAGGGGCGTCAGCACCAGCCGCATTCGACCCAGCGCATAGCCCGTCCCAAGGCCCAGGAAACAAGAGAGCAGGCTCAGGTTCTTGAAGAAGCCGAAGACTGCGAAGCACGTTCCGTGATAGCGAATCAGGACCAGTTCAAAATAGAGCCCCGTTCCCGCCGCCAGCGCGATCCAAAGCCCGATGAAACGATTCGGCAGCGCGTCGAGCCGCTGGGTATGTTCCTCCATGAGCCGGCGGAGGCGGGGCCACCAGCGGCGCCGCAGCCCGCCGCCGATCCTCGCAATCACCGGCGGCGCAAGCCCCAGAAGGCTGAATAGCGCCGCCATCAAATCATTGTGTTGCCGGTCGTAATCGACGGCCGCGGCTATGCAGAAGACGAGCCAACTACACAGGATGATGACCGGCGCCGCGACCCATTTGCCGAAGGATAATCCGTCGTTTTCGGCCCGCGCCATCGCCTAATCTTTCATTTCGGTGCAGAAATTCACGAGCCGGACGATTTCGCTGCGCAAATCCTTCCGATGCACGACAAAGTCGATGAATCCCTTTTCCTGGAGAAATTCGCTGCGCTGAAATCCCTCGGGCAATTCCACCTTGATCGTGTTCCAGATCGTGCGCGGGCCGGCGAAGCCGATCAGGGCCTTGGGCTCGGCGATGATGAAATCCCCGAGCATGGCGAAGCTGGCGGTGACGCCGCCGGTCGTCGGGTCCGCCAGCAGGCTGACGAACAGCCCCCCGGCCTCGTCCAGCCGCGCCAGCGCCGCGCTGGTCTTGGCCATCTGCATCAGCGACAGCGCCGATTCCTGCATCCGCGCCCCGCCGGAGCAACTCACGATCACCAGCGGCAGCTTCTCGTCCGCCGCCGTCTCGATCGTCCGCGTGATCTTCTCGCCCACCACGCTCCCCATCGATCCCATCATGAACGTCGGGTCCATCGCCGCGATCATGATCGGCCGACCCTTGATGAACCCCTTGCCGCAGACCACGGCGTCCTTTTCGCCCGACTTCTCCCGCTCGTCCTTCAATCGCTCCTTGTAAGTCTTTTTATCGACGAATTTCAAGGGATCGGCCGGCTCGATGTCCTCGAACATTTCCTCGAAGCTGGCCGGGTCCACGAGCTGATCGATCCGCTGCCGCGCCGAGATTCGGAAATGATGTTGGCATTCGGGGCAGACGTGCAGGGCCTCTTCCACCATCTTTCGATAGAGCATTGCCCCGCAGCCCGAGCAGCGCATCCAAAGGCCCTCGGGAACCCCGTCTTTCTTCGTCGAGACTTGTTCGCTCGGTGCTTCGGACATAAGCGCATCATGCCAGCAGCGCCTTCATCGCCGCCGGATCGATCTCAATCGTCGCAATCGCCTGCCGTTCACGCAAGCGACCGGCGATCTGAACCGAGGATTGCTTTTGCATTATGCCTTGGACGATCTGAAATGCCATCGGTCGCAGCGGCAGGGCGAGGGTCTGGTCCCTGTTCCTGCGAAGGATTCGGTTCAGCGGGGCACGGATTCGCCGGATGGCCTCCTCCAGCGGCTCGCCGTCCGGCGGGGTCACCAGCAGCGGCTGATCCTCCCATTGCGGATACACCGTCGGAAACCGGGCGCGGACATCCTCCGGGAAAAGCCCCTGCCACAATCCCAGCCGCACCTCGTCCAAATCCCGAATGTCCCGCGCACGAATCCCAAATTTTTTGGAGATGAACTGGGCAACCTGATGGCAGGCCTCATTGGCCGCGGGGTGATAAATCCGTTCGATCGGCCCCGCCACCCCATCGAGCAGATGGCGGATCGAATCCATCGCCTCGGCGGTCAGCGGTAAAGAGGAATTGCCGACGATGCGCCCCTCGACGTCCCACGGCGTCGGCCCGGCTTCGATCAACACCGCCCGCGTTGACATGACAATCGTGATAAACTTCCAGAGCCAGGATGTAAAGGAATGGAACCTATTTGCACGCGATAAATGGTAGAATCTTGATATGACCAGCGACGCCGTTCTACATGAACTCCAAAGAACGCCGTTCATTCCTCTCCGCCTTTACCTCTCCGGCGGACGCACTATTGACATTCGATATGCGGGCACCGCGTGGGTGTGGATCCGGCAGAATTCGATCCTAATCGTTTATCCCCTCACGAAGGGAACTCAAGCCATCGCCGATTATGATGTGGTCTCGCTGCATCTTATCGGACGCATCGCGCAGCTTCCGGACTCATCGGCAGCTTAAGCGGACCCTAAACATTTCCGCAGCTCCGCGATCGCCGCCGCGCGGTCCTTCTCGTCGAAAACCGCGCTGGCTACGACGAACCAGTCCACGCCCGCGTCTCGCGCCTGCCGGATCGTTTGCTTGTGGATTCCCCCATCCATCTCCAGCCGCTGATCGCCGCGCAATCGCTTGCGAACCGCCTGGGCCTTGGGCAAAACCTCGGGCATGAACTTCTGCCCGGAAAACCCCGGCACCACGCTCATCACCAAAACATGATCGACCTCGTCGAGCGCGGGGAAAATCTTTTCCACCGGCGTCGCCGGGTTCAGCGTGATTCCCACGTGCCTGCATCCCATTTGCCGAAGCCGCCGCGCCGTCTGCGCCGCATCGGCCGCGACTTCCACGTGAAACGTCAATCCATCGGCCCCGGCCTTGAGAAAATCCGGCGCGTATCGCTCCGGCTCGCTGATCATCAGATGCACGTCGAGAAACGCGGCGGTAACGCGGCGCGTGGCGGCCGTCACCGCCGGCCCGAAACTGATGTTCGGCACGAAATGACCGTCCATCACGTCCAGATGAAGGAAATCCGCCCCGCCCCGATCCACGTCCGCGATCTCATCGGCGAGCTCGGCAAAATCCGCCGAGAGAATCGACGCCGCGATCTGAACAGCCGTGGATTGAAAGGGGTCGGAGGTCATTGCGCAATTAAGCGGTTCGCTTCGACCGCCATTTCAAACCAAAACGGTCCGCCTCATCCGGCGTCAGCCCCATGGCAATGGTGATTTTTAGCACATCGGCTTTTGGCTTCACCTCTTCCGCGGCGTCCATAATGATTTCGCCCCGCGCTGCCCGATCCAAATGAGCCCAATCGCCCCAAACAACGTAGATGTGGTCAATTTCGCCTTTTTGATTTGCCTCTTCCAGAATAACGGGCTCTCTGGCCTTTGAGTTTGTCGATTGCCATTCCTTGGCCAATTGGCTAATGAGCTTAGCCTGTTCGGGAGGGTGCTTGGCTACGTAGCGATGCACTGGCATGATGTTTCCTTAGAGGAATTGTATCCAATTCGACTTAATCCACCAGGCTCTTTGCAGCGATCGCCATGCCCGTGGCTCCGTCGTGCCGGATCGGCGATACCGCATATCGACGATCCATTCTTCATACAGGCCGCCCACTATTGTCGCATGAAGTTCACGCAACAAGTCGGAGGGAAGCGGACGGCCTTGTTGCAAGCGGATCGCCTCAATGCAACGGACATAGAAGGACAAGTCGTGGTAACCGGCGAACACAACGTGCGGCGCGATCTGCCTCATGAAACTTTTCAACGCCACCAACGCGGACCAGACTTCCGCCGGCGGTCTGAGCCCGCGCAGCCTCATGCACGCCGCCTTGAGCCACATTTCCGCTGAAAATCCGAGCAAGTAAACGCATCCATCAAATCGATGCCGCGCCAACAATTCTTCGGCGTCGAGGTATCGGTCTTCCGCCGCCAAAAGCATGTCCGAAAGCGTTTCCGGAGAAGCCAGCACGATCTGTCGAAGCGGCATTGGGAGGGCCCTCAACTAATCCAGAATATCCAAGGTCGTAAAATGCCCTTTCTCCAAAAACTCCAGGCTGGCTCCGCCGCCGGTGCTCACGTGGCTCACCTTCGCCGACAATCCCATCTGCTCGATCGCCGCGGCGCTGTCCCCGCCGCCGATCACCGTCACCGCTCCGTTCCTGCTCGTCGCCTGCGCCACGGCCTCGGCCACGGCCTTCGTCCCCGCCGCGAACGGCTTCTTCTCGAACACACCCATCGGGCCGTTCCAAACGATCGTCTTCGCCTTGGCGATCTCCGCCTTGTACAGCTCGCGCGTTTTCGGACCGATGTCGTATCCCTCCATGTCCGCTGGAATATTTCCCTCAACAACTTTCGTCTGCGCATCGTCCGTCATCTGGTCCGAAATGACGTTGTCCACGGGCAGGCGGATCTTCCCCCCGGCCTTGGCGAGCAACTGCCTGGCCAATTCCACCTTATCCCGCTCGACCAGGCTCTTTCCCACTTCCTTTCCCTGCGCCAGGAAAAACGTGTACGCCATCGCGCCGCCGATCAATAGAACGTCCGCCTTGCCCAGCAGTTGTTCGATCACGTTGATCTTGTCGGAGACCTTCGCCCCGCCGAGGATCGCGACGAACGGATGCTTGGGATTGCTCACCGCTTCGCCGAGGAACTTCAACTCCTTCTGAATCAACTGCCCGATGACCCGCGGCTTGCCCGCCAGCGCCTGCGCCGCCCCAAACGTGCTGGCGTGCTCGCGATGCGCCGTGCCGAACGCGTCGTTGACGTAAACGTCCCCAAGCTTGGCCAATTGCTTCGAGAAATTCGGATCGTTCTTCTCCTCCTCCTTGTGGAAGCGCAGGTTCTCCAGCAAAAGCGCCTCCCCATCCTTGAGCGAATTGGCCAGCTTCTCCACGTTCGGCCCGATGCAGTCGTCCGCGAATTTCACGGGCTTGGCCAGAAGTTGGGATAATTTCTCGGCCACCGGCTTCAGCGAATATTTCGGCTCCGGCCCGCCCTTGGGCCGGCCAAGGTGCGACATCAGAATCAGCCGCCCGCCGCGGCCGACGACGTCCTTGATGGTCGGCAGCGACTGAGCGATTCGCCGATCGTCGGTGATTTTGCCTCCTTCGATCGGGACGTTGAAATCGACGCGCATGAGAACTTTTTTGCCTCGAACGTCCACGTCCGCAACGGTTTTCTTAGCCATCTGAGAGACTCCTGATTTGGTTAGATATTTATTTCCGAGCGATTCTCTCCGCTCTCAGCGATGCTACGGCACACCAAAGCGATGTCAAGAAAGGCGGATATCGCAATTCACGACCGCAGGTTTGGTGGCCGCGATGGGCGCTGCGCAACACAAAGCCCCGGATGTACATCCGGGGCTTCGGGGCGTTTCTCCGTGCCGCAAAATTAAACAGTTGCGCTCTCTGCGCCGCCGACCCAGCAGTCCGACCGCGCCGATACCCAGAACCAGCACGCTCGATGGCTCGGGCACGACGTAATTATACGCGTACGGCTGGATCGTGAACGTGCCAAACTGATCGCCCTTCAATGCCGCATTCCCGAACGCCGGGACGTCGTTGGCGAAATAAATCGGGACCACCGCCGGAGGGGCGGCGCCGCCGAAGGGATACAGCGGGCCGAATCCGCCGGCGTTCGGCGCATACTCAATCAGCGGCGCCGTATTGGTCAGTTGCACGGGCGTACTTTGGATGGACATATCCATCTCGGCAAAGATGTCGAAGAAACTCTGGGCGGGGAAATCATTGGCCGGATTTCCGCCCGGGCCGGAATTCGATTGGATTTCGCCGAGCGTCTTAACGGGCTGGTTGGTCGCACTGGAGCCCATCAATAGCGATGTTCCGCTTCCGTCGGTCATGTCCAGCGATACGACCTGGTCAAATTCCTCGCGCGTATTGGCGCCGGCGTTGGTGAATGCGCCGGGGTAAGTCAGACTGGCGGAACTGACGTTGGTATTGGCCGTGCCCACGGGCACGCCGTTGGTTTCAGCGGCGCTGCCGGATAGCAACGGGTCGCTGTTTCCAACCACCGTCGCATAATCAATTAGCAGCGGGCTGGTATAGACGCCGGAATTGTATCCAGAGGTGCCAGTCATAAGCGGCTGGTAAGGTGCGGCCACGTTGATCAAAACTCTGCCGAGCGCCGAGTACCCGCCGGTCGTCTGGTTGCCCTTGGCGGGAAACGCCTGGCCGCTCGCCATAACCGCCGACGAGGCAATCACCATCAATCCAATTGAGGCCTTGAACAATTTGTTCATAACTCTCCTCCTAAGGCGGCGACGCCAGCGAAGATCGTCGGTGAACTGCATGCCTGTGCGATCACGCGACCAAACAGAGAATCAGAAACAACGCCAAGGATGCGATCGCATATTCACTTGGATTCTGACGGCCGCACTTTCCGAGTGATGATCGAGAATACCCGACTGGATTCCAAGCATAATGCGGGGTGTAGTCGGCAGCAAGAGAAAAATGGTTGTTTTAACCAGCCCTTATCGGACTAAAACTCAATAAAACCGCGAAATTCGCGAATGCATGGCTTCTCGAATTGCGCCAAGCCAGCCTTGATTTGCGTCATTCAGGCTGGTCCTAGGCGGATTGGGACCGCATCTGGGGTTTCTTGCCAGTATTCAAACGCGCCCTCGATTGGTCATTGACGCAAAGATTACGATAATATGCCCTGCGGTTTTTTCTTATCTTTTCGGGGCGGGTTGTGGATTGGGCGGCGCTGGCGGCGCGAGGAGGCAAGATGTCGGTCGCAACAGAGGCTATGGCGTGTTCGCTGTGCGGAGGGTCGGTTGGACTTGGCGATAAGGAGTGCGCTCACTGTCACGCCACGCCGCAGTGGCAGGACTACGCGAGGGCGATCGATTTCGCGAGAAAAGAGTTCGCCCAATGGCGCCAGCGCGGCCTCGTTGGCGAAACGAATCAGACCGCCGGGGATCAGCTTCTGCTTGCCGCTCGGCAAGACGTCGCGGCGGCGGTGAAAGCGGCGCAGCCGTTCCCATCGAATACCGGGTTGCCCGCGGCAACGGCATGCTGGCGCTGTGGCCGTCCGGTCGCCGGGTTTTACTCCTATTGCAATACTTGCGGCGCTCCGCTCGGATCGGGAGCCGATGCCTTGCGGTACCTCGCCTTCGTCTCCGTGAAAATCGACGGGATGTCCGCGCGGGAACTGACTTTGGCCCAGGCTCACGCCTGCGCCGCCGATGTTCGCGGGCATCTGGCCGCCTTGCGCGGAACTCGAGCGCGGGCGTCTGAACGCCGCTCAATTGGCCTCGGAAAGACTGTCGCATCTGCGCGAGATGAAATTGAACGAAACGCCCAGAGAATCCGCCCCGGTCCAGCCCGAAGCTCCCGAGCCTTCTCGACGCCCCGGGGCCGTGCCGCCGCCTCTGCCGATCCGCCTCGCCGCTGCACGCCGATCCGTCCTGGAAATCCTGCTCGATCCCCGAAGCATCCAATGGCTGCTTGCCAGCGGCGGAGTGCTTTTGGCGGTGGGCTTGGTCATCTGGCTGGCGAGCCTGGGCGTCTTCAAGAACCCCTTGGTCGTCGCGACGTGTCTGGGCGCCGGCACGCTGGTCCTGCTCGGAGGCGGATGCACGGTCATCAAGCTCACGCGCTACCAGACTCGCCGGCCGGGCGCTGGCGCTGCTCGCCTGCCTGGTCATGCCCCTGAACCTTTGGTTCTATCACGCCAACGGACTGGTCACGTTGGAAGGACATCTTGTGGCTCGCCGCCCTCGTCTGTTGCGTTTTGTACGCGGCGGCAGCGGCGGTTCTGGAAGACCCGGTATTCGTTTACGTATTGATCGCCGGCGTCACGCTCACGGGATCGCTGATCCTGGCCGATCTGCACAAGCTGATGCAGGTCGCCCCGCCCGCCACGATGTTGGTGGCGCTGGGTTTGCTCTCGCTCCATGCCGAGCGCGCGTTCGCCGAAGGCGATGGCCCATTCTCGCGAAAGCGATTCGGCATGGCCTGCTTCTGGTCGGCGCAGGCGCTTCTCGGCGCGGGACTGCTTCTGCTCCTGGCGGCACAACTGGCCGGATGGGTCCCGATGGCAATGTCGTGGTTGACCCAGCGCCCGTTGATCGACACCGATCCGACGCAGCGACTCCTGGCCGTGGGATTGGTCCTGGCCGGGGCCTATGCATATCTTTATTCCGATCTCGTTGTTCGGCGCGTCGGCGTTTACGTTTACTTCGCCGCCTTCATGCTGCTCTGGGCGGAACTGCTGGTCATCGATCTGGGAAGATTGACCGGCCATCCCTCGGCGCTGATCGGTGTGCTGGCGCTGACTTCCCTGGCAATCAACCTCGCGCAGGCGTTGGCATTGGGGAAAAACGCGTCGGAAGGCGCCGCCAAACTCGCCAGGCCTTTGCCGGCGCTGGGCCTGATGCTCTCCGCGGTGCCCGTTCTGCTCGGCGTCGTCCTGCATATGCGGGCGACCCGCCTGGATATCAATACCGCCTGGCCGTATTCAGTGACTTGGGCCTACGTGGCGGCCATGGCCCTGACGGCCGTCTGCTGCCGCATCTCCGCTTATCTCCACGAGCATCGGATGCCTCGCCTGGCCGCGGCCTACCTCGCCGCGACCGCCGCCGCGACCCTCGTCGGGGCCGCGGGATTGCTCTCCATGCTCGGACTCAAGGCCTGGCCCGTTCAATCGCCCCTGCTGATGCTGATTCCCATCCTGTATCTGTTGGCATCTCGCCTGTATCAGGGCAGGCCCTCCCAACAACCGCTGGCGGCAGTCGCCCAGGCCGCGGCCGCCGTCTTGCTGGTGTCGGCGCTCTTCTCGGCCCTGAATTTGATCCAGCGCCTCGAGCCGGTCGTCGGCATGCACACCAATCTTCTGTTGTCCCTGCTCTGCGCCGAAGCCGCCGTTTTCTATGTCGCGGCCGCGATTCTGTATGGCGGGGCCGCGAACGTTTACCTCGCTACCGCCATGGCCTGCGGATCCGTCTGGCAACTGCTTAATTTCTGGGACTTCCGCGCGGAATATTACTGCATCACCTTCGCGGTCCTGGGCACGGCGCTCCTGACGGCGTACCGGCTGGCGGCGTGGGAACGCGTCGCCCGACCGGCCCTGGTCATCGCCGCCTTCCGCTGCGCCAACGCGCTTATGTCCCTTTCATTCGTCGCCGCCGCCTTGATGGCCCTCAGCCGCCTCGCCACCAGCACCACGGATTGGTTCCTCGCCGGTCTGTTGGCGGCCTTCATCCTGCTCGGACTCCTCGCCGCGATCCTGGTCCAGCACTCGGGTTTCCGCCGCTGGTACATCACCGTCGCCGTCGCCGAGGCCGCGTTGACTTTCATCGTCGCCCAGCAGCAGATTCACCTCAGCCCGTGGCAAAACATCGAGCTGTTCTGCGTGGCCGTCGGCCTGATCCTGCTGGTGATCGGCTATGTCCTTTGGTATCGCGAGCAGGACCGCCAAAGCGATGCCGCCAGCTTCTGCCTGCTCTTCGGCAGCCTGCTGGCCGGCGTGCCCCTGGCCATCGCCGCGACCGTCAATCGCTTCGGATACGAGATCTCGATGATGGACGAGCTTGGCTTGGCGACCGTGAGCGTGCTGATGTTCGTCACCGGCGTGATGTGCCGCCTCCGCGCCACGACCCTCGTCGGCGGCTCGTTGCTGGTAATCCATCTCGCGATGTTGCTCGTATTCGCCGGCATGAGAGCGCAGTTGGCCGTCGGCGTATATCTCGCCATCGGCGGCGCCGCGATTTTCGCCCTCGGCGTGCTTCTGAGCATTTATCGCGATCGTCTGCTGGCTTTACCACAAAGGATCAAACAACACGAAGGCGCGTTCCGCGTGCTGGCATGGCGATGATTCCGGCGTAAAGAACCCGTATCGCCTGCGGAAGATGTAATATTCACCGCCCGCTTCGCTCGAGAACGCGGAGAACGCTGAGAAAACGAGATTTCAGCGGCCCTCCTCGCCGCGCACTCCGCTGACGAAATGCTCACCAAATGCTTGTGTATGAGCACGCAATCTCCATCGAATTCTCGGCGGCCTCTGCGCACTCTAGCGAAGCGGGCGGTAAATAATCCGGGTTAGACGGCTGAGCAGACTCATTTGACAAATCCCACCCGCCCTCGGACAAATAGCGCCATGGACCCGCTGCTCGCCAAACTCAATTTCGATTCTAGCGGTCTCATTCCCGCCATCATTCAGGATGTCGCCACCAACCAGGTGCTCATGATGGCCTGGATGAATCGCGATTCATTGGCCAAGACGATCGAAACCGGCAAGACCCATTTCTTCAGCCGCAGCCGCAATAAGCTCTGGCTCAAGGGCGAAACCAGCGGGCACGTTCAGCATGTCAAATCCATCGCCGTCGATTGCGATCAGGATGTCTTGCTCATCAAGGTCGAGCAAATCGGCGCGGCCTGCCACGAGGGATTTTATAGCTGCTTTTTCCGCGAATATCAGCCAGGGTCCGATGATTGGAAAGTCGTCGGCAAGAAGATCTTTGATCCCCAAAAGGTCTACGGGAAATAGCCAACTTGGCCAGCAAGAAAAAGCCCAAACCAATTCAGTTCCAGCCCGCTATCCCAATCCCGGCGCAGACGTTGGGCGGCGGCTTCGGACGCGATCTGGCCAATTGGCTCTTCCCCGCTTATCTCCTCATGATCGCAGTTGGGTTCTACGCGATCTGGAGATTCGGTTCCCCGGCCGGCAATCCCAATCCCGTCCGGGCATTGTTCCTCTCCATGAATTGCGCGACCCTGTCGGGTTTCACCGAAGGGTCGGGCGCCGGCGGGCTGAATAATCTCGGCCAATGGATCGCGTTCTTCCTGATCGTCGGCGGAAGTCTATTCACCATGATCGTCGGCGGATTGGCCGTCATCCGCATCGTTCGCCTTCCGTTCACCGACCTGGAATTGATCTCCACGGCCGTGATCGTCGAAGGCATCGTGCTCTTGGTCGGCTCGTCATTGTTGTGGGAAGTTGACCGCTCGCCGTTTCAGGCCATGTTCCTGGCCGGCAGCAGCTTCGGCAATTGCGGGCAATACGTCGCCAATCTTCCAAGGGCGTCGCACCCACTGGTTCACCTGGTCGTTCTTCCGCTGTCGATCCTCGGCGGGCTTGGCCTGCCTGTCCTGATGGAACTGTGGTGCGCGATCGTCTTTCGCCAAGATGTCGGTGCATTCCAAAACCGTTCTGGCCGCCACGGCCTGGCTCTACGTTCTCGGCCTGCTGCTGATCCTTGGCCCGAATCTGGACGGCCACTCTTGGTCGGAAGTGATCGGCAAGCAACTCCCCGCGGCTTCGGTCCTGGCCGTTGAATCGCGCACGGGCGGCCTGAGCATCGCATCGATCGACGATATCTCCCAACCATCCCGTTGGATACTGGTGGTCCTGATGCTGATCGGCGCCAGCCCAGCCGGGACGGGCAGCGGGCTGAAAACCACGACGGTCGTGGAACTAGTTCAAGGCGCGCGAAAGCTGTTGCGCGGCGAGATCGTCGGCCGATCTTTCGCCATAGCCATCGTCTGGCTTGGGACCTATCTCGGCCTACTGCTGGGCGCGGTTCTGCTGTTGTCGCACGTCTCGGGAACCGATCCGGCCGACAACATTGTGTTCAACGCGGTCAGCGGGATGAGCAACGTCGGCTTCTCAGCCGCGCCGGTCCCGAGTCAAAAGAGCGTGATGTTCGCGTACTGCGCGATCATTCTGGTAGCCCGCATGGCTCCGCTGATGGTCCTATGGTGGATGGCGGAAACGACAGCCGATGCGGAATTGGCCATCGGGTGAAATCAGAAAAAACTACGCTGCGGTTGGCGGGGCGGAGAGCGTTTTGACGGACGCAATTCCACGGAGGCTGATGACCTCCACGTCTTCAGCCAGCGCATTGTGGGGCTTGGCGGCAAAAACATATAGCGAAAGGTGTGCGATAAAACAGAGCCCTGGATTGACAATATCCACACTGCGGCCATCGACCAGTTGAATTCGAAGCGGGATGAAGGGCTCGCGATTCAACTCCTGTGCAAGCACTTGGGGATTCATACTTATATTCTATTCCCACAGAACTTTACCGACAATATCCTGTTCGACGCGGTCAGCTCGACAAACAGCACTGGCTTCATAGCCAAAAGCGGAAACCAGCCCAAAAATCCTTCCGGAGCAACTCATGATCAGCAGCGAGAATGCGCAGCATTATACCTGGGGCCAACAATGCGACGGTTGGCACTTGCTCAAGTCGGCCGACCTGAGCGTGATTCAAGAACGCATGCCGCCGGGGGCGTTTGAGGTCCGGCACCGCCACAGCCGCGCACGCCAATTCTTCTTTGTATTGTCGGGAACCCTGACGATTGAGACTGCGGGCGGCATCGTCACGCTCGCCCCACAGCAGGGCCTAGAAATCCCGCCAGGCGAAGCGCATCAGGTGTTCAATCGAACCGCCGACGATGTTGTGTTCATCGTGATATCGCAGCCGTCGAGCTACGGGGATAGGGTGGTTGTCTAAGTCGGGCGTCCCGCCGTGCGGCTATTCCATATACTCGCACCAAGTCTTGCTCGTCTCCCACAGCGTCACGCCGCACAATTTCGCTTGCGTCGCTTCAAACTCCGGCTTCAGCTTGCGATAGATCACCATCGCGATGTTCTCCACCGTTGGATTCAAATCCGAAAACTCCGGAATCTCAATGTTCAGATAGCGATGATCGAATGGCTCGATCACACTCGAGGCCACGAGCTGCTCGAACTTCGGGATATCGATGATGAAGCCGTTGACATCCGGCTTGCCGATCAGCGTCACTTGCAAAACATAGTTGTGACCATGCCCATGCGGATTGTTGCACTTGCCGAAGAGCTTTTGGTTCTCCGCGTCGCTGATGGCCGGATTGTGCAGGCGATGCGAAGCGGAGAACTCGAACTTTTGGCTCAATCGAATCATGGGAAACTCCCGGGCAAAAAAACTGAGCGTCAGAAACGGACTCAGAGCCAGACGAAGATGATGCAGTTCCGCGGGCGGCCAGGCGTCCTTGAGCCGCTCGTAAATTCCGGTGACGAGCGTCGCGCCGCCGGCGAGTCGGCCGCGGCGAATGTACGCCGTCACCATCGGCACGACGATCTCCCGAACCTTCTGGTCGATCAGCTTGATGTCCTGCACGAACCCGGTCTGCGGCGACGGCTCGCCCACCAGCGTGACTTCCAGGGCCAGATAATGCCCAAGTCCCAGCAGGGACGGATATCCCGCGAAACCGTTGGTGGGAGCGGAAGCAAGTTGGTTATCCTCTTCGGGATTGACGCAAAACCGGACTTCACGCGTCAGGCGGAACATACCCACATCTTACGCGGCCGATCAATTCGGTCGAGTCGCCGGCGTTCTTGCCGCCGCGCGGAATCGTTCAAGCTGCTTTCGCATGAACGCATCGTTGGGATCGAGATTGACCGCCTGGGTTTCGATTCGCACCGCCTCGTCGTACCGGCCGAGGCGAAAATTCGTGTCGGCGAGGGTGTCGAGGATGGGCGCGTTATCGGGCAAAATTGCCGCCGCCTGCTGGGCCCACCGCCGGGCCTCGGGCAGCTTGCGATCGCACTCGGCGCACAGCCAGGCAATGCTGTTCAGCTTGTCGGCGTTTGTCGGATCGGCGTCGAGTTTCTTCTTCATGTCATCGTAGGCCCATTGGAAAAGCAGATTGGCATCGACGGTTTGACCTCGCTTTTCGAGCATCGGAACCACGTCGATGGCGATGTCCCCATCGGTCGGCTTCAACTCCAGCAATTGCTCCAGGCGCCGCCGCACCTGGGCTTCATCGTGCCTGGCCGCAGCGGCTCGCAGATATCGCCAATAGACTTCCGCCCAGAACGTCCGTGGCCGGCACCTGCCAATGATGGCCCAGCGAATCGGACATGAAGAGCGTGTTTATTCCGAGCGTTTGCAATGCCTGCAATGCCCGATCCTTGTTTTGTGCAGCCGTCTCATCGTCGCCTCGGTTGATCGCCAGATTCGCCAGGCGAAAACGCACGTTGACGGCGTTCAATCGCTGCTCGGCATCGCCGGCGCTTTCGCCGGCGCGCTTCAGGAAGTCCTGGTATTCCTTCTCGGCCAGGTCGTCCCATCCATGGTCGGCAAGGAAATCGCCGACATCGCTGCGATCCCTCTCGGCGTTGGCGACGGTGGCGAGATAGCGGGCGGCGTTTGCCTTCTTCGGGTCATTCACCCGTCCGTACATCATCGACAGCGCGTATTGAATCTTGGGCGAATACCGGTCTTTGCCGGCGAGCGCCAGATCCGCGTCCAATCCCTTGAGCGGTCCATGCAATCCCTGCAAGGCGAACAATTCGATCAGCGCCGTCTGCACCCCGGCCCGATCCGGCGGGCTTCCACGCAGGCACTCCTTTCGCCGCCAGTCGGCCGCTTCATCGTAGCGCTTTTCGCCGCACGCCTCATCGGCCAGGATGCGGATGACGAAATCGAATTCGCCGTCATCGTCCGTGGGATTGGCCAGTTCCAGCTTGGCGCATTGCCGCAGATCGTTCAGCGCCGCCGCCGGCTTGGCCGCGAGCTGCGCGTAGCCGCATAGCGTCAGCATGCGCGAATCGTCGGCGGGGGGCTTGATCTCTCGAAACGGCTCGAGACGGTCTTGCTCGCGCAAGCAGGTTACGACCGTCCACTGGACGGCGGGACTCGGATCGTCGCGCAGCAGGCGCAAAAGGGCGGCAAGCCCTCGGCTCTGGTCGAGATCGGCCAATTGTCGAACCACCTCCCGCCGCGAGGCGATGTCCGCCGTGGCATATCGCGACAGGGCCGAGATCACCTCCGGCGGATCATCCGGCGCAGTACCACGGCAGATTCAGCAGGATCTGCGCCGCTTGCCGGCGCAAGCCCGGATCGTCGGATTTGACCAGCTTGAGAATCGCCGGTCGCGCGGCCGAGCCGAGGGCCGTCAGCGCCTCGGCCGCGGATTGCCGAGTCGCGGCATCGTCGGAGCGAAGTTTGTCGATCAGCCGGCCGACGCGCTCTTCCAAAGCCAGCGGTCGAGTGGCCGGAGCAACATCGCTTGCCCAGGCTTGGCTGAGCAGGTTGAGCAGGAGGGCGATCAGGGCCACAAAGATGGGCGATTTGGCGGCAAAAAGGCCCCGCGCCCGGCGGGTCATTTTCTCGCCGCAAACATAGTAATCACGCGGGATTTGGAGATAATATTCGCCCGGGGTCATTCCACCTCCGCCTCCCTGAAACGGGGGATGGGCCCTGGGTGGGTGGATCTCGTTTTCTGAGCGCAGCAGGAGTTCATGGATGACTGAGAAAAACGTATCCGAAACCGCCGTCGCTTCCAACAGCAAATACGACGAAGGCATGATCCGCGTGCTCAAAAACGTCGAGCACGTCCGCACCCGTCCGGGCATGTACATCGGCGGAAATAACGTCAAGGGCCTGCATCACCTGGTTTATGAGATTGTAGACAACTCCATCGACGAAGCCCTGGCCGGTTTCTGCAAGAATATCTTCGTCAAGATCAACGCCGACGGGTCGGCCACGATCGTGGATGACGGCCGGGGAATTCCGGTGGGGATTCACCCCACGGAGAAAATCCCCGCGGTTGAGGTCGTTTTCTCGACGCTCGGGGCCGGGGGAAAATTCGATCACAAGGACGGCTCACCGTATGCCACCAGCGGCGGCCTGCATGGCGTCGGAGGGTCGGTCGTCAATTTCCTCTCGGAATGGCTTGAAGTCGAAGTCAGCCGCGACGGCAAGATTTACCAGATGACCTTTGCCCGCGGCGTGAAGGCCAGCGAGCTGAAGGTGGTCGGCAAATCATCCAAGTCCGGCACGAAGGTTTCCTTCAAGCCCGACGAGCAAATCTTCCCGGACATCGAGTTCAAATACGAGATGCTGATCGGGCGCCTGCGCGAACTCGCCTTCCTGAACCAGGGCCTGCACATCACCGTGGAAGACGAGCGCATCGGAAAACGCGAAGAGTTCAAATACGACGACGGCCTCATGCAGTACGTCCAGAGCCTCAACGAGGGCAAGACGGTGCTTCATCCCTCGATCTATTTCAAGAAGGAAGAACCCGAAAGCCGCCTCATCGTCGAAGTGGCCATGCAATACAGCGACGGATTCAGCGAGACGATTCTGACCTTCGCCAACAACATCAACAACCACGACGGCGGGACGCATCTGAGCGGGTTCAAGACCGCCCTGACCGGGACGATCAACCGTTACGCGGAGTCGGCGAACCTATTGAAGGACAGCTCCGTCCCAGCGGGGACGACGTGCGCGAGGGTCTGGTCGCGATCATCAGCGTGAAGATTCCCGAGCCGCAGTTTGAAAGTCAGACCAAGGACAAGCTGCTGAACCCGGAGGTTGAATCCTTCGTCCAGCAGGCGGTGAACGAAAAGCTGGGGTCTTACCTTCAGGAGAATCCCAAGGAAGCCAAGGCGATTTTTGAAAAGGGATTGCTGGCGGCCGAGGCGCGGGAGGCGGCCCGCAAGGCCCGCGAGTTGACCCGGCGCAAGAACAGCCTCGAAGGCAACACCCTGCCCGGGACCCTGGCCGATTGCCGAAGCAAATCCAACGAGACCACGGAAATCTACATCGTCGAGGGGCCCGCGCCGGCGGCAGCGCCAAGACGGGGCGGGATTCGGAGTTTCAGGCCATCCTCCCGCTCAAGGGCAAGATCCTCAACGTCGAGAAGGCCAACATCGTCCGCATGCTCGGCCACGAGGAACTGCGAACGCTGATCACGGCGATCGGCTGCGGGTTCCACGAGGATTTCAATCTCGAAAAGCGCCGCTACGGCAAGATCATCATCATGACCGACGCCGACGTTGATGGCAGCCATATCCGCACGCTGCTGCTGACGTTTTTCTTCCGCCACATGCAGGAACTGATCAAGGCGGGGCGGGTTTACGTCGCCCAGCCGCCGCTCTATCAGGTGCTTCGCAAGAAAAAGAGCGAATACATGCTCAACGAGCGCACCATGCGCAAGGCCCTGACCGATCTAGGGCTGGAGGGGACGCAACTCATCATCCGCAGCGACGAAGGCAAGGAGCGCCGGCGGCTGGCCGGCGAGGAACTGCGGCGGGCCACGGAACTGCTCAGCAAGCTCGAGGAGCTGGCCCGGGTCGTGCAGCGGCGGGGAATTGATTTCGCCGATTTCCTTTCCAAGCGCCGCGACGGCCGCCTGCCTCAGTTCCAGGTCATC
This sequence comes from uncultured Phycisphaerales bacterium, assembly GCA_963783845.1. GTDB lineage: Bacteria > Planctomycetota > Phycisphaerae > Tepidisphaerales > Tepidisphaeraceae > PALSA-1353. The sequence goes on from CAWAPL010000014.1 coordinate 191,188, forward strand.
ATCAATGGCGAGGAGAAGTTCTTCCAAACCGCCGAGGAGCGAGACGAAAGCATTGCTCCGGCTTTCGAGGAACCTGGTTCCGAGGCCAACGGCCGCCCCGAAGACAACGGCAAACGCGTACAGAAAAATCAGGAGCTTCACGAAGCCAGGGACCTCGACAAGCTGTTCAATCAGCTCGAACAATTGGGTTTGTCCATCGAAGACTACTTCCTCACCCAGGAGGAATCGGTCAGCGGCGAAAAGCTGGCGACCAAATACGCCCTGGTGAGCGAGGACAAGGTTCACGACGTTCGCGGGGGTTGCGCAAATCCTCCCGGCCATCCTGGCCTTGGGAAAGACCGGCATCGAGGTCAAGCGATTCAAGGGCCTTGGCGAAATGAACAGCGAGCAGCTCTGGGAAACGACGCTCGATCCGAGCCGGCGGGTGCTGATGCGGGTCACGCTTGAGGAGGTCGGAGAGGCCGAGCGGCTCTTCAGCGTCCTGATGGGCGAAGACGTCGAACGCCGCCGTCAATTCATCGAAGACCACGCGCTGGAAGTGAAGAACCTGGACGTGTAAACGGTCGATTCAGCAATGACCTTACAAAGCCCAGGGATGTTCATCCCTGGGTTTTCATTTCGGCAAAGGCCCCCCGCGATCCAATTGCCCGGCCCGGAAAGGATGCTCCTGCATCCAGTTTTCGATCGCCTCGCTGCGATTGCCGGGATCGGGGTGGGTTTGAAGGAATTCCGGAGCGTGTCCGCCGGCGCTGGCCTGCCTGAGGATGTCCATCACGTCAATCATCGCCCGCGGGTCGTAGCCCGCCTCGGTCATGAACTGCAACCCGCGCCGATCCGCCTGCGATTCATCATCCCGGCTGAATTTGAGCTGCACCATTTCGTTGGCCAGATCGGCCATGGCCCAGGTTGCGAATCCGTTGCGTCGGTTACTGGCGGCGATGCCCGTGCCCAGGACGATCGACTCACCCAGCCGGCTCTTTTCGATCTGCTGGGCGACGTGCCGCTCGACAACGTGACCCGTCTCGTGTCCCAGCACGGCCGCCAATTCCGCCTCATCGCCCAGCTTGTCATAGAGGCCCAGCGTGATGAACACCTGTCCGCCCGGCAGCGCGAACGCGTTCACCGTTTGCGCGTCGTTCAACAGGTGGAATTGATATTGATACGGGCTTTTCGCGGCGTCGGACCGCTGGACGATCTTCTGGCCGATGCGAGAAACTTCCTGCGCTCTTGGATCGGTCGGCGGCGCTTCCCCGCCCATCTGGGCCTCCATTTGCGGGGCCGATTGCAGGCCCAGGGCAATCTCATCCTCCGCCGTCATGGCAACGTGTTGCCGCTCGCCCGTGGTGGGATTGATCGACTCGTGTCCGTAGTACGAGATGATCCCAAACAGAATCACCGCGATGCCGATGATCAGCCGGAGATTGATCCCGCTTCCCCCGCCGTAGCCGTAGCCGGGGTAAAACGTCATGTGACGCTCGCTGCCTTGGCGCACAGTTGCCGGGCCGTATTGGCAATCCCCTGGTGCGCCAGCTCGCAGGCGTAATCGACGCCGATGGCCGCCCGATACGCCTCGATCCTGCGAATCGGATCGGCCGTCGCATCCGCCGCCGCCAGGAACGGCGCGTGCAGCCGTTCCCAGATGCCCATGACTTTGCCGTAGGTCTCGAGCGTTCCGATCATCTGCCCAACCGGCAATTCGGCAACCGACATCACCACGCTCTGCGCCGGCAACCGGCGAATCAGATCGTCCACCGCCATGGGCCGCACCGCTGGAAGCGCCACATTCTCCGTCGGCACGATCGCCACGATTTTACCCGATTGCACCGGATACACCGCCGCCAGGAAGACATCGACGTACAGCCCCAGCTTCGCCTGCAACCGCCGCGCGTCGATGGCCGGCTGGATCGATCCCCACCCGGCGATCAAAAGTTGGCCGTGCGGGAAACTTTCGATGAAGGATTTGCCCTCGAGTTTATCCGAGCTTCCCGTCGCCAGAATGTCCAGCCGGACGATTCCCTCGCCACATTGCTGGCGGCGCTGGCGGCGGGATTCCTGTAGGGGCATGTAAAGCCGGGCCAGGGCGTCGAAATCCCGGGCGTCCCACGCCAGCTCCTCGGCCTCCGCCAGCGTCCGCTGGGCCTCAAGATACTCCATGCGCGTCAATTGCTCTTGGCCGAGTTGGCAAAGCGATTGAATCGCACCAGGATCCATGGGCGTATTTAATCGCAAAGAATGGCATTTGTCATTTGTCATTGGTCATTTGCTAGGAATCGCGTGAGCGCTCTTGCGCGAGGCTTTCGCGAATGACAAGTGACAAATGACAAATGACACCGCGGTGAAGCCGCAGTTACGCGACACCGGCTTTGGCCCCGATCATCTTCCGCAGTTCGCACAGCGCCGCTCGCCAGTCCGCGCTGGTCTGCGTCGTCTCGTAGATCAGCAAATCACCCAGCGTCACGAAATCCCGATTCTCCAGCGATGCCTTGATCTGCTTCAACTGCTCGGCGAATTCCGCGACCAGATCGGTCAGCGGCCGATCCGCAACCCGGACTTCATCCAGGTTGATCTTGAGCAATCGTGCCGTTCCCAGCAGCGATTCCTGGGCATGCTGCCAAGTGGTCAAACATCCGGACAGCTTCTCCATGGCACGGCCGTTCTGATTGCTCTGGAGCAGCTTGGCCGCCTCGGACTTGATCCGATCCGCCTCGCCAAGCTGGGCTTCGACCTGTTTGAGCACGTCCAAAGCCATTTCGTGCGGGTCAGCAGTTTCGATGAAGACCTGATGGTCCTTCAGTGCGGATCGGCGGACGTCGGTCAGCCGGCCAAGGTCCGGCTCATGCCCGTCGATCAGGACATGCACCACCAGCCGGTTCTCCCGCTTGAGATGTGCCAGGACCTGGCCCACGGTTCGAAGGCCCAACTCCTCGACGCGCAGCGGTGAATGATCGACCGTGACCGGCATGGGAAATGCTCCTGAGAACTCCTATCGGTCAGCGGCCGGCCGAAACGTGAGAAAGTCCGATAAGAATGTTCACAGCACGTTTAGTCGCGACCCCAAGGGGAGCGAGTCGGTTGTGGGTGCAAGAATCCCAATCGCCTATTTGGACGCCGGCTGCGGGCTGGCCGGTTCCGCCGGCAGATAGATGTTGAACGTCGTTCCGTGGCCGACCTGGCTTTCCACCACGATCCGACCCTTGTGGTGCTCGATGATGTCCTTGCAGATGGCCAGCCCCAGGCCCGTCCCGCGCGATTCGTCTTTCCGCGTCGTACCCTTGGTGGTGAAAAACGGCTGGAAAATCTTCGGCATCAGGTTCTCCGGGAATGCCGGGACCGGTGTCGATCACCTGAATCTTTACTTCGTTGGGTTCCACCGCCGATGCCTTGATCGTCAGCGAGCCGCCTTTTCCGATCATCGCCTGGCGGGCGTTGATCATCAGGTTCAGCATCACCTGCTCGAGTTGCACGCTATCGCCCTGGACGCAAAGTTCGGCCTGGGCCTGCACGCGCAGGGCGATGCCGTCCTTTTGCGGATCGCGGGCCAGGACCATCAGCGTCTCCTCCACCAGCCCCTGCACGCCGATCTTAGTTGAAGGATGATTCCCCGCGCGCCAGACCCAACATCGCCGTGCAGATCTTTCCCGCCTTCTCCGCGCTGGCGAACGCCTTGCTCAGCGCCTTGCAGATCAATTCCATGTCCGGCGTCGGGACCCTGCGCGCTCTGAAGTGCGTACTGGGAATAACTGACGATCGGCGTGAGCAGGTTGTTGAACTCGTGAGCGATGACCGCCGCGATGGTCCCGATGGTCGCCAATCGCTGCGATTCGGTGAGTTGTTCGCGCAGGGCGTCCAACTGCCGCTGCGTCTCGCCCAATTGCGAGAGCAATGATTCCTGGAACCCGACAGTGGGGGGTTGCGGATTACTCACGCTTTCGCAATATGTATCGGCCGTTGTGGCGAATTGACTTTGGCGGTGAGACTCCGCGGTTATGGGACGCGGGTTAACAGGACTGATTCCGGCGCGGCGCCCCCTCCCGGCGGGTTCTCATTTGGCTGCGGCGCCCCAAGCTTTCGCCCGATCACCCAGGGCAGCAACAACAGCAGCATCGTTGCAATCCCCATCACCAGCATCAGTGGCACGCGCAGTGGCCAGGGGCCGAGGAAGTCGGCCATTGTTTGACGGCCCTCCAGACCCTTGCCGATGTAGCCGTAATTGAGCCGCCAATACGCGTCGATCGGGAAGATAATGGCGACGTACACCAGCGCCGATTTGACGGCGAAGCGCCAGTTGCGCCAATTCGGGCGGAATCCGCGAGCGGTCACATCGTAAAGCGCCGTGCCGATGATCGTGGCATGACCGGCCCAGAACACCCAGAACTGAAAATCAGCCGGTCCGAATTGCAGGTCGGGAAAGATGAAGCTCAGCGAAGACAGGCCTAATCCCCAGAAATAGGCGATCGTGCGAAGCCGCCGCCACCGCAGGAGCAGCGCCAGCGGCGCGACAAACATGACGATGTCACAGATGTGCAGCGGCAGAGAGATTTGCAGGGAAAACCGGCTTGGCCAGAGCGTGGCCGTTTGCACGAATAGCGCCGCCCCCAGCCCGATCCAGCCGGCGATTTTGTCCATCAGCCGGCGATGGGGCGGCACATCGGCTACGCCCTCGCTTCGACGCATGACGATCATCGCCGTAACGAGCAGCGAGAACGCAACCATCACACACAAATGCACGGCGGAATACGGCCGAAAATGATGAGCCCACGAGGCGTTCCCATTCATTCAACGCAATTGTAGGTGGGCATCCGATCGCCGGGATAGCGGAAAAATCGCGAATATCCGCCAACCTCCGCCCTATCCGACCGCGGCCAGCAATTCCTTCGCCACGTACCGCAGGTGCTCCTCGGGCAATTCGGGATAAACCGGCAGGGCCAGCACCTCGTTGCAGGCCCGCTCGCTCACCGGAAAACTGCCCGCCCCATATCCGAGAGATTTGAAGCACTCCTGCATGTGCAGCGGCAGCGGATAATAAATCGCCGAGCCGATCCCCTTTTCCTGCAGCACCTTTTTCACGCGATCCCGGTCCGGCACTCGCACCACGTATTGGTTGTAAATGCTCCAATTACCCGATTCGATCCTGGGAGTGATGACCTTGCTGCCGCTCAGAAGGCGATCGTAGAGTGCCGCGTTGCGGCGGCGGCCCTCGTGCCACGATTCCAGGTATTTCAGCTTGACGTTCAGCACCGCCGCTTGCACCGCCGCCAGGCGGAACATTCCCCCGACGTATTTGTGATAATACTGATGCCCCGATCCGTGCACGCGCAAAAGCCGGCAAACCTCGGCGAAGCTGTCATCGCTCGTGCAGATCGCCCCGGCGTCGCCAAACGAACCCAGGTTCTTCGTCGGATAAAAGCTCAGGCATCCCGCGAAGACCGTCGAGCACGCCCGCTGGCCGTGACGCTTGGCCCCGATCGACTGGGCGGCGTCCTCGATCACCTACAGATCGTGCTTGGCGGCGATCTCGTTGACCGCTTCCAGGTTCGCCAGTTGCCCGAAAAGATCGACGGGAATGATCGCCCGCGTGAGGGGCGTGATCTTGGCCTCCAGCCCAGCCGGATCGATGTTGAACGATGCCGGCTCGATGTCCGCGAAAACGATCGTGGCCCCCAGCCGCGCGATCGCGCCAGCGGTAGCGAAAAATGTGAATGTCGGGCAAATCACCTCATCGCCCGGCTTGATCCCCAGCGCCATCAACGAGCAAAGCAGGGCGTCGCTGCCGCTGCTGACGCCGATAGCATGTTTCGTGCCGCAATACGCCGCGAGATTTTTTTCAAATTTCTCGACATGCGGCCCGAGCACCAGCGACTGCTGATCGAGGACTTCATCCAATGCCCGCCGGATTTCCTCGCGGATCGGAGCGTACTGCGCCTGCAGATCCAAAAGTTTGACGTTCATGCCCGCAGATTAAGACGACGGCGTGGTTTTTTCCATAGATGCAGCGCCATGGCACGAGTGGGCAACGGCAAGAGGCGAATACTCCTCGCCCCAATCTCAATACCAAAACGCATCGCAGCCGGCCCGCGGCCAGGTAGGGTGGGCGTACTCGCCCACCGTTGAATTGACCGGGAGCAACTGGTGGGCGAGCACGCCCACCTACGCGGCCACGCGGCTTGACCAATCAATTGGATGGTGCGGACAGTTTCGCTAAGCGGTCATTGGCAATTTTCAAAACGGTCTTACCTACAAGCTTAAGAATGGCAAGTCCGTCCTCTCGCGAGGTCAAATAGATACCGCACCCCTTCACCGCCAAAATGTCATGCCGCGCGGTTTCAGCGTCACCCGCATTTTTCGCGTTTTCGCTACGTCGAAGCACCTCCACTACAAGTTGCTTTAGGGCTTTAACTTTATCCAATAGCTCGTTTTCTATTGCCGGATCATCCGATCGTTTCGCGTCGTACTGCGTCTCAGTCAAGCCAAGCGTCGGATCTTGGGCGATGAATCCGCCATTGAGCCAGTCGGACTGAATAAAAGCCTCCACGGCAGCATCCCTTTGTCCTTTCAACCATAACGCAATGCCGTCCGCTTCTGCTGGCTGTGAGGTGGAAGCTACATCTTCATATTCACGCAGATCAGAGCTAATCTTCGCCGGCTGGCGGGCATGAGCAACAACCGTACCAACGCACAGGACTACGCCGGCACATTTGAATACTCGTGCTAGACGGAGTAGAGCCGATGTTCCTGTTCCAATGTTCATCATAGCCTCTGTAGTCCAGTTAAAATCCATGTTCAAGGGTTTGCCACTACTTAAGCATAAATGCCACGTAATTAACGCCAACGGAGCCAGGTAGGGTGGGCGTACTCGCCCACCGTTGTATTGACGGGGAGCAACTGGCGGGCGAGTACGCCCACCCTACGCGGCCCGGAAGAATTGGCAGATCCGTTATGCAGCAGCCCCGGGCTTGTCAGGCGCTTGCACCTCCAACTCGGTAATCAGAAGCAGATCGAGGACGCTAAAATTATCATCGTCGCCAAAAACAATGATCGTGCGACCCGCCGGGGAACGCGAGATGAAATCCCGGTGTTTCACAAAGAACGCTCGACCATCGGCAAGATGGACCGTGAAAGGCTGAAACGGCTGTGCGTGTAGCGCACTCGTAAGTTGCTCAACGGTCATAATCGCATTATACCGGCGGCCGGCTATACGGCCTCAATCCTTCTGCTTATTCGTCCCCAATTCCTTGGCGATTTCGGAGTCGAGTTGATCGAGCTTGCCGAGTTCGGTTTTTTCCGAGGCCAGCACGTCCGCGTCGATCATGCGGTCGATCTCCTCGTCGGTGACGAGGTCTTCGCGCGAGCCGCTGGCGCTGGCGCCGCTGGTCGCGGATTGCTCCATCGAATCTAAAAATAAATCCATGCGCTCTTCCATGGTCCCGGCCTGAAGGACGGCCCGCTCCCACTGGGCCTGCGTCTTGGTCAGGTCCATCTCGCCGAAAACCCGGCCGATCTCCGTGGCCATCAGGGCCATCGATTCGGCGAACTGCTGGCTGGCCTGGGCCTGCTGCTGGATGAGCATGGCGTTGCGGATGGAAAGGAGCTGGCGTTCGAGCATTTTCTTCACCGCGGCGGTTTTCTTTAGCGCGCTGCGGATGAATTGGTATTGGCCGTCGTCGCCGATCTTCTTGGCGTGCTGGGCGTTCTTGATGAAATCGTCGGCGAACTTTTCCTGCTGGCGGATGGAGCGTTCGATGGCTCGCATTCCGCCGCGGATCTTCATCTCGCGTTCGATTCGGCGTTCGTCTTTGGATTTGAATAGGCCCATGTTGTTTCCCAAAAATTCCGATGCGCGCCGGCCCTTCATTCCCCCTCTCCCGGTACTCCGGGAGAGGGTTGGGGTGAGGGCAGTTCGCGCGTCAAGTGGCAATATATGTCATCCGTCACCACGTCCGGCTCCCGCAAAATTTCATGATCCCAGTATCGAACCACTCTTACTCCAATGTCGTTCAGTCGCTTGGTTCTGGTCAGATCATATTCGCGCGCCGCGTCGTCGTTATGCTGCCCGCCATCCAGTTCCACCGCCAATTTCTCACCGACACAATAAAAATCGACGACATATCCGCTCAAGGGATATTGACGACGGAATTTGTAACCCGCGAGCCGTCGCGATCGCAAAAGCAACCATAGTTTGGCTTCGCCATCTGTTGAGGTCTTCCGTAGCTGACGCGCGAAATCGCGAAGACGGATGTTATTATCTCTCTTTGGACGCATCGGCCTTATCGCTTCCTGCCCTCACCCCGGCCCTCTCCCGGAGTACCGGGAGAGGGGGAAGGATTTATTCGCTCTCCCCCGCGGCGTTGCGCTTTCTTACCGCCTTGTCGGCGGCGTCGAAAGCCTGCTCGGGTTTCACCGCGCCCTTGTCCATGTCGTTCCAAATGTTCATCAGTTCCTGTCCCGCGCTGGTCAGGCCGGCCGATTCGAGCGAATCGCGATCCGCCTGAGAGCCCAGGTCCAGCAGCGTGTCCAATCGGTCGCGGTAAACATCCTGCGAAACCGCGTCGTCCTCGATCCACTGGCCGATCTTCACCACGTCCTTGTCCGTCAGGTTCAATCGCCCGGTGGCCTTGCCGGTCTCGTTGTTCTCTTTGACCATCCGCAATCGGCTGACGGTCATCAGCTCCTTGCTGCGCAGGGTCAGCTCGCGTGCGGCCATGAGCTGCTCCTGGGTTTTCATCTCGAATTGCTGGGCCAGGGATTTTCGCAGCTCCGGGGATTTCTGCGTCGCGCCTTGCTGGAAAATATTTTGCTTGTCCGTGCTGATCTGCTCGATGCGATTGAACAGCCGGTCGCGCTGCTTGGTGAGGAGGATTTCCTCCTTGCGCAGCTCCTGGCGAGACAACTGGCTGAGGGTTTTTTTGTGGCCGAAGATTTTGTCGATGAGGGCCATTGTTTTCTTTTGTGTTATCCGGGTTCGGGTTCGCTGCGCTTGGCTTGAGGGATGGGCGGCGGGGGGGCCGCGGGTTGGGCGGCGGGTTTCGCGGCGGCCGGCTCGGATTTCGCGGCGGATTGCGGCGCGGGAGCGGCGGGCTGCCTCGTGCCCTCGATCAGCTCATCGTACAGCGCCTGTTCCTCCGCGCTCATGCCGCCGTGCATCGGCGAGCCGACCGAATCCGCCAATTCGCTTCCGGCCTGAAGCTCGGCCAGCACTTCCTCGGCCGCGGCCGCGTCGGCGGCCATCTCCTCGCTGTCGGGCAAGCTGGCCTTCTTCCCCTGCCGCTGCAATTCCAGGTTATGCAGATGCGTGCTGACGACGTTGATCTGCTGGTTGAGGACCGAGAGCAATTGCTGGCGGCGTTCGATGTCCTTGCGGAGTTGCAGCATTTGCCCGGTGATGCGCCGGCGCGGCAGATCGCTGGCGGCATCTTTGAATTGCTGGCGAAGCTCGGCTTCCTTGCCTTCCATGACGCCCATGTCTTCGTAGCTGCGATCGAGCTGCTGGCTAAGGGCGGTCCTCCGCTCGGAGAGGAAGGCGATTTTCTTTTCCACCTCGCCCTTGCGCGAAGAGTGTTTTGACGCGATCGATGAACGGCATATCGGCACCTCCCGAAGCGGCCCCGCCCAGCGGCGCGGAGCCTTCCCGGAATAAGACCAGCCGGCCGTCCAGCCGTTTGGCTGTCAGGCCCGGGTTTTCCCTGGCGTAGGATTTTAACTCAGAATCGACGAGTTGGGGTGAAAGCTGCAATTTGGCGGCCAATTTATCGGCGGCGATCCCCGCGGCTTGCAGGGAGATTCGATTGGCCTCGATTTCCGCGCGGATGCGGCGCGCTTTTCCAGATCCAATTCCGGATCGAACAGACTCGACGAAATCCTGGTTATCCGGCGGCGCCGCGACGCCCCAGCCGCCCGATTCGTTCGGCCACACCAGGATGACGGTGCGATCCTTCATGCGCGAGGCGGCGTCGCGGGCATCGGGGGCGAAGCCGCTGGTGGACATGATCGCCACGGTGGAGGGAATCCCGGCCAGCGGCGGCGGCAGCGATGCCAGCGTCTGGGCCAGATCGGCCGCGGAGGCGGGCGCGGGAGTCTGGCCCGCGATCAGCGCTCGCGCCGGCGAAATGGATATCGCGCGAAATCGGCCCACCCAGGATTTGAATATCCACCATTTCTTCCGGCACAGGCCAACGTCGAGGGATTGGCCGATGGGCATTTGGCTTTCGAGCCGACGATCGGGCCTGCCCATCTCGTACATCATTCGCTTGAGTTCCACGCCGCGATCGAAGTGGTTGACATCGCGAATGAGGGTGATGGCGTGCTTGCGGCCGCGGGCCGTAGGCAGACGCAGGCGATCGTCGCTCAGCAGGCGTTCGACGTGGGCGATGAACTCGCGTTCCAGTTGCTGATGCTGGGTGGGTTCGGTTGGGACGTTCATTGCGCTCGCCTGCGCCGGAGAAAGAGAAACACCGCGGCCAGCAGGCACCAGGCCCAACCAACGATCGAGAGAATGGCGTAGATGACGTTCATGGCAGCGGAATCCTACGCGACGGCCCCGAAGTTCGAGGCAAGGCGAGTGCCGCAGCGGGGACAGAATGCCGCGCCCGCGGGGGCGGATTTTTCGCACAATTTGTTTCGACAGACGACGCGAAAACCATGGGGCGTGGGCACGTCAACCGCGGGCCGCTGCTCCTGCAGCAACATGCGGACGCGCTGGGCGAGTTCGCCGCGAATTCGAGTGCTGCAGCGCTCGACGTACCGCTGATGGACCGCGCCGGCCAGCGCCGCGGGAATGCCCCACCACGCGCCGCAGCCCACGCCGGCCAGCGCGGCCAGAATCCACAGCGGACGCAGCCCGAGGCCGGGTGACAGCAATCCCACCGGCGGAACCTGCCGCCGCGCGAAGATCAGATTCATCCGCCGAACGACGCGATGCACGTCGGCGGCGTGCTGCTGCACGTGCAGCCAATGCGATGCGTAGGCGATCGAAAGGCAGATCGTCCAGATGCGGTAGAAGTGCACCGGGACCGGAAGCAGATGACGGCCCCAGCGGGGGATAAACAGCGCGTCGGGCCTGACCCCGTCGAAAAAATAGGTGCCGGAAAGAAGGCTCGAAAAATTAAGCCCCGGCGTTTTCAGCCAGGGAATGACGATCGACGCCAGGATGACGAGCATGATGAGCGGGACGATCCAGAGGGTGGCGATGGCGCCGGTGTCGCGGACGGAATCGCCAAGCGCCGCCGCCTCGTCTTCGCCGGTGCGGATGCGAAGCCATTCGACGAGGTGCCAAAGCTGCTGGCGCTCGAAGACAACGAAGCGGGCGAATTTTTTCGGCCAAACGATCAGCGGCAGAATGCCGAAGGTCAGCCCGCCGAGGATGAAAGTCTTTACCGGTCCCCAGGCGAGTCGCCGGGCCGGGCGGCTGAGGCTGTGCAGTACGGCGGCGGAAAGATGGTCGGGCCGGGCGTTCGGCTCGAGGGTCCACTGAGTTGGGGTGAACTGGCTCATGAATGGCCCGGCGAGGAGAAGCAACAGCCGCGACTCTTGGAAGTTTGCCGCCCAACCGTGGAGCGCGTCAAGGAGGCGCCGCAGCGGCGGCAGAAATTAGCCTGCGGGGGATTCACCGCCAGGCAGCGAAGCCGCGTGCAGCGGCGCGGTTTGGTCGAGATGGTCGCGGTGCGGGCGGCCAGGCCGCTTAGTCGCGCAAATCCACACCAGACGCCGCGAAAGATCAAGCTCACGATCCAAAGGAAGAACAGCACCCAGGCCAGCGCCACGATCGCGAAGAAGCCGAAGATGTGAAGGGTCATGGGGCCCATAAATTTCGATCGGATCATGCCGGGACGGTTTGCGGCACGAGCGATTCTCCACAAAAGATGCAGTAGCGGTCGCCAGGGTCGGGGAACGCGCCGCACTTGGCGCAGCGCACGAGCCTCGGCGACAAGCTGAACGCCGCAATGCATGCAGAACTGGTCGGCGGCGTCAACGGGATTACGACATTTCGGACAATTGACGGAAACGGCCGCCCGCGGAAGCGGCGGGGGCGTGCGCGGCGCGGAGGTCTTGGGCGCCGCGGGCAGAGCGGCCAGAAATTCGTCGGCCGAGGCGAAACGTTTGTCGAGCCGCGCGTAGCTTCGCCTAAAAACATCATCGAGATATTTGGGAACGGCGCGATTCAGATCGCTGGGGACATCCGTGCCCGCCGGGCGTTCGCCCGTGAGCATCTCGTAGAGCAGCACGCCGCAGGCGTACAGGTCGGAGCGGGCCTCCGCTTGGCCGCCGCGCTGCTCGGGGGCCATGTATTCCAATGTCCCGGCGATCTCTTTGGCCGCGGGCGAATTCAAGGATGCGGAGTAAGCGATGGACCCGGCGGCGAAGTTGGCCGCCTTGCCCAGTCCGAAATCGGTGATCTTCACCACTCCCTCGGCATCGTATCCTTCCCGGGCAGCGCGCTCGTGAATGAGAATGTTCTCCGGCTTGATGTCGCGATGAATCACGTTGTGAGCGTGGGCGCACTTCAAGCCGGCGAGGATCTGCCGGAGGATCGAAACGACCTGCCCGGTCGCCAGGGACTTTTTCTCGATGAACGGGCGCAGGCTCGTGCCGGGGACGTATTCCATCGTGAGGTAGGGGCACCTCGGCATACGGATCGAAGCCGATGGCCCGAACGATATTCGGATGCACAAGGCCGTGAATGGCAACGCCTTCGCCCTGGAGATTGCGGAGGTACTGTGGATCGGTGGGGATTTTGACGGCGACGAACTGGTCGGTCCAGACGTGATGGCGGGCGCGCCAGACCTCGCCAAAGGCCCCGCCGCCGATCCTGGCATCCAGCACATATTCCCCGACACGTTGACCGGACTGAGCCATTTTTACACCTTCTCCGCGAGCCAGTCGCAGACCAACAGATTATACACCCCCGCGACAAGGCCGCCGAGCAAAAGAAAGGTCCAGGCGGCAGGACCGAATATGTGCCAATTGAACAGCCAGGCGAGGAGGATGACTTCCGCGAGGGAATAGACGCCGACGAGCAGACCGCCGGCGGCATTGCTTTCCATGCGCGACACCCAGCCAATGATCGCAATAGAGGCCCATGGCCAGATAAGGACCATGCCCAGCCACACCAAAATGCGCCCGGCGCCGGCGACGAGCATCTGGCGGGTGGATTCATCCATCTGCCACCAAGAGATGGCCGCGGCAACGACCGCCAGGGCCACCAGGCCGGTTACGATGCGGCCGGTGATGCTTTTGAGGAATTCCATCGGCTCAAATCATAACCGACCGGGCGGGGCTGGTGGTTACAAACCGGCGGGATTTCAATAAGTTGACCATCCCCATGGCCTATCACATGATGGGCGATCATGGTTCGCCCCAGCAAAAAGGTCAGGCGGTTTGATTTCCCGGCTGGGCGAATTATCGCCGGCAAATATCAAGTCGAGGAATTGCTCGGAAGTGGTTGGGAGGGCGAGGTTTATAGAATCGTCGAGCGCAGCACGGGGATTCGCCGGGCCGCAAAATTTTATTATCCCCATCGCGATCCGACCGGCAAAGCGGCTATCGCATATGCCCGAAAGCTCGATGCCCTGCGGCATTGTCCTATCCTGTTGCAATACCACCACCAGGAAATCGCCTACGTTCGGCGGGGGAAGGTCATTGTCGTCATCAGCGAATTGGTGGAGGGGAAGAAACTCAGCGAATTCCTGCACCAGCAGAAGAATCATCGCCTCAGCGTCTTTGAGGCCCTGCACGTGCTGTATGTGCTGGCTAAGGGCATCGCCCCGATCCACGCGCGGGGGGAGTACCATGGCGACATTCACGATGACAACATCATGATCCGCCGCCAGGGAATCGGGTTTGAGGTGAAGCTGCTGGATTTCTTCGATCTGGGCAAGCCGACCCGGGCCAAGATCGAGAAGGACGTGCTGAACCTGATTCAGGTGTTTCTGGCGCTGGTGGGCGGCCGGGCGGCGTATGCCAGTCAGCCGAAGGTGGTGAAGGAGATCATTCGCGGCCAGAAGGATTCGCTGGTCCTGGCGCGATTTTCCAGTGCCGGGGACATTCAGAAGCACCTGGAAACGCTGGAGTGGAATTGATGAGCTGATCGGCACAATCTGATTTTGTTCTCGCCAGGAGCGTAGGTTGTCGGGTATGAAACACACACGGATTACCCCGGAGGCGCCATGGCCAAGAAGCGAACGAGCAAGGGATCACGAAAGTCGGCGAAATCACGCAAGCCCGCGGCGGCGAAAAAACGGCCGACGAAGAAAGCCGCCAAGACCGTCCGAAGAACCGCGACCAAAGTGAAACGGAAGCCGCGGGCCGGGAAGCGGGCTGTAGCCCGGCGCTCCGCCAAGCCGGTCGCGGCGCCTGCGGACACCGTGGAAGTGGCGACGACGGACGTTATGGTGACGGAAGCGGTGCAAACCGTGACGCCGTCCGAAAGTGAATCCAATCCGGCGGATTCGCCCGCGGACGGAAGCATTATCTGAATGGAAGCGACTGCGACAGAATTAAAGTATCGTATTGCTGGGATCCTCGAATTCGGCGTTTGCCAGGGAGTCGGCTAGCTCGCTGGGGGACAGGGTAAGGAGATTGATGATCTGCGCTTGGACGTTTTTCGGAAGCTTCCGCAAGTGCGGTTCAATCATTTCATCCCGTTTGTCGGCAGACTGTCCGTCGAAACGGGAGTCGATGACACGTACGCGAATGGAAGCCGAGTTGTACCGATAGGCATCCGTCTTTGGAAAGGCATGCCCGAGGACTTCCTCGACCAAGCGGCTCTCTTTGGTTCGCATGGCGATCCAGCGAGGCTTGGTTTGTTGGCTCATGACAATGTTCCTTTTACCCAATTATAGACGTTATCCGCGGTCCGGAGAAGCGCCCGAGCTTCACCGGTCGCAATGTGACCCGTTCCATATCGAAGGTCCGTAGACCATTTGTTGGAACGACGAAGGAGCTTTGCCAGCGATGGCGAGATTGAATGACCGAGCTTCTTAAGCCGATCTGCCAGATGTTCAAGGTTGTGAGTTCTGACCCTGGCGATCGTCTCCGTGCGATTGGAAGCAGGAGTCAATTCCAAAATCATCGCCTTGAGGCTGCACTCCACAGTGTAACCTGCGAGGTACATCGCATCCCGATTGTAGCCGCCTCGCAGCAGAAACTGGGCCGCGGCGAAACGCTGCCCAGCGATGCGCTGGAAATCTCGGCTCGAGAGGGGCATCTTTCGGTAAGACGATCTTACAATCATTTGGTGTGACTTTGAAAGCACCTATGATTCTGGCAATCGCGCTGCTGCCGGCTTGCTGGCCCGCGCCTGCCGCGGCGGGGGAGTCGCCCAATACCTGGCCATTCATTCATCCCCAAGACCCTTTCAGTTCCGATGCGCTGCTGGACCTGCGCAGCCTGAATGAAACGACCGCCGGTGAGTCGGGGTTTGTGCGAATCTCCGCGGGCGGCGGATTTGCGCGGGGATGGAACGCCCATTCGATTCTGGGCCTGCGGAAGCCGGGAATATTTGAAAGGCCCGGATGAACTGGCTCGCCATGCCAGGTTCCTTGCGAAAATCGGCGTGAACATGGTTCGGATTCACGCGCAGATCGGGGCCGAGGGCGATGCGCCGGAACTGACGGAGGTGAATCAAGAGCAGATCGATGGAATCTGGCGGGCGGCGGCGGCGTTCAAAAAGGAGGGGATTTACCTGACGATCTCGCCGTATTGGGCGCTGGATCGGCCGGCGGCCCGCTGGGGCATCGAGGGATATGAGCGGCGGGCCGATTTGCGGGGTTTGCTATTTTTCAACCAGACGCTGCAAAAGGGATACGAAGCGTGGGTGAGGCGGCTGTACGCGCCGAATAACCCATACACGGGAATTCCGCTGGCCCGCGATCCGGCCGTGGCGATCATCCAAATCCAGAACGAGGATGGGATGTTCTTTGGAACGATGGACGCGATCGCCCCGGCGCAGAAACGGGTGCTGGGCCGGGAATTTGCCGCGTGGCTGGAAGCGAAATATGGCTCGCTGGCGGCGGCGTCGCAAGCGTGGGACGGGGTGGAAGCGGCGGGCGACGATCTTGCCGCGGGGGACGTGGGGATTCTGTCGGTCCGGCAATGGACGCGGCCGCAGCATGGCGGCAAGGGAAGACGGCTGGCGGATCAACTCCAATTCTTTGCCGCTACCCAACGCCGGTTTTTCGCCAGGATGGTGAAGTTTTACCGCCAGGAGCTTGGCTGCCGGCAACTGATCAACGCGTCGAATTGGGTGACCGCCGACGCTCTCCGCCTGGGCGATGTCGAGCGTTACACGGACACCGCGGCGGACGTGCTGGCGGTGAACCGGTATTTCACGGGGATTCATCAGGGCCGCAACGCCGACTGGCGAATCGATCCCGGCGATTGCTTCACGAACCCTTCCGCGCTGCTCAACCCCGGCGATTTGCCGACGAACCTGAAACAGGTCAGCGGGCATCCGATGATCGTCACCGAAAGCTCGTGGGTCGGCCCGCTGGAGTATCAGAACGAAGGGCCGTTTCTGGCGGCGGCTTACGAATCGCTGAGCGGGGTGGCGGGATTGTATTGGTACACCGCGACGGCGGAGCAGTACGCGGACGATCCGCGGGTCGGTACTATGGTTGTGGACGGCCAGCATCCGCTGCGCAAATATGATTGCTCGGTCCCGGCGCTGATGGGGAATTTCCCGGCGGCGGCGCTGATGTATCGCCGCGGCTACCTCACGCGCGGCCAGCCGGCCGTGGTTGAAAGCAGGCCGCTGGAGGATCTGTGGAGCCGGCGATGGCCGCTCATCGCCGAAGAGGGCGGCGCCGTTCCCAACGCGGGGCGCGGAGTTGACGAACTGGCGTTTTTGGTCGGGCCGGTGATCGTCAGCTATGGCGGGGATGCGAGGTGGAGCCGGATATCCGATTTGTCCGGATTCATCGACCGGGGCGGAAAAATCGTCACCAGCGACACCGGGCAAATCCGCATGGATTACAACACCGGGTTATGCACGATCGATGCCCCGGCCGCGCAGGGCGCTACTGGTTTTCTGCGGAAAGCCGGGGAGGTGCGTCTGAGCGCCATCGACATTGGCGGCGGCAACGAGCAGGCGTCGATCCTGGTGATATCCATGGACGGGCTGGCGCTGGGCGATTCGCGGAAGGTGCTGGTGCAGGTTGGAACGCCCGCGCATCTGACCGGGTGGCGGCAGGAGCCGGCGGATTTCACCGGCGGCGATGGGCGGATATACCATGGATTCAAGGTGGTGAAGATCGGCCGACCGCCGTGGCTGATGGACGATGCGGACGGGACGGTCACGATTCATAATCGGAACCTGACGCGGGCGACGGTGCTGGATGAGGCGGGTTATCCGAAGCGGGAAATGACCTTGCCGCGGGTGGGGATGGACGTGAAATTGCGTTTGCCCCGGGACGCGATGTACCTGGTCTTGCGGTGATAAGTTCTTTGCGGCAGGGGACCTGCCGACTGAAGTCGGCAGGCCGCGCCTGGAGAATTCCCGTCTCTCGAATTCCCGGGGTGCAAAATGGCGCGACTTTCGTTTAGACTATTGTCGGCGGAGAGGTGAGAGGCTGACGGGCGGGCAATGCGTTTGAAAGCGACAATTTTTGAGCCGATCGAGCGGCGACTGCCCGTCAAAGTGACGTTGCCGGCTGCACCGGCCGCTCCGGTCGTCGCGCCCTTCAGACCGCCGGTTTTCCAGAGGCTGAAGTGTTTGATCATCGTTCCGGCCTTCAACGAAAGCCGGTCGGTGGCCAAGCTGGTGCGGCGGCTGAACCAGTTGCTGCCGGATTGCCACGTGCTGGTCATCGACGATGGATCGACGGATGACACGGTTCGGCAAATTCCCTCGACGGCGTCGGTGGTGAGCCTGCCGTTCAACCTGGGCATCGGCGGAGCGATGCAGACGGGATATCGATACGCGGCGATGCACGGATACGACGTGGCGGTGCAGGTGGACGGCGATGGCCAACATCGGCCGCGGGAAGTGGAAAAGCTGGTGGAGTCGCTGGTGAGCCGTGAGGCCGATCTGGTGGTGGGATCGCGCTTCCTGGAGCCGACGAGCTTCGTGCCGTCGCTGTCGCGCATGACCGGCATCCGCGTGCTCAGCGCCTGGATTCGATGTCTGTGCGGATTGAAAATAACCGATTGCACCAGCGGATTCCGAGCCGTGAACAAGAAGGTCATCCGCGCCTATGCGCATTGGTATCCGGAGGATTATCCCGAGCCGGAAGTCGTACTCCTGCTGCATCGGTCGAAATACAAGGTGATCGAAATTCCCGTGCGCATGCGGCGGCGGATGTACGGCCGGAGCAGCATCAGCCTGGCCCATGGATTGTTTTACGTGCTCAAAGTGAGCGTTTGTCTTTTCCTGGACATGGTTCGCCAGCCGTGGCCCAGCGGCAAGATCGGCTCGCCGTGAGCGATCGGCTCGCCGCGAACGGACGTGAGGTGTTCAAATGATGCCCCGGATCATTCTTCTCGTTTTTGGAGCAACCGTGCTGATCGTGGCCGTGCGGCGGATGCGCACCTACCGCCTGAAAGAACGGCACATGCTGATGTTCATTCTGACCGGATTGCCATTTTTGGCGTTGTCGATCTGGCCGGCGGGATTGTGGTGGGTTTCCCAGCGATTGCGAATTGACTACCACACGATATCGATGCTGTGCATCGCGGCGTTTCTGATCCTGGTGATCTTCGAGATGCTGACGATTTTGAGTCTTCAGGAGCGGAAGATTTCGACGCTGGCGCAGATCGTGGGGATCATGATGGAGAAGCAGGGGATCACGGACCGGCCGCGGTCCGAGGAATCGGAAGAGGAGTATCCCGCCCCCGCCCCCGTGGAAACCCGCGGAAGGCCGGCGTGACGCGCCGGCGTTTATCTCTGGCGGCGGACCAGCGCACAACGATGCCCAAAGCCAACAGTCCAGTCGTTGCCGGTTCCGGCACATCCGCCATCAAACCATTGGCGGCCGCGAAGGCGTCAATCGCCACGTAGTCGGGGGCGGGCAGCGCCACGTCAGCTCCGTTGGCGGACTTGCCGAGGTTGTTGACCAAGGCGGTGAAATCATTTCCGGTGACCGAGCCGCTGTACAGGAAGTCACCATCCTCCCAGTTCACCGGCTGCCCGTCCGCCAGGAACGACTTGCCTAGGTTGCCGACCAGGATGGTAAAGTCGGTGCCGGTGACCGAGCCGTCGAGATTGGCGTCGCCGAGCAGTGCGTAGGCAACCAATACGCTGTTGGCGGCGACGATTCCGGATTCGGACGCGTCGTTGCCGTCGGCCCAGCCGACTCCGTAGGAACCGTTGGCCTGGGAACTGAAGATCGCGCCGGAGGTGATGTATCCCAGAACGCTTGAATCCACCGTCGCTTGATCGGCGGCGTTGCCATAGTCGATAACGATGTGATTGTTCGTCAGGTCGAAGCTGCCTCCGCCGGTGATCGAAAGCGACGAGACCGTTTCGCCGCCGGTGTTCGGGGCCAGTTGCAGCTTGCCGCCGGTGATCGCGACGGCTTGATTGGTGGGCAGCGCTCCGTTGGCGCCGATGATCAGCGTGCCGCCCGTGACATTCGTGCCGCCGGTGTAGCTGTTGAGGGTGGAGAGCGTCGCCGTTCCCGTTCCCGATTTCGTCAGCGATCCCGTTCCGGCGATGCCGCCGAGGCCGCTGAACCTGTAATTCCCGGAGCTGTTGTTGATGACGACGGAACTCGGCTGCACGAAGGTGTTGAGGGTCACGGCATAATGGCCGTTGTTGGAATCGTTGAAGATCACGTTGGCGCCGTCGCCGTAAGTGATAGCGCCGCTGCCGTTATTCCAGTTTTGACTGGTCGTATCCCAGTTCGCCCCGTCGCCGGAGCCGCCGGCGTTGTTCCAGGTGAGTGTGGGCTGGGGAACATTCATCAGGGTCATGCTCGTTTCGGTCGGGCTATAGGTGAGCACGTAATTCTGACCGTCCACGGTTACGTCGTAGGTTCCGTAGGCGCCGGTGAAGCTGACCAGGCCGTTAGCCCCAACTGTCAGGTTCATGGGGGTGACGTTCCCGGGGAGGACGTATCCGTCCGCTTCGAGCATGGGCAGGAGCGTGCTTGTGTAGAGGGAAGTGGGATTGCCATTGGCGTCCATCAGGGCGCCGGCTTCGTAGCCGCTGAGGAAGCCATCGTTGGCCTGGAGGGTGGACCAGAAATCCCAGAAATCGAAATTCGTCGCATTGGGGTTTCCGTAAACCATCGTGAAGGCATCCTGCAAATCGGCGGCGGCGGTTGCGGCGGATGTGCCGCTCGCGATGCCGAATTCATTGAGCGTGTATGGCAATCCGGTGACGGCGAGATTCTGCATCGCCTCCTGCATGGTCACGGGCGTGACGGGCTGATTCGTGGCGTACAACTCCGAGCCGATGCCGCTGACGACTTTTGAGCCGGCGGCATTATTGATCGACTGGATTTCGTTGAGATACCAGTTGGCGTATGGGTCGCTGACGTTGGTCGCGGGGTCAGTGGAGTATTGAAGAACGTTGTAATCGTTGGTGTATAGCCTGGTATTGGCCCCCGCCGCCGCGACGGCACTGGCGACCTGGCTGAAGATGTTGGCCACGCCGGAATAGCCGAGCGTTGCGATGTAATTCGGTTCTGAGCCGGTGGCGTGGAGCGATTCGTTCAGGACTTCCAACTGCTGGTAGGCGAGGGTGCGGGGGCTGCCGTCGGCCGCGCCGGGCTGCGCGTTGCTTGCCGAAACGTAATATCCGATCCGGGTGGTCACCGCGGAATTGATGGCAGAGACGTTGTCGGCGGCGAAATCGTTGTTGATAAAGGCGGGCTGCTGGCCTTTGTCGGTCAGGGCATGCATGCGAAGGTTCAGATTGTGAGCCTCGGCATAATTGGCGATCTGATCGGGGAAACTCATGAAGACGTTGCCCTGAATGGGTTCGTCGCTGGACCAGTCTCCGGTGGTTTCGGGTTCGATGGTGGTGAAATTGTTCAGGACGAACTGCTGGTATTTGTAGGCGAGGGCGGCGTTGCCGGTGGAGCTGGAGGTGGCCGTCAGCCAGGGATAGTTGTTGTAGAAGTTATTGATTTCGTCGTTGTCATAGACGCCTGTGCCGAGGCTGAATGGGCGATTGACCAGCTTCACCTGGACCGGGGTTCCGTTGGCCAGCGGCGAATGGCCCGCGCCCTGGAGCGTGAGGCTCATCTGGCCCTGACGATACTTGTCGATATAGGTTTGCGCCGCCTCCATTGCCAGCGTGGGGTTGTTCTGGTTTACGACCGTGCCGGCGCCGCTGACGTTCATGCTGTTGATGGTCAGATCGGGCGTCGCGCCGCCGGTTTGATTGTCAAGTTGAAGCCGAACGAAGTACGTGCCGTCGGCATTGGCACTGGTGTCGCCGGCGAGATTGAGCGTTGCGCTATACGTATTCGGGTTGGTGGAATCAACCGAGAAGGACGTATTTTGGCCCGCGACCGAGAGCGTCATATCGGGCCAGATGGAATTTGATTGAGCGCCCGAAGCGTTGATGGTGAAGGTGACTTGCCCCCCTGCGGAGGAAGGAACCTGGACGTACGTCCCGACGTATCCGTCGCTGCTTAGAGTCCAACCGGTCCCGCTGGGCGATCCGCTGCTCTGAAGGGCCATGCCATTGCCATCAACGGTTTGCGCGGAAGCGACGTAGGTCCAGGCCAAAGAAATGACCGTTGCGGCCAACTGGCGTGCAACCCACAATCGCAGAGAGCGAGGCTGTGCAAAGGGCCGACAAATCGACACGATCCCCTCCTCCAGAGAAACGATTCAGAGCCAACCCCTAACCGAATCTTAACAAAAAGCTCGGTAAATTGCAAGGATTTTTGC
>CAWAPL010000015.1:0-64602 GCA_963783845.1 uncultured Phycisphaerales bacterium
ATTCGTCATTCGTCATTTGTCATTTGTCATTGGTCAGGAGATCGCGTGGTTATCTTTAACAAATGACAAGTGACAAATGACAAATGACGAGTGCCAACAAGTGACAAATGACCCATGACAAATGACAATCTGCTTTCTCCATGGCCAACAAGCCGCGAAACGATCTCTTCGATCGCCTGATGTACCTGGGCCTTCGCATCACCTCGATGGCGATGCACTGGTTCCCGGTCGATGTGAACCTGAGAACCGCCCGGCTGATCGGCACGGTCTGGTATCACCTCGATCGCACACACCGGGCTCGGGCCATGGCCAACATCCAGCGCAGCTTCCCCCATTTCACCGAGGCACAGTGCGATTGCGTCGCCGAAAAAGGCCTGCAGAACATGTTCATGATCGGCGTGGAGGTTTTGCATACGACGCGCCTGGTCCGAATCGACACCTGGCGAAAGTACGTCGAACTCGACAACTTCAGAGAGCCGCTGCAACTGCTCATGACCCGCAACCAGGGCGCCATCATGCTCACGGGCCACTACGGCAATTGGGAGATCCTCGGTTACGTTCTGGCCACACTGGGATTTGAGAGCACGGCCGTCGCCCGGCCGCTGGATAACCCTTACATCAACGAGTGGATGTTCGGAGTGCGCGAGCGTCAGGGCCAGAAAATCGTCGGCAAAAAGGGGATGACGGCGGAAATCTCCCAGTTGCTCGCCGGCGGCGGAGTGATCGGATTCGTCGCCGACCAGAACGCCGGCAGCAAGGGAATCTTCGTCGATTTCTTCGGACGAAAGGCCAGCACGTACAAGTCCATCGGTTTACTGGCCATGGAGTATGACGTGCCGGTGGTCATCGGATATGCGCGTCGCATCGACGGCAAGTTCCGGTTCCTGCTGGGCACGCAGGACATCATCTGGCCGAAGGATTGGAAGGACAACTCCGATCCGCTGCGCTATATCACGCAGCGTTATACCAAGGCCATCGAACAGTTCGTTTCCGACGATCCGAGCCAATACTTATGGGCTCACCGCAGGTGGAAGACCCGGCCCAAGGGCGAACAGCCGCTGAAGTACGATTGAGCGTTTTGCCTTCGACTTGAAAGCGGGCAAACCGATGGTATAATTTAACTATCTGGTTAGTTTAATTATGAACCGATCAGCCCTTGGACGTCCGGCCGGCCCGCACCTTCGCAACCAGGCGACTCGCGCCGCGATTTTGGCCGCCTCCGGGCGCGTCTTTGCCAAGTCCGGGCTGGCGGGCGCGCGAATGGACGCGATCGCCGCCGACGCCGGAGTCAACAAGGCGCTGCTCTACTACTACTTTGACAGCAAGGAGGCATTGTACGAAGCGGTGGTGGAGGACCACTTTCGCGAGTTCAACCGCCGGGCGCTGGAAGTCCTCAAGGCGCCGGGGTCGGCGCGGGCGGTCTTGCTGCGCTACGTGAGTCTGCACCTGGACTTCATCAGCGCGCGGCATCAATCCGCGCCCCTGTTTCAGCAGTTGACGATGACCGGGGGGAAATTCTTGAAGCGGCTGATCCGCCGATATTTCGCGGCGCGGGGCGAGGCCCTGGGTCAATTGATCGAGCGCGGGGCGCGCAGCGGAGAATTCCGCCGGGTGGACCGTTTTCACGCCGCCATGTCCATCGTATCCCTGATCGTGTTCTATTTTTCCGCCGCCCGGGTGTTGAAATTGCTGGGGCGCTCCAATGCTTACAGCACGGCGAATTTGAAACGGCGCAAACAGGAAGTGCTTGATTTCATCCGCCACGGTCTGTTCACGGATTCGAAAGTTTGTCCGCCATGAAGAAACTCGTGATTCCCATCTTGATTCTGGTTCTCGTCGTCGCCGCCGGCGGGATTTATTACGCCACCGCGCGGCAGTCGCGGCAGATCGTTCTAACCGGCATCGTGACGACGGACGAGGTGATCGTCGGCCCGGAAATCCAGGGCCGCTTGCGGCAATTGCTCGTCAAGGAAGGCGACGCGGTGAAGCAAGGCGAATTGCTCGGCGTCATTGAACCGGAGGAACAACTGGCCGACGTGGCCTATTACGCGAGCAGCAACCAGCAATATGCCGCTCAAGTCACGCAAGCCGAAGCGGATTTGGAGTACGCCCGCCTGACTTACGAGCGCGACGGGCCGTTATACAAACAACAGGCCGTTTCCGCGCAGGACTACGATCAGGCGCGAACCAATTACGAAGCGGCCAAGGCGCGGGTGGAATCGCTGCACAAACAAGTTGAAGCGGCCGGAGCGCAAAAGGACAAGGCGATGGTCCAGTTGGGATACACCCGGATTTTCGCGCCGCTCGACGGCATCGTGGACACCCGCGCCGCGTTGCAGGGTGAGGTGGTGAATCCCGGCCAGGCCATCGTCACGCTGATCAACCCGGACGATCTGTGGGTGCGCGCCGATGTCGAGGAGTCTTACATTGACCGCGTGCGCCTGGGCGACAAGCTGCAGGTGACGTTGCCCTCCGGCGCGGTGCGCGAGGGCACGGTGTACTATCGCGCCGTGGACGCGGATTACGCCACGCAGCGCGATGTCAGCCGCACGAAACGCGACATCCGGACGTTTGAAATCCGTTTGCGCTGCGATAACCGCGACCGCCGCCTCGCGGTCGGAATGACCGCTTACGTGACCTTGCCGCTGGAACGGCCCTGAACCATGTTTGACATCGAAGTTGAAAATCTGACCAAGCGTTTCGGCGATTTCACGGCCGTGGACGCGCTGAACTTTTCCGTCGAGCACGGCGAAGTATTTGGTTTGCTGGGCCCGAACGGCGCCGGCAAATCCACGCTCATTCGCATGTTGACGACGTTGGTGCCGCCGACCTCCGGCACGGCGCGCGTCAACGGCTTCGACATCGTTCACGCGGCGAACGCCGTGCGCCGCTCCATCGGCGTCATCCCCCAGGCGATGACGTCCGACCTTGATTTGAGCGCGCAGGAAAACATGAGCATCTTCGCCAAGCTCTACGGCATACCGCGCGAGAAACGGCTGCGGACGATCAAGCAACTGCTAAAAGAGGTGGATCTCGAGAAATGGGAGGACAAGCCGGTGAAAATGTTCTCCGGCGGGATGCGCCGCCGGTTGGAAATCGCGCGAGGATTGGTGCACGAGCCGAAGCTGTTCTTCCTCGACGAACCGACGACCGGCCTGGACCCCGTTTCGCGCGTCGCCGTCTGGGAAATGCTCTCGAGGCTGAAACGCGAGCGCGACCTGACGATCCTGGTCACCACGCACTACATGGACGAGGCCGACAAGCTCTGCGACCGCATCGCCATCGTGGATCACGGAAAGCTCGTCGCGCTCGACTCGCCGCTCAAACTCAAGGCTTCCATTCCGGGCAAAAATGTCCTGGAAGTGAGTTTTTCGGGCGTTCCGCAAAATTGGATGGAGACGTTGCAGTCCCTGCCCGACGTGGCCGAGGTCAAAGCGGATGAGAATATTTACCGAATCTCTTCCGACAACGGCCCGCGCACCACGGTTGCACTGTTGGAAGCCGCGCGGGACGCCACCGCGACGGTGAATTCGCTTTCCGTGCAAAGCACGACCCTCGACGACGTTTTTGCGCATTACACCGGCCATCAATTGCGCGATGCGTTACAAGCACCGACGGCCGCAAACAGCCCGTTTCTGATGCAGCGAGCGTAAGGGGATGGCGATATGCACCGAATTTGGGCCATCGTTGAGCGCGATTTGCGACGGTTTCGGCGCAGCCCGGTTTTGGTGGTCGTTTCCATCCTCATGCCGCTGGTGCAACTCATCGTGCTCGGATATGCGTTCGGTGGAATAATCAAACATCTTCGAGTGGGGGTGGTGGACGAAGACCACGGCGTGCCGGCGATCAAATTGCGGGAAATGTGCCAGGCCGTCGCCGCCAACGCCTCCACGTTCGAGACCATTTCCTACAGCGACAAGGCGGCTGCGCTGCGCGATTTGCGCAACGGGAAAATCAACGGCTTGCTGAACTTTCCGCCGCAATTCTCTCGCAAAGTCCTGGCCGGAGCGAATCCGCAAATTGCACTGGTGGAGGATAATACGGATCAATTCTCCTCCTCCGCGCTGGAAGGCAGTCTCAACGCCATGCTCGTAGCGTACAACGGGCCGGCCGTTCAGCCGCGGGTGACCGCCGACGTGGACCTGTCCGTCGTCGAGATTTATCCCTATGTGCCTTACATCCAGTTCCTGCTGCCCGGCACGATCGTGCTGTCGATTTTTGTTTCGGCCATGATCGGCGGCGGCATCATTTTCATAGACGACAAGGCGCGCGGCCTGCACGAAGGCTATCTCGTCACGCCCATCGGCAAATTCGAGTTGATTTTGGGATTCACCCTGGCGGGCGCGGCCAAAGCCATCATCGCCGGAGTTGTTTTAATCACCGTCGGATCGCTGATCGCGGGAATTCCCGATCCGTTGAATCCGATGCGGATGGCCAGGATGTTGCTGCTGGTGGTGGCGACCTCGATGGCATTGATCAGCATGATGTTTTTGATCATGGTGCGCGTGAGCGACCCGCTGGTGCCGCGCGCGATTTTTGGAATGTTGAACACCGTGTTGTATTTCCCCAGCGGCGCGGTCTATCCCACGGAATCGTTTCCGGCCTGGATGAAAGCCATCACGGTGATTGACCCATTCACCTATGCCGTGCATGGGTTCAAGGAACTGGTCCTGAAGAACACGGGCCTCATGGCCATCAGCTTCGACCTTGCTTTCCTTATCGGCTTTAGCGCGCTGACCCTGGCGCGGCCACGTTGCTCTTTCGCCGAACGCTATAATGCCGCGAGAGGATGGCTCTTTACCTCTGGCCCAATAGCATCGCCCGATATTGCGGATAAACGATCGGCCAGGAAAAACGCTGCTGAACGCAAACTTTCCCCCCTGCTACTAATCTTTCCCGAAAGGGAACATCGGAAAAGATTTTCGCAATCGCGTCCGACAAGGCCTGCGGATTTCGCGGCGGCGTCAGCAGGCCGTTGACCCCATCCACGATCACGTCGCGAATCCCCGGCACGTTGGTTCCGATGACCGGCACGCCGGCCGCCATCGCTTCGATCAGAACCAGCCCGAATCCCTCGGCGTCCGAGGGCAAGACCAGCACGTCGAGGCCGGCCAGCGCTTCGGCCGATCCCTGAATCGCCCCGTGCAAAGTCACCCGCCGGCCCAGGCCGAGCCTCCGGACCACCGATTCAATTTGCCCGCGCTGGCGTCCTTCGCCGTAAATGTCCAGGGTGACATCCTCGCTCAGCAGGGAGATGGCGGCGACAGCATCGTCGATCCGCTTGATGGGATCGAGCCGGCCGATGAACCCGACGCGCTTTCCTGGGAAATTTCGGCGCGGGAGGGAGAATTCGCCGATCTCAACAGCGTTGGGGATGACGACGATTTTCTCATCCGATATGCCCGCCCATTTCCGGGCTGCCTCGGCAACCGATGGCGATGGGACGATGATTTTCTGGGCCGCGTGCTGAACAATACGCTGAAGCATCCAGTGCCAGCGCGGATTTGGCTGCGTGGTCTGAATCGACTGAAGGAATCGAACCGGACGGTTCGCGAGCGATGCCAGCGCGGCGGCGGCATTGGCATGGATGAGGAAGCTGAAAGCGGTGTCGATTTGTTCCCGGCGAATGAGCCGATTCAGCCGGAATATAACCCCGGCATCCAGCCGGCAACAGGCGGACAGGGCGGTGACGGCAATCCCCCGCGCCCGCAACTGCTCCGCGACCGGCCCCCAGCGGTCGAGACATGCAACGTGAACCTGCACTCCCTGCTCCGCGGAAAGGCGAAGGGCCAATTCCCGGACCACCGTGGGGCTTCCGCCGATCTGCAAATCCGTAACGAGCAGGAGTATTCGCCGTTGCACGCACGCAGGAGTTTACCCGACTTTCCCGCCGATCGCGGCGCTTGTCATTTGTCACTTGTCATTTCTCATTTGCACTTGATATCCCGAGCGTCTTCGCAAGTGACAAATGACCAATGACAAATGACAAATTGGGCCTCTTGTTTTTGCCCGAAAAACGGCTAAAAGTGCGCCGCATTAACCGCGAGGCATGACGACTTCGTCCTCTCATTCGCCACGGACCGGCGAACCCGCCAAACGCCCGAGCTTGCGCCTGGCATTGACGTTCCTCGGCAAGGGAAACTGGCCCGCCCTACGACAAGAATTGCTCGCGGCCGTCGGACGACGAGGCTATCCATCCGATTACGATCGCTGGCGAGAACTCCATCGGCTCAGCGCCCACGATCGCCGGCGGATGCAAGGGCAAATCAGCGCCGGGCCCGGGCGTCCGAAAATCTCCGTCATTCTACTCGTCGATAGCGCGGCAAAGTCCGCGATGCGTCCGGGCATCGACTCCCTGCTGCGCCAGGTTTATCCGAATTGGGAACTGGTCGTCGGCTCGGCCGATCCATCCGTTCACGCCGCCCGATACGACCTGCCCAACCGTGACGCGCGAATCCGAATCGCGCCAGCGGCGGCGGGAACTCCAGCGGCCTTGAATTCCGCCCTGGCATCGGCCACCGGTGAATACGTTTGTCTACTCCACCAGGGCGACGAACTGCCGGATCATGCCCTTTTCCAAATCGCGCAGGCAATCGTTCGCGATGGATCGATTGACATGGTTTACACGGATGAGGACGCGCTAACCCCCGCGGGCGAGCACGTAACGCCGTTCTTCAAACCCGATTGGTCCCCGGAATATTTTCTGGCCTGGATGTACGTCGGACAATTGGCCGTCTTTCGCGCGGAATTGGTGCGGCGGTTCGGCTGGCGCGGCGAGTTCGACGGCGCTCACGAATACGATCTGATGCTCCGCCTCTTTGCCGCCGGCGCGAAAATCCAGCACATTCCCGATATCCTTTACCATCGCCGTCAAACCACCGCGTCGTCGCCGACCGAGGATGCCGCTAATCGCGCTCTGGAATCTTTCCTCGACGCCGTTCATCTTCCCGGCAGGGTCGAATCCGGCGCCGCTCCCGGCCTCCATCGCATCCGCCCTACGATTCCGGCCCAGCCGAAGGTTTCGATCGTCATCCCCAGCGCATGCAGGCCAATCACCGTCGGCCATCGATCCACCTGGTTCGTTCTGGAATGTGTCGCCGGCATTCGCCGATTGAGCACTTATCGCAACATCGAAATCATCGTGCTGGACAACAATGACATGCCGGCCGATCTGGCCGCCGCGCTGGCGCCGCTGGACATCCGCCGAATCCCGTTCACCGAGCCTTTCAATCTGGCCCGGAAGATGAACCTCGGCGGATTCTCAGCCGCGGGCGAACAACTCATCCTCCTCAATGACGATGTTGAAGTCATCACCCCCGACTGGATCGAATCGATGCTGGAATTCTCGCAACAGGATCCAATCGGGGCCGTCGGCGTAAAACTCCTTTTTCCCGACGACACCCAGCAGCACACCGGCGTGGTCCTGCTCAATTGCAATCCGCGACATTTCTTCTACCACTGTCCGGCCGACCACCCCGGCTATTTCCATTCGTCACAGGTCCATCGCAACTGGTCCGCCGTCACCGGCGCCTGCTGCATGACGCGAGCGGAAATATTCAAAGCGGTCGGCGGATATAGCGAGCGATTCCCTCTCAACTACAACGACGTGGATTATTGCCTGAAAGTCCGGGCCATCGGCAAGCGAATCGTCTACACCCCTCACGCCAAACTCTATCACCACGAATCGGTCAGCCGGCCCGAGAAGCGGCCCGGCGAAGCGACTGCCTTCCGGAATTTCTGGGCCGAACGCATCGGCCACGATCCCTATTACAACCCGAATCTCGCCCGGCATTTCCGAATCAAACTGCCATGAGCCAATCTCCCGCTCTTTCCATCCTCATCGTCAACTGGAACGGCAAGGAGATTCTCCGGAACCTTCTGGCCTCCATCGAAAGGGCCCGGGGCGATCTGCTGGTGCAAACCATCGTCGTCGATAACGCATCGGCGGATGGCTCGGCGGAATTGGCTGCGGCCGAGTTTCCCGGAGTGATATTGCACCGCAACGGGCAAAACCTCGGCTTCGCCCGGGGCAATAATCAGGCCGCTCGCTCCGCCGCCGCCCCACTGCTTCTGCTATTGAACAACGACACGATCGTCCGCGCCGGTGCATTGCAGAAGCTCGTCCAATTCATGAACGAGAACCCGGACGTCGTCGCGGCCGGGCCGAGGCTGATCGGCGCCGATGGCAAGCCGCAGCGCTCCGGCCGAAATCTGCCGACCGTCGCCGCCCTGCTCAATTCCATACAGTTCCTGAAATGGACGGGCCTATTTCGCCGAGCGTACCGCCAATATCGCAGCGAGGGATTCGACCCGGAAAAGGAAGGGACCGTGGCCCAGCTCGCCGCCGCCGCCCTGGTCATCCGCCGCGATGGCTTCGAGCGCATCGGCGGATTCGACGAGGGTTTCGCCTTCGGCGTGGAGGACGTTCGATCTCTGCCGCCGCCTCCAAGGCCTCGGCCGCATCTATTATCTCCCGACAGCGGAGATCGAGCATCTCGGCCGCATCAGCTCCCACGCCAATCGCGATTTCGTCTACCGCAATTACGAATGCGGCTGGGCGAGATATCTCTCAAAACACCACGGACATTGGACAGCCTTGCTGTACAAAACACTGGTGACGTTGGACATGCCGATTCGCGTCACTCTGCTGGCGATTCAATTCGCGATGCAGAGTCAATTGGCCCGCGGCGAGAAAGCCGCGCGCACGTTGGGCCGGTTGAAGGCCGCGGCCCATTTCACGGCGACCGGCTTGCCGTCATTTTGGCGGAGTTGAGGAGTTGGAGCGATTTGGCTGGGATTTTGACCCTGAAACAGCCGACGAATAGACTTTGGCGGACTTTTACAATTGGAGGAGTGGCAGAGTGGTCGAATGCGCCGGTCTTGAAAACCGGTGGGCCCGTGAGGGGCCCGTGAGTTCGAATCTCACCTCCTCCGTTCAAAACCGCCACAAGTTGCGTTTCATTCGCAGCTTGTGATGCGGTCTTATCTTCCTCATTCAGTCTACCGAAGTCTCCCGAAATCTCCCCCGATGTACCGTTTTGCGCCAAGCAAAACGCCAAGACGCTTGAGGCGGAATCGCCGGTATTTCCCGGTGCTTTCGACGCCTTCGGCGATGGTTTGGGCAGATTCGGAAGCGTTCGCATTGCTGGAAGCTCCTTGTCATGATCGCTGTGCGAGTAACGCTCCATCGTCAATGCGAACGTGGAATGCCTTGCCAACGTCTGCGCGATCTTTGGATGCACGCCGCCGGCGGCAAGATTGCTGATGAAGGTGTGCCGCAGTGCGTGGAAGTCGGCTTTGCGTTTGGCGTGATTGGTGTACGCGAGGAAATCAGATTTCTCGCGGTGCTCTCGCTCCTCGTCGTTCTTCGCCTCCTTGATCCATTTGGCCCGCGCCGCGTCAAGATCGGCCCGGATCATTTTCGCCACATGCTGTCGCGGAGGAACGGCAAATGCGCAGCCGTCGGCTTGCCGATGCTTCAAGTGTTCAACAAGCATTTCGACAGTATCCGGCCTGAGCGGCAATGTGCTTTCCCGGCGGTTCTTGCAGTAGGCAGCGGCCACGGTGACGGTCGGCTCATCGCCGCTGAGGCGAAACGACGCTGGCGAGAGGCTGCGCAGCTCTCCGGCGCGCAACCCCGTTTCAACTGCCAACCGATAGAGCAATGCTCGTTCCGGGCCTGCGAGGTTGAATCGCACCGGTCCATCCGTCGCGGTTTGCAGCAGCAAGGTAAGCTCTTCCAACGACAGCGCCCGGCGATCATGGCGGCGGTCGGTGCGCACATTCAGCCCTTGCAGGTGCAACAGCGGATTCTCGGTTGCCCGCCGATCCTTGACCATCCAGCGCAGAATTGTTTGATCGCTTGCAGATAGAAATTGAACGTCTGAGCGCTGATTCCGTTCTTGGCCTGCCGCAAGCCGTTAATGTGTGAAAGCACCTTGCTGGCGGAAATGGACGAATAGTGCTGGAAGCCGCACCCTTCAATCACCTTGCTTGCCCGGCTCTTGACTAATTCTACGTGCCGAGCGGTGCTGCCCTTGGATTTGAGCGATTCGGCAAAATCATCCAGATGCTTGCTGAGCGGCTTGGTTACCGCCGCTCTTTCCCCGTCGAGCAAACCGATCTCCACCAGCCTTTCCCTCGCGGATTGCGGAATCTGCGAAAGCCACTGCTGCAATGATGGGTCGGTCAAACCACCGGTCGCCCGGTGATAGCTGATGAGCTTTTCCAAATTCTGGCCAAACGCCTCGCTGGCCTGCTTGCTGGTGAACGTCGGCAATCGACGGATGGTTTCAGCGTGGTCACGGAATTCCACATACCACTTGCTCGATTCCTGGGTCACGCCTTGACGGTCACGATACGTTGTCTTGAATACGCGCATGGGTCATCCTTTCCAACTGATTCAGACATCTTAATGATGTGCGAGATAGATTCGATTCCTGGCTTTCAGTTATTTCCTTTGTGCATCGCTTCCCACCGCTCGCGCGTTGGAGCGCCGACGGCAAGCCAACGCTCAATTGTTGCCCGATCCCACCGGACGGCGCGGCCCAATCGAACGGGCCGAGGTATTCGCCCCTGGCTATGCAACCGCCAGACGTGCGCCCGGCTGATTCCCAATAGTTCGGCCATTTCATCGGCGGAGATAGCCAGCCGAATTGTAGCGGCAGAGGTGGGCGTGGCGGATTGAGACAGCGGCATAACCATGTTAGGTGATTGTATAGTATATTGGTTATAGTCAAAGTCAATGGTATCCTCCAAGTTAAACGGGATTCCTCGGCTCATCACCGACCCCTCGGCGGCATCTTTCCGCCGCGCATTCTTCCCCGCTCCCGGCCCATAGCGGAAGGGTTTTCCTGCCGGGTCGGGGATTGTCAATGTGGATCGCCCAGCGGGAGGGGGCCCCGTGTAATCACGGGGAGGGACATTGACAAGCTCCGGCACGGCACACAATCGAGCTATGGGCCGGGAGCGGGAATCCAAGTTGCCTGCGCAGTCCTCATTCCTTGCATGTCTTTTCTGGAATGGTCGGTATAATCGGTATCAAACAGGAGAAGGATTCAACATGGCAAAAGGCAAAAGCGCCGCTCGCTCGCCCAAACCGGATGAAAAGCCCAAGACGATCCAGCGGACCTACCGCTTCAACACAAAACTATTTGAGGCATTTGAAGACGACTGCGCTACTCACCTGTCAAACCCCAAGCGGGTCATAGAGGCGTTGATCCTCCATTGGCTGGATGCCGACAAAGACGACCGCGCCGCGATGGCGCACAAACACCGTGAACGGATTGGCTCAGCCTCCCGCGACGACGAATAAAAATACGATCCGGCGGTATCGCGCAACGTCGGATGCGGCACACGCGCATTGCCGCGCCGCAATTCTTGATTATTTGCCAAATGGGCTGGGGGAATTGCCGGGCGGGGTCTCTTTGGACTGTTGTTTCGGCGGGGATGGGCGATCTGGCTCCGGTCTTGGCAGTGATTTGGGCGCTTCCTGCGTTGCGCCCGGTCCATGACGGATCGCCGGTTACGGCGATTGGTCGCCAAGGCATCCAGAAACACCTCAAAACGGTTAGCGGCGCTGGCCCATGCCATGTCCTTGTGTTCAGGCTTTACTTGCGGCGTATGCCGAAAGAACGTGCGCACGAACATCGCCAACATCTCCCGGACCAGCTCATGTTGAGATTGCTGATCCTCGTGCATCTTCACCATCCGGTTGAAGCAGCGATCCACGGCTTTGAGCAATGTTTGCTCCTGCTTCTCCCGGTATTCAGGCATCAGCGTTTGGCGAGCCGCATCCACAACGACTGAGCCAAGGGACGATCTGGTTAGCGTCGCCTGCACTTTGACGACCTTGAGCAATTCGTCGTCCAGCCGGATTGTCAGGGGGTACTTGGCCATTAAAGTTCCAGCCCGCTATCCCGGCCCTGTTCCAGTTCCAACGTTACGTTGTTCACGTCAGTAATGCCGATAGCCGCTTCCAGGTCGGTATGCTTGCCCACGAATTTCTCGAAGTCGGCAACATCGACTTCATAATCCCCGCCCTCTGCACGGGTGATTCCGGTGCCGGGCTTGCTGGCCCAAGACTCGACCAAACGCTCGGCCTTGTCCACAATGCCGCGCGCCAGGTCGGATGTCGCGTCATCGCCGGCGCGGTCGAGCAGGTTATCGAGATGCCTGGTCGGGGAGTAAATCCCGTCGTTGACCTTGGCCTGCTCGACGATCTCGTGCGCAATTTCCCGGCGCTCCTGCGTCGCTCGCCCAAGCTCCGCCACGTTCCCGATGCTCAAGGATTGGTACGCCTCGCCGTCCTGGACACGGGCATAGCGCATCGTTCCGGCCTCCTCCCGGATGACAACAAAGCGCCGGTCGGTAATCTCATCAACCCGCCCCATGGCGACCACTTCACCCGATAC
The DNA here is from genome assembly GCA_963783845.1 of uncultured Phycisphaerales bacterium. Taxonomy (GTDB): domain Bacteria; phylum Planctomycetota; class Phycisphaerae; order Tepidisphaerales; family Tepidisphaeraceae; genus PALSA-1353. The sequence continues at coordinate 12,414 of CAWAPL010000015.1, forward strand.
AGCCTGTGTAATCGGCTCCCTCGACACATACATGGACTGGTTTCCCAAGCTGCCGTATAGCTGCTTGATGATGTCGTGGTGCGCGCCCAAGTCCATTAACTGCTGTTTGAAGTCGGGGTCAAGTTGCCACTTCGTTCCCCGTACCTTCTCTGCCAAGTCCATCTTCTCCAGCCATTGCAAGCGCCCAATCACCAGCGGCCGATCAGACCGTCGCCAGCCGATCTGCTTTTCCGGTGCCACGTCAATGACGTGCTTCTCGTCCATGTTGCGCTCGATGGTCCGGTCCAAAGATGTGAACCGCTCCGCCTGCACTTCCTTCTCTCGGGCCTGCTCCATCTCCCTTTCAGTGCGCTCCCCAAGCAGGTCCGTCGCTGCCTCGGATGCCCTTTGCCGGATGCCGTAACCGATGTACTCCCGGCGCAGGATGAGGTCTTGACCCTGCTCGTCCTTCCCCCGGAACAGGATGTGCGCATGCGGATTGTCGGTGTTGTGGTGTTCGATGGCGATCCAGTCGAGCTTGGTGCCGACATCGCGTTCGATGCGCTGAATCACGTCGCGCACATAGGCGCGCATGTCGGCGATCTCATATCCCTTCTCCGGCGACAGGATGAGTCGGAAGTGATGGCGATCCCCCTCCCATTCCCGTGTCACCAAGCGACCATCCACCCGCTCTTGCTGCGCATCGAAGAACGTCCCACGTTCCCCGTCCTTGCTGGCGCTGTCGCGGGCAAGGTAGCCGGTATGACGCGCCAACCCGCTGCCAAACCTGCGCGAATGGAAGCGGGAGAGCATCTTGACCGTCGCCCGTTGCGCGCGCGGATTACTGCCAAAGGGCATGGTCCCACGCCCCCTGGACCCGCCTCGGCGTGCGCCATCGGCGCGCATCTTGGTGCGCCAGAATCCCCGGCCAAGCCGCTTGGCGATCTCCCCATTGACGCTCCGCTCGCGCCCCCGGCGTCCGCCAGTGCGCCCAATGCGATCCGAATCAACACCGTCTCTCGACTTCGACCGATTCACACGTTTGGCCATGACACCGCTCCCGAAGTTAAATTCCGACAACCACTTCCGCATCCAACGCTGACAAACCCACTTGGCAAAATGCGGGTGATTCGCCACAAGTGTTTGTAATTGCTATAGATACGAAACACCCGAATTACCCCTTTATCTTGCATTCCAATTTCATTATTTAACTTCTGCATCTCAAAACCTTTGTCATGGACACATGCGAGTATACCAAACAGATACCGAACGTCAAGTTTGCGTCTTTCGCTTGCCGTTCTCGGCTGTGAATTGGTAACGAATCAGGAAACGAGGTGTTCGAGAATGTCGAGTCATTGACTCGCCATTCCGTTGCCGAAGCAATGAGAAAATGAGGTGGCCGTGACGTGCTGAGAAGCCAATGCGTGCTACGAGAAGGACACCGCGAACGTCAACAGGCCAGCCGGCGGTGTGACGAAGCCAATGCCTGTCATATACGAGCCAGCGTCCTCAATCGGAGCCGGAAACCGTGTCGATAAGCATCTTGAATGGGACACTGTAACACCCCAAACGACGCTGATTTCCATTATGATGCGCCTGGCTACGAGTTGAGCTGAGCTAAAGAAGCTCTCGGAGTTCCACTAGACGGGCCACCACTTCGGCCCATGACGGATACGGCCCATAGCACAACATCCAGCATTGCGCCTCGCACTCTGCACCGATAAATGCAGCCAATTCACCAGGCGGAAAGAGGGCGTCGCTGCGAGAGAAACGCATCTCGTCGGGGTAAAAGTAACTCTTTGGGAAGTGCGTGCGACTGATCTTGTCGTAATCCGCCTTGATGTTGGCGTACTCGTCAGACCGCAACATGGCCATCACCTCGGCTTGAGCCGCCAATTGGAACAGGTCGTAATAGTGGCGTGCATAGCTGCCAATCGGTTGCCGGTTGCGCTTCAGCAACTCAACCTTGCTGTGAATGGCAAACATTTTCTCGACGAAAGTGCGCCGAAAATGCAATAGCCGGAGCGGGAATCGGGCCTCATCCTCCGCGCCCAGTGACAACCCTTTTTCTTCGAGGAACCGGCCAAGATAGGACTGTAGCTCAACAACTGTTGTCGGTTCACGCCCGCTTGCAGTACCGGCCTCGACAAGCACACGATTGGCGACTTCGCCAGGTCCGCCCAAGCGCTGCACATAGGAAAATCGGTCGCTGCGCCCAAACCCGCCGATGGTTTGGCTCTCGTTTTCGACGAACGTCAGCGCCGGATGCGAGCCAATAGCGTCCCGAAGTTTCTTCAGTTCTCGGTCAATCGACCGCTTTCCCAGCGCCGGCTGGAACGCGGTGGGGTCAGCGCCTCCAGCACTCGGCGCTGCTCGGTGGTGAGCGACGGCAAACGGGCGGCATGTAGCCGAACGACATCTGCCAGTTCCAGCGTCGGACACGGGGCTGCGCGTCCAGACGCCCTGATTGCAGTCACTGGTCGCCGGTTGTCTGGGCGGCAGGTTTGGTCTCAGTTGCTTCCGTGCTCACCACCGGCACCGAATACAGTTCATCCAGGGGATTGGGCGCCGCCTGAATTCTCGCCTGCGACACGTGCATATAAATAGCGGTGCTGGTGATGCTCTGGTGCCCAAGCAGCACCTGGATCGTCCGCAGGTCAGCGCCGGCGTCGAGCATGTGCGAGGCGTAGCTGTGCCGCAGAATGTGCGGAGTGACGTTTTTTCCCAGACCGGCGCGCTTCCGCAGGTATTCGAAGATCTTGCTGACGCCCATCCGGGAAATCGGCCGCCCTTCGATCTTGCTGGGAAAGAGCCAATCGGCGGGTTTGTACTCGCGGTAGTATTCGCGCAATACGTTCAAGAGCTGTGGTGAAAGCTTGGCGTAGCGTTCCTTGTTGCCCTTGCCCTGGCGAATCCGCAGCACCATCCTGCTGCTGTCGATGTCCTTCACACTCAAACCGCACAGTTCCGAGACGCGAAGCCCGGTACCATACAAAGTCATCATCATCGCGCGGTGCTTGTTGTTCTGCACCACCGAAAACAGACGCCGAACTTCATCCTTGCTCAGAACGGTGGGCAGGCGCCTTCGTCGAACGGGCGCAAGGAATGAATCCGATGGTGATCTCACGCCCGAGCGTGACGCGGAAAAAGAACGGCAGCCCGGCGCGGATCACGTTATAACTGCTCCAGGCCATGTGCCGCTCCTGGACCAGATGCAGCAGGAATTGCCGGGCATCGTCTGCCGTGAGTTGGTCAGGCGACCGCATGAAATGCCGTGTGAACTGCTCTACGGCGTTCATGTATGCGCTGACGGTGTGTTTCGAAAAATGACGCAGGCACATGTCATCCAGCATGCGTTGACGCAACGGGGTCATAGGGGCTCCTTGGGTAAAAGATGACGGAGTCGCCATGGTGACGCGCCGATAAAAGCGTCGTCAATTGCCGGTTTTCAGGCATGCTTTGTTGTTCGCACCATATTACTTATGTTTAATATGATAGCGTTAGACGTTGTGTCTACTCGCCGAGGCGTCCCCGATTGGAGAACTCCCTCCCACCGCGCAGCGGTTTAGTTCAATTAAGAAACTGTATAGTGGGCGGTGACATGGCGCCCATTTGGGCGGTAATCAGGTGGTGATTCTCGAGTCCAGGCGGGTCATCGATGCCGAGGGACGCAGTGAAACGAGAGATGGCGATGTGACAATTTCGTCGCTTCGGTTGTAATCACGGTTTCCGATTTGAGTTAAATGAATTTGATGGCCGTACATTCGTGGTGGCGCCGGTCGAAATTACATGATTGTCACTGCTACAACGACCTAAAGATGGTTGCAGATGGGTCATCACGCTCGCTGCGCGAAAACATTTCTTCAATTGCCGTCTGATTGCATCCGAAACCGTGTTTCCTGCAGCGATCGTCCGCGTAATTCGGCGATGGCACGGCATTCGCTCTGGTCATTTCGTTTCCACGGCCAGACGAAATAACTGGCCCTTTCAAAAGGACGGATAAATTCATGCGAAAAATCGCCATTTATGGCAAAGGCGGAATCGGCAAGAGCACCACGACGCAGAACACGGTCGCGGGGCTTGCCGAAATGGGCAAGAAGGTCATGGTGGTCGGCTGCGATCCGAAGGCTGACTCGACCCGATTGCTCCTCGGTGGTTTGTCGCAGAAGAGCGTGCTGGACACGCTTCGCGAGGAAGGCGAAGACGTCGAACTCAACGACGTTCGCTTCGCGGGATACTGCAACACGATGTGCGTCGAAAGCGGCGGCCCCGAACCCGGAGTCGGTTGCGCCGGGCGCGGCATCATCACCAGCATCAACCTGCTCGAACAGCTTGGCGCGTACCACGATGACGAGAAGCTCGATTACGTCTTCTATGATGTACTCGGCGACGTCGTTTGCGGCGGATTCGCCATGCCGATGCGTGAGGGCAAGGCCAAGGAAATCTACATCGTCTGTTCCGGCGAGATGATGGCCATGTACGCCGCCAACAACATCTGCAAGGGGATCGTCAAGTTCGCCGAAGCGGGCGGCGTTCGCCTGGGCGGGCTGATTTGCAATAGCCGCAACTGCGTCAACGAAAAAGAGATGATCCAGGAGCTGGCCCGGCAACTCGGCACGCAAATGATCTATTTCGTGCCCCGCGACAACATGGTTCAGAAGGCGGAGATCAACCGCAAGACCGTTATCGATTACGCACCGGATCATCCCCAGGCCAATGAGTACCGCGCCTTGGCCAGAGCCATCGATCAGAACCAGATGTTCGTCATCCCCAAGCCGCTGAAGATCGAGAATCTGGAAAAACTCCTGATCGAATACGGTATCGCGGCCTGAGGAAAACCCGCGCGACAGACAAAATCCGACAAAGGAACAGTCATCATGATCATGATTCGAGCAATCGTCCGACCCGAGCGAAGCGACGCCGTCCTGGCGGCGCTGATGGAAGCGGGATTTCCGGCGGTCACCAAGTGTCACGTCTACGGCCGCGGCAAACAACGCGGCTTGAAAGTTGGTGACGTGCACTATGACGAGTTGCCCAAGGAACTGCTCTATGTGCAGGTGCCCCGAAAGGACAAGGACTTCGTCATCCAAACGATCGTTAAGGCCGCCCGCACGGGCAACAAAGGCGCCTTCGGCGACGGCAAGATTTTCGTAACTCCGGTTGAAGAGGTCTACACGGTCAGTTCCGGCGTTCGCGAAGCGGCCACCGAACCGGCCGCGGTATAGCCGATTCTCCCCAGATGCGAGCGCTGAACGATTTGCCCCAGAAGAGTCCCCGGCTTTCCGGAGGAAAGGATTCTGTCATGAAAGAAGTAATGGCGGTCATCCGCATGAACATGATGAACGCAACGAAACAAAAGTTGGCGGATGCCGGGATCAGCGCTTTCCATGCCCGTCCCGCCTTCGGCCGCGGCAAAGGCAACGTGGATTTCCGAATCCTCACCGGCGCCGCCGCTGGGTATGAAGAGGCCATCAGCCAACTCGGTCCCCAAATTCGGCTAATTCCCAAGCGTATGCTCAGCGTCATGGTACCGGACGACAAGGTCCAGGTTGTCATTGACACCGTGCTCAAAGTGAACCGAACCGGCCATCCCGGCGACGGCAAGATTTTCGTGATGCCCTGTGAGGACGCCATCCGCGTTCGCTCAGGCGAATGCGGCGATGCCGCATTGGATGAAGTGGTTTGAAGCGAGCAAGATTCAGGACGTGATTTCATGGCCAATACCCCTCTACCCATCCTCGACTTTCCCGTCTCACCGGAACAACTGCGCGATGAGTTGATCAAGGCCTATCCGCCCAAAGTGGCGCAAGCGCGGCAAGCAGATCGCGGTCAACGACCCGGAAAATCCACCGGAGCTTGGCGCCAACAGCCGCACCATCCCCGGCATCATCAGCCAACGCGGTTGCACTTATGCCGGGTGTAAGGGCGTCGTGCTCGGCCCCACCCGCGACATCATCAATATCACGCATGGCCCGATCGGTTGCGGGTTCTACAGTTGGCTTACACGGCGCAACCAGACGGCGACTCCCGAAGGGGGCGAGAACTACATGCCCTATTGCTTTTCCACGGACATGCAACAGGAGGAGATCATTTTCGGCGGCGAAAAGAAGCTGGCACAGGCCATCCAGGAGGCCTATGACCTTTTCCATCCCAAGGCCATCGCGGTTTTCTCCACCTGTCCGGTCGGCCTCATCGGCGACGATGTGCATCAAGTCGCCAAGAAGATGAAGGAGAAACTGGGGATCAACGTCTTCGGTTTCAGTTGCGAAGGGTACAAAGGCGTCAGCCAATCCGCCGGCCACCACATCGCCAACAACCAGCTCTTCCGGCACATCGTCGGCCTCGACGACACTCCGCACCCGGAACAGTTCAAGGTGAACCTGCTGGGGGAATACAACATCGGCGGTGACGCGTTCGAACTGGAAGAACTGTTCGAGCGCTGCGGCATCAAGCTGGTGGCCACGTTCAGCGGCAACAGCACCTACGACAAGTTCGCCAACAGCCACACCGCGGACCTCAACGCCGTCATGTGCCACCGCTCGATCAATTACGTGGCGGAGATGATGGATAAGAAATACGGCATTCCCTGGATCAAAGTGAATTTCATCAGCGCGCAAGGAACGGCAAAAAGTCTGCGGAAGATTGCGGAGTATTTTCAGGACGCGGGTCTGAGCGCTCGGGTCGAACAGGTGATTGCCCAGGAGATGCCGGCGGTGGAGTTGGCCGCCCAAGCCGCCCGCAGGCGGACGGCGGGCAAGACGGCCATGCTCTTCGTCGGCGGCTCGCGAGCCCATCACTACCAAGACCTGTTCACCGAATTGGGCATGCGAACGGTTGTCGCCGGTTACGAGTTCGCCCACCGCGATGACTATGAGGGCCGCCGGGTGCTGCCCACCATCAAGGTGGACGCCGACAGCCGGAACATTGAGGAACTGCATGTCGAACCTGATCCGGTGAAATTCCGCCCACGAAAGACCGCCGAGCAGCTCAAGGCGCTGACGGAAAGCGGATTCAGCTTCAAGGACTACGCCGGCATGATGGCCGAGATGGAGAAACGCAGCCTGGTGGTGGACGACATCTCTCACCACGAATCCGAGAAGCTCATCAAGATGCTCAAGCCGGACGTGTTCTGCGCGGGTATCAAGGAGAAATTCGTTGTGGAAAAGATGGGCGTGCCGTGTAAGCAGTTGCACAGTTACGACTACGGCGGTCCGTACGCCGGATTCCGTGGCGCCGTCAATTTCTATCGCGACATCGAGCATATGGTCACGGCCCGCGTGTGGAAGTTCGTGACGCCGCCGTGGGAAAAAGGCCCGGAGATCGAGGGCACTTACGCGCGGCAATAGCCGCCCGTGCGATGGGTTATTGGTCAGGAGACAACACGATGCTGCTGAGACACACCCCCAAGGAAATCACCGAACGCTCGGCCCTGACCATCAATCCGGCCAAGACGTGTCAGCCCATCGGAGCCATGTACGCGGCGCTGGGCATTCACCGCTGCCTGCCTCACAGCCACGGTAGTCAGGGTTGCTGCGCCTACCACCGCAGCACGCTGACGCGGCATTTCAAGGAACCGGTCATGGCGGCCACCAGCAGTTTTACCGAAGGCTCCAGCGTATTCGGCGGCCAGGCGAATCTGCTCCAGGCCATCGAGACGATATTCACCACGTACAACCCCGACATCATCGCGGTCCACACCACCTGTCTTTCCGAAACCATCGGCGATGACGTCCCACAAATCATCGGCAAGGCAACCGATGAAGGGAAGATCCCACCTGGCAAGATCGTGATCCATTGCAACACGCCCAGCTACGTCGGCTCGCATATCACCGGGTATTCGAACATGACCAAGGGCATCGTCGATTACCTGGCGAAAAGCGCCGGCGTCAAGACGGATCGCATCAACATCATTCCCGGCTGGGTCAATCCCTCCGATGTGCGCGAAATCAAACGTCTGGTCCGTGTCATGGGCATCGACGCCATCACCTTCCCCGACACTTCGGATGTCCTGGATGCGCCCCAGAGCGGTCATCACGAGATGTATCCCAAGGGCGGGGTGACGATCGAGCAGATGAAAACCGCCGGCGACAGCAAGGCCACGGTCGCGCTCGGTGAATTTGCCACGCTCGCCGCCACCGAAGCGCTGGATGCCAAATTCAAGGTCCCGTTTGACACCATTGATCTGCCCATCGGCTTGGCCGCTACCGATCGATTCATCGACAGCCTGCGCCGCCGAGGTGGAGTGAAAGTCCCCGATTCCATCAGGGACGAGCGAGGCCGATTGCTCGACCTGATCACGGATATGCACCAGTACCTCCACGGGAAACGCGTGGCGATGTTTGGCGATCCCGACCACCTGATCCCGTTGTGTGAATTCCTGGCGATGATTGACATGAAGCCCGTCTACGTCGTGACCGGCAATCCCGGCAAGCGGTTCGAAGCACGCATGGCCGAGGTGCTCGGCGATGACGTTCCCGGCGCCAAGTATCGCCAGGGCGCCAATGCCGACATGTTCCTGCTGCATCAATGGATCAAGAACGAGCCGGTCGATCTTCTTATCGGTAACACCTACGGCAAGTACATCGCCCGCGACGAGGACATTCCGCTCATCCGGTTCGGATTCCCCATCCTCGATCGCATCGGTCACCAGCATTTTCCGGTCGTCGGCTACATCGGGGCGATTCGCCTGATCGAGCAGTTCCTCAATGCTATCATGGATAGACAGGACCGCGATGCCAGCGAGTCCGGGTTCGAATTAACCATGTAACCCCAAACCGGAGTGTCATCATGAAGATCAGCGCACGCAATCAATGGGAAGGCAAGATCAAGGCGATCATAATGGGCCAAGTCAACGCCGAAGTCGTCCTGGAATTGCCCGGAGGCGTGACGATCACCTCCGTTATCACCAAGACATCCGCCAAGAACCTGAAACTGGCGGTCGGCAAGGACGCGTTTGCCGTGGTGAAGGCCAGTGACGTCATGATCGGCGTCTGCGGCAAAGGCGATTGCGATTGTAAATAAGAGTTGTTCCATGCCCCGCACCCTTTCCATTCCGGTTCTCGAGCGGCGCGAAGCGCAGATTCACACGACCGGGTCCGAACCGTTCGCGATGGCCTGCGAAAAGCAGAGCTTAGCCGGCTCTGTGAGTCAACGGGCGTGCGTCTTCTGCGGATCGCGCGTGGTGTTGTACCCAATCGCCGATGCCCTGCACATCGTACATGGGCCGATCGGGTGTGCGGCGTACACCTGGGATATCCGCGGTTCGATCTCCAGCGGGCCGCAACTGCACCGCATGAGTTTTTCCACTGATCTGCGCAAAAAGGACGTCGTGTTTGGCGGCGAAAAAAAACTGGAGAGCTCATTGGTCGAGTTGATCGCTCATTACGAGCCCAAGGCGGCGTTCGTTTATGCGACGTGCATAGTCGGATTGATCGGTGACGATATCGAAGCCGTCTGCCGAAGGGTGACGAGCAAGACCGGGATTGACGTGATTCCCGTGCATTCCGAAGGTTTCGCGGGCAGCAAGAAGGACGGCTATTCCGCCGCCTGCCGCGCACTCGGCCGGCTAATCGGAACGGGCGATGTCAGCGATGTCCCGAAGATGAGCATCAACATCCTCGGTGAATTCAACATCGGCGGTGAAGCGTGGGTGATCCGGGACTATTACCGCAAGATCGGCGTCAATGTGGTCGCCACGATCACCGGCGACGGCCGCGTCGAGGACATCCGCCGCGCTCACGGTGCATCGCTCAACGTCGTGCAGTGTTCCGGCTCGATGAAGGAATTGGCCCGCTTGATGAAGGAACGGCACGGGATTCCGTTCGTCCAGGCGTCATACTTCGGCATCGAGGACATGAGCAAGGCGCTTTACGATGTCGCGGAACATTTCAACGACCCGAATGTCATGTCCGCCGCCCAGCAACTGGTGCGGGATGAAGTCGGCGCGATCATGCCGCAACTCCGCAAATATCGGACGGCATTGCAGGGCAAGCGCGCCGCGGTTTACACCGGCGGCGCATTCAAGGCGTTTTCGCTGGTTCGATCGCTCCGGACGATTGGCATGCAAACAGTGATCGCCGGGTCGCAAACGGGTAATCCGCAAGATTACCAGCGTCTGGCCGAGCTTTGCGATCAAGGTACGGTTCTGCTCGATGACACCAATCCGCTCGAACTGGCCAAGTACATCGCGGAGAAGAAAGCCGAACTGCTCATCGGCGGCGTGAAGGAACGGCCCATCGCGTACAAGCTGGGTGTCGGGTTCTGTGATCACAATCACGAGCGCAAGGAGTGCCTGGCCGGCTTCGTCGGCATGGTCAATTTCGCGCGCGAAGTGTACAGCTCGGTCATGAGTCCGGTGTGGAAGTTCTCGCCGTTTCGAAACCGCATGGCAGCCAGTGAGGTAGGATCATGAACCGCCTAGTCTCCCCACAACAATGGGACCCCTCGCCGCAACCGCCTTTCACGGCCGCGCGGAACGCCTGCAAGATGTGCACGCCGCTGGGCGCCTGCCTGGCGTATTCGGGAATCGAGGGTTGTGTGCCATTTCTTCACGGATCGCAGGGATGTTCCACCTACATTCGCCGGTATCTCATCAGCCATTTTCGCGAGCCGATGGATATCGCCTCCAGCAACTTCGGCGAGCACGCGGCCATTTTCGGCGGCGAAAAGAACCTGACAACCGGCCTGGACAACGTGATTCGCAGTTACAAGCCGGCAGTGATCGGACTGGCCACGACCTGCCTTTCCGAAACGATTGGCGATGATGTGCCTCGCCTGCTGCGCCAGTTTCGCGCCGCACGGGTCAACGGCGATCCGCTGCCGCGTCTGATTCACACTTCCACGCCGAGCTACCGCGGCTGCCACGCCGATGGATTCACCTCCGCGGTCCGTGCGATCGCCGCTGAATTGGCCGAAGGAGGCGAGAAGGATCCGCGGCTGGTGAATGTAATCCCGGGCATGGTGTCGCCGGCCGACCTGCGGCATCTGCGCGAGATCGTCGAATCCTTCGGCCTGACGCCGGTCTTGTTGCCGGACTATTCCGAACGTCTGGACGGCCAGTCTTGGGCTGAATACCAGAAGATTCCCGTTGGAGGCACGTCGATTGACGACATTCGCCGCATGGGACGCTCCGCCGCGACGATCGAGTTCACGACCGATGACGACGCCGAAGTCCGAACGGCAGGGACCTTGCTGACCGAACAGTTCGGCGTGCCGCGGGCGCGATTGGCCGCGCCCATCGGCATCGTCGCCACCGATGCGCTGATGCGCGGTCTTGGAACAGATCGGCGGATGCCCAACGCCCCAGGAAATGACGAGCGAACGAGGCCGGCTTGTGGACAGCTACATCGACGCCCACAAATACGTCTTCGACAAACGCGCGGTGATTTACGGCGAAGCTGATCTGGTGGTCGCGCTGGCGGGATTCTGCGCGGAGATCGGCGTGAGGCCGGTGCTGTGTGCCACCGGCGGACGAACAGGAACGCTTGCCGGGCGGATAAGGCACATGCGGGCCGCCGCCGGCGATGAATGCAAGGTGATGGAGGAGGTCGATTTTGAGGAGATCGCCGACGCCGCGGTGAACCTGGCGCCGGATGTGCTGATCGGCAATTCCAAGGGATTCAAACTGTCGCAACGCTTGGACGTTCCGCTGCTGCGCATCGGCCTGCCGATCCACGACCGCATCGGCGGCGCACGGCTGCTGCGCCTGAGCTATCGGGGCACGCAGCAGCTTTTCGACCGGCTGGTTAACACGCTGCTGGAACGGGCACAAGATTCAAGCGACGTGGGCTACACGTACCTGTAGGAATGGCGAATCCGAAGGAAAGGCACTGAGATGGCCATCGATTTCAATAGTCATCCCTGCTTCAACCCTGACGCACATCATCGCTTTGCGCGCGTCCATCTGCCTGTCGCGCCCGATTGCAACGTCGGCTGTAACTTCTGCAATCGGAAGTTTGACTGCCCCAACGAATCGCGTCCCGGCGTTTGCAGCACGCTTCTGGCCCCGTACCAGGCCGTCCGCTACCTGAAACGCCTGACCGACGTGCTGGATGCGCCGATTTCCGTCGTTGGAATTGCCGGTCCCGGCGATCCCTTCGCCAACGCCGAAGCTACGTTGGAAACGCTTCGCCTGGTGCGCGCAAGAGTTTCCGGACATGCTGCTCTGCGTGGCCACCAACGGCCTGGGCCTCTCGCCCCATGTGCCGGAACTGGCCGACCTGGAAACCGGTCACGTCACCGTCACGGTCAACGCCGTCGATCCCGAAATCGGGGCCAAAATATATCGGTTCGTGCGCCTCAATCGCCATCTGTATCGCGGAATTGGCGGGGCCGAGTTGTTGCTGGCCCGGCAACTCGAAGGCATCCGTGCTCTGAAGAGCCGAAATGTCGCCGTGAAAATCAACACCATCGTTATCCCCGGCGTGAACGACACGCACATCGAAGAGGTCGCCCAACGCATGGCCGATCTTGGCGCGGACGTACACAACTGCATCCCGCTCTATCCCGTCCCCGGAACTCCCTTTGGCAAATTGGCCGAACCTGATGCCGTGATGATGGCCACCGTCCGCGCCGGCGGTGGCCGCTCGATGAAGCAGATGACTCACTGCGCCCGCTGCCGCGCCGATGCCGCCGGAATTCTAGGTGAAGACAATCACGAACTGGTTCGGCAGGTGCTTGAGGATGCTGCCCGTTTTCCGCTGGCGCCCGAGCAGGATCGCCCGTACACGGCGGTGGCCAGCCTGGAAGGAATGCTGGTGAACCAGCATCTCGGCGAAGCTGAGCAGTTCTGGATATTCTCGCGGGATGCCGACGGGCAGTTCCACCCAGTCGAAACCCGTCCCGCCCCGCTGCCGGGCGGCGGCGACGATCGATGGGGAGAACTGGGAAACCGTCTGGCCGATTGCCGTGCGCTGATCTGCTCGTCGGCCGGCCAACGTCCCAAGATGGTCCTGGCGGCGCGGCGGCGTCCGCGTTTTGGTAGCCGAGGGATTGATCGAGGAAGCGCTCGATGCCGTCTATGGTGGCCGCAAACCCCGGATGCCATCGCGCGTGATGAACTTCGAATCAGGCTGCGACAGCGACGGTGTCGGCTGCGGTGGCTGCACGGGATCAGGCACCGGATGCGGATGAAAAGTCGTTCACAATTGGAGATGATTTATGCCCAAACCCACTTATCACTTGCTCATTTGCAACAGTTACCGCACTAACGGTGCGCCGCAGGGCGTCTGCAACAAGAAAGACGCAGCTTCGTTACCGCAGTATCTCGAGACCGAGATCAACGATCGCGGCTTGGACGCGATGGTCTCGACCACAAGTTGTATGAAGATGTGCGAAAAGGGGCCGGTCCTCGTGGTCTATCCGCAGGGCTGGTGGTATCCGCACGTCAATGAAGAGCGGATCGATGAGATTCTCGACGCGCTGGAGACCGGCCAACCCGCGGCCGGGCAATTGTTCGAGTGACCGACCCGTCCCGATGGCGAGCCAAATGCAATCGGCATCCAAACCAACCTTTCAGATCATCGACACCACGCTCCGCGACGGCGAGCAGGCGGCCGGGGTGGCGTTCACGTCGAAGGATCGGCTGAAGATCGCCGAGGCGCTGGCCAATGCGGGAGTGGATGAGATTGAGGCTGGCACGCCGGCAATGGGTAAGGAAGAGGCGCGAGCATCCGCGCCCTTGCCCGGTTGCGATCCCCTTGCCGCATCACCGCCTGGTGCCGGGCCCGCCAGGATGATATGGAGTTGGCGGCGGCGTGCGAAGTGGATGCGGTTCACCTCTCCCTGCCGGCATCCGATCTTCACCTCAAAACACTCGGCAAGCCGCTCGCCTGGGTGTTGGATCAGTTGAATTCGCTTGTTCCGCGGGCGCTGCGGCATTTCGCGTTCGTGTCGGTCGGTTTGCAAGATGCGTCCCGGGCGCCGATCCATCGGCTGATTGTGTTGGCCAATGCAGCGGCCGGCGGAGCGCCCATCGCATTCGCCTCGCCGACACCGTCGGAGTCTGGGATCCGTTGCAGGTGCAATCGACCGTCCATGCCGTGCGCGAATCGATCAGCATTCCCTTGGGCATTCACACGCACAACGATCTTGGTATGGCAACCGCCAACGCGCTGGTCGCGCTGCGATCCGGCGCCTCGTCGGCTGACGTCACGGTGCTGGGTCTGGGTGAACGCGCCGGCAACGCGGCTTTGGAGGAACTGGTGACTGCGCTGTCGATCGGAGGCACGCCCAGCCGCGTGGATACGCATCAACTGAATTCCCTCTGCCGGATGGTGGCGCTTGCTTCGCGCCGACAAATCCCTCCGTCCAAGCCAATCGTGGGCAGTTCGGCGTTCTCCCACGAATCCGGCGTTCATGTACACGCCGTGCTCCGCAATCCCACAACGTACGAACCCTTCGCTCCCGAAGACGTTGGCCGCCTCGGCCGGCGGATTGTTCTCGGCAAGCACTCCGGCCGCGCCGCCCTGGTTCACCACATACAACAGGCGGGCATCAATATGGAGGATGGTGAATTGGACCAACTGTTGCAGGAAGTCCGCTGCGCAGCCACGACGAATTCCGCACTAATCAATTCCGACCAACTCCGTGATCTCTGTAAAAAGCTCCAACAAACCGATCCGCACAGGTCCCTGGGGCGAACGATGCCTCAGGGAGTCTCAATGCCAACTGCGACTTGATCGCAATAAGTATTGGCACGCCTGTTGCGTGGTGAACGACGGTTGTAGACCCATAGGGCGTGCTTACGCCCATTGCGGGCGGTTTTGCACGAGCCGGGCTGGCCGTGAATCGGTTGTTGCACATTGACTGTACAAATCAGTGCGGACTGCCCGCCGATTCAGCGGAACGGTTGACGTGCGCGCAACAAAAACGCCGGCAAGAAACGGAAATGCTGGCGCTGTCCGAGATTGCCAGCGTCCTGGCGGCGCGTTCGGGACAGCAAAAAACTTTGGCGGAAATCCTGAGGATTCTCCAGAATCTATTGAGTATGGTGCATGGCACCATCATGCTCCTCACGCCCGACCGAACTGCGCTGGAATTTGGCGCGGTCCTTGCCGGTGATGACACGGACCCACCCGAGCCGATCCGTTATTTGCCCGGCGAAGGGATCACCGGCCAGGTCGTCGCCACGGGACAGCCGCTGGCCATCCCCAGCATTGCCGGCGAGCCGCGTTTTTGCGATCGCATTCACGCCCGGCAGGCGCGGCATTTACCCGATGCGGCGTTCGTCTGCGTTCCCATCCAACTCGGTTTGGAAGTCGTCGGCACGCTCGCCGTCGATCTTCCGCTTGAGCAGCGAGTATGGATCGCCGAATCCCTCCGCTGTCTCACCATCGTCGCCAGCATGATCGGCTATGACGTTCGCGCCCGCCGGTCCGAACGCGAGGAATATGAATCCCTCCAGGCCGAAAATCTCCGTCTCCGCAGCGCCCTGGAAGAACGCTTCCGGCCCGAAAACATCGTCGGCAATTCCGGACCGATGCGCGATGTGTACCTTCGCATTCGCCAGGTCGCCGCCGCCGATACGACGGTCCTGATCCGCGGCGAATCCGGCACGGGCAAGGAACTGGTCGCCACTGCGATCCACTGTTCCAGCCCTCGCGCCAAGGGACCGTTCATCAAGGTGAACTGCGCCGCGCTCAACGAATCGCTTTTGGAGAGCGAACTCTTCGGCCACGAGCGCGGAGCGTTCACCGGAGCCATTCAACGCCGCGTCGGGCGGATCGAAGAGTCCAGCGGTGGCACCCTGTTTCTCGACGAAATCGGTGATTTTCCTCCGGCGGTCCAGGTGAAATTGCTCCGCATGCTCACAGGAGCGCCAATTCGAACGCGTCGGTAGCAACACGCCGATCCATGCGGATGTCCGAATCGTTTGTGCCACCAATCGCAATTTGGAAGAAGCATTGCGCGACGGGCAGTTCAGGAACGATCTGTACTACCGCGTCAATGTTTTCCCCATCCGACTCCCCGCATTGCGCGAGCGGCGAGATGATATTCTGTTGCTCGCCAATCACTTCGCCGACAAATACGCCCGGCGGATGAACAAACGCATCGTCCGCATCAGCACGCCCGCCATCAGCGCCATGTTGGCCTATCACTGGCCCGGAAACGTCCGAGAGTTGGAGAACTGCATCGAGCATGCGGTTCTGCTCAGTGCCGATGGCGTGATCCACAGCCACAACCTGCCACCGACGCTTGAAATGCCAGCACAAAACGGCACGGACCGAGCAGGGCCGATGCAGGCACGTGTCGAATCCCTGGAGCGGGCACCTTCTAACCGATGCGCTGAAGCGCAACGATGGCAACTCCAACGCCGCCGCCCGCGAACTGGGCATCACGCCGCGCATGGTCCGCTACAAGATCAAGACACTCAACATCGACTTCCAAAAACTCTTCGGTAAGGCGACTTCCGATGCGGGGGACCAGAAGGAACCGGTTCCGCGCGCCGGGGTGCTGCCCCAGGCTGGCGTGCGAAGAAAGATGCCGAACCCCGCCCGTTCAACGCATCCTTAACACCAGTGAACGGATTATCCAAGCGAAAGCGGATCACGGGGTTCCCGCTGTCGCTTTCACGAGACTCAAAATGCTGGCCCGGACCGCCAGCGGAACTTTGGGCCAAAGTTCCATGATTTGCGTCAATTCAGGAAACTGCGTTGTAAGCAATCCGGCAAGACACTTTTCGAGTTCGTCACAACTCGTTATTGTAGCTGGAGGTAACGCGCTGGAAGCGCCGGTCTTGAAAACCGGTAGGCCCGTGAGGGTCTCGTGAGTTCGAATCTCACCTCCTCCGTTGGCCGTACCCGGCCGACAGAGCAGTGGAGCAGTGGAACAGTAGAGCAGTAGAGAAGACAAAGACCGGAGAAGGCCCGTCCGCGGCCGAACGGGCCCAAGCTCCACTGCGGTCTACTGATCTACTGTTCTACTGCTCTTTTTTTTCGGGCCGGCAACTGAACAAAACTGAACACTTTTCGAGGTCTTACGCGAATGCAACCGGTGATATCGCTCACCAAATTGGCTCTGGGTTGGGTTGGAAATGATCGCCGGGCGGGTGTGCGCCGATAATGGGGAAGAGATGAGACGCCATCACCCTCTGGACGATTTTGGCTGGCGTGAGAGCGAAAGCCGGCGTTACCGCTTGGCGCAGATCGCGGGAGCGGTTTGGGCCTTTTGCGCGATTGCCATCATCGTCGCCGACATTCGATTGGGGCGGTTCAATGTCCTGCGCGAAGCCGTCCTCGCCATCGCGGCCTTGGTGGGTCTGTCCGTCGTTTGGCTGGCGCGTGTCAAACGTGGTTCAAACGGATGAGATCGCGCTGGAGCTTTGTCCCCGTTTGAATTGATAGCTGGGAAGGCAACTGAACAGAACCGAACAAAACTGGACACTTTTCGAGGTTTTACTTAGTGTTCACTAGCTTTGTTGTTGAATTTTGAGCGTTCTTCGGGGTTTGGAGGCGCTGCCCGAGGGCTGATGAGGGGAGGGACGATGGGGAGGAATTGTCGGGAACCTTTGTCATCGCGACAACTTGACGCATTGGTGAAGTTGCCACATTGGCAGGATCGCTGGCGTCCGCTTGATCCGCTGCTGAGCGTATGGGCAGGGCCGCAATAGCCATCTTTAGGAACTCTAAATCTCTTCGAGTTCTATCAACTTTCGCTAGCCAGAAAGTCTTGAATACGCTCAAGCACTCTCTGCGGATTTTTCAACTGGCATTCCCAAATCGTCAGAACGGCCCAGCCAAGTTTCCGCAGTTTCTGCCGGTCCATTCGGTCGCGATGCTTATTGCCTGCGAATTTTCTCTCCCAAAATGTGCGCCGCGTCTTCGGTATAGGCCGACCAAACTTGCAGTTATGGCGATGCCAGAAACATCCATGAACGAAGATCGACTTCCGCACGGAAGGAAAAACAAGGTCAGGGCGGCCGGGCAGGGAACGAACATGCAATCGACAATGGTATCCGAGTGCCATCACCAGTCGGCGTACGAGTTGCTCTGGTTGGGTATGCTTCCCACGGATGCGCGACATGCAGCGCTGGCGTTGAAAGGGCGTCAAGACATCGGTCATTTCTGCAAGGTACAACGGGGTTAAGTGGCAGGAAAGCGCAACGCTCATCGTCGCGATGGGAATCTTTCGATCCGCTACGCCGACAGGTATCCCGGCCGCGCCGCCTGAAATGCAAGCCAGTTCTGCAAATCCACGAGAACGGAATTCCTAATCCTGCAAATCGGAATGGTACTTATAGATGGTCCCCCGAGTTGTATGGAGAAAGGAAAGCGCGCATCGAGGACGATGATCACGTCGCCGGCAATACTCGGAAGCGACAATGGGGGCAACAGGCGCAGCGATTCCTTCTCTTTTAGAATCCAATCCTTCTTCCTGACTGGAACGAGCAAACCCGCCACAAATCGCATAACCCGAAGGCTACGCTGCGCAAAATCACATGCTGGCGTGAGTTCGAGAAGTGCTGCTGTGCAATCACTCGCAACAATCTCCGTGCGGGCGTTCAAAGCCACAATTGCTGCATCAACTTGCTCTTTCGCGGCTTTCTCGCGAACAAGTTTGTCATGAGCATCGAGAAGACTTTTGTATTCCTGATCTTTTGTGCATCGGAGGATATCTGCAGCAAGTGACAATCGCCGGACATCACATTGCTGGAGCGGACAACCCGCACCCGCACCAGCATTGGAGACGTATAGGTTTCCGGGCCTGACCATCGCATCGTCCTCGCGGACCCGGGCAATTAGAAACATCGAATTCAGTGCCGTCCGCTCCGCTTCAGATGGCTCTTTCCAGTCGATTTCAAAAACTCGGTCCAGATCTATTGGCGCCGCGGCAATTGCATGGGCATCAAGCCGCTCCTGCTGCATTGCTGCCAGCGCCAACGTCAAATCCACCAACGCCGCTTCTCGCGCAAAGTTCTTACCCGCAGATGCATAGATCAAGGGCCTGAACACATGCGCACAGGCGTCTAGCCATTTCTTTATACGGACGTCATCGGTGTCCTCTGGCCTAACATGCGCTCGGTTGCTGATGATTTCCGTAGAAACTACGGTCGTCTCGGTAGCAGCGTCATGTGCCATTTGTTCAAATGCCCAGAATAGCTCCATGGGGGAGTGTTTCTGGACAAGCTGCGGAATCGTTTCCAAAATCTTTGCAATATCTATCTGATCCGCGTCGTTGGGCTTCTCCATGTTCGCAATTAGCAATCCGGCCCTGAACGACGGTGCGGCCTCGAAAAGCGCATCCTTGAACGCCGCGACAAAGTTCGGATGCTTCGTCCACAAAACCAGCAGTACCGGTCCCGAGTTGGGCTTGACTATGCGCGCGAACACGTTGGCGGTATGTGCTCCTATTTGTCGTTCATTACCCACGGTTCCGAGCAGCATATCCAGGAATACTACGCGCACGCCCGGGAAAGGTGATGCCGGCAGGTCTTCGAGCCGGTCTCCACGAATATAAACAGATCCAATGCCAAGCCGGCTCAGCGCTTCAATGACCGGCATCGCCTCGTCTCGCTCGTCATCGACTACGACAGCCCGTGCAGTGCGTAAACCGGTCATAGCTTTTCCCCAAAAACAATTGCGACAATCGCGCCGTCAAATCCCTTCGGTAGGCCAAGATCGCCACGATCCGGAAATTCCAATGTACCACCGTGAAGCTTGGCAACCTCGCTCGCCAGGTGAAGCCCCAAACCCATGCCATCGGGCTTGCGAGAGAAGAAAGGCCGAACTAGATATTCGGGTGGATCAATAAACCCAGGCCCGTTATCCGCCACCACAATTGACGGATGTCCGCTGAGGCTCGAAGCTTGTTCCGATGTATAGTTGCTTTCTCTCGGGGGCCTTGTTTTCGACCCAGTAAATGGAATTATCGATTAGGTTCATGAGACTCGAAACGAGCAACCGGCGGGAGCATTTGACCTCAAAATCTTTATCACCCTGATCTAGGCCAAATGTTACATTGATGTTGTGAGCTTTCAGCCGATATTCTGTGTTAAAGAGTGCCTGATGAATTAATGTCGATGCCTTCTCCTTTGTTCTGGCTGAACCGCGAGCAAGGAATGCCAAGCCGTTTACCATTTGTTCCAGGTGATTAAGGAGATTTGTAAGGCGATCTCGCGGCGCGCCCTCCTTCGTTGCACGAACTAGCTCCTTAATTATTTTTTCAACTTCGTGAATTACAGTGGTAAGCGTCAATCCAGCCCCTGCCGCCGTCATGAGTCGATCGCGAACGTCAATGAACTGTGATTCGATGCGGTCAACATATTGACCGAGAGCCGCAGTCAACTGACGCTTTTCAAGTTCTTCGCGAAGTTCCGCCACGTCATCCGTCACTGGTTCGCGCTGTGCACCAGGGGAGTACGCCAGCCTAAGGCGATCCTTGTCCTTGCTCCTTTCCGCCTCGACCTGTGTTATGGCGAAAAGAATCGCCTTGCGAAATGCCTCGTAGGCGTCATTTTCTATGAATCCCTCGCGGTTGGTTTTTTCGACCAAATCGTCGCTCGGTCCAGCCCGTAGCGAAACGGCGCCAATGACCTGATTGTTGCTGACTCGTACCGTAGGAATATTCACTCGACGGCCGCCCAAGTCGAGCCAGTCATTCCCAGGTTCTCCGAAATCGAAGACTCGGACGCCATCACGGTAAATGCGAATACCGCCATTCTGGTCGAGAAACTTTTTCAAGCCAGCCTTATCGCTCGTAGCAAGCTGGAGCACCTTGGGATCACGGTCGAAAATATACAAGTCAACCGATATCTCGCCAATTTTGTAGGCGTCCAGACTAAGCTGCGTACCTCGCCGTTTTTCGGTGATATCCATCAGGCGCGATTCTTGCTCCGGCACCGACCTGCCAGTGAGTTTGGACTTCATTCCAGGCAACGGCGTGAACTGGTATTTATACTTTACCTTGTTGCCTTGGATATCTATTTGTGCCTTGAATAGTGCGCCCTCGAGAACACTGGCGATGTCCATCAGACCATCCAGCCAGTCTGACGCAGGTTTCAGTACAAGCTTGGCCTTGAATTTGGCCGGCTCGTCAAACGGCGAGCATATCGACGAAACAGCGCGATGAAGGTCCCGGACTTTCCCACGAGTCCACGCCTCTCGCAATCCGGTAACCTCAATGCGAGTCCCCGTACTACGATCGGTAAAATGTTCCGGCTTCCGCGTCTTAATCGAAATCGGAATCTCCGAAAGATACCGGCCTGACTCAAAGTCATGCCAGTCGATTTCGACGACGACCTCCGAGGCGTGAGCAGCTTTGGAGATAACCTTTATGCACCGCCCCAATTTGTGTGCCGCAAATCGGCCAACGCCTTTCTCACCTAGGGGGAGGCGTTCGTATTTTGGTGATCTCTGCTTTGCTTTGCGCTGCTCGAATCTGAAATCTGTTCCCGGCTCAAGCCAAATCTTTTCTATGATTTCCCTGCTCATCCCCGAGCCGTTGTCTTCGACGATTATTCGCCCATCCGATTGGCTTTCGATATCGATCATACTGACGGTACAGCGGGAAGCATCAGCATCATACGCGTTTTTGACAAGTTCAAAGACGGCCAATCCCGCATCCCGAATGAGTTGATCACCTAAGAGCAGGATCATCCTGGCTCGCGGCTTGAAAACCGGCTGTTCTTCCGCCCTTGTGGTCATGCGGCTCCGTTACCCTTGTTGGCCACCAAACTGCAAATCGCAGCGGTCATCACCGGTGGACACACGGCGTTGCCCATCATCTTAATCTGATCCCGACGCGTTCCATACCGCAAGCGCATTCTGGCAGGCATGCCCATCGCCCGCCTTAATTCCGGAACCTGGAGCATACGCATTTCGTGGCCATTTTCTGTGGGTCGGACGAATGCAAAGCGGTCGAGTGTGGTGACCGTCCGGAGAGGCGCGTCCAACCGCTGCCACCCGCCCGCGTGGTCAGAGCCGTAATAGACAAGCAAGAACGGCCTTTTGTGGCCGAGTTGTTCAATTGCCCTGTCGGCACGGTCCAAAGTCGCCTTAGCGCGTCGATCGCAAATGAGGGGTGAGTACGCATGCGTCCCGTTACTATCAACAACGTTGGCTGCCGTTCCGCAGTCCGTTTTTCGCGGCACGATTGTTGGTGGTTCCTTCTCCCGGTCGCATAGGATAAACAATCGACGGCGACTTTGTGGAACCCCGAAATCTGTGGCTGTCAGCACCTGCGACTTCACCGAATAGCCCAGCGATTCAATACCATTTAGGAATTCGCCATAGCGTGACCAGTTGCGCATGCTTGTCACGTTTTCGATGACGATCCAGCGTGGTTCGAATGCCTTTGCAAATCGGATGACTTGAAAGGCGGTGGCCTTGCTCTGTTCACAGCGAGGGCGGTTACCCTTGGCGGGACTGTGGTTGGTACACTCGGGCGAGGCCGTGATGAGATCAATACGTCCGACGTCTTTTTTCAAAGCCCGGGGATCAATGTCTTCCAGGCGAGCATTTTGAAACCACGCGGTTGGAAAATTGTCCTGATAGACTTTGCCCGCAAGTTCCCATGAATCGAAGGCCGCGACCAACCTGGCCCCCGCTAGATGTGCGCCCCAACTACTGCCGCCGACGCCGCTAAATAAATCCGCGGTTCGAATTTGATCCATTGCGTTTCCCGCCCGTATAGACGCGGGCGCACTGGCGAAAGCTTAGTCGTTTGGATCGGCATTACCAAGTCTGCCGGACGAAAAGTCAACATGGTCACTCGCGTCCGATAAGAATCAAATGCGGCTTTTTCGGGAGAGGTGGAACGATCGCCGCGCGGCGGTTGGGTGTGACTTCATTGAATGGCCGGCCGATCAAGTTGCCGAATGATAGCGGAGCCGCTCTAAATGGGTGAGCGCGATTCTGGCGCCTTGGCGTAACCCGCGGTGCTTCGCACCGCCGCTAAATATGGTTGAATTGTCCCTGAATCGGGGTTCCTTGTTTAGGCCGCGACGGAGGACAGTTCGGCGAAGTGCTTGTAAATCGCCTCGAATCTGCCCTCGATGGCTAGGAATGCGGCGACGATCACCGGATCGAATTGCTTGCCGGATTCGCGGACGATGATGCCTCGGGCCACGTCGTGAGTGAAGGCGGGCTTGTAAATTCGACGGCTGGTCAGGGCGTCGTAGACGTTGGCCAGGGCGACGATCCGGCCGCAGAGCGGAATGTCCTGTCCCTTTAATCCGTTCGGATAGCCGGTCCCGTCGTAACGCTCGTGATGGGTGGCGGCGATGTCGCGAGCCATGCGGAGGAAACGGGTGTTGGCGAACCGGGCCATGGCGGCTTCGAGCGTTTCGGCGCCGATGGTTGTGTGCGTCTTCATGATCTCGAATTCACGGTCGCTCAGTCGGCCGGGCTTGAGCAATACGTCATCGGGAATGCCAACCTTGCCAATGTCGTGCAGAGGGCTGGCCCGGAACATCAGATGGATGAATTCGGGATCGACATGGCTCTGGTAGTTGCCGGGTGCGGCAAGCTGTTCGGCGAGGGCCTGGCAGTAGCTTTGAACGCGTTCGATGTGGGCGCCGGTTTCGGGATCGCGGGATTCGGCGAGACGGGCCATGGCGAAGATCACCACGTCGCGTGTTTCGGCTTCGCGGCGCTGCGATTCCTCCTGTTTGCGTTGGGCAATATCGCGCACAAAGATCGAGAACATCCAACCGTCGCGCGTTTGCAACGGGGATATGCAGAGTTCAGCGGGGAAGGCGGTTCCGTCGTGTCTCTTGAGCGATATCTCGATGTAGTGGTTGAGACGGGCGTCTTTGTCGGTGGCGAACAAGCTGGTGAAGGAGGGGACGACATCGCCGCGAGAATTTTGTGGGACGATCAGTTGCTCGAGCGGCTGTCCAATGGCCTGGGCTTCGGACAAGCCGAAGATCACCTGGGCCTGGGGATTCCAGGCCATGACGCGTCGTTCGGCGTTGACGGTAATGACGGCATCGAGGGCGGTGCTCACGATGAGGCGGTTGAGTTCCTCACTCTCGCGCAGGCCCTCGGCGTTTTGCCGCATTTCCATCTGGGCGATGACGCTGTGGGCTAAAACTTTCAGGGCGTCAAGTTGATTCTGCGTGGGTTGGCCGGGTTTGGAATCGATGACGCAGAGCGAGCCGACGGGTTGTCCGTCTGAGGTGACCAGGGCGCGCCGACGTAGAGACGGATGTGGGGCTCACCGGTGACGAAAGGATTGTTGCAAAATCGCGGGTCCAGGGTGGCGTCGGGGACAACGAAAACAGCCTCGAGGTCTTCCTGGGCGATGGTATGGGTGCAGAACGATACTTCGCGGGATGTCTCACTGGCATCCATACCGACGCAGGCTTTGAACCATTGGCGGTCATGTTCGATCAAAGTGACCAGCGCGATGGGAGCGGCCAGGAGCTGGGCAGCGAGTTTGGCCACGTCATCAAACGCCTTCTCGCGAGGGGTGTCGAGGACGTTGAGATGCCGCAGCGCGGCCAGGCGGCGCTCTTCCGATCGATTGCGCGGTTCCACATATGGGATATTCGACCGGTTCATGGAATTCCTTAAGGTTGGAAGAGCGGGAACGGGCAATGCAGGAAAACTATATTGGGACCATGGCTTTGGCGATCGAATAGCCCCAGGATGGCCATCCTGGGGCTTTGTCGTTGGCGGATGGGGAGTTTTACGCGCTGCGGCGCATTTCGAGGGGCTCGGATGCGGCTGGGGTTCGGGCCATTCTTGCAACGGTGCTCAGGAGCATCGCCGGGTCGATGGGTTTGCCTAAGAAGTCGTCGCAGCCGTGGGCCAGACATTTCTCGCGGTCTCCGCTCATGACATGAGCGGTCAGGGCGACGATGGGGCCTTTGTAGCCGCGGTCTCGCAGGTGACGGGTGGCTTCGTAGCCGTCCATCTGGGGCATCTGCATGTCCATGAGAATGAGGTCGAAAGGTTGGCCGGCGTTTAGAGCGGTTAGGGCGGCGGTGCAGGCCTGGGCCCCGTTTTCGACAAGAGTCACCTGGGCGCCGGCGAAGGTGAGGTGCAGGTTGATCAGTTCCTGATTGTCCTCGCCGTCCTCGGCGAGGAGGATGTGCAGGCCCGTCAGTGCGGGTGGATCGGCCGCGGCGGTTGGAGGCGTCGGGGCTGGTTGCGGGGGGGATTCGACGACTGCGCCGGCGGGAGGGGCGACTCGCAGGCTGACGGTGAATGTGCTGCCTTTGCCTTCGGTGCTGCTCACGTGAACATCTCCTCCCAGCATTTGTGCCAGGTGCTTGGTGATGGCCAGACCCAGTCCGGTGCCGCCGAACCTTCTGTTGGTGGACGTGTCCCCTTGCGAGAACGGTTGAAACAGGCGGGCGCACTGTTGGGGCGAGAGGCCGATGCCGGTGTCGATCACGTCGATGCAGAGCAATGGCTCGGGGGGCGAAGCGTTGGACGCGCCTTTTGCTTGGGCCATGCGGAAGACGACGTTGACGCTCCCCCGCTCGGTGAATTTCACGGCGTTGCTGAGAAGATTGAAGAGGATCTGCCGCAAGCGGGTGGGATCGGTGTGAAGCACGTCCGGGACGCCGTTTTGGCGGTGGACTTCCAAGGTCAGTCCCCTGGCGGTGGCGCGCTCGCGCATCGTCAGCACCAGGTCGTCGATGGTCTGCTGAAACTGGAAAGAGACCTGCTCGACGGTCATCTGGCCGGCTTCGATCTTCGAGAACGTCCAGAATGTCGTTGATGAGCGAGAGGAGGTGGTTTCCATTTCGGCGGATGGTTTCAATCCACTCATTTCGATTGTTGGACGTGGCATGGGGATCGCGGAGCAGATCGGCGAATCCGAGGATGGCGGTCATGGGGGTGCGAATCTCGTGGCTCATGTTGGCGAGGAAGCGGCTCTTGGCGAGATTGGCGGCCTCGGCGGCGTCTTTGGCGCGCTCGAGCGCCATCTCCGCGCAGCGGCGTTGGGTGATGTCGCGGAAGCTCCAGACACGGCCGGCGCAATCGTTGCCCACGCGATGGGGCTGCGAATATCGCTCAAAGACGCGCCCGTCAGAAAAATACAGGACGTCCAGGCTGAGGGCCACCCGGTCGCGGTAGAGTTCCTGAACATTGGCAATGAAGGCGGCGGGGTGCCTTCAATTGCGAGAGGACGAATTTCAGGAGCTTCTCGTCGCTGCGCTCCGTCACCAGGTCGAGCGGGATGCGCCACAACTCCAGGAACTTGTTGTTCCAACTGATGACCTTGCCGTTGACATCGACGACCAGAATGCCGTCGGCGGTGCATTCGAGCGTGGAGCGAAGCTGTTGAGTCGCGGCGGACAAAGCGGCGTTGGTGGTTTCCAATTGCTGGTTGCGCAGGGCGAGTTGGCGGTTGGCGTCATCCGCATCCGGTTTCCGGTCGGCGCGGAGGTCGTCGGCCTGCTGGTAAACGACGCTGACTTCTTCCAGCAGGGCCCACCAAGCCGGTGGAATCGGCGCGGCGGGATCAAGATGCTTACGGAGTTGTTGCTCGAGCAAAGTGTGCATGGCAAGGGGGGACGCCGCCCGTCTTTGATCGGCATTCCGGAGGGCCTTCTCACGTTGCGCAGCTCACAAATGGCAACGCCCCGCCGCCAACGTGAGATGCTTTATCGGGCATATACGAATTCGCTCAAGGGATTCATCGACGTTGCGCGATCGGCCGGGCGGGCGATCCGCGGCGGGTGGCACTTCGGCAAGCTCAGCACAGGATAGGCCGGTGGTTATCGGGTGAAGTGGACGGGTGAGGGCTTCGCGAAAGCGTGGGTCTCCTGCTCTGCCGCTGCATTGCCGTCGCCCCGCGATAGGCCGAGGTCGGATTCGAACCGACGAATAACGGATTTGCAATCCGTCCCACCGTTGGCACAACTAATTACGACAAAGACACTTCCGGAACCGTCGATTCCCCCTTGTCACCTGACTTGTTACTAAACGTGACGAATCACCCCGAATTGGCGGAACTGATCCGAGCTTGGCCGACGCTGCCCACCGCAATTCGAGCGGGCATCGTGGCCTTGATCCAAGCGGCACAAAGGGATGGCTAATTGCCGCCGTCAACGTCTTTCCCACCGATGCTTACACCCGCCAGCCCCGCGTTTTATTGAGGAGCTGCAAGAGGAGCGGCCAGATGAAAAATCAGAAGCGCATATCGCTCTCAGAGGTGGTGGAGCGGGAACTGACGAAGATCATTGAATCCGAACCGTGGTCGCCGGGTAGCCCCGAGCATGGTAATTTTCAAAGTCCAATGTTTCCGTTCGCGAGAGTGGTCAAAGGCCGCCTGCCGAATGCCACGGGCGAACAGGCTTGGTTAACGATAGACCGCGTTGTGGCTGAAAAACTTGGAGGTTGGAGTCGATGGCCAATTCAAGGGTATATTCCCGGCGAGGACGGCGATCACGGCTATAGTGATGTTTGGGATTTGGACAGCATCCACGCGGATTTCGTTAACTCTTTCGATAAATGCCGCGTCCCGGCCGGGACCAATCCGCTGAACGCCGCTGTAAAACTGGCGGACCAGCGCCGACCTTTCTTCAAGCCCGACGACGATCACGGTTACGACGGCTATCCAAGGTTCCTGTCCATGTGCGCATTTCTACCGGAGGTGACGAGACAGGGGACCGCCGACGGGTGGCTTGGTTTTTTTCTCCCCCAGCGCCACACGGCTGTCGCCCTGGGGACAAGGCCGAACACAGTTGGTTTATGGATAGATTTGGCCGTCGGCGACGGTTATCTCACGTTGAAGAAGGAATATCCGCGCGGCGTCCGAAAGGCATGGGAATACAGCAGGGGGAAGGCACTAGAAGATTGGGCAACCATTTGGGGAGGCTGATCGCCCAACTGTTACACAGGAGAATAAGACTACAAGAATTTAAGGAAATTAAGAACTCAACGAGTCCGGCCCCCGCGAAGCGGATGGTCGGACTATTGTATTCCGCTTCGCGGGGGGTTTGGAGGGATTGTAAGGATTCAACATCGCCAATACGCATCCAATCGCACCGCCAAAGGAACACGGTAATCGCCGCGACCGCCATTGCGCCGGTCCGCTTGATTTAATTTAGCCCGCGAGACCCAAAACCGTTGTAATCGGTCCCTTGCGTTTTTACACTGGTAAACCAGTGTAACCGCCAACGAGTTTGTTAATTTATGCGTAAGAGCCGCACCAACGGTTTGGAGAGACAGGTACGGTGGGCCAGGAAACGCGGTGAAAAACGCCCGCTTGTTTTGGACCCCGCCCGCACCAGCAAGTTCGACTTCTTCCGGGCCATCAAAGGCACCGGCGGCAACCGTAGGGAAATAGCCGAGCGGATAGGGGTTTCCCAAACGACGGTTTACAACTTGCTCCGCCGTCCTGATTGGGCCGACGTTGCCGCGTTGGTGGTGGAAGAGGAGCAGGCGGTTCGGGAAGCGCTGGTGTCCGAAAGCATCCGGGCGATTCAGGACGCAATAACCCAGCGCCAAGATATCGGCGTGGCTGCCAGCACCGCCAAATGGTATCTGTCCAAAGCGGTCCGGCATGTCTTTGGCGACGATGGCAAGATGGTGATCGATGGCGGACCCAACCCTATCCGTGTAATTCAGGTACAAATCCCCGCCGATATTTTGAACCAGCCATTGGAAGTAAAGAAGGCCGCACTGGCCATCGCGGAAGAGGAGGAGCGGCAGGCAGTCAAGCAAATTGAATCACAGGCAACAATCCCCAAGATGAGAATTGCCGAATGAGGGTGTAGCATTTGACGCCCATGGCCGCGCACCGCGCCGGTAGTGGTGGTTTAATTGTTGCGAACGGTAGCTGCGTTGTCGTTGTCCAGATCAACAGTAGTTTCTTCGCCTGCCTTAATTTGGATCGGCACGAGCCAGTCTACTCCCATCGAAGCCGAACCGAAAAGAGCGTAAATGTAGTAATTCCCCGGTGCGAGATCCGTAATCGTGTATTTTCCATCCACGTTAGTTTTGGCACCCTTGACAATAGTGATTCCAGCAGATGGGAGGTTCGGAATGGCATTAGGCGCATTATTCCAGGGGTCCAGCCCATCCTTAAGAAATGAATATGCCTGTCCGAGGTCGAGTGTCGCCGGTGGGTTGCTCGCCAATTTCTGGATGCGCCAATCCGAGCTTGATATCCACGAATTTCGTCTTCGAGGTCTCTTATGGGGTGATATACATCCGTATCACCTGCGTCATTGATGTCGGCATTAAGTTTCTTTTGATCGGCAATGCGGCTGTCGCATTCGTCGATTGACTTCCGTAGGCCGGGAATACCGGCCAAGGCTGTCGCAACAATCGGGCGCGAGTCGATTGTGGGAGTTAAAACGGCGACGTTCAGACCCCTCATCAGATTGGACGCTCCGCCGTTTGTTGTCAGCCACGCCGACCCTGAAAGGCTTCCCAGCTTCAGTGGTGCTTGGATCGAAGCAGGGGGCGGCGCGGACGTAAGGGCAATCGCGGTTTGTTGACGTAGTCTTTCGTTTTCTGTTTCCAAAGTTGCTACCCGTTCCTTCAATCTTTCGTTTTCGGCTGCGGTTCGTGCCAGCTCTACCGCCAGCGAATCATTTGTTGGACTGATCTGTGCCTTCGCGGGCACGATGTCAACAGTGGACGGAACTACCGGTGCGACGGTCCTAGGGCTTGCCACATCCTGAGAACCGAGTGTAGTTGATGACGAATCCTCACCCGCTGGAGGCTTAGGACCAACCGATCGAACAATCAGGAATGCGATGATCCCGACAGTCCCAATTGCGGTCGCCAATACCATCCATTTGTTCTTCCAACTCTTGGGTTGCAGCTTCTTGAAGCAGGAACGACAGACAACGCGCTCATTCCAAACATAGGGCGTCTCCAAATCACCGATTCCGCATCCGCAATTCAAGCACTTTTCTTTCGCCATGGTTGTTCTCTCCATTCCCACAACCAGCCTAAAACGAGCGCTCCTGCTGGCATAGACTTCACGCCGTTGTTCGATGGTCTCTCAGCTTCCTTCATCAAACAGAGCTTGTTTTACCTGCGGCCATGCGTCTGCCGGCGATAGAGGCAAATGCAGTCCAGTGTGTAGAGCAAACGCCTTCTTGCGAAAGATTTCCTCGACCGTTGCGGGGGTTAGATTCATTTTCCGGATCATATCTGCCGCAAGGCCCGGTAGGGCAGTGAATCCTAGCGAAAGCGCACTTTTAGGGTCCCACGGGGGAAACTCTCGGAGCAATTCACTGTCAGTTTCTCCCCCAATGTTGTTCGGCCCATTCAAGTCGAGGTAACAGACCTCCAAATAGAATCCCAACGCCTGGGTTGATCTTCCCTCCTTCCGGAGGATTTCTGCCATCGCCAACTTTACATTTCGGAACAGCCCCCAATTTCGTTGTTGTATGTGGCCGAGGAGTTCGTCATTCAGTAGACCCCATTGCACATCGTTGTCGCTTGGCTCTCGGCCAAAACGCTCCGCCAGGATTGCCTTTTCTTCCGCAAAGCGCTCTGCCAATTTCACTTTTCCCTGCGCTACCTGCCCTTTCGCTTCGAGGTACGCATCATGTGTTCCCCCGTGGACGATGAACCATTGTTCCTGAATCTTTTCGGCTTGGGCTTCTGTGACGAGCACTTTTTCCCCGTCGCTTGGTCGAGTCCGCACATAGATGAACTGGCCGCAGTGAGGACACTTCTTCCTCCGCCCCGGCTTTTTATCCAAGCCTTGATTGCAGTACGGACATACCGCATCAATGTTACCAGTGGCGTCAGTCACACTGAGTTCGGCGGGTTTGACCGGGGCCGGAGATTCGATGGGCCGAACAGCAGAGATAAACAATCCGCGGATGTTGGCGATTTGCTCGGCTTGCGCTGCATCATTGGCTTCAACCACCAATTGCTGTTCTGCCCCGGTATCCTTCCTGGCTCCCTCTACAATGAATCGTGTCGCCACTTTGAATCCCTCGCGAATGAAATTCAAATTTTGGTCGGCCGTGCCGACCCAACCCAATAAATGACCATGATGATCCCGGTGAGACCGGCGATGGCAGCAATAATCGCAAGCGCCGCTACCGTTGGTGCAGCGTCCTGTTTGACCTGTAGCGCTTGGAGTTCAAGAGTCGCCAAGTCAGCGTTTAATCCTGCTTGGTTCGCCATGTCTCGGAATTGTTGCCCTGCCTCTGTAGTGTCAACAACAGAATCACCGATGGCCTTCCACTTATATCTATCAATGATTTCATCCGACCCCGCCATGATCTGCTCGGCTTTGGCGTTCGCTTGGTCACTCACGAAATAGGAACCGCCAAAGGCGTTGTCCCGTTCGTAGTTGAAGGATCGGTGGCGGCCTGAGAGTTCATCATCTACCCGGCCTTCATCTGTTCGCCAAAATGTTCCTTCTCTGACGACTGATCGAGATGCGCCTGGAGCATCCACAACTGCTGGTGGCCCATGATCTTTCGGAAGTTGGCCGCCGTCGCCTCGAACGCGGCCGACGCCCAGCGCAAGGCCATTGAACCATCCTGCCAGTTCTTCACGCGGTTGATCCGCTGCCGCACGCCGCCGTTGGTGCTTTCGATCACGTTGGTCGTCGCCAGGCAACGCATGAGTTTCGGCGGCAAGCCCATCGCGTTGATCGTGAACAATTCATCCAAGCCTTCCAATAAGCTGCCAGAGGCGGAGGGATGTTTCTTCTCGTACCACTTGGCGAGTTGCTCGATGTGACGCTTGCCTTGTTCGGGCGAAAGCTTCCACGCCGCTCGCAGCGTCGATTTGACATTGGCGTGTTGGTCCTTGGGCAGATGATCCAGCACGTTGCGCAGCTTGTGCGTGCGGCAGCGTTGCACGGGATTATTCGTGCCGAACACCGTGTCGATGCCGTTGCGCAACGCCTTGGAGCCGTCGATCACGAACAGCCGCCGGCGATGGGCGTCCAATCCCCGCCGCACCAGATCGTTCAGAAGTTCCGTCACCCCCGTCGTGTTTTCACTGGAGCCTTCCCGCAAGCCCAGAACGTGCTTTTGCCCGGAAGAATCAACGCCAACCGCGCCCAGGACGTGGTGCTGGCCCAGCCGAAGGCCGTCGAGATAAACGATCGGAAGATCCAGATCATCCAAGCGACGCTCGGCCAGTTCTTCCAGAAGTTTTTCGCCCGCCTCGATGTTGGCGCGGCTCACGGCGCTCTTGCTGACGCCGACCGTTTCGGCCATCTCCGGGATCACCCGCTGATACTTCCGCGTGCTGACGCCATCCAGCAGGATCGACATCATGCGCCCGGCCAGCTTGCCGCCGCTCTTGATCGCCTCATAGGCGGGAATGGACGTTTCCCCCTCGGTCTTATGCCGCAGCCGCGGCCGGCGGACCCGCAGCTTGCGGTCCCCCAGGTGCGCCAATCCCTCCTGGCTCCCGTGCCAACGCACATCCCCCGACGCCTTTCCCGGCGATTTGCCTCCGGCAACCTCCCTGGCCGACATCTCCAGCACCGCTTCGACGCAGGCTCGACCGGTCACGTCGATCACTTGTGAGAGGGCCAGCTCCGATTGCTCGATGAGTTTGACCATGGGGAGCAGGAATTGACCTTCGCGGACGAGAAAATCCGAGAGTTGCCGCTTGTCGGCGGCGGTCACGACTTGGTACGCTGCCATTGTGGTGGCTCCTTTCCGTTAAGGGATGAATCACAGTCGATCCTAACGTGGGGATCGCCGGATTCGGAGCCGCCACCTTTTTCAACCTTCAACTATCGTTGGGACATCGCCCCGCCAAATCCCAAAAGTGCGACAATGATTAACACCCATCCCGCTACAAACAGTTTAATGGGCTTTCTTACGAGATATTCGGGGACACCTGGGGGCGATGATGCGGGTGTAGCTCGTTGTGGGACTTTCAGTGAGGCATAACCAAGGGCAATTGGCTGTTCGCTATCGGATTCGCGGGCTTGCACATTGCTGACAAGAATGCCCATCGCATTGGCTTTGTTCTCTGCCTCCGCAGCGCTTTCGGCGGAAATGATGATTTTGCGATCATCTCCGGTTTCCTTGTCCGCGCCCTCGATGAGGTATTTCATAGTCAGCAGCCCAATCAAAGTAGTGCCGGAAAACATCAACAGCGGCAAACGATTCATCGTCAGGGCCGTGGCCCCACTCTGGCCGTCCCAAGCCCCTGAGTCTACATTCCCTTCCACAAACCCTTGTCGAAATTGACGAGCTTGCCGTTCTCAATTGTACCTGTAAAAGGCAACATTCCAGTGACTGGACCTTTATAACCGGCTGGGGCCAGCACCCCATTCTCGTATGTATATTCAAACCATTCGTAAAACGTGGAAGAGCCATTAGCGCCTGTAATCTCGCCGGGCCTCCCAATCGCCTGATTACATTGATCCAAGGTCATTCCGACGACCAATGTGCGGTTAGCTATTGCCGCTTCGATGTCCGATGGGGTCGGCGCATTGGCCGCAACACCGGGAGTGTCTTTTGCTCCGGCGGTGGCCGCATCGGCTGTCGCTTGAGCATTTCGCAGGTTTAGTTGGCTCAGCGCAACTTGTCCTTCAACTGCTGCACCTCGGCCGTGAGTTGAGCGATTTCGTTTTTCTGTTGGGTGATCGTTTTATACAGTTGGGCAACCTGGCCATTGGTGAGATTGCTTGGTTGGGTTGCCGCACTGTCCTCCTGTCCAGCCGCCGCTTTTTCTTGCGCGATACGATCTTGCATTCTCTGTTCAGCTTCTTCGGACTCACCTGAGCCAGCAGTACCGCCGAAAACACCACAAGAATCGTCGAAACCCCAATTGCTAGACGCATGACATGCTCCCTTCGTTTGTTGGCGTGACCTATTCACCAATAGTGTTGTAGGAGGTTGAGACGAAAATCTGTGCGCGTGCCGTCGTCGGCTGCAATGCCGTTGCCGTCCAAATTGCCAACGCGACGATTGAGATGACGCTTAACTTGAAGTGACGCATATTGTTTCCCTCTCGCAGGCATGATTTGATTTCTCGTTCGGGTTGCCTGAGTGAAACCCGAACGAGGAAGCAGGCGAAAAGTTCCCCGCTCCCTCCGGTGTTTAGCCGCCGGCAGGAGCGCCTCCGCCAAAAAAAGAACGAGGCCCGTCATCCGACGGACTCCCCAGACTCGCGGCCTATCACAGCCTTGCACCCGGTTCGTCCGCCGGCTGCCAGACCCCGTAGTGGGGCCGGAACCGGCGGAACGTCCTGAGTGCTGAATCCCCGCTGACAGCGGGGGTGATAGTTCCAAGTCTCAGACGCTCGCTTGTCCAGCGAACCAAATTGTCAAGGCGGCATGTTACTCACAAAACCTTGGGATTTGCAAAAGAATGAGGTAGGACCAGCCTGCCTAAGCCAAACGAGGCATAAGAAGTCAAAGGCTTACAAATCGCCGCTGTCTGCGTGGCTGCGAACGTGTCGCGTTTTGCCGTAATCGGCGGTCGGCTTGAACCGACCGTTGAGAACGCGGGAAATTTGCGCGCACACGCGGTTTGGGCACGTTTTATTCCTACCCGTCGTTGTAGCCCCGCTAGCGGCCCGAAATCTTCCCAAAGATCGGCAAATGGTAAAATGATATTGTTCGGGAGTGGCGGAGTAATTACCCGCCGACGGTCCGAGCGATGGTGGTGTTCTCGCCGTCCATCACCCCGCTTGGACCAACCCGAAAAGGGACGGTGAAAACATGACGAAGAATCCGATTCCACAGCCGCCGGGGCCGCGATGGTATTTCATGCGGCCTTTCAAGAACCGTGGGCAGGCGCTGGTAATAAATCCGCACTACAACCCTTGGGATTACTACCTCAACGATGGTGACGCTACAATAATCAAGCGATGGCTTCCCGATTTTGACGCGGACCACGCGGACATTGCGCGGCTGGAAGCCTTGATGTTGACGCAATTCAGGATTTCACCATCAGCATGTCAAGAACTAACCTTCCCGAATATTATCGCTCTTCTGATGTCGAACGCGACGGCGTCCGCCCAGGCTGCCGCTGATGGAGGCGGGCCCGGCGCGACGGGTACTGGAATAGCCAATTCAGTTGCCACCAATCTCCGCGAGCCACCGCAAAAAGCATTTGCTGCCTATCGCGCTCACCGCGTATTGGGACAAAAGCAGGCCGACGTGGCTACCGAACTGAAAGTTAATCAAGGGCAAGTATCCCGCTGGGTGAAGCAAGTTGCGACATGGATTGCGGCGATGTCCCAACGATAGTTGAAGGTTGAAAAAGGTGGCGGCTCCGAATCCGGCGATCCCCACGTTAGGATCGACTGTGATTCATCCCTTAACGGAAAGGAGCCACCACAATGGCAGCGTACCAAGTCGTGACCGCCGCCGACAAGCGGCAACTCTCGGATTTTCTCGTCCGCGAAGGTCAATTCCTGCTCCCCATGGTCAAACTCATCGAGCAATCGGAGCTGGCCCTCTCACAAGTGATCGACGTGACCGGTCGAGCCTGCGTCGAAGCGGTGCTGGAGATGTCGGCCAGGGAGGTTGCCGGAGGCAAATCGCCGGGAAAGGCGTCGGGGGATGTGCGTTGGCACGGGAGCCAGGAGGGATTGGCGCACCTGGGGGACCGCAAGCTGCGGGTCCGCCGGCCGCGGCTGCGGCATAAGACCGAGGGGGAAACGTCCATTCCCGCCTATGAGGCGATCAAGAGCGGCGGCAAGCTGGCCGGGCGCATGATGTCGATCCTGCTGGATGGCGTCAGCACGCGGAAGTATCAGCGGGTGATCCCGGAGATGGCCGAAACGGTCGGCGTCAGCAAGAGCGCCGTGAGCCGCGCCAACATCGAGGCGGGCGAAAAACTTCTGGAAGAACTGGCCGAGCGTCGCTTGGATGATCTGGATCTTCCGATCGTTTATCTCGACGGCCTTCGGCTGGGCCAGCACCACGTCCTGGGCGCGGTTGGCGTTGATTCTTCCGGGCAAAAGCACGTTCTGGGCTTGCGGGAAGGCTCCAGTGAAAACACGACGGGGGTGACGGAACTTCTGAACGATCTGGTGCGGCGGGGATTGGACGCCCATCGCCGGCGGCTGTTCGTGATCGACGGCTCCAAGGCGTTGCGCAACGGCATCGACACGGTGTTCGGCACGAATAATCCCGTGCAACGCTGCCGCACGCACAAGCTGCGCAACGTGCTGGATCATCTGCCCAAGGACCAACACGCCAATGTCAAATCGACGCTGCGAGCGGCGTGGAAGCTTTCGCCCGAACAAGGCAAGCGTCACATCGAGCAACTCGCCAAGTGGTACGAGAAGAAACATCCCTCCGCCTCTGGCAGCTTATTGGAAGGCTTGGATGAATTGTTCACGATCAACGCGATGGGCTTGCCGCCGAAACTCATGCGTTGCCTGGCGACGACCAACGTGATCGAAAGCACCAACGGCGGCGTGCGGCAGCGGATCAACCGCGTGAAGAACTGGCAGGATGGTTCAATGGCCTTGCGCTGGGCGTCGGCCGCGTTCGAGGCGACGGCGGCCAACTTCCGAAAGATCATGGGCCACCAGCAGTTGTGGATGCTCCAGGCGCATCTCGATCAGTCGTCAGAGAAGGAACATTTTGGCGAACAGATGAAGGCCGGGTAGATGATGAACTCTCAGGCCGCCACCGATCCTTCAACTACGAACGGGACAACGCCTGGATTGCAGGTGGCAACGTATTGCCAAATCTTGACGTGCTCGGCCTTACAACGAAGCCGATCAGCGTCGATCCGGAGGTGATTGACATGGGGAAACGGCAAGACGGCGCGCGAAGAATCAGCGCCAAAGAACGACGACTAATCACCGTCTCATTCGTCGATGATTTTGGCT
Organism: uncultured Phycisphaerales bacterium; assembly: GCA_963783845.1. Lineage (GTDB taxonomy): Bacteria > Planctomycetota > Phycisphaerae > Tepidisphaerales > Tepidisphaeraceae > PALSA-1353. Next base: position 49,094 of record CAWAPL010000015.1, read on the forward strand.
AACGCGTGCGCCGCTGCAATCGACAGGAACAAATGAAGCGGTTGATCGAGCATTTCGACAAATCCGTATCTCAGATAAAAGCTCTTTGCGCGATCATGTAAGGCAATGACATCAATGGCATAGACACCGACACTGCTTGAAGCGGTGGCCGCTTTGCGCAGCGCTTCTACCAGCAGGGTTTCACCCAAGCCCTTGCCTTGAAATTTCACATCCACCGCCAACCGACCAATGTGTATCGTCGGAATTGGATACTTCGGCAAACGCTTCTTGGCGTGATCGGGAATCACGTCGAAGCGCACCGATCCGGTGGACATGGTGAAATATCCAGCGATTTGTGCTTGGCCGGCTTCGATGGCAATGAAGGTACGCCCAAGCCCTGCCTTGTCGTTGCTGAGCGCGTGCCGCTGTAGAAAAGAATTAAGGCTTACTTCGCCACAATCAAATCCGCTGATATCGAACGCGGAAGTAAGCCTTTGGATAGACCAGAGCACTTATCGCTCCCGTCGCGTGAAAGGGCGTTCAGGCGACGCGCTGGCGATGACGCTTGGCAGCCGCCTGTAAGGCCGCGTTGGGAGCAGCGTCGGCGTCGAGCACTGCAAAAAAACGATCCCGATCCCGATTGGAAAGTTGAACGTGTTCATGCTGCGTAAACTCGGCCAGAACCTTGCGGGCAGCATCCGTTAAAGCTGCCGTCGCAAACTCAGTTAAGGACTGATTCTGAGCCGTAGCCGCGCGCTCTATCTCCTGCTTCCGGTCTGACGTCAGCCGAAATTCAAGCCGGGCCTCGCTCTTTGGGATGGCAGACATTACATGTTCCTATCGTGTCGCGGATACAAAGCCTCCGCAGTGGCATTAGATCGAAAAACAAGCACACTGCTTGTTCCTATCGTCAATACCATATCCCACTGTACGGCAAATTGCCACACAAGGTTTAGCTCTATGCGCCGGATTTCTCGCAAATACTGTGGATATTGACGGTTATGCGCTATATGCGCGCATTCCGGCCGGGATGGAAGGGAGGGTGTAATTCGTCGGTTTCGGCGACCCCCTCCCTGATCCAGACCGGAGGCCAAATGGCAAACGATTATTTGACCACGGCGGAGTTGGCCCAGCGGCTTCGGCTCTCGCCAGAAACAATTCGACAGATGGCTAGAACGGGCAAAATCCCATCCCTCCGCATTTCGCCCAAGGTGATTCGATTCGATTTTCAAGCTGTCACACAGGCAATCCAAAAGCGCTCAACACAGAGGCGGGTGTCTCGTGGGTGACATTGCCCCTTTCATTACCGTCGATGGGCTGGAATCAAAGCGGGCATCAGATGTCAGTCGCGCTGATTCCCTCACCGTAGACAACGCCGGCGCTGCTAAGCTTTTGGGTATTTCCGAGTCCCATCTGTACGCGCTCAAACGCACAGCCCGGCTCGGCCCAACGCCGATCCGATTGGGGCGATGCTGCCGGTATCGCGTTTCTGAATTAGTGGAATGGGTGAATGCCGGATGCCCGGCCCGCGCGCGCTGGCAAGCAATGCGAGGGGGTGGGCGATGAGTAGCGCGACTTGGCTGCGGGTGAACCGAGCGAAACCTTGCCCGGTGTGTGTGGCAAGGACCACGCCTGCAAAGTGACGGCGGACGATGCACTGGCGATTGAGAATGACGGCGGCAAGAGGACAAGTTGCTTGGATGGCCGACAGTACGATACAGGAAGAGCGCAAGGTAAAAGAAACCCAGTGGGAAGATTGGCAAGTCACGGTCTGGTCACGACATGGCGCAACCTGTGACTGTTTTGACCCATCGGGTTTCACATTTACCCATTTTGAACCAAATTGGATTCCCGAAAGTTTGATCGGACCCGTATGCACAACGAACTGAACACGCCTGACCGACGTTTGACCGCTTCGGCCCGGCCCGCTCCGGGCGAGCGAGCCGGCTGCCATGCTCGGCCGACTACAGCCTGCGCGTGGCGTCCGTCCCGCAGCCCTGCGCGACGGTCGGGCCTTTGCTCGGTCCCTTTGCTACATGCCGTTTCACTTCACCCCCTTCTGGCCGCAGGGGTGAAGCGAAACTCTGTGCCTGGGGCACCAAACCAAAGCGCCGAAATTCCTTTGACTTTTTTGAAGGCGATCATAACATCCGGGAGTGTTTGGTATCTGTTCGGGCTTGATGGGTGCGCTGTATGGTGTCGATGCCGGGAGAGAATCAGCCGTCGTCAAATGCGCACAGTGTGGCGACGAATGGCCATCATCAGCGCATCGGTCCGACAGCGCTTGGGCTATCGGCTGCCAACGCGGCGGCGCTTCTGGGTGTTTCCGAATCACACTTCTACAGCTTGCACAGGACCGGCCGGCTTGGGCCGTTGCCGGTTCGCATGGGTCGGGCCGTCCGCTGGTCGCGCAAGGAACTGGTCGATTGGTTTGAGGCGGGTAGTCCATCCCGGAGTCGTTGGCTTGCGCTGCGGGCAGCGAACAATTGAAGCAATGCAACGACGGTACGGCGACAGGAAATTGTTTTGCCCCGCGCAAACAGAAGTTTAAGACTTGCTAAACAGCAAGTATCGTGGTAACAGGCGTGAATGGCAACACGGGCCAAGACGTTGAGCGAACAGTTACGGGCCGCAATTTTGTCGGCTCCGGTGAGTCGGTATCGAATGGCCAAGGAAGCGGGAGTGTCCGAGGCCGTGCTATCGCGGTTTGTGAATGGCGAGACCGGCTTGCGCATGGCCATCGCGGATCGCCTGGCCGTGTATCTCAAATTGGAGTTGCGAAAGGTTGGTGACAAATGAAACTGCGGCAAATGCCCTTCTACGAGACGGACGCCAAAGGCCAGAAGGTCAAGCGGATGTCTTCCAAATGGTACGCCGTCTTTGTCGATTGGTCGGAAGCGCTGCGCCGCCTGCCGTTGCTGGACGACAAGAAGGCCAGTACCGAGCTTGCCCGGAAGATCGACCGGCTGAACAGTATCCGCGCCGGCGGCGACATGATGACGGCGGACCTGACCCGTTACGTCGAAACCATGCCGCCGGGCATCCGAACCAAGCTGGCCGAATGGGGAATCCTGTCGGCGGCGCGCGTAGCAGCGGGCAAACCGCTGGCCGAACACTTGGCCGACTGGAAACGGGCGCTACTGGCCAAGGGTAACACCGAAGGACACGCGGCGCTGTCGGCGAACCGCGTCCGGCGAATTTTCGATGGGTGTGGATTTCGCTTTTGGTCCGAATTGTCGGCGAGCAAAGTGCTGAACACGTTGGCGAGCCTGCGCCATGGCGACAAGAATCGCAAAGGCATCGGCGCAGCGAGCTTCAATCATCACCTGCAAGCGGCGAAGGGCTTTTGTCGGTGGATGGTCCGGGACGGCCGGGCGTCGGAAAGCCCATTGACACACCTACAAGGAGTAAACGCAAAATCTGATCGGCGGCATGATAGACGGGCGCTATCCACCGATGAGTTGCGGCGAGTGCTGTCCGCCACGTCGGCCGGGTCGATTCGATACGGCATCGCTGGCGCTGAGCGGGCAATGTTCTATCGGTTAATCGCCGAAACTGGCTTACGACCGTCCGAAGTGCGGAGCCTGGCGCGAGGGAGCTTCAACCTTGAAGGCAAAGAGCCGACAGTTAAAGTCGGAGCGGCCTACAGCAAGCATCGGCGGGATGACGTTCTGCCATTGCGGGCGGACACGGCAACGGCGTTGCGGGGGTTTCTGTCTAACAAACTGCCTGCCGCGCCCGCGTTCACCCTGCCGCCGATTCAGCATTTAGCCGAGATGTTTCGAGGCGACCTTGGCGCGGCCCGCGCAGCGTGGATTGCCGAGGCGCAGACGCCCGATGAACGTGTAAGGCGCGAGGGGGATACCTTTCTGGCCTACCGCGACGACGCGGGCCGCTACGCCGACTGTTACAGCCTGCGGCATACATTTATCAGCAACCTTGCCGCCGGCGGTGTACATCCAAAGACCGCACAGACGCTGGCCCGGCATTCCACGATTACCTTAACGATGGATCGGTACACCCACACCTATCGCGGCGCGTTGTCTGACGCGATGGCCACCCTGCCCGATCTTTCGCCGAATGCCGATCAAAAGGCAAAAGCCACAGGAACGGAAGGCGAAATGGCGGAAATTCGCTTGTCACCTGACTTGTCACTAAACGGCGCAGTTAGTAATAGTCCGGCGAAGTTGGGTGAAGCGAGTCCGCTGGCGACGATTAGTAAAAATCGCACGGCAAAAGAAGGGAAATCCGCCGAAACCGGCGTCAAAAATGAAAAGGCCGAGGTCGGATTCGAACCGACGAATAACGGATTTGCAATCCGTCCCCTTAGTCCACTTGGGTACTCGGCCGCAATCTCACTTCCGAAAGACCCTTATTGGAAATTCCCGACGCCGGCGAAGGACATTGAGTGCAGATCAATGCCGCCTGGGCGATTGTATCGGCTAAGGGCATGGTCGCAAGCGTCATTTTCCTCACAACCCCCGGCAGGCTTCCCGCCGGCACTTGTGCGGGCAACATGGTTAAAACAGGTCGCATGGTCAAAACAACCGAAACACGCGCACGCCCCTTTGGCGGCAGAGGTTAAGAGAAGAAACACGTCCAGGGGCATGTTCATAATGATCTGTTGACAACTTATTGGACTCGAGAAGCGGCGGGCGGGTGAAATCTTTTAACGCGATTGGGCGGCACTAATTGCGCGAAATATTTCTTGGAGGTGAGGCTATCGGCACACTTCTCGCTCTACGTCATGGCGTCCCCGGAGTGGAGATTAGGCCGCTGCTTTGACGGTTCACATCTCACCCAACAAAGGCAACCGAGGTTCGCCATGGTCAAAGATCAGGAAGATCGAGTCGCCGTCTTGGGTGGGCGATTTGCATGCATCATGCTTGGCGAGTTGGCCATCGCGGCCGTGCCGCTGTCGGCAGGGACAGTTTCAAACCTGTACGATACGGGATTTGGTAGCAACGGCGTATCCCTGCCGGACGCAACATCGCCCGATCCGCACTACACCATTGTTTCCGGCAGCGACGGTTCGGTCGCCAGCACCACCACAGTCAAGACATCGGCCAGCGGTTACCCAATCAATGGGCAATGGTGGAACGGCGATAGCACAACGTCGGCCTGGATCCTGCCGAGCGCGGGGTATCCCGGCAATGGAGAAACACCCTCGTTTCACATGCCCGTGGGATATTATGACTATCTGACGACGTTCACTCTGCCGAGTGATGCGAATTCGGTTTCAATTTCCCTCGATCTGGCGGCCGACGACGAAGCGACGAGTATTGTGTTGAACGGTCAGGCCGTGGGCGCGACGCTGACATCCGTCAACTATTTCGCCTACACGCCAATCAGTTTCACCAGCGGCAATGTGCTGGCAGGGACGAATTCGCTGGTCTTTCAGGTATACAACGAGGGCGGCCCCACCGGGTTGCGCGTGGATGGAATCGCCGGAAGCTATACAACAACTATTGTGGCTGTGCCGGAGCCGGGATCGCTGTTTTTGGGCGGCCTGGCAGTTGGATTCCTGGTATTATCGCGGAGATGCCGGGCCCCTCGCACGGCATGTTGAAGTCTATATTCTGTCGGCAGAGCTCCTCGCCAGAGTCGCTTGCCGGGCGGATTCATTCGGATTTAGCCAGGCGACGAAGCTAGTAGCCTTTCCCACCGTGAGCCAATTGCCCTCGCGCCGGCGCCGGACTAAGCCTGATAACTCAAGTTGTTGCAAAGCGTCCACGGCTTGCCGGGAAGCGGACACGTTGAACATCGCGGCAAGGCGTGCCCATCGGCTTACCACGTGATTGATGCTGTTCCTGCTCATCTTTAGTGTGGCGAAAGGGATCGGGACGGTTGTGTGCTATGCAGCCGCTTCGGCGCGCCTGTGAATGTCCGGGGCGACTTCGGGGGTCCGAGACAGGTCATACGAGCTTTGAAGATTCAACCACACTTCGGCGCTTGTACCAAAAGCGGCGGCGATTTCCTTGGCGGTCTGCGCGGTAACGGCCGTCTTTCCATTGATGATGCCATTAACCAACTGCACGGGCCGGCCAATGATTTTGGCGAATTGGGTCTGCGTCCAGCCGCGTGCTTCAAGCTCATCGCGGAGATATTCACCGGGATGGAAAACTTCGGCGGGTGTGAACGTGCGCCCCATGATTGACTCCTGTTCTATTCGTAGTGCTTCTCTATGGCGGCAATGACTATCGTTTTACCCTTCTGTTCCTCAAGCGCCACGATTAACCGATATTGGTCATTCAGCCGCATGGACCGTTGGTGGCTTCGTTTCCCTTTCAGCTTTTCATAGTGCAGCGATTTCATCCGATAGAAGTCTTGCTGGGTGGGAGCGTCTTTTACCCATCCCATGACCTTGCGAAACGCCTTGACGACATCGCGGCCATATCCAGCCGCGTAGGATGTCTCCGTGTACAGCCGCCCCAGCTTGTCATCGGCGAACCGAAACTGCACTTTTACAGGTTATCAGGGAAGGCCTGATAAGTCAAGCGGGATCGGTTAAAATCGAAGATTCGCATTGCCGCGCCAGAGCGACGATATCGTGCCGGGGGGCTTCCGGCAGCGTGTCCCATAAATCGATCAAGCATTGGAATTCATCGGCGATTCGTACGCGACGTTTCGACCAGCAGCTTGAATGGAGCGAGATGCTCCGGCTCGTCGATCAGGCGCTCGGGGTGCCATTGGACGGCGGCGAATAGCGGGAAGGTCGGATCTTCGAAATCCTTCGATCACGCCATCCGGAGACGTGGCGACGACGCGCAGGCCGCGGCCCAGGCGGTCGGCGGCCTGCTTGTGATAGCTGTTGACGGATATCTCGGGCTTGCCGATGGATTGGCCGATGCGCGAAGATGGATCAATCGTCGCGGGATGGCGGGGGATTGTGTCGCCGATCTTGCGGTGCTCGATGGGCGATTCGCTGGGCAAATCGGGGAGGAATTGGTGGATGCTGCCGCCGCGATAGACGTTCATCAGTTGCGAGCCCAGGCAGACGCCGAGGGTGGGGAGCCGGCGTTTTTCGACCTCGGCCATCAGGGCCAACTCGAATTTTTGACGGGCGGGGTCGATCTTTTCGGCTTTGGGATGCCACTCCTGGCCGTAGAGATCGGGATCGAGATCGTTGCCGCCGGTGAAAAGGATGCCGTCGAATGTGTCCACGATCTGGGGGATCAGGGCGAGATCGGTTTGATAGGGAATCAAGAGCGGCAGGCCGCCGGCGCGTTCGATGGCGGTGGCGTAGGCAAAGGGCGATTCGTATTTGTCGCCGTCGTCGTGGGTGTCGATGGTGATGCCGATGAGGGGACGGGTCATTTGAGCTGAGAATATACTGTTGCGAGATTGAAGCACAACGAAGTGAGCGTGTGGACGGGACGGGAAAGTAGCGCGAGCTTGGGGTAGTTCAACGGATCGGTTTCGCAAACGGATCGGCAGACCAGGTCGAGTGATTCTCGGGTAATCGATTATATGCAAATGCAAATGTAATGCAGGAGGGCGGGAAGAACCATATCAGGCCCCAAAAGGTTCTTCCCGCCCTCCCGCACCCTCCCACCTATCTCCTTTTCCCCTCAACCGTCCAGTGGCGAAAATTGCGGAATCACCAAGCATTTCACACGGTCCGGCAGCTCGGGAAAAAAGCGAGATGGTTGTGCCTAAGTTTTGGGCGGGAACAGATCTTCCAAGGAAAGGAGGCCGTAATACTGGGCCATGGTGTCTCCGTTTCGAAGTTTGAAGAAGTCCATGCTGGACCAAGCCGAACACGATTTTGCCGACATCCTCGCTGCCGCGGATTCCCCACTCGTCCAGAAGTTCGCGGGCTTCATCCGCGTCGTTGAAATAGCTTTTCGCTCGCGTTTGCACGGATTGGCATATCCACGCGGCATTCATGTCCGCCGTCGGATCGATGCGGCGGGCCTGCTGAATAGCGTCTTTGACAAACAATAACGCGTTAACGGAGCAATCGATGTTCTGGGCGATACCCAGATACTTGACGTGCCGCGCCATGTTCTGTCGATCCTCGCCCAGGATTTTAGCCAGATGCGCAGTCGCGCTGGCCACTGAATTGGGGATTGATTCGCCGCATTCGGGACATACGCCTTTGAACGAAAGGCCGCGGAGATTGTACGCGCAGGCGCGGCAAGGCAGGTCGGCTGCGATCATGTCGTCGCCGGACATGTCCGATTCCATGAATTATGCCTCGAGCGTCGCCGTTAAAAAGATGCGTCACGCTTCCACGGCCACGGCTTGCTTGCGGTTGTGGCGCTTGCGCTCGTTTTCGGTGAGCAAGTCCTTTCGCAGGCGGATGCTCTTGGGCGTCACCTCGACCAACTCGTCTTCCTCGATGTATTCCAGGGCCTGCTCGAGCGTCATCTTCCGCGACGGCTTGAGAATGATGTTCTCATCGCTGCTGGTGGTTCGCATGTTGGACAGCTTCTTGGCCTTGGTGGGATTGACGACGATATCGTCGGGGCGGCAATGCTCGCCGACGACCTGGCCTTCGTAAACCGGCTCGGAGGGATCGACGAACAGGACGCCGCGGTCCTGAAGTGTGTTCAGGGCGAAAGCGTTCACGTTGGCGGCGCAGTTGGAGATCATGACGCCGTTGACGCGCTGGGGGACTTCGCCGCGCATCGCGGCGTATTCGTGGAAATTGTGGTGCATGACCGCCGTGCCCTGGGTGGCGGTGAGCATCCGCGTGCGCAGGCCGATCAGCCCGCGCGCGGGGATCGTGAATTCCAGGTGCACGTGTCCCTCGCGGTTGTCCATGCGCACCATCTCGCCGCGGCGGTTGCCGACCAGTTCCATGACCCCGCCGAGATTCTTCTCCGGAACGTCGATCACCAGATATTCGATCGGCTCGAGGGTGTTGCCGGCGTCGTCTTTCTTCAGGATGACGTGCGGTTTGCTGATGGACAGCTCGAATCCCTCCCGGCGCATGTTTTCGATGAGGATGCCCAGGTGCAGCAGACCGCGGCCGCAGACCCTGAAGGCGTCCTTGTTGGCGGTTTCCTCGACCTGAAGGGCAACGTTGCTCTCCAATTCCTTGAAGAGGCGTTCGCGGAGGTTTCGGCTGGTGACGTACTTGCCTTCCGTGCCGACGAACGGGGAATCGTTCACGCTGAACATCATGGTGAGCGTGGGCGGTTCGATTTCGGTGGCGGCCAGCGGCTGGGGATTGGCGGCATCGCAGATGGAATCGGCGATATCGACGGTTTCCAGGCCGACAAGAGCGACGATGTCGCCGGCGGAGGCTTCCTCAACGTCCGTGCGGCCGAGGCCGTCGAAAACCTGCACCTGCTGCACCTTGCTCTTGACCTGGGATTCATCGCGGCGGCAGACGGCGACTTGCTGGCCGGTCTTGATCCGGCCGTTGAAGATTCGCCCGACGCCGATCCGGCCGACGTAATCGTTGTACAGGATGCTGCTGATTTGAATCTGGAGGGATTTCTCGGGATCGCCGTGGGGCGCCGGGATGTACTTGAGCAGGGCTTCGAATACGGGGGTGATGTCGGTCCCCTTTTCCTCCAGGCTCCAGGAAGCGGTTCCGGCGCGGCCGCTGGCGTAGAGGACGGGAAAATCCAGGGTTTCATCATCGGCGCCGAGTTCGACGAAAAGATCGAACACTTCGTCGAGCACCTGATGGGCGCGGGCGTCGGAACGGTCGATCTTGTTGATGACGACGATTGGCCGCAGCTCGTGCTGGAAGGCTTTCTTCAGGACGAAGCGGGTCTGGGGCATGGGGCCCTCGGCGGCATCGACGAGCAGGAAAACGCCGTCGGCCATGCCCAGGACGCGCTCGACCTCGCCGCCGAAATCGGCGTGGCCGGGGGTGTCGATGAGGTTGATCTTGGTGGTTTTGCCGTCGGGGCCGGTGTAATTGATGGCCACGTTCTTGGCCAGGATGGTGATTCCGCGCTCGCGTTCCAGGGGATTGGAATCCAAAAGGGTATCCTGGCGGGTCTGGCTTTCGCGGAAATTGCCGCTTTGGCGCAGCAGGGCGTCAACCAGGGTCGTTTTGCCATGGTCCACGTGGGCGATGATGGCGACATTCCGTATATTGTTCAGCACTTGATTCATTCTATATCGGCTTTCTTATTGTAGAACGTCTTTGCGGGGAGGATAGCGAGGATAGCATAGTGTGGCGTAGGCTTGGGCACAATGCTCTGACCTTTCTCCTTATATTTTGGAGGTTTATATGAAGAGGCTATTAGCGTGGACGGCGCCGGTGGCGCTGGCGGTGTGCGTGTGCGGATTGCTGAGGGCGGATGATTCGCCGCCGCCTGTCGCTGGGCAGGGTTCCAGCTACACCGACGCCGCTGCTTATTTGTGGTGGGTCGAGCATATGGCGGCAGTGGCGAAGGACCCAGAGGCCAGCGGAGTGCAGGCGGTCTTCGAGGCGAAGGACTTGCTGCGGAATAAGGAGCCGCAGGTGGCAATCGACTTTTTCACGAAAGCCTTGTACGACACCAAAAGCCGGGCAGTTCAACGCGAGATTCGGATGACGCTATACTGGCTTTACAAGGGGCAGGGGCAGAATGACAAGGCGCTGGATCAATTGCAGCAGTTGATCGTGGGGCAGGAATAACCCGCGGTGCTGACTTCGGCGAGGCTCAGTCGAGCCGCGCACCCGCCGCTAAATGGGGACGGGAACTATCCGCGACAACCCGCGCAGGGATGCTTCCGGTTCGGATTTGAATCGCCAGCGGCCGGGCCAGTCTCTGTAGAGAACATCGTGCAGGCTGCGGGCGGCGCCGCCGCTGGTGAAGACGGTGCGCTTGATGGGCACGCCGCGGGATTTTAGCAGGGCGAGTCGCGCGCCGCTGGCTTTGGCGAGGGCATCGACGATCGCTTCCAGCAGGTCTTGCCGGGTTGTAGCCAACGTGAGGTTGGAGAAGGAGGCGTATTTCTGATCGATGCTGGTGCGCTCGCCGGCGAGATGCGGCTCGAAAATCACCGGCGAAGAATCGGAGGATTTCCGCGGTTTGCGGGCGAGCTTGGTGACCAGGGCGTAAAACGCATCGCTTGAAAGATCGCGGAAGAATTGCTCGCGTGCCCAGACAATGGCCGATCCGGCGGCGGCGAGTGTTCCGACCGAAAGCCAGAGCCGACCGATGCCCAGGGCGCGCGTCAGCAGTTTTTCGTCGGGGCGCGGGCGGTTGGTGCAGAGGCACAGGACATCGGTGGAGCCGCTGACGTTGAGCAGTTGGCCGACGCTGGGGCCGAAGAGCATCAGGGCCGCGCTGGTGTCGATCATTCCGGCCATGAGCGGGACGCCTTGGGTCAATCCGAAGCGATGGGCGGCGGCGGGCGAAATTCGGCCGGGAATCCGATTCGATTCGAAAATGTCGGGCAATTTGGATTTGGAGATTCCGGCCGCCTTGCAAAGTTCGTCGCTCCACGTGCCCTGCCTGAGGGTTTCGTACAATCCCGTGAACGAGGCATTGGAGGGGTCGATCACTCGCCGGCCGGTGAGCTGGCGATGGAGAAACGTGTTGAGATGTCCGATCAGATCGGCCTTGCGGATGATCTGGGGCTCGTGCTTCACGAACCAGGCCAGCGTGGTGATGCTGATCCCGCCGGGGAAGGGACGGTTGCCGGCAATGTTCAGGAATCGCTTCATGCCGACGCGGTTTTCCAGTTCGTGGGCGATTTCTACGCTGCGGCGATCCTGATGCGTGATTAGGCGCGTGAGGGGTTTGCCGGCGCGATCCATGGCGAGGAAAGCCGGGGCCATGACGGACAGGCCGATGGCGTCCACCTTTCGCGCGGGCGGCCCGAGGCTGGGAAATGGCGTGGGCGATGGCATTGAGGACTTTCGACGGATCGACTTCGACCTTCGGGCCGTCGTAGTGGGTGGGATAGGTATCGCGGGCGAGGAGGCCGATGATTCGGCCATCGCGGACGATGCCGGCCTTGACGGAGGAGGAACCGATGTCTAGGCCGAGGATGGTCATGTGATGGGGTGTGGTTATACTGGTGGAACCGCGCGTCGCAAGCGACGCCGCTAAACACTTGATGGAATCTCCCAAATCATATTTGAAATATGTCGATGGGTTGCGCGGGATCGCGGTTTTGTTCGTGGTATTGGATCATGTGTTTCGATCCACGCTGGTTTTCTGGCCGTTTACGGGTTGGAAGGCGACTTTGCGCGATGGACTCAATTGGATCAGCAATGGACGGGCGAGCCTGGCGTTTTTCATCACGCTCTCGGGCTACCTGCTCATGCGGCCGGTTTTGGCCAACGATGGCTCGGTTGGAAGGGGTTATCTGCGGCGGCGAGGCGGGCGATTGCTGCCGGCGTATTTCGCGGCGTTTGCACTTTCGCTGCTGCTGATCCGATTCGTGCCTTTGCTTCAAACCCGGCTGAGCGTGGAGTGGCAGGATGCGCTGCCGATCTCCGGGCCGGGATCGATCAAGATGGTCCTTTCGCATTTCCTGCTGGTTCACAATTTTTCGTATCGCTGGGCGTTCAAGGCCGATCCGCCGATCTGGGTCGTGGCGACGCAATGGCAAATCTATTTGCTGTTTCCCGTGCTGCTGCTGCCGCTTTGGCGACGCGTCGGAATGACGGGGACGGTCCTGGCCGCGATTGCGCTCGGATTGGGCCTGTTCCTGGCAACGGGCAAAGGACACGCCGCGGCGCCGTGGTTCCTGGGCCTGTTCGCGTTCGGCATGGCGGCGGCGGTGCGCGAGCAATCTCGACGCGGATACGAGCGGCGGTTCTACGGCTGGCTGGCGGCGATCCTCCTCGCGGCCTACGCGGCCGTCACCTTGGCGTTCTCCTTTGGGCAATATCGCTTTCTCACTCCCAATGGTTGGGAAGGGATCACCGTGCACTGGTTTTTCGATTGCTGGATCGCTCTGGCAACGGCTTGCCTGCTGATCTTCGCATCGGCGGCGGACGGACATTGGTTGCTCAAATGCCTCTCAAGACGCTGGCTGGTCGGCATCGGAACCATCTCGTACAGCGTTTACCTGATCCATGACCCGCTTTTGGCGATGATGAAAATCGGCGTGGACCGGGCGAGTTTGGGGCCATACGAACAATTCGGGTGCTATTTGGCGGTTGGCGTTCCGGCGATACTGGGGATTTCATGGGTATTCCATAGCGTCTTTGAAAAACCGTATATCAGGCGTACATTGGATGGCCGAGCCCCCGTAGCTCAACAGGACAGAGCACGAGATTTCTAATCTCGCGGTTGCAGGTTCGATTCCTGCCGGGGGTATTTCGGATTTTGCGGGTTTCGGCGGCGATTGTCGCGTTGCTTTCGGTTTTGTGTTGCCAGTTGTGCGGCGGCTTGCGATAATGAACGCGGCGGAGGAGATTCACGGAGGAAGTCCAATGTCCTCGCAAAATATCTCGGACATGAGCTTTGACGGGCTGATCGGGCGGGAATGGTTGGCCACCAATGGATTGGGCGGATATGCCTGCTCGACGCTCTGCGGTCTGAACACGCGCAAATATCATGGATTGCTGGTGGCGGCGATGGCCCCGCCGGTGCGGCGGATGGTGCTGCTGGCGCACGTCGAGGAGACGGTCTGGACATCGCACGGGGAGTTTGCGCTGTCCTGCAATGAATATCCGGGGACGATTTTCCCGCGGGGGTTTCAGCATTTGCGGGCGTTCAACGTCGATCCGTTTCCGCGATGGGCCTACCAGGGCGATGGGTTCACGATTGAAAAGTCGCTGCACCTGATGCGGGGGCAGAACACGGTTTGTCTTTCCTATTCCCTGCTGACCGGGGAGAAATCGGTGACGCTGGAGATCAAGGCGCTGCTGGCGATGCGGGGGATTCATGAATTGATGTACCAATGGAACAGCCGGCTGGCGCCGGAGGTAAAGCGCAACGGGACGGTTCGGATTCCCGCCAGCACGCGGACGCCGGAGGTTTTCCTGGCCCACGACGGGGAATTCCGCGCCGACCCGCGTTGGTATCTGAACACGATTTATCGGCGGGAGGATGAGCGCGGGTACGGCGGCTTGGAAGACCTTTGGCTGCCGGGCTCGTTCCGCTGGACGCTGGTGCCGGGTCAGACGATTCACCTGACCTGTTCGACGGAGCCGGTGGAACCGGCGAAGGTGTCGCCGAGCTGGCGCGGGCGAGGGAGGATTTTGATCGGCAAACGGTCATCGTGCGGTCCGGGGCGGAGGATCAACTGGAAACGCTGCTGAAGGCCGCGGGGGCATTCGTGGTGAGTTCGCCTGCCGAGCCACCCGCGGAACGGCCGGTGCAGGTGATCTCGCAATATCCCTGGGGCGCTCCCAACGGGCGAACGGCGCTGATGGGATTCACCGGGCTGTTCCTGGTGACGGGACGGCTCAGCGAGGGGCGATCCCTGCTGCTGTCGCTGGCCGGACAAATTCGGGACGGGCAGGTTCCGACCGAATTCCCTGAATCCGGCGAGACGCCGACGTACAACGGGGCCGATACCTCGCTGTGGTTCATCAAGGCGGTGTGCGAATACGCGCAGTTGAGCGATGACGAGCCGGCGATTGGCGCCCTGTTTGCCGCGGTGGAGAAGATCATCAAGGCGTATCGGGAAGGAACGGGTCTGGGAATCTTCTGCGATGCCGATGGATTGGTCGGCACGCGTGCGCCGGGCATTGCGACTTCGTGGATGGATGCAAAGGTCGGGGATTGGGTGATGACGCCGCGACGGGGGCGAGCCGTTGAATTGAACGCGCTGTGGTTCAATGCCCTGCGAATGGCGGGCGCGCTGGCGTCACGATTGGGCAAGGGGGCGCTGGCGCAGGAGTGGGAGACCCTGGCCCGGAGGGTCCAGGCGTCATTCAACCGGAGATTCTGGAACACCGAGTTGAAATGCTGTTATGACGTGGTGGAAGACGATGGATTGGATGCGTCGATCCGGCCGAACCAGATCCTGGCGATCAGCCTGCCCAACCCGGTGCTTTCGCCGGAGCGATGCAAGGACGTGGTTGGGTTGGTGGTGGATGAACTGCTGACGCCGATGGGTTTGCGGAGCCTTTCGCGTGGCGATCGGGCGTACGTGGGTCACTACGGCGGGAACGTGGTTTCGCGCGACCGGGTGCAGCATCAGGGAGCGGTTTATCCGTGGCTGCTGGGTCCGCTGGCGATCGCGTACGTGCGGACGTTCGGGCGAAACGACGATTCCATTTCGAAGATCAGCCAATGGCTGGACGGATGCCTCAAATACCTGTCGAGCGACGGGCTTGGCCAGCTTTGTGAATTGTGCGACGGGGATGCTCCGCATGCGGCTCGCGGCGCGATCGCGTCGGCATTGTCGGTTGCGGAAATTGCGCTGTTATTCGCAGGACGTACTGGGCATCGCGATGGCCCGGCCCAGGAATCGGCCGATGTCGCATTCGCCGTCCGTGCAACCGGTGGGGACGTTCCACGCCGGAATAGACGGGCGTCGGGGATTTGTCGAACAACCAAAAAACGCCGGTCCCCCTTCGGGTCGCGGCTAAACGGGACAGGGGGCTTGAGAACGTGCGCTTCTCCTCGACGCGGCCGGTGGGCAGCGTGAGCCGGACCGTAAACCAA
>CAWAPL010000016.1:0-242385 GCA_963783845.1 uncultured Phycisphaerales bacterium
CCGTCGGTGCAGATCACCCGGCCGGCGCGCAACGAGGAATGCACGCCGCAGGCGGTCATCCCGCTCCGGGCCGTTGCCGAGGATGATTACAGCATCAAATCTTTGAAGCTGGTGGTCTATCGTGTCGGGGACAAGCCGGCGCTGCTCTCGACGATCGATCTGGTCGATGGCGGACAGCCGAGAAGTGGGACGGGTTGGAACCGGCTGGAATCGGCGGGGGATCGGCGGCGCTGGCAGTTGGATTATCCGTGGGATTTGGCCAAGCTCGCGGCCGCGGCGGCCCTGAAGCCGGGCGACGTTTTGGAATACCATCTTGAGGCACAGGACAATTTCGCCTTCGAGGGGAAATACCACGATGTCGTTTCCAGCGGGAAATATCGCATTATTCTCATGAGCCAGCAGCAGTTCGCCGCGCTGATGAACGATCTGGTCGGCCAGGTGCGGGAGCAGATCAAGGACATTGCCGGGCGCAGCGCAGCCTGAAGGCCGAGACGGAGGATTTGCATCACCAGACGCAAACGCAGGCGCAATTCAGCCGGGCGGATCGGGCCCAGGCGCAGGAAATCGTCGCTCGCCAGGCCACGGCCGCTTCGCAGGCGAAGCAGGCGGCCCAAAAATTGGATGCGCTTCTGGATCGGATGAATGAAAACCGATCGATGGCGCAGGACCTGAAGGAGACGGCGGGGAATGTCCGCGATGATTTGAATCAGGTGGCGGAGCATCCGATGAAGGATGCCGCCGCCCAGGTTGACGACGCGAAAAATCAGAAATCCAGTTCGCGCGACGATCCGGCCAAGCAGAGGCGGCAGGCGGATTCCGCAATGCCCAGCTCGCCGCGGCCCAGGCCAATCAGCAGGACGCCGCGGATCGGCTCGATCAGATGATCTCGAAGATGGGCGATGCCGGAGGATTGAAGCAGGTGCTGGAGCGGCTTTACGAGATATTGGATCAGCAGCAGCGGATCAGCCAAAAGAGCAATGACATCGGCATCCGGAATCTGGGCAAGACGCCGGATCAGATGGAGGAGGCCGATCGGAAGGCGCAGCAGGCGAATGCGGATGCGCAGTCGGCGCTGGCGGACAGAACACGTCCAAGGCGGTTGAGCAGATGCAGCAGACGGCGAATCAGCTCCAGAAGACGGATCCGGCGGCATCGCAGGCGATGCAGCAGGCCGCGCAGACCGGGCAGCAACAGGACGTTGCGGCGCAGATGCAATCCGGGGCCCAGGCGCAGCGGCAGAACCAACAGGCCAGCGCGCAGCAGGCCCAGGCCCAGGTCGAAATCGGCTTGCAGACCATGATTCACCAGTTGGAGGAGGCGCAGCGCCGAAAGCTCGAAGCGCTGGCCAGGCAACTGGCGGACATTCAGGAGCAGATCAAGAATCTCCTTCGCCAGCAGGGCGGGATCAATTACGACAACTTGGCGCTGCAAGGGGATGCGGTAATGAAAAAGGTCGATGCGAAGGTGATCGCTCACCTGCTGGAATTGTCGGAGCGGATCAAGGATCACCTTCCGCCGACGCCGGACGTGGACACGCAGGGCCGTTTGCAGCGGCAAACCGAGCGGAACACGCGCGGGGTGTCGAAATCCGCCGAAACCCTGCCGGACGGAGCGGCGATCGTTTCCGATCTCAATCGCGCGGCCGACCGGATGGGACGGGCCATCACCGCGCTGGAGGAGGATGTGGATCAGGAGACCGCAGCGAGTTCGGACGCCTCGCGTTTGGCGGCCGCCTATGATCCGCCGCAGATCGAGGCGCTGGCGGCCTTGGAGAAGGCCAAGGAGCTGATCGATCAGCAGGCCGCCAAAATCAATCGGGCGATGGACGATCAGAAGAAGGACTCGATCCGGGCGGCGTATCAGAAGATTCTGGAAGCGCAGAAGAAGATCGATGCCGATACGGCGGCGCTGGACAAGGCGCCGCGCTCGGCGGATGGGGGGCTTGGGCACCGCGAGACGATTCTTCTTGACCAGCTTCCGCCGCGGCAGGATGCGCTGGCCGATCGAACCGCCAAGCTCCAGGACGATCTTTCCAGCTTAAACAGCATTGTTTACGTCTGGGCGAATCACGACATCGTCGATTCGATGAAATCGGTTCGGCGGGAGCTGGCCAAACCGCAGACGGATCTTGTCACGCGGGCCGAGCAGACGCGGATTGAGGAGCAAATCCAGGCGATGATCGACAGCCTGTCGGTCAAGCCGAAGGAGATTCCGTTTGCTACAAAGGGAGGCGGGGGAAGCGGCAGCGCCTCGAGCCAACAGCCGCTCCCGACGGAGGCCGAACTTCGCCTTCTGAAGCGCTTGCAGGAGGCGGTGAACAAGGCCACCGTCACGATCAGCAAAAAGGGCGACAAGCAGGATCCCGCGCTGGTGGCGCTCGGCGGGCGGCAGGGGCAGTTGCGCGACCTGCTCGATCAGCTTCTTCAGAAATCGAGCCATGGCCGAACGAAGCTGGGTCCGGAGCCCGATCCGAAAGACAAGCTGCCCGAGGAAGCCAACTCGGAGAACATCGACGACCAGGAGCTTACGCAGGGTCTGTTGCAGGGGGATGCTTCGCCCGAGCCCGACCCGGTGAAGAACGACGTGAATCTCATCGGCCAGCGCATGGGCCGATCCCGCCAGCGGCTGGCAATCAGCCGCGATCCGGGGAGAGTGACGCAGGAGATTCAGCGGCGGATTTTGCAGAATCTCGATGCGCTGATCGACGCGGCGCGGGTGCAGGAAGCCGAGAGCAAATCGCCGTCGAGTCAGCAACCGCAGCCCGGCGAACAGCCGGGCGATGCGCAGGCGAATGCCCAGGCCCACAACAACAACCCAAGCGGCCAGAAGGCGCAATGCCGGCAGCACGCCGGCCCAGGCGAGCGTTGCGGGACACGACGTGGATACCAGCGGCACGCCGACGACGGATATCACGCAGAGCCTCAAGGAATGGGGGAGCCTCTCGCCGCGGCAGCGATCGGCCGTCATCGAGGCCGCCAGCGAAAGGCCGGTTCAGAAGTTCAAGGAGTATATTGACGAATATTACCAGGCGCTGGGCAATCGGCAGGCACAATAACTCGGATTTCCCGCATGATGTCTGCAATCAATCATTCTTCTTCCGATGACGGAAATGCAACCGCAGAGACGCGGAGACGCAGAGACGGACGCAGAGGAAATGCGCGGACTTTTCTCTCCGCGCTTTCTCCGCGTCTCTGCGTCTCTACGGTTGCGTTTATCTTATTTTTTGGCGGCGGAATATCGCCGGCCGGCACGGATTCGACCGACTCGCCTCCGCCGGCGCGGCGAAGCGATCAGCCGATCGCCAATGAAATCACCCCCGAACAACAGCAGGCGGTCGAAAAAGGGCTGGAATATCTGGCCTCTCAGCAAAACGCCGAGGGTTCCTTCGGAAATGCCGGCGCGTATGGGGCGACGGCCGCGATCACGGCGCTGTCGGGGATCGCGTTCATGGAGGACGGCAATCTTCCCGGCCGTGGGAAGTACGGCGACAACGTGAAAAAAGCGGTGGATTTCATCATCCGCAACCAGCAGGAATCGGGCCTGTTCACCACCAGCGCCTTCCAGGGTGAAATGTACTCGCATGGCTTCGCGACCCTGCTCGTCGGGGAAGTGTACGGAATGACCGGGGATGACCAGATCAAGGAGAACCTGCAAAGGGCGGTTCGCCTGATCGAGCGCTGCCAGAATCCCGAGGGGGGATGGCGCTATCAGCCGGCCCCGGTCGATGCGGACATTTCGGTGACGATCTGCCAGATCATGGCCCTTCGCTCGGCGCGCGATGCGGGCATCAAGACCGATGCGGCGGTGATGGAACGGGTGCTGGCGTACGTCAAGAAATGCCAGAATCCCGACGGCGGTTTCTGCTACCAGGCGTCCACCGGCGGGGAAAGCGGTTTTGCCCGCACGGCGGCGGGGACGGCTTCGCTCTATTACGCCGGCAGATTTGAGGACAACTCCGTCACCCGCGGGCTGAATTTTCTCACCCGCTTTATTCCCGCCCGGGATCAGGCTGACGAGCAGGGACATTTCTATTACGGCCAATACTACGCCGTTCAGGCGATGTTCCTTGCCGGCGGAAAATACTGGGCCCAATGGTATCCAGCGATCCGCGAGCTTCTGCTGTCGAGGCAAAACAAAGCCGACGGCGATTGGGAAGGGGAGGTCGATCCGGATTATTGCACGGCCATGGCGCTGATTATCTTGCAGATGCCGAATCGATATCTTCCCGTGTTCAACGGCAAAGGACCCGGAAGCTGATGAAATCCAAATGCAACCGCACAGACGCAGAGACGCAGAGGGGGACGCGGAGAATAAAATCCGTTACGTGTTTTTCTCTGCGTTTGTCTCCGCGTCTCTGCGTCTCCGCGGTTGCATTTTTATTGCCTCTTTTGAGCTCCGTCTTGCGAGCTGGCGTTTGGAATCTGACGGACTGCCGATTTAACTCGCGCGCGGTGTCGATTGAATCCATCGACGCCTCGGGCATTCGCCTGCCGAGCGGCACGATCCCCTGGGATGACGTGCTGGAGATCTCTCAAACGGCAAGCCCGGTGGCCAGCCCTGGCGCTCGATTCTCCCTGCTTTTTCGCTCCGGCGACACCCTCGGCGGCGAGCCGGGTTCGCTGGGCGGCGACATGCTCCAGTGGCAAAGCACCCGCCTGGGCGACATCAGTTTTCCCATCGATTCGCTTCTGGCCATGGTCCGAAGCGGGTCAAACTCGGCCGATCTGGACCAGACGCGGACCGACGACGTCGTGCGGCTGGCCAACGGCGATACGGCTCACGGCATCATCACGCAGATCGGGGCGGGCGGCGTGACGATCCAGGCCGGCGACGCCACGCCGACGCTGGCGTGGGATTCCGTCGCCGCCGTTTTATTTTCCACGGTGCCGGCCAGTCCGCATCCAGCGGAGGCGCGGATGTTTCGCGTGCAGCTTGGGGGCGATGAATCGCTGACGGTTCCGGCCGTCGCGCTGGCCGGGGACCAATTGACCGTTTTTCTCGACGACAAAAATAGCCGGCAGGTTGACGTGGCCACGGTCGCGGGAATCGAACAGATCAACGGACCGATCTCGTGGCTCACGTCGCGCAGGCCGGCGGAGAATATCTACAAGCCGTTTTTCAGCGAGAATTTTCCGACGCGTTTCGACCGGACGGTTTCCGACGGCAAGCCCATCCGCGAGCGATATCCTTCGTTTCACCATGGCATCGGATGTCATTCCTATTCAAAACTGGTTTACGATCTCGACGGAAAATGGAAGGGATTTCGAAGTCAATTCGCGATCGATTCCGATTCCCCGCTGGCGGACGTCACGGTGCGGATTTATCTCGATGACAAGGTTGTGTTCGAGCAGAAGAACGTGAAGGCTGGACGGGTTTATCCGGTGGTGACGGTTGCGCTTTCCGGGGCGAAGCGGCTGGGGCTGGAAGTGGATTATGGGGAGAACTATGCAACGGAGGACCGCTTCGTCTGGCTCGACCCGGCCCTGACCCGGACGCTTGGGCAGCCCAGCACACAGCCCGCCGGCGGGGCCGCGGCGCCATGATGTTCTTTGCGCAAAAAAAGAGGCCGGTGCTCGCCGTTACACCGGCCTCCTCAATCAGGCTGCCCGACCTTTTAAGGTCGGAGACCCACAGCCTCAGCGTATCTATCGGTGAAGATAATAAAAAAACTTGACAGAATTATGGTGGGGATCATGGGGCGCCCGGTCGTGGGAATTTCGGGTCTTACCAAAGAGCCGCTCCCGTGTCGCCCCGGTCCGGGCCGACACGGCCCGGCTCTGTTGCGGGCCTCCGGAGCCGGCGTGCGCTTCTGCATTTGTGGAAAGGGTCTATAATCCGCCAATCATGAGCGACGCCGCCGTTTTGCATTCCGTGGCCAAGCTGGCGCTGGAGGATGGGTCTGTGTTCACAGGCCGCTCGTTCGGGGCGACGGGAACCTCCGAGGGGGAAGTCGTTTTCAATACGGCCATGACGGGGTATCAGGAAATCCTCACCGATCCGTCCTACAAGGGTCAGATCGTGACGATGACTTATCCGCTCATTGGCAACTATGGCGTCAATCGACAGGATGTCGAGAGCCGCCAACCGCATGTGGCTGGGTTTGTCGTCAAGGAATTGTCGCCGGTGCATTCAAATTACCGGGCGGACCTTTCGCTCGATCAATACCTGAAGGACAACAAGATCGTCGGCATCGAGGGAATCGACACGCGTGCGCTGACGCGGCGGATAAGAATCACCGGGGCGATGCGCGGAATCCTGAGCACGGAAATCCTCGATGATGCCAAGCTCGTCGCGCGAGCCCGCGGGGCGGCGGAGATGGAGGGGGCCGATTGGGTGCAGGCGGTCAAGCCCGCGCAAGGCTACGGCTGGGATGAGGACCAGGGGACTTGGCGGCTGGGGAAAGTCCAGCGCGGGGATGGGCTGCATGTCGTGGCGCTCGATTGTGGAGCGAAGCAGAATATTCTGCGCCATTTGATCGAACGCGGCATCAAGGTGACGGTCCTTCCGCCGGATGTCACGATCGAGGAGATTCTCAAGCATCGTCCCGATGGGTTATTCGTCAGCAACGGGCCTGGCGATCCGGCCGTGCTGGATTACGCCGTGACGCCGATTCAAGGGGCGCTGGGGAAGGTGCCGATTTTCGGGATTTGCCTGGGCCACCAGCTTCTGGGCCGCGCCATTGGGGCCACGACTTACAAGCTGAAGTTCGGCCATCGCGGGGCGAATCAGCCGGTGAAGAACCTCGACACCGGGCGCGTGGAGATCACCAGCCAGAATCACGGCTTCGCGGTCGATCGCCAGTCGCTGGAAGCGCACGGCGGAGTGGTCACGCATTTGAATCTGAACGATCAGACGGTGGAAGGCTTCCGCCACAAAACCCTGCCGGTCTTCTGCGTGCAGTATCACCCCGAGGCGAGTCCCGGCCCGCATGATGCGGCGTATCTTTTCGATGCGTTTGTGGAAATGATGAAGACGAAAAAGCCGCCGGCGGGGGAGCGGCTAAAGGAATTGCAGCGGCTGCGGGATTAAAGATTCGCGAGGAATAGGTGGTCACAGCGGCAGATAGACCACCAGACCGTTCCATTCGGTCTGTTGGCTGCATTCTATCAGTAGTAGAACCTCGTCGATGGCTCTTCCAACGGGCAATCGGTCGTGAATGACGAACAGGCCGGCCATTTTCTCGCCGGAGTCCAGCCGCCGTTAGGCATGAACGGGCATCGTCGCGCGGTCATGGGTTAGAAGAATTCGATTGTTCGCGACGCACCAAGATAAGATTGCTGAATCCAGGGCTCCGGCGAGGCCAACGTCCTGCACGCGGACAAGGTCGATGTCCGGTTGACGCAACGACAATCCGCGTACGACATCGCCGTTGAAATTTTCATCGGCGAGCAGGCGTAGCATGGGTCATATTCAACTCTGCCGGTTTTTTAGGATCCGAGCGCGAATTTCGCGTAGAGCCGGATGGCTCTCGGCTCTATGTTCAATTTCCTTCGCCTGTTCTTCGCGTCGAGCCAAATAGCCCTCGATCTCTTCTCGATGGCGAAGGAAGTAAGTGATCACCGAGTACACGTCGGGTAACGCGAGGGTGGAGTATCGTTGCACAATCGTTTCGGGAGTCGCTCCGTCTTGGAACGCCCGAACGATAAGCTCAAGCAAGACACGGGATTCCCCAACACGCAAAGCGCCGTCTGAATCCTCGCGAAGCGGAGGGGCCTCGGCTTGAACGGTGAAACTCATGCCCGCCATTGTAGCATCTTTTGGGCTTATGAAGACGAAAAAGCCGCCGGCGGGGGAGCGGCTCAAGGAATTGCAGCGGCTGCGGGATTGACGGCTTTGAAGGCTCACCGAACGCCGAACTGCGCGCGGAAGGCGTCGAGCGATTCGATCCCTGCGGGGAGGACGGCCTCCTCGGCCAGCAGAACGGGAATGCCGTTGCGAATGGGATAGCGCAATCCGCCCACTTCTCCAGTCAGAAAACCATTTTCGAGTTTGAGCTTGCTCCGCGTTACCGGGCAGCGCAGAATCGAAAGCGTCTCTTCATCCAAAACCTGCGTCGGCTGCGAGTCGGCCATGACAATATGATACGGGGCTGAATACGCGCGTCGCAAGCGACGCCGCTAAACGTTGCCGGGTAGCGGGCATTTCTTCAGAGCAGATTTTCCTGGCCCATCCAGCGGACGAATCGGGCCAGGCCCTCGCGGACGTTTACCTTCGGCTCATAACCCAGCATTTGCCGCGCCTTTCCGATGTCGGCGAACGAGATCAACGGCTCGGACAGAGGCGTAGGAGTATCGACGATGTTGGCCTTGCGTCCGACCAATTCTTCCAGGATTTGCACGAACTGAAGGTTCTCGACGGGCTGCGAACAGCCGAGGTTGATGATTTCGTAATCCAAACCCTTGTCGAGGGCGGCGATGAATCCGGCGACGATGTCGTCGATGAAAGTCCAATCACGTTTGAGCTTGCCGCCGCCGTAGAGCGCGATGGGCTTGCCGTCGCG
The DNA here is from genome assembly GCA_963783845.1 of uncultured Phycisphaerales bacterium. Classification (GTDB taxonomy): domain Bacteria; phylum Planctomycetota; class Phycisphaerae; order Tepidisphaerales; family Tepidisphaeraceae; genus PALSA-1353. Next base: position 8,501 of record CAWAPL010000016.1, read on the forward strand.
GATGGTCTGGGACCAGATCCAGGGCATCATGTCGGGCCGGCCGTGGGGGCCGTACACGTTGAAGAATCGCAGGATGGTCGTGGGGAGGTTCCAGAGATGGTGATAGCTGTGAGCGAGCAATTCCATGGCCCGCTTGCTGGCGGGGTAGGGGGCGAGGGGCCGATCGGCGGCGGCGGTTTCTTTGAAGGGGACAGGTGTATCCTTGCCGTAGGTGGAGCCGGTGGATGCCAGGATGCAGCGGGGATTTCCCAGATGCCGGGCCGCGTCCAACAGGTTCACGGTTCCCTGCACGTTCACCTGTGCGTAAATGAGCGGGTGCTGGACGCTGTATCGGACGGCGGCCATCGCGGCGAGGTGGGCCACCGCATCGGGTTTGATCTTGTACAACGTTTCGCGAAGCTCCGCCCAATCGGACAGGTCGCCCTTGATGAAGCGAAATCGGCTTTGGGGGAGCAGGTCGGACAGGTGCCGCTGCTTGTGCTCCATCGCGTAGTAATCGTTCAGGTTGTCGAAGCCGATCACCTCGTCGCCGCGGTCCAGGAGGGCCTTGGAAAGTCGGCTGCCGATAAACCCGGCCGCTCCGGTGAGGAAAACGCGCATGAATGCTCCTGATGCTCTTGTGGCGGAAACCGCGGTGCTTGCTTCGGCAAGCTCGGCACAGGTGGCGCCGCCGCTAAATGGAATGCCCGGGTTCACTCCTTTGCAAAACCATGTTTCTCCAGCCAGTGGGCCGCCAGGGTGGGCCAGACGCTTAGTTGCGGATCGTTGCCGCCCAGGCCGAAGCCGTGCGGGCTGTGCTCGAATACGTGCAGCTCAACGGGGACCCCATTTCGGCGGCAGGCCATGGCAAACAGCAGGCTGTTCTCCACGGCGACCGTGCCGTCGTCGGCGGTGTGAACCAAAAAGCATGGGGGCGTGTTGGGCGTCACCTGACGGTCGCTCGAAAGCCACTCGACGAGATCGGGATCGGGATGATCGCCGAGCAAGTTTTCCCGCGAAGGGCGATGCGCATAGGGATCGTGCAGGGTGATGACGGGATAGATCAGGATCGCCAAATCGGGCCGCGAACCGGATTGGTCGATAGCGTCGGGCGCATCGGGTTGTCCGTCGTCGAAATGCGTCGCGGCGCATGACGCGAGGTGGCCGCCGGCGGAGAAGCCGAGGATGCCGATGCGCTTCGGGTCCAGATTCCATTGCGCCGCCCGCGATCGAACGAGGCGAATGGCCCGCTGGGCGTCCTCCAGCTCGACGGGATGATGATATTTCGGCCCGAGCCGATATTTGAGAACGAAGCCGGTGATGCCCAGACTGCTCAGCCATTGGGCGACGGGTTTTCCCTCATGGGGAGCGAGATTCACGTAGGCGCCGCCCGGGCAGACGATGAAGGCTGCGCCGGTGGCCGTTCCGCGCGGGGGAAAAATGGCGTCAGCGTCGGGATGTCGGATTCCGCCGAGCCCTGTGCTCCGGGCGCATCCTGCTGCCATAGCCGGATGGAGGACTCGGTGGAAGCTGCCGGCGGTTCGCCGCCGGCTACGAAAGATGGACGGCCTTTCAACATTAGAATTGAAACCACGGCCACGGACACAATCGCCAGACCCAACGAAAGAGCTCTGACTCCGCGGGCGTTGCAATTCATTCAGCGGCCTTTCGATGCGTTGATCCTATCGCCGGCGCGGATGATTTCCCAATGACCGTTGCCAAATTGCCGGCGAATCGCGAACATTGTCCCAGCGAAAAAGTGTCGCCGGCCATGGAAAGGAGCGCTATCGTGCGATCAAAGTTTTGGCAGGAATTCAAAGCGTTCGCGTTCAAGGGAAATATGATCGACCTCGCGATCGCGGTGGTGATCGGAGCCGCGTTCAGCGGGGTCATTAATTCGCTGGTGAACGATATCATCATGCCGTCGGTCAGTTACGTGACGACCACGGCCCAGGAGGCGGTAACGACGGCGGCGGTTGTCGCGGAAAAGACGGCGGCGGACGTTGAAGCAACCACGCAACCGGCCGGCACGCAACCCAGCACCGCGCCCGCCGCTGCGCCCGCGGCCGCTCCGCCTCCGCCCCCACCGGCGGCCGGCGCTCCGCCCGCCGGCGGCGACCAGGCGGTTTCGTTCTCGTGGACCATCGGGCGAATCCGCATCGGCAACTTCATCGGCCAACTGATTAATTTTCTCCTCGTCGCGTTTGCCGTGTTCATAACCATGGTCAAGCTCGTCGGATCGGTCGTGAAACAAGTCGGGAGCACACCCGAGCCGTCGGAGCCGACCACCAAGGAATGCCCCTATTGCCTCTCCGTGATTCCGATCAAAGCCAAGAAATGCGCTCATTGCACGTCGGACCTTGCATGATCGGCGCGAGGGTTTGGCGAAATTGAACCGGGTGTGGCGGGCGGGATGAATGTGCCGACGAGGCTGGTTCCGCGGCCCGCCCTCGGCGCGGTTTTGGCGCTCCATTTCCGCCATTGTGATGATTTGTTCACATTGCGCTTGGGTCCAATTAGTACGCATCAAAGATGCGGGCTCCCCAACAGGTTGGGGTTTATCGCCGAATTAGCGCATTAAATACCCATCGTTTACATTCGTGGCCGATCTTATCAACGTCAGTCGAGCGCAAGACGTTGCGGCGCTCGAGCTGGGAATGGATTCCCGGTGTTTGTGAACCAACGCTCGCCGCGTTTGGGTGCTGAGGGAAGGGTAGGGAACGCGGCGACGGCTAAGCCCGAAAGGATTAGGGCCATGGCGAGAATCTTCCAACAACGCTTGATGACGTACTCGAAGCGAGTTGATCTTCACTGTCACAGCCGAGCAAGCACCGAAGCCGACGAGGCGGTGCTTCAGGCGATTCGTTGCCCCGAAAGCTACAGCGAGCCGCACGAAATCCACGCCCAGGCCAAGCAGCGGGGAATGGATTTCGTCACCATCACCGATCACGATTCGATCGCCGGCGTCGCGGAGCTTGCCGGGACGGCGGACGTTCTGGTCGGCGAGGAAGTCACCTGCCATTTCCCGGAAGACGGGTGCAAGATTCACCTGCTCGTCTGGGGCATCACGCCGGCGGATCACGAGGCGCTGCAGGCGTCGGCCAATGATATTTATGCAGTTGCCAGATACGTTGCGCATCATCGCATTGCGCACGCGGTGGCGCATCCGCTGTATCGGCAGAACGGGAAATTGGATCGGCGGCATATCGAGCGGCTCTTGCTGCTGTTCAAGGGATTTGAATGTCTCAACGGCGCTCACAGCATGAGCCACCGCGAAGTCTTCGAGCCGCTGCTGGACGATCTGGACGCGATGGAAATCCGCCGGCTGGAGCGCGTTCATGGCGTCGATGCGCTCTGGCCCAAGCCCTGGTTGAAAGCCCGCACGGGTGGGAGCGACGATCACGGACTATTCAACATCGGCCGGACCTGGACGGAGTTTCCCGCCGAAGCGCAAACCGTGGAGGATCTGCTGGATTGCCTGCGCGAGTGCCGTTGCCAACCCGGCGGGGAGGCGGGATCGAGCATCAAGCTGGCGCACAATTTCTTCGGCGTTGGAATGCGGTATTACACGCGGCAACTCGCCCGGGAGAGCAACAAGACCGTCATCATGCGGCGATTGCTGGGCGAGAAATCGTCGCGCGGGCGCATCGCCATGGCGTCGGAGGCAGTCCATTGGTACGCCCGGTCGCTGGTGGGAAAATCGGCCGATCGCTGGGCCTCAGGAAGCCGGCGCGGGGAACGCAGTTGCTCGGGCAATTGCTGGCGGCGTCGGCGATGAATCGTTTTGACCGCGGCGGTCCGCTCGCCGAGGCGTTGAGCCAGGGCCGAGCCGCCCTCGCCGAACATCAGCCGATGTTTGATCTGTTGTGCGGAATCAACCGGGACGTGACCGGCGGGATCGCCGAAGCGATTTCCCAGGCCGTCGGCGATGGCCAACTCGGGGCGATCTTCGATGCGATTTCGACCTTGCTGGCGCAGCAGGCGTTGCTCCTTCCGTATTATTTCGCCCTGTTTCATCAGAACCAGGAACGTGACCTGCTTGGAAAACTGGCGGGCCGAGCGAGGGGAATCAACGGCGACGGGCTCCGCGTCGGCATGTTCAGCGACTCGACGGATGAGAACGAAGCGGCGGGGCGATTCGCGGTGGATTTCGCTCGATTTGCCGAGTCGCGCGGAATGCGGCTGGACCTGCTTTGCCTGTCCGATCAACCGACGGCGGGCGCGAAAAATGTCCGGAATTTTACGCCGATGGTTGCCTCGCAAATCAAGGGATTTCCCGTCGGCCTCAAGATTCCGCCGATTTTGGAGATTCTGGATTGGTCCGATCGCCGGCAATTCGACGTGGTTTTGATCAACACCTGCGGCCCGATGGCGATGAGCGGTTGGCTGGTTTCCAAGATGCTGCGCTCGCCGATGCTGGCGGTGTGCCACGAGGATTTCCCCTCCCGCGTGCTGGCGATGACGGGCGGCGACTATCGGGTCAGCGCCGCGGCGAAGGCGTATGTTTCGTGGCTTTACAGCGGCGCGGCGAAAGTGCTGGTGGGGAGCCGCGCCGGCCGGGAGGCGGCGGCGCGAATTTCGGGAATCCGGGTCGGACGGCTCGCCGCGGCGAGCGAGTTTGAATCGGCGTGGCAGGCCTGTGCGGCGGCGGTGAACGGGGATGACTTCGATCAACCGAGCCGCCGCGGGATCAGGCCGTCGCTCCCGGACGATGCGCCGATGGAGGCGATCAACGCATGATTGTGATGCCCCAATGGCTTCGAGACGAATCGCAACCGACGGCGGGTGATTTCGCCGTCGATGGTTCGTCGCGCCCGCGCATACTGATTCTGTCGGCGGCAGTCGGTTCGGGCCATCTTCGGGCGGCCCAGGCCATTGAATCGGCCCTGGGCCGGATTCTTCCCAATGCGACGATCGCCAACGTCGATGCGCTGAAGCTGACCAACGCGGCATTTCGCCGCGCCTACGGCGCGGGCTACTTCCGGGCGATTGAGCTGGTTCCGCGGCTGGTGGGATGGATGTACGATTTTCTGGATCACCCCGGCGACGGCGGCGCGGCCACCAGCGCCCGGCAGTTCTTCGAGAGGCTGAATTTCGCGAAATTGACGCGGCTGCTGACCGCGCAGGACTGGGACCTGGTGATCTGCACGCACTTTCTGCCGGAGGCGCTGATCTCCAATCTGCGGCGTCGCGAGATCGTTGGCTTTCCGCAGGTCGCGGTGGTGACGGATTTCGACGTGCATGGATTGTGGATCAACCGGCCGTGCGAGCGGTTTTTCGTCGCCACCCAGGAGGCGCGGGCGAATTTGACGGCCCTGGGCATTGACCCTCGGGAAGTGGCCGTGACCGGGATTCCAATCGATCCCATCTTCGCCGAGCCGCGCAGCCGCCGCGACGCCGTCGAGCGGATGCAGCTTGCCGAGGACCGCACGATCGTGCTGCAGATGGCCGGTGGTTTTGGGGTCGGGTCGATCGAGCGGATTCATCGCTCCATTTGCGAGATCGACATTCCATTGCAGATCGTGGTCGTCGCGGGCAAGAATGCCGAGGCCGCCAGCGCCCTGACGGCGATGGAATTCCCCTCGCGGCATCGGCGGCAAATCCTGGGTTACACGACCCAGATGCACGAGCTTCTGCTGGCGGCGGATGTCGTCGTTTCCAAGCCGGGCGGGCTGACGACTTCGGAATCGCTGGCCTGCGGCTGCCCGATGGTGATCGCCGAGCCGATTCCCGGACAGGAAGATCGCAACGCGGATTTCGTGCTGGAAAATGGGTGCGGGATCAAAGTGAATAACCTGGCGTCGCTGTCGCACAAGCTGGGTTCGCTCCTGGATGATCCCCAGCGGATGCAGCGAATGCGGGATGCCGCCCTCCGCTGCGCCAAGCCGCGCGCGGCCTTCGACATCGCCGCCGGCTGCGTGCAACTGTTGAACTCCCGCGGCGTGATGGGTCACAATAATTCGCTTGCATCGCGGCCGAGTCCTGCTTTAATTGGCTCCACCGAAGGTTTGATGGAGTCGAGCGAATGGAGCACCTGATTCTGCTGGCATATCTCCTGGCCCTCGCCTTCACGTTTGCAAAGGTTGAAATCGAAATCGAAGGCCCGCACGGCTGGGCCGCGACCCTGCCCACCTGGCGAATCCGCAACCGCTGGACGAGATTGCTCTACGGCGGCCGGCCGCTCACCGGATACCACCTCTGGCTGCAACTGTTCGTGTTTTTGATTGCCCATCTGGCCTTTGCCCTGGGGCTTGCGCCCTGGTCGCGGGCGATGGAACTTCGGGTGATCGGATTCGTGATTATTTTTTTCCTCGTCGAGGATTTTTTGTGGTTCGTGCTGAATCCCGCCTACGGCCTCCGGCGGTTTCGCCGCGAACATATCTGGTGGCACGCCCCCACCTGGTGGTGGATCATGCCGCGCGATTACTGGCTGTTTTCGATCGTGGGATTCGCAGCCTATCTGGCCGGGGTCTGGCTCAGATAGATCTGGCTTGATATCGGAGGCAAAACGTGAGCAAGACAATCGAGCAATCCGTTCATTTCGCGGCCCCCGCCAAGGAGCTTTACGACATCTATATGGATCCCAGGCGGCATGGCGCGTTCACGGGCGGGAAGGTTGTCATCAGCGCCAAATCCGGCGGGAAGTTCAGCGCCTTTGATGGGATGCTTTCCGGCTCGACCTTGCTGGCCGTGCCGGGCAATCTGATTGTCCAACGATGGCGCGGGAACCACTGGAAAAAAACGGATTTGGATTCGGTGCTGATCCTGACGTTCGTCCAGGATGGGAAGCGCGGCCGGATCGATCTGGTGCATGTGAATGTGCCGGCGCACGATCATGAAGGGGTGACTCAGGGGTGGAAGAAATACTACTGGACGCCGCTGGCGCATATCTGGCTCGGTCCAAGAGATAGATGATTGAATAAATCTGGAAGCTTTTCATTGACTTGGAAGGGCAGACATGTGTACCCTAACAATATACGAACAACCATGGAGAGACACTCGTGCGGCTGGCGACGGCTCAAAGTTTTTTCAAAACGCTGGGGGTGAAACCCACGCCGCCGCCGCGGGCTTTCCGCACTGGATTGAACGAGCTGAACGACCTGGCGCCCGGCGGCGCATTTCAATGCGGAGCGGTGCACGAACTGCTCTGGCGGAGGCGATCCGCTCTTCCCAGTGCCCTTCGCGTTGCTGCTGGCCAAGGCGGCGCAGACCGAAGGAGGGGTCATCGTGTGGAGCGACCCGCGGCGCGAATTGCATCCGCCGGCCCTGTCCGCGGCGGGGATCGATCTGCGCCGTTTCCTGCTGCTTCGCTGCGCCAATCGCTCCGAGGAGCTTTGGACATTGGCTGAATGCCTGCGCTGCCGCGGCGTCAGCGCGACGGTTGCGGCGGTTGAATCTCTTTCCAGGATCGAGGCCCGGCGGTTGCAACTGGCCGCTGAACGCGGTGGGGGGGTGGGGCTTTTCATTCGCCCCTATACGCCGGGGATCAGCAGCTATTACGCGGCTGCCACGCGCTGGCTGATCCAGCCCGCGCCGGGCGGCGATCAAGTGCAGCGGTGGAATGTCCAGCTTCTTCACGGTCACGGAGGACAGATCGGGAAAGTCCTTCTACTGGAGGTGGACCGTGAAACACGTGCTTTGCGTGCATCTGCCGCGCTGGCCGATCGATCGGCTGCGCCGGCGCCGGCCCGAGCTACGGCATAAGGCGTTTGCCCTGATCGAAACGGTTGGCGCCCGGCAAAGGGTGACGCACGTCAGCCCCGAAGCGCCGGCCGGGATATTTCCGGGAATGACGCCGGCCGAGGCCAGGGCGCATCATGCGGGGCTGATTTGTTTGCCGGAATCGCCGGCGGATGATGCGCGCTCGCTGGAAGCGCTGGGGCGCTGGCTGATGCGGTTCAGCCCGCAGGTTTGCCTCTATCCGCCTTCGTCGCTCTTTCTGGATGCGACGGGTTTGCAGCGTCTTTTCGGCGGGCTGGATCAGCTTCATCGGCGGGTCGCTCATGCTCTGGCGAAACTTGGCATCAGCGCGGAGATAGCGATTGCGCCCACGCCCGGCGCGGCCTGGTGCTGGCCGCGTTCGGGCGGGGGGATTTGCGCATCGTGGGCGGCGGGGAGTTGCTCGACGCCCTGGCGGCGCTGCCGCCGCAGGCTCTGCGGCTGGATCCCATGACCGTGGAAATGCTCGCCGCGCTCGGCATCCGTTCGATTGGGTCGCTGCTCAAATTGCCTCGGGATGATCTGGCCGTGCGCTTCGGCCGGGTCATTCTCCAGCGGATCGACCAGGCGATCGGCGCTGTCCATGAGCCGCTGGTGTTTCTGGAATATCACGCGCCGATCCTGGCGAACGTGGAGTTCGACGGCGCGATCGAATCGCTCCAGGCCATTCATCTGGCGCTGCGGCAACTCGTTGCCGAGGTGGCGCGGCACTCGCGGGCCGCGGATTGGGAGCCAGGGAATTGCGAATGACGTTTCGTCCGCCGTATGCCCCGGCCATCGAAAAAATCGTTCAGCTCGCCCGGCCGTCTCGCGATGAATCGGCATTGTTCAATCTGCTTTGCTGCGCGACCGAGGCAGTGGAGACGCGCGAAGGGTTTATCGCCGCCGGCTTGTCCGCGACGCGCATCGAGCGGCTCGGGGATGAGCAGCCGGCATTGATTGGCGGCGAGGATGAACGCAACGCCGCCGAGCTGGATCATCTGCTCGAGCGGCTTCGCGCGCGGCTGGAGGGGGCGGTCCAATGGGCGGAATTGGTCGAGTCGCACGTGCCGGAGCAGTCTTTTCGTTGCCGGGAAAATCCGGTGGTCTCGGACGTTCGCGCCGGCGGGGCGGCCGTGTTTCGGCCGATTTGTCTGTTGCCCGCTCCTCGCGCCATCCGCGTTATCGTCATGCCGTCGGACAGCCGGGATGGACTGCCGATTTCGTTCACGGACCAGGGCGAAGTTCATCGCCTCGCGCGCGTTTTCGGACCGGAGCGGATCACCGGTCAATGGTGGAACGGGCGATGGAAAACGCGCGATTACTTCGACGTGCTGGATGCGATGGGGGGGCGATATTGGATCTTTCGTGTCGCTGATACGGGAAGGTGGTTTATGCATGGGGTGTTCGAGTGATTGCGGAAAATGACAGAGCCGGGGCGTGTCGCCCCGGTCCGGGCCGGCACGGCCCGGCTCTGTTGGAGTCGCCGTCTCCGCACGCGCTGGCCGAGCTGGACGTGACCAGCAACTTTTCGTTTCTGCGCGGGGCGTCGCATCCGGATGAGTTGGTCTGTCGAGCGGCCGAACTGGGATATGCCGCCGTTGCTCTTACGGACCTCAACAGTCTTGCCGGCGTGGTGCGGGCGCACCAGGCCGCCAAGGAAGTGAACGTCAAGCTGTGCGTGGGGGCGCGGCTGCGATTCATCGATGCCCCGGATGTGCTGGTCTGGCGCGGGATCGCGGCGGATATGCCAATCTCTGCCGTCTGCTGACCGCCGGTAAACGCCGGGCTGAAAAAGGATCGTGCACGCTTGGACTGGAGGATTTGCTTCATTCGCCGGCCGGACTTGTGGCGGCGGTGGCTTGCCAGCGAATCGATCCTCAGCTTGACGATCGTATGTCCCCCCTCGCCCCATGTACTCATGGGGAGAGGGTTGGGGTGAGGGGCATTTCTGACGTTCGGACTGCCCCTCACCCTGGCCCTCTCCCCGGAGTACCGGGGCGAGGGGATAAGGTGTGGGATCTTCGGGGGGCTGTCGCAGCGATGAAAGACGCTTTCGGCCGGCGGCTGTCGCTGGCCATCTCGCGTTTGTACGGGCCTGGGGACGGCGCGATTTTGGGACGGATCGAATCGCTGGGCCGCGCCTGCGGCGTGCCGCTGCTGGCGACCAACCAGGTGCATTACCACGACGAGCGGCGGCGAACCCTTCAAGATGTCCTCACTTGCATCCGCCATGGCTGCACGATTCAGCAGGCGGGCTTTCGATTGTTTCCCAACGGCGAGCGGTTCATCAAATCGCCGGGGGAAATGCACCGCCTGTTCGGCGATTTCCCGGCGGCGCTGCAAAGGACCGTCGAGGTGGCGGAGCAATGCGCGTTTTCGCTCGATGAGCTGCGCTACGAATATCCCGACGAGATCGTGCCGCCGGGCAAGACGCCGGCATCGTATCTGGCCGATCTGGCATGGGACGGAGCCGCCGGGCGGTATCCGCGGGGGATTCCGGAAAAAGTGAGCCGGCAGATCGCCCACGAGCTGGCGCTGATCGAGCAACTGAAGATCGAGCCGTACTTTTTAACGGTGTACGACCTGGTTCGCTTCGGCGCCGGCAGGGCATTCTTTGCCAGGGCCGCGGTTCGGCGGCGAATTCGGCGGTCTGCTATTGCCTGGGCGTCACCTCCGTCGATCCCAACCGGATTGACCTGCTTTTCGAGCGTTTTGTCAGTGCCGTGCGCAACGAGCCGCCGGACATCGACATTGATTTCGAGCACGAGCGGCGCGAGGAAGTGCTCCAATATCTCTACGCGAAATACGGCCGCGAGTGCGCCGGCATGACCGCGGAGGTCATCACCTATCGCAGCCGCTCGGCCGTGCGGGATGTCGGCAAGGCCCTGGGCCTGGGATTGGACGCGGTGGATCAGATCGCCAAATGCCTGAGCGGATGGCATTCGGGGACGCCGTCGGCCCAGCAGCTTGCCGAGGCCGGGCTTGATCCGAATGACTACACCGTTCGGCTGCTGGTGGGAGTCACAGCCGAGTTGCTGGGGTTCCCGCGTCATCTCAGCCAGCACGTCGGCGGCATGGTCATGACGCGCGGGCCGTTGTGCGAATTGGTTCCTATTGAGAATGGTTCGATGGAGGATCGCACGGTGATTGAGTGGGACAAGGATGACATCGACGTCTCTGGGGATTTTGAAGGTGGACGTGCTGGGATTGGGGATGCTGACGGCACTCGCCAAGGGCATGAAGTTCATCAACGACATGCATCCGACCGAGCCGCCGATCGAGCTTCATACGATTCCCCCCGAAGCCCCCGCCGTCTACGACATGATCTGCGACGCCGACACCATCGGCGTGTTTCAGATCGAATCGCGGGCGCAGATGTCGATGCTGCCGCGATTGAGGCCCAACAAGTTTTATGATTTGGTCATTGAGGTCGCGATTGTCAGACCCGGGCCGATCCAGGGCGATATGGTCCATCCCTACCTGCGCCGCCGCGAGGGGATCGAAAAGATCACTTTCCCCAAGCCGGAATTGGAAGCGGTCCTCGGCAAGACCCTTGGCGTTCCGCTGTTTCAGGAACAGGCCATGAAGCTGACGATGGTGGCCGCGGGATTCCGCGCGGAAGAGGCCGACCAATTGCGGCGCTCAATGGCCGCCTGGCGTTACAACGGCCGCATCGAGCAGTTCCACAGAAAAATCGTCGATGGGATGCTGGCCAATGGATACGCGCAAGACTTCGCCGAGAAATGTTTCAGCCAGATCAAGGGCTTCGGCGAGTATGGGTTTCCCGAAAGCCATGCCGCCAGCTTCGCGCTTCTGGTCTACGCCAGCGCGTGGATCAAACGGCATCACCCCGCGGCATTCTGCTGCGCCTGCTCAACAGCCAGCCGATGGGATTTTACCAGCCGGCCCAGATCGTGCGCGATGCGAAGGAGCATGGCGTGGAGGTGCGGCCGATCGATGTGAATTTCAGCGCGTGGGATTGCACGCTGGAAAGCAGGCACGAAGGCATCCCGACGGGTCGGGACCTTGCTCCGGCACGGAGGCACGAAGGAAAGGAAAGTTGGGGCCATGGCGGACCGGCCGTGCGATTGGGCATGCGTATGATCAAGGGCATGCGAGCCGTTCATGCCGACGCCATCGTCCAATGCCGTCGGCGCGGACCGTTCCGCTCCGTCGAACACTTTCATCAGGCGACGCAGTTGCCGCCATCGGCGGTCCAGCGATTGGCCCAGGCCGACGCCTTCGGTTCCCTGCCGCGATCGCGGCGCATCGCGGTGTGGCAGACGATGGCCCTGACCGGCGAGCCTGTGCCGCTGTTTGAAGATCAGCTTGCCGATGGAAACGAATCCCCCGGTGTTCTTCCTCCGATGCCTTTGCGCCAGGAGGTCATGATCGACTATGCCACCAGCGGGTTATCTCTCAAAGAGCATCCGGTGGCCCTCGTGCGCGATCGGTTGACCCGGCGAAGGATCATCACGGCCGCTGAACTGAACCGGCGGAAAGACGGCTGGGTGCGGGTTGCCGGGATCGTGCTGATTCGTCAGCGTCCGGGGACGGCCGGCGGGATCGTCTTCATGACCCTGGAGGATGAGACGGGGGTTGCGAATCTGATCGTTCGGCCCAATATCTTCGACCGCTATTCGCCCGCCGCCCGCCGGGCCCAATTGCTCCAGGCCGACGGATATGTCGAGCGCCAGGGCCGGGTGATTCACGTGATGGCCCTGCGTCTTGAAGATCTGAGTCATTTCTTATCGCCGAGCAATGATTTCCATTCGCGGGATTTTCGTTGATCGCCGTTGCAATTCCATGCTGTTTCCGCCCCTTTCGTTCCGATGGATCGTTATTGCCTTGCCATGTTACTATACGCGCATGAATACCATGAACCAGTGGGTCGTTGCGACGATGTGTTTATGTTTCAGTTGCGGCGCCGCCTTCGGACAGGCGGAAGTTTCGGCGTGGGGCGGCTTGCGCGGGATACGAATCGACGGCGCGTTGATGGCGTTCACGACTGGGTTGCGCGCGATCGGCTCGACGACGCCGAGCGATGACCGGCGCGGCGAAATGCTCGGCAACGCCCATTACCTCCACGAAGGCAGCCGGCAGATCTGTACCGGCGGGCTTCGCGCGGGGGATCTGAGGAGAGGCTTCGCCTACGTCTTTCGCGCCCCAGCCAATTGGGATGCCGGATGGTATTTGAAGATGCCGGCCCCGGCGCGGTCAATGTTGACGTGCTGATCAAAGCCAATGCCGACGTGAAGATGCGCGGGATTTATTTTTATCTTCATCTTCCCGCCGCGGATTATTCGATTGAATCGGGAACGACGAACATTTCGATGCTTTCCGTCGCCGGCTTGGCGCCCATCAAGGCTGGGGGTTTGCGCTTTGCCTCGCCTCATCGCCAACTTGAAATGACGCTTGATGCCCCGCGGGAGATTGTCTTTGCGCACGATCAAAAAAAGCCCGGCGCGGATTTGGACGTCTATTTTCCTTTGTGCCGGGGGAACCTGGACAAAGGGCAGACGGTTCAGGCGCGGATTACCTTCAAGGCTTCCGGCGAGGTGGACAAAACTCCGGCCAATTTGGTGATCGATCCATCCCGGCCCGGCAGTGCGTTTGACGGGATCGGCGGAAACTTTCGCTTGCAATCTCCGGGCGACGGGCCGCAGATTCAATACAACTTGCAAAACCTGCGTGTGGCCTGGGGCCGAGTGGCGATGCCGCTGAACCTGTGGCAGCCGAAGGAAGACGTTCGATCCGATTCAGGCCGCCAATGCCGGCAAACTGGACAAAGACGTGCGCGCGGCCATGGAAATGGCGCGGACGCTGGCGCAAAAGCGGATACCGATGATCATCAGCGTCTGGTCGGCGCCGGATTGGGCGTTGGCTCGCCAGAGCGGCGGGCGGGGAGTTTTCTTTGGCGGCCGACGCCGCGTCAATCCGAAAAAATGGGACGACCTGTGCAAGTCCATCGGATCCTACCTCGAATATCTCAAGCAAAACTACGCGGCCGAGCCTCGACTGTTCTCTTTCAACGAATCGAACATCGGCATCCAGGTTTTACAGAGTCCGGAGGAACACGCCGATGCGATCAAGCGCCTGGGGGCCTATTTCGCTTCGAGGGGACTGGCGACGAAAATGTTGCTGGGTGATACCGGCGATCCGATCCCGGTGGATTTCATCAATCCCGCGATGGCGGATCCCCAGGCGGTGAAATACATCGGGGCGGTTTCCTTTCATTCCTGGCGCGGAGGAACGGTCGAGCAATTCACGCGCTGGGGAGCCGCGGCGAAAAAGCTGGGAGTGCCGCTGCTCGTCGCCGAGGGCGGCACCGATTCCAACAGCTATGCCTATCCCAACATTCTTCTCGAGCCGTGGTATGGGCTTGAAGAAATCAGCCTGTACGTGGAAATTTGCAGGATTTGCCAGCCGGCGTCGATCCTTCAATGGCAACTGACGGAGAACTATGCGCTGCTGACCGGCGGGCACGATGGCGAGCCGCTTCGCCCGACGGAGCGATTCTGGCTGCTCAAGCAACTCGACGCGACGCCCGCCGGTGCGGCGGCGATCCCGATCACCTGCGATAAGCCGGCGATTGTCGCGTGCGCCTTCGCCGATGCCAAGCAGGGCGTTTACGCCGTGCATCTGGTCAACAACGGCGCGACCCGGCCGGCCACGATTTCCGGCTTGCCGGGCAAGCTCGCGCAGATGCGGGTCTATGTCACCGATGCGTCGCGGGCCATGAAAGAGATGGAGCCTATCCCCGTCAACGGGGGAACGGCGCACGTTACCCTGGATACGCAAAGTTTTACGATGCTGACCAACGTTCCGTGATCGTCACGGCAAAAGCTCGTAGCTGACAAACGCCAGCCGCAGACTGTCCGGCGACCAGGAGGGAACGTTGATCGTGCCCTGGCCGCCGAAGAGCTTGGCCAGCACGGTTATTTTCCCGTCGCTGAGCGACATGAGCCGAAGCGTCACGTCCTTGTTTGCCGGATGCCCCTGGACGCCTTTGTCGTAGCTCAGGAAGACAATCCATCGGCCATCGGGCGACGGGTGGGCAAACCAGTTGTTGAAATCGTCGGATGTCATTTGATGCACGTCCGTGCCGTCGGATCGCATCCGCCAAATCTGCATCATGCCCATGCGGTCGGAGTTGAAGTAGATGTATTTCCCATCGGGGGAAAAATCCGGTCCGTCGTCGAGGCCGGCGGCGGTCGTCAGGCGGGTTTCCTCGCCGCCGTCGGTGGGAATCGTGAAGATCCCGAATTTCCCGTCGCGCTGCCCGCAGAACGCCAGCGTGTTTCCATCCGGCGACCAGCCGTGCCAGTAGGATGGGAATCCCCGGGTCACGCGGTGCGGCGTGCCGCCGCCGATCGGGACCGTGTAAATGATCGATTGATGCGGCTTGGCGGACTGGTCGCTGATCGCGATCGTCTTGCCGTCCGGGGAAATGCCGTGGTCGTTATTGCAATGCGTGGCGAATCCCGTGTCGATTCGTTCCGGCTCGCCGCCGGCCACAGGAATGCGCCAGATGCGCCCGTCGCGGTTGAACACGAGGGACGCGCCGTCCGGCGTCCAGTTTGGCGCTTCAAAATGTCCGGCCGACGTATACGTCACGTGGCGGTCGGTCGAAGCGATCGCGATGGTCTCTAACGTGCTGTGAAGTGCCGCTTGCGGTTTTGTGGTTGGCATGTCCGTCACCAGGTGAACGTTGAAAAAAATGGCCGTCTCCGAAACGAGCTTTTCGTGCGAGCAGACGCCGAGCCCGACGTAAAACGGCGATTTCAATTTCAGCCGCACCGCCGCGCCGGAGAACTCGAATGGCCGGTCTTTGGGAGCCAGCAGCATGTAAACGTAATCGCCGCGCTTCTCGATGCGGAGCCGCTGAGGCGCGGAAATGTTGGACTGCACCTCGTGCGTGGTGGCTCCGGTTCCGTCCCGATATTGCAGCGAGGTCAGCCCGACGCCGTGCAGCGCCGCGTCGGCGTAGGCCGAATTCGCGTCGAGGCTTTGGCGGACCAGCAGGCACGCCTTTCGGTGCGGATTCTTACCGTCAACGGGGAAGGAGACGTCGGCCTCCAGTGCGAAATCGCCGGAGACTTTTTTCCAGAGGAAGTGGAACGCGTCGGCGGCAAACCACATGTTTTCGCCGTTGCCGGTGATCGTGTACGTCTTGGTGAATGGGTCGTAGTCCACCTTGCCGGGGTAAAGAACGGCCCCGATGTCGCCGTCATCATCAAAAACTCCAGAGGGCATAGACGGCCGCGTTTGTGGTTTCGTGGGTCGCATGACGATCCAGTCGCCGGTGGGCACGCTGTCCACCTGGGCTTCGGTGTTGGGTGCGATGCTCGAATCGCCGTTGCCTTCGGAGGATGACCGGCTCGACGTTGTGACGTTCCAACCGTCAAGAACAATCAGCGGCTGGTCATTGCCGAGGTCATGCAGGGAGGCCTCGACCGAGATCGAGCGGCTTTCTCCCGGAAGCAGGCTGACGTAATTGTCGCCGTAATATACGGGCAGGACGCGCTCGTTGGAACTTTGTCTGCGCAATTGAATGTGGGCCATGAGGGCCACGACGGGCGATGGGTTGGACAAGTTCACATCGAGACGGCAGTTTTTTTCGTCGTCGTGGCGGGTGATCCTGGCGTCGAGCGATGCCGTGGGAAGCGTTTGCAACGCCGTGAAGTCGTCGGGATGATCGGCCGAAGCGCGCCAGTAAAAATTATCCGACAGGACGTTGTCGTCGGTGGTATCCAGCTCCAATTTCACGAAATGAACGGGTGAGAGGTCCGCGGGCCAATCAATGGCGCCGACGTCGGTGGCCGCGCTCGGCTTCGCCTCAACGAAGCGGCGGCGCTCGTATTTCAGGCTTCCATCCAGATTATATACGCGCACCCAGGCGACCAGATTATCCAGCGGCCGGGGCGTTTGGTTGACGACCATGACGTGAAAATTGTCCTGGTTCATCTGGATGTGCACGGGCTCGCAGGCCTTGCGGGCGCCAAACAGCGACGCGTGGGCTTCCAGGTCATAGCTGTAAATCTGCCAGACGAAGCTCGGCTGGGCCGGATTGCTCATCCAGGTGAGCACGCCGGTGCACGGCTTGAACAGCTTCGCAAAGCGCGCCTCGTACATGGCGCGGAAATCCTCGTAATTGGCAAGCTGGGCCTTGCGCACGAAATCCGGGAGATTGGCGACCGGGCCGTAGCGCTGGGCGATGATGTCCGGATAAAGGGGAGCGCGCCTGCGCCCGCCCTCCTGAGCGCCGCGGCAGAGATCGTGCTCGGCCCAATCATCGTTGACCGTTTCCCAATCCTTCCGCGGCATCATGGCGTGAATCGCTTCCAGCGTGGGAATCGATACCGTGCCGATCTCCGTTTTGAACGCCTCGGAAAACGTGTAAAACTCGCGCGGCTCGCGCCAGCGGTAAGGGCCTCCGGAGCGAACGCCCCGGCCGTTGGCGGAATTGCGATGGTAGAGCCGGGCGGGATCGAGTTCGGCGGCGATTTTCTGGATTCCCCGGTCAACGGATTCGGGGGCCGGATTGCTCTCGTTTCGCCCGCACCAGATCACGATCGACGGATGCGAGCGGTAGCGAAGGATTTTGTCCCGCACGTTCGCCAGGTACATGTCCACGTTGACGACATTGGGACCGTCGCTGCGATTGGGCTGGAAGAATTCGTCCCAAACCATGATCCCGTATTGATCGCAAAGGTCGTAGAAATCGTCGCTGGTGCTCTGCCCGACCCAGTTGCGGATCATGTTGAAGTTGGCCTCGCGGTGCATGCGGATTTGGGCCTCGAGGCGTTGGCGGGGGATGCGCTTCATCGCTTCGTCCATGCCCCAGTCGCCTCCCTTGCACATGACCGGAACGCCGTTGACGCAGAGCGTCAGGTTTTTGGACCCGGGGACTTCGTAGGTGATTTTCCGAATGCCGAAGGAAACGTCCCTGGCGTCCGAAATCGCGCCATCCACGTCAAAACGGAGTTGCAGCTTGTAGAGATTCTGCGGGCCGTAGCCGTTGGGCCACCACAACCGCGGCCGGTTCACGTGCAACTGCGGTGCAGCCTCCGCGGGCGTGAGCGTGACGAGTCTCGATTCCTTCGCCGCAAGCGTCACCGGGAAATCGAAGCTCGCGTCCGCGAACGTGCCGTGAAGCACGCCCGTCTGCGGCTGATCCGTCACGTTCCGCACGGTGGCCCGGAGAGTCAGATCGGCGCTGTCGGTACGCGGCAGCGGCAGGTCCGAGCTGACCATGGGATCGCGCACGACGACCGGCCCGCTGGCCGAGAGCGTCACCTTCTCCCAGATGCCCATGTCGCGATCGCGCATGGCCGGAATCCAATCCCATCCCAGCGTGCAGAGAAACGTCGCTCCATCCTCGGAAAGAATCCCGCCGTTTCGGCCGGTCCCGGCTTCGACCGTATGTTCGTGCGGAATGCCGGGATGCGGCGGCGGCATGATCTGGACCGCCAGCGCGCACGTCTGGCCCGCCGTGACGTAGGGCGAGATGTCGAAGATGCCGCGGATGAAAGCCCCCTTGATGTCGCCGAGGTCGTGGCCGTTCACCCAAACCTCCGCAATGTAGTTGATCCCGTGAAAGTTCAGCCACACGTGTTTGCCGTCATACTCCGCGGGAACGAGAAACTGCGTGCGATACCAGTACGACGTTCGGCACAGAGTGCCGGGGATTTTGTCGGGGCGATCGTTCTGGCCATACAACGGCTCGGGATATACGCCGTCGTTGACCAAACTCGTCAGGACGGTCCCCGGAACCGTGGCCTTGAACCATCCGGCCGGCGAATAATTCACGCTGGAAACCGCGTCACCCTGATCCGGCGCCTTCGCGGCGTCCTGCAACTGCCAGCCGGAATCGAGCGCCATCTCCGGCAAGGGCTTGCTCAAAGGCGAGACGCCGCTGAGCGGACCGCTTTTGGAACCGGTGCAGGCCGCGAGACACAATGCCAAGGCCGTAACGAGAGCCCAATTGCCGATTCGCCGCAGGGGCGCTGTTCCATTCATCATTTCAATCCTCCGCTTTCCGACGTTCACGTGCGCTCTGGCGAAGAGACGTTCATCAGGACCGCCATCAGTATCAGAACGCCACGGACGACCATTTGCCAGTATTCGCTGATGTTCAAGAGGGTCATTCCATTGACCAGGACGCCGAGGAAAATCACGCCGACGAGCGTTCCCCAGACTCGTCCCGCGCCGCCCATGAGGTTTGTGCCTCCGATGATGACGGCGGCGATGACGTCCAATTCCCAGCCCATTCCGCTTCTATCCGAACCGGACATGTTCTGCGACGACTGCATGATGCCCGCGAGGACCGCCAGAGCGGAGACGATCGCCATCACGCCGATTTTAACCCGCGTGACGTGAATTCCGCTAAGGCGCGCGGCTTCGGCGTTTCCGCCGACGGCGTAGATCGAGTGCCCGAACGTCGTGTAGTTCATGATGAATTGAATGAGCAAAAACGCGGCGACGAAGAGAATCGCGGGGAATGGAATCTTCCAGACGTGCCCGGCGCCGATGAAGTTGTACCAATCGGGAAACGGCGTGAGGGGAAATCCGTTGGTGATCAGCCCCGCCGCGCCGCGCAGGACGGTCAGCCACGCCAACGTGCTGATGAACGTCGGGACGCGGAATCGCACCCGCAGAATTCCGGAGATTGAGCCGATCGCCACCCCGGCCAGCAGCGACGCGATGATCGCCAGAAAGATCGCATGGGGCATTGGCCAGCCGATCGGTGGGGCCGAGAGCCGGCCCGTGAGCCATGCGGTGAGGCAGCCGGCGAACGCGATCATCGATCCCACGCTGAGATCGATTTCACCGGCGATGATGACCATCGTCATTCCGAAGGCGATGACCCCCTGCATGGAGACGTTGTGCAGGACGTTGAGCAGATTGTCGGCCGAGAGGAACCCCGGCGCTCGCCACGCCAGGACCAGGCACAAGACGATCAGAACGCCTTCGAGGATGAATTCCCGCAGCCTTCGCGTCATGGCTCGCTCCGCGCGCGGTCTCGCTCCGCGACCCGGCCGATTCGCCCATGCAGCGGACGACCAGCTCCTCGACCGAAATCTCCTCCGGGCGCACTTCGCCGACGATCGCGCCCGACCGCATAATCAGAATGCGATGGCACACCTCAAGCAATTCCTCCAGCTCGCTGGAGACGAAAACGCTTCCGATTCCCTCCCGGCTGAGGCTCCACGTGATCTGGAAGATTTGCTGCTTGGCTTGCAGGTCGATGCCGCGGGTCGGCTCGTCGAAGAGCATGACGCGCGGCCGGGTGCTCAGCCATTTGCCCAGCACGACCTTCTGCTGGTTTCCGCCGCTCAGCGAATCGACCGGCAGACGGAGGTTGGCCACTTGAATGTCCAGACGCTGGACGAATCGGCGGGCAACGTTGTTCTCGCGGCGACGGGAAATCAGGCCGTTCCACCCGATCGTATCGAGGCTCGCGAGGCAAAGGTTCGCGCGCACGCTCAAGTTGGGGACGAGCGATTGTTCCTTTCGGTTTTCGGGAATCAATGCCGTCCCAAGCCGTTTCATGCCGCCCACGGAAGTACCCTTGAGGAGCGCCCGCCCAGGATGATCTGGCCGGAATCGAACGGATCGGCCCCGAAAATGGCCCGGAGCAATTCCGTGCGTCCGGAGCCGAGCATGCCGGCGATTCCCAGGATCTCCCCGCGATGAACCGTGAAATCAATGTTGCGAAACTTGTCGCCGCGGGAAAGGCCGCGCACCTGAAGCAACGGTTCCGGCGAGGGCTGAAGGGCCTGGGGGCGCTGCCGCTGAACGACCGAGCCGAAGATCATTCGCACGATTGAATCGGCCGAAGTCTCGGCGAAATTCGCACTGCCGACGTGGTGGCCGTCGCGGAGGACCGTCACGGCATCGGCGATTTCGGCCAGTTCGTGAAGGCGGTGAGTGATGTAAATGACGGCGACGCCGCTCCGGGCCAGGCGGCGAACCACCCGGAAGAGCATCTCCGTCTCGTGACGCGCCAGCGCCGACGTTGGCTCATCGAGCATCAATACCGAGGGGTTGAAGGACATCGCCTTGGCGATCTCGATGATTTGCTGCTTCGCCACGCCGAAGCGGCGCACCTTTTGACGAACGTCCAGATCGACGCCCATCTCCGCGAGAATATCCCGAGCGCGGCGGCGGGCCGCGGGCCAATCGAGCATCACTCCGCCCCATCCGCGTTTGCGGGGCATTCGCCCCAGGAGAACGTTCTCAGCCGCGCTCAGTTCGGGAATGAGGCTCAATTCCTGGTACACCGTGGCGATGCCGTGGCGAAACGCGTCGCCGGCGGATTTTAGCTTCACCGGCCGGCCGTTGATGGCGATCTGGCCGCCCGTCGGCTGGACGGTCCCGGCGAGGATTTTCACCAGGGTGCTTTTGCCGGCGCCGTTTTTTCCCAGCAGCGCCACGACGCGTCCGCCATCGAATCGCAACGAAACATCATCCAGCGCGACCGTGCCGGGATATTCCTTGCGAATCCGGAATGTCTCGAGGGATGCTTGCAAAGTCAGTTTCCGCCGGCCGTCCAGTCTTGAAGCTGCTTGGCGTATGCCCTGACGCCGTCGGGATCGGCATGGGTTAGACAAATGCCGTTGAGCACGATTCTCTTGTCGTAAGGCTGGCGCCGAATCGCCGCCAGAGCGACCTCCACCGATCGCTGCCCCATTTCAAATGGGCGCTGGGCGGTGATGGCCTGAAGGATATTGTCGGGTGACAGAAGGAAATCGAGCAATTGCTGGCTGACATCGGTGCCGAAGACGGCGATCTGGCCAGCCTTTCCGGCGTTCTTGACGGCCAGCACCGCGCCGGCGGTGCCGCCCTCGTTGGCGCCGTAGATGACGTTGATCTCGGGATGCACGGTGAGGATTTCGCCCGCTTTTTGCACCGCCATGTCCGAAAGCCACGCGTCCTGCTCGGCGACGATCTTGACGCCGGGGAGCTTGAGCACTTCAGCCTTGAAACCGCCGGTGCGGGCATCGCTCTGCTCGGCCACCTGGCTCTTGAACGCCAGGATCGCGACGTTCGCCTTGCCCCCGAGCTTTTGCTGGATGTACTGAACGGCGGCGGCCCCGGTCTGATGGCCGAGGTCGGACGCGGAGGATTCCACGTCCGCGTCGGGGAAGTCGGCGTCGATGGCCGAGTTGTTGGTGATGACAATCAGGCCTTTATCGTGAGCCTGCCTCAGGGCGGCCACGGAGCCCTTGGCGCTCAGCGGCGAAATGAGGATCGCGTCCACGTTCTGGCTCGTGTAGGTTTGGACGAGCTGAAATTCCGCGTCCGGCTTGTTGTCGCTGTTGCCTTCGAGCAATTCAACGTTGTTCTTCTTGGCGGCGTCCTTCATTCCAAAAAGAATGAGGCGGAAGAATTGATCTTCCTGGAAAATGATTCCCGCCATGCGAAGTTGCTTCGCCGCCGAGGAATCCGCCGCCTTTTCGCAGCCGACAAGTCCGAAAGCCAGGCCGAGACATGCAACGACCGCAACCCGATAGACCGCCGCCCACGCACGCATGAAGCACCTCTGGTGATCCGCTCTTTTCACCGCGGCGGTATTGCCACACATCGCGGCGGATATGTCAAGCGAGGGCGCTCTCCGCGCGGGTTGCGGCTAAACCTGGGGCGGCGCCGGCGGTCGAAAAATGAGCTGGGGATCGGTATGGTTTGGGGATGTCGTCATCGGCGATCCCGCGGGAATTGGTCCTTGCGATGGAGCATCACCGCGCCGGGCGATTTGCCGACGCCGAGGCGATTTACCGGAATATCCTTGCCCAGGACCCGAATCACGTGGACGCGCTGCAACTGCTGGGCGCGCTGGCGGGGCAGACCGGGCGGATCGATCTGGCCGTCGATCTGATTCGCCGCGCCATCGCCCTGAATCCGAACCTGGCGAGCGGTCACAGCAATTTGGGCAAGCTGCTGTGCGATCAGGGCCGATTCGACGAGGCGATCATCTCCTGCCGCAAGGCCACCGGTCTGGATCCGAATCTGGCGGATGCGCACAACAACTTGGCCAACGCGCTTTACAAAAAGGGCCGGCTCGACGAAGCGATCGCCGCGTACCGCGAGGCCTTGAGCCTCAAGCCCGACCATCTCGACGCACTGAGGAATTTGGGACTTCTGTTCCGTGAAACGGGGAATCACCAGCAGAGCATTGACGTTTACCGCCAGTTGATTCGATCGCATCCGAATGATGCGGAGGCACATAACAATCTCGGCACTCATCTCGCGCAGACGGAGCGGCTTGACGAGGCGATCGCGTCGTACCGCGCGCGATAGCAATCGATCCGGATCTAGCGCTCGCGCATTCGAACCTGGGCAAGGCCCTTTGTTTGAAGGGCGAGACGGCCGAATCCATCGCGGCTTTTCAGCGAGCCATCCGTCTCATGCCGGGCTATGCCGAGGCCCGTTACGGGCTGGGTAATGCTTTGGCCAAGGCGGGGCGGGCGAGCGACGCGATCGCTGCCTGCCAGGAGGCGGTGCGGCTCAACCCGGGCCTTGCCGAGGCGCACGTCAATCTCGGTCACCTGCTGATCAAATTTGGCCGGGTTGAGGATGCGATCGCCGCTTACCGCAAGGCGCTGGAACTTGAGCCCGGGGATTTTAAGGCCTGCGCGTACCTTGCCGACGCGCTTCGTGAAGCGGGACGGCTCGATGAGTCGATTGCCAGATCCCGCCAGGCCATCGCCATGAAGCCGGATTTCGCGGAGGCGCACAATGCCCTGGGGCTTGCCCTCACGGCGGCCAAACGGTTCGACGACGCGGTCGCACAACTGAACCGATCCTTGCAACTCAGGCCGGGATACAGTGGAGCGCGCAACAATCTCGGAAGGGCGCTGTACCAGGCCGGCCGAATCGACGAGGCCATTTTAGAGTATCGGCGGGCGCTGGAATTGGATCCCGACGATCCGCAGTTTCTAACTAACCTTGGCCTGGGACTATGGGCAATTGGACGACAGGACGAAGCGATCGCGGCCTATCGCCAGGCCATCGGCCGTAAGCACGATTATTTTGAAGCCCATTACAATCTGGCCGTGTCGCTTTTGCTAAAGGGAGAATTTGAAGAAGGCTGGCGCGAGCACGAGCATCGGTGGCAAATCAAAGGCCTCCAGGCGCCGGCCAGAATATGCAGCCAGCCGCGGTGGCGGGGAGAAGACCTGCAGGGGCGGACGATTCTGCTGGATGCCGAGCAAGGCTACGGGGACGTGATTCACTTCGTTCGCTACGTTCCGGAAATCGCGCGCCGCGGGGGGCGCGTGATCCTCTTTTGCTATGCGGAGCTGGTTCCGCTCTTGCGGCGACAACTCGGCATCGAGCAGGTCATTTCTACGAATCCGCCGCCCCCGTTCGACGTGCATTGCCCCCTGCTCGACATTCCGTTTGTGCTTGGGACGCGGCGCAGTTCCATTCCGGCTGACGTTCCCTATTTGAAGGCCGATCCCGCTCTTGCCGAAGCGTGGGGCAGAAAACTGGATCCTCGCACCGGCCGCCTGCGCGTGGGATTGGTTTGGGCGGGTCAGCCGCTGAATATCAGAGACGGCGAGCGTTCTATCGCTTTTTCCATGCTGGCTCCGCTGGTGCGGACGACGGGCGTCACTTTTTATAGCCTGCAAACCGGCGACGCGGCCTCGCAGGCCAAGCACCCGCCGCGGGGAATGGAGTTGATTGATCTGACGGCGGATATTCGTGACTTCGCGGACACGGCCGCGCTGATTTCGCATCTGGACCTTGTGATATCGGTCGATACCGCGGTGGCGCACCTCGCCGGCGCGATGGCCAAGCCGGTCTGGGTCATGATTACCTCCGTTCCGGATTGGCGGTGGCTCCTGGATCGGGAGGACAGTCCGTGGTACCCGACGATGCGGCTGTTCCGGCAAACGGTGCGCGGGCATTGGGATGACGTAGTGCGGCGGGTTGCTGAGGCGCTTAGAGCGTTCGCGCTCTAACGGTCGAAAAACCGATCGTGGATCGTTATGGTTTGGCAATGGCGTCACCGGCAAACCGGAGGGAAATGGATCTTGCGGTCGGGCATCACCGCGCCGGGCGATTCGCCGAGGCCGAGGCGATTTACCGGAAAATCCTTGCCCGGGACCCGAATCAGGTGGACGCGCTGCAACTGTTCGGCGTGCTGGCGGGGCAGACCGGGCGGATTGATCTGGCCGTCGATCTGATTCGCCGCGCCATCGCCCTGAATCCGCGGGAGGCCGGCTACCACAGCAATCTGGCCAAGCTCCTTTGCGATCAAGGGCGATTCGACCAGGCCATCCTCGCCTGCCGCCAAGCCCTCGATCTGAATCCAAATCTGGCCGACGCACACAACAATCTGGCCAATGCGTTTTACGCAAAGGGGCAGCTTGACGAAGCGGTCGCCGCTTATCGCGAGGCGCGTAAGGATCAGGCCCGATCATCTCGACGCCTTGAAGAATCTGGGCGTTGTTCTGGACGCCAGGGGAGATCACGATCGGGCCATTGAGGTTTACCGGCAGTTACTTCGATTCAAGCCGGACGACGCGGAAGCTCACAACGATCTCGGCAATCAGTTGGCGCGGAAGGGACGGTTCGACGAGGCGATTGACTCGTACCGCCGCGCGATAGAACTGGCGCCCGATCTTGCCTCGGCACACTCCAACCTTGGCCAGGCCCTTTGTGATCGGGGCAATACGGAAGAGGCCATCGCGGCCTGCAAACGAGCCATCGGTCTGAACCCGGACTTTGCCGAGGCTCACAACGTTTTGGGGCTGGCGCTGACGGTGGCGAAGCGCTTCGACGAGGCAATCGCCCAACTCCATCGGGCGCTTTCGCTCAAGCCCGGATTCATTTGGGCGCACAATAATCTTGGCGCCGCGTTGTACCAGGCCGGCAGAATCGACGAATCGCTTGTGGAGTATCGCCGGGCGCTGGAACTGGATCCCGATGATCCGCAGATTCTGACCAATCTCGGCCTGGGATTGTGGGCCACGGGACGGCAGGACGAAGCGATCGCGGCCTATCGCCACGCCATTCGCTTCAAGAACGAGTTTTCCGAAGCCCATTACAACCTCTCCGTATCGCTTTTGTTGAAGGGCGAATTTGAGGACGGTTGGCGCGAGTACGAATATCGATTGCACGGCAAGGACTATGCTTCGCGCCCACGAATCTGCAGCCAGCCGCAGTGGAACGGTGAGGAGCTGCACGGGCGGACGATTCTGCTGGATGCCGAGCAGGGCTATGGCGATGTCATTCAGTTCATTCGCTATGTCCCGGATGTCGTGAGCCGCGGTGGGCGAGTGATCCTCATGGGCTATGCGGAACAGGTTCGGCTTTTGCAGGGCGTGCCGGGCATCGAACAGATTTTTATGAGGAATCCGCCTCCGCCTTTTGACGTTTACTGCCCGCTGGCCAGCCTGCCCCGGGCGTTTGGAACTCGGTTGGATTCCATTCCCGCCAACGTTCCATATTTGAACGCCGATCCCGCAATCGCCGAAGCCTGGGGAAAGAAGCTCGGCCCCCGCACGGACCGGCTGCGGGTGGGATTGGTCTGGGCGGGAAGGCCGACGCACAAGAGGGACCGCGAGCGGTCTGTTTCGCTTTCCCAGTTGGCCCCTTTGGCGGCGGCCGGAGGCATTACCTTCTACAGCCTGCAAATCGGCGAGGCGGCCTCGCAGGCGACCCATCCGCCGCCGGGCATGGAATTGTTCGATCTGACGAAGTGACGCTTCGGGACTTCGCGGAGACGGCGGGGTTGATTTCACAACTGGACCTCGTCGTGACGGTTGATACCTCGGTGGCGCATTTGGCCGGTGCGATGGGCAAGCCCGTGTGGGTGATGCTTTCGTTCGTTCCGGATTGGCGTTGGCTCTTGGATCGGGACGACAGTCCATGGTATCCGACCATGCGGCTGTTTCGGCAGACGACGCCGGGCCAATGGGATGATGTCGTGCGGCGCATGGCGCACGAGATTGGGCGGTTGCCGTCAAGCCCCCGATCCGCATCCGGAGTTCCCTGATTGACCGTCGCCGTATCATCCGGTTACAAGGAATTCATCTCATTTACGGAGAGATGATGCTCAAAAGCGCTTTTTCTCGTCGGAGGTTCCTGGCTTCTTCGGTTGCCGCGTTCGGGGCGGCGTCGCTGGCGCGGCTCGGGACGTCATTCTCCCTCGCCGACGAGACGCCGCCGCCGCCGAAAAAGCTGGGATTCGCATTTGTCGGAATCGGCGGGTTTGCGATGAATCGAGCTCCTTCCGGGCATTACCGGCTGCAAGTATTGCCAGCCCGTCGCCCTGGTCAGCGGGCATCCCGACAAGGCCGGGAAGGTTGCCGCGAAATACCGGATCGATCCGAAAAATATTTACAACTACGACAACTTCGACTCCATCAAGGACAACCCGCTGATCGATGTGGTTTACGTCGTGCTGCCCAACGGAATGCATGCGGAATACACCGTGCCGCACATTCGCGGCCGGCAAGCACGTGATGTGCGAAAAGCCGATGGCCAATACCGCGGCCGAATGTCAGCAAATGATCGACGCCGCCAAGGCCGCGGGAAAGAAACTTCAGATCGGATACCGCATGCATTGGGATGCGCCGACGCTGGCGTGCATCGACGCCTTGCGCAAGGGTCAGATCGGTTCCATCGAAATCATCGAGACGGCGACGGGATTCACGATCAGGCACCAGCCGTATGGCGGCTGAACCGCAAATTAGCCGGCGGCGGCTGCATGATGGACATCGGAATTTATTCGCTCAGCGCCGCTCGATATCTCAGCGGCGAAGAACCGACGGAAGTTTTCGCCCAAACCTACCGCGACGCCAACGATCCGCGATTCAAGCAGGTGGAGCAGCACTGCAATTTTCAGTTGAAATTTCCCAGCGGCGTTCTGGCAAGCTGCGTATCCAGTTATGCCACGTATCTCAACCGATACGCCGTGCACGGGAGCAAGGGAGACTGCGTGCTGGAGCCGGGCCAATCGTACCATGGCGTGAAATTTCAGATGAGGCAGGATCGCGTGCTTGAACTCTTTGACATCCCCGAAGTCGATCAGTTCGTCGGGGAGATGGACGGCTTCGCGCTGGCGCTGGCGGGCAACGCTCCGTTCAAGGCCACGGGCGAGGAAGGCTTGCAGGACATGCGGATCATAGAAGCGATTTACGAATCGGCCCGCACCGGCGCTACCGTAAAACTATGACCGCCCAATCGCATGCGTCCGCAGCGGCGAAGATGAAGCGCAGATGAAACAACCACCCCGCCCGATTTGATTTCCTGTCGCGGTTCGTTCCAAATGAACCGGCGTGAAAGCATTGCACTTGTTCCCGCGAATATCTCTCGATTCACGGCCGACTCATAATCGAGGTGTAATTTCCCGTCATGACCCTCATTTGGAGAAATCTTCGTCATGTGACGCCGGAGATCATGGATGAGCCGGATGTCGCCCGAGCCGCGCACGAATTGGCGCTCGATGGGCTGCGGCGGATCAATCGATCTTCGCACGCCGCGGATCATTTGGCCGAGCCGATCATCGCAATGGCGCGGCGGAGGAATCTCAAGCGGCTTTCGATGCTGGATGTCGCCTGCGGGGGCGGCGATGTGCCGATTGGCGTTGTGCTGAGGGCGCGGAATGTTGGCATCGAAATTGATTTGACCCTGCTGGACCGCAGTGCGACGGCCCTTCACTATGCCGCGGCGAAGGCGGATCGGTTGGGGATCGCGTGTCAATGTGTGGAATCGGATTGCCTGGCTCGGGTGCCGTCGTCAAGGTTTGACGTGGTCACGAATAGTCTTTTCCTTCATCACGTTGCGGGGCCGAGGCAAGTGGTTGATTTCCTGAAGAGTCTGCGGGAGACGGCGCGTCGGCTGGTGGTGGTGGACGATCTGCGTCGATGTCGCGGGGGATGGTTCGGGGCCTGGATTTTCAGCCGAATCATGACCCGCAGCGAGATCGTGCATCATGACGCTCCGGTGAGCGCTGCGGCAGCGTGGACCCGGCGGGAGCTGACGGAGTTCGCGGCCGAGGCGAAACTGCGCGGAGCTGCGATCGAACGGCACTGGCCGTGGCGAATGATCCTCGTGTGGGAAGCGCCGGAGGACGGCGGCGCATGAAGATTTCCGATGTCTATTGGGATGCGGTGGTCGTCGGGGCCGGCGTCGCGGGAGGCGCGGCGGCGGCGATGCTGGCGGAGCGGGGCCGGCGCGTTCTGCTGGTTGAGAAATCCGCCTGGCCGCGGGAAAAAGTCTGCGGCGGATGCCTCAACGCCGCCGCCGTTGAGCTGCCCTGCGGGAAATCGGAATTGACGCGGACCTCCGACGTGCCCAGCCGATCGATTCGGTCGTTTGGCACGTCGGGCGCAGATCGCTTGAACTGCCCATCCCGCGCGAGGTCGCCGTCTCGCGCGAGGATTTGGATGCGGCCATCGTGCTTGAGGCGCAGCGCCGCGGATGCGTATTCCTGTCCGGGTTTTCGGCAATGCTGTTGCCGATGGCGGCGGGGGATTCGTTTCGTACCCTGAAGCTGCAAGGCGCCGATTTCACCGCCACCGTTCGCGCCGGCGTTGTTCTTGCCTGCGATGGGATCGGCGGCACACTGCTCTCCGGCGAGCCGTGGGCGAAATGGCACGTCTCGCCGGCGGCGTGGATGGGCATTGCCGGGACGTGCCAGACATGCCCGGACGAAATTCGCCCCGGGGCGATCCACATGCACGTGGGGGAAAATGGGTACGTGGGCCTCGTTCGCATGTCCGATTCGCGAGGGCATCTGGCGGCGTCGCTTGATCCGGCGGCTTGCCGTCGCGCCGGCGGGCCCGTCCATCTGGTGCGGGAGATTCTTATCTCCGCCCAAACGTCCATGCCGCCCGATTTGAATTCGCTGCGAATTCGCGGCACGGGCGCGCTCACTCGCCGTCGCCGGCGTCTCGGCGGCCATCGCCTGCTGGCCGTCGGCGATGCCTGCGGGTATGTCGAGCCGTTCACCGGCGAGGGAATGGCCTGGGCGGCGATCGGGGCCCGCGAAGTCGTCCAGATGCTGCCGACGTCCGGCGATTCGTGGCCCGAGGATTTGCCAAGTCGATGGCGAATCCGGCATCATGAAATTATCGGCCGACGCCAGCGCTGGTGCCGGGGAATGCAGCCTATGATGCATCATCCGGCGATCGCCGCCGCGGGAATCTTGGTTGCCAACGCGTTCCCTTCGATCGCCAAATGGATCGCGGCAACCGTGTGTCACCCGCGACAGAAGGAGATTTGCAATGACTCGCCTGGCCGTTTCCGCTTCCAACCAAACCGAATCAAGATTGGCGGCGGGAATATTGGGCATCGGGACGGCGACGCCTCCGTCCATGTCGCAGCAGCAGATTCATGAGGTGGCGGCGGATTTCGGCTGCCTCAATGTCGAGCAGCGGGCCTGGGTCAAGCGAATGTATCAGCGCAGCGGCATCGACTATCGCGGCACGGTCGTGGTTCGCGAGGACGACGACAAACTGGCGGCGGCGCGAAAGTTCTATCCTCCGGCGACGGGCCCCGACGACCGCGGCCCGACGACCGCCACGCGATTGCTCCGCTACGCCCAGGAAGCGCCCAGGCTCGCTCTGGCCGCGGCCTCGCGGGCGCTGGCCGATGCCCAGGTCGAGGCCGACCAGATCACCCATCTCATCACCGTTTCCTGCACGGGATTCTTCTCGCCGGGATTGGACGCGGGGCTGATCGAAGAGCTTTCACTGCCGCGCGGCGTGCGACGATTGCACGTGGGCTTCATGGGTTGTCATGCGGCGTTCAACGCCCTGGCCGCGGCGCGGGATGCCGCCGCCGAACTCGACGCCCGCGTGCTGGTCTGCTGCGTGGAACTGTGCAGCCTGCACCTGGCGTACGGCGCCGATCCGGGCAAGCTGGTGGCCAACGCGCTGTTTGCCG
Source organism: uncultured Phycisphaerales bacterium (assembly GCA_963783845.1). Lineage (GTDB taxonomy): Bacteria > Planctomycetota > Phycisphaerae > Tepidisphaerales > Tepidisphaeraceae > PALSA-1353. The sequence goes on from CAWAPL010000016.1 coordinate 39,086, forward strand.
ATGGGGCCGCCGCCGCCGTGGTCGGCCGCGATCCCGATGCCCGAGAATCCAATGGCCGCGATTCGACCGCCTGCGTTGGGGCCTGCCGTCTGGACGACTTTTCCAGTTACCTCCTTCCGGATTCTCAGGATGCGATGACCTGGAAGATCGGCGATCATGGTTTTGAAATGACGCTCTCCGCCGGCGTGCCGGAGATGATCCGCCGCCATCTTCGCGGCTGGTGCGAATCCTGGCTGGCCCGGCACGACCTGAAGTTGTCCGATGTCGCCGGGTGGGCCATTCATCCCGGCGGACCCAAAATTCTTTCGGCCGTTGCCGAAGCGCTGGATCTTGAGAAGCGGGATTTGCGATTCTCCAGAAGCGTGCTGGCCAGGCACGGCAATATGTCCTCGGCGACGGTGCTGTTTATTTTGCGGCAGATGATGGGTGAAGTTTCCGGGCCGTGTGTTGCGATCGGGCTTGGGCCGGGCCTGATGGCCGAGGGGATGCTGGTCAATCGGTGAATGATCGGTGGATCAGATCGTTGTGGCTGGCTTAATCGGGCGAAAGCCCAGGGATGGCCATCCCTGGGCTTTGTTAGCGCTGTGGACCGGTCAGCGTACTGCTATTCAAACCCGAGCACCCCGTGCGGAACGTACGCCTCCTCCAGGCGCGCCACCTCGTCGGCGGAAAGTTTTATGCCTAACGCCGCCAGCGCGTCGTCCAGGTGATGCGGTTTTGTCATGCCGACAATCGGCGAGGTGATGTACGGTTTTTGAAGCATCCAGGCGAGCGCCACCTGAGCCTGGGGGATGTTGCGCCGGCGGGCGATTTCGCCGACGCGATCGACGACGGCTTTGTCGGAGGCTTCGGTCTTGGCGTAAAGCGTTTTTCCAAATTCGTCCGTGCCGGCGCGCTCGGTGCTTCCCTTTTGCTCCCAGGGCCGGGCCAGCCGCCCGCGGGCCAGCGGGCTCCAGGGAATGACGCCGACGCCCTCGGCCTGGCAGAGCTTGATCATTTCCCGCTCCTCTTCGCGATAGAGAAGGTTGTAATGGTTCTGCATGGAGACGAAGCGCGTCCAGCCGTGCCTGTCGGCCAGATAGAGGGCTTTGCAGAACTGCCAGGCGTACATGCTGCTGGCTCCGACGTAGCGAGCCTTGCCCGCCTTCACCACGTCGTGCAGGGCTTCGAGCGTTTCTTCGATGGGCGTTTGGTAGTCCCAGCGGTGGGTCTGGTAGAGATCAACGTAGTCGGTTCCGAGACGGCGCAGACTGTGGTCGATCTCCGTGAGGATCGCCTTGCGCGACAGACCCCGCCCGTTGGGGTCCGCTCGCATCTGGCCATGGACCTTCGTGGCCAGCACCACGTCGTCCCGCCTGGTGAAATCGCGCAGGGCCCGTCCGACGATCTCCTCGCTGGTTCCGTCGGAATAGACGTTGGCGGTGTCGAAGAAGTTGATGCCGGCTTCGAGCGACTTCTTCATGAAGGGCCGACTTTGTTCGTCGTTCAATGTCCACAGGTGACTTCCGCGCTCCGGAACGCCATAGCTCATGCAGCCGAGGCAGATGCGCGAAACTTTCAGGCCGGTTTTACCGAGTTGCACGTAGTCCATCGATCCGCTCAAATTTGAGTTTGCTTCGCGGCTTCTATCACGCGCCGTTCGTCGATTCAAATCTTGTCAAACCTGATGCATTAAAGGCTGTGACCTTCCCCACGAACGGCGGGCGCGGCGAAATCGGCAATGATGACGGATTCGTTCGACTATCGGTGGGAATCGAGGATGGGCGCGATCTCATTGCGGAAGTTCAACAAGCGTTCGATTCACGTTCAATTGCTCAAGTGATAAGCGTCCGGGCCGTAAGGATCCCAGATAATCTTGTTATATTGATTGATGTCGGCGTTATTGTTGTTGTTTGGGTTCCCCTGCACATCGAGCCAACCGAAAAACTGCACGTGTCCGTCGGCAAACAAGACGTTGCCGCCGGGAACGCCGGCAACGCTATGGACGGTCGGAAATCGCTTCAGATCCGCCTTGAGCTGAGCGATGTTGTTGTTGTATCCGCCGGAAACGATATGCGTTTTCATGCTGGGGTTTTGTTTCCCGAAGGTCTGCACGACGGGAATGGCGTATTCCCCGGCTTCGTTGAGCCGCTCGGTCATCAACACAACCAGACTGCTAGGGCGCAACTGGCTGAACTTGGGCGAGCCGGTCGTGGACGCGCCAAAAATCTGGGAATTCATCACGAAGGACATATACGACTTGACCTGGATATAGTTAGCGCTGCTGGCGCCGACGGACCGGAGCGCACCGGTGGGGTCGAAGGCCCAGAGCAGAAAATAGTTGCCAAAGACGTTATCTCCGCCGTTGTAGGTGGTGCTGCCGTTGACATCCAGCGCCTGCGGGGGCCCGTCGGCCGGACACACCCAAATGCTGTTATCGCCGGCGGCTGGGAGGTGTATGCCCGAGTTTTGGTCATCGAGCAGCAATTGGTAATAGGACTTGTTGTTGATCATGCCGGGGATGGCGTTGTACCACAATTGCGGGTCATTGATCCCCTGCACGATATCCATGCTGTTGAGACTGCCCGCGGGACCGATGATGTTCGAATTGTGATCGCTGCCCTCAGGGCCGTCCAGCGGCATCGCACCCTTATTTGCGTCACAATACATCACCCAACCCTGGCCCCATTGACGAAGGTTGCTCATGCATTGGACGAGCTGCGCCTGTTTCCGCGCCTTGCTCAGCGCCGGCAGTAAAACACCGATAAGAATCGCGATAATCCCAATGACAACCAGCAATTCGACGAGCGTGAAAGCGCCCGTCCGGACGATTCTGTGCCTCATGCGGTCCCCGGTTGAGTGATTTCGTCCATATGGGCGGCGGGATTCTGCGCACCCGGCATTAAGAGCAGATTAGGATTTCGTTTTCACTTGCATAAGCTCGCCGAAACGAGATGAAAGGCCATGGCTCGACCTGGCTGTTTCCGTCGCATCGGCTTTCATGATGGAATCGAATGCTAAGGGAGATTAACCGTTTATTTTCCAAACGCTCATCACCGGAGACGCACCGCTGGCTATTTTAACCCGCCCGATGTCGGGGCAATATGATGGCTCGGGCGAGCCACGGTTTTCGCACCAACAAACTCTTACTACAAGATGGAGGAAGCGAATGAGCAGAAGCATCCGCAAAGTCGGTACAGCGTTAATTGTGGCGGCGGCGAACGCGGCCGCGGCCAGAGCATTCGGCCAATATACCGCAGGAGATTTGGTCGTTTTGCAGGTGGGACTCACCGGGAGCCATTCGACGCTGACAAGCACGGGAACGGCGGTGCAGCTTGATGAATTCACCACGGGCGGCGGCGCCGTTATGACCGATGGACCTGCCAACCACGGCCAGCGGCTCGAATAATCCTCTCACCATGAGCGGCACGGCCGGCTCCGAAGGAGCTTTGAATCTCTCGACCAACGGTCAGTACCTGGTCGTGGCCGGATATGATGTCGGCGTCGGCGGCACGGTACAGGGAAATTCCACCGTCGGCTTGATCAACGCCGCGGGGACGATCAATACCTCCACGACGAGCAATTTGGAGAGCGGAAACAACACCCGCAGCGCCACGTCCACCGATGGCACGGAAATTTGGTTGGCGGGCGCGAATGAGGTTGCTGCGATGCCGACGGGCAGCACGATCGGCTCGGGCAGCGAGGTCACGCTTAACACCCGAAATAGCCGCGACGTGATCATCGCCCCCGCGGCGGTGTCGCCCACCGGCTCCAACCAGTTGTACACCTCCGCCAACAGTTCGTCACACACCGGCATCTTCTCGGACGGAACGGGAACACCGACGACCTCCGGCGCCGGCGGGGCCACCGGCCTGACCGGGCTCAGCGGCACGGTCCAGGGGACGTACAACCCCTTCGCCTTTTTCTTCGCCAACCCGACGACCCTTTTCCTCGCCGACGGAACCTATGGTCTGCAGGAATGGACGCTAAGCGGCGGCGCCTGGACGAACTCCGCGACGCTGTCGGGCGACTCTTATGACGGACTCACCGGGGTGCAAAGCGGCAGCACCGTCACCCTTTATGCGACGGACGGCACGAGCAGCGGCATCTCGGCGGAGAACTCGCTGATCTCCGACGTGTTCACGTTCACCAGCGGGACATCGGGCGCGGGGACGTTTGGAAGTCCCACCACCCTGGCCACGGCCGGCCCCAACACGGAATTCGGCGGGGTCCAGTTCGCCCCGGAGTCGGCGGCGCCTCCAATTTGGAACGGCGGCGGTTCGGACGACAATTGGACCACGGGCGCGAATTGGGGCGGCACGGCCCCGGCTGCCGGCTCGCTGCTGGAATTCGCGGGAACCACGCGGTTGAGCAATAACAATAATTTCACGGCCAACACTCAGTTCAACGGCATGCAATTCGACGCCAGTTCGGGCGCGTTTGTTCTGGGCGGCAATGCCATCAACCTGAACGGCGACATCGTCAACAACAGCAGCAGCACCCAAACCATCAACGTCAATTTGGCGCTTCAGAAGAACGTGAATATCAACGCCGACGGCAATATCGTCGTCAACGGCGGGATCAGCGGCGGATTCTCCGTGTCCACCCCCGGAAACAGCACGGTCACGCTGAACGGATCCAATTCCTATTCCGGCGGAACGAACGTCAGCGCCGGCAAGCTGGTGATCGGCGCCGCCGGGGCTTTGCCGGCGAACGGCAGCGTTGCGATCACCGGCGGCACGCTTCAACTGGCTGCCAATACCGGCAATGAAACGCTTTCGTCATTGTCGATCAGCGGCAGTGGGAACATGGATTTGGGTAATAACCAAATGATCTACGGCTACTCTGGGTCCAGCGCCACCGCTGATTCAACGGTCCGCGGATATTTGACCAGCGGCCGCAACGGCGGAGCATGGAACGGCACCACCGGCATCATCACCAGTGGCAGCACCGGGTCCGGTGTCGATTCCGGCTACGCCCTGGGCTATGCCGATGGAGCCGAAGGCATCGTCGCAGGCCTCACCTCCGGCCAGATCGAAATCAAATACACGCTGCTCGGCGATGCCCTTCTCAACGGCTCGGTCACCGGCAACGACTTCACCATCCTGGTCGGCAACTTAAACAAGTCGTTCCTACCCAACGGCAATCCGGTGGGCTGGGATGATGGCGACTTCGAGTACAGCGGCTCGGTCAACGGCAACGATTTCACCGACTTGGTCAGCAACCTCAACAAGTCGGCCACGTTAGGGGATGTTCAGGTGCCTGCGGGCGTCTGGGCCGCGGTGGACGCCTACGCGGCCGCCAACGGCATCACGCTCACCGGCGAGGATAGCGTTCCGGAACCGGCATCGGCCGGCCTGCTCGTGGTTGCGGGTCTGGGCGTCTTGGCCCGCCGTCGGCGATCCGTGTAAGCTGGGATTCTCGAAGCATTTGAGATGAAGAATCCGCGGGCTAATCCCCGCGGTTTTTTTATTGCCGCCGCTTCCCCCGCGCGGCCGGCAAATGTCTGTGTCCTCGCATCAACGTTATCGCGACGATCTTGAATCTCCCAAGATCGACCGGACGATCCGGACAATCACGATTTCTTCATCCGTCGGGATGATTCGAATGCCGATCCGGCTTTGCTCCGCGGAAATAAATTCGTCCCCGCGCGAATTGCGCGACCCATCAAGTTTCAGGCCCAGAAAATCCAACCCGTCACAGATCCCCGCGCGCACTTGCGGCGAGTGTTCTCCGATGCCGCCCGCGAAGACGATCGTGTCCAGCCCCCCGAGCGTCGCCGCGAGCGCAAAGACATTTTTTGGCTTGGTAGCAGAACAACTCGATCGCCTCGGCGGCGCGAGGATCGGTGGCTCGCGCCGCAAAAAGATCGCGCATGTCGGAACTCGTTTCCGAAACGCCCAGCAGTCCGCAGCGGCGGGCGATGAACTCGTCCATGGCCTGGGCGGAAAGTTTTTCTTCCTTCATCAGGTAGACGAGCAGCCCAGGGTCCAGATCGCCGGGCCGGGTTCCCATGACCAATCCCGACGTCGGCGTGAAAGCCATGGTTGTATCGATCGCCTTGCCGCCACGCACCGCCGCCATGCTCGCCCCCGATCCGAGATGAGCGAGGATGACGCGGCCGTTGGCAACCTCCGGGCCGGCCACCGTGGCCAGTTCGCTCATCAGGTACGTGTACGACAGGCCGTGGAACCCGAAGCGCCGCACGCCCGCGTCATGATAGCGGCGCGGGATCGGGAGCAGTTGGGCAACCAGCGGCAGGTTGCGGTGAAAGGCCGTGTCGAAACAAGCGATCTGGGGAATCGCCGGAAATGCCTGGTGAAAACCCTCGATCAGCGCGATCTCGCGCGGGAGATGCGTCACGTCGAGCGGTTGGACTCGACGAAGCTCCGCGATCAATTCGGGCGTGACCGGACGGTGTTCCAGCAGATGAATGCCGCCGTGGACCACCCGATGCCCGATGGCCGCGATCGCTTCCCGGCCGAGTTTCCGGCGGATGTATCCGGCTATCGGTTCCGTGGCCGTTTGATGCGATTTGGCGTGGATCGGGATTCGATCCTCTTGGGCCGTTCCGCAGTGTTTGGCGATGAGCTGGGTATCGGGGTTGCCGATCCGTTCCACTTGCCCATTGAGGATTCGCTGCGGCGAATCCCCGGCCGTAAAGACCGCGAACTTGATGCTGGAAGACCCGGCGTTGACGGTGAGAACCAATCCTTCGCTCATGATTTCACCGCCGCCCGTGGGACGCATCCGGGTCCACCGACCATTTCCACTCGCGGATCTCCGGCATATCCATGCCGTTTTTGCAAATGTATTCCTTGTGCTCCACGAGCTTGTCGTCCATTTCCTGCTTGAGGTAATCCGCCTTGCCGGCCAGTTGCGGCAGACGGTCGATCGCGTCCCGAACCAGGTGGAAACGGTCCATATCGTTCAGCACGGTCATGTCGAAAGCCGTGGTGATCGTTCCCTCTTCCTTGTAGCCGCGCACGTGCAGGTTGTTATGGTTCGTGCGGCGATACGTCAGGCGGTGAATCAGCCAGGGGTATCCGTGGAACGCGAAGATGACCGGCTTGTCTCTCGTGAACAGCGAATCGAAATCCTTGTCGTTCAGCCCATGTGGATGCTCGGTGCTCGGCTGCAGCTTCATGAGATCGACGACATTCACCACGCGAATCTTCAGCTCCGGCAGGGATTTGCGCAGCATCGAAACCGCCGCCAGCGTTTCCAGCGTCGGCACGTCGCCGGCGCAGGCCATCACGACGTCCGGCTCGGCGCCCCGGTCATTACTGGCCCATTCCCAGATGCCGATGCCCTCGGTGCAGTGGCGAACCGCCGCTTCCATCGACAGCCATTGCGGGGCCGGATGTTTTCCGGCAATCACCACGTTGACGTAATGCCGGCTCCGCAGGCAGTGGTCCATGATCGACAGGAGGCAATTGGCGTCGGGCGGCAGATAAACCCGGACGATCTCCGCTTTTTTGTTGACGACGTGATCGATGAAGCCGGGGTCTTGATGCGTAAAACCGTTGTGATCCTGCCGCCAAACGTGAGATGCCAGCAGATAGTTCAACGACGCGATCTTGCGCCGCCAGGGCAGGTGGGCCGTGACTTTCAGCCACTTGACGTGCTGGTTGAACATCGAATCGATGATGTGGATGAACGCCTCGTAACAATTGAACAGTCCGTGCCGCCCGGTGAGCAAATACCCCTCCAACCAGCCTTCGCACTGGTGCTCGCTGAGCACTTCCATCACACGGCCGTCGGGCGCGAGGAATTCGTCGGTTGCCAGGGTCTGCCCCTCCCACTGGCGCTTGGTGGCTTCAAAAATAGCGTTGAGCCGATTCGACAACGTTTCGTCCGGGCCGAACACCCGGAAGTTGTGCGCGTCCTGATTCAACCGGATGATATCGCGGATGAACTTGCCCAGCACGGCGGTATCCTCGGCCTCGACGCCGCCGGGGGACGGCACTTGCACGGCATACTCGCGAAAATCCGGCATGCGCAGATCGCGCAACAACAGGCCGCCATTGGCGTGCGGATTGGCCCCCATCCGCCGATCGCCCTTGGGCGCGAGTTCCGCCAGCTCCGCGCGGAATTTCCCCGCCTCATCGAAGAGTTCTTCGGGCTTGTAGCTCTTCAGCCATTCTTGCAACTGTGCAAGATGCTCCGGATTCTTTCGCGGGTCCGACAGCGGGCCTGATGCGAACGGAACGTTCCCTCCACCGGCAATCCATCGACGACTTTCGGACCGGTCCACCCCTTGGGACTTTTCAGCACGATCATCGGCCACAGCGGGCGGCTTGTCTCGCCCTTTGTGCGCGCGTCACGCTGAATCTGCTCGATTCGCTCGATGGCCGTGTCCAGCGCCGCCGCCATCGCCCGGTGCATCTTCTCCGGTTCATGCCCCTCCACGAAATACGGCGTCCAGCCGCAGCCTTCCAGCAGCTTCTGAAGTTCGCTTTGCGGAATGCGCGCCAGGATCGTCGGATTGGCGATCTTGTAGCCGTTGAGGTGCAGAATCGGCAGGACCGCGCCGTCGGTCGCGGGGTTCAGGAATTTGTTCGAGTGCCAGGCCGTCGCCAGAGGTCCGGTCTCGGCTTCTCCATCGCCGACTACGCACGCCACGATCAAATCCGGGTTGTCGAACACCGCGCCAAAAGAATGGCTGATCGAGTAGCCGAGCTCGCCGCCTTCGTGAATCGATCCCGGACACTCCGGCGAAACATGGCTGGGGATCCCTCCCGGGAATGAGAACTGCGTAAACAGCTTCTTCAAGCCCGCCTCATCCTGCGTGATATTGGGATAGACCTCGCTGTAAGTGCCTTCGAGGTAGGTATTGCCCACCAGCGCCGGACCCCCATGTCCCGGACCGGAGACGTAAATCATATTCAGGTCGTACTTCTTGATGGCCCGGTTCAAGTGAACGTAAATGAAATTCTGCCCCGGCGTCGTGCCCCAGTGCCCCAGCAGCATGTGCTTCACGTGCTCCGGCTTCAGCGGCTCGCGCAAAAGCGGATTGTCGTAAAGGTATATCTGCCCGACGGACAGATAATTGGCGGCACGCCAATACGCGTCGATCTTCCGAAGCAATTCCGGCTCGATTCCCATGGTTTGCACCTGTAAATTGACTCTATTCCCGGTAGTTTAGGCGATCTTTAGGCGACAGAATACCGAGACCTTCACCAAATCCAAGACGAAGGCGAGTGCCATTGCGCCGGCTATTTGGCCGTGGGGAGGGGCGGGCGTTGTCGGGCGTCAACTACAGGTTCAGGATGTCACGCGCCAACCCGATGACTATCAGCAGTGGGAGTGAGGAACGCGTGCCCGGCCATGATCAGGCCGATGCTTAGGAACAGCACCGGCACGATCTTCCTGGTCAGGGAATGCTGAACGATCGTTGGCCCGTCTGTCGGCGTTCAGCAGCAGGCTTCGTGGAAGTGGGAATCGCTCCCAGGAATGGCCGGCGCACTTCAGGCAACGCGCCGGGGGAGTGATCGCGTCTTTGGGCTCAAAGCCGCACGCGCGGCATTGCAGCCGGTAGGGAAATACGAGGCTTGGCAATCCGCTCGAGGCCCCGGATTCCGATGGCTGTTCATTTAATCCAAATCGTTCCATGGAAATTGACATTTTATCTCCAGTTCGGACTCGCTCGATAATCCGTTCCGCAGGAACTCGGCTCACCGCACGCGGCGCTTTATTGGACATCGCCTGACGTGGGGACCATTCGCCGGCCCTCGGGGCGCGTGCTCGAGCGAATTCGATGCCATACTTCCCAGCGATGGACAGGAACACCGTCGGCTGCCTCGAAGCCCAACCGCACTCTATCCCTGCCAATCGCCAGCACGGTGATCTTCAATGATTCCTCGATGCCGCCGGCTGGATCTCCAACGACCACCGATTCGCAGCTTTTTCTCGATAGGACCAGCATGATCGCTCCTTGCTTGTTATGGTCGATCGATCCGTTCATCAACACGTTTAGGCCGTGGTTCCAATTCAACGCACATGATGAGACGTTTGCTCATAGTTCTCCTTTACGACCCGAAGGCTAGGAGGTTCGCTTCAACTCTGACATCCGGTGAATTGGGTATTTGAGGCGGAGAATTCCGGTATCGGTTTCGTCGGCGGCGTCAGAACGTGGAAATGATTAAAGAAATATTAAGACGCGACCGGCTCCCAGGGGAAAGGAGGCGATTGATGAGCGCGTCTTGTTGCCTTCGCGGCGGGCTGCGTGGGCATTTCACGCCGGTTCTTCAAAGAGCGATTTTTCGACGATGCGGAATTGGTCGGAACTGAGCAAGGCCCGGATTTGCACTCCCTGATCTGCCGCCCGGAATTCCACCTCGTACATAGGATTGGGCATGAACCAGATGCTGCAGATCACGCCCAGGTTGCCTGCGCACGCAATCCTCGAACAGATCTCGGATCAACTCCACTGAATCGTCTGTTTGAGGCTGTTTCAAGGCTTGCTCCTGTGAACGGCGCCAACCACAACCACGCTCAGCCGCCGTTGCAAAAGCCCCCATTCGAACCCTTCCCGCGAATCTTCGCTCGATTTACCCTCCCGCCTAAGCAGACAACGGGAAACGCACCTCAAAACCTACAAATCGGGTTCTTTGGTGAACATCGACAAAGATGAGTAATTCAGGCGGGATATTCCGGTACGGGCGCCGTCGCCTTCGGCCATCAATCTTCGGCGGAGGTCAACCCTTCCCGGATGGCGAACTTGGTCAATGAGGCAATGCCGTGTAGCTCGAGCTTGCTCATGACGTTGCGTCGATGGGTTTCCACCGTCTTGACGGAAATGTGCAGGAGGCTTGCCACTTCTTTCGAGGTCTTGCCTTCGGCGAGGAGTTGCACGATCTGGCGTTCGCGCGCCGCCAATTGCGTACGAGGTCGCCTGGCGCCGCCGGCAGTATGACCGCTCACAAAATCCTCCATGACTGCCCCGGCGACTCCGGGACAGAGGAATTTTCGGCCCGCATGCACGGCCAGCACGGCGCGCCGAATCTCGTCGCTTGCCGCCTCCTTGAGCACGTACGCGCTGGCGCCGGCCTCGAGCATGGCGGCGACGAATCGCCGATCGGAATGCGCCGACAGGGCTATCACCTTCAACTGTTGGTTTTTCAAGAGAAATTGCCGCGTCGCGTCCACACCGTTAAGTCCCGGCATCCCGATGTCCACGATGACCACGTCGGGCGCCATCGCCCCGGCGGCCATTTCCACGGCCTGACGCCCGTCGGAGGCTTCACCCACCACCATGAATTTGTCATCGCGCTCCAAGATGGCGCAAGCCCTCGCGGAACATCCGGTGATCGTCCACCAATAGAATGCGAATGCTCATGACCGGGTCTCCTCATCGCCTTGTTCTTTCATCACCACCGGCATAGTCATCGTAATTATAGTCTTCTTGCCGACTGCCGAGCGAATTTCCATCGAGCCTCCCAGGTAATTCAGGCGTTCGCGGATGCTGAACAACCCAAGGCCGCGGGTCTTTTTGGGGTCGTGCACGCTCTTGGCATCGAAGCCAACCCCGTGATCCTCCACGACCGTGACGACGTTGTCTGGCTTGCGACGAATCCGCACCGTGGCGCGATGGACGCCGGCATGCTTGGCGACATTGACGAGCAATTCGCGCACCGCGCGGAAGAGCATAATCCGCGTGCGCTCGTCCATGGGTTTTGCCAGGTGGTCACTCTGCACGCGCACGTCCAGCCGGTAAAGGCGCTTCATTTCCTCGCCCAGCCATTCCAGCGCGGGGACCAGTCCCAACTCGTGCAGGACGGGGGGGCTCAGTTGATAGCTCAAAGATCGCGCCGCATGATTGGCTCGGCCCAGGAGTTTCTCGATTTCGCGCAACAGTCGCCCTTGACCGTCGCCTTTCCTCGCGGAGTGCAGCCCGGAAAGCTTCATTTTCATTACGTGCAGGACTTGCACGAGGTTGTCGTGCAGGTCCGCCGCCAGGCTCCGCCGCTCCTGCTCCTCCGTCACCAATAGCTGCGCCGCCAGCTCGCGCAGCCGCTGCGCCTGGTTCTCGGCCAGCGCACTGCGCTCGGCGATCCGCTTTTCCAGGTCCTGATTGAGTTCGCGCAAGGCCGCCTCATCCCGCTTCCGCTGCGTGATGTCGCGCTTGGTGGTGGCAACCCCGATGGGCCGCCCCTCCTCATCACGCAGCGTTGTTACCGTCACCCATACGTCGATGACATGGCCATCCTTGCACACGCGCTGTGATTCCATCGACGAGGTAATTCTCTCGCCCCGCTTGAGTTGCTCCAGGATGGCCCGCAACTCCGACCTCCTGGATCGAGGCACCACCTTCATGGCATTGAGCCGCATCGCCTCGGCCTCGGTATAGCCAAGCATGATTTCCGCCCCGTGGTTCCAGCCGAGGATGCGCCCATTGAGGTCTTGAAGCGTGACGGCGTCGTTGGAATCGCGGAGCACGGTGGCCAGCCGGCGCACGCCCTCCTCGGCGATTTTAGTGCGCTGAACGTTCACGAACGTAATCACCACGCCATCGATTCGGTTGTCGCTCGTCCGATACGGCAGCACTCGGCGCAGGTACCAGCACCCGTCCTGGCCTCGCACTTCCCGCTCGATCGGCGTCAACTTGTGCAACACTTGATCGGCGTCGCCAAGCAGATCTCCGCCCGTGAATTTCTGCGCAAAGTCCCCGATGGGGCGTCCCATGTCCGCCGGCCGGACCCTGAGAAGCCGAGTCGTCGGCGCGGTGAACCATTTGATCTGGAATTGGCGGTCCAGAAAAATGGTCGCGATGTCGGTGCTGCTCAGCAGGTTGTTCAGATCGTTGGTTTTGGTCTCAAGCTCATCGACTTTCACCTGCAACTGGCTGTTGACCGTGGAAAGCTCCTCATTAAGCGATTGCAGCTCCTCCTTGGACGTTTCCAATTCTTCATTGGTGGATTGCAGTTCCTCGTTGACCGAAGTGACCTCCTCGTTGGATGCCTTGAGTTCCTCGTTGGAGGCTGCAATTTGGTCGATGTTGCTTTGAACGGCCCTTGCGCGTGGTCTTAAGTTCGTCCTCAAGCTGGTGGACCTGTGATTCGTCGTCGGCCGTGCTCTGGGCGACGGCCGGCGCCGCCTGGGAATGCACGCCGGTTTCCGAGTCGCGGAACGTGATCAATATCAACCCTTCGGCCTGGCGCGGCGTCTTCAGCGGTTCGAGGGTCATTTCCGAAACACCTGTCGAATTGCCGCGGCGCATGCGCTCCGCCGAGAGAGTCACCGGCTGCTCACTGCCCTGAACTTTTTTCAGCGCCGCCCGCAATTTGGACCGCAATGAATCCGTCACCCACCTCAACAGGTCGGTTTGCATGACGCCGGCTGGCTGTTTCAGATACTTCTCGGTCGGTCCACAGGTATAGAGGATTTCATTCCTTTGGTTGATCACCACGCAAGTCGGCGCATGACGATCCAGGATGAGTTGCTGGGCCAGTTCGGTAAAACGAGCGCCGGTTGCCGGTTGCGGGAGGTTTGTTGCCCGAGGCTGGGTTGGGGCACGGCCGCCGTCGAGTGGAATATCAACCGGCTCGTTCCGCGCGGGTCCAATCCGCCGGTAAAGACGCCATTTACGCGACACGGCTCGGAACAGATCGTGACGCTCGCCCACCGTCTCGGCATTCCCCAGGAACAGATATCCTCCCTCTCGCAGGGCATAGTGAAACAGGGAAATCACTTTCTTCTGCGCCGACGGGTCCAGATAGATCATCAAATTGCGGCAGCAGATCAGATCGAGGCGGGAGAACGGCGGGTCCGACAGCAGATTGTGCTCGGCGAAGACCACGGCGTCGCGCAGCTCTTTGCGGATGCGGCATTGCGTGCCTTCGCGAACGAAATAACGCCGCAGACGCTGAGGGCCAACTTCGGCGGCGACACTCTCGGAATACAAGCCCAACCGCGCGGTGGCAAATGCTTCCCGGTTTACGTCTGAAGCGAAAATGTTGATCCCACAGTTCTTGCCCGCGGCGGAAAGCTCATCCAGCAAAATCATGCCGATCGAATAGGCCTCTTCGCCCGTGGCACACCCCGGGGCCCAGATGCGGATCGCCTGGTCTTCGTTCTTATCGGCGATCAGCGTCCGGATGGCTTGCTCCTGAAGGACTTTCCACGCCTCGGGTTCGCGAAAGAAATGGGTGACGCAAATGAGCAGGTCTTTGAGCAGCGCGTCGACTTCGTCGCCATCACGGCGCAAAAGATCGAGATAGTCCTCGACCCGAATCACGTGCCGGAGGCTCATGCGCCGCTGCACGCGGCGGCCGAGCGTCCCGCGCTTGTAGCTGCCGAAGTCGAATTTGGCCCGCGTCTTCAACAGGCTGAGGATGGATTGGAACTGATCGCGCCCCTCTTCGGAAACGGTCCCCGGTTCGATGGGGCCGCGGAGATAGGGATGTCTTGCGTACTTGATCAATGCCGTGGGCATGTCCGGCACGGACAGCACGAGATCGACCCCGCCTGCAATCGCGCTACGCGGCATCCCTTCGTGTTCGGCCGTTTGCGGGTCTTGAGCAATCGTCAGGCCACCAGCGGCTTTGATCATCCGAAGCCCCAGTGTGCCGTCACTTCCCGTGCCCGAAAAAATAACTCCGATTCCGCGTTCCTGGCATTCGGCGGCCAAGGATTGGAAAAAGACGTCGATCGGCATGCGTTTGCCGTGCGGTTCGGCGGGCTTACTTAGCCGTAGCTTTCCCTTCCGTATCGTCAGCGCATGATTGGGTGGGATCACGTAAACGTGATTGGGTTCAACCTGCACTCCATTCGAGGCCTCCAGCACCGTCATCTTCGTGCAGCGCCCCAGCAAGGATGCGATTTCGCTCTTATGCACAGGGTCCAAATGCTGAACCAGGATGAACGCCATCCCGCTGCCGTTTGGCATCGCGGTGAAGAAGCGCCGGCAGGGGTCAAGTCCTCCGGCCGACGCCCCAATCCCCACGACCGTGAGGGGATCTCGCACCTGAGGCGATGACTTGGCTTGCGCCGCTTGTCGTGGCCGTCGAAGCCTGCGGTGCTTTGTCGAGGGAGCGTTAGCCTTGCCCCCTTGGACTGATTGACGGGTCAATGATCTCGCCTGAGCGGGTGACTCATGTGCCATGACAGCCCTAATCTGCGTGACAGCGGCCGCCGCCGTGCCACGCAACGTTGCGAGTATACCCAACGGAACACATACTACACGCCTTCAGCCCAGGTACGGCCGGTGAAACGGGGAGTTCCCAAAGATCGGGACAATAACAACCGGCGGTCGGCTCAGTTTCCAAATTGAGCCGGCGGGGCCCCGCTCGGTTCTCTGGGCTTCGCCGATCGCTATAATGCCTTCCCCAAACAATTTCCCGTTCAGAAAGGAATCGCTTCATGGCTAATTCACCGTCTCTTCACCTCGGCACGCTGGCGCTGCACGCGGGACAGGAAGTGGATCCCGCCACCACGGCCCGCGCCGTCCCGATCTACGCCACGACTTCGTACGTCTTCAAAAGTCCGGAGCATGCCGCGAATCTCTTCGGGCTGCGCGAATTTGGCAATATCTACTCGCGCCTGATGAACCCGACCAACGACGTGCTGGAAAAACGTCTGGCGGCGCTGGACGGTGGGGCGGGGGGTTTGGCGTTTGCCTCCGGCCAGGCCGCCATCACCGCCGCTCTGCTGACCATCGTCCATTCCGGACAGAATTTTATCTCCGCCACGAGCCTTTACGGCGGGGCCTGGACCCTCTTTACCCAGACTTTCAAACAGCTTGGCGTCGAAGTGCGATTCTTCGATCCGGCCAAACCCGACACGCTCGCCAAGCTCGTGGACAAGAACACTCGGGCCGTTTATCTGGAGACCCCCGGCAATCCCAAGAACGACGTGCCGGATTACAGGAAGCTGACCGATCTGGCGCACCGTCACGGCCTGCCGGCGATCGTCGATAACACCGCATTGACCCCGGCGCTGTTCCGCCCCATCGAGCACGGCTTCGACATCGTCGTCTATTCCACCACCAAGTTCATCGGCGGCCACGGCGTCCACGTTGGCGGCGCGGTCGTTGACAGCGCCAAATTCCCCTGGGCCAAGGACCCCAAGAAATGGCCGGAATTCACCGCTCCCGATCCGTCGTATCACGGACTTGTCTTTGAAGAGGCGCTCCGCCCCATCGGCAACATCGCCTACATCATCTACATCCGCACGCATTGGCTACGCGACACCGGCGCCTGCCAAAGTCCCTTCGCCTCGTTCCTCACGCTCCTCGGTTTGGAGACGCTGCACTTGCGCATGCAACGCCACTCCCAAAACGCATTGGCCGTGGCCCAGTTCCTTCAGAAGCATCCGGCCGTCGATTGGGTGAATTATCCGGGCTTGCCCGAGCATCCCGATGCGGCCAACGTCAGGAAATACCTGCCCGATGGGCAAGGCGCGATCGTCGGGTTCGGCATCAAGGGCGGCAAGAACGCCGGCGAAAAACTCATTCGCAACGTGAAACTGTTCAGTCACCTGGCCAACATCGGCGACGCCAAATCGCTCGTCATCCATCCGGCGACGACGACGCATTCGCAGTTGACGCCGGAGGAGCAGGCCCAGACCGGCGTGACGCCGGAATTCGTGCGCCTCTCCGTCGGAATTGAGGACGTGCGCGACATCATTGCCGACCTGGACCAGGCGTTGAAGGCATCGCAGACATGAACGAAGCTGAAAGCCCCGACAATCCGTTTAGCCGCGTCGGCCTCGACGCGAGCATTGAGCATCGCCGATATGAACGAAGCTGAAAGCTCCGACAAAGCGATTTTTGAAAGCAGCGACAGCCTTCGCTCCGCCGCCGCGCTTCCCCACGCCCAATCGGTGACCTTCGCCCAACCGCTGAAGCTGGAGTTGGGCGTGCAGCTTCCCCATGTCACTGTTGCCTACGAAACGTATGGAACGCTCAATGCGGCGCGGAGCAACGCCGTGTTGATTTGCCACGCTCTCAGCGGGGATTCGCACGTGGCTCGGCACGACCCGGCCGACTCGCCGGGTTGGTGGGACATCGCCGTCGGACCCGCCAAGGCCATCGACACGGATCGCTACTTCGTGATCTGTCCGAACATTCTGGGCGGATGCCGCGGCACGACCGGGCCTAACTCCATCAATCCCGCCACCCAGCGCCGATACGCCGCCACTTTCCCCACCGTCACCATCGGCGACACGATCGAGGTGCATCGGCGCCTGCTGGATCACCTGGGCATCGAGCGGCTTTACGCCGTGGTCGGCGCCTCCATGGGCGGCCAGCAGGCCATGCTCTGGGCCACCCGATACCCACAGCGCATCAATTCCTGCATCCTCATCGCCACGGCGGCGCGGCTCAGCAGTCAGGCCTTGGCGTTTGACGTCGTGGCTCGCAACGCCATCCTGCGCGATCCGAACTATCACCGCGGCGACTATTACGATCACCCGCCGGGACCCGCCGTCGGTTTGGCCATCGCCCGCATGCTCGGTCACATCACTTACCTGTCGCAGGAAGCGATGACGGCCAAGTTCGACCCCAGCCGCCTGCGACCGAACCAGGTCCAAACCGCTTTCGAAAAGCGATTTTCCGTCGGGGCCTATCTGGCCCACCAGGGCGACAAGTTCGTCGAGCGATTCGATGCCAACAGCTACGTTACCCTCTCTCTCATGTTGGACCTGTTCGATCTGGGGCACTCGCTCGCCGACTTGAGCGAAGCCTTTGCCCCGGCGACGTGCCGGTGGCTGGTCCTCAGCTTCTCCAGCGACTGGCTCTTTCCCACGCATCAGAGCCAACAGATCGTCGATGCGCTGATCGACAGGGACAAGCCCGTCAGTTCCTGCGAGGTGCAAACGTCCTCGGGACACGATGCGTTTCTCCTGCCCGACAACCTGGACATCTACGGCGGATTGATCCGGGCATTTCTCGACGGCACGGCCTCCGGCACTCCCTCCGCCGCCAACGCTCAGGAGCTGCCGGAGCCCCCGACGCCCGCCGCGCTGGCGCCGGCGGCGCTAACGCCGCTGCCGATCTACCATGGCAACCGTCCCGACCATTTGGCCATTCTCGGCCTCATTCCGCTGGGCAAAAGCGTTTTGGACCTTGGCTGCGGCAACGGCGAACTGCTGTCGCGGCTCTCCGGCGCCGGCGGCGGGCGACGCATGGGAGTCGAACTCGAGCCCAATGCCATCATCTCCTGCTTGCAGCGCGGCCTGGACGTCGTGTACGCCAACGTCGGGAAATCCCTCGCCGCTTTCCGACATCATCAGTTCGACGTGGTTGTCCTTTCCCAGGCCCTGCAATGCATCGCCGATACCGAGCGAATTCTCAATGAAATCGTTCGCATCGGCCGGCTGGCCATCGTCAGCTTTCCGAATTTCGCTTATCGCCGGCTCCGCGAGATGTTCTGGCGCGAAGGCCGATCGCCCAAAATGGATGGCTCATTCCGTTTCGATTGGTATGACACGCCGAATCGGCGATTCGCCTCGATTCTCGACGTGGAGGATCTCTGCCGCCGCCTGGGCATTTCAGTTGTGCGCAAGGTTTGCCTCAACAGCGAAGAGCGGCGATTCGTCGAGGACGACCCCAACCACAACGCCACCGAAGCGATTTTCGTTTTGGTTCGCGAGGAATCCCCCTCCGCCGATTGAACCCGGCATAAACGATGTTCCATTTAATCATCGCTGCCACAAAATTTGAGGGGCTTCCAGCGGAACCGCCACGCCGCTGAAGCACGGTATGATTCGCGCCGTATAGTCGGCTGGTGAGCGGGACGCGGACACGGCGGCGTGGTAAACGTAGCTGCCGCCGTCCGGTTGGCCGGCGCGCTTCATCTCCTGCCGCATCGCGGCGCCACCGTTGGCTCCGTCGGCGTAAAGCTCGACTCGCACCGCATTGGGGTCGAGTTCATTGAGACAGACCTTAACGCCGAATATGTGCCGCTCGCCAAGAGTTTCAACTTTCACTTCGCCGAAGTGTGCCGTGGCCCATTTCTGTTCCAGACTGTGCCGCCAATCGACCATTTGCCGGCCGATCGCGCCGTTATCGGCGGCGCGCTCACGATACGCGGCGGCAGCCGGCAGGTAGTGTTGCTCGGTGTACTGGCGCACCGTGCGGTCGGCGCAGAAGCGCGGCGTCAGCCGGGCCATGCTTTCCCGCATCCGCCTGACCCATGCGGTGGGAATGCCGCTTGCGTCCCGGGCATAAAACTCGGGGATCACCTCCCGCTCCAGCAGGCCGTACAGCGCGTCGGCTTCGGCCGCGTCCCAGGCGGGATCGTCGCCATGCTCCCGCCCGTCCCCCAGCGCCCACCCCACTTCGGGCGTGTAGGCTTCCGCCCACCATCCGTCCAATTCCGACAGATTGATCCCTCCATTGACCAGCACCTTCATGCCGCTCGTTCCGCTCGCCTCCCACGGTCGCCGCGGCGTGTTGATCCGAACGTCCACGCCCTGCACCAGGTGTTCCGTCAACAGCATGTCGTAGTCGCTGAGGAAGACGACGTGGGGTCGGGCCTCCGGCCGGTGGATGAAATTGATCCATTCATGGATCAAGGCCTGACCCGCCCCGTCCTCCGGATGGGCCTTGCCGGCGATGATCAGTTGCACCGGGCGCTGGGGATTACTCAACAGGCGCAGCAAACGCGCCGGATCGTGCAGCAGCAGGTTCGGTCTCTTGTACGTTGCGAAGCGACGCGCAAAACCCAGCGTCAATGCGTTGGGGTCAAACAGATGTTTCACCCTCTCAACCGCCTCCGGCGGTGCGCCCAACGACGCCAGTTGCCGGGACAATCGTCCCCGGGCGAATTCAACAAGGGACTTGCTGGCGGCGATGCGAAATTGCCAAAGGCTGGTGTCGGAGACGCGGCGAATGTTCTGCTCCAGGGCTTTCGTCGTCCCCAGCCAGCGGTCCTTTCCACAGATGTCGGTCCAAAGATCATCCGCGGCGGCCGAGTCCCACGTCGGCACGTGGACGCCGTTGGTCACGTGCCCGACCGGCACTTCGTCCTCCGGCCAGCGCGGAAACAGTGGCCCGAAAATGTGCCGGCTCACCTTCCCGTGCAGGCGGCTCACCCCGTTCACCGCGCCGCTCCCACGCACCGCCAGATACGCCATGTTGAAACTTTCCGACGAGTCGTTCGGGTTTTGCCGGCCCAGGGCCAGTATATCGTGAACGCTTATGCCAAGCCGTTCTTGGGCGTACCACCCGAGATATTGCTCGATGAGGGCCGGAGCGAAACGGTCAAAGCCGGCCGCCACCGCCGTGTGCGTCGTGAAAAGGTTCCCCGCTCGAGTGACGGCCAATGCGACCTCGAAGCTCTGTCCGGTCTCCTGCATGAAACCGCGGGCGCGCTCCAGCACCGCGAACGCCGCATGACCTTCGTTCAGATGACAGACCTCCGGCCGGATGCCCAGCGCGCCGAGCAGCCGCCATCCGCCGATCCCCAGGAGCAGTTCCTGCTTGAGGCGCAGCTCCGGGCCGCCGCCATACAGCTCGCTGGTAATCCCTCGATGAGCCGGATAGTTCGCCGCGTCATTGGTGTCCAGCAGATACAGCTTTACTCGGCCGACCTGCACCTGCCAGGCGCGCAGCCAGACCGAATAACCGGGCAAGGCGATTTCCAACCGCAGCCACTCGCCGTTGGCTTGGCGCAGCGGCGTGATGGGCAACTGTCCGGGGTCGTTATACGGGAACAGCGCCTGTTGCTCTCCGGCTTTGTCGATCATCTGGCGAAAATAGCCTTGCTGGTACAGCAGTCCCACGCCGACCACGGGGACGCCCAGATCGCTGGTGGCTTTGAGTTGATCGCCGGCCACGTTGCCAAGCCCGCCCGAGTAGATCGGCAAAGCCTCGCTCAACATGAATTCCATGCTGAAATAAGCGACACAGGTCAGAGGACTCTGCGAATGATGCTGCTGAAACCACGCGGGCGTCTTGGCCTCTTGCCGCCGGGTCTGCAACAGGCCATCAACGCTTTTGCGAAATACGGGGTCCGTCAGCACGCGCTCGATCTGGTCGCGCGAGACCGTCTGCAAAACAACCCACGGGTTATGCGTCAGTTCCCACAGTTCCGGATCAAGCTGCCGCCACACTTTGTCGGTCCCATGATTCCACGACCAGCGCATGTCCAGCGCGAACTCGGCCAGGGAATCGAAACCCTCGACTTCCGCGGATGGAAGGCCGTATATCGGGTGGCTATCTCGTGTTTGTTTTCCCATGGTCTTTCCTTCACCGTTGTCCTGGCCGGGGACCGCATTTACCGAGTCCCCGCCGCCAATGCATCGCTGACAATCCTCTGAGCTTCCTCCAGGATGCGATCCAGATGATCCGCTCCCCGGAAACTCTCGGCGTAAATCTTGTATAGATTCTCCGTGCCGGACGGACGGGCGGCAAACCAGCCGCCGGCCGTTACGACCTTCAAACCGCCGATGGCGGCGCCGTTGCCCGGAGCGCGGCTCAGCTTGGCGGTGATCGCCTCGCCCGCCAGCTTCGATTCCTTCACGGCCTCGGGCGACAGCTTGGCGAGGCTGGCCTTCTGCTGCGGGGTCGCCGGCGCGTCGATGCGCGTGTAATACGGCGTGCCGAACTCGGCCGTCAGCTCACGATAATGTTCACCCGGATCTTTGCCGGTGCGCGCGGTGATTTCCGCCGCCAGCAAGTCCATGATCGGGCCGTCCTTGTCCGTCGTCCACACCGTGCCGTCCAGCCGCAGAAAGCTGGCTCCGGCGCTTTCCTCGCCGCCGAAACAAACCGTGCCGTCGAACAACCCCGGCGCAAACCATTTGAAGCCCACCGGCACTTCGCACAGTTGACGGCCCAGCTTGCTCACCACCCGATCGATCATGCTGCTGCTGACCAACGTCTTGCCGACCGCCACCTTTGCCGGCCAGCGCGGGCGATGCGCGAGCAGATATCCTATGGCCACCGCGAGAAAATGGTTGGGGTTCATCAGCCCAGCCGACGGCGTGACGATCCCGTGCCGATCCGAGTCGGGATCGTTGGCGAACGCGACGCGGAAATCATCCTTGAGGCCGACCAGCCTAGCCATCGCGTACGGACTCGAGCAATCCATGCGGATTTTCCCGTCGTGGTCAACCGTCATGAACGCGAATTGCGGGTCGAGTCTCGGATTCACCACCGTGACGTTCAGCTTGTAAATGGAATTGATCGGTTCCCAATAAGGCAACGCCGCCCCGCCGAGCGGGTCCACGCCCAGCTTCAAACCGGCTGCGCGAATGGCCTCCATGTCCACGACGTTCCGCAGGTCATTGACGTAGGGCAAGACAAAATCTTCCGCGTGCGTCGTCGTCGCCCTCAGCGCCGAGGCATACGGAACGCGCTTCGCGCCGGCGTTGCCGCCGCGCAACAATTCATTGGCGCGATCCTGAATCCAGTCCGTCACGTCGGTGTCGGCGGGGCCGCCGTTCGTCGGATTGTATTTGAACCCGCCGTCCTCCGGCGGATTGTGCGATGGCGTGACGACGATGCCGTCCGCCAGAGCGGTTTTGCGACCCCGATTGTGAACGATGATCGCCCGCGAAACGACCGGCGTCGGCGTCACGCCGTCGTCGCCCTGGATGACGGTCTCCACGTCGTTGGCCGCGAGGACTTCCAGAGCGGTGCGTTGGGCCGGGCTGGACAGCGCGTGCGTGTCCTTGCCCATGTAAAGCGGGCCGTCGATTTTCCGACCGCGGCGATAATCGCAAATCGCCTGCGTGATGGCCAGAACGTGCGACTCGGTAAACGTCCCGCGCAGCGACGAGCCGCGATGCCCGCTCGTTCCGAAGCTGACCAATTGATTCGCGTCTGCCGGATCAGGCCGCCGCTCGTAATACTCCCGTTCCAGCCGGGCCAAATCCACCAGCATTTCCTTGGGAGCCGGCTTGCCGGCAAGTGGAGAAATCGTCATATCAACCAAGCCTAACGCGGATGTTTTCGTTTCTCCACTGATTCGCGCATGGCCGCCAAAAGCCGGGTGCGTGATTGAATCGGCGGGAACGAGGGCGAATAAATCAAGAAGAGGATGATCGGTTGAATTCTTCGTGACGCCCGCAGTCGCCGGCTCGAATGCGAGAAGTCGTCGCCGCCGCGGATGCCTTTGGCTGGCCCGTCCATGTTCCCGACGGCCTTGAGGAACCGAAAGCGGAGCCGCCGCGTCCCGCGGCATGTGGTTCGGCGTTTCGAGCTGGAGCGCGAAACTCCAAAGCGATTGCCGCCGAAGGCGGCAACTCCATTCTTCGGCCTCGAAACGGCCTGCTGGAACATGGACGGGCCAGCCAACGGCATCCGCGGCGGCGACGCCTTGGCCTATTCGAGCAAGCGACTTGGGGCGTCACGAACATCGCGACCGATCATCTTCTTGATTTATTTGCCCTCGTACCCGCCGATGGCGTCACGCACCCCCGCCCGGCTGCACGGATGGCGTGGATTGATCGCCTGCGGAAGATCGGCGATGATGAGCTTTGGGCGATCATCGACCGCGTTCCGAACGAGCGGATGTCCAAACCGGCCCGTGATTTCGCGTATGCTCTTTTGAGGCTGAATCGGGATAGAATCTTACGCCTGGAGCATTGATGCAGACGGCGCAGCAGCAACTTCAAGCCCTGTACGCCGCATGGCAGCAGCCTGAGACGCGGCGATATTATCCCGTCGTGCGCTTGGTTTGCAGGCGTTGGCGACCTCCCAGGTCTCTATGAATTTGTTTACATTCGGGGCGCCGAAGAAGCCCAGAAGGCGGACTTTGAGCCTTTTCCGGCCTTCCCCACTTTGTCAGAAGTTTATCGAAGCAGGGATTTGTTTCCGTTTTTCGCCAATCGCCTGATGTCCAGCAGCAGACCGGACTAGAGCGGGTTTCAGGTCAGTGTACACTATTCCCGGAGGTGTGGCATGGAAGCCTACTCTCTGGATCTGCGACAACGGATTGTCCGGGCGTGCAATGAGGCCATCGACACGCGGCCTGAAATCGCCCAAGATTTCTTCGTAAGCCTGTCTTTCGTGAACAAACTCTGGCGGCGCTGGACCGAAACGGGTTCGGCCGCGGCTCGTCCAAAAGGCAAGGGGCCGCCACCGGTGTTGGACTGGCAGAAGCTGGAGCAGTTGCGGCTGTGTGTGGAGCGCAAGCCGGATTCCACGTTGAGCGAATTGTGCGATGCCTTGGTCGGGGCCGGGGGGCCAGCGGTGAGCCGCAGCACGATGTGTCGGGCTCTGCGGGCGTTGGGCTTGCCGCTTAAAAAAAGTCTTTGCATGCCTGCGAACGTGACACGCCGCGCGTGACGGCGTTACGGGAGGACTTTCGATCTCGCATCGCCCGGATGGATGCGCGGAAGCTGGTTTTCGTCGACGAAAGCGGAGCGAATACGGCGTTGACTCCGAGCCGGGGACGCGCTCCTTGCGGTCGCCGTGTCCTTGGCGCCGTTCCGCACGGGCATTGGAAAACGCTGACGATGCTGGGTGCGCTGCGGTTGGACGGGCCGGTCGCCGAGGCGACGGTGGAAGCGCCAACCGATTCCGAGGTCTTTCGCACATTTGTGACGGAGTCGCTGGCGCCGGCCATACACCGGGGCGATGTGGTGGTCTGGGACAATCTCTCCCCTCACCGGGCCAGCGGCGTGGTCGAAGCGATTGAGGCCCGTGGCGCCAAGGTGATGCGATTGTCGCCGTACTCGCCGGACTTCTCGCCGATCGAACCTGGCTGGTCGAAGGTCAAGCAGGCGATGCGACGAGCCGAAGCCCGCACGCCAGAGCGCCTTGGAGAAGCGGCGGGCCGCGCATTCGCGAGCATAACGTCAGCGGATACGCGAGGCTGGTTTAAAAAATGCGGCTATCGTGTACGCTGACCTGAAACCCGCTCTATCCGAGCTACCTCCAATCCCTTGGACTTGATTCGAATGCCGACGCAATGCTCATCCTGGCGCAGCGGTGGTGGGCGCGCCACCGATTCTATTGAGTCTGTTCTCGTTCCCAACTCGCACCGAGGACAACGGTGTATTTCGCACATTTTTCTGGATGCACGGTTTCCGCTACTTGGATCAAAGTCAGCAGCATCGCGTCCTCTCGCTCCGACCGGGCGAGGAGCTTTTCGCTTCACCGCAGCGTGACAACCCGGTTGATTCCAATGCGATTCAGCTACTGACTGCCGACCACACCAACGTGGGCTATGCCCCTCGGTACTTGGCAAGCGAGGTAATGGGCTTCCTAAGCAGCAACTGTCGCATATTCGTCGAACGTGTTAACCCCTCGGCGCCGACGCAACAGCGCTTGCTCTGCCGGCTTGAAGCGTGCTGGCCCGGCAATTCTCAGCCCTGTGCCGGTGACACCTATCAGCCGATTCCCACCGATGCGACGGATCTGCGCCATTGGTCTCAATGGCCTCAAGGCTGATTTTGCCGACGCTCCACCGGCGCCTTTGAGCAAGCGCCTGCCAAATCCCGCGCCCCGATCATGTTGCCTGCGTTTGGCACACCCGCCGAAAGTGATACCCCGAGATCGCCAGCGTCACCGCATGCCCGAACAGCCGCGGACGGTGCAATAGCGTCCACAAAAGAAGGTACCAAAAGTGAAACCGCTCGCGGCCGACCACGCCCAATTTGACCACCGATCGCGCAAAAGCCAGAAGCCGTTGCAGCCCCAGCGGTTGCCTGCGCGCGGCCTCTGGAACTCGCGCAAAAACGTGCGGATCCGCGCGTAGTAATTCTTCGGCGAATAGATGCGAGCCAAAATGCTGCGATACCCCTCCCGAAGCGCCTGCAGGCCCATCAGCGGCGCAATGTTCGTCGTGCCATCGACGTTGTCGCCTGTGCTGGAGCCGAGCAATCGTCCTTCCCGCCGCATCCGCTCCAGCAAACGCGTTCCGGGAGGCGCCTGCAGAAGACCCACCATCGCCGTCACGATCCCGCTGGCTTGGATAAAGTCGATTTGCCGCTGGAAGATCGACGGCCGGTCGCTGTCGAACCCGACGATGAATCCGCCCTGCACCTGCATCCCCGCGCGCTGGATGCGCTTCACGTCCGCCACCAGGTCCCGGTTCTTGTTCTGCATTTTGCTGCACTCGACCAGGCTGTCGTTGTCCGGCGTCTCAATTCCGATAAAGACCGCATCGAACCCCGCGTCGGCCATCATGCCCATCAGCGGCTCATCGTCCGCCAGATTGATCGAAACCTGGGTATTGAAATTGAAGCCGCGCCGTTTTTTGCGCCACTCGATCAGCGCCGGCAGCAGCGCTCTAAGTTCCTTCTTGTTGCCGATCAGGTTGTCATCGACAAAGAAAACCGGCCCGCGCCAGCCCAGTTCATACAAGTTGTCCAACTCGCCGAGGATTTGCTCGGTGGATTTGGTTCGCGGTCGCCGGCCAAACATCGCCGTGACGTTGCAGAACTCGCAGTCGAACGGACAGCCGCGCGAGAATTGGATGCTCATCGACGCGTAGCGGCGGACGTGGGCAATGCTCCAGAGCGGCGGGGGAGTATTTCGCACGTCCGCGAACTCGTCCGTGCGGTAAACGTGCTGCGCCCGGCCATTCTCCAGGTCCGCCAGGAACAGCGGCAACGTCACTTCCGCTTCATTCAAAATCAGATGATCGACGTGGGCGAATCGTTCCGGATCGCCGGTGAACAGCGGTCCGCCGGCCACAACCTTCACGCCGGCGCGACGGCAGCGCTCGATGAGTTGGCAAGCCGATTCCTGCTGCACGATCATGCCGCTGATCAGGACGATGTCCGCCCACGCCAGATCGCTTTCGTCCAGGCTCGAAACGTTCACGTCCACCAGCCGCTTGGACCAGGCTGTCGGAAGCATGGCCGCCACGGTGAGAAGACCCAGCGGCGGCATAGCCGCGCGCTTGCGGATGAATCTCAAGGCATATTTGAGACTCCAGAACGTGTCGGGGAATTTTGGGTATAGCAGCAGGGCGTTCATGGAAGGGCCAAAAGGTCATTATACTTGATCCGCAGTGAAAAGCTCGACGTGTGCGCTGTGAATTCCGAAATAATTGTCCGAGTCGGCCAGACAAACGGTCCGGACGCGGAAAACAGGGTCATAAGCCTTTTTGCCATACCCCTGTCACGACGCGGACGCAACGAGCACGAACGGCGCCCACAACCGCTATATCGGAAGTGGCGCATTTGGCGAACCGCCGCCACAATCGGCCGGCGGCTCAGTCGTTGGGCCCCATTTTCGCGATTTGCTCGATCGGCAATGGAGCGGTTCGTCTCAGGTCGGCGATGATCTTCAGCGCCCTGGCATCGGGAGACCAGAGCTTCACCAGGTCATCGGTAATGTCCACGATTTCAACGTCCGGGTTCGTGTAATCCGGCGGCAGGCTGATGACTTGCACGTTAGCGGCGTCGGCGACCTTGGGCAGTTGATCTTTCACCTGCGCCAATATGTCGTCCACGGGTGCGCCGGCGAAAGCCTGAAGGTGCAGCCGCATCTGTCCGTCTTGTCCCCAAGCTTGCAGTTCTTTGATCTTATCCTGATCCTGCGCGGCCTTGGCGATTTCCATTTCCTTCTGTTTTTCGTTGAGTTGGCGCCTGAAGGCCTGCGAGCGCCCATAGGCCACCGCCACGGCCCGCGGATCATACACCCCGAAGCGAATCTGCTTCGTCGCCGGCGGATCCGCCCGCGCCAGCATCGCGGTGTTTTGCCGCGCGGATTCGATCATGAGGGTCCCGAGCACAGCCGCGACAAAACCCAAGAGCCATCGATTCATAGCGCCTCCATGTAATTAGCATATACTAACATACTCAATTCGGCGGGTCATCGGGGAAAGCCCTCATTTGCGCGTAGGTGAAATCGCCTAGGGCGGACGCGGAAATCCCACCGGGATCGCCGCCACGATTTGTCGGCCCAAAACGCATCGGATTATTTGCCCAAAGCCGGCGCGGTAAACGAGCCGAAAATCGTATAGCGGTGAATAACGAAGTCGCGCGTAGGCTTCTGCTGCGGCGGATTGAATCGTTGCGTGTTGCTTCATCCGGGCGGAACCGTGCGACTCAATTCGAGGCTCTAAATCGAGGAAACATAATGAATTACCGCCATATCAGCATCGTCGCCGCCCTCTTACTGCTAGGCGGCTGCCAGCACTATTACATGGTCCAGGATCCCACCGGCGGCAAGACATTTTACACCGACAAGATCGACCAGATGGACAGCGGCGCCGTCGTATTCAAGGACACTTCAGACCGGCCAAAAATTGACGCTGCAAAACTCCGCGGTGAAGGAAATCAATAAATCCGAATTGCCGCCCGGCGCCGTGAGGTGATTTCTCCAGGAAAGGCACAAGCACCATGCGAGCGGTATATTGGACAGTTATCTTCTGCGCGGCGTTTCTGACAGGTTGCGCCTCCGCGGACAAATCCATCACCAGCGATCCCCCCGGCGCCGCCGTTACGATCAACGACGACCTGATCGGTACAACGCCCGCGACGTACAACTTCGACTTCAATCGCCGCACCCGCTACAACGTCACGGTCAGCAAGGACGGGTACATCAGCGGCAGCACGGCCGTGTATTCCGACACCGCCCAGGCCAATGAGCAGGAGCTTCACTTCGGCCTGGAAAAGGACCCCTCCTGGGACGACACCTACGAATGCCCCGCGGCCAGGAATTCGCTGACCATCCAGGTCCCTTCCGCAGTTCGACCAGCAAGCGGCGTGGCAGCGTCTGGTGGATGCCGTCACTTCGCGCCACAGCGACATCGCCAAAATGGACGCCGCCTCCGGATACCTCGCGACGGCCCCCATCACCCGCTCGTATAAGAGCGGCGAAGTCACCATCCGAACGACTTTCTACGCCAACATCATCGCCGACAAGACGATTTCCCTGCGATTCAAAATTGAATCCGAGCGCTGCGAAGCCAACGGCAATTTCGTTCCCTGGCACCGGGTTTTCAAGGAAGACGTGCAATTGGTCGAGGAACTCCAGGACCGTCTGGGCGTGAAATAGGCGGCCGATAGTGAATGGCCCGAGGGGGCACAAGAGTCCTCCGACTCAATGCGGCCAGGGAAAGAAAAAAGCCACACGGCTACTCCGTGTGGCCTTGAAATTTCTGTCAGTTGCGGCCTTGATGCTTCAAGCCGTGCGCCGGCGTCGGGCGGCCAGGAACGGCAACGCCACGGCGAAGAGGCTCAAGCTGGCCGGTTCGGGCACGGAGTAAGTGTAAGTTACCGAACCCGTCAGCGAGTCGCTCGTGACTTGGCTGGCGTTCGTGTTTCCGCCCGTGTTGGCAAGAAATGTCTGTGTGAACGTAGAAGCGGGCAGAACAAACGAACCCACACCAGTGAACTCAGCCAGTACAGCAGGGAGAGTGTATGAATTACTGGACGAGCCGCTGGCTGTGAGTAAACCCGACGTGACGCTGTCACCACCACCCAGACTGTAGCCATAGCTTGGTGAAAGCAGGTTAAGCTCGGGTGCAACCAGGTTACTGCCGCCATCTTGCACGGTCATCTGCGAATTAGTGTTTGCCGTACCGGATGAGGGGCTGAGCGACGTGTTCGTGATTGTGATTGTGGTCTGAAGAGAGCCACTGAGGTCTAATTCGACGGAGAGCAGGGTTCCGAGGGACGGATTAAACTGCGGGAACGCCAAACTCGACGTCCAATCGGTCCTAGTCAACGGGATTGGCGTGGTCGTGTTCTCAGGTCCCAGAATTGCCGCTTGGGCGGATGGACTCCAGAACAAGCCCGCCAGCCCAGCGCCCACAACAAGGGTGCAGATGCCCAAAAGTCGTTTTCTCACGGTGCCTCCTGTATCGCCAGCTTGATGATTCAAGCCTCGAACCCATCCAACTGACCAACATTGCATCGAACCTGACCGCGGACGCAACCAATTGCGTTAGCACGGATGCAACGCATGCCAACGAATAGTTAATCCAACCGGCGGAAAGGACACGCACACCGGAAGAAATGCATTCAACGTCGCAAATGCTACCGAGATAACCGCAATCCACAACGGTCATTTTTTACATATTTCGATGTATTTTGGCTAACAAAACGCGAACAGTTGCTCAGGGTGCGACATTTTGTCAATATGGGCAGACTTCGGTCGGTATACTCACCCTTCCCACGGAAACGCGTCGAGGTGTGATCGACTGTGATGCTCCTGTTTTGATTTGGTATTCGCGAAATCCACTATCAATGCCAGAGCCGCCGTCATGCGATCGTCTTCTCCACCTCATCAAACCCGGCGGCGCCCTCGGCGATCAGGCGGTAGCCGCTGTCCTCCAACGTGATGTAGTTCTCGGCGGACAGGGCGTGGCGGCAGCCTTCGATGGTCGGAGTTTTCAGCAGCGCATCGCGGAGCTTAGCCGTGGCGACGAGAATCTCGAAAACGCCGCGGCGGCCGAAATGGCCCGTGCCGAAGCATTTCTTGCAACCCTTGGGCTGGAAAACCTGTTTGACGCCGGTGATGCCCATGGCGGCGAGCTTTTTGGCCTGCTCGGCGGTGGGGGGCTTGGCGACTTTGCAATGGGGACACAGTTGGCGAACCAGACGCTGGGCGAGGACGACGTGGAGCCCCGATGCGACGACGTACGGCTCGACGCCCAGATCGAGCAGGCGAAACATGCCGCTGATCGCGTCGCGCGCGTGAACCGTGCTGAAGACGAGATGTCCAGTCATGCCGGCCTGAACGGCGACGCGGGCGGTTTCGGCGTCGCGGATTTCCCCCACCAGGATCACGTCCGGATCTTGCCGCAGGACGCTCCGCAGCATCGCCGAGAATGAGTTGCCCTGGGCGTCGTTGACGGGGATTTGCGTCACCCCTTCAAGCTGGATTTCCACGGGGTCTTCGATGGTCACGACGTTTCGCTGCGTGATGTCGATGTCGCGCAGAATCGCGTATAGCGTGGTGGTTTTGCCCGACCCCGTGGGACCGCAGACGAGAATCATGCCCGCATCCTGCTCGCCGGTCCGGCGGATGATTTCCCGGGCCTTGGACGGAAGTTGCAAATCGTCGATATGCAGCGGGGCGTTGGCCGTGTCCAGGACGCGGATGACCAGCTTCTGCCCGTGCATCGCCGGGGCGAAACTAACGCGATAGTCCACGCGCCGCTCCGCCATTTCGCTTTTCTTCCGGGTCGGGACGCGGGCGCTGAAATGGCCTTCCTGCACGATATTCCGCTGGGCGATGTCGATGTCGCTGACCACCTTCACGGCCGACAGGAGCTTCACGCCCAGTTCCTTGCTGAGCCGAACGATGTCCAACATCGCTCCATCGATGCGGATGCGAACGTGCACGTCATCCGTTTTCGGTTCGATGTGGATGTCCGTGGCGCGGCTGCGGAAACAGACGAGCATGATCAGCCGGAGAACGGTGATGGCTTCGCCGACATCCTTTTTGGCGTCGGCGGGATAAGCGACTTTGCCGCGGGCGTTGATCAGGGCAATCTGGCGATCGTTGAAGGGCCTGTCCGCCAGGGATTCGGCGCGCTCGCGGAGCTGGCGTTCGCATTCGCTGGCGGCGACGACGGGCTCGGCCCGAGCGTCCTTGTTGTCCTCGGATTCCTCCTCGTCGCTGACCAGATGCGCCAGTTCGGCCATGGCGGTGTCGGTGGGCTGCTTGGAGTTCGCCGGGCCGGTGGAACTGACGGCGGGGACGACCAGCTTCATCTCGGTTTTACCGATGGCCACGACGTCGCCGTTGACGATCAGGGATTGGTGGACCGGCTGGCCGTTGAGCAGGGTGCCGTTGCGGGATTCCAAATCGCGGAGGTGAAATCCATCGGCGCCCTTTTCGATGATGCAGTGGAAGCGGCTGGCGGCCGGCTCGTCGATGACCAGGAGGTTGGTGAAATTCCGCCCGATGGTCAGCGGTCCGCCGTCGAGCGGAATTTGCCGCGGACCCTTGGCATCCTTGATTTCCAGATAGGCCGTCTGCATCAAAATCGAGCCTCGAGCCTCACACCCCTGCCCCTTACGAGATCATTTTACCGCAAGTCGCGCGGTTTGTCAGAGGCGGTCATTCTGGTTTCGGATTTCGCATTTTCCGGCCGGATTTTCCACTTCGGGCATTGTCCAAAGAACCTGCATGGGTTGTTGTAAAAAATCTCGGTTGCATCCTGCTCGCCGTGGCCGCGGCGGCGGTATTCGAGCAGGGTGTCGATGAGCGTGTGAGGGCCGGATTCGCCCCAGTCGCTGGCGCTGTTGACGCAGAGTCTCTCGGGGCCGAATTGCTCGAGGATGTCCGCGCCGCGCTGCGGGGTCAGCTTGCTCTGCGGGTAAATCGTCAGCCCGCACCAGAAACCGCCCTCGCGGGCCATGCGAATCGTGTGCTCCTCGCAATGATCGATCAGGGCCCGCTGCGGTTCAATGCGCCCGTCGTTTTTCAAAATGTCGGTGATGATCGCCGTCCCCTTGTGCTTGTCCTGGAGATGCGGCGTGTGAATCAGGATCAACTGGTTGTGTTCGGCCGCCAGGTCAACCTGCTCCTCAAAGATCGCGATCTCATTGGCGGTGTTCTTGTTCAGGCCGATCTCGCCGATGCCCAGCACGCGCGGGTGATCCAGCATCCGAGGAATCAGGCTGATGACCTCCCGAGCCAGCGAAACGTTTTCGGCTTCCTTGGCATTGATGCAGAGCCAGGAGTAATGCTGAATGCCGTAACGGGCCGCACGCGCGGGTTCGACGTTGGTCAGATGATGGAAATAATCGGCGAAGCTGGAAGCGGAACTGCGGTCGAAGCCCGCCCAGAAGGCCGGCTCGGAGACCGCCACCACCCCGCAGCGGGCCATGAATTGGTAGTCGTCCGTCGTTCGGCTGATGCAGTGAATGTGGGGGTCGATCAGTTTCATCTTTTCCCGTGCGGCGGTGGGGGAGTCTTGTCGGAAAAAATCGAAAGGATGCGTTCGGCCCGGTTGGCCCTGGATTCCAACAAGACCGCGAGGGCGTCACGCATTTGCCGCAGGCGGGGGTCGGAACCGTTGTTGCCGGCGCGGTCGAGACGATCGAGGTCGGCGGCGAGGGAAAGGCATCGACGGCGCATTTCCAGCAGGGTTTGATCGACCAATTCCTTTGAATCGGGCATAAAGCAATTGTATCGGCCGGGGTTTGAATATGCGCGTTTTGAAAGATAATATGTCACGGCCGCGATGGGGCTGCCAGGCAGCAACCATCGCGGGGGTCGCTCGCCGACGTACTCCTCGGCGGCGGCCATGTTCCCGGAAAGGCGTTTCCGGGAGTGAGAGCCCGGCGGCGGGCCAGTACAAGGGCGGATGCGAAAGTCTCATCCGCATACTAAGGCCGGTGTCCCAGGACGATTGCGAAATCGTTCCCGAACCGAGCCGACAGTCGCCTTGGAAGAGCGTCCGCGACGGCTTGGCAAAACCGATGAGCGCCGCGATCCAGCGTGCGTCTCTGCAAGAACAGGAGGTGATCCGTGACCAATTCTGACTGTACGTGGGCTGCCATGGGCAGCGTTCGCGGGTGAGATTCCCGCGATCCACGCAGCTGCCTAGGCAGCTCAGCAGTTCAATTCGCGAAGCCCCGGGATGTGTAATCCGGGGCTTCGTTATTAGCTGATGTGATCGCTCGTTTTTGACGGCTCCAAACCGCTACCCCTTCGGCGGTTCCTTCGCCTTCAGCCAGGGCATCATTTTGCGCAACCGGCGGCCGGTGACCTCGACGGGATGATTGTTGTCCTGCTCGTAAAGACGCTTGAAATTCTTCATGCCGCCTTCGTATTCGGCCCGCCATTCCTTGGCGAATTGGCCGCTGGTGATTTCCCCCAGAATCTTTTTCATCTCGGCTTTGACGGCTGGCGTGATGATGCGCGGGCCGCGCGTCAGATCGCCGTATTCGGCCGTGTTGCTGATGGAATATCGCATGTAATCCAGGCCGCCCTGATAGATCAGATCGACGATGAGCTTCACCTCGTGGACGCATTCGAAGTAGGCCATCTCGGCGGGATAGCCGGCTTCGGTGAGGGTTTCGAATCCGGCCTTGAGGAGCGCGGAAAGTCCGCCGCAGAGGACGGCCTGCTCGCCGAACAGATCGGTTTCGCATTCGTCCTTGAAGGTGGTTTCGATGACGCCGCTGCGAGCGCCGCCGATTCCGCGCGCCAGGCGAGGCCGATCTCGCGCGCCTTTCCCGTGGCATTTTGATGCACGGCCAGGAGACACGGAACGCCGCCGCCGCGCTCGAATTCGCTTCGCACCAGGTGTCCGGGTCCTTTGGGCGCGACCATGACGACATCCACGTCCTTGGGCGGAACGATCGTCTTGAAGTGAATGTTGAAGCCATGCGTCGCGCCGAGGGCTTTGCCCGATTTGAGGTGAGCGGCGATGCTCTTGGCGTACACGCCGGGCTGAACCTCGTCGGGAAGGGTCAGGACGATGAGATCGCCCGCCTTGACGGCATCCTCCACGCCGACCGGATCGAATCCATGTTGAATGGCCAGCTTGTAGTTAAAGGTGTCCTTGAGTTCGGCGACGACGACTTTGATACCGCTGTCGCGGAGGTTCAGGCTGTGGGCGTGTCCCTGCGATCCGAAGCCAAGGATTGCGACCGTCTTGCCGTTCAGGGCGTCGAGCGGGGCGTCGTTTTCGTAGATCATTTTGAGCGGTTGTGGCATTGAAACTCCTCGGAAAATTGAGTGACGGATAGTAATGGGCAAGGCCTTGGATAGCAATCCGGGACCTCTGGGACGCTGGGCCGAGAGCCGCGCGTCCAAAAAAGCGTCGGGATTACCGTTGGTTTTTCTTCGAAGCCTTGGCCGGCGAACCGTCAACCTCGCCGAGCATTTTGACCAGTTCGGCAACGATTTCCTCGGGCTCGGTCATGCGGCCGAGGCCCACGTTGCGGCAGGCAAGCCAGCCCGGCTCGGGGCCGATGAATCGGTAGCCAAGCCCCTTCAGCTTGGCGACGTTTTCCTGGGCGATGGGGTGCTGCCACATTCGATGGTTCATCGCCGGGGCGAAAACCACCGGGCAGGCCGCGGCGCAGACCATGAGGCTGACCAGATCGTCCGTCAGGCCCGCGGCGATCTTGGCGATGGTGTGATTCGTGGCCGGGGCGACGAGCATGAGATCGGCCCGCTCCGTGAGGGCAATGTGCTGGGGATCGGAACTGTCGGGCAGCTCGAAGATGCTGGTGCGCACGGGTCGGGCGGACAGGGCTTGGAACGTCAGGGGAGCGACGAACTTCTGGGCCTCGCTCGTCATGGCGACCGTGACGCCCGCCCCGAGTTGCACCAGCGCGCTGACGATATCCGCCACCTTGTACGCGGCGATCCCGCCACAGACGGCGACAATGATCTCGCGGCCTTTGAGCTTCAGGACGGGAGGATCGGCATGGGTCGGTGGCATGGGGTCACATTGCCTGCCGACTCAAGTCGGCAGGCCGCGCGGATTATGTGAGCGGCGGGCGGAGGCCGCTGGCTTCATAATCGATGGCGATCTTGTCCTGGAGGACTTCCTGGATCGCGACCTCAAGATCGGTCAGGTTGCCGCGCTCAACCAGGGGTCGAGCCCCGTCCATCAGTTCGAGCATGCGCTTTTGGATGAGGGCGGTCAGTTTGAAACGCCCGCCGACCTTGGCCACGATTTCGTCGCTCTTCAATGCTTCGATCATAGATCAGATGCCTCCGTTGCGGAAAGGCAAAGCCTCCGCGCGTTTGTGTTTGATGATCTTGACGATTTCCTCAACCGCGCGATGAAGATCGTCGTTAATCACCATATAGTCAAATGCCCGGCTTCCCTTGGCCATGTGAATTTCCCGCTTGGCGGCGCGGAAGCGTTTGGCGATTTCGTCGGAGCTATCCCGCCCGCGGGACTTTAGCCGATGCAGAAGTGTAGGCTCGTCGGGCGGAAGAACGAAGATCGCCAGGCACTGCGGGTACTGAAAACGCACCTGCAGCGCCCCTGAACGTCGATTTCCAGAAGAATATCCTTGCCCGCGGCCAGCAAATCCAGCGCGGGATGCTTGGGCGTTCCGTAATAATCGTCGTAATTCTGCGCATATTCCAGGAACTCGTCGGCCTCGAGGCGGCGAAAGAATTCCTCCTTGGAGATGTGCTGATATTGCTTGCCCTTGTCGTCGCCGTCGCGCCTCGGGCGAGTGGTGGCGCTGACGATGTAACTCACGGCGTATCTCTCGGAAAGGTCGCGGGAGATCGTGCTCTTGCCCACGCCCGATGGGCCGCACAGGATGATCAGGAGCCCGGAGTTTTTGAGTGGAATGGCCATGGGAGCTATCGATTTACTCGACGTTCTGCACTTGCTCCTTGAGGCGGTCGATCGCTCCCTTGATCTCGACGATGTGCCGCGCGATCGCCGCGTCGTTGGCCTTGCTGGCGATGGTGTTGGCCTCGCGGAGCATTTCCTGGGCGATGAAATCCAGCTTTCGCCCCGCATGCTCGTCGGTCCGGCACGCCTGCTCAAAAGACTCCAGATGGCTGGTCAGCCGCTGGATTTCCTCGCTGATGTCGGCTCGCTCGGCGAAGACGGCGATTTCCTTCAATAGAGCGTCCTGGCTGACCTGAAGCTCCGCCGTGCTCAGCAGCAAGTTCACGCGCTGCGTGAGCTTGCGATGGTAGTCCTCGATGACGCTGGGGGCGCGGGTTTGGATCTGCGATAGAAAAGATGCGATCGCTTTCGTGTGCTTGAGCAGATCGGCTTGCAGGGCCTTGCCTTCGTTGCGCGCATGGCCGCCAGCTTGGCGATCGCGGCGCGGATAAGCTGGCGAATGACATCGCCGTGGCGCTCGATCTCGTCGGTTTCATCGCGGGGTTCCTGACACACGCCGGGAAGCTGCACCAGGCTCGCCAGATCGATCTGGACTGTTTTCTCCAGGCCCTTGATCTGCTGGAGCTGCTGGAGATAAGCCGTCAGGGCGGGAATGTTGATGTGGTATGCCGCCTCGGCGCTGTTGCTGCGCATCTTGAGGATGCAGGTGATGGAGCCCCTGCCCAGGCCCTCGCGGAGGGCGGTTTCGATTTCCGGTTCCAGGCCGCTGACGTTGTCGGGGAGCTTGATGATCGACTTGAAGAAACGGTTGTTGAGCGAGCGGATTTCGACGGAATAGTGGGTTCCGTCTCGCTCCGCGGCGGCGTCTCCAAATCCGGTCATGCTGACGATCATGCGCTCTGCGTCCGTGAAAGGATTACAGCCCTATCGGCCGGGCGTTGATGGAGACGGCGAAGCCGGCGCTTGTTGCGTTTGTTGCGTCGGCTGCGGGCGGCTGCCGATGCGGTCGCAGACCAGGTTCAGGATCACCGCCAGCGCCACGAACAGGGCGAAGACGATGCTCGTTGCCCAGGTGAGCACGTCGCCGGTCTTCGCGCCGAAGGCGGTGTTTCCGCCCGACCCGCCAAAGGCGCTCGACAGCCCGCCGCCCCGGCCTTTTTGAATCAGCACCAGCAGGATCATGATGAACGACACGAACATGAACAACGGCAGCATGATCCAATATAGAACGAGCATGGGGTCTCCGTATCAACAAGCGCCCACATAGGCGATGGGTCATCGGGCAGCCGCGGCGATCGCCAGGAATCCGTCGGCTTTCAACGATGCTCCGCCGACCAGCCCGCCATCGATGTCCGGCTGGGCGAGCAGGCCGCGGGCGTTTTCCGGCTTCATGCTGCCTCCGTACTGAATCCGCACTCGATCGGCGAAATCCTTGTTCCAACGCCCGGCGATCGACTGGCGAATATAGGCATGGACCTCCTGCGCCTGGGCGTCGGTGGCATTGCGGCCGGTGCCGATCGCCCAAACCGGCTCGTAGGCGATTACCAGTCGGCCCGGATCCTGGATCGCGGCGGTCAATTCCTCGAGTTGGCGGCCGACGACGTCGAAGGTTTGGCCGGCATCGCGCTGCTCGATTTTTTCGCCGACGCAATGGACGAGGGTCAGCCCGCCGCCGTAAATCGCCTGGGCCTTTTTGGCGATCAGGGCCGAATTCTCGCCGAGGACGTGTCGCCGTTCGCTGTGGCCGGCCAGGGCGAAGCTCACGCCGAGGTCCTTAAGCATTTCCACCGAAATCTCGCCCGTGAAAGCGCCGTTTTTCTCGAAATACGCATCCTGTGCGCCAAGAACCAGCGGCGACCCGGCAATCGCCTGCCCAACCGCATCGAGATAAACAAACGGCGGGGCGATGCCGACTTGAACCCCACGCGGGGCGCCCTTGGCCACGGCCTTGGCCAACTCAACGGCCCCGGCCTTGGCGGTGTTCATCTTCCAATTGCCTGCTACGAAAGGAATACGATCCATGAGCAATTTACTCCGTCATTCGGATTTCGCACTTTTTCAAATCACGTCCGCGCCGCTTCGCCCGCTTCAGCGAATTCCTTGTTGAACAGGGCGGCGATCTTCCGCAGTTGCCTCATCAATTCCTTGAATGTCTCCGGCAGCAAGGCCTGCGGTCCGTCGCATTGGGCTTCGCTGGGGCAGTAATGGACCTCGACGATCAGGCCGTGAGCGCCCGCGGCCATTCCGGCGGCGGCGATGGAGGGAACGTACTCGCGCTTCCCCGCGGCATGGCTCGGATCGATGATCACCGGCAGGTGCGTCCAGCCCTGCAACACTGGAATGCTCGTGACATCCAGCGAGTAGCGCACGCTGTCCTCGAATGTTCGGATGCCCCTCTCGCACAGGATCACCCCGCGATTGCCCTGGCTCAGAACGTATTCGGCGGAGAGCAGCCAGTCTTTAACGCTGGCGGCCAAACCCCGTTTGAGCAGGACCGGTTTCCTTGCCTTGCCCACCTCGCGAAGGAGGTCGAAATTCTGCATGTTGCGAGCGCCGATCTGAAAGCAATCGACGTACTTTTCCATTTGCTCGACCTGGCGCGTATCCATGACCTCGATGCAGATGGGCATGCCCAGTTCGTCGCCGCATTCGCGCATCCAGCGCAGGCCCGGTTCGCCGAGGCCCTGGAACGAATACGGGCTGGTGCGAGGCTTGTAAACGCCGCCGCGGAGAATCGTCGCCCCGCCCTCGCGCACTTCCCGGGCGATGCGGTTGAGCATCGCCTGGTTTTCGACGGCGCACGGCCCGGCGATGCACGCCGCATGGTTGGCGCCGATCTTCACCTTCGGAACCGATCCCCCTCCGACTTCGACAATGGAATCATCCTCATGAAACTCGCGGCTGGCGAGCTTGTAGGGCTTCATGATGGGGACGACTTTTTCGACGCCGTCAAGGGAGGCCAGATGGTTCTGGTCAATCAGGCCCTCTTCCCCGACCGCGCCGATGACGGTGCGGAATCGGCCCTGGCTGAGATGCGGCTGGCATCCCATGCGTTGGATTTCGCTGACCACGCGGTCGATGGCCGCCTGGGGCGCGTGCGAATTCATGACGATGATCAAGGCAAATCTCCTGGATAACCGGCGTTTTGGCGCACCGGTGGGAAAGAGAACTATTTTAGGGGGGAAAGCGGCCTTGCACAAGTGCGGCCGATGCGCGGACCGCTCTATTGCGCCGCTACCACCGTCGCTGACGGACGATACGGAAAAAACCGCTTGAGCGCGTTGATGGGCCGCTCGAAGCCGTACCACGACAGCGACGCCAGGAGAACCGTTACCAGAAACATGATTATTGGCCGGATCGGCATCGGCATTTCATGAGCGGGCGAGAAGCCAAACACGCGGTTCACTTCGACCGGAACGAAATTATGGATGAGATAAACGCCGTAGCTGATGGTTCCCAAATAGACCGCCGGGCGGAAGCTGAGGATTCTTCCCATCGTTCCGCCAATGCCGCTGTAGGCTCCGTCGATAAGCCAGGCGGACCAGAGCGCGACGGAAACCCCGTAGGGCACGGTCCACGCAGCAGCATGGCTGAAGTGACCCGCGACCGCGCTGCCAAGATACAAGATAGCACCGAGCGCGAGCGACGCATTCAAGAGCCCGCGTTTCAATTTATCGCGGCCGAGGAAACTCAGGATGGCCACAAGTGCGCCCATCCCCAGGGCATCGAGGCACGCCGGCATCAGCACCGAGGCTTGCCAGGCGTTTCCGCCCAGCAGCACGATGGCCGTCCGGAAAAGCGGGCCGATGCAGATCGCCGATACGATCGCCCCCACCAACCATTTGCGCGGCAAGAATAGGATCAACAATGGCCAAAGCAGATAGAACTGTTCTTCAACGGCCAGCGACCAGAGATGTGTCACGGAAAAGTTCCCGTCTCCGCGCCGGTAGAAATAGATGTTGGACAGATAGCTCAGATGCCAGCCGACGCTTTCCCGCATGGGGCCGATGCCCGCCAGCCAGGTCAGGAGAATCACCAGGTAATAGACGGGAAAGATTCGCAGGAATCGGCGGGCGTAGAAATTTCGCAGGACGCGCCATTTTGAAATCCGGTCGATCTCCGCGGTCTGGCGGGCGCGAAGGAGGATGCCGGTGATGAGGAATCCGCTCAGGACGAAGAAGACGCGCACCCCGGCGAAGCCCAGCTCAACCCAGTGAATCGTGCCGGGGTCGAAGTGCTGGATCATGACCAGGATGACGGCCAGGGCGCGGATCGAATCCAATTGGATACGATGCTCGTCCGGACGATTGGCGCCAAAGATGCCGGTTCTCGTGCCGGGGCCTGACCGCGAAGCTGCCGCAACAGAGGACATGTTCATTAGAGCGATCAAGCGCTGATGCGACACTCTACCGCCCGTTTATCGCAAAAACAGGTCCTGGAGCACGGATTTGTATCCGTAGGAGTATTTGCGGTAGTTGCCGGCACGCAATTCGCGCGCGATCGGCCGCAGGCGGCGGAGCCAGGACCCGGGCATGTTTTGACGGATGCGGGAGTGCGAAATCTTTTCGGCAAGAAGCGCGGATTTGCGATCGAATCCAGCTTCCCCGGCCGCTAATTGACGAAGGCGATCTAGGGCCGCTTGGTGCAGGTCCGCCGCAAATTGGAAAGCGCCGCTGCTGATCTGCCGGCGGGCCATTCTGATTTGGCTCAAAAAGTTGTGGTTTTGCATTCCGACGGTGTTGGCCCCGTGAAGGCGGTGGCGAACCAGGCTT
Source organism: uncultured Phycisphaerales bacterium (assembly GCA_963783845.1). Taxonomy (GTDB): domain Bacteria; phylum Planctomycetota; class Phycisphaerae; order Tepidisphaerales; family Tepidisphaeraceae; genus PALSA-1353. The sequence goes on from CAWAPL010000016.1 coordinate 79,980, forward strand.
TTATCCAGTGGGCAAATGCCCGCGACGCACGCAATCAGAAGCGTAATCCAAATGTCGTGACAATGGGGCAGATCGGGAATCGGCAGGATCAGGGGAAGATGGCTGGCGCGGAACGCGAGGGTCGATCCGGCCGCAATCGAGTGTCGAAGCAAAACCGGCAGGGCATCGCCCGACCGGACGCGCTGTTGCTCGGCGGCAACGAACCAGATGGATTGCCAGAGATTGTACCCGGCGGAAGAAAGATCCTCCCGGACCATCTCGGCGTTGGAGAATGCCAGCCCGATGGCCGGCTCGGTAAAGCACGCGGCGAGGCTCGCAACTTTGTCCTGGCGCCAGATATCGTCCTGATCGCAGAGGAAGATGATCTGGCCCGTGCAAAGGGAGATGGCCTTTGCGAAATTCCGTGTCACGCCCAGACGCGTGGGATTGATCTCGAATCGCACGGGGATGCTGGAGGCGGCGGCGAAATCGCGGACGATCCGCCCGGTCGTGTCGGTGGAACAGTCGTCGCAGATGACGATCTCACTCACCGCACTGGTTTGAGCGGCGATGGAATCAAGCTGAGCGCGGAGAAACCTTTCGCCGTTGCACGTACACAAGGCAACGGAGGGGCGACCGCCCGGTGAATTCAAGGTCGCTGCGTTCATAGAAAAAGATCTTGCGCGAAGCTCTTCCAGCCGAGCGAATAGCGCCGATAGCGCAGCGTGAGCAGTTCCACAATGCTGCTTGCCAGCCGGCTGCGCTGGCGAAGCCGCATGGCTGACCGGATGCGGCAATGACGGATTTTTCCCTCCAACGCCGGCAACAGCTTGCCATCCCGCAGCGGTTGTTCATGCCAGGATTCCAAACGCGCCTGGGCGGCCTGGTACATGCGGGCGTGATCGGCAAAGACATGGCGATCCATTTTTTTTGCTGCCAGATACTGCTGATAGAGCGTTCGTTGCAAGGCGCCGACGGATTGAGCGGGATGCTGGCGGTAGCGGATCAGGGATTGCCGAATGATCCGCACCGGGGCGAAAGCGGAGACCAGCAAGGCGATCCATCCGTCATGGAACCAGAGCGGATCGATCGGCAGAACCAGCGATTTGAATCGCGAGGCGAAGGCCATGGTCGCGCCCGTCACGATATTGTTCCGCAAAATCACTTCAAATGCGTGGCCGCCATTCACCCGCTGGTGGAGACGGGGAGTGAAGCGCACGGATTGCCAGAGAGTGTAACCGAGTGGACCGCCGGTTTCGCCGCAGATCTCGGCATCGGTGAAAACGAAACCGAGGTCTTTCTCGCGCATGAATTCCGCCTCGACGAGCTGCAATTTGCGGCTCATCCAGAGGTCATCCTGATCGCACAGCGCGATGACGTCGCCGCCGCACGCCGCGATGGCTTGCTGGAAATTTTCCGTAGCGCCGACGTTGCGCGGATTGACGCTCAGGCGAACGGGAAAGGGGGCGGATTCGGCGAATCGGCGCACGATCTCCGCCGAGCCGTCGCCCGAAGCGTCGTCAAAGACGATCAATTCGTCCGGCTGGCGGGTTTGGCTGAAGAGGGATTGCAACTGCTCCGGCAGATGCTTGACGCCGTTGCAGGTGCATAGGGCGACGGAGATTCGCAGGGGCGTGGACATCGTGAGTGCCGGGAGAAGCGAATAATAGAACGCCCAGTGCCGAATGCCAAATGCCGCATGAAAGGCCAAAATCCGACGTACATTCACATTCGGCTTTCTTGTTAATTTTCTTGCGCCGTCGATAATATTCGCCAACGGATTCCATGGCGATGAAAGCAGTCATTCTGGCGGGCGGGCTCGGCACGCGAATCTCCGAAGAGACTCAGGTCAGACCCAAGCCGATGATCGAGATCGGCGGAAAGCCGATCCTCTGGCACATCATGAAGCTGTACAGTGCCCACGGCATTTACGACTTCGTCATCTGCCTTGGATACCGCGGGTATCTGATCAAGGAATACTTCGCCAACTATTGGCTGCACAACTCGGACGTCACGATCGACATGCAGAAGAACACGACGGAGGTGCATCAGCGCAACAGCGAGCCGTGGCGGGTCACGCTGGTGGATACGGGAGAGCAAACGCAGACCGGGGGCCGGGTGAAAGCGATTGGCAGTTATGTTCACAACGACGAGGCGTTTTGCCTCACCTATGGCGATGGCGTGGGAAACATCGACATCGCTAAGCTCATCGCATTCCATCGCTCGCACGGCAAACTGGCGACGGTGACGGCGGTGCAGCCTCCGGGACGGTTCGGCTCGATCGAGCTTTCCGGCTCGCGCGTCGCTCGATTCGTCGAAAAGCCGCAGGGCGACGGCGGGCGGATCAACGGCGGGTTCTTCGTGCTTTCGCCCAAGGCGATCGACTATATCCAAGGCCCCTCCACCATCTGGGAAAGAGAGCCGATGCATCGTCTGGCCCAGGAGGGCCAGCTTATGGCGTATCAGCACGATGACTTCTGGCTGCCGATGGATACGCTGCGGGACAAGAACCATCTTGAAGAGTTGTGGGTCAGCGGTCGGGCGCCGTGGCGCGTCTGGGATTGATCTCGTGCACGTCATGAACCCTTCTTGGTGGAAATCCAGAAAAGTGTTTGTCACCGGCCATACCGGCTTCAAGGGGGCGTGGCTCTGCCTGCTGCTGAATCGGCTGGGGGCTGAAATTTCCGGCTATTCATTGCCTGCCCCGACGGACCCGAATCTTTATGGCCTGGCGGGCGTGCGCGAATCGGGCGCCGGGCACGGTGGGGGATGTTCGGGACCTTCCCCGCCTCTCGGCGGCGGTTGGCGAGGCAAACGCCGAGATCGTGATTCACATGGCCGCTCAGCCGCTGGTGCGCGAGGGCTACCAGGACCCGGTCGCCACGTACGCCACCAACGTGATGGGAACGGTCCATCTTCTGGAAGCGGTGCGCCGCGGCAGCGGGGGCGTTTCGGCGGTCGTGGTCGTTACCAGCGACAAGTGCTATGAAAATCGCGAGCGCCACGAGGGATATCGCGAGGATGAGGCCATGGGCGGATACGATCCCTATTCCAGCTCCAAGGGATGCGCGGAACTGGTCACCAGCGCTTATCGCCGCTCCTATTTCCATGACACGCATCCGGCCGTCGCGTCGGCCCGGGCGGGGAACGTCATCGGCGGCGGCGATTGGGCGAAGGACCGCCTCATTCCAGATATGATCCGGGCCTTTGCCCAAAACAAGCCGGCCGTTATCCGCAATCCCGATTCGATTCGCCCCTGGCAGCATGTTCTGGATCCGCTCGCCGGGTATCTGACGTTGGCGGAGCATCTGGCCGAAAAGGGTCAGCATTTCGCCCAGGGCTGGAATTTCGGGCCGCGCGACGAGGACAGCCGGCCGGTCGGTTGGATTGCCGGGCGCGTGGCGGAACTGTGGGGCGGCAATGCCCAATGGGAACGGTCCGCGGAGCGGCAACTCCATGAAGCAACGTCGCTGAAGCTCGATGCCGCCAAGGCGCGAACTCAATTGGGTTGGCAGCCCAGGACGGACCTGCCCGCGGCGCTGGCGTGGACCGTCAGTTGGTACAAGGCCTGGAACGACCGCCGGGACATGCGGAAGTTTTCTTTGGACCAGGTTGAAGAGTTTTTGGCGGGAGCGGATTGATGCCCGACGCCTGCTGCCGGTTTTGTGGAGCGAGGCTCACCGAGACATTCGCCGACCTGGGCATGTCCCCGCCGAGCAATGCGTTTTTGAAGGCCGCGCAGCTCCGTGCGATGGAGCGATTCTATCCGCTGCACGCCTGGGTCTGCGGGGACTGCAAGCTCGTGCAGTTGGAGGAGTTTGAAACCCCGAGCGAGATTTTCAGCCAGTATGCGTATTTTTCGAGCTATTCCGAGAGTTGGCTGAAGCACTGCGCAGGCGTACGTCGAGATGATGATCCGGCGTTTTGCCCTTGGCCCGCGCTCGCGGGTCGTGGAGATCGCCAGCAATGACGGTTACCTCCTGCAATATTTCAAGCAGCGGAATGTCCCGGTGCTGGGGGTCGAGCCGGCGGCGAACGTGGCGAAAGTCGCGATGGAAAAGCGCGGCATCGAGTCGCGCGTGGAGTTTTTTGGCGCCGATTCCGCCAGGAAGATGGCGGCCGAGGCACTCTGCGCCGACCTGCTCCTGGGCAACAACGTTTTGGCGCATGTGCCGGACATCAACGATTTCGTCGCCGGCATGAAGATCGCGCTGAAGGGCGACGGAATCATCACCATGGAGTTCCCGCACCTCCTGCGGCTGATGGAGCGGAATCAGTTCGACACCATTTACCACGAGCACTTTTCATATCTGAGCTTCGGCACGACCCAACAAATCTTCGCCAGGCACGGGCTGAAAATGTTCGACGTGGAGGAGCTATCGACCCACGGCGGGTCGATCCGCGTCTTCGCATGCCACGCCGAATCGTCGCGCCCGGTCGAGGATCGCGTGGCGGCGATGCGGAGCTTCGAGCCGCCAGCGCGGGCTGGAGGACATGCCGGTATACCGGGCATTTGACCAGCGCGTGAGGGAAACCAAGCGCGGGTTCCTCGAATTTCTCGTACAGGCCAAGCGCGACGGCAGGAAAATCGCCGGCTACGGCGCCGCGGCCAAGGGGAACACGCTCTTGAACTATTGCGGGGTGGGAACCGATTTCATCGATTATGTCGTTGACAAAAATCCGTACAAGCAGGACTGTTTTCTCCCCGGCAGCCACATTCCGATCCATGCCCCGGGAAGGATCGCCGAAACCCGGCCGGATTTTGTCCTGATCCTGCCCTGGAACATCAAGGAGGAAGTGATGGAGCAGATGAGCCACATCCGCTCCTGGGGCGGCAAATTCGTGGTGGCCATTCCGCGCGTGACCGTGTTTCCGTAGGAACCCTCCGATGAAGTTCAATCCCACTCCACTTGCAGGTGCAAAGGTCATCGAAATGGAGCTATTCCGCGATGAGCGCGGTTTCTTTTCCTACAGCTTTCACCGCTCGGAGTTCAAGGAAAATGGTTTGCCCCAGGAAGTCGTTCAATCGAACGTGTCGTTCAACCATCGCGCCGGGACTCTGCGGGGAATGCATTTCCAGGCTGCGCCCAAGGCCCAGCCGAAATTGGTGCGATGCACCGCCGGAGCGATCTTCGACGTGATCGTCGATTTGCGTCCGGAGTCCGCGACGCATCTGAAATGGTTCGGCGTGGAACTGTCGGCGGAGAATCATCGGAGTCTTTTCATCCCTGCGGGCTTCGCGCACGGGTTCCAGACGTTGACGGATTCCGCGGAGGTGCTCTACGACATGTTCGCGTGGCGCGATCCCGAAGCGGAGCGCGGGGTACGGTACAATGATCCCGCGTTCAGCATCCGCTGGCCGATGGAGGTATCCGTGATCTCCGACCGCGATCGCAACTACGCGCTTTACGACCCGGCGGGCAAGTGAAACGAGTGCTGGTCACAGGCGCCTCCGGCTTCATCGGCCGTCATGCCGTTGCGGCGCTTGCCGCGCGCGGGTGCGAGGTTCACGCGGTGGACCTGCGCCAAACGCCGGCGCCGGCGAACGTGATTTGGCATCAGACCGATCTGCTGGATGCGAAGAAGGTTTTGGAATTGGTCCTGGAGGCTCGACCGACGGATTTGCTGCACTTTGCCTGGTTCGCCGAACATGGGAAATTCTGGACCTCGCCGCTGAATTTGGATTGGGTTTCCGCATCGATCGGATTGTTCAAATCGTTCGCGGAAGCGGGCGGGCGGCGGGCGGTCTTTGCCGGATCGTGCGCGGAATATGATTGGGCCGGTCCGCAGCCGCTGGTGGAAGACAAGACCCCGTGCAGACCGGGCAGCTTATACGGCGTTTGCAAGAATGCCCTCCGCGAGGTCGTGCAGGGTTACTCATCGCAGGCCGGGGTGTCCGTCGCCTGGGGGCGGATATTTTTTCTCTACGGGCCGGATGAGGCCCCGAATCGTCTGATTCCATCGATCCTGCATCCATTGCTGGCCGGCAAGCCCGCGTGTTGCCGCTCGGGCGATCACGTGCGCGACCTGCTGCACGTGCACGATGTCGCATCCGCGTTTGTCGCCCTGCTCCAAAGCGACGTGACGGGATGCGTCAACATCGCCTCGGGAGACCGGATCACGCTGGGAGAGGTGAGCCGACGGGCGGCGCGGATTCTCGGGAGGGAAGACTTGCTCACCGTGGACCGGCAAACGGCGACGCCGGCAAATCCCGCGGTGATCCTGGCGGATGTCACGCGATTGCGGCGTGAAGTTGGTTGGCAGCCGCGGTATGATTTGACCTCGGGCCTGGAACAGGTCGTCGCGTCAATGCGCCGTCCGCCCGCGTCGAATTCACCATGAGCGCTTTCCCGAATCTCCCATGCTCAGGCAAGCTGTCGAACTGCCGCTGGGTTTTGGACAATTTGTACGGGCCCTGTTCCGAAGCCGCCGCCTCATCGCTCAATTGTCCCTGCGCGAATTCCGCAACCGATACCTCGGATCCGCTCTCGGCCTCATTTGGGCCCTGGTTCACCCCGCCAGCATCATCGTTCTCTACTGGTTCGTGCTGCAATTGGCGTTTGGAAATCCCAACATCGGCAACGTGCCGTTCGTGCTTTGGCTGATGTGCGGCCTGGTTCCGTTTTTCTTCCTGTCCGAATCGATCAGCGCGGGCGCAACCGCGATTGTGGAGAACGCGTTTCTAGTCAAGAAAGTGGTTTTCCGCGTGAACATGCTGCCGGTCGTGCGCCTGCTGGCCCTGGTGCCGATCCATCTGATTTTCGTCGGGCTGATCCTGACCCTGACGCTCTGCTATCACCGGCCGATCACGCTGTATAGCTTGCAGGTCCCGTACTATTTCTTCGCCGGCTGCTGTCTGTGTCTGGGGATTTCCTTCCTGACCTCGGCCCTGATGCCGTTTTTGCGGGATACCGTTCAGGTGATCTCGGTGCTCGTTCAATTCCTCTTCTGGCTGACGCCGGTGTTCTGGTCGCCGACCACGATATCGCCAGCCAAGAGACCGATTATCCTGCCGATTCTCGAGGCCAATCCGCTGTTCTATCTGGTGCAGGGGTATCGGGAGTCGCTGGGAGCAAGCCAGGGGTTCTGGTTTTGGCAGCATTGGCTGCTGACCATCTATTTTTGGGGAGTGACGCTGGCGTTCCTGGTGGTTGGAATGCTGGTGTTCAAGCGCTTGCGCCGCATTTTGCGGATGTGGTTTGATCGGAGCTATTGGGCGACATAACGGAATTCAAGAACGTCCGTCGGGGGCCGTGTCTCCGCTCACGTAAAAATCCATCGCGTCTCCGGGGTGTTGGAGATTGTCGGCCCATTTGAAGTCCAGGCTGATCCGGCCGTCCGGAAGATTCAGCGCAGCGCGCGGAATCGCGATTTGCAATTGATCGCCGGCCACGCGATAGCTGACCTCGGCCACGGGCGTCCAATTCCAGGCTCCGATGCCCCGCTCGAGGTGAGCCGTCTTCTCATCCGGCGGCAGGCGATTCACGATGTATTCCCGGCCGCCGCTGCTGATGAAAAGCATCATCCAGTTCGCATCGGTGCGCGGCGTGATCGGGGCGGCGGTGCGCGCGTAGAAGTAAACATACCGATCGTCGCGGGCCACCTTCATCTCAAGGAGATTATTGCGTCCGGTCCGGTTGGCGTAATGGACCAAGCCGAAGCCGTCGTAATCGCGAGCGATGGTGTTGCCTGCGTGTCCGCGATAGACCGGCTCGACGTCGTTCCACTGGGAAAAATCGCCGTCGATTTGAATGGTTTTCGCCGCCGAAGCTCCGGGCAGGGGAGGGACGCCCTTGTATCGGCGGATGTTGGCCATCAGTTGCATGTAGTAATTGTCGTTGTGGCCCCCCTTCATCGGCTCGATATCGCGGCTGTATTCCTGCGTGAATTGATCTCCGAACATCCAGTCGTCGTGAATATTGTTGGTGATGTTGGCCGTCCATTCGTTCCAACCGGTCACCATGACGAACGGCGGGTCCAGTTCCAAAGCCCGTCGCCATTGCTCCTGTAAGCCGTAGCCCCAATTGACGGCTTCGGGCTTCGGGTCCTCATGGCCGTCATGGAAACTGCGCCCGCGGCCGTCGCCGAATTTCATCTGGGTGACGGCCCCATCGCTGACGCGGAGATTCTGGGCGACGGCAACATTCACCTCTTCGGGTTTGTTCGGGTCATCGGCATAGCCGTAGACTTGGGGGTAAGTGGATTCCCAGTGCCAGGCGTAACGGGTATTCACCAGCGTGTTGGGCCAATGGGCCGCGCGAAGCGTGAAGAAGGATTTCACCACCGGCGTCGCCTGCTCCGGATCGCAGATCATCAGCGGCTTGCCTTCCCAGCGGAACCAAAGATCCTGGTATAGTGCTGGCTTGTACAAATCGTCATAAATCTGCTGGGCGGTTTTGCCGGCATCGGCATTGACCATGAAGCAAATCTGCGGGGTTTGGCCGCCTTCCCGGCGCACCTGCTCGAACAGATTGCACAGGGCCATGTAGACGTCGCGATGGGTGACGGAATTGGTGGTGTCGAAGATCAGCGTGTCGATGCCGGCGTCGGCGAGCAGGTGGGCGTGGCGGCGCAGGACCCACGGGTCAACGTTGCTGTAGTAACCGTAAAGCGGTTTGCCCCAATAGCACTTATGGCGATCGCGCGGCCCCCAAAAAGGGCAATCCGACGACCTCAGCGCTTCGGGATGGGCGGCGATGATCTGGGTCGCGTCGAACGGGCCGTAGTCAACTTTTTCGCCCTGGGTGAGTGTATAGAGAATGCCGACAGAACGATTCGCCCGCGGCGTTCCGACTTCGGCCGCCAGGGGAAGGCTCCTCCCCAGCGCGTCGATTCCCGGCCAGGCAGCGCCGGGATTGACCCATGCGGCCGTGTCGGCTTTGACGACGGCGATCCAAATGTTCGGCAGCATGGCCAGGAGGCAAAAAGCCCCGAGCCACGGAGCCAATTGGCGATCGGCATTTACGCGGGTAGGCATTGTATTGTTCACCAGTGTAGCAGTTGATGTGCAGTCGTGCCAAGACGGCGATCTGATGCGATAACAGGGGTGTCGGGGGCTGAACGAATGGCCCGTTATTCCGCGACACCGCGCGGCACGGCCCTTGGCTTTTTGCGATCGGCCTGGGTAAGGTTTTTCGGTTAAGATGGGGTGGTCGCACTCTTCGCCGCGCACGTGCAACCAAGGCGGAACTGTCATGAGCGTGATGGTCGAGGTGAGCAATCTCAGCAAGTGTTATCACGTTTACGCGGCGCCGGTTGACCGCGTGAGGCAAGCCATCTCCCTGCGCAAGAAGCGGTATTACCGGGAGTTCTGGGCGCTGCGGGACATTTCGTTCTCGATCCGGCGGGGCGAGACGATCGGCATTGTGGGCGCCAACGGTTCGGGAAAATCGACCCTCCTGCAACTCATCACGGGGGTGCTGACTCCGACGGTGGGCGAGGTCCGATTGAATGGAAAAGTGGCGGCATTGCTGGAACTGGGCGCGGGTTTCAATCCGGAACTCACCGGGCGGCAGAATATCTCCCTCAACGCCGCGATCCTGGGGATCCAGCGCCAGGCGTTCGATGAGTTGTTCCAGCGGACGCTGGCGTTTGCCGATATCGGATTGTTCATCGATTGTCCGGTGAAGACCTATTCATCGGGGATGGCCGTCCGCCTGGCGTTCGCGCTGCAAGTCTCGTTGCCGAAGGAAATCCTCGTCGTGGATGAGGCCCTGGCGGTGGGGGACGAGTTGTTTCAGCGGAAATGCTTTGCGGCGCTGGAAGAATTCCGCGCCGGCGGGGGCACGACTCTTTTCGTGTCGCATGCCGCGGCCATGGTGAAGGAGCTGTGCGATCGCGCCCTGTTCCTTGATGCGGGGCAATTGATTCAGGCCGGTGATTGCACCCCGGTGGTGGAGAACTATCAGAAGTTCCTGTTCATGCGCGAGCCGCAGCGGTCGGCGTTCCGGGAAAGCCTGCGTCAAGGTTCAACCGCGGCGGCAGACCGGGGGGAATTGCCGGCAGCCGCCGCGCCCGCGCCGGGGTGCGAAGAGCCTGCCGATGGGGATTTTTCGCCCGAGTTGAAGCCCCAGAGCCAGGTCGTTTATCCCTCGCAGGGCGCCCGGATTTCAAATGCGCGCGTCGAGACCCTGTCCGGCGCGTGGTGAACGTTCTGGTGCCGCATTTCAGATATCGCTTTTGCTATAACGTCGCGTTTCAGCAAGATTGCAGCCTCGTGCTCTTTGGAATGGTCATCAAGAACGCGACCGGGACCGAATTGGGCGGGACGGCGCACGCGCGGCACCGGGCAGGGGGAACGGAAAGTGCCCGCCGGTTCGGTTTACAAGGTCGCTTTCGAGTTCACCGCCTGTTTGTTGACCGGAACGTTTTATTTGAACTGCGGCGTCACCGGTTCCTGCGGGGATTATCACGGGTTCCTGGCGCGAGTGGTCGAATGCGCTGGTGGTGCAGATTCGCAAACCGGCGGACCGGCAGGTCACGGGATTCATTGATTTCGATTTCTCTCCCCACGCGGTGCGCGAGCCCGGCGCGGCGCGCGAGCCCGGCGCGGCGCTCAGAAACGCGGCCGCCGCTTCCTCCTCTTATCCGGCATGATTCATGGCTGATACTGTTAAGACCTGCTTTTTAATCGTCGGCCTGCCTCGCAGCGGCACTTCCTCCATCGCGCAGTTCCTCGAAAATCTAGGCGTTTATTTCGGCGATCATTCTCATTTTCTCGACACGACAACGCTGAAGCACAATCCAATCTTCTACGAACTGAAATGGATCAACGATTTCAACGACCGGGTGATCGGCGCCTGGGATTGCAACTACGACCAGGAACGTCATGCCCGCCGAGACCGATTTCGACCGCCCGGAAATCGAGTCCCTCAAACCGGAGCTTCGGGAACAATTCTTGCGGGAGTTCGGTGATCGCCCAAGGGTGGGAGTCAAGGACCCCCGCATCTGCTTTACCTTTCCCCTGTGGCGAGACGTGCTTTCAGACCTGGGATATGCGATCAAGACGGTGCTGTCGCTTCGTGCTGCTTCGGCGATCATCAAATCGAATCGTGCGCTGATGCCGGGCGCTTGAGCCGCTGGCAGCGGTTTTATGCGCACCATCTGCTGGCGGTGCGCTATTTCACTCGCGACGTTCCGCTCTGCCGGTTCGATTTTGACCAACTGATGCGGGATCCCCTAAACTATGGGCCGAAAAAGGCCGCGGAGTTGGCCCTGGCGATTCCCGACCCCGCGCAGGCGACGCGACATTTGTCCCGCGAACATTATCACCATCAGCCGGATGATGCCGGCACCGGAGATCCCTGGGTGGATCGGATCGATTCTGAATTGCGAAGCGGGCGGCTGGACCCGAATGAATACCTGGAATTTCGCAGCGTCGCCTCGCTGTTCATTGGGGACCTGCACGAGCAGGATCGCCAAATCCAGCAGGCGTTGTCGAAAAAAGATTCACACATTGCCGCGGTCGAAGCCTGGAACAAGGAAGCCGCCCAGGCGCTTTCCGCCAAGGACCGGCACATCGCCGACCTCGAGGTGCTGATTCGCCAGTCGGCCGAGCAGATCCAAACGTCTCAGCAGGCCCTGGCCGGCCGCGATGCGCGAATTCAACAGCTTCATGGGGAGTTGGGTCGTCTGCAGGCGGATCTGAAGCAACATCGAGAAGAGCTGGAGCAACGTCGAAAGGAGCTGGAGCAACACCGGGAAGAACTGGAGCAACGCCGGGAAGAGCTGGAACTTCGCGGGGCCCGCATCGAATCGCTCACCGCGGAGCTTGGTGTGCTCGGCGCGAAGCATGCCGACATTGAGCGTCGCTGCGCCGCGCTTGCCCAGGAGTTGAACGAGCTTCAAGCCCGTCGCCTGGTGCGTTTGATGCATTGGTTGGATCGCATGGGAAGGGATCGTTCCGAGCCCGCCGCGCCATGAAACCGCAGCATAGTCCCCATCTCAGACCGTTGAACCGCACGTTATGGGAGAGCGACGATGACGATCCATGGTTTGTCTTTGGCGGTCCGTTTCGTCCGGGGCGTTACGTCGTTTCATTTGTCGGCCGCGCGCTCGAAGGGATGCCGCCGAGCGCGATGAAGCTGTATTTCGCGGATCGGGCGGGCCGGTTTTGCGACAGCGAGGCCGTTGCGATGCGCCCCCTGACCGTCAGCCCGCAGGCGGTGCCGCACACGCTGACGTTTGATCTTCCGCGCCGTGCGCCTTCGATTCGCTTCGATCCCACCGAGGCTGCCGGGCTGTTCGAGTTGGACCGCCTGACCATCAGGCGGCAGTCGAAAATCGCTCGCGCCGCCCGGATATCGGCGACGCTGATCTCGCAGATGGCGCGTTCCCCGCGCCGATTCGCCAATCTGGTCGCGCGTATGCCGAAGGATATGAGCCGGGCAACGACGCCGCGGCCCCTCCCATCTCTGTTGGCGTCTCCCTGCCGGATGTCGTGCCGATGAACCTGCGTCCCGTCCCGGGCCTCCAGCCGCGCCTCAATGTTTTGATCCCCGGCCTGGTGATGCGGGCGATGTCCGGCGGCCCGAACACCGCATTCAATCTCAGCTATCGCCTGGCCCGCGGCGGCGTGCCGATCCGTTACATTTCCACCGACGTCGAAATGGATGGGGACCCCAACGTGTTGTGGGACCATATCGGCAAAGTCTCCGGCATCGATCGCCGCCTCCCCAACGTCGAGCTGGTCAGCGCCCACGACCGCAGCGTCGCCACGGAAATCGGCGGTGCCAACGTCTTTTTCGGGACCGCCTGGTGGACCGTGCAGATGATCAAGGCTGCCCTGCCGCGGATGCGGACAAACCAATTCATCTACATGATCCAGGATTTCGAGCCGGGTCTGTACCCCTGGTCAACGCGCTACGCCCTGGCATTGGAAACTTACTCGATGGATTTCTTCGGCCTCATCAACTCCCGTGCTCTGTCCGATTATCTGTTCACCCAAAAGATCGGTCGATTTGCCGATCCCGCGTTTGCGCAGAAATGTCTGATCTTCGATCCGGCGCTGGATCGCCGGCTCTTCTTTCCTGAATTGCCCGCCGGCGGCGGCAAACAGCGGCTGCTGTTTTATGCCCGGCCCGCGGCGCCGCGAAACCTGTACGAGCTGGGCATCATGGCGTTGCGGCAGGCGGTGGGGCGCGGCGCATTCGGGGCCGAGGGTTGGGAGTTGCTGTTCATCGGCGAAAACCTTCCGCCGGTTCATCTGGGCAACAATGTCGTCATCCGCCAGGCCCCGTGGAGCAGCTATGAGGATTATGCCCGGCTGCTTCGTTCTTCGACCGTGGGTTTGTCCCTGATGCTGTCGCCGCATCCGAGTTATCCGCCTCTGGAAATGGGGGTGTGCGGGATGCTGCCCGTGACCACGACGTTTTCGGTGAAAACTCCGGAGGTGCTGCATCAGTATTGCCCGAACATCATTGCCGTGGCTCCGCGTCTGGAATCGGTCGTGGATGGGTTGATGGAGGCGTTCGCGCGAAGTGGCGACGCCGAGTCCCGCCGGCGGGGCGCGGTGAGCGGCTTGCCTTCCACGTGGGACGAGGTGTTCGAGCCGATGATTCCGCCGATTATCGAGTTTTGGCGGCGATGTGCCGCGACGGCGCATCGCTGATCCGGGCACGTTGAAGACGGACCGCCGGCCGGATATTCTGCGCAAATGGAAGAAACCTTTTCTGTGCTTGGTTTCGACATTCCGGTGCGGCTGATTCATCTGACGGGGGGTGGGCCGGAGACCTTCCAGGCCATCAGTCGCCGCCATATCGACATTCTTAGAAGGCACGTGGGCCTTGACCCGTCTCATGCCGTGCTTGAAATCGGTTGCGGGATTGGGCGCGACGCCATACCACTTTTGCAGATTCTCGGACCCGCCGGTCGTTACTGGGGCGTTGACATCATCAAGGATTCCATCGATTGGTGTCAGGCCAACGTCGGCGCCAGAAATCCAAGGTTTCAATTCCTTCATTACGACGTAAAGGACCAACTGCACAACCCCGGCGGCAGCGTGAGGACCACAAGCATTCGCTTGCCGATCGCCGATGCGTCGGTCGACAGGATCTTCCTCTGGTCCGTCTTCACGCACATGTTCCAGCGGGACATCGTTCACTACCTCCGTGAGTTTCGCAGGGTGCTCAAAACAGACGGGCGCGTTTACGCCACGTGGTTCGTGGTTAATGGCGCCGTGCTTGAATCCGCTCGCAAGACGAACCTGACGCCCTTCGATCTTCGCTTTGAGCACGTTGCCAGTCCCGGCTGCTATATCAACAACCCGGTCCGTCCGGCGAGCGCGGTGGCGTACGAGGAACGCAATGTCCAAGAAATGATAGAAGAATCCGGATTGGAACTGGTCGGCGAGTTCCTGCGGGGAAACTGGTCCGGATACTGGCCCGATCCCCACGGAGGCCAGGACGCGACCATCCTCGCTTTGCCCAGTCGAGTCCATCAACCGGCGGATTTCCGGATGCGGAACCTGGCAAAACGCTGCATTTATCGTGCCCGCCAAAGTTCGACATTGCGCCGCATCGCGGCGCTTCCGGTTCTTTCGAGCCTGACAAACGCCGTTTGCCATCGTGTCCTCCAACCACCGGGCGATTACCCGGCCTGGATCGCCGATCGCCTTCTGGCGCGGCGAAAACAGTACCCCGCCCGCAGTGAAAAGGGGCTGCTCTCGTTTATCACCACCGTCTGGAACACGCCGGTTCCCTTTCTCGACGCGGCTTGCCAGAGCCTCTTGCGCGCTCAGTCCGTTTCGATTTTCGAATGGGTGTTGCTCGACAATGGTTCGACCGATGCGGCGACTAGCCGCTATCTGCGGGATCATGTTGCCGCCGACCCACGCGTTAAGTTTCTTCGCGTGGAAGAGAACCTGGGCCTGGTTGGCGGCATGCGGCACGCGCTGAACCACGCGACCGGCCGATATGTTCTTCCTTTCGATTCAGACGACGTGCTTTACCCCGACGCCGTCGCCATCCTCACGAATTTCATCCAGACCCGCGACTATCCGTCCGTGCTTTATTCCGATGAGGACAAGCTCGACGAGAACGGGCTCTGTTGGCCTTATTTCAAACCGGATTGGGATCCCGTCCTGTTTCTGAATTCCTGCTTCATCGCCCACCTCGGCTGCTTTGACCGGAAATTGGCCCTGGAACTGGGCGTTTACGGCGAACAGACCTGCGAGGGCTGTCATGATTGGGATACGTTTCTGCGGTTTATGCTTGCCGGCCACAACCCGGCTCATCTTCCCGAGATGCTCTACAGTTGGCGGATGCACCCGAATTCGACCTCCGGCAACATCAACTCCAAAGGCTTTATCCACGGATCGCATCGAGCCGTGCTGAGCCGGTTCCTGAGCACCCGGCCGCGATCGGATCGTTACGAGCTCGAAATCAAGTCCGCTATTCAACGGCACGCCGGACTGGTGGTTCTTCCGCAAACCCATCGAACCCGCTCCGCTGCTTTCCGTGCTCCTGTCTCTCGATCCCGACAAGGCGGATTCCGCCTCGCACCTGGCATCGTGCGAATATCCCGGCCATCAGGTCCAGATCGTCCACGCCCGGAAATCTCCGCGAGAATTGCTTCCCCTGCTCGAGCACCGCCGCGGGTTGGTCTGCATCACCTTCGATTCGGTCAAGCTCACACATCCGCATTGGCCGTGGGAGGTGCTGGGGCTCACCGAACTGCATCCCGATACCGTGATGATCGGCGGATGGCTGATCGATCGGCAGGAGCGAACCGCCGATGCGCCGCGAGTGCTCGGATTCGGCGGGCTGTTTGGCTGTCCCGATCGAGGCCGCCACATATCCGATCCCGGATATTCCGCGTGGATGTGGAAGCAGCGCTCGGTCAGCGGCGTTTCGACGCATCTGTGCGTGATCGACGCTCAATTCCTGCGGCAAGTCATCGAGGAGTTTCGTGACGCCCCCATGTCGTGGTTCTTCCTGGGCGCCTGGGCCGCCGCCAGCGCCAGGAGATCGGGCAAACGCATCGTTTACACTCCCTTTCTAAGGGGGCAATCCGATTTCGACGTGGACTTGGGCGTGAGTCACCAGGAGATGGTCGCCTTCGCCGCAACCTGTGCCGACGTCATGCCGGATGCCCGTTTTTACAGCCGGCATTTCGGCTTGCTTCCGCAGCAGGCCTATCAGCCGATCCCCCAGTTCCAGCGTGACGCTTCGGAAAGACAGTTGTTCGCACACCGCTCCTAGCGGCCATTCGGCATGAATCCGATTCGCGCGAGTCGATTGCAAGCGATCCTACGAAGCCTGACCGGTCGTTCACCGTCGCCCGGACCGGCCGCTCCGCCGGGGCAATATCAGCAATGGCTGGTGGATCGCATCTCGGCCCGCGCCGCACAATTCTCAACGCCGGCTTCGCCGGGGCAGTTTTCCCTGCTCACCGCCGTGTATGAGCGGACGCCCGCGGACGTTTTTCAGGAAACCGCCCATTCAGTCCTGGCTCAGTCGTCAAGGCATTTCCAGTGGATCATCCTGGCGCATGGGCCGGTCACGCAGTCGCTCGATGCCTTCCTGCGTGGCTTGGGTTCCGATGCCCGCATCCGCGTCATCCGATTGCCCGACAATCTTGGCATCATCGGCGGGATGCGCCGTTGCCTGGAAGAGGCCACCGGACAGTACGTCATCCCGCTCGATGCGGATGATCTGCTCACGCCCGATGCTCTGACGGTTCTGGCCGGCCGGTTGCAATCGCCGTCGCCGTTTGTTTATTCCGACGAAGATTCGCTCGTGAACGGCCGGCCTCAATCGCCCTATTTTCGCCCTGATTGGGATCCGCTGCTGAATCTTTCCAGCTCCTATATCTTTCACCTCGTCGCCTTCGATCGCCGCATCGCCCTTGAGTTGGGCATCTATTCCGATCCGGCGGCGAACTGGTGTCACGATTGGGACACGGTCTTCCGCTTCGTCGCGGCGGGGCACGTGCCGGTCCATGTTCCCGAGGTGCTCTATCACTGGCGTGCCCATCAGGCTTCCCACACCAACAAGCCCGATCCGCACGAGGGCTCGCTGCAATCGCAACGCCATTTGCTCCAGCGGTTTCTTTCGGCGCGATCCGATGGACATTTGTTCGACATCAAGCCGTTTCCAATCTTTCGAGGCGCTCAGGAATTCTGGCTTTCGCGGAAGCACGTCGAGCCGGCGTCGTTCGATCTTGCCGTAACGTCGAACTCCCCTTCGGCACGCCCCCCGGCGGATTACCGCGGAAGTTATCCGTTTTCAAATTGCGTCCAGGTCAACAGCATTGAATCGCTCGCCGCCATGGCCGCGCGTTCAACGTCATCGCTCGTGGCCGTTATTCGCCGGGAATTGACGCTCGCCGGCCAGGAATGGCCCTGGGAAGCGCTGGGATTGTTCGCCCTGCATCCAGACATGAGCTTGCTGGCGGGGCGAATCGTCAACCCGAGCCGGATTGTGCTGGGAGGGCCCGAGCGAATCGATGCCCAGGGAAAATGCTCGTGTCCATATCGCGGGATGGCTGCACAGGAACCGGGGGAAATGGCCCTGGCCCTCAAGCCGCATACGGTGAATTGTCCGAACTCCGCCTTCTTCGTCGCCCGCGCGGAGTTCTTGCGTGCGGCGCTGGCGAGTTTGCCGCGAGAAGCGACGCTCGAATTCCTCGCGCCATGGTTGGCGAGGTTCGCCCATGGGCAGGGACATCGCGTTGGGTACTCGCCGCTGATCGCAGCCGATGTCCCCGCCGGGTTCGACTGCGCGATGCGCGCATCCGACCAGGAGCGTCGCGCGTATCTGGGTTTCCAAAACAAATAGCAAAAGTTGGCTGAGCCGCCGGCAAGCGCCGCGACGGCGACGGATTCGCCAAGGTTCTTGTCACCTAGGGTTCGTTTCCAGGCACTTATATTGGGATATGATGGATGCCAGAGGAATGCGTGCGATGCAAGGCACTGATTCCGAATTGGTGGCCCAAAGCCTGGCTGGTCGCCGGGACGCTTTCCGGCAGATCGTCGAACGATATCAAACCCTGATTTGTTCCCTGGCGTACAGTGCCACCGGCAGCCTCGCGCGGAGCGAGGCCTGGCCCAGGAAACGTTCGTGACGGCCTGGAAGCAATTGGCGGAATTGCGCGAGCCGTCGAAGCTGCGGCCCTGGTTGTGCACCATCGTCCGTTTTCTCATCGGCAAGGAACTGCGGCGCCAAGGACGTGAGCCGACCCATACCGCCGAACCGTTGGAAGCGGTGGGTGAAATGGCCGCACCGGGACCGCTGCCGCCGGAGCAAGCGATCAGCCAGGAGGAAACGGCGATTCTCTGGCGCTTGCTCGAAGGCATTCCGCAAGTGTATCGCGAACCGTTGGTCCTGTTTTATCGCGAGCAACAGTCCGTGGAAAAAGTCGCCGCCGAACTGGAATTGACCGAAGACGCGGTCAAGCAGCGGCTTTCGCGCGGCGCAATCTCCTGCGCGACCAGATGCTGGCCTATGTGGAAGCGGCGCTGGCGAAAACCACTCCGGGGAAGGCGTTCACGGTTGGCGTCGTGGCGGCCCTGCCGCTGCTGGCAACTTCGGCCAAGGCCGTGACCGCGGGCGCTGCCATCAAGGGCGCATCAACGGGTAAGGCCGCGACCGGGTTGGGAAAGTTAGCGGAGGCAGTTCTTATGACAAGCACCACAAAGATCATCATCGCCGCGATCGTCGCTGTTGCCGCGGTCGCCACTTTTGTTGTTGTCCAAAATCAAACTCCGGCCGTGAGTCAAAATCCAACTCCGGCGGCAACTCAAACGAGCCAGGCTCCGGCGCCGGGACGTTTCACCAGCATCCATATCCGGGGTCAAGTGCGCACTTGGCCAGTCGACAGCTTCAGCGCGATCGCGCCGAACGAGCACTTTATCACTATCGAGTTATGGGAGCAGTTCGAGCCGAACTTGAAATGGCGGGTCGAGAAGCCGGGACGCGTGGCGGTCATGGACGGCCAATCCGCGACGCTTTACTTCAAAAATGCCAACGTCGCATTGAAGCAGCCGCAGGCGGGGCCAAACGCCTTTGATACCAATTGGCTGCACGAGATTGCCGGCTTGAGCAGGACGGTCACCAGGGAAATCCAAGCCGCCCGCGCCAATGGCTGGAAAGTGGATCTCGCGGACGAACATGCCAAGGATGGCCACGCCGAATCCGTAGTGACGATCCAAAGCAAAGCTGGACTGCCCGACAATAACTATTACAAAAACCAATTTTTTTTCAGCGCGGACCTACGCCGCGTGTACCGTTTCGATGCGCAGACAAAGCAGTTGGAAGCCGTGCAAATTTATCTGGAAGCCAAGTCGGGCGAGGTGCTGATCTTTGAGACCCGCCAGATTGACTGTAACCAGCCCATCGATCCGGTCGTGTTTCATCTTGACCTGCCGGCGGACGTGAGCATGACCCAGGAGCCGCAACGACTGCCGGACAATGCGAAATACGCCGCCATGACGCCGCAGCAGGCCGCCCGCGCCTTCTTCGAAGCTTGCGGACGCGAGGATTGGAACGAAGCCCAAAAGTTCTATCCAATGCCGCCGGATGATCGCATGAAACAGTATCTCGGCGGTCTTGAGATCATCAACCTGGGCGACGCCTTCAACACGAAACCGTACCCGGATTGGTTCGTGCCCTACGAAATCAAACTTCGACCGCCGGAAGGCATCAAGAAGCACAACCTGGCCTTGAATAAGGACAATCCGGCGGGCCGATGGCAAGTTGATGGCGGGATCTGATCGCGAGGGCCAAGCGGGGTCTTTCCCATCCTTCTTTCGCGTCGTAGGTGGAACGTCCTACGCGGGAAATCGGCGGATGTCCGATGGACGCCGCCTTCGAATTTGGGGATAATAGTTTTGCTCTTCGAAAGCGAGGTTGCGATGCCCGCTCGATTCCCGTTTTGGTCAGGCCCTGATTTTCATTCCGTGCACGGGGCGATGAAGGTTGCGCTGCACACCTGGAACAATCCGGAACGACGACAAGCGGCGGAAAAGCTGGCGCGGGCGTTCGTGACCGTCAGCCGCCAACCGGCGCGGGCGGCGTTCCGCTGGCGCATCGGTTGGCCGAGCGGCTTAACGCCAGTGCTCCGGGCGACTGGTCGCCCTGGGACCAGGAGTTGGTCGAGAAAATCTCGGCCGAGCATCATCTGGACAAGGGGACGATCGAAACGGTGATCGAGCGGCCGCACACCTGGCTGGACGATCTGGTGTCGAGCATCGCGCAGAACGTGACGCCGTCGGACGTGAGCGTTTACAAGAAGGTGGTGCGCACGATCCGTGCGCTGGCGACGGCGGGGCATGCGATCATCGTCGGCCGGGGCGGGCGGTTCATCACCGACGGGCTCGCCGGGGGTATTCACCTTCGCCTGATTGCACCGAGAGAATACCGCGTTAAGACGACGGCCGAATCGTTCAACCTATCGTTGCGGGCGGCGGAGGAGCGCATCGCGGGAATCGAGCGGAATCGCGCCATGTTCTATCGTCAGTTCTGGCCGGGGAAACCTCTCGAGCCGGAGAGTTTCACGATGACACTGAATTCCGCGGAGTTGTCGCTGGACGAAATGGTCGAGTGCGTTGTGCCGATCGTTCGCCTGCGCGACGCGGCGGCGTCGGAATTCGCCGGCGAATCCGCGTTGACGGGGCGGGACTGAGGGCTGGCATGAGGGGTGAGGTGAAATGGGGTCACGACGGATTGCGACGGCCCCGAGTTTTTATGGGGGACTACGGCATGTCGACGAGGATGGCACGGGAAGCTAAACTTGAATGGGAGCGTGGCTATGCCGTTGCAGTTCCCCAAATTCGAGGACATTCGCGAAATCATCCAATTGGCCCGTCGCGAGGATTTGCAGGACGACGACGTTACCAGCCGATTGATGGTCCCCGAGGACGCCGTGGGCGTGGGGACGCTGCTTCAGAAAGAGGTCGGCGTCAGTTGCGGGTTGCCGCTGGTGGAAATGATCTGCCGCGTTTACGACGAGCGGCTTCGGATCGAGCCGATCCCCGGATTTCACCTGGACATTATTGAGGGCCGCTACAGCGACGCCCGGTCGTTGCCGCTGGTTCGCGTTCGCGGGCCGCTGCGGTCGCTCCTGTCCGCCGAGCGCGTCATCCTGAATTTTCTTCAACATCTGTCCGGCGTGGCGACGCGGACGCATCGATTCGTCCGGCGCGTGGAGGGGACGGCCGCTCAGATTTACGACACCCGCAAGACCCTTCCGGGTCTGCGAATCCTGGACAAGTACGCCGTGCGCTGTGGCGGGGGGCACAATCATCGGATGGGCCTGTTCGACGGCTTGCTGGTCAAGGACAACCACATTGCCGCGATTCCGCTGAAGGAATTGGCGGGCTGTTTATCTCAGGCCATTGCCCGCAGCCGCGCCGAGTCTCCCGATCGGTTCATCGAGATCGAGGTTCAGAGCCTGGAGCAGTTCCGCGAGGTGATGAAGGTTGAGGGCGGCTACGTCGTCCTGCTGGACAACATGGATTGTCCGAAGATGAAGGCGGCGGTGGAACTTCGCGATCGCGCCGGGCGGAAGGGGAAGGTGCTTTTGGAAGCGTCCGGGGGCGTGACGTTGGAGACGGTGCGCCCCATCGCCCTGACGGGCGTCGATCGCATCGCGGTTGGAGCGATCACCCATTCGGCCCCGGCCCTCGATATCAGCATGGAAATCGAGAGATAAACGCACGTCCGATATATCGAGACATTCGGCACGCCCAATGCGGCTCCGGGGGCGCATCCGGCAATTTTCAAGTCATATTGCAGCCTCATAATCCTCTGCAAACGAGGGTTGCGGAGGTTCGGCTGTTAAGTTGGGCATAATCTGCGCCGATGAGCCAAGAGTCCGAGACGGATTTACCGGAGGAAGTGCGATGTTGAACAATCGCGCAAATGCTCGCCAGGCTTTTACCCTGGTGGAAATTCTAATCGTGGTGGTAATCCTCGGAATCCTGGCCGCGATCGTGATTCCGCAGTTCACCAACGCCAGCCAAAACGCCCGTGAAAGCAGCCTTCAAAGCACTCTACAGACTCTGCGAAGCCAGATTCAGTTCTACAAGCTGCAACACGGCGATGCGCTGCCGAATCTGGTGACGGACTGGACCCCGTTTACCGGCAGCACAACTTACGGGAACCCGGCCCAGACTTTCGGGCCTTACATGCAGGCGATCCCGGTCAATACGATGAACGGCAACTCCAACGTTATAGACGGAGCCGTGGCCCTGGGCGGTGCGACAGCGCCGACTGTAAGTACCGCTTGTGGTTTCGTGTACGACTACAACAGCGGCAACGGCAGCGGGCAAATCTATGGCACCGACAACACCGGCAGCACGCCGGGAACGGTCGTTGCCGGCACGATTGCCAACGGCGTATTCAGTCCCTACTAACGCAGTCCAAAAGCCTTGCGCCAACCAGGGTGGATCGATTATCCGACCTCAGTTTTTGGCCGATATTGTTGCAGGCACGGAGCCTTTTTGAACGGCACGACGACCCAATTTCCATCGGTTGAACGCGCAGCGGTCGGATGTGGCCAGCGCGCGGGGACGACACGCGTTCCCGCGGGCGCGCGTTCCCGCGGGGCGCGTTTGCGCGCGGCGCTTTCACGCTGATGGAGATTGTCATTGTCGTGGTGGTCGTCGGTCTTCTGGCGACGGTGGTCCTCCCGCAGTTTTCCACGGACAACAAGCAGGCGCGCGAAGCGCGCTGAAGGATGAATTGCAGTATCTCCGAACGCAAATCGCCGTCTTCCGAGCGCAGCATCAGGACGTTTCGCCCGGCTATCCCAGAGGCGACGCCACGGTTCAGCCCAACGCCCGTTGCTTCGTCGAACAGATGACGCTGCATTCGGACCTGAATTGCAACGTGAGCCGGTCGGACTCGCCGGTGTATCCCTACGGGCCGTACCTCAAACAATTGCCGGTCAATCCGGTGAACAACTCCAGTGAAGTCGTCGTCGTCCGCAACAACCAGGCGATGCCCGCGCCGAGCGGCGCCGCCGGCTGGATCTACAAGCCGCAAACCCGGGAAGTCATCGCCAATCTCGCGGGGAAAGATGATGCGGGAATCCCCTATAGCAGCTATTGACCCCATGCCGCCGCAGTGCCGGGCGCGGCGATGCCGGCGCGGCGGATTCACGCTCATGGAGAGCCTCACGGCCTCGGTGATCCTTGCAATCCTGGTTTTGGGGGTGTTCGGCTCGCTCTGTGCCGCCTACCAGCAGAGCGCGTCGGTTCGCGCCGATGCCACGGCCGTTTTGCTGGCCCGCCAACTCGCCGATGAGATTGTCTCCAAGCCGTTCGATGGAACACAAGTCAATGTTTCCGGCCCGCGCAGCGAGTTTACGGATGTCGGCAATTACGGGGGCTATTTCGATTTCAGCAACGCGATACCGCCGCTCGATCCCGGGGGCGCGCCGATCGAACGTCACGGGGTCGGACGTTTACAAGCGAAGCGTCTCCGTGGCCGTAGGGGTTACGCCGACCAACGGCGTGTCCTCGACCGACTTTGCGATTGTGACCGTCACCGTGACCTGTCCCAACGGGCAAACCGTTTCCATCCCCGAGCTGGTCGCGAACTATTCGATCCAAGCGAACTGAATTGCACCGCCCAGGCGTGAAGATCGCAGGGAAAAGACGGCCAAGACATAGAAAGGAAGTTGTATTTTTGCAACGGATTCCATCTCCGCGTTCACTGCGCTGCGGTTCAATTCTTCCCGTCGCCGCGGGTTCCTCCTGGTCGAGTTGCTCATCGGCCTCGTGATTGTCGCCTTGGTGATGCTTGCTCTGGCGTCGGTCCTCTTCGCCGTCGGCCAGGGCTGGGAGGATCAGGACGTATCCCAATCGACTCAGCTTCAGGCCAATCAGATTTACGCCAGGGTGCAGCACTATCTATCCGCCGCGAAATGCGTCGGGTCGTGCAGTCCGAATACGACCAGCAGCGGCGGCTACGTCATCTTCTTGAGCGCCAACGACGATTCGCCGGGGCAAATTCAATACGGAGAAGTGTCGCTGATCGTCCAGGACCCGGCAACGAATTCCCTCTATTCGTACAGCTCGCCCGCTCCCTATGCGGGAGGGGCGGCATCCACGTTTCCCACCGGGCAACTGTCACTAATCACGCCCGCGGAAATCGAGGGGTGGCCTTTCGCGCAGAAGCAACTGCTCGGCGGTCCGGGCAGTCAGCCCGACGATGGCACGCGGCTCGACGTTACGGGATTTCAGCTTTACGTGCAGCCGGCGCCATCGAACGGCAGCCAATTGCCGATCGTCGAATTCACGCTGACGCTTTCCAAAGGCGGGCAAGGCTTGACGGTTTACAACTCTTCGACGCTGAGACCCTCAACACAACCCCAATAGACGTGAGCCACGGGCAACCAACCAATTTCAGCCAGAGCTTGCCGCGCCGGCGCGGCATCGCCCTCATCCTGGTGCTGATCGTGATGGCGGTGGCGAGCATTCTCGCCTTCGCGATGCTTTCGGCCGGCGCGCTCCAGGCCACGGCCAGCAGCAACGGCGTCACCGCGGCCGCCGCGGAGGCTCAAGCCGAATCCGGCATTCACCTGGCGGCCTATTACCTGACGCATCCAATTGCGGCGCCCGTGAATTGGAATTCCGGGCCCATCAGCTTTGTTTCCACGGCCTCCACGCAGCCCCCCACGACCATGCCGGGAAGCGTGACCGTCACGGTCACGGCAGTAGCAGAGAACGATTACACCGTCACCGCGGCCGGATCGGTTCCGACTTCGACCGACGGTCAACCGATCACCAGGACGATCACCGCCGAGCTTGAAGTCATCCCGTCATGTCAGATTGCCGGCGCCGGCGTGTTCAACGCCGCTAACCTGACGATCGGCTCGGGGGTCACGATTACAGGGGGGATCTCCAGCAGCGGCAAGGTCACTCCCGGTGGCGGAACGATGAACCCGGCGCCCGGCCCGCAATTACCGTCGCCGCCCGCTCCGGCCACCGGCACGGTGACCGACTACAGCCAGCCCTATTACTATCAAGGCGCACTCTATTATCCGGCGCCGTCGGCGGAAGCGGCGGAACCTACGGGCCGACGCCAACAAATCCTTTGGGAATCTATTACTCGTCGGGCAACCTTACGGTCACCGGTCCATTGACCGTGACGGGAACGCTCTACGTCAAAGGCGGTTCACTCATCGACAATTCCACGGTCACGATTAGCCCGGTGACGAGCAGCCTCCCGGCGCTCGTTGTCGATCAGGGCATAAAAATGGAAGGCAGCAACCATGCCCTCACCGTTACTGGGGTTGTCTGCACCAACATCGGCATCACGAATTCTCTCGCGAGCAACTCAACCCAGGTGAATATCACCGGGGCCTTGCTCATCACGGGGACGCCCGGGGTTATCAACAACGGCCCGGTGCAGGTCAACGTCACCTACGACTCCAGCTACACGAATGTCCTCAATCTCGTCGCGAGTCCGCCGCCGGCCGTAAAGATCGTTTCCTGGAGTGAGTGAAGCCAACAACAGAACTTTTTTTGCCGATTGGAGAAACCCATGAACACGCACAAGCTTCTGGCAGTGATCCTGGTCCTTCAGGTCGTGACGATCCTGAACCAGTGGTTCGGCGGTCCGATATCCACGGCCCACGCGCAAATCCCCGACGCCGGCGCCCAGCGAAATGCCATCATCGATCAGCTCACCATCAGCAACGATCATCTGAAGGCCATAGACGATAAGCTGGACAAACTCATCTCGATATTCGAGTCCGGAAAGGTTCAGGTCCAGCTTTCAAAGCCCGATGACAATCAGGGGAAGTAACCCCGGTTGCCATCCGAGGTTGTGCATGTTTCAGCGATTGATTCAGCAGTTTCGCGCTCCGCTTCCGCGCGGCCGTCGCGGCTATGCGCTTCCCCGCGCCTTTACGATGATCGAGGTCCTGGCGGTGGTGCTGATCCTTGGCATCGCCTCGGCGATCATCGTGCCGCAGTTCGCCTCTGCCGGCGATCTCGCCGCCGCCTCCGCCGCCCGGACGGTCATGGCCGATTTGCTCTACGCCCAGAACCGCGCCATCGCGACGGGACAACCCACGTACGTCACCTTCAGCACGACCAATCAGCAATACGGGCTGTATAGCTCCATGTCCCCTCAGCAGGTTTTGACTCACCCGGTGAACCAGATCCCCTACGTGATGACGTTCGGCCAGGCTGGGCCCAACAACGTCTCCAGCGTCGTCACTCTCGGTTCCGTCAGCTTCAATGGACAAAGCACCATTGCCTTCGATGAGTTGGGAACACCGTACTCGTACAACACCGGCACGACGTCGCCGCTGCCTCAGAACGGAGGAACGATCGTTCTCAATTCCGGGGACTATGGCCTGACGATCAGCGTGGCGCAGGATACGGGGGAGATCACGGTCAACTGAATTTGGGCGTGTCGCAAATGTTTCGATTAAACGGGCCACAAATTCATCCCATCGGCATCGACATCGGGCACGACAGCGTCAAGATGTTGCAACTGGAAGTGCGCGACCAATCGCTGGTGGTTCACGCCACGGCGCAGCGCATGTTGGACGCCAGCGGTCCGGCCTCCACGCAGCCCAGTCCGGCCGAGTCTGATTTCCCCCCAGGCGGCCCAGGCGATCACCGAGTTGTTGAGCGACGGGAATTTCGCGGGGCGCGCGGCGGTGGCATCGTTGCCGCGGCACATCGTGCACGTGAAGAACCTGCGCTTGCCTCCCATGCCCGCCGCGGAGGTCGCCGCCGTCGTTCAGTTCGAGGCCCGCGGCATTTTCCCCTTCGATACCGACGAGGCGAAAGTAGATTTTCTCATCGCCGGCGAAGTTCGCCAGGGAACCGATGTCCGCCAGGAAGTCATCGTCCTGGCGGCGCGCTGCGCGGACGTGGATCGGTTCGTCGAGCAGCTTCACCGCACGGGGCTGGTCGTGGATTCCCTGGACGTCGAGCCGTGCTCTTTGTATCGCACGATCGATCGCTTCGTGCGCCGCCGGGAAGACGAGCAGGAGGTGCACGTCCTGGTTGACGTGGGAAGCCGCGGCACGCAGGTCTTAATCGGCAAGGGCAGGGAAATCAGCTTTTTCAAGGCGATCGAAATGGGCGGCGCCGATTTCAACCTCGACGTCAGCCGAAAGCTCGGCATCCGGCCCGATGAGGCGCGGGCGCTTCGCCGCCGGTTCTGGACCCACGCCGAGACCGACGAGACCGTCCGCCAGGCCGTCCTCGACGCCACGCGAAGCACCATGGAGAACCTCACCCGCGAGATTTGCCTGTGCCTCCGCTATCACTCCGTCACCTTCCGCGGCCAGCGGGCCGTGAAGGTGCGGGTCTCCGGCGGCGAAGGCGGCGAAGCGCAGCTTCCTGGCCAAGTTGTGTTCCGCGCTGGCGATTCCGGTCGAGCCGTGCCGTCCGTTGTACAATCTGGAATGCTCGGCGATGCGCGGGGTGGACCGCCACGACCCCGCGGGCGAATGGACCGTTGCGCTGGGACTGGCGCTGAAACGAACGGCGGGGAAATTCGCCGCTCTCGACGGAACCCCGCGCGCCGCCACTCCCCCGTCGCCCAGGATCCAGGCCGCCGTTCCCGCCGCCGCTTCCCCCGATGAGGCCATTGCCGCGCCCGTGGCGCCGGAGGCGGTAAATGCGTGAATTGGAATTCCTCCCCGACTGGTATCCCATGCTGCGGCGCAAGCGGCGGATTCTCGTGCTGGAGACCTGGATCGGCGTCATGGTTGCCGCGGCCCTGGGCCTGTGGATCATTCTCTCCGCTCGCGACGTCAGCGCCAGACAGACCCTGCTGGGCACGCGACAGGGAGAAGCTGAGACAGACCGATCAAGACCTGCAGAAGCTCAATGAACTCGAAGGCCTCAAACGGCAGATGTCGGAGCAGGCCAGGCTCGTCGCTCACCTCGGCCCGCACATCCCGATGGGCCGGCTCTTCGACGATCTCGAGAAGAAGATGCCCAAGGAGATGGCCCTGCTGGACGTTTCGTTGGAGTTCCAGCAGCAGACCAAGGCGCAACCCGGCCGCCCGGCCGCCGGGGCCGAACCCGTCGTGGACCGCCAGGTGAACGTGCAACTTCACGGCGTGGCACCCAGCGACGTGGTGCTGGGGAATTTCATGATCCGGCTGGCGACGATTCCCCGCTTTCTCGGCAGCTCGCTATCCACGGCGGACCTGCATCAGGACGGTCGCCTGATGCGAGAGTTCAGGATTTACTTCAGCTTGAACCTGAACGATACGGACAACTGATGATGCCTTCGCTCAAAACGCAGATTCACTGGTTTGCCCGCGCTCAGCAGGCGCTGCTGGGCGTCATCCTTCTGACGGGGACGCTGTTTTTCATTGCCGTCTATCGCCCCGCAAGCGCCAAGCTCCAGCATCTGACCGGCCAGATCAACCAAAGCGAGCGCCAGCTTGCCGTCAGCCAGTTGCAGGCGCGGGCCCTGCCCGCGGTGCAGGCGGACATCAACCGGCTCGAGGCGAAGCTGGCGGATTTCAAGAAGCTCCCGGCCACGCCCGGCGACCTGGGGCAGTTCCAGATCGAGATCGCCCAACTGGGTCGCCGCAACAATCTTCGCGGGTGGTCCGTCAGTTGGCCGGGAACGCCCCGGCGCAGCGACCAATACTATGAGCTGCCGGTCAGCGTGAAATTTGCCGGCGATTTCCGCGACGTTTTTGCCTTCCTTTGCCAACTCGAAGATCTCCCTCGTCTGACGCGGGTCACGAGCATGGTTGTCAAGGCCGTGGACTCCGGCGGCGGCGTCCAGGTCGATCTGCTGATGAACCTCTACTACTCGGAGGGATGAATAAGATGGCCCCGGTCATAGCATCCTGGTCCGATAAGTTCGTCGCCGGCTTCCGCGCCTCGCCGGGCAAGAGCTTTACCGTCAGCGGCCTGGCCGTGATTCTCGTTGTCCTGTGGTGCCGATTTCTTTTTTGGGGACACACTCCGGCGGCCGCCTCGGGCGCGACCGCTCAGGTTGACTCTCCGTCAGCCGTCTCGAGCGTTTCTCCGGCTTCGCGCACGGACGGGGAGTCGGTTTCGCTTCAGCAATGGGCTCGCCAGCCCGTCCGCCCGCTGGCCCGCAATCCGTTTGCGATTCCCCTGGATGATTACCCGCGCGACAGCGCCAGCCTCGCCGATAGGCCGGCTTCCCAAACGGGTTATTGGGACCTTGTTGGAAAGTCGCTGTCCTCGCGAGCCGATCAACAAGAACAGCGGCAAATACTTATTGACAACGTCCGAATTGCCGCAGCCTCGCTGAAACTGCAATCGACCGTCCTGGGCGCGCATCGCGGCGCGATGGTCAACGGAAACCTGGTGCGTGAAGGAGACAGCGTTGCCGGCTTCCGAATCCTGCGCATCGAGGCTCGACAGGTCGTTGTGGAGCGAGAGGGCGTGAAGCTGGCCCTGCTCATGGAATAGCGGCTCGCCAACGGAAATCGCGGCTCGCCGCCGTGCATTCGGGATTTTTATGCGGAAATGGACCCGATCAGCCGGTCTTATTTTTTGTGCGGCGGCGTCCGTTTATAACGGTCCTGCGGCATTTGCTGTCCAGGAAATACAGCAAGGCTCTGCCGATTCCCCGGCCACAGTGAAGCTTATCAGCGATACACCCGCCGACGCGGCGACAGCGGATTCGGTCCCCGCAACCCAGCCTGCCGGCGCGCCCAAGGTTGCGATCGACGATGCCGGCACCTTCAGCATCCACACCAACAGCGATGGCAGCCTGGTTGAAATCCTGCGGGAGATCGGCGCTCAGGCCCAGATCAGCATCATTCCCAGCCGGGACGTTCGCGGAACCGTTCCCGCGATGGATCTTTATAACGTCACCGTCAATGAAGCGCTCGACGCCGTCCTCCACAGCAACGGCATGGAGTGGGAAAAAAAGGGCAACCTGATTTACGTCTATACGCAGAAGGAATTGGACCAGCAGACAAAGGCCGCTCGCAAGACCGTGACCAAAACGTTTCCTCTGCACTACGTCCCGGCAGGCGATGTGCTGGCGCTGATTAAGCCGGCCCTCAGCACCGACGCACTGACGGCCGCCACCAAGGATGCGACCGGGGGGATCGACACCGGCGAGGTCGGGTCCGGCGCGACCAGCGGTTCGGGCAGTTCCGGCGGGTCGGTCAGCACAGGCGGGAACAGCGAAGCGGGCCTCGACATGATCGTCGTCACCGATTATCCCGAAAACCTCCAGCGCGTGTCCGAGATCATTCAGCAAATCGATCGCCGCCCGCAGCAGATCCTCATCGAGGCCACGATCTTCCAGGCCAACCTCACCGAAAACAACTCGATGGGGATCGACTTTTCGCTGATGGGCGGGGTGAACTTCGATACGCTGCTCGGCGACGGCGCCACCGTCAGCAGCGCGCTCAGCGGAAACATTCTGAACACGGCCACCTCCACCGCGACCGGTTCCACGGCCACCACGAACACTCCGGCCAATGCCGTGAAGCAGGGTTACGCCGGCTTCACCACGGGGAACTATGACACGCAGGTGCCGCAGGGCGGTCTGCAGGTCGGCATCGTCGAAAATAACCTGGGCGTGTTCATCTCGGCCCTGGAGGCCGTCACCGACGGGACCGTCCTGGCAAATCCAAAAATCCTGGCGCTGGACAAGCAGCAGGGCGAGGTCATTGTTGGAAGCGAATTCGGATATCTGACGACGACCACCACGGCCACCACCTCCACGCAGACCGTTGAGTTCCTGGATACGGGCACGATCCTCAGCTTCCGGCCCTTTGTCGGCGACGACGGCTACATCCGCATGGAGATTCATCCCGAGGATTCCAACGGCGGGTTGAACGCCGCCAATCTTCCGCAAAAGAACACCACCGAGGTGACCAGCAACCTTCTGGTGAAAGACGGCAACACGATCGTGATCGGCGGGCTGTTCCGCGAGAATTCGTCCAGCAGCCGCAACGAGGTTCCGTTCCTCGGCAGCATCCCGCTGGCCGGGGCGCTGTTCCGAAGCAAGACCGACGCGACGAACCGGCAGGAAATCATCATCCTGCTGACGCCGCACATCATCAAGGACGATTCGGCGTACAGCAAAGCCAGCGAAGAGGAGATGAAGGATGCGGAAAAACTGCGGGTCGGCGTGCGAAAGGGCATGATGTGGTTCGGCCGCGAGCGCCTCGCCGAATCCGACTACGAATACGCCGTCGCGGAAATGAACAAGCCGCGTCCCAATCTCGATCAGGCCCTATGGTATCTGAACTGCGCGATCGACCTCAATCCGAAATTCCTGGAAGCGATCGAGATGAAGGAAAAGATCACCGGCAAGCAGGTGACGGACGTGGACAACTCGGCGATCCGCTCGTTTGTTCGCGAGCAGGTCCTGGCGGATATGCCGCCGGCCACCCGGCCGTCCGTGGCCGACGCGACGACCCGGCCCTTGCAGGCCCCGGCAAAGAAACCATCGGTTGCCGCCGATAGTGGAGTCCTCGCCAAGCCGCTGACGGCCGTTCCCGTCGAGCCGGAAGACGTTCAATCGACGACGGGAAAATAGATGCGCGCGATGACTGAGAACTTTGGAGTGACGATGCGGAAATCCTGCTGGCTCGGTTTTCTGATGCTTGGCCTGCTCGCGGGCTGTTCCGATTCACAGGCGCCCTCGCAGCAGATCGCGCTGAGGCAGTGGAATGACGCGCACTCCGCCGTTTTGGTCGGCCTGGCCCTCGATCAATATAACAACGGCAACTTCGATCGCAGCCGCGCCACCGTGGACGAGGCCATCGGCCTTTCACCGGACAACGCCGCGGCGCATCTGCTCTCGTCCAAGTTGTACATCGAGGCCGGTCAGCTCGAAGTCGCCGAGCGGGAACTGGCCCTGGCCCGCCGGGCCGATCCGAATTGCGCCGAAGCCGACTATCTCTCCGGGGTCATCTATCAGCGCTGGCAGCAGCCCGAGCGTGCCCTGGAGTTCTATCAGCACGCCTGCGACAAATCGCCCGCGGAATTGGCGTTCGTGATGGCCAAGGCCGAGATGCTGGTCGCCATGGATCGCCGGGACGAAGCCCTGACGATGCTCCAGGGGAAGGTCACCTACTTCGAGCACAGCGGCGTGATTCGCGACGAGGTCGGCCTGCTGCTCATGCAGACGGGGCAGTATCCGCAGGCCATCGAGATGCTCCGCCGCGCCAGCATTGTCTCGCCGGATGATCTTACGATCAAAGAACATTTGGCCAGGGCATTGTTTGGCGGGGGGCTTTACGCCGAATCAGCGGACGTTCTTTCGGAATTAGTCACGAGCGAAAAGTTCGATCATCGCCCCGATCTTCTGGACATGCTGGGCGAGTGCCAACTGCAAAGCGGCCGCGCCGGCGATGCCGCCGCGAATTTCCAACTCGCATCGGTGATGATCCCCGATTCCATGGGAGTCTGGCTCGGCATGGCCAGGGCCCAACTGCAACTCGACAGCCTGGGCCGAGCCGATTTCGCCCTGCGGCGGTGCCTGGCGATCGACCCAAACAACGGCCAGGCCTATCTGCTTCTGGGATATCTCCGTCTTCGCCAGTCGCGCTTCGATGACGCGCATGAGGCGTTCCTCCGCGCCAGCCGCCTCTGCCCGGCCGACACCGTGGCCCTCTGCATGATTGGATTGACGCTGGACAAACTCGGCCGCGCCCACGATGCCGCCGCCTATTACCAACTAGCGCTGAAGATCAAGCCCGACGACGAAATGGCCACCCGGCTCATGGCCCGTCTGGATCTGCACGAATGAACGTTGGAGGGAATCGCAAGTGCGCTTCGGGAAGATTTTATCCATCCTCATGATCGTGCTGCTCGGCGGCGGGGCGCTGTGCTCGATCGTCTCCATTCCCTCAGCCTGGCACACCGGGCATTGGGAAATCGGCCTCCTTGGGTCGGTGATGTTCGTGACCGGCGGGGCGGCGGGGCTGCTGGCGATCACCAGCTTCCGCAGGAACTGCCGCGTGCTCATCGAGGCCATTCACCGCATGACCACGCACGGCACGCTTCACCTGCTCAACACCGACAGCCAGGAGATTCGCCCGCTGGTCACCGCCGTCAACGAAATGGTCGAAGCCGCGGAGCTTTGCATGTCCGAGGCGGTTCTGAAGATGAAGGAGCTGGAAATCCAGCTCAAGGTCGCCACGTCCGAGCGGCAACACGCGCAGGCGATCATTTACAGCATTTCCGACGCGGTGCTGGTCACCGACACGTTTGACGAGTTGGTCCTGGCCAACGAATCGGCCGCCCGCACGTTCCAATTCGATCTGGACCATTCGCGCCGCGCCCCGGTGGACCAGGTCGTGCGGGACGAAAAGCTCGTCGAGCTGATTCGCGACATGCGGCAAAGCAACAGCAAAAGCGGCCGGCGCATCGTCGAGCACAAGATCAAAGGCCCGGGCGAGGAGCCGCATTTTCAAGGTCACGCTCTCGGCGGTGGCGGACAACAACGACGCCCCCGCCGGCGTCGTTGCCGTGCTGCACGACATGACGCGCGAGAAGGAAGTCGCCGAATTGAAAAACGACTTCGTTTCCAGCGTCAGCCACGAGCTGC
The DNA here is from genome assembly GCA_963783845.1 of uncultured Phycisphaerales bacterium. Taxonomy (GTDB): domain Bacteria; phylum Planctomycetota; class Phycisphaerae; order Tepidisphaerales; family Tepidisphaeraceae; genus PALSA-1353. The sequence continues at coordinate 113,447 of CAWAPL010000016.1, forward strand.
GCACGCCGCTGGCCAGCATCAAGGCGTACATCGAGATGCTGATCGACGGTGAGGCGGATGACGAAAAAACCACGCGTGAGTTTTATGAGGTCATCCAGAACGAGGCCAACCGGCTCAGCCGGCTGATCGACAACATTTTGAACATTTCGCGGATCGAATCGGGCCTGGTGCAGATCAACAAGCAGCCTCAGAGCCTTACGGTCATTCTCAAGGAGGCCCTGGAAGTCATCGCCCCGCAGGCGCGTTTGAAGCAGATCACCCTCGTGGAGCAGTTGACGCCGGTGTTTTATCAGACCAGCGCGGACCGCGACATGCTCTATCAGGCCGTGCTCAATCTGTTGAGCAATGCCGTCAAATACACTCCGGAACGAGGGACCATCACGGTCCAGACCACGGTCGATGAAGCCAAACGGAAGGTGAGCGCGCGGATTTGTGATACCGGAGTTGGAATTCCCCCCAAGGACCTCCCGTTTGTGTTCGATAAATTCTATAGGGCCGAGGCCAACAACCACATGGCCAAGGGAACGGGGTTGGGACTGTCTCTGGTGAAGCACATTATCGAGACGGTTCATCGCGGAAGGATTTTTGTGGAGAGCCACGTGGGCAAGGGAAGCTGTTTCGGCTTCCAATTGGACTTGTGCGATTAGCGGGCGAGTTTCGGGCAAATGAGGAGCGTGATGACAGCGAAGAAGATACTGGTTGCCGACGATGAAACCCACATCCTGCACGTGGTGTCGCTGAAGCTGCGCAACGCCGGTTTCGACGTTGTAACGGCGGCGGATGGCGAGGAAGCCTTCGAGCTTGCCGTCAGCGAGCGTCCGGACCTGCTGATAACGGACTACCACATGCCGCACCTTTCCGGACTTGAACTGTGCCGGAAGCTCAAGCACGACCCGGTCACGGCGAAGATTCCGGCGATCATGCTGACCGCCCGCGGATATGAACTGGATCTGAAGGACACGCAGGATAGCGGAATCCTGCGCATGTTGAGCAAGCCTTTCAGCCCCAGGGCGCTATTGACGACGGTCAATGAAGTGTTGCTCGAGGCCGCAGCCGCCGCGTGAAACTTCGCCGTTGTGTGACGATATGACGTTGCAGACCCAACCTCGTCCAGCGCCCGCCGACGGCGAACCCTCTGCCGTTCCCGCGGCCGTTCTGGACAGTCTCGCCGCCCGCTTCCGCTGCAGCGGATTGTTCGTGGTCCTGCTTCAGACCGACGGCTCGGTTGTCTATCACGATTCGCAGGCCGCCCTCTTCTTCCAACGCTACGTCCTGCCGCTTTTGCAATACGGCGAACCGACCGATCCCGAATTTCGGGCCAGGCTTCTCAAGGTCTCCAGCGCCTCGCCGGTCATGGTCTGGAACAATCTTCCCGGCGTGATCCTCGCGACCGCGCCTTGTATCGTGCGCCGGCAACTTTTCGGCGTTCTCGCCCTGGCCGGCAAGTCCGGGGACTTCAATCTCGACGAGGAAATCCTGCGCGTTTGCAGCAGGCTCGGCATCGATGGGACCTGGCTTAGTCAGCAGGCCGAGGAATTGGTCTCCTACGCCGAACAGGACATTCAACGGCAGGCCCGACTGATGCTCGGCGCATTCAAGGACCAGCTTCGCCTCGACAGCCTGGAAGGCGAATTGAATTCCCTCTCCGGGCATTTGGCCAATGCCTACGAGGAACTGAGCCTGGTCTACCAGATCAGCGGCGGGATGCGGGTCAACCGGCCGGCGAACGATTTCTTCAAGCAAGCGTGCCTGGAGGCCCTGGAAGTCATGGGGGTGCAGGGAATGGGCGTCGCTCTCCACGGCGAGAACGTCCACCGTCAGGAGCCGGTCCTTTACGGGCCGCTCAGCCTCCCGCCGGGCAGCGTTCATCGGCTGGCCGAGCAATTGATCCCCGTGCTGTGCCGGCAGAAGGGACCCTTGCTGATCAACGATCTGGCTAACGACAAGGATTTCAACTGGCTCGCCAAGCATGTTCGCCAGCTCATGGCCGTTCCGCTTCAGCGGGAGGAAGTGGTCCTGGGCTGCCTGTTCACCCTGGGAAAGAGCACGGGTGATTTCGACTCGCAGGACAGCAAGCTGCTGAACTCCATCGGCAACGAATCGGCGATCTATCTCGAAAACGCGATGCTGTTCGACGACGTGCACGGGCTGATGATGGGCTTGCTCCACAGCCTGACCAGCGCGGTCGACGCGAAGGACGCCTACACCTGCGGCCACAGCGAGCGCGTCGCCGTTCTAGCCCGGCAGCTCACGCTCGAGGCCGGCATGAGCGAAGCCTTCGCCGAGCGCATTTACATGACCGGGCTGCTCCACGACGTGGGCAAGATCGGCGTCCCGGAAAGCGTTTTGCAGAAAACCGGAAGGCTCACTCCCGAGGAGTTCGAGCAGATGAAGAAGCACCCGGAGATCGGCGCCAAAATCCTCAGCGACATCAAGCAGATCAGCGACGTGATCCCCGGCGTGCTGCACCATCACGAACGCTACGGCGGCCAGGGTTATCCTTACGGCCTGGTCGGCGAAGACATTCCGCTGCTGGGACGAATCATCTGTCTGGCCGACTCATTCGACGCCATGACTTCCAATCGCACCTACCGCAAGGCGATGCCGTTGGAAGTCGCCCTGACCGAAATCCGCCGCTGCTCGGGGACGCAGTTCGATCCGGGCCTGACTGAGGCGTTTCTGCGCATCGCCGCGGATGAATTCAGGGAGCTTCTGGCCGACCATTCCAGCCGCGCCCGGCAGTGGAAGGATTCGCAGCCAAGCCTCCGCTGCGCGTGAAGCGGAGAATTGCATGGTCAAGTGCGAGGAATACAGCCAGGTCTGCGTCATCGAGGTTCAGGGCGACCTTCTCGCCGAAACCGCCGCTGCCGCCAAGAAAGCCCTCGAAGATCACGTCGAACAGCGAAAGATCGTGGATTTCGTGGTCGATTTCCAGAAATGCCCCTTTATCGACAGCGATGGGCTTGAATCACTGCTGTGGATGAAACGCCGCTGCGAGCGACCTCTTCGGCCGAATCAAGCTCGTCAACCTCGACGAGAATTGCCGCAAAATCCTGGAGATCACCCGCCTGGAGCATCACTTTGAATGCCAGGCGGATTTGGCGACCGCCCTGAAAACCATGCGGTGAACCATGCGGTAAACCATGCGGGGATGAACGATGATCGCAACGCTCGAGCGCAAGCCTCTGGGACAACTCCTGCTGGGCAAGGGCCTCATTCAGCAGGAACAGCTCGACCTCGCCCTGGAGGAGCAGAAGCGCACCGGGCATCAGAAGCTGCTCGGCGAAGTCCTGGTCGAACTCCACGTTTGCACCGAAGACCAGATCACCGAAACCCTGGCCCAGGCGTACGCCGTTCCCTACGCCCGCATCTCCCCCAAGATCGCCGATCCCAAGGTCATTCAGGTCCTTCCCAAGGAGTTTCTGGAAAAGCACCAGACCCTGCCCCTTTATCTTGTCGCCGGCGTCCTGACCGTTGCCGTCTCCGAGCCGGCCAACGTCTTCCTCCTCGAGGAAATCGAGCGTCTCAGCGGATATCAGGTCCAGGTGGTGGCCGCCACCGGGCGCGACATCAAAAGCACGCTTCAGGCCTACCTGCCCAATGACAAGGTTTTCGTCATTGACGACATTATCGAAGACGTTCAGCCGGAGGAATTCTCCCTCATCGAACAGCCGGTCCAGGACATCGTCAACCTCGAGGCCGCCGCCGGCGATTCGCCCGTCATCAAGCTCGTCAATTACATCGTCTATACCGCCGTCAAGGAGGGGGCCAGCGACATTCACGTCGAACCGGGCGACGCGTCGCTGCGCATTCGCTACCGCGTGGACGGCTGCCTGACGGAAAAGCTCCGCCCCCCGCACCAGATGCACGCCGCCGTCGCCAGCCGAATCAAAATCATGGCCGGCCTGGACATTTCCGAGCGGCGTTTGCCGCAGGATGGCGGCATTCACGTGATGATGGACAAGCGGCCCATCGACCTCCGCGTCAGCACCATGCCCGGTAAATACGGGGAAAAGGTCGTCATCCGCATCATCGATAACGAGAAGGCGTCGGTTCACCTCGAAAAGCTCGGCTTCGGATACGACACGCTGAAGGCCTGGCGGAAACTCATCAATCATCCCAACGGGATCGTCCTGGTGACCGGCCCGACCGGTTCAGGAAAAAGCACCACGCTCTACGCGTCGCTTCAGGAACTCAACCGCGGCAACGTCAACATCTGCACCGTGGAAGACCCCATCGAATACGCCCTGACCGGCGTGAATCAATTCCAGGTGAATGAAAAGGCCGGCTTCACGTTCGCCACCGCCCTGCGCGCCCTGTTGCGTCAGGACCCGGACATCCTGATGGTCGGCGAAATTCGCGACTCCGACACCGCCAAGCTCGCCACGCAGGCCGCCCTCACCGGTCACCTGGTCCTCAGCACGCTCCATACCAATGATGCTCCCGCGGCGATCACCCGGCTGTACAACATCGGCATCGAGCCCTACCTCGTCGGGGCGACGGTCGTCGGCGTGATGGCTCAGCGGCTGGTCCGCAAGCTCTGCCAGAGTTGCAAGGAAGCCTACGCCCCCAGCGTGAACGAGAAGCGCCAGATCGAACGCGTCACCGGGAGCGTTGACACGCTGTACAAAGCCCGCGGTTGCCAGCACTGCCGCAATCTCGGCTACAACGGCCGAATCGGGATTTACGAGTTGATCGTTCCAGACGACGCCCTGATCGAACGCATCAGCCAGGGCGCCACGCTGAACGATCTGCGCGAAATGGCCAAGAAACAAGGCATGACCAGTCTTCGCATCGACGGAATCGAAAAGGTAAAGGCCGGGATCACCACCCTGGAGGAGATCTATCGTGTCACCGCATAGCGGAGACCGGAAAATCGAGTTTCGAGCTTAAACCATGGCCACTTTCGCATACACCGCCCGAGACCAAACCGGCATCGCCGTCAACGGCACGCTGGTGGCTGAATCCGCCGAAAAGGCCGGGCAACTGATCCGCGCCGAGGGGAAGTATCCGACGACGATCAGCCCCACGGGCCCTTCAGCCGAAACCGGGTCGATCCGCCCCCACGGGTCGCGCCTGTCGCGAAAGGCACCTCATCCACGTCGCCACGCAATTGGCGATCATGATCGACACTGGCGTCACCCTCAGCGACGCTCTCGATTGCATTTCCTCGCAGGCGGACAAGCCCAACGTCAAGAGAATCGTTCAGGACATTTGCCAGGAAGTGCGGGCCGGCATTGATTTCAGCGCGGCGCTGCAGCGCCATCCCCGCGCGTTCCCGAAATTGTTCATATCCCTGATCTCCGCCAGCGAACAAAGCGGCATGATGGCCAAGCTGCTCCAGCGGGCCACCGGTTATTTGCGAGATGAGCACGACACCATTCGCCGCGTCCGCGGCGCGCTAACTTATCCGGCGATCATGCTTGGATTCGCCATCAGCACCACCACGTTTCTGCTGGCTTTTGTGCTGCCTCGATTCACCGCCATCTACGCCTCCAAGAAAGCCGCGCTCCCCGAGCCCACGAAAATCCTGATGGCCGTCAGCAACTTCATCTGCACGCAATGGCCGATGATCGTCACGGGCATCGCCGCCGCTTGTTTAGCGGTCTTCATGATCCTCCGCACGCGGCGCGGCGCCCGGATGTTCCATTACCTGCAACTCAACGTTCCGATCCTGGGCGCGTTGTTCCGCAAGCTGTATCTCTCCCGCGGACTGAGAATGATCGGCACGATGGCCGGCGCGGGCGTCAGCCTCGTCGATTGCGTCAAAACCGCCGGGGAACTCTGCGACAATTCCTATTTCAAGGATCTTTGGAGCGAAGTCTCAGTACAGATTCAGGCTGGCAAGCAGTTCTCCGACCCCTTGTTCCGCAACCCGCTCGTGCCGCGATCCGTGTCTCAAATGCTCTACAGCGCCGAGCGCAGCGGCAAGCTGGCGCAGGTCATGGAGCAGGTCTCCGGCTTCGCCGAAGAGGAGTTGAAGCAAACCATCGTTGATATGACCCGCTATATCGAGCCGATCATGATCCTGATCATGGGCGCGATCATCGGTTCGGTCGTGCTCGCCCTGATGCTGCCGATCTTCACGATCAGCAAAGTGATCGTGCGGTAAACCGCCACAACTCCGGTTGACTCCGTAGCCTGCCGCGCAAGATTTTTTCAGACGTTTTTTTGTCGTCGATCGACGCAATTTGGGATGGCGCCCACCGAGTCCTCGCCGCCGATCTTTGCATAGTTTTGCCGCATTGGAAGATCGGGCAAACGCAATCTGAAAATATCCGCATTTCGATTTGATGTCTTTTAACGGATAGCGGTAAACCACGTGAGAGAATTAACTTGTCGCTGCTACAAAGCCATATAGATTACAGGGGCGGAAACCAGGAGGAACGGGATGGGCAGGCTCAATTCTTCGCGCGGCGGTCGTGTATCAGGAACTTTGCGTATCCGGAGCCGTCTGGCTCTTGCGGCATCGGTTGCGACAGTCGCATGTGGCTTACGGATTCAGGTCGCCACGGCTGACACCACGGCTATGTGGACATCGCAAACCAGCGGCAACTGGACCGACCCGACTCACTGGTCCACCAATCCGAACTACCCCAACAATGGCACACCGGTTGGGACCGATTACCAGGCACTGATCGATGCTACCGGACTGAGTCCCTTTACCGTGACATTGAATTCCAATGTCAGCCTTGATGGCCTGAGCCTCAATTCCTCCAAGGCCACGTTGTCGCAGACGGGCGGCACTTTGCAGGTCAATACTCTTGGCCTCAACGCAGGATCCTACACGATTAACGGCGGCACGCTGACCAATAGCGATGTCGTTGAGGCGAATGGCGATGCTTTGATTGTGCAAAGCGGAACGCTCAATGGAGTCACGGTTCAGGGGGGCAATGTGAATCTTGCATCGTACGGGTCGAGCTCAACCGTGCAGAACGGCATAAGCATCCCCAACGGAAGCCTTGATCTTCCGGCGCCAAATTTACTGAACAACGCCGGCAGCACGGCTGTTACGTTTGATGGGGCAAGCCAGACAATAAACGGATTCACGATCCAGGATGTGCAGGTAAACAGCAGCAGCAGGCGTTGTCCCGTTCGTAGTTGAAGGATCGGTGGCGGCCTGAGAGTTCATCATCTACCCGGCCTTCATCTGTTCGCCAAAATGTTCCTTCTCTGACGACTGATCGAGATGCGCCTGGAGCATCCACAACTGCTGGTGGCCCATGATCTTTCGGAAGTTGGCCGCCGTCGCCTCGAACGCGGCCGACGCCCAGCGCAAGGCCATTGAACCATCCTGCCAGTTCTTCACGCGGTTGATCCGCTGCCGCACGCCGCCGTTGGTGCTTTCGATCACGTTGGTCGTCGCCAGGCAACGCATGAGTTTCGGCGGCAAGCCCATCGCGTTGATCGTGAACAATTCATCCAAGCCTTCCAATAAGCTGCCAGAGGCGGAGGGATGTTTCTTCTCGTACCACTTGGCGAGTTGCTCGATGTGACGCTTGCCTTGTTCGGGCGAAAGCTTCCACGCCGCTCGCAGCGTCGATTTGACATTGGCGTGTTGGTCCTTGGGCAGATGATCCAGCACGTTGCGCAGCTTGTGCGTGCGGCAGCGTTGCACGGGATTATTCGTGCCGAACACCGTGTCGATGCCGTTGCGCAACGCCTTGGAGCCGTCGATCACGAACAGCCGCCGGCGATGGGCGTCCAATCCCCGCCGCACCAGATCGTTCAGAAGTTCCGTCACCCCCGTCGTGTTTTCACTGGAGCCTTCCCGCAAGCCCAGAACGTGCTTTTGCCCGGAAGAATCAACGCCAACCGCGCCCAGGACGTGGTGCTGGCCCAGCCGAAGGCCGTCGAGATAAACGATCGGAAGATCCAGATCATCCAAGCGACGCTCGGCCAGTTCTTCCAGAAGTTTTTCGCCCGCCTCGATGTTGGCGCGGCTCACGGCGCTCTTGCTGACGCCGACCGTTTCGGCCATCTCCGGGATCACCCGCTGATACTTCCGCGTGCTGACGCCATCCAGCAGGATCGACATCATGCGCCCGGCCAGCTTGCCGCCGCTCTTGATCGCCTCATAGGCGGGAATGGACGTTTCCCCCTCGGTCTTATGCCGCAGCCGCGGCCGGCGGACCCGCAGCTTGCGGTCCCCCAGGTGCGCCAATCCCTCCTGGCTCCCGTGCCAACGCACATCCCCCGACGCCTTTCCCGGCGATTTGCCTCCGGCAACCTCCCTGGCCGACATCTCCAGCACCGCTTCGACGCAGGCTCGACCGGTCACGTCGATCACTTGTGAGAGGGCCAGCTCCGATTGCTCGATGAGTTTGACCATGGGGAGCAGGAATTGACCTTCGCGGACGAGAAAATCCGAGAGTTGCCGCTTGTCGGCGGCGGTCACGACTTGGTACGCTGCCATTGTGGTGGCTCCTTTCCGTTAAGGGATGAATCACAGTCGATCCTAACGTGGGGATCGCCGGATTCGGAGCCGCCACCTTTTTCAACCTTCAACTATCGTTGGGACATCGCCGACCGATTTCCAACCCGGCACAATCCCCGAGCCTTCTTGCGTTGCCTTGCTCGGCGCTGGTTCGCTCGGCCTCTCGATTCGTCGCCGGCGGCGCACCTGACGCGCAAACGCCTCACACCAGCGTTCGCGGCCGGAACACCCGATCCAGCGTCGGCGTCAGTAGCACGATGATCAACAGTGCGATGTACGGCCCCATCGACACCGTCGCGTAAAGCTGCAATACCGCCGACAGCAATCCCAATCCGATCGCGAAGATCGCCCGGCCACGCCGCGTGATCGGGCGCAATCCGGGCGCCGTCGCCAGATAAAACAGCGTCAGCAGCAAGGGCGAAGCGAAGATTTCGTAATTCACATACGTCAGGGCCGTCGGCCAGCCCAGATAGTGGCTTCGAAATGCCAGCCAATGCCACTGCGCTCCCATGTCCGTGATGTAAACCGGGATGGGCAGGATGAGCAGGCCGGCCATCGCCGACATCGTTCCCAGCAGTGCAATTCGAGAATCGATCAATCCCTGATAGATCAAGAATAGTCCCCCGGCGATGATCGCGACGGCGCTGCCGTTGCCGATCACGCCGCTGTGGCCGGCAATGATCAGATTCTCCAGCGGCGGCAACCGGTCCCGGATCAACATCTGCATCGTCAGTGACGCCCGCTCCGGCCGTTGCTGCGCCGACGTGTAGGCCAGCAACTCGTCTCCCACCGGCTCGACGCTCAGCGCGTCAAATCCCGAGGCCGGGCGGCGATTGATCCAGGGGCTTTGCTCCGAAGTCTGGGCCTGGGCGGGCTCGGCATCCAGCAAATCGCCGGTAAACATCCGATCCAGACGCATCACGTACCGCGGGATCATCAGTTCGTGAAAAAGGACAAACATCAGCAGAATCGTCACCACGGGCGGAGGAACGCGCTGCGATCCCAATCCTCCCAGCAGCCAACTCAATAGCGCCGCCGTGATTCCGGCCGCCGGCAGGATCGGCCAGACCGCCTGTCCGTTCGTCGGCACGGTCGTGAAAAGATGCGCCGGCAGCATCAGCGACACGATCATCGACAGCCACAGACAGTGCCACATCCGCACCTGCCGTCCGTGCCAGCCCACCTGCCGAAGAATCGCCATGGTCGCCATGGCGCTGGCGACGACCAGGGCCGTGGTTCCCGCCGCTCGCCAGCCGAACACCAGCAATCCCGCCGCAAGCGGAAACAGCGTCGAGAGAATTTGCAGGGTCAGGAAAGTTCCCACGCCGATGCCGCTGTGCAGCGGCGACCGCCGGGGCCTGACGAGGGTCGGCGCCAGTTCGGACATGGCATCAGCGTAACTCAGATAATCCCAAATCTGAAATTTGAGATTTCAAATTTGAGATTTGAGATCTGAAATTTGAAATCTTAAGACGAATTTCCGCCATTCGTATTGGGCTGGTCATTCGGACTTCCCTTCGACTGGCTCAAGGCGTGAGCTTGTCTAACGCTGGCTTCGAATCTCCCGGATGGCGTCCAATATCGGCAATCGCGACGGACACACGTCGCGCAAACCCCGCATTCGATGCACGCCCCGAGTCCCGCTCGCTCCGCCATCCTCACCTCGCGACGCTGCGCCCCCTCCAGGACCGAAGCCGGATACACCAGCGTCGGACAGGCCTCCATGCACCAGGCGCAGCGGATGCACGGCTCGGGGATCACGTCCAGTTCCGGGCCGGTCAGGTGGATCGTCAGTTCCCCGCCGCCGATGACCGCGTCGATTCTCAGCCGCACGTCGCGCAGCAGATCGCCGCCGCGAACCACAAAGCCCTCCTCCCAACTCGAAATTTTTTCCAGCACGAATTGCAAGGGAGTTCCGACGGCCACGTCGAGGTAATGCGATCGCCGCAGCAGGTGGTCATGCACCGCCAGGGGGCTGCTCAACATCGCCAAGCCCCGCGCCGTCTGCCCGATGGCCCATGCCGCCGCCGCATCCACCACCAGCACGCCCTGAGTGGTCGGCAGATTTCCAGGCCTCAGCCGCCGGTTCGTCAGGCTGTAAACCATCAGCGTCGGATCGGCCTGCGGATAGTCGTTGGCCAGTTCGACAACCTCCAGCTTGGCGGCGCGGCCGGCATCCCACCAGGGCACGGCCCACGCCGGATGAGCCTCCGCCTCCACCGCCAGAATCGAACGGCTCGCGCCGGTGATCCTCGCCAGCAGGGCCGTTCCCTCCGCCACATCATTCCCAAATCGCGCCACGAGCGTTCCATTGAGCCGCATGCCCGCATCGGAATCCAGGGCCGTGCACACGACCGTGTCGATCGGCCGCGAAACCGCCTGGTTCAATTGTCCGATCAGATCGGGACTGGCATGCCGATCCGCCCAGATGCCGGCGCGGCGAATGCGCTCGATCCAAATCAAAAGCGCCGAGGTATCGGCCTCGCGCAAATCTTTCGCCTCATCCGTGAAGATCTCCCCCGTGGCGGCGTGATCGACAACCAACTCGATCGCCAGCGTCGGGCGACCGTTGCTGAGCCGGATCGGCCTGACGTTTTCCAGCACCCCATCCGCCGGCGCCAAAGCCACGTGCGACGATTCGGCCGGTCGCACCACCAAAGCGTGTCCCTTTCGGACCGCCGTGCCCGCACGCAGGACCTTGGCTTCCCCGCCCATTCTCGCGCTCAGCGGAACCAGCAGCCGATCCGGCAGCGGCAGCGTGGAAAACTCCGGCGGCTGCGCGGGCCAGAGCGACATCTCCTTGCTCGGTCTCGAATCACAGTTGCCCGGCATGGCCAGCGCCGATCATCCGCGTTAATTCCCCGCCAGTTGGATCCCATTTTTCCGGCAGATCGCCTTCAGCGCGTCCACCGCCATCTTGAATAGCGCCGGACCGCTGAATCCGCTGAATTGCCCGGCGGCCTTCAGATGCGGCTCCAGGCTCAAAAATCCGCTGTAGCCGCTCTGGTTCAAATCCACCAGGATCGGCTCCAGATGCCCGTCCCCGCTGCCGGCCGGCACCGCCCGGTCGTCCTTCACGTCCTTGACGTGAATGTGCACGGTGTACGGCTTGAGCGACGGCCAAACCTCCAGAGGATTCTGTTTCACCTGCACGAAGTTCCCGAAATCAAACGCGGCCCGGAATTTTGGGGAGTCAATCGTCTTCAAAAGATCCAGGCAATCCTTGCCGCCGGCCCCGTAAATGCCCTTGTCGTTTTCATGCACCAGGGTCACGTCGCGGTTTTGGACGTATTCAACCTTCGCCCGCATCCGGCGAATGACTTCATCCCGATGTTTGCCCATGTCTCCTCCGTCCTCGGGAGGATAATAGCTGAAGATGCGGATCATCGGCGCCTCAAAAAACTCGGCCGACTCCACCGCGATCTTGAACCTCGCGAACTGCCGTTCCCAAGGCTCGTTGATTTTCACTTTCCCAATCGGCGAACCGATGCAGGCGACGCCCATTCCGTTGGCTTTCAGCTTCGATTTGACCTCGATCCTGACGGATTTGTCGAAGTCGAGGACATTTTTCCCGTACACGCCGCGCAGCTCGAAATGGGTGACCCCGTTTTCCTTGCAGCACTTGATCTGCTCGTCCAATTCCGGGGAAATTTCGTCCGCAAATCCACACAACTTCATCACGAAGGAAGCTCCTGTAAGATGCCGGCCCAATCGTCGGCGGTAGAACCGGGAGAGTCAAGCCGCTGCAGGGAGCGTTTCCTTTTCGTCGCCGCGTCTTTAATATCATTTGCACAGATGACAGAACCCGCCAGCCAGTTCGAGCACGAGCGCCGCCAGAAACTCGGCAAACTTCGCGATTTGGGAATCGACCCCTTCGGCCAGCGCACGCCCGGCATCCAACCGCTGGCCCAGATCAAGTCGCTGTACAAGCCGGAGATGGGCCACGACGGCGGACCGCAGGTTGTCGGCGCGGGCCGGGTCATGCTCAAACGCGACATGGGCAAGCTCAGCTTTCTCACGTTGCGAGATGAATCCGGCGATTTGCAACTAGCCTTGGACAAGAAACGTCTGAGCGAGCGCGATTGGCAAGTGCGCGATTTGATCGACCTGGGCGATCTGCTGGTGGTTTCCGGCAAGCTCGGCCAGACCAACAAAGGCGAGACCACCATCTGGGCCGATTCGATGTCGATGGCCGCCAAAGCCCTTCTGCCGCCGCCGGCCAAGTGGGAAGGCCTCAGCGATGTCGAGCTTCGCTACCGCCAGCGCTACGTCGATCTCTGGGCCAATCCCCAGGTGATGCGAGTCTTGAAGCTGCGCATCCGCGTCGTCGATGAAATCCGCCGGTTCCTGACGAACAAGGGATTTCTCGAAGTTGAAACCCCGATGATGCAGCCGCTGGCCGGTGGGGCGGTGGCCAAGCCGTTCGTCACGCATCACAAAGCGCTCGATATCCCGCTGTACCTGCGCATCGCCCCGGAGTTGTATTTGAAGCGATTGCTTGTCGGGGGATTCACCAAAGTCTTCGAGTTGAACCGCAATTTCCGAAACGAAGGCATCAGTCCGCGCCACAATCCCGAATTCACGATGCTGGAAATCTACGAAGCCTTCGGAAGCTGGCAGACGATGGCCGATTTGGTCGAGGAGATGATCTGCCGCGTTGCTGAAACAATATTCGGTGGATTGAAAATCGAACACATAAATGCAGATGGCGTTGTGAAGAGAACAATCGATTTACAGCGGCCATGGAAAAGGGTGCGGATAGCAGAGCTGGTGGAACAAGAGATTGGGTGGAGATTCGATAAGCGTCCAATACAGGAGACCGCGGGTGCTCTCGAAAAATATTTCGATTATGAAGCAACAGCGCACAAAGAAGCATTCGACCGTTATCATAAACGGATTGGGGAACTTCCCGATCAGCCATACGACGGCACCAATTTGCTGGAGATTCGCCGAGCCCAACTTGCGGACCTTACTCCGCAAGAGCAGCTTGTCTTTATTTACGAGCACAGCATTGAGTGGAAGTTAATCGACCCGACCTTCGTCACGCACGTTCCTTCCGTCATTATTCCTCTGGCGAAGGAAAACAAGCACGATCCATACTTCGCCGACGTTTACGAGCTTGCGATCAACGGCGTGGAAATCTCGCCCGGTTACAGCGAATTAAACGACCCGGACACGCAGGCCAGGCATTTCGCCCATCAGGTCGGTGACAAAGACGAGCAGCAGAAGGTTGACGAAGATTTCCTGAACGCCTTGCGTCACGGCATGCCGCCGGCGGGGGGGCTGGGGCTGGGGATCGATCGACTGGTGATGATGCTGACCGGGGCCGAGAGCATTCGCGATGTGATTCTCTTTCCGCTGATGAAGCCGCAGGAAAAATAATGAATCAATACTTTTACCGCAGAGATCGCGGAGATCCAGAGGAAGAATAACGTGCGGGTAATATCTCAATACAAATTCTTTCTCCGCGATCTCCGCGTGCTCCGCGGTTAAATCAGAATTGTCGAGCTAAATGCCCTCCATCCAAATCATCCTCTGGTCCATCGTCGCCCTCGCTCCCTTGGCCACGATCTTCGCTCTGATCCGAATCCTCACCGGCCCGCGGCTCATTTCCAAGCTGATGTTCCGCTATCTCTTCAAGCGCCGCATCGCCTGGGTTTCGCTCGTCGCGGTCATGCTCTGCACGGCCATGGTACTGATCGTCATCAGCGTCATGGGCGGCTGGCTGCGCATGTTTCGCCAAACCAATCACGCTCTCATCGGCGACCTTATCGTCTATCGCGGATCGCTCGACGGATTCAGCCATTATCAGGACATGATCGCCGACATCAGCAAAATCCCCGGCGTCAAGGCCGTCACTCCAACGGTTCACACCGTCGGACTGGCCGAAATCGGAGTGGGACACACGCCCAATCCGATTCGCACACCCGTCGAAGTCACGGGCCTGGACATCAAGCAGATCGGGCAGGTGAACGGCTTCGTCGATAGCCTGCATCTTCAACCTGAAGTCTTGCGCCAAAGCGAAGGGATATGCCAAGGCGGCCGAGAGGGATCGCGTTTCCGACTCGGACGATTGGAATCTTGACGCCGAGAAAGCCAAGACATTCCAGGCCAAGGCTGATTCCTTTCCATCCTGGCAAAAGCCTCTGCCGGACGAGGTGTATCGAGCCGAGCTTCCCAATTCAAAAACCGACCCGGCGCGTTTCGGCGGGATCATCGTGGGGTGCGGCGTGATCGGCCTGCGCGGCAGCGATCCACGCGAGGATTACATCTATCGCGCCTGGGTCAAGCTCACGCTCCTGAAGATCTCGGGGGACCTCTCCAGCGTCGATCTCCAGGACAAAGCCTCGACCAATTATTACTGGCTCATCGACGACAGCCGCACGGGCGTGTATCAGGCCGATCAGAATTTCGTCTATCTCCCGTTCGACGTGCTGCAAAACCAACTGAACATGGGCGCCAGCGCCTACACCGACGCCACCACCGGCCGGCAGGAGACCGAGCCGGCCCGTTGCAGCGAAATCCTCATCAGCGTCAAACCCGGCGTCGATCCGTACGCGGTGAAGCCCCAAATCGCCGACGCCGTGAACGCCGTGCTGCGGAAATTCGATCTGTATTACCCCGAGCCGGGCGAGATTCGCGTGGAGACCTGGGATGAGAAGCAGCGGGATTTCCTCAGCGCCGTCGAGCACGAAAAATCCCTGCTCGTCATCCTTTTCGCCATCATCAGCATCGTCGCCATCTTTCTTGTCTTCTGCATTTTCTTCATGATCGTCATGGAAAAGACGCGCGACATCGGCATCGTCAAAAGCGTCGGCGCCACCGGTTCCAGCATCGCCGGAATCTTTCTGGGTTATGGCCTGACCATCGGTCTTATCGGCGGCGGAATGGGATTGCTAATGGCCTATCTGGTCGTTCACAACATCAACCAGCTCCACGCGTGGATGGGCGCGCATTTCGGCATCCAGATCTGGAGCGCCAAAACGTATTTGTTCGACACCATTCCCAATACCATGGACGCGCAGGACGTGGTGGTGATCGTTTCCGTGGCGATTCTTTCGGCCGTTCTGGCGGCGCTCGTTCCCGCCATCCGCGCCGCGAGGATGAACCCGGTTGAAGCCCTGCGCTGGGAATGAATCCGACAAAACCAATGTCCGCCATCGCCGACAAAATCTCCGCACCTCAGCCCGCCAAAGGCGCCGCGATCCTGATCGCCAGCGGCGTGCGAAAAACCTTCCGCATGGGCGACAGCGAGATTCAGGTCACTTTCCAAGGTGGACCTGACGGTTGCGGCCGGCGAATTCATCGCCATCGAAGGCCGCAGCGGCTCGGGCAAAAGCACGCTCCTGCACCTCCTGGGCGCCCTGGACGAATGCAACGCCGGCGTCATCACCTACGACGGCCGCGACATCGCCAAGCTCTCCTCCTCCCGCCGGGCGGTGCTGCGAAACACGCAATTCGGCTTCGTCTTCCAGTTCTATCACCTGCTTCCCGAGCTGAACGTGCTTGAGAACACGCTGCTGTCGGCCATGATCGAAAACAGCCTGCTCGCCTTCCGCGCCAAAAAAACCGAATTGCGAAACCGGGCCAGGGACCTTCTGACGCAGATGGGCCTGGAGCACCGGCTTCGTCATCGCCCGCGGCAACTCAGCGGCGGAGAGCGCCAGCGGGTCGCCATCGCCCGAGCCCTGATGAACCAGCCCCGCGTTCTTTTCGCCGACGAACCCACCGGCAATCTCGACGCCGACACCGGACGCCAGATCATGGCCGTCCTGGAGCGCCTCCATCAGCAAGCCGGCCAAACCATCGTGATGGTCACGCACGACCGCAGCCTGGCCTGCAAGGCCGACCGCGTTCTGGTGCTGGAGGGCGGAATGTTACGGGAAGCCGACAAATGATTGCCGAATGACAAGGGACAAATGACAAATGACCAATCCCCCAATTGGCAATCGGCATTCGACAACCTATCATCCCCGCATGCCCCTGAAGATCTGGATTGACGGCAAATTCCACGACAAGGACGACGCCAAGATCAGCGTGTATGACCACGGTCTGCTCTATGGCGACGGCGTTTTTGAGGGCATCCGCGTCTACCGGGGCAAGATTTTTGAATGCGACGCCCATCTTCGCCGGCTTTTCGATTCCGCCCGCGGCATTCGCCTCGTTCCACCTCGATCGCCCCAGCAGATCAAAGCCGCCATGGAGGAAACCGTCAGGATCAACAATTTCTCCGACTGCTATATTCGCCTGGTTATCACCCGTGGCGTCGGCTACCTGGGCCTGAATCCCAACAAATGTTCCACTCCCTCGGTTTTCATCATCGCCGACACCATCGAGTTTTATCCACCTGAGATGTACGAGACAGGGATGCACATCATCACTTCAACGGTGGTGCGCACCCATCCGAATTCCCTTTCGCCGCGAATCAAGAGCCTCAACTATCTCAACAACATCCTGGCCAAGATCGAAGCCACCGACGCCGGCGTGCCCGAGGCGGTGCTGTTGAATCAGGAAGGCAACGTCGCCGAATGCACCGGCGACAATATCTTCATCGTTCGCAATGGGCAGGTTCAGACCCCCACCACGGCCGACGGAATCCTCGAAGGCGTGACTCGGCAGGTCATGATCGACCTTTGCAAGAAGCTGTCGATTCCCTGTCTCGAGAAGACTCTTCAGCGGCACGACTTATACATCGCCGACGAGTGTTTCCTCACCGGCACCGCCGCGGAGGTGGTCCCGGTCACGCAGATCGACGGACGCCCGATCGGCGACGGCGTTCCAGGCTCGCTTACCCGCAGCCTGATGGAAGCCTTCCACAAGCATGTCCGGGGCGAGAGCAAGAGCTAGGACCGAATGAAATTACCGAATGCCTATTGTCTATTGCCAATTGCCTATTGACAGGCGGATGCGGGCAGTGCATTCCAATAGGCAATAGGAAATGGGCAATTGGCATTCCTTTCCCCATTTGACACCCCTCGGACATGTCATTACAGTTTTTACGCGCTACTAACACGATGGAGGCATTGATGCAGGAATATGAAAACCTCAAGCGCCTCGTTGCCGAGGCTGAGGAAGACGTCAACAAGGCGGTTGGCGGGAATAAGGCGGCCGGAACCCGCGTCCGCAAAAAAATGCAGGAAATCAAGGCTGCTGCCACAGATATCCGCAAAAAGATTCTCGAAAACCGCAACACCGAGCCGGGTGTGGCCTGAGGCATTCCCTGTCTCACGGCGCCACTTCTTGGTGATTGCGGCATCATCCGATTGGCTGTTTTTCGTGCGTGACTTTTGCCCCGGCCGATTTGCCGGCGCCCTTCATCCTCATGCCGCCGCAACTTTTATTTGACATTGCCGGCCTGGAACGGTTGCCCGACCTCTTCGATCAGGAGGCCATTCGGGAAATCAACCCCCAGCGCGGCGACATGGAAATGCTCGATGGCATTATCTATGTCGATTCCAATCTTCATCGCCTTGTCGGATATAAGGATGTGCGGGCCGACGAGTTCTGGGTCGCGGGCCACATTCCCAGCCGGCCCTTATTTCCCGGTGTCCTGATGATCGAGGCCGGCGCTCAACTGGCTTCTTTCTACAGCCGGAAATTTTCCGGTTGGACGGGTTTCGTTGGTTTCGGCGGCGTCAACGAATGCCGATTCCGTCAACAGGTCGTGCCTCCCGTTCGGATGTATCTCTTCGGCGACAGATCTGGAACCGCCACGGTCGAATGTGTTGCGCCATTCAGGGCGTGATCAGCGGAACGGTCGCGTTCGAGACCAAAATCATCGGCGTGCAGTTGTAAGAATTGTCAATTATCAATTATCAATTGATAATTGCACTGTCCATGGCGTTCTCCCTCATCCAACCCCTTTCAACCATTCCCATCGCCAGCATCGATGTCGAGACCACCGGCGCCAGCGCCGAATACGGCCATCGCATCATCGAAGTCGGAATCGTCCGCTACGAAAATGGCCGGAAAATCGCCGAATACCAGCAGCTCATCGATCCCTGCCGCCCCATCAGCCCGGGCGTCACCGCACTGACGGGCATCACCCAGGCCATGTGCGACGGCCAGCCGACCTTCAGCCAGCAGTTTTCGGCCATGATGTCTTTGCTGGCCGGCGCGGCAATCCTCGGACACAATATCCCGTTCGATCTGTCATTCCTGACGCGCGAATTTCGCGCCGCCGGACACGATATCCACCAAGCCCTGGCCAATCCCCACGTCCTGGATACCGTCCGCATCGCCCGCCGCCGATTCGGCCGCGGCGGCAACGGCCTGGGCGCGCTGTCGCGCCGACTCGGGCATGAACCCGCCGCCGCTCATCGCGCCTTGCCCGATGCCCAAACCACCGCCATCGTTTTCGATCTGCTCCTGGCTCCCATCGGCGGGTGGGGCATCTGCCTGTGCGACGTTCTGAAAGATCAGGGCGGCCCGATGTCCATCGCGCCCGATTCCGCTCGCGAAACTCTGCTTCCGCTGGAATTGCAGGATGCCCTCGAGCATCACCGGCCCGTCATGTTGGAGTATCTCGATGCCAACCAGATGCGGACCCAGCGAATCGTTAACCCCATCGAATTGCGCCGCGCAAAAGGCGAATTGGTCCTGATCGCCCATTGTCACCTTCGCAACGATCGCCGCAATTTCAAGCTCGAACGCATCGTCCGATTGGTCGGGATCGACGCCAGCGACCAAGGCAACCGCATTCTATCTCTTGGCGTGGAAGTTGAGGGTTTGCAGCGGAGCCGTGACTGAATCGACAAGGATGGGACGATGGAAACGGAAGAGCATGATCGGTTGCGCCGTTCGTGACCGCCGAAGTCGCTTGCTCGAATATGCCGAGGCGTTGCCGCCGCGGACGCCGTTGGCTGGCCTGACCATGTTCCAGCAAGCCTTTTCGAGGCGGAAGGATAGGGTCGCCGCCTTCGGCGGCAAGCGCTGAGGAGTTTCGCGCTCAAGCGCGACCTCAACCGTCCATCACGCCCGCTTGTCCGACCTCCCTTGGATATTCGCGTGCACGCTCAACGACATCGCCGAACTCGGTGGCGGGTTGTTGGGCAATAGGCGAGCGGGGGCTTCCCAACACAACAACGGGAGGTCGGACAAGCGGCGGCTGTGAAGGACGGTTGAGGTCGAGCATGAGCTCGAAACGCCGACTCACATGCCGCGGCACGCGGCGACTCTTGTCTTTCGCTTCCTCAAGGCCGTCCGGAACATTGACGGGCCAGCCAGCGGGCCTCGCGGCGGCAACACCTTCTCCCATTCGAGCCGGCGCTCTGCGCGTCACCAACACCGCAACCGACCATCCTTTTCTTCCATCTGCTCCCGCCGAATGCATTGTGCACCGGCGTTGTAGAACCTAAGAAATGCCGCTGTTCACCGAATTCCGCCAGCGCCGAACGCGGCTTAGCGCAAGAATGCGATTGCCTTGCCCCGGCGACGCGCGTCATCCGCCTCGCCTTGCAACCAGCGACAACCAGCGTTAAAAACCTCCCCATGCCGCGCAAATCTCAACACGACATCTCCCCGCTGCCCAACCTGCCGGCCACACAGCCATGACCTCCGCTGAAATCCGCCAGCAGTTTCTCGACTTCTTCATCCAGAAGCACGGCCACACGTTCGTGCCGTCCTCGCCGGTTGTTCCACTGGACGATCCCACGCTCCTCTTCGCCAACGCCGGGATGAACCAGTTCAAGCCGATTTTCCTCGGCCAGGAAAAACACCCCTACACCCGCGCCGCCAACACCCAGAAATGCATCCGCGCCGGCGGCAAGCACAACGATCTCGACGACGTTGGCCGCAGCCGCAGGCATCACACGTTTTTCGAAATGCTCGGCAACTGGAGCTTCGGCGATTATTTCAAGGCCGGCGCGATCGAAATGGCCTGGGAGCTGCTCACGAAAGTCTGGAAGCTCGATCCCACTCGCCTGCACGTGAGCTGCTACGAGGGCGACGAGAAAAATGGGGTCCCGCGCGACACCGAGGCCGCCGATTTGTGGAAGCGAATCGCCGCCATGCCCGAAAATCACATCCACTATTTCGGGTCCGACAATTTCTGGCTCATGGGCGACACCGGCCCGTGCGGCCCCTGCACCGAAATCTTCATCGACCGCACCCCCGACAAATCCGGCTCAAGCAAGATCAACGGCGACGATCCGCTCGTCATGGAAATCTGGAACCTGGTTTTCATCCAATTCAACCGCGACGCCGCCGGCAAGCTGACGCCGCTTCCCGCCAAGCACGTTGACACCGGCATGGGCTTCGAGCGAATCTGCCAGGTGCTGCAAAACAAACAGGACAATTACGCCATCGACTTATGGACGCCGTATTTCGATCGGATCTCTGAAATTTCAAGTTTGAGATACACGGGCAAATTCCCCCCAACCAACGCTCCAGCCCCCCAACTTGAGGCCGCCGACGAGCAGCTTCGCCACGACATCGCCTTCCGCGTGGTCGCCGATCACGCCCGCTGCCTGACATTCGCCCTGACCGACGGGGCCGTGCCGAGCAACGAAGGCCGCGGATATGTGCTGCGAAGAATATTGCGCCGCGCTGTTCGCTTTGGCCGCCAGCAGCTTGGGCTGACCGAGCCGTTTCTTCATCAACTCGTTCCGGTCGTCGTCGATTCGATGGGCGCGGCTTTTCCGGAATTGAAGGGGAATCCGAATCATGTCATCGAGCTGATCGAGGATGAAGAAATATCCTTCAGTCGCACTCTCGACCGCGGAATACAGCTTTTTGAAGAAGCATCCGCCGCCGGCTCGATTTCAGCCGCCGAGGCGTTCAAACTCCACGACACCTACGGTTTTCCCATTGATCTGACGCGCATCATGGCCGAGGAACGCGGCATGTCCGTTGATATCGCCGGCTACGAAAAACTGATGGAGCAGGCTCGCGAACTCGCCCGCGCCGGCGGGAAGGTAGTGAGCACCACGCTTACCACGCTGTCGCCTGACGCACTCGCGCATCTCGCCGCGATTAAGGCAAGCGCTACGGACGATTCGGCCAAGTTCTCGCATGAGCCGATATCGGCAAAGGTGCTGCTGATTTGGGATGGGTATTCGCGTTGGCCATCAATTACCGGCGAGTCCGCACAGGACTACGCGATTGTCCTAGATCGCACGAATTTCTACGCCGAGATGGGCGGCCAGGTCGGCGACAGCGGCGAGTTGCAAACTGCGCCTCTATTCCCCTCTCCCGGTACTCCGGGAGAGGGCCAGGGTGAGGGTCCGCAATCCGATTCCCACATTGCCCTCACCCCATCCCTCTCCCGGAGTACCGGGCGAGGGGGAATTGGGATATTCAACGTTCAGACCACCAAATCGGTCGGCGGTTATATCCTGCACATCGGCCGAGTCCGCAGCGGAAAAATCGGCGTCGGCGACGCCATTACCGCTACGGTCTCCGCCGCCCGAGCCAACACCGAAAAAAACCACACCGGCACCCATCTGGCCAACTGGGCCTTGCGTCAAACCCTCGGCGACGGTGTGCAGCAGAAAGGCTCGCTGGTCGATCCCGAAAAGCTGCGCTTCGATTTCTCCCATCCCAAATCCCTGAGCGAAGACGAAATCGCCGGCGTGGAAAAACTCGTTGGCGACGCCATCGCCAAAAATCTGCCCGTTTACGCCCAGGAAGCCCCGCAGGATCAGGCGCTCAAGATCAACGGCCTGCGAGCCGTCTTCGGCGAGAAATATCCGTCCATCGTCCGCGTCGTCTCCATCGGGGCGCCGGTCAACGATCTCCTGGCCAATCCCGGCGATTCCAAATGGCGGGAATTCTCCATCGAATTCTGCGGCGGCACCCATTTGGCCAGTTCCGACCAGGTTGGCCGATTCGCCATCACCGCCGAGGAATCCGTCAGCAAGGGCATTCGCCGAATCGTCGCCCTCACCGGCGAGGCCGCGACGGCCGTCGAATCGGCCGCAACCCAAGTGGATGCCATCCTCGCCCGCAAAATTTCCGATGCCGATTTACCCGCGACGATCGCCGAATTGCAGGCCGCCGTCGCCGCGCCGCTTCCACTGCGAGCCAAGCGTCGCGCCCAGGCCGCTATTGTCGAGCTTCAGACCCGGCTCCGTGCGTTTGAAAAATCGAATCGCGCCCAATCCACCGGCGGGGGAGTGGACGCGGTGAAAATCGCCTCCGACATGCTCGCCCAGGCCGGGCCGATCGCAGGCGGAAAGCTGATCATCGGCCAAATCCCCGGTGCAACGGACGATCAGCTTCGCTCGGCCATCGATTCGCTTCGGAAAAAATCTCCCACCCACGCCATTCTCCTGGTCGCGGGAGTCGATCAGAAGGTGACATTCGTTGCGGCGGTCAGCGACAACGTCATTGCCAAAGGCCTGAAGGCCGGCGATTGGGTGAAGCCGGTTGCCGCGGTAACCGGCGGCGGCGGCGGGGGGCGTCCGCAAATGGCCCAGGGCAGCGGCAAAGACCCCTCGAAAATCCCCGCCGCTCTCGATCTCGCGCGAACGCTCGCCGCGAAGTTCGCGTAAAGTTACACGAGTTGGGACACGCTGCTCATATAGCCCCCGGTGACTCACCGGGGGCTAAATGTGCGGTCGGGTGCAAATGTGTGTTCCGACCCGGAATTGCGCCCGTGAGATGCCCGGCCGATCTTGACACGCTCCTCGCTAACAAATAACGTACCCCTCGGATTACGCGGCGGGTATCATCCCGCCGTGGCTTTTTATTAGCCGACGGCATTCGTGTTTGCCGCCAGAATCTGTCAGGAGTTCGTCCATGCAGCCGGTCATGAAAATCAGCAAATCCCGCAAGCGCAAGCGGCGTTCGCATCACGCCTTGCGACCGATCCATTACGTGCGCTGTCCGCAGTGCTCGAACGCCAAGCTGCCCCATTGCGCCTGCGACAACTGCGGGTATGTCAATCCCAAGCTGTCGCTGCAGATGGAAAACGAACAGGCCTGATTCGTTGGCTCTCATTGCTGCCCATCGAAGGAGAATGTCGGTGCGAGTTGCGGTGGATGTGATGGGCGGGGATCATGCACCCGTCGAAATATTGCAGGGATGCTGGCAAGCCGCGCCTTTGCTCAATCCCGAGGATACGGTTTTTCTCGTCGGTGAAGAAGCCGTCATCCGGCGATGCCTGGATGCCTCGCCGCTGAATCCCCAGCAGAAAAAGTTGTATAAGATCGTCCCGGCCACGCAGGTCATCGCGATGGACGATTCTCCCGTCGAGGCCATCCGCGGCAAACCCGACAGCAGCATCAACGTCATGTGCCGCCTCGCCGCCAAGGGCGAGGCCGACGCCGTGATTTCCGCCGGAAACACCGGCGCCTGCGTCGCCGCCGCACAGTTGGCACTGCGCTGCTCCCCGGCGTCAGCCGGCCGGGCATCGCCGTCACCTTGCCCACGTTCCACGGCCCGGTAGTCATTTGCGACGTGGGCGCCAACCCAGAGCCAAAGCCCAAGCACATCGAGCAATACGCCATCATGGCCGCCGAGTACGCCAAGGCCGTTTGCGGCCGCAAGGACCCGCGCGTCGGCCTGCTGAGCATCGGCGAGGAAGACGCCAAGGGAAACACTCTCACCCGCGAGGCGCGCAAGATGATGCGCGACGAGCCGCTGATCAATTTCGTCGGCAACGTCGAGGGCCGCGACTTGTTCAAGGGCGTCGTCAACGTTGTCGTCTGCGACGGGTTCGTCGGAAACATCGTTTTGAAATTCACCGAAGGCATGGCCGACGGCCTGCTGCGCACGATCGTCGCCGAAATCCAGGAGGCCGCGCCCCATCTCGTCGAGCAGTTCAACACGATCATGAAGAAGGTTTATTCGACTCACGACTGGCAGGAATACGGCGGGGCGCCGCTGCTGGGCGTTGACGGCTATTTCCTGATCTGCCACGGCCGCTCCGAAGCTCGCGCCCTCAAAAACGCCATCCGCGTCGTCAAGCAGCTCACCGCCAGCCGGATCAACGAGAAAATAGTCGAAACCATAGAAAGTTCCATCCCGGTGATGGAGGAGTAGTAATTTCGCCCGTTTAGCCGCGACCCGAAGGGGAGCGCGTTTGCGAAAAGCGCCAGAAAGATGCAAACATTCTCATCCATTCTCGCGGGGTTCGGCAGCCAGTTGCCGGAAAAACGGCTCACCAACGACGATCTGGCGAAGATGGTGGATACCAACGACGAATGGATAACCAAGCGCACCGGCATCAAGGAACGCCGAATCGCCTCGGAGGACGAAACCACCGCGTCTCTCGCCACCGCCGCCGCCCGCAAGGCCATCGCCTCCGCCGGTCTGGAACCCAGCGACATTGAATTGATCATCTGCGCCACGATCACGCCGGAAATGGTCTTCCCATCGACGGCCTGTTTCGTCGGCGCCGCCCTGGGCCTGAACGGAACCGCCGCTTTCGACATTTCCGCCGCATGCAGCGGATTCATCTACGCCTTTGTGACCGGCGCGAACCTCATCAAGGCCGGGCAATTTAAAAATGTCCTGGTCATCGGCGCGGAAACCCTCAGCCGGATCACCGATTACACCGACCGCTCGAGCTGCATTCTCTTCGGCGACGGGGCGGGAGCGGTCGTGCTGCGCCGTTCCAGCGAGCCCGGCAGGGGCCTGCTCTACAGTTCACTGCACGCCGACGGCTCCGGGGCCGACGCCATGAAGTGCATCCCGGGCAGCCGGTTTCCCCTCGGCCAGCAGATGATCGCCGACCGCCAGCATTTCATGAAGATCAAGGGCCGCGAGGTCTACAAGTTCGCCGTCACCAAATTCGAGGAGCTGATTCACGAGGCCATGCGCGCCTGCGAACTCGAGCGCCGACCAGGTGAAACTGATCGTTCCCCACCAGGTCAACAAGCGCATCATCGACTCGGCCATGGAAAAGCTCGGCCTGCCGCTGGAAAAGGCGTTCGTCAACATCGACCGCTACGGCAACACGTCGGCGGCTTCGATTCCGATCGCCCTGGACGAAGCCCATCGCGCCGGCCGATTCAAGGTCGGCGACGCGGTGATTTTCGTCGCCTTCGGCGGGGGACTGACCTGGGCCAACGCCGTGGTGAGAATCTAACCGTGGCGGGAAATGTTTACATTCTCTGCCCCGGCCAGGGGGCGCAGGTCGTGGCGATGGGCAAAGCCGCGTTCGACGCCTCGCCCGCCGCCCGTGAGGCTTTCCAAACCGCCGGCCGCGTGCTGGGTTTCGACCTGGCCGCCCTTTGTTTTTCCGGTCCCCAGGAGCGTCTCAACCAAACCGACATCTGCCAGCCGGCCATCTACGTCGCCAGCGTCGCCAGCTACCGGCACGCGATCGAGTCCGGGCTTTTCGACGCCGCCGCCGTCTCCGCATATGCAGGCTTGAGTCTCGGCGAGTACACCGCCCTGCATCTCGCCGGAGTCTTCGGTTTTGAAGATGGCCTTCGGCTGGTGTGGCTTCGCGGCAAATACATGCAGGAGGCGGCCATCGCTTCACCCAGCGGAATGGTCGCCCTGATCGGCGCCGATGAACCGACCGCCCGGCGTCTCTGCCAGCAGGCCGCCGCCGGCGAGGTTCTGGTCCCCGCCAATTTCAACGCCCCCGGCCAAATCGTCGTCAGCGGCACGGCCGCCGCCTGCCAACGATTCCTTTCCCTTGCCGGGGCCGAGGGCCTCCGCACCATGCCCCTGCCCGTCGCCGGCGCTTTCCACAGCGCCCTCATGCAAACCGCCGCCGACAAAATGAATGGTGAATTGGCCAAGGTTTCCTTCTCCGCGGCGGCCAAAACCGTATACTCTAACGTCACGGCCCGGCCGCATGACGAGGCGGAAACCATCAAGCGGCTCCTGGTCGAGCAGATTGTTTCGCCCGTGCGATGGGAGCAGACCATGCAGGCCTTGCTCGCCGCCGGCGAAGCCCGGTACATCGAATTGTCGCCGGGAAGGACGCTGGCCGGGTTGGCCAAACGCATCAATCGCCGGCTCGTCGTCGAGAGCCTGGGATAGGAGCATAGGGCGATGGATCAGTTTGACGGAATAGAGCCGGGGCGTCCTCGCCCCGGTCTTCCGGGCCGGCACGGCCCGGCTCTGTCGGAGCACTCAAACTGACCCGCTCTCCGGAAGAGGCCCATCATGACCGAAAAACGGGTGGCCCTGGTCACGGGTGGATCGCGCGGAATCGGCGCGGCAATCGTGCGCCGCTTGGCCGAGGACGGAATGCACGTCGTTGCCATCGCGCGAAACTCGGAAAAGCTCGAGCAGGTTTGCGCCCAGATCGCTGCAACGGGCGGCACGGCCGAAGCCGTCGCCTGCGATGTCGCCGATTTCAAAGCTCTCGCCGCCGCGGTCGAAAGCGCCGCCGAGCGGCTTGGACGCCTCGACGTGCTGGTCAACAACGCCGGCATCACCAAGGACGGCCTTTTGCTTCGCATGGACGACGAGGATTTCGATTCCGTGATCGCCACCAATCTCAAAGCCGCTTTCGTTACGATCCGCGCCGCCGCCCGGCCCATGATGCGAGCCAAGAGCGGCCGCATCGTCAACATCAGTTCCGTCTCCGGCGTCGCCGGAAATGCCGGTCAGGCCAATTATGCCGCCAGCAAGGCCGGAATTATCGGTCTCAGCAAATCCGTCGCCAAGGAGTTGGCCGGCAAGAACATCACCTGTAACGTGGTCGCCCCCGGCTTCATCACCACGGACATGACCGATGTCCTGAACGATCAGATCAAAGAGGCAGTCAAGAATTTCATTCCCTTGAAGCGATTTGGCACGCCGGAGGAGGTGGCGGCCGTCGTCAGTTTTCTTGCCGGCAAGGATGCCAATTATGTGACCGGACAGGTAATATGCGTGGATGGAGGCATGGTGATGTGAGCGATTTGCAAAAGGCTCACTCACGGCTATAGTTTTCGCACGATTGGGCCGCGTGGTCCGGATTTTTTTCCCGTAGGGCAGGTGGATATGGAAGACATCGATCAGAAGGTCATTGAGATCGTCAGCGAGCAGATGGGCGTTGACAAGAGCGAAGTCACGCGGGAGACGCATTTTATAAATGATCTCAATGCGGACTCGCTCGACACCGTTGAACTCGTCATGGAGTTCGAGGACGAATTTGAATTGTCCATCCCCGACGAAGAGGCGGAGAAAATCCAGACCGTCGGGCAGGCGATCGACTACATCAAAGAACATTCCAGCAAATGAGCAGGCGCCGCGTTGTTTTTACCGGTTTGGGCGTCGTCACCTCGCTCGGCGAATCCGTCGAGGAGATGTGGGACAATCTCTGTGCCGGAAAGAGCGGCATCGGACCCATCACACGCTGGGACGCCAGCGCCTTCCCCACCCGCTTCGGCGGTGAATGCACGAACTTCGACATCACGCGATACGACATCTCCCGATACAGTTCCGAACGGCTTCAGCCCAAGCGGCTCGACCGCTTCGGGGCGTTCGGCATCGCCGCCTCCGTCAGCGCCGTCAACGACGCCAACATCGACTTCGAGAAAACCGACCGCTATCGCTGCGGGGTGATCATCGGCAGCGGGATCGGCGGGATCGAAACCCTCGAGGACCAGAACAAAATCCTCAACACCCGGGGCATGAGCCGGGTCAGCCCCTTCACCGTTCCCCGCCTCATGGTCAATGCCGCCAGCGGGAACGTCTCGATCATCTTCCGCCTCTACGGACCGAACACCGCCGTCGCCACCGCCTGCGCCACCGGCGCCAACGCCATCGGCGACGCCGCCCGATACATCCAGCACGATCAGGCCGATCTCATGATCGCCGGCGGTTCCGAGGCCGCCCTGTGCGCCCTGGGATTGGGCAGCTTCTGCGCCGCCCGCGCCCTGTCCACACGCAACGACGATCCCCAGCGCGCCAGCCGGCCCTGGGACAAGGACCGCGACGGTTTCGTCATGGGCGAAGGCGCGGGCGTCGTCGTCCTTGAAGAACTCGAACACGCCAAAAAACGCGGGGCGAAGATTTATTGCGAATTGGTCGGCTACGGCATGAGCGCCGACGCCTACCACATCACCGCCCCCGACGAGCAGGGCCACGGCGCCAGCCGAGCCATGGATTTAGCCCTGCGCGACGCCGCCCTGAGTTCCGACCAGATCGATTACATCAACGCCCACGGAACCAGCACGCCTCTGGGAGATCTCGCCGAGGCCCGGGCCATCAAGCATTTCTTCGGCGATCACGCGAAGAAACTCGCCATCAGTTCCACCAAGAGCGAACTTGGCCATCTCCTGGGCGCCAGCGGCGGCGTCGAAGCCGTCATCAGCGCCCTGGTCATTCAGCGCAACCTGATTCCTCCCACGATCAACCTCGACAATCCCGACGCCGAATGCGACCTGGATTTCATTCCGCACAAGGCCCGCGAGCGGCACGTCGCCGTCGCCATGAGCAACAGCTTTGGCTTCGGCGGCCACAACGCCAGCCTGTTGCTGAAGAAGCTTTGAAGATTTCCTATTTCCTATTGAAATGCAAAGCCCGCCGTCCGCCTTTCAATAGGCAATAGGCAATAGGCAATAGGCAATGGGCAATCCATTCACCTATTGCCAATCCCCCGCAACGGCCGATAATAAACCCTGAGGAACGGATGCCCGTACTGCACGCCCCAAGTCCGCCCCAGGCTTCTCCGACCAACCCCGAACTCGACCGCATTCTGCGCCTCGAAGTTCCGCTCATCGTCAAGCTGGCGGACCGAAAAATGCATCTCAGCGAGGTCATGCGCCTCGGCACCGGCGCGATCATCGAATTCTTCAAGAGCAGCGATCAGCCGCTCGAATTGCTGGCCAACAACCGGGTCATCGCCCTCGGCGACGCCGTCAAAATCGGCGAAAACTTCGGCCTCCGCATCCGCCAGGTCGGCGACGTCAAGCAGGTCGTCCAAGCCCTCGGCGGAGAGTAATCCGCCATGTCGCCCGCCCCCTGGCAGCGATCCCACCGCATTCTTGTCCTGCTTCTCCTGGCCGTGGGTCTTGTCTATTGGCTCAGCGTCTTCGGCTCCGATTCCCTGGACTTCATCCATAACGGCCAGGCGAGAGTTCGAATCCTCGCCATCGCCGTCGCGCTGGTGATCGCATGCCTACCTTATCCCGGCCTGCGGGCCATTGGATTCATCGAATGGGTCAACGCGGCCCTGGCTCCCCGGCGCGTTCGGACCGCCGTCCTGGTCGCCATTTTCGTCGCCATTTACATCCTGCTTTATGACCGGGCGGTGCGCGAGTTGCTCTTCATCAAGTTCAACGACGAGCACGCCTACATGATCCAGGCGCGGATGCTCGCGCGCGGCCGGCTCTGGATGCCGCCCTATCCCCCGGAGATCGCTCCCTTTTTCGATGCCCTGGCCCTGATCGGCGATCGGGTTTACGCCCCGATGTATTTCCCCGGCACGGCCGTGGCGATGCTTCCGTTCGTCTGGCTGAATCTTCCCTTTTGGCTGATGCCCCTGCTGGCCGCGTCGCTCGCCGCCGGACTTCTCTATCTCCTCTTCGCCGATTTGTTCGATCCCGTTCGCGGGCTTCTGGCCGTGCTGTTGCTGATCTCGCTCTCCAATTTTCGCGACGTTGCCGGTTATCTCCTGTCGGAGATGCCGTTTCTAGCCACCGAGCTTGTTTTGCTCCTGGCCTGGGTCCGGTTTCGCCGGCAATTGGATTCATGGTGGGCGATGCTGGTCGGCATCGCCGCCGGATATGCCGCCATCACCCGGCCGCTCGACGCCGTTTGCCTCGCCGTGCCGGTGGGATTGGCGATCGTCTGGCAACTTCGCCGCGAGCCCCGCCCGCTCCTGCGCATCATCCATGATCGTCGTGGGTGCGCTCCCGTTTCTTCTCCTGCTTCTGATTCAAAACAAGGGCGTCACCGGCCATTGGACCAGCCTGTCGGAAAGCTATTACAACCAGCGCAATTTTCCCGCCTCCCCGATGGGGTTTCACCACGTCACTCCCGAGCAGGTGCCCTCAAAACCTGAGCCCGCTGAAGCGGCAGTGGCTCGATTGGGCCCTGCCCATGTATAAGTTGCACACGCCAATGAACGCGCTGCGGAGTTGGTATCGCGGCCGGCTTAAGTTCACCCTGCAAAATTCCCTGCCTGATCCCATCTTGTGCATCCTCCTGCCCGTGGCCCTGCTTTGTCTCGGCGAAATCCGCAAACTCGTCATGGCGGTGTATCTGGCGCTGTTCCTGGTCGGATACGCGATTTATCTCTTCTTCCTGCAGCACTATCTCGTCGCGATCCTGCCGTCGATGATTTGCCTAGTTTTGATGTCCACAGCGGCAATTCAAAAAAGCTGGCCCCGCGCCAAACGCCTTAACGCTTTCGTCCTGTTGTGCATCGTGACCATTTCGCTGCCGTCGCTTTGGCCTTTCCAGCCGGTTCCCCCGGTGTCGCCCTCCAACGCCGCCGATCAGCGGCCGGCCAACGCACTGCTGGCACATCTCCCGCAAACGCCCGCGGTCGTTCTTTTCCGATTCGATCCGACGGTCGCCTCAGCCCACGACGATCCCGTTTACAACGACACCGTCGCCTGGCCCGACGACGCCCCGGTCATCCGCGCCCGCGATCTCGGGCCGGAGCAGGATCGCGCCCTCTATCGCTATTACGCCGAGCGGCAGCCCAATCGCGTATTTTACGTTTACGATCCCCGGCTCCGCGCCGACGGCAAGAATCCCCTCAGCCCGCCCCTCGGCACCGCCGCTGAGCTTATGGAAACAGCCCCTTCAACCGGCACGCCTCGGCCACCCGGCTGATCGCGATCGTGTACGCCGCCGTGCGATAATCGCAATCCGCCTCGTCCGCCTTGGCGTTCACCGCCGCGAACGCCCCCTCCATGATCTTCTGAAGCTCGTCGTTCACTTCCTTGGCCGACCAGAAAAAATTCTGCAATCCCTGCACCCATTCGAAATAACTCACGGTCACGCCTCCGGCGTTGGCCAGGATGTCCGGCAAAACGGTCACTCCGTTGTCGCGCAGGATTTCATCGGCGTCCGGCGTGGTCGGCCCGTTCGCCGCCTCGACCATGATGCGCGCCTTGACGTGCGGCGCGATCTCGGCCGTGACCGTGCTTTCCGTCGCCGCCGGAATCAGAACGTCGCAGTCGCACGTCAGCAGTTCCTCGTTGGTGATCGCGTCGCCGTGCGGATAATCCGTCAGCTCGCCGCGCTCCCGGTAGTAGAATCCCGCCGCCTCCACGTCGATCCCCTGCTCGTCGAAGATCCCGCTCTTCCGCTCCGAGACGGCGATGACGTTCGCTCCGAGGGCATCCAGCAATCGAGCCGCGTGATACCCCACGTTGCCGAAACCCTGCACCGCGATTCGCGTGTTTTCCAGCGGCTTGTGCTGGTTGGCCAGGAACGCCCGCAGGACGTACATGACGCCCCGGCCCGTCGCCTCCTCGCGCCCGACCGATCCGCCCAAATGCACCGGCTTGCCCGTCACCACGCCCAACTCCTGATGTCCCACCATCATGCTGTACGTGTCCAGCACCCACGACATCACCTGGGCATCGGTCCCCGCGTCCGGCGCGGGAATGTCATGCACCGGCCCGATGATCGGCAGAATCTCGCTCGTGTATCGCCGCGTCAGCCGCTCCTTTTCCCCGATCGACAGCTTTCTCGGATCGCAGACGACCCCGCCCTTGGCGCCCCCGAACGGCAAATCCACCAGCGCGTTCTTCCAAGTTTGCAGCATCGCCAGCGCCATCACCTCGTCGCGCCGCACCGACACGTCGAATCGAATCCCTCCCTTAAACGGACCGTGCGCATTGTTATGCTGCGCCCGATATCCGGTGAACACCTGGATCAGCCCGTTATCCATTTTCACCGGACACGAAACCGTCAGCACGCGCTTGGGCGAGGCCAGCATGTCCCGCCACATCGGGTCCAGGTTCATCTGCTGATAGACGCGATCGAAGTATTGATGGGCATGTTGCCAGAACGGCGCATGGTCCGCCTGAGCGCGGAGAAGGTCGGTGTTTTCCATAAGAGATATTCTACCCTCCGAACGTTTAGCCGCGACCCGAAGGGGAGCGCGTTCTTTTCCCCTCGCCCCGGTAATCCGGGGAGAGGGTCAGGGTGAGGGGCGTCGTTCGGACGTTGAAAAATGCCCCTCACCCCAACCCTCTCCCCACGAGTACGTGGGGCGAGGGGAAGATGCGATTTCCCCCGCGGATCACCGCGACTGCCGCCGGATCGTCATGTCGAAGTTCTTCACCATCGACTTGTACATCGACCAGATCCCCACCGCATACAGCGCGATGGCCACCACGCACGTCACGAAGGCCACCGTTCGGGCGGTGGCCGGATCTCCCGCGCTCGGGCTGAACGCCGAGCCGGCGAATTGGTACGGATCGATCAGGATCGTCAGCAGCGTGAAGGGGCTGAACGTGCCGATTCCCACCGCCAAATCGCTCTGCATTCCTCCATGATCGAGAATGGAAAACCCGCACCATCCCAGGGCCGCGCACGTTCCCACGACGATCCCCACGCTGCTCATCACCGCCCGCACCGTGGTCCGGCAGCGCAGCGACATCTGCATCCCCAATATCGCCGCGAACGCGCAAACGATGATCAGCATCGCCGGCATCATCACCAGCGCTTCAGGGAACACGATCCATTGAAAGCTGCTGTCCCGGCCGGCGAGCCAGCGGATCAGATCGTGCCCGATGAACAAAAACGCGCTGGCCACCGGAACCGCCACCAGCGGCAGCACGAACGCCACCAGCCCCCGAAGTTTCCCCCAAATGTAATACCGGCTGGTGATCGGCGTCGAGAGCAGAAGGTCCAGCGTGCCATCCTCCTTCTCGCGCGTCACCGTGCTCGCCGCCGCGTTGGAGACGATCAAAAGGATCACGCTGAACTCCACGATCGTCAGCCCCAGCAGCCAGGATCGCGCCTGATCGGAACTCAATTCCCTCGGATATTCCAGCAGATCGATGGTCGCGATCGCTCCCGTCGCGTCCTGCGTAAAACTTTTCACCTCGTATTTTCCATAGAGATCGTCGATGCCGCCGGGCGCGCCGCCGATGGTTATCGCCGCGCCGCCGGCCACCGGCATCTCCGCCAAGCCGCTGCCTTCGACGTAGAGCGTGTTCTTCGCCGGATCGAAGCTGTGATTGATGAACTGCCGCGGCAACAGCTCCGTGCTGTGCATCGCCAGCAGCACGATTGCCGCCGTCATCCCCATCACGATGAACCCATATCGCAAAAGGCTCGCCCGCGCCGCCGAAGCCTTG
Source organism: uncultured Phycisphaerales bacterium (assembly GCA_963783845.1). GTDB lineage: Bacteria > Planctomycetota > Phycisphaerae > Tepidisphaerales > Tepidisphaeraceae > PALSA-1353. The sequence continues at coordinate 147,044 of CAWAPL010000016.1, forward strand.
GTCTTGGCCTCGCGCCAGGCGATGGGGTTATGCCAGACCACGCGCGGCTTGCGCGTCCGGTCGCCCGTGCTGAGCGACAGCTTTTGCAGCGCCCATCCCCGGAAACTCGTCGTCGATTGCGCCAGCCGCCGCAAAAAAACCACCGACGGAACCATCATCGCCAGGCTCAAAACCAGCATGAGCGAAACGTAAAACGTCGCCGGGCTGGTCCAATACCATCCCAGCGGCCAGCCCTGATATTCCGGCGGCAAATCCGCCAGGTTCGGCGGCAGATACCCCTTGTCGCCGAAGATCACCCGCAACGCCAAAAACGGGTGCAGCCCCGTCAGCCAGCTCGTGGACGTTTCCGCCCTGTTTCCCGACGCATCGGTGTAGCTGAGATGGAAAAAATCGACGCGGTCCAGAAGATAAAGCCCCACTAGGTAGATCGCGATGAACAGGTAAAAGCTGAAAATCGTCCGCCGCGTGCCGACCTTGAACGTTGCGATCGCCATGGCCATGGCGCCGGTAACGAGCGCCGTGCTGGCGGCGATCAGGAAGCTGTACACGATGCTCTTGATCGCCACCCCGCCGAAAATCTGCGTGATCGCGAAAATCGGAATCCCGCTCACCAGCAGCGCCACGACGAAAAACACCCGGCTCAGCAGCGACCCCAGCACGATCTGGCCGTTGGTCAGCGGCGTGGACAACAGGATGTCGTACGTCTGACTATCCCTCTCCTGCGTGATGGCCCCGGCGGTAAAGATCGGCGACAGCAGCGCCACCAGGGCCAGTTGCAGATACGACATGTCCTGAAAGAGAACGGCCGAATCCTTCGCCAGCGCCCGCAGGTCGCCCGAGCTGTAGCTCGTCCCGCTGGTGGCCAGGACGTACAGCACGACCACCACCAGCAGGGCCAGATATCCGCAGCGGATGATGAGGTCCCGCCGCTTTTTGCCCGCGGCTTCCACCACCCGGCGAAGGATCGGATTTCCCGGTATCAGCCGCCAAAGATAATCCGCGATCCCAAGCAAACGTCACCTCACCCTTTGTGCGTCCGTCCCTTCGCGCTTCCGCCGTTCCCGCGCATTTTCCCCTCGCCCCATGTACTCATGGGGAGAGGGTCAGGGTGAGGGGAGATTATCGAATGTCGAACACGGCCCCTCACCCTATCCCTCTCCCCGGAGTACCGGGGCGAGGGGAGAGGAGCAAGCCATGACAACAAAACTTGGATCATTGCACCGCGCCCTTGGTCAATCGCATGAACGCCGTTTCCAGATTGACCTCCTCCTCTTTCAGCAGATTGATTTGAAACCCCGCGGAGAGGAGTTGCGACGGGATGAAGCTGAAATCCTGCACGCCGGCTTTCAGCGCCACTTGGATGAATCCGTCATTGGCCGCCGCGGATTCGACGTCCGGATGCCGCGCCAGCAGCGCCGCCGCCTGTTCCGGGGCTCGCACCACCCCGACCTGGATCACCGTCCCCGCCCTCGCCCGCTTGACAATGTCCGCCACCGGACCGCTGTACAGCAATTCTCCCTGCTCGATGATGCCGACGGTATTGCACAAATCCGCCAGTTCCGGAAGGATGTGCGAAGAGATCAGGATCGTCTTTCCCATCCGCCGCAGCTCCTTCAGCAGCTCGCGCATCTCGATTCGCGCCCGCGGGTCCAGGTTCCCGGCCGGCTCGTCCAGCAGGAGCACCTTCGGATCGTGCACCAATACCCGGGCGATCGACAATCGCTGTTTCATCCCGCGCGAAAGCCCGTCAACCGCCGCATCACGCTTGAATCCCAAGTCCGTCAATTCCAGCACGTCGCCGACGATCTTCGCCCGCTGCGACCCGTTGATGTTGTAAGCCGCCGCGAAAAATTCCAGGTATTCCTGCACCACCATGTCTTCATACGCGCCGAAATAATCCGGCACGTATCCGATCAGCGGCCGGATGGAACGCGACTGATATCCCACCACGTAATCGCAGATGCGCGCCTCGCCCCAGGTCGGCTGAAGCAGCGTCGCCAGGATTTTGATGGTGGTCGTCTTCCCCGCCCCATTTGGCCCGATGAACCCGAAGCAATCCCCTTCGTTGATTTCCAGGTTGAGGTTCGACAGCGCCACCAGCGTGCCGTAGCGCTTGGTCAGGTTGACGGTTTTAATCACAGCGGCCATGCGATGGCTCCACACACTCTAAATACGGAACCGTGATTCAGGGACAGTTCAAACATATTTAGCGGCGGTGCGAAGCACCGCGGGTTACGCCAATGTCCCCGAATCACCGTCGCCCATTCAGAGCCCACGGCGCCGCTCTGGGGAAGCAGCGCCAGTTCATCGCCCTTGGGGCTTTGTCGAAGGCTCACCATACACCGCCGACCGGTCCAGCGGCAGCACATACTGGTAAATCGTCGTTCCATCCCCGCTCACCGGCGAATCCCCGACCGTCAGCGGAATCGGCAGGGGCGTCCGCGTCACGTCATTGTCCACCATTCCCCGCGCACAAATCACCAGCCCTCCAGCGCTCAGCGCCGGCGACAAATCCAACTGCCTCGCTCCTCGACGGTATAACTCATACCGATTCGAACGCGCCGCCGCAGGCCAGGGCGGCAATTGGTCGAACAACGTCAGCATCGGCAGCGCGTAATCCAAATCGCCGATCACATCGTCTTCCTTGCTTCGCCAATAGCGGCTCCAGGCTGCCGGACGAAGTTCCTTGTCCCCCATCTCCCCGTAAGCCGTCTCCTTCCCCATCGGCTGGCGGCCCTTGTCCACGTCTTCCAGGTTCATCCGATTCGCCGAGATCATCAAATCGTCCAGCTTCAGCGGATCATCCTTCGCCCACCTGTCCACGTAGATGATCTCCGTGTCCCGCATGAGGCTTTCGGCCGAATCAGCGGGAATCGCCTTCTTGAACGCCAGGAACACGTGCGACAAATCATACCCCGTGTGATTCACCAATGTCCCCACCAACTGATTGCTCGGATCGAGCTTCACGGGATCCCCGGCCACGTCGATCGTTCCCTTGATCTCGCCCACCCAGTGCGCCTGCAAATCCTTCGACGAACTCCGATAGGGGATCGACACCGACACCGGCTCCGATTCCGAACCGTCGCGCACCGCGATCTGATATTCCAGGTACGCCCCCACATCATCGCCGCTGTTGGCGTATTGCGGATGAAGACCAAACGGCGTCAGATAGCTCACCTCGTGCTCGGCCGTGTCCCCCAGCGCGATCGTCTCCTCGCCATCCTGCGGGATGTACAGGCCAAATCGGCTGTCGATCACCCCCACGCTTTCCCCCGCCGCCCAGCGCACCACGCTGACGTGATGGAGTTTCGGCGGCCCGCGCACCACCGCCTTGACCAGCAGGGCCGTCAATCCCGTCGCCGCCACCGCCGTCAAGGCGAAGAAAAACCAGCTCAGATGAGCCTGTTTCCGCGCCAGCAGGACAAAATAAATCCCCGGACCCGCCACCACCCAGTACAAGACGAACGCAAAACACGCGATCGACAGCAGCGCCGCCGCCGTGCTGGTCAATTCCATCCCCCGCAGCAGCGGCTTGCCAAGGTCAATCCCTTCCCCAGGTGTCCACAAATCCTCCACCCCGTCCAGCGGCTTGTAATCCTCCGCCACGGTTTTCGGATTGTTCCAGTCCAGCACCTGGTCCCACACGTACCGCCAGCCGCTCTGCGCCTTCTGCGTCAAGGCCGGATTCCCCAAATCCTGGGCCACCCACGTCACCGCCCCCAGCCCGACGCCTTTACGCGCCAGCCACGGCGTGAACGACACAACCCCCGCGTCGTCCCACCGCAACCACTCATCCACCTTCGCTCCCGCCACCGCCGCCGCACGTGCCACCTTGAACGTCCCCATATTCTTCGGCCAATTCGCCTGCTCCGCCGTCGGATGCGCCAGCCGCTCCAGCGGCTCCAGATCGGTTCGATCCACCATCGGAATGGTCCACTCCCCGTTCACCTCCGCCCCGACCGGCAGAATCTCTTCAAATGGTTTTATCTTGAACGCCTCGCTCGGCTGGCAAATCACCAGGTGGCCCCCCTGATGCACCCATTGCAGCAGCGCTTCGAGCGACGGCGTGTGCGTTCCCGAAACCAGAAAATTCGCGTCCGCGTCCATCCACACGATCGCATCCACCGCCTCGTATCCGATCACGTTCGACGGCAAATCCCGCGGCGCCACCGTCACCGCATCCACGTCCTCCAGCACCCCCTTCTGCTGCGAGTAATCCGAAATCTCCGGCTTGTCCGTCCCATCGGTCACGAACAGGATCAGCTTCCGGCTCCGCGCCGGATCGCCCGCCGATCGCGCCGGATCGACGTTCAGGATCGTCGCCGTCAGCGGCAGCGTCGAAAGCTGCTTGCCGTCCTTGTCGCAAAGAAAAACCTTCAACTGCGCGTTGAGCGTGTTCAGGGTCGTCGTCAGGTCCGTCGCATCCGGAAGCCCGCCGTCGGTAGGCTTGGGCCTGAAAAACACCCAGTAATTCTCGGTCGTGGCCGGCTTTCCCTCCACGTTTCCCCCAAGCGTCACGAGCTGCGTGTACGTCACCCGATCCCGATTCAAATCCTCCTGCACGATCTGAATCTGGTACGCCTGCGAATCGGCGCTTTGGCTGGTCAATTGCACCAGCATCGGCGTCCAGCAATCCGGCCGGTAATGATTGTTGAATCCAACGGCCAGCACCTGCCCCCGGGCCTGAGCCAACGCCATCGCCGGCATAGCCAAAATCAGGAACCCCGCCACAAGAAAACGCATCGACAAGAAATGTATGCCCCCCGCCGGAAGGCGTCAATTCGGACCCATTTTGGCCGGCCCGCCTGCGGGCCGCGTTTGACCGCAGTACAGAAGAATGAATGAATTGCACCGCGGAGACGCTGAGGTCGCCGAGGAAGACGCGGAGAAGATTTTTCGCCACAGATGAAAGGCCGATGGACACAGATAAAAATGCAATTGCATTGGGTCTTATCTGTGTCCATCTGATTTTCATCTGTGGCAAAAACTGGATTTCTCCGCGTGTTCCGCGTCTCCGCCGTCCAATTTGTCTTTGAAATTCTACGCGGTTGTTTTGCACGGCGGATGACATTATCCCGGTTCATTCGCTATGATTCGGAGTTATGCCCGCTGAAGCAAAATCCCCCTCGCCGCCGCGCCGGCTTTACATGGATAACGCCGCGACCAGCTTCCCCAAGCCCACGCAGGTGACCGAAGCCATGGTCCGCTACGCCACGCAAATCGGCGCCAGTGCCGGACGCGGGGCTTATCGCGAGGCCGTCGAAACCGGGGAATTGCTCAGCGAATGCCGCCGGCGCCTGTGCCGACTTTTCAACGGCCAGCGAAGCGAGCATTTTATCTTCACCCTCAATTGCTCCGACGCGCTGAACCTGGCCATCAAGGGACTCATCGATCCCGATCGCAAGGGTCACGCCATCTGCACCCAGGTCGATCACAATTCCATCCTTCGCCCGCTGAACGCTCTTGTGGACGCCGGCCTGATCGAGCAGACGCGAGTGGCCGTTGACCCGGCAACCGGATTGGTTGATCCCGATGACATCGCCCGCGCCATTCGCCCCGACACCCGGCTCATCGCCGTTACCCATGCCAGCAATGTGACCGGCACGGTTCAGCCCATTCGCGAAATCGGAAAGATCGCGCAAAGCCATGGGATTCCCTTTGTCGTGGACATCGCACAATCCGCCGGACATCTGCCAATCGACGTGCAGGCGGATGGCATCGATCTCCTGGCCGCTCCGGGGCACAAAGGGTTGCTCGGGCCGCTGGGGACCGGTTTTCTCTACATCCGGCCGGGCATGGAAAAGGCTCTGCACCCGATCCGCGAAGGCGGCACCGGCTCCGCCAGCGACAGCGACCGCCAGCCCGAGTTCCTCCCGGACAAGTACGAAGCGGGCAGCCACAATGCCATTGGGATTATCGGACTCTCCGAAGGCGTGCAATGGGTTTTGTCCCAGGGCATTGAGAACCTGGCCGCGCGAAGCCGAGCGCTGCGGGACCTTCATCGATGGCATCGACGGCGTGGAAGGACTTTCCTATTTCGGCCCGCGCGGGGTGAAAAATCGTCTCGGCGTGTTTTCCGTGAAGGTGGAAACCCTCGATCCGCATGAATTGGCGATGGTGCTTGAATCGAGCTACGGAATTCTCACCCGCTCGGGATTGCATTGCGCGCCGCTGATACACCGGGCCATTGGAACGGCCGATTCCGGCGGAACCACGCGGCTGAGTTTCGGACCATTCTTGAGCGGACAGGACGTGAATTACGCGGCCGATGCATTGGCCGACATTGCCGCGACGGTGCAGCGGCACAATCCCTCCCGGCGGGGCGTTCAGCAGATTACTTCGTAAGCGATGGGATAGGGAATCAAATCCGGCCGCACCAGATGCAGGCGGCGGAGGCGCACTTCCATCGGCCGATACGCAACCCGCGGCGCCGATTGAACCCGTTGCACGGTGACCGGAACTTCATTCGCACGCAGGCCGCTTGAGCCGGCCATGGCGCACAGAATTAAACCCGACGAGACCAATCGACGAATGATGCCGGCCATGTTGTGGTCCAGAAAGTTGACGAGCGAAACCGGCTATTCGCGGAAATGCCGGTCCGTATTTAGCGTACCGCGACAGCCCGGTTACTCCAACAAAAAAATCGATTCGCAACACCCGCGGAGTTGTTTCCCTGGCAATACAGGCAAGGGGTGCCGCGCATCCGGATCAGGCTGCTGTTGGATGCTGAATGGATTGTGCTCGATTCATGTGCTCGATCATCGCCGCCCGGACCAGCGGCTGAGCCAGCGAAAAGATCTTCACCACCATTGAAAGGAACCGGGCCACCCGCCCGGGTCGGTGATCCACGGGCAGGGGGTGCGCTTTCGGCGCTTCCACGGGAATCAATTCCCGCTGAACGACCCTGCTCGCGGCAAATCCCGCCAGAGCCGCCGCGCCAACCGTCGCCCAGGGATGGGTCCGCGCCCAACGGCGAGGATCGGCGCTTTGGATCGCGTCGCGCCTCAGGTCACGCATCGCCAAGCGCATCCCCGCCTTGGCTCGCCGGCATTGGTCCTCGAGGTATTCGCCCTCACCCATTGCGGTCTCCATTGCTCGGCGGCTCGGCGGCGTTGCGTTCGGTTTGCGCCCGCTTGTGCATCGCCTCGTATTTCGCCACGGATTTCAGATGCGAGCTTCGAATCAAATGTCCAATGCCGATAAACCCACCGACCGCCACGACCACCAGCAAAAGCGCCCCGGTCGCGAGTTCACCGGCCCACCGATGTCCGAACCATTGGGTCAGACCCTCGCTAACTCCGACGCACAGCAGCACCACGCCCGTGACGATCGCACCCGCCGCCACCAGCACCGCCGTCGCAATCCAGCAGGCGATGAAAATGCGCCTCTTGATCGCGAACTTCAGCGAGTCGATCCGCGCCGAGATGTAGTAGAGGAAATAATCCACCAACTCCGCGACGCGATCGCGCATGGCCGCGATGGGATCGCCCGGCGGCGCGGTTCCCCCACGCTGCTCGGCAGCACCTTCCGCGGAAGTTTCCCGACCGTTGGGCTCGCTCTCCACAGTTCTTCCCATCGCTCAGCGGCGACGCCACAGAAGGCCCAGGATCACGCCCGCGCCGGCCGCCAACAGAATCGCCCGCAGCGGCTTGTCCTGGATGTACTTCTCCACGCCGCCTTCCCAATTCTTCGCTTTTTCACGCCCTCGCTTGATGTAATCCGAGGCCACGCCGCGCAGATCTTCGTACTGCTCCCGCGCGACCTGCCCGACCTGCCCGCCCAATTCGCGCACGTCCTGCACGACCTCCGCCGCCTTGTGTTTCAATTCCTCCGTGGCCGAATCGTGTCCATCCCCGCCCCGTGAATGGCTATGGGTTTGACTCGTCTGTGGCATAAGACGCTCCTTTCTAAAATACAGGTTCTGAATTCAACAACCAACGTCAACAGGAGCATACACTCGACCGCATCGCGTGCGTAACGCCAAAACTCCCCACGCGCCGCCGCTACGCACAACGCCAAAAGCCGGCGATCAACATTTTAGGCGACAATCAGCGATGTGTCTCAAGAATTCTCTGAATAACTGCCGACGTGCTCTTCCCGTCCACCAGCGGCGCCAGTGCGACCCGGCCTCCATACGACTCCACCAGATCCCAGCCCACCACTTTTTCCTTCAGATAATCGGCCCCTTTCACAAGAACGTCGGGCCGAATCTTCTCGATGAGCGGCAGCGGCGTGTCGTCATCAAACCGCACCAGGTAGTTGATGCTCTCCAACTCCTCCAAAACGCCCAGCCGATCCGCCTCGGTGATGATCGGGCGCTTGGTCCCTTTGAGCCGGCGAATGCCCTCGTCGGTATTGACGCCGACGACCAGCAAATCTCCCTGCCGGCGGGCAAACTGGAAATATTTGATGTGCCCCAGGTGGATCAGATCGAAACACCCGTTGGTGAAGACGATCCGCTTGCCGCTGGCGCGATGCACCGCAAGCTCGGCCACAAGATCGTCCAGCGTTCTCTCCTTGCCGGGGTGATCGTGCGATTCCGCCTGCAACTCCGCGACAATCTCCCCTCGGGTAATGGGGACGGTGCCGAAGCGTTCGACCTCCAATCCCGCCGCCACGTTGCCCAGCGCCACCGATTCCACCCAATCCGCCCCGGCCGCCCGCGCCGCCGTGATCATCGCCAGCACCATGTCCCCGGCGCCGGTGGCGTCGAACACCTGTCGCGGCCGGGCATGCTTGAGCCACCGTCTTTCCCCCTGGCGTGTCGCCAGGAACGCGCCCTGGCGGTCCAGCGTGAGGATCGCCGCCTCCACGTCGAGCTGCCCCAGCACCTTTTCGGCCGCCGGCTGAAAATCGCCGGGAGCGTCAATCGACATCCCCGTCGCCCTCGCCGCTTCGGAGCGGTTCAGCTTCAGCGCCGTCGCGCCGGAATATATCGAGTAATCGGCGACGGCTGCCGGATCGATCAGCACCGCGACTCCGCGCTTCTTCGCCGCGGCAATCACCGCTCGGCAAACTCCCGCCGTGACCGCCCCCTTGTTGTAATCCTCGATGCAAACGATGTCGCAATTCCCCATCGCCTGCTCGACATGGGATAGGATCTGTGCCTCCAGCGCCTCCGAGCAGGCGCGGGGATTTTCGTAATCCAGCCGCATGAGTTGCTGGGAATGCCGATGCTGCGCCGCTCCCACGAGCCGCATCTTGCAGGTGGTGGGGCGATCGTCGGCCGGGATCAGCAGGCTCGGATCGATATTGGCCTTCTGCATGAGCCGCCGCACGTCCTCGGCCGCCGGATCGTTGCCGACCAGCCCAATTGCCCGCACCTTCGCCCCCAACGTCGCCAGCATGGACGCGACGTTCGCCGCCCCGCCGAGTCGAAGCTCTTCATGTTGATAGTGAAGCACCATGACCGGCGCTTCCGGCGACACGCGCTCCGCGTTGCCGTAGAGATATTTGTCCAGCATCATGTCGCCGACGAGCAGCACATTGCTGGCCGGAAGGGATTGAACGATCTGAATGAGCCGGCGGTGCATGGCCATGATGGTACAAAACGGGTCGCCAGTTGCCAGTTGCGGGCGGGTAATGGGTCATTTCGATTTCAAAGAGCCGGGGCGTGTCGCCCCGGTCCGGGCCGACACGGCCCGGCTCTGCCAGAACATTCAAACTGACCCACTACCAGCAGGCGTTACCGGGCGCGGAATGTATCGGCTAAAATGCGCCCATGAGCACCACGGAAATACGCCGCGAAATCAAAAAAGCGGTCGATCGGCTTCCACCCAGGCACCTGGAATCGCTGGTGGATTACGTTCATTTTCTCAATCGCCCGACCATTGCGCAGCGAATCTCGGCCGCGGAGAAGGCGATTGCGTCAGGCAAAGGCGTGAACTGGCGCAAGGCTGCGCCATCTATCAACTAATCATCGCAGACCGTCGGGAGAATGAGGGGCAGAATTCGGCTTCGCGCTAAAACTTGTGGGTCCGTTTGGCGTGGCGGCGGTGTGGTATTCAAAGCCTGCCGGATAACGTTCAATAGCTGGCGCGAATTAAGCCCGCCGGGCTGGATAACCGGCACCGGCAGCGCGCCCATCGCCCCCTGACGTTCAGGAAATACTTGCAACACGGCGCGACATTTGGAAACGCCCTGAACCAAGTCGTCCACGCTGTCTATCGGCCCCAACGCGCAATTCTTGAATTCCGAAATCTCGCCCCACCCGCGGCCAAACAATGCCAGCGGAATCCCCTGGCGCATGACCAATCGGCAAAGCCCTTGCTGATACGCCGGCACGATCAATCTTTCCATGAACAGATTTCGGTCCAGCCCCTCTTCAGCGATGTTGAAGCGATCCATTCGCACCTGGAGATATTTCTGTGCCTCCTCGCCCAGTGACAGCGGGTCCCTGGACAATTCATCTTCGATCATCTCCCAAAGCAGCATCTGGCTGGAAAAATCCTTCACCCGCTGCGGGATTTCGATCGCGCGGGTATCGGCCAGCACGCCGAGCACGCGCGGTGAATCGGACGCCGGCGGCACGATCCGCGGCCAGGCGGCGATCTGAACCCGCTCCGTCGGCCACCCCGCCTTCCGCGCCGGCTCCAGCCAGGCGGGATCGGCCAGGAGCAGTGCATCGCTCGGTCCCTGATCGGCATGTGCGACGATCCGCCCACTCGTGAGCCAGGTGATCCACGCCGTCCCCGGCCCAACGATGCCGGGCAAATCGCCGCGAAACAGATCGGCGGCAACGATCGCATCGGCCTCGGCGGCGGCCTGGGCCAGCGCCAGCGGCGACGCCGTCAGCGGATGATCCGGATCCAGCGCGACAAATGAGGCATCACGCCCAGAAGGCGTGGTATCAGGAAGGCCCCTCAAAGGGGCCGTAAGAAGGTGGTCCAACTTCTGTCGCCCTGTTTCGTTTCTTTCCCCTCGCCCCGGTACTCCGGGGAGAGGGTTAGGGTGAGGGGTCGTGTTCGCCGATGGAAAATCGCACCTCACCCCGACCCTCTCCCCATGAGTACATGGGGCGAGGGGGAAAATTGCCGGAGCGGCAGAGCCACACAGGGTCGCGCGGCCAGAGGCCGTGCTTTCATGATCTAATATCGAATCATTTTCATCCGCCAAAAGCGCCGACCGCAGCGCGATGTTCGAGAGATCGCCAAGGTTGATTTGCGAGCCGGCCAATACAATCACCCGCCCATTGCGCGATCGCTCGGCGGCCCCGGCAAGAATTTCCGGCAATCGTTCGCTCCGCAGGGAAGTCTCCCGCGAGATAACAGCCTGAGCGGCCTCGGTCAGCACGGCCATGTCCGCATCTTCCAGCAATGCCGTGCGGACGAATTGCTGCGGCAGCGGCATGCCGGCATATCGCGCAAAGAGCCTCGTCAGTTGCTCGGGCCAATCCTCGCCACTGACGAAATAAAGCCGAGCGGCCCCGATCTGGGCCGAGAAATCGTCGCAATGCAGCATCATCCGCAGCGATTCAACATCCGGAACGACCGCAATGATCGCCTGCGACCGGCTCAGCTTCTCAAAGCAAGCCCGAATCTGCCCCGAATGGCTCGGATGAAGGAAGCAACCCACGTTCCCTTGCAACTCCAGCAGTTTGAGCAGCTCCCGCCCAGCCCGCAGCGGCACCGAACAGCCGGACCCCCAGCCGGCCGAAGTGCGAGCCGTCAGATACCCATCCCGCGCGAAAATCCATTGCACGTCCGGCGGATCGGCGCCGATGCGCTCCGCCCACTCCGGCTGGACCGGTCCAAGCGCCGCGATGTTGGCGCGAAAATTCGCGGCCGCCAAACGATTCGCGGCCGTGGCGATTTCCGAGGCTGGGAGAATGCCCGTATCCATTGTCAGATGTATGATTTATCGGACATTCGCGCTCCCGGAGTTGAGGGCATGTAAACCCCCGAAAACCCACCCGCCTTCGCTCGACCGCCAAATACGCTAGAATCCAAATAGCCATGAAGTTCACCAAGATGCACGGCATCGGCAACGATTACATCTACGTCAACGGCTTGGCCGAGACGGTTGCCGATCCCGCGCCTCGCCCGGCGAATCTCTGACCGCCATTTTGGCGTCGGAGCCGACGGACTGATCCTGATCCTGCCTTCCCAAACGGCCGAACGTCCGCATGCGGATGTTCAACGCCGACGGCAGCGAAGCCGAAATGTGCGGCAACGGAATCCGCTGCGTCGCCAAATATGCCTTCGACCATGGCCTGGCCCGCAATAATCCCATGCGCGTGGAAACCGCCAGCGGCGTGCTTTCCCTGGAATTGCAAATCCAAGGCGGCAAGGTCAGCCAGGCTACCGTGAACATGGGGCAGCCGGTTCTGAAACTTGCCGACATTCCGGTCGCTCGCGAAGCGGTGACGCCGATGGACAGTTCGCACCAGTATTTATTTGTTGTTGGTGCGCAGACGATTTCGCAGGCCACGTTCGTTTCCATGGGAAATCCCCACGCGGTGATTTTTGTGGAGGATGTCGATCGCATCGATCTGCCGCATCTCGGCCCGCTCGTGGAGCATTTCAAGGCGTTTCCCAATCGCATCAACGCACATTGGGTGCAGGTGAAATCGCCCGGCGAGCTCGTGATGCGGACCTGGGAGCGCGGCAGCGGGATCACGCTGGCCTGCGGAACCGGCGCCTGCGCCGTCTGCGTCGCCGGCGTCCTCACCGGCCGAACCGACCGAAAAATCCTCGCCCACCTCCCCGGTGGGGATTTGAATCTGGAGTGGCGTGAGAAGGACAATTGTGTTTACATGACGGGGCCAGCCGTTGAAGTTTTTTCGGGCGACTGGCCGGATTAATTCGTAGCCTAGGATTCTCAATCAAGGAATTGAATGCCGATTTCACGCGAACAGGTAATGGCCGCGCTCCGCACCGTGCACGGCCCGGAGCTTTTCAAGGACATCGTCTCGCTCAACATGGTCAAGACCATTCGCCTCGACGGCGACAACGTATCTCTCACCGTTGAGCTGACCACGCCCGCGTGTCCGCTGAAGGAACGGATCGAGAAAGATGTCACCGCGGCGCTGCGGGCGGCCGGAGCGAAGGAAGTGAACCTGGAACTCACGGCCAGGACGCGCGGTTCCGCCGGGCCGAGCAAGGACGTCCTGCCTCAGGTCAAAAACGTCGTCGCCGTCGGGGCCGGCAAGGGCGGCGTCGGGAAATCCACGCTGGCGCTGAATCTCGCAATCGGATTGCAGCGCGCGGCGCGGCCGTCGGCCTGATGGACGGCGACATTTACGGACCCTCCATGCCGACCATGCTCGGAATAAAGGGACAAGTCCCCACGCTTTCCGGCTCGAAGATCATTCCGCATTTCGTGCATGGCATTCACGCCGTCACCATGGGCTCGCTGGTGGAGCAGGACAAGCCGCTGATCTGGCGCGGGCCGATGGCCCACGGCGCCTTCAAGCAATTGCTGCTGGACAACACGCTCTGGCCCGAGTTGGATTATCTGATCGTCGATTTGCCGCCCGGCACCGGCGACGTGCCGCTGACGCTCTGCCAGCTCCTCCCGCTGACCGGCGCGGTCGTGGTGGCCACGCCGCAGCAGGTCGCACTCGACGATGCCATCCGCGCCGTGCACATGTTCCAGCAATTGCAGACCTCCGTTCTCGGAATCGTGGAGAACATGAGTTACTTCGTCGCCCCCGACGGCTCGGAGCACGATCTGTTCGGCCGCGGCGGCGCGGAATCCGCCGCCCTGAAACTTGGCTTGCCGTTCCTCGGCTCGATTCCGATTTACACCGAACTGCGAGTCAACTGCGATTCCGGCAAGCCGCACCTCAATTTCGAAGGCAATCCCATCCTGGCCGCCGCGCTGACCAAGGTCGTGCAGAACCTCGCCGGGCAGATCAGCCTGCATAATCTCCAGGAGAAGCCGCCGGAATTGAACGTGGTGTGAGGGAAACCAGAAACCCGATACCAGAATGACGAATCAAGCCCGAATGACTGAAACCCGAAACAAAAGCCCGTTTCAGTCATTCTGGTTTCGGATTTGATTCGTCATTCTGGTTTCGGGTTTCTGGTTTCCCGACTATTTTGTCCGCTTCGCCCGCGCCGCGTACATTGCTCCCTCGGTATGACGGATTCGGACCTGCTGCGTGCCTATGCGGAGAATCGATCGCAAGACGCCTTCGCGGCCTTGATCGATCGATATGTTCGCCTCGTCCATTCGGCCTGCGTGCGGCAATTGGCCGACCGCCATTTGGCGGAAGATGCCACGCAAGGCGTCTTCGTCCTCCTGAGCCAAAAAGCCGGCAAGATTGCCGGCGATCGACTCGCCGGTTGGCTGCTGACGACGGCCCGATACGCGTGCGCCAACATCCGCCGATCGGAAATGCGCAGACAGCAGCGCGAGCAGGTGATTGCCATGAACCAGGAACGCAAATCGGATAGCGAGAGCAGCGAACTGCTTGCCGTGCTGGACGAGGCGTTGTGCCATTTGGGCAAGATCGACCGGGAAGCACTCGTGCTGCGCTATCTCAAGGAGCAGCCGCTGGCGGAAGTGGGGCAGGCGCTGGGAATTTCCGAGGAGGCGGCGCGGAAGCGCGTTGCCCGGGGGATGGATCGGTTGCGGCGATATTTTTCACGCCGCGGCTTGATGACCGATTCGGCCGCTCTGTCGGCCGTAATGGCCGAGCAGGCCCAACGCTCGGCCCTGACGCCCGCTGCCCAGGAACTCATCAAGCAAGGGATTCTCCACGCCTGTCACGCGGGAACCGCCGGCGGCGCCGTGGGAGCGGCGATCGCCAAAGGAATCAACATGACGATTATGACACCAAAGCTGAAGATCGCCGCCGCCCTCGCCGCGATCGCCATCGCCTTGCTCGGCGGCGGATGGTTGGTGTCGCAGGTGATGTCGGACAAATCACCCAGCCCTCCGGCCGTCGCCGCCGCTCCCGTGGCTCCGAACACGACGCCGTCTCCGTATCCTGAGGTCACGCTCGATCTGACGACGCCGGAGAAATCGTTCGACTCGATGACTCGTGCGATCGCCGCGGGGGATCGGGCGAAGTTATATGCCTGCCTGACCGCTGACCCCAATCGGCCCCCGACCCTGATCGACGGCCTGCTGGAGGTCAGTTTGTCGCAGAACCGCCTGATCCGCGCCGTCAACCTGGTCTTCGGCAACGGCGAACGGGCCCGGCACTTCGGAACGCCCGACACGATCATGCGAATCATCATCTCCAGTTGGCCCAGCGGGTCACAGATCGCCAAAATCCAGGGCGATACCGCCTCGCTGCCACTGAGCATTCCACCCATGGTCATCCAATTGCTTCCGCAGTCCGTGCGGTCTGACGCGCAAACCTGGTCAGGCATTCGGCCCCCTTTGTCCGGTCGGGCAACCAGTGGAAGGCGAACATAGATCAAATCGGACGCATTATAGGAAGCATCGATGGCCGAGATTTTAGCAGCACCGACCATGACAAACTGGTGGCGATGCTGATGGGCGAGGCCAAGAGCCAGAGCCGGATTGCCGACGAAATCATCAACCGCAAGTATCACAGTTTGGCAGAAGCCGAACGCCAATGGCAGAGGGACCTGGGCGCGCTTTTCACGGCCGAGAGGATCAGGAGTTTTGGCTTTGATTTCGTCCCGGCCGCACCGGCCAGCGGTGTTCCCGACATTCAAGGCGCGTGGGAGGGCACGATGGATCTCTTCGGAACCGGCGTTGCCGACGGAGCTTCCACAAAAACGCGCATCGTCTTGAAACTGGTCGATGCCGGCGGCGGCTACAACGCAACCGTCAACTGCATCGAGATGGGCCGAAGAGATGTTCCCATCCAAAAGGTCGTTTACGACTATCCAATCATTCGACTCCAATGGAACCCAAGGACGACATACAACCTGACGTTGAGCGCGGATGCGAGGGAAATGTATTTCAACGTCACGAGCTTTCAGGGGCAGAGCCGAGAGGTCGTGCTGAAGCGAACCGACGCGGCGGACGCGGTTCCCTCGCCCCTGGCCGAAAGCGATTTCGCGCCGCGAAATAATTCCGATTTACAGGGCTATTGGGAGGGAACCATCGGAACCGGGCCCGACGCGCAGCCCGTGAACCTGAAAATCGCCGAGCCTTCCGCCGGAACGTTTCACGCCGAATTTGACGACCCCATGCACGGCGCGAACGAAATGCCGTTATCCGTCTTTTACAACCAGCCCGTGGTGCAACTGAAGGTTGAAACAGGGGCCGGCATGTTTCGCGGCGAAATCAACAGTGACCGGACCGAACTGACCGGCTCCTGGTTTCAGGGAGGCCGGGCCAAACCCGCGGCTTTCAAGCGTGCGGATTTCCAGGCCCGACACGCCCACGACGCCGACAAAGATTATTCCCATTCCTCCGTGACCGATTTGCAGGGACACTGGAAAGGATCGTGGGATTTTATTGGGATACCGATTCGGCTGGCTCTGGACATCGCAAAGCTCCCCGATGGCACTTTCTCAGCCACCCTGGCCAATCTCGACCAATTCGGAAACGACGATCCGATTCCCACTTCGGACTTTCAATATTCGCCGTCGGGCGTGCGGATGGAATGGAAATGGGCCGGCGGCGCCTTCGAGGGCAAACTGAAAGACAGCAAACTCACCGGCGTCTGGCAGCAGGGGGGCGGATCATTTCCGTTGATATTTGAGAGAGTGCCCGGTGGATGAAGTCGTTATCATGCTCCTTGACGTTTAGCCGCGTCGGCCGCCGGCACTGAGCCTGCCGAAGTGCGACGCGCAACCTCAAACGCGCCAGGAGCCGTCTTGCAAAACGATCGTTTGAAACATCCCTCCCCGCCTCGAGCGAATCGCCTGGCAAACGAGACTTCCCCCTATCTCTTGCAGCACGCTCACAATCCCGTGGACTGGCATCCCTGGGGCGAAGAAGCGATTCAGCGGGCCAGGCGCGAAAACCGCCCGATCTTTCTTTCCGTCGGATACAGCGCGTGTTACTGGTGCCACGTCATGGAGCGGCAATGCTTCGAGGACGATGAGATCGCCGCCGAAATGAACAGCCGGTTCATCAACGTCAAGGTCGATCGCGAGGAGCGGCCGGACATCGATCAGCTTTACATGACGGCCCTGCAAGTCCTGACGCGGCAGGGCGGTTGGCCGATGAGCATCTTCCTCACGCCCGATCTGCGGCCATTTTTCGCCGGCACGTATTTCCCGCCCAATGATTCCCACGGCCGGCCCGGTTTCCCCAAGGTCCTGGCCGCGGTCGAGGATGCCTATCGGAATCGCCCGGGCGACGTAACCGCCACCGCCGAGCAGGTGACGGCCGTTTTGCGCCAGATGTCCCGCCCGCGCCCCTCGGCCGTTCCCATCAAGATCGACCGGCCGTGGATTCGCCAGCTCATCGACCGCGCCGCCGCCGATTTCGATCCGGACAACGGCGGATTCGGCGCGGCCCCAAAATTCCCGCAGCAGACGTTGCTCGAATTGCTGCTGGTTTACCTTCGCGACAATCCCGACCCGGACCTGCTGGCCATCGTGAAAAAATCGTTGGATGCCATGGCCTACGGCGGCATTCGCGATCACCTTGGCGGAGCATTTCATCGCTACAGCACCGATGCCCGATGGCTCGTGCCGCACTTCGAGATCATGCTGTACGACAACGCCATGCTCCTCTGGATTTATGCCGAGGCGCACCGCCAAACCGGCGAATTGCGATACGCCGCCGTTGCCCGCGGAATCGCCGATTTTCTGCTCGCCGAAATGACCGCGCCTTCGGGCGCATTCTTCACCGCTTTCGATGCCGAGGTCGATGCCCAGGAAGGCGCAGCTATCTCTGGACCCGCCAGGAGGTGCAGGACGCCCTGGCGGATGAGCCGGACGCGGACCGTTTCCTGCGAGTCTACGGCTTGGACGAGGGCCCCAACTTCGCCGACCCGCATCATGGCAATGGCATGCCGGATAAAAATGTCCTCTACCTCGCCAAGCCAGCCGATGGAGCGCCTCTGCTGGATGAAGAGCTCGGCCAACTGCGGCGAATTCTGCTGAACGTCCGCCGCCAGCGCAAGCAGCCGATGCTGGACACAAAGATTCTCACGAGTTGGAACGCGCTGATGATCCGCGGGCTGGCTCACGCCGGCGCGGTTCTGAAGGATGAGCGATACCTTCGCGCCGCCAAAACCGCCGCCGAATTCTTGCTGTCCCATCATCGCGATTCCGAGGGCGGCCTGCTTCGCGTCAGCGCCGGCGGGGCCGCCAGGCACCGGGCGTTTCTGGATGACTACGCTTTTTTCATCCAGGCCCTTTTAACCCTCTCCATGGGCGACGAAGCCTCGCAACTTGCCCGGACCATGCAGGAAAGATTCTCCGCTGGACCGGGCGGCGGTTTCTTCTACACCGACGATCGCGCCACGGACCTGATTGTCCGCCAGATGATCGGCGGCGACAGCCCGCTCCCCAGCGGCAACGGCGTGGCCGCGATGGCCCTGCTGGAACTCGGCCAGTCTCAGGAATCGCGCCAAGCCATTTCCGCGTTCGCGGGCCAAATGGAAAACGTCGGCGAAGGGATGAGCGCCCTGGTGCAGGCGGCCCTCCTGTACGTCAACGTTCACGGCGAACTGCTGGCCGAGCCAGGAACTTCTCCCGATCGCCCGCCATCGCCCGCCGAATTGGCCGCGGACGTTCTCAAGGTCGATTTGTCGTGGGATGGTCCTACGATCTTGCGAGTGAGCGGCCGCGTCGCCGAGGGATATTATCTCAATGCCCACGATGCCGCCGCCGCCCCGACGCAGGTGCGCGTCGCCGGCCCGGAATTGGAATCGATCCAATATCCGCCAGGCGAACTGAGCGGAAGATTCGAGATCATCGTGAGCCTGAAATCCCCACCGACAAAAGGTTTCGAGTTGACGTTGTCCTACCAAGCCTGCGACGCCAGCGCCTGCTTGCCGATCGTGACGCGGCGGTTCGCGATCAAACCGGCTTAGCGCTCGAATTCAAGCGAACCACGAAGGCGCGAAGAGCGCGAAGACAACCGCGAAGGAATTCGTTGGCTGATTTCTTCGTGGCTGTCTTCGCGCTCTTCGCGTCTTCGCGGTGGTCTTCCCGATTGAACCGAGCACGATTTTTCGCTACGTTTGCCGCACCATGATTGTCACCAGCGCCACTGCCGAGATCTCCGTAGCCGATCGAGTTCCCGCGAATTGGCACGCGGTCGTCGTTTTCGTCGCCCAGGGAGATGCCTCCGCGCCACCGGCCGCCAAACGCGCGGGCAAGGAATTCGCCCACAGCGTCGATCGCCTTCTTTCGGCGAAAATGTCCGTCGCAAAGGCAAAGGAAATCAACTTCGACATTATGCCGGACGGCGCCGGGGGCGTGTTTGTCGCCGGACTTGGCAAACCGGAGAAAATCTCCGCCGAGACGATCCGTCAATCCGCCGCCGCCGTGCTCGCGGCCTTGTGGAAACATCGAATCGAGCGCACCGCCATTGTTTTGCCGGAGTTGAAATCGATCGAGGCTTCCGCCGCCGCCGACGCCGTCGCCACGGGGATTTTCCTCGCCGCGTTCGACTACCGGGAATACAAGGGGACCGCGTCAAAATCCCGCGAGAAGGACGGCGATTCCGTCGCCAGGCCGATCGCAATTACTCTCGTCGCGGACAGGCCGTCGCTCTCGAAAGTGAAACCAGCCGTCGAGCGGGCCAAGATCATCTGCACCGGCCAGAATTTCGCGCGAACCATCGCCTCCCGCCCCGGCAACGACATCAACCCGCTGACCCTCGCCAAAGAGGCGCAGTCCCTCGCCAAGCAAACTGCCCTGAGTTGCACCGTGCTGGATGAGCGGCAATTGGCGCAGCTCGGCATGGGCGGACTCCTTGCCGTCGGCGTCGGCAGCATTCAAACTCCGCCGCGATTGATCGTTCTCGAGCATCGCCCCGCTCGTAGCGCTGCCAAGCTCGGGGGCAAGTCCATTCTCATCGTCGGCAAGTCGATCACCTTCGACAGCGGAGGCATCTCCATCAAGCCCGCGGAGAAAATGGGGAAAATGATCTTCGACAAATGCGGCGGAATGGCGGTCCTCGGCGTGATGTACGCCGTCGCCAAGCTCAATTTGCCCGTCCACGTCGTGGGGATTCTGTCCAGCGCGGAGAACGCCATCAGTTCCAAGGCCTATCGCCCCGGCGATATTTTGCGGATGTACAACGGGGTGACCGTCGAGGTGACCAACACCGATGCCGAGGGACGGCTCGTTCTCGCCGACGCCCTCGCCTGGGGAATCGAAAAATATAAACCCGCCGCCGTCGTCGATTTGGCGACTTTGACCGGCGGGGTCATTGTCGCCCTCGGCAAAACCATGGCCGGCGTCATGAGCAACAGCGACGAACTCGTGCGTGAACTGACCGATGCGGGCGAACCCGAGGGCGAAAAATTGTGGCGGCTTCCGCTCGGCGAGGATCAACGCGATTTTATAAAATCGGAATGCGCCGACATCGTCAACAGCGCGGGCAGGGAGGGCCATCCCCTCCAGGGCGGTGCGTTCCTAAGCTATTTTGTCCCGGACGACCGGTCCGTCCCCTGGGCGCATCTGGATATCGCCGGCGTGGCCGACACGGAGAAGAAACTTCCGTATTATGCCGTCGGCGCAACCGGCTGGGGCATTCGCACGTTGGTCCGATGGCTGGAATCACGCGCGAGCTGAGCCGCTCGCCGGAATCTCGAATCGCAAAGGAGCAGAGTCATGACCCCTTCAGCGGCGATATCGTTATTTTCAATCCTGTTCTCCGTTCTGGTCCCCCAGAAGACCTGGTTTGCCCCCAGCCAGCCGCTGAACGTGGCGATCCAATCCGACAAGGACGTGACTCTTGAACTGACCGATTTCATGGGCAGAGTAATCGCGGCCAAGGGCTCAGCCAACGTCGCCGCCAAGGCCACCGTGGATTTGAAGACCGTCTTTCCCGACACCGCCAATCCGGGAACGTACGTGCTGTATGCCCTGGCGAAGGGCTCGGCTTTTTCGCCGGCCGGTCCGCCCAGGGATTTTCTCGGCACTCCCCTGGTGATCGAGGTGCTGGCCAACAAGGATCAGGACCCGGCTTCGACCATGATCACGCACGTTGTGCCGCTGCAATACGTCACGATGCAGACCGATTCGGGACCGCTGACGGAGGTATTTTATTACGATGCCGCCCCGCACACGGTGGATGGCTTTTTGCAGTTGGCATCGGGCGGCTATTACGACGGCCTGGTGTTTCATCGGATCATTCCCAACTTCGTGATCCAGGGCGGCGACCCGCTCGGCGCCGACCTGGCCCGCGCCGGAACCGGCGGCCCGGGATATATGATCGGAGCGGAATTCAACGATCGCCCCCACCTCGAGGGCGTCCTTTCGATGGCCAGGTCCAACGATCCCAACAGCGCCGGCAGCCAATTCTTTATCTGTCTCGATTACGCGCACACCCAGCAGTTGGATCATAAGTACACGGCATTCGGCCGAGTGGTTGCGGGAATGGATGCCGTCAAAAAGATCGCATCGGTGAAGACCGACCCATCGAACGATCGCCCGGAGCATCCACCGGCGATAACGAAGGTGGATGTTTTGCCGGTGACGGCAAAGGACGATCCGTACGTGCAGATCATGGGACAGTAGTTAATTGTCAATTGACAATTGACAGTTGACAATTGACGAAATGACAAACCCCCATCCATCGAGTACAACCGTCTCCCTCCGCCCCGCGAGGCGGCCGGGTCCGATGCAAGGGTCGGCTGTGAACCGGGTCAGGTCCGAGAGGAAGCAGCCCTAAGCGGTCCCGGCTTTGTGCCGTCGTTCACCCGGCCGCTTTGCCGGGCGGCTTTTTCTTGGCCGTCGACCGTGGGTAGGATGCCCATCCCATGCGAGTCCTCATCGTCGCCAACAAGACCAAGACCGGCGTCGCCGACGCTCTCGATCAGATCGTCCCGCGCATCAGAAAGCACGGCCATATCGTCGGCCTCGATCTGGACGATCAGACCGCCGAGATCAGCGCCCAGGCGGACGTGATCCTGGTCCTGGGCGGCGACGGAACTCTTCTCTCGGCGGCGCGGCGGCTTCGCGGCCGGCAGGTTCCACTGCTGGGCGTGAATTTCGGCCGTCTCGGTTTTCTTGCCTGCTTCACCCCACAACAATTCGACCAGCATTTTGACGATTTCCTGGCCGGCAAACTTCCCATCAGCGCCCGCTCGGCGCTGGAAACTTCGGTGTTGGCCGCGGGAATCTCCTGCCGATTCGGCGATCACGATCAAATCGCCCAGAAGCGGCGGTTCGTGTCCACCGCCCTGAACGACGCCGTGATCAGCGCCGGACCTCCGTTTCACATGATCGAACTGGAAATCGCCGCCAGCGGCCCCGGCCACGACGGGAACGGACCGTGGGGGGGGATTCGATACTTCGGCGACGGCGCAATCATCGCCACCGCCAGTGGAAGCACCGCCTACAACGTTTCCGCCGGCGGCCCGATCATCAGCCCCAACGTCGATGCCCTGTGCGTCACGCCCCTGTGTCCCCATAGCCTTTCGTTTCGGCCCGTGGTCGTTTCCTCAAACTCAACGCTCCTGGTCACCGCCGTTCTCGTCAACGACGGCACAACCGTCTTCTGCGACGGGCAGGAAAGCACCCGGCTAATGGCCGGCGATCGAGTCGTGATCCGCAAAAGCGGCCATCCCGTTTTGCTCGTGGAGAATCCGCAATCCCAGGAATGGCACACGCTGGCCGCAAAGCTGAAATGGGCGGCAAACCCCGAGTACACGTCGCCTCGGGCGTAGATCGTTCCGGGCCAAAGCCTGCCGACTTCAGTCGGCAAGTGTGATTATTCCGCACGGGCAGCTTGTGCACCGTCGCCGCCGTCCAATAACATCACGATTACGATGAATTCACCCCTCCTTGCCGCCGAGCGATTTCCGATGAGCGGCCAGACCGCCGATATTGCGTTAGGAAGGTCACGCATTTGGTTCCGCGTGTCCCGATGCGCCAAATCGAGGCGCCCGATTCTCGAACTCCCCCGCGTCGTTTAGCCGCGACCCGAAGGGGAGCGCGTTTTTGATCTTCGAGAATCCCCGCCGCCGGCATAGAATGTTCGAGCCAGAATGATCGAGCCAGGGAGAGTCGCGATGCGTTATGCGTGGATTGGACTAGCAATCGTTGTCTCGGCAGCCGAGCCGCTGCGCGCCCGAACGTCCCCCTCCGACGCCAAATCCGCCCCGACTCCCGCGGAAAACATGCTCAACGAGATGCTGAAGCCCGCCCCCGCAGCCACGGCCCCGACCACCAGACCGGCGGACGTTGCGGTCATGCGGCCCGAAGGCTATTCGCCGCCCGCCACGCCGCCGCAACTCCTCCGCGAAGGTTCCGACGTGATTGCCCGCAAGGGTTATCTCCAAAAACTTCCCAACGGCCCGTATTCCCAGATCGTGTTCCTCAACGATCCGTCGCAGCCAAAGCTGGCCCCGATGCTCGTCCTGCCCGATCTCCAACTCATGAGCATGGAAGATGCCGGATCGGAAACGAAGCAGAATTTGATCTTCGCCGTCTCGGGCATGACCACGGAATACAAGGGGAAGAATTACATTCTGCTGGAACCCGGACCCGAGGAGGTCAGCCGCCAGATTCCGCAGCTCAACGTGACGCCGCTCAGCCGGCAGGGTCCGGTCTCCGCCGATCAGATGCTCAGCGACATGCTCGCGGACAACGACCAGCCGTCGGCATTGGCGCCGCCGTCGGCCGAGCCTTCCGCCGACCGCACCAGCGGTCCGGGCGCCCTGGCCCCCAAGGCGCCGCTCGTCAACGTCCTTCGCGAGCGGTCCCAGATTTTCGATCGAGTCGCTCGTCTTTCACGCAGCCCCGACGGGATTCAGGAGCAGATCACCCTCGAGTCGGATGGAACCGCCCTGCAGGACCCTCCGCTGATTCTTCTGCCCAATCTCAAGCTCGTCGCCCTCGAATCCGCCGCTTCCGATCGCAACGCCCGCTTCCGCGTCACCGGCATGGTCACCGAATACCGCGGCCGAAATTATATTCTCCTCCAGAAGGTTGTGGTGATGTCCGATTCCGATCGGCAGTTCTGACCGGGACTCACTTCCCGCCACGCACCAACTCACCGGCCGACATAATCCCTATCACTCTCCAGTTCGACCCGAGCGATACCTGATTTACCCCCGCCAGCCTCCCGCCGAAGGCTCTTTTCATCTTCGCTTCATGCTGCTGACGTAAAGAACATTTGCTTATTCAGCCCATCTCCAGAAGGAGCGTGCCATAACGGCACTTGAAGACCCAATGTCGGTTTTACAGGAAGTCGGTTCCGCGCGTCGCGCCGCGCGGCCCGCCGATCCCTGGCCCGTGCGCCTGCTCGCCTGGGGGCTGATCCTCATCGGCGCCGCCGTCCGCCTTCGCGTTTATCTGGCCGACCGATCCCTCTGGCGCGACGAAGCCTCCCTGGCGCTGAATATCATTCACCGCTCTTTTGCCAAATTATTTCTCCCCCTGGACTATAACCAGGGCGCCCCCGTTGGATTCCTCTTCATCCAAAAGCTCGCCGTCACCTTTTTTGGCGGCAAGGAACTCTCGCTCCGCTTATGGCCGACGCTGGCGTCGATTCTTGCACTTCCCATTTTTTACCACCTCTGCAGGTTGCTCCTCAGCCGGCGCGGCGCCCTGATCGCCCTGGCGATCCTGGCGCTGGCGACCGACAAATCGTTTGACTGGGCCGACAACAAGCAATATTCAACCGATTTCCTGGTGTCCGTCGGCCTGCTCCTGTTTGCCGCCGAAGCCTTCAAAGATGCGACCGACGACCCTCCGCCAGGGATGAAAGAAATTCTTCCGCTGGCCCTCGCGGGCGCTTTGGCCATCTGGTTTTCGCATCCGGCGATTTTCGTGCTCAGCGGAATCGGTCTGGCGGCGGCCATCCGATGGCTCGCGCAAAAGCCCCGCCACAATCCCCTTGAAATCCTTTCGCTCGCCGCCATTTGGGGCGCATCTTTCCTGGCCAATTATATCCTGTCCCTGCGCGACCTCACCCGCAGCGACTTTCTCCAGCGCTATTGGTGGAAGACCGCCGATGCGTTCGCCCCGCCTCCCACTTCCCTCGCTTCGCTTGTCTGGTACAAGCGCAACTTCCTCGAGCTGTTTCAACGCCCCTTCTCAGGTGAATTGGAAGGCCTCGCCGCCCTCGCGTTCCTCCTCGGCATCGTCGCAATCTATCGCCGGCGCCTCGCCGTCCTGGCCTTGCTATTGACCCCGATAGTTGCCGCCCTCGTCGCCTCCGGCCTTCATCAATATCCCTTCAGCGACCGTCTCCTGCTGTTTTCCGTTCCACTGACGACGATCCTTTTGGCAGCCGGCCTGGATTTTCTTTGGCAGGGCCAATATCGCGTGGTCGGAATACTGGCCCTTGCCCTGCTGCTGATTTCGCCCATCACACGGACGCTCGACACCCTGATCTCTCCGCCTCAGGGATGCGAGATCAGGGACTCAATGCAATTCATCGCCGATCACCGCCAGAGCGGAGATCTCTTCTATCTCTATCCCACCGCCCAATACGGCTTCGCCTATTATCAGCCGCGCTTCGGCCTGGACGGCGTTCCCGTAAGCGACATAAAAATCGGTACGCGACACATCGCCACCCTCGACGATTACGCCAGGGAATTGGGACAGTTTGCCGGAAAGCGGGTCTGGGTGCTGTTCGAGGATCCGTTCAACGGCGATTCCGTGAGAGAAAGTCAGTTTATCGCCCAGCAGCCGACCGCGATGGACGTTTTGGACAGTATGGGGAGATGTCTCTATCGGGACCAGCCGTTCAACGAATACGTCGCCTGTTACGACATGAGTCAGCCCACCGCCCAGGCCGGCCAATGGTGGCGCGCGGCATCCGCCAGGCAACGCTAAATGCAAGTCCGTGATCCCGGGACAGCAGCCCAATGTTTAGCGGCGTCGCCTGCGACGCGCGTTCTTATCGATGTCCCGGAATCTTCCCACCCGCAATCCGGGCCGCGTTACTTGCCCCGCTCAAACGCCCGAAGCTGCTCCACTCGCCGCGCATGCCGCCCCTCGCCGCACGGCGTGCTCAGGAAAATCTCCACGATCCGCCGAATCTGCGCTTCGCTCAGCAAATCCGTGCCCAGGCACAGCACGTTGCAGTGATTGTGCTCCCGGGCCCGATGCGCCGTGATCTCATCGTGAACCAGCCCCGCTCGGATGTCCTTCACCTTGTTCCCCGCCACCGACATCCCGATCCCGCTCCCATCCAGAAGAATCCCCATGTCGTGCGATCCGCTGGCCACCGCCTTCGACGCCACGATCGCGTACTCGGGGTAATCCACCGCGGCCGTGCTTTCGCAGCCAAAATCCTCCACCTCGTGTCCCAGCTTTTTCAGCAGGGGGATCAGTTTCTTCTTGGCTTCAAAGCCTCGATGATCGCAGGCCACCGCTATGTTCATCTCGTCTCCGCTGTCACGCCGCGACCGTTTCCGCCAGACGCTTCTCAATCAACGCTTTGAGCAGTTCCGCGACCTGAACGTAAACGGGCAATTCGCTCCCGATCGGATCCTCGATGTCGCGCTCGGGATCCAGTGCCGATACTTTATCCGCCGACGCCGGCACAAGCGAGACCACCGTCTTGGCATGGTTTTGGGTCATGGCGTAAATGAAGTCGGCCTGGTGAATCAACTCCACCGACAAAGCCTGCGAGCGATGTCTGGAAAGGTCCAGTCCCATGGCCCGCAACGCCTCCACCGCCTGGGGCGCCGCCGGAGCCCCAGGCATCGCAAAACTTCCCGCCGACATCACGCTGATCCCGCGATCCTCCAGCTCCTCCGGCGGAACCGACAGCCGCTGGGCCAAATATCGCCGCGCCATCGCCTCGGCCATCGGAGACCGGCAGGTGTTTCCGCTGCATACGAACAGGATCGTCGTGCGCAGCAGCCGGTCGATGATTCGCCCATCATACACTCCGGCCCGCTCGATTTCGTAGGAATTCTCCTTGATCCGCACCAGCGTCGAAGGCTTGGAGAATCGCGTCGCCCCGGCGTCAAAAACCGCCTCCACCCGCGAAAGGATCGCTTCGGACAAATCCCCCACCTGATGGACGCTCCGCTCCGCGGAGATCAACGCCACCGGCCCTTTCACGCGGCCGGCAATCTCCTCGAACACCGGATGGTCCGGGCATCGCAGCGTGATCGACGAGCCGTCGTACAAATCCTCTTCCGCCACCTTCAAATCCATCGCCACCTGCCGACGCCGCGCCTGCGGAACGTCGAAGATCAGCCCAATCGGACCCGGCCAAAGTTTGCGCATCGCCCGGCGGGCAAAATCGTTCACCTCGCCCAGGAACCGCAGCGCATCCTCGCCGCGGGCGATATGCACTGTGAACGACCGGGCCGCCGAGGGATGGCGCAATTCCGACAGCAGCGCGTTGGCCCGTGGATCGCTCAGCACCCCAGCCACCCCGTAAACCGTTTCCGTCGGCAGCACGACCAGCTTTCCCGCCGATAGAAGCTCCGCGGCGCGCTGGATCTCCTGCCGGTAATCCGCCGCTCCGAGAATTTGGACAACCTGTGCCTGCATTTGAGACCTGAGCGGATTATCCGGCCGCACCATCGCGACTTCAAGCCGGCCAAGATTACACGTTTTGTTGCACCAAATCATAGTCGGCCCCGTCATTGTTCTACAAACGGGTCGTGATTTCGATCCGTTCGAGTCTCCTAACAGAGCCGGGCCGTCCCCGGCCCGGAGCCCAAAGAATGCCGCTCCGATATTTCAAACCGACCCATGACCCTTTCTGGTAGAATATTGTCATGACCGTCCAAACCCCGGTCGCCCCGGACGTGCGCTCCTTCGTGGACGCCTTGCTCGCCGACGCAATGCGCCACAGGGCCTCCGACGTCCATGTCGAGCCCGCCCTCGACGGCTACGAATTACGCTTCCGCATCGACGGCATTCTCGACACGCATCGCCGCCTCGAGCCTGCCCTGGGACGCGCGGTCGTGGGGCGGCTGATGGTCATGGCCAAGCTCCTCACCTATCGCCTCGACGTTCCACAGGAGGGCCGGCTTTCCATGCCCCTCGCTCCGGAAGTTCGCCCCGTCGAATTGCGACTATCCGTCATGCCGACCATCCACGGCCTGCGGGCCGCGCTCGACATGCCCGCCGAGCACGTCCAGCCCGCCGTGCTTGAAGACTTGGATTTGCCGCCGGCCGTCGTCAAAGGTTTGACCGATTTCGCCGCCGGCGACTGCGGCATGATGATCCTCACCGGCCCGGCAGGCTCCGGAAAAACCACCACCATCTACGCGCTGCTTCGCCAGATTCTACGCTCCAGCCCGGGGTTGAGCATCGTCGCATTGGAAGACCCCGTCGAACGCGACCTGCCCGGCGTCACGCAAATTGAAGTCTCGCCCTTCGGTCAACTCACTTACGAAAAAGCCCTCCGCAGCATTCTCCGTCAGGACCCGCAGGTGCTGATGCTTGGCGAGATTCGCGATTGCCCCACGGCATCGCTGGCGGTCCAGGCGGCGCTGTCCGGACATCGCCTCGTCACCGCGCTTCACGCCGCCACGCCCGCCGGCGCCTTGGCCCGACTCCTGGAAATGGGCATCGAGCCTTACCAACTCACCAGCAGCATTCATGGGATCGTCGCCCAGCGCCTGATCCGGCGGACTTCGCCCGATGGATACCGCGGCCGCGTGCCCCTCGCCGAATTTGTCGCCATGGACCCGCCTTTGAAAAAAGCGGTCATGGAGCGCCGCGACACGGCCGCTCTTGCGGAAATTTACCGCGCCCAAACCGGCTACCAGAAAATGTCCGATGTGGGGCAAACATTGGTGAAACAAGGAGTTACAGACCAAGCAGAGCTTGCGCGACTGATCGACGCCGCAAAATAGGAACAGCCAAATGTCCACCACGGCTGAAATTTCGCCAATCCCTTCCGTCAATGGGATGGAGCAGCCGATGGCTTTGAATCTGGCGCCGATTCTCGACCGACCGATCAGCCACGCCCAACCGCCGCGGGACACCGAACCGCCCCAGGACGATTTCGCCCTGCTCAGGCGCTATGCCGGTTTTGGCGATCCCCAGGCCTTCGCGCAGATCGTTCAGCGCTACGCCAGCTTTGTCTACGCCACTTGTCTTCGCGTCATAGGGGACGGGTCGCGGGCGGAAGACCTCTCCCAGGAAACATTTTTCCGCCTGATGCGCCGGCCGCACGAGGTGCGTCAAAACCTCGGCGGCTGGTTGCATCGCACCGCCACTCACCTCGCCCTCGATTCGCTTCGCAGCGAAAACTCCCGCAAGCGCCGCGAGATCGTCTATAGCCGCGAGTGCGATCACGACGCCTCCAGTTGGGCCGAGCTTTCACCCGTCGTCGATCAGGCCCTGATCGACATGCCCGAGGAATTGCGGCATGTTGCTCGTGCAACATTTTCTCCTCGGGAAATCCCAGGCCCAGCTCGCCGCCGACACCGGCCAGTCTCCATCAACAATTTCCCGCCGGATGCACGCGGCCCTGGATGAGTTGCGCCAGCACCTGCGCCTCAAAGGCGTTTACGCCCTCCCCGCGGCGCTCGCCGGTTTGTTGTGCCACGTCGCCGCGCGCCAGGCCCCGGCCAGCCTCCTGTGCGAACTCGGCAAGATGTCCATGGTCAGCGGCGTCGGCGCCGCCGCACGCACTGCCCAATTCGGCTCCCCCGATCCCCTGCGCCATCCGCTGGCCCCGAAATTATTTTCCCGGCTGATTTCCCCGCCGATGATCCTGGCTTTGATCGGAATGATCGGTGCGTTGCTTCTGCTTCAAATCCTCGGCGCCCTGTGGGGATCGGGAGCCGCTCGCCCAGCCCAGCCGGAGGATCAGCGGCATCAGAACTCCAAGCAGGCCACCGCCCTGGTGATCTGGGGTCCAGACGGTCCAGGCTCCGCGACCGTGCAAAAATCACCCTGACCGCCGCACGCGTTGATCGCACAGAATCATCCGAATCGAGCGCAC
Organism: uncultured Phycisphaerales bacterium; assembly: GCA_963783845.1. Taxonomy (GTDB): domain Bacteria; phylum Planctomycetota; class Phycisphaerae; order Tepidisphaerales; family Tepidisphaeraceae; genus PALSA-1353. Next base: position 176,984 of record CAWAPL010000016.1, read on the forward strand.
CGCCATGACAGACCCGATTCCCAAACCCTCCACCTTCGCCTACAAAGCCGTCACCTCCGACGGCCAAAGCATTTCCGGCAGCATCGACGCCCGCGACCAATCCGAAGCCCTCCAACGCCTCCAGTCCCTGCAATTGGGACAGATCCAGTTCGAGCCGGCCGCTTCTCCCCCGCGTCCCAAGGCCCTGCGCGGCGAAGACTTCCTGGCCTTCAACCAGCAATTGGCCCAACTCACCGGCGCGGGTTTGCCCGTCGAGCAGGGCCTCCGCATGATTGCCGTCGAAATGCGCCGAGGTTCGATGCGCCGCACCCTCGACCTCGTCGCCGCGGAGTTGGAATCCGGCAAGACCTTGCCCGAGGCTGTCGCCGCCTACCGCGATAAATTCCCCCCGCTCTATGCCCAATTGATCGACGCCGGAATCCGCGCCGGAAACCTCTCGGGAATCTTGCTGAACCTCGGCCGCCACCTCACCCTCGTCCGCAAGCTCCAGGCCGCACTCTGGCAAGCCCTCAGTTACCCGGCCATCGTCCTGGTCGCATTCTTCGGCGTTCTCTATTTCATCCTCGTCGCCCTCGTGCCGAAATGGGAGCCGATGCTTCTCGGCTTCGCAAACGTCCGCTTCTGGGTTCGCACCAATGGCGCTTACTCATCGCGGGACCTCGTAATCCCCTGGTTTACAAGAGCCCTGTTCGAAGTTTCAAACGTCGTTTCCGCCTGGCCGCTGCTGTGGGTCCTGGCGGTCGCGGCGATCCTGGCGCTGGCGGCGTGGGCATTTCTGCGAATGACCAATCGCAACGAAGCGTTCAGCGAGCGCCTGCTCCTGCCCATGCCGCTGATCGGACGGGGCCTGCGGCGAAATCTGATTTCACGCTGGTGTCATGCCGTGGCCCTGGCCGTGGAAGCCGGCCTGGATTTGCCCGCCGCCATCTCCCTCGCCGATGATGCCACCGCTTCGCCGCGGCTTTCCGCCGACGGCGACGCCATGATCGCCGCCGTCAATTCCGGTCAGCCCCTCTCCCTCGCCCCGGTGCGAAAAATCCTCCCGGCCACCGTCGTCGCCGCCATGGAAATGTCCGCCGCGCGCGGCGATCTCCCCCTCACCCTCCGAGCCATGGCCCAAATGTATCAGCAACAGGCCGAATTACGCCTCGATTCCATCCAGGCCGTACTCACTCCGATCCTGCTCGTCCTGATCGGCCTGGCCGTCGGCGGGCTGATGGTCGCCCTGTTCGCGCCCTGCTCAGCATCCTCAACATGATCTGAAAGGCCGCATGGAATCCGAATCCGGCAAACTTCCTTCCTTCTCGACCGCAAGGACGCTGGCGCTGCTTCTCGCTGTCCTCGCCGCCGGATTCGCCATCCTCGTCATCGCATTCCTGCTGGCGATCTTCCAGCCCGCCGTTGGACCTCTGCTGGCCTACGGGCTGGTGTTTGCCATGGTTATCCTGCTCGCCACGGCGAGCGCGGGCCGGATCGTGCGCCGCCGCAGAATGCTGCTCATTCTCGGCAATCTCGAAAAAGCCTCCCAACTAAACCTCCCGTTGCCCCGGATGATTCTCGCCGCCGCCCAGGGCGAAAGAGGAATCCTCGCCAGGCGATTGATGGCCCTGCACGATCACCTCGACCGCGGCGAGCCGCTCGATCAGGCCCTGGTTCACTCCGTTCCGGAGATTCCCACCCACGTCGTCCGCGCCGTCGCCGCCGGCCAACGCATGGGCTGCCTACCCAACGTCCTCAGCGGATTGATCCGCCGCCGCACCGGCCAGGACGGTCCGCGCGATGAAACGTTCGGCCTGTATCGCACCTATCCCGTCATTTTCCTCGCCGTGCTCTGGGTCATCCTGATTTTCGTGGTCCCGAAATTTCAGGGGATGTTCCATGATTTCATGATGTTCCATGATTCCAAATTCACCCTTCCCCAGCCCACGAGATTTCTGGTCGATCTCTCCGGTGAGCAAAGTTTCTGGTGGGTTCTCTTGACGCTGGCGGCCCTGGCGCCGCTGGGACGCGCGATCCAAAGCGTATTGCCTTCCTTCCGAAGGATATCCCCCTTCGGCGGCGCTCTCGGCGATCGAATCATCTGGTGCATGCCCGTCGCCGGCTCTTACGTGCGCGACCGCGGCATGGCCGACCTGTGCGACCTCGCCGCCGCCGGCGTCGAGATGGGCCATCCGCTGGACCAAACCCTCCGCGACGCCGCCGGCGCTCAGCCCAACGCGGTCATGCGCCATCGCACCGTCGCCTGGGCCGACGCCGTCGCCCGCGGCCAGCCCATTCACGAGGCCGCCCGAGATGCCCGATTCCCCGATCTCTTCGTCTCCATGCTCGCCACCGCGCGCGACTCCGGCTCCTTGCTCGAGGTCCTGCGATTCCTCTGGCGGCATTACGAATACCGATTCGTCCGCACCCGCGCGGTGATCCAGGCCGCTTATGTTCCCATCGTCGTCGTTCTGATGGGTTCGTTGGTTGCCATCCTGGGCGCATCGCTGCTAAAGCCCATGGCCATGATGAGCCAATATATTTCCAGCTCCATCAGCGGAGGATTTTGAATCATGCGGTTTCGCCATGGCTGGGTCTTTCTCGACGTGCTGATGGGCATGACCATCGTCGCCTTCCTCGGCGCGATCCTCGCCGCCGCCGCCGCCATGCACCAGCGCGCCATGCAGCATCTCCAGGACTCCAGATCGGCAACCCGCCTGGCCGAATCCGCGCTGCTGTCGATGCAATCCCACCAAAGCCCCACCACTTCCAGTGGTGGGGAACTGATCTTCCAAAACCTCCCCGATTCCCAGGTCCCGGACATGACCTGGGTCGAAGTCCGCGCAACCGTCCACGACCGAACCGCCAGCCTCATCGGCCTGGTCCCTCAAAACACAATCCCCGCCGGTGAAAAATGACCCAGCGCCCAAACAGCAACCGGCCAGCCTTCACGCTCATAGAAATCATCATGAGCCTCGCGCTGCTGACAATCTTCTTCGCCGCCGCCGGCCAAGTCTTCCATTCCTCGGCGATGCTCAGTTACAACACCCCGCGGTTGTCGAACCAAGCCAGCCGGATCGATTCGGCCATCTTCCAACTTCGCCGCGATGTGTGGTCTTCCCCGCAAATCTCCGTCCCCAAACCAACAGTGACCGATCTCAAATCGAGCGAAGGAAAAATCTCCTGGACCATCAACCCCGATGGAGACATAGCCCGAATCGATTCCCGCGGCCAAACCGAGCGATGGAACGCAATCGCCCGGAACTGGTCCCTGGCCACCGACGGCATTTGCCTGTCGATCCGCGACGGCTCCGCCGAGATGCGACTTCCCAGCCAGATTCTCTTGAGTTCCGGAGCACGCCCATGACGCGAAATTCTCCACGCCGATCGGGCTTGGCAATGGTCACCGCGATCTTTCTCCTGTCGCTGGTGACCATGACCATGACGGTTTTGATCGCCGGCGTCTCGGGCGACGCCCGCCGCACCCAAATGCTCGGCGAGGACGCGCAGCTCCGCCAGCTATTGCTCGCCGGCGCCGAAATCGCCCGCTCGCAGCTTCCCTCCTCCGTCGCCCAAACCGGCCGATTGCCGGTGATTCTTCCGAATTCGCTGCGGCAAGCCGGCGCCGCATTGACGATAAGAATCGAATCGCATCAATCCCCCGACGACATACAACTCGAAATCGAAGCGTCCCTTCCGCGCCATCGGATGACAAACCACCTTCATCTCACCCGCGCCGCGCCCGCTGGCAGATCATCGGCACGTCCCTCGGCGACTAGCCCACAAAAGCCCAGGGATGTTCATCCCTGGGTTTCTTCATTTGATTTCCGCAAACAACCCGCCAAAATGACCCGGGATGACGCGCAAGCTCTACCTCGAAACCTTCGGCTGCCAGATGAACGTCCTCGACAGCCAGCTCGTTCTCGGCCAACTCCGCGCCCACGGCTACCAATCCGTCTCCGATCGCCAAGACGCCGACGTCATCATCTACAACACCTGTTCCGTCCGCGAACATGCCGAGCAAAAAGTCTGGTCCCGCCTCGGCGAATTGCGGGCCCGCAAATCCGCCGAGCCAAACCTCGTCATCGGCGTCATCGGCTGCATGGCCGAGCGCGACGGCGTGAACGTCTTCCGCAAATACCCATACGTTGACGTTCTCTGCGGTCCCGGCGAACTCGACCAGCTCGCGACCCTTCTCCACAACGCCGCCATCACCGCCGGCGCCCGCCGCACCCGCCAGGTCGCCCTCATGGGCTCATCCACCCGCCGAAGCGCCGCGCTCGACGCCGCCGAGGATCGCCTCGAATTGCTCGACCTCTCCCGCAGCATCTCCCCCGCCGACGACGCCGCCCAGGCCTACGTCCGCATCACCCGCGGCTGCAACAAATTCTGCACCTATTGCGTCGTCCCCTACACCCGCGGCCCCGAAGTTCACCGCCCCCCGCAAAACGTTATTGAGGAAGTCCAAAAACTCGTCGCCGGCGGCGCTCGCGAGGTGACCCTGCTCGGCCAAACCATCAACCATTACGCCTACCGTCACGGCGACGGCCGCACGACGACCTTCGCACAGCTTCTCTACGAAATTCACGAGGCCACCCCCGATCTGCCGCGACTCCGATTCGTCACCAGCTTCCCCCGCGATTTCACCGACGAAGCGCTCTTGGCCATGCGCGATTGCCCGCGCATCTGCCGCTATCTCCACGCCCCGGCCCAGCACGGCAGCGATCGAATCCTCAAGCTCATGAACCGCGGCTACACCTCCGGCCAATACCGCGATTTCCTCTCCCGCGCCCGCCGGTACATGCCCGATGTCAGCATCGCCAGCGATTTTATCGTCGGATTCCCCACCGAAACCGACGAGGATTTCGCCGCCACGATCGACCTCCTCCGCCAAAGCCGATTCAAAAACAGCTTCATCTTCAAATATTCCCCGCGCCCGGGAACGGTGGCCATCGATCGTTTCAAGAACGACGTTCCCGAGGAGATCAAGCGCCGGCGAAACAATCAGCTTTTGGCCGCCCAGCAGAAGACATCGGCCGAGTTCAATCGCGAACTGATCGGCCAGCGCGTTGAACGTTCTCGTCGAAGGCGAGAGCAAATTGGTCAGTCGCCGGGAACCCGCCTCCGCAAACGGCGTGGAACTAGGCTGGGAAAAGCGCAAATCCGCCGTCGCGTCCGCGCAGTTAGTCGGCCGCACCCGCGGCGATCAGGTCGTCGTCTTCGACGGCCAACCGTCCATGAAGGGTCAACTCGTTCAGATCCAAATCACCGACGCCCAAAGCCTGACGCTCTTCGGAAGAATCCCGGTCCCCGACCGCGCGATTCTCGCCCCCGTTTAGCCGGCGTGGCCTGCACTGAGCTTGTCGAAGTTGCCTCACGCCGGAACTATTTCCCCCAAGGCCCAAACGTCAGCAAAAAATAAACCCCCGCGTTGATCAAAAAAATCACCATGACGCAATACCAGGTATCGCTCTCGTCCATGTCGAACAGCACCCCAAGCAGCGCGAAATAGAGAACGAACTGAACCGCCATCTGCAAGAGACCCCCGATGAGGGGAATGAGCCGCGTCATCGGCATGATCAGATCGCCCACCGCCGCCGGCGCGACGGAAATCGCCGCCACCCTGAGCGCCGCGCTCCAAAACGATCCGATTTCAATTCCCCGAATCCGCGCCGTCAGCAGCACGCCCGCCAGAATCAAAATCGTCCCCCCGAAAATCTCCACCGTGATATGAATCATCGCCGCGTGCAAATCGTGCCGGTCCTCCACGAACGCGGCGATCATCTCCACCACGATTCCGCCCGCGAGCAGCCACAGCGGAGCGGTTTGACGTTTCAGGGTTTCAACGTCGACCCCATCCCTCTGGTCCGGCGGCAACAACTTTTGCGGGGTTTGATAACCCAGCGTCATCGGCCCCGCCGGCGCCGCCGCCACAGGCCGAGCCGGCGCAGGCCGGGCCGCCTCCGGCGCAAGCTCGTAACCCGCATCCTCCGCCTCCGGCCGATCGGGAAATCGGATCTTGGCTCCGCAGGGACATCGCGCCTTGCGCCCGGCCGATTCCGCCTTCCACCGGAACCGTTTCCCGCAAGCCTCGCACCGAAACCAGTCCGCGTTCAACTCCATATTTGTGCTAACAATGATCAGCCCCTCAGGGCAAACCGCGAATAAAAAATCCCGCATTGTTTAGCCGGCGTGGCCGCACGCCGGGTTCCGCTTCCACATCACACCCGCCGCCGTCTCCTCCGCGCCGATCCGCCTTGCCCGCCCAGATCGACCAGCGCCGCGACCACCACCAGCACCAGCCACCCCCCATCCACGGAATGATGGTTCCGCAGCATCGCCGCCATGTACGCCAGCGTCATGTACGGCATAAACAGGAACCCGATGACCGGCCAGAGAACCGTGTTGAAAGCGGCACCGAACCAGTTGGTGAAGATCGCGATGAGGATCATCACGACGCGAGGAAAAAACACCGCGAAAATCGGGATCAGGCAAGGCATGGCGTGAAGTGTAACCACCCATCCCGAACAGTACAGCGGACAATGCACCGCCACTGAACGGTCCGCGGCGGCGCGGCTTCCCTCACCGCAGCCTCGGCTTGACGAAATATACCACAAACAGGATAATCACCCCAAACGTACGAAGGGACTCATGCCTAAATCCGGACTCGCGGCCCAGATCGCCAGGATTGTCCGAAGTCGTCACCTGACGCAGGCGGAGGCCGCCAAAATCCTCGGCATCACGCAGCCAAAGGTCTCCTTCCTGCTCAACGGCCGTAACGATGGGTTCTCCATCGATCGACTTTTCCGGCTTCTGAGCAATTTGGGCTGCGACGTGCAGATCAAGGTCTCCAAGCCGCGAAAAAGATCGCGGGGTCGAGTCCGCGTCGTGCCCGCGTAAGCAATGACGCCCCTTCAAGGACAAAGGTCAAGGTCGCGAAAAATGCCGGCGGCCTTGATATAATCTTCCCCATGACCCGTCTCATGGAACAGGCGATCGAGCGTTTGCGATCCATTCCCGCCGCCCATCAGGATGAGATCGCCCGATTCCTCCTCGCGGAATTGGAAGAGGACATTCGCTGGTCGAAGTCCACCGCCGATCACCAGAACAAACTCAAGGGCCTGGTCAACGAGTTGTTCGCGGCCAACTCCGGCCACCGCTTAACCATGAAGACGGCGGAAACACGGCCAAGCTCGCTCGGCTCGATTTTATTTAGACCGCCGCCGTAAACGCGTCCTTCACCTCGCAACTCGTGACCCGTTACCTCGCCAAGGAGGGCAAATAGTTCGGCAGCGCGGCCAGGAAAACGGTTGAGCATCGTGGCCAGACCATTCCGCGGGTACAACATGAGGTAAAGATTCGTTCCTATCGCATCTGAGCGGTTCCAAATAAATCGAAACGGTTGTCTTTCGTTCGAACCCCGACCCATGTAGGTGCAAAGGAACGGAGCGGGTTCGCGCCGTTCCTGCCTGTACCATGGTTTGCGCTTGCCAACCAAGTAACCGTCCAGGCCCCCGAGGGCTTCGGCCGTCTTCAGGTATTTCCACAAAGCTGGGAACCGCGACTCCAGAAGGCGCTCAGGTAAATCGCAGTCGATTACGCATAACCGCGGGTCAACGATGGGATAGCCGTCGTCATCGCGATCAATGACGGTCGTTTTCAGGTGGCGCGGGCTCGGAAGGACCGGACGAAGATATTGCCTGGGAAATCTCCGGCGCTCGGCATCAGCGCGCTTAAGAATGAAAAACTTGTTGCTGCCCGTTGCGATGCCTCGCTGGATTCGGAAAAAGTCGGCCAACATCGGCCCGTTCCCGTCGCTCAGCGTGTGTCGATCATTCTTGGAATGTCTCGGGTACACGGTCCACTTGCGCGATTCCCTCAGCCGATCCAATGATATCAACTCGGCGGCGTGTGGTTCGTGGAGCGTACCGCCAAAAGTAAACTCAATTTGGTGCCCGCGCGGCGGCGGCATCTTGCGGAAGATCAAAACGATCGACGACACCAACGCATCACCGAACTGGACATCGTCCGGGTCGAAGCGATGAACGCGGCTAAGTGCCACGCTGGTTGTCAGATAGTCCTTAAGGGCAACCCCGTAATTCACATCCATGAATTCCGACGGAATAAGCCAGGCGGCGAACGCACCGTTTTCCATCCACGCGGTAGCAAGAAGAACGAAGTAGACGTATAGGCCAGCCAGCCCGTTGACCTCGACTCCAGTCATCTTATATGCAAGAGCTTGTAGGCGTTCCTTATCCGCACGCTCCAAATGGTGATGCCGCACATAGGGCGGGTTTGCCAGAATCAGGTTAGGAGCGGGGAGCAAGCCGCTTGCGACGGCACGCGTAAAGTCGCCTTGTATTACCTCAAGCCCATCGTTCGCCCATAGCTCGCGAGCGACGTTGCAGAACACAGGGTCGAGTTCAACTCCGACCGCGCTCGTGATTCGTGGCCGGCCGAACACGGCTAGCGCTGCCGAAAAGAAACTGCCCGAGCCGAGTGCGGGATCGGCGAAATGGATGTTTTCGTTCCCGTCGTCCAGCAACTTCGCGACGTATTTGGCGATCTCTATCGCCAGCGAATTCGGAGTGGCAAACTGGCCAAGACGGTTCCTCTCGGCTCCGGACCGGCACGCGTCAACCTTTATCTGCATCGCATGGCGACGCTTTTCCGTCAAGTTGTTATGGTGTGCGATCATCTGCCCTACAAACCGAGTTTTAGCAAATCGTCAATGCGGTGCTCCCAAACCCAATCGATTCCTTCGGCAGCCTCGTAGCCAAGATAATCGCTGCCGAAATAACCGCACAGGAAAAGAATGAAGCGGATAGCCTCGCCATATGACGCCTGGAGCTGATGGATCTTTGTCGCCTCTTCCTTGCGGCGCTTGTTGGTATTCGTGAAGTCCCCGGCGGATTTAGCCTCGACGAGAATTGGCAGACGATTCTTTCGACGCTTCTTCGGCTGGATCACAACGTCAATCGGGATATTCACCTTGACCGTCTTTCCGACAGGAAGGTTCATGCGGAAATAATAGGTTCCGTGTTCCATTTCCGTTAGCGGTTTGCCCGCGGGATGGGCTTGCTTCTGGTACCCTCGTTTTTCAAGAAAGTCGCCGATCATGGCGAGTTGCCGCTGCTCTTGCGCATTACGAACGATTGGATTGGCAACGGCGCTGCACAATCGATCCGCGACGATCGTCGAAGCCCGGTCGCGCTCGTGATCGGTCGGCGCCTTGGCTACGTCCAGCCAAGGGAATATGTCATGGTCCAGGAGCTTCATCAACACCCGACAGACCGCGCCAAGTTGTTCCGCAAGCAGTTCTGGTTTCATCCGCACAGCCAACTTCCCATCCTCCATGCTGCCAACCAGCGACTTATTGGCGCCCGCGAGCCCGATCAACCGGTCGACCGCCAGAGGCGGGGCTGTGCACATCCGAAGCGTCGGTAGTGCGCCGGGATTCGCTTTGAGCGCGATGAACATTCAACTTGCGAAGGTCGTCGGTCGCAATCAGCGCAGCCTTGACGTGTTCGGTGGTTTTGACGCGAGTTGATCGAAAGGCTTGCGGGGCAAACGTCATGAACCACTGGTTGAACTGGTCAACCGATGCGGCGATATCCGCCTTCCAGAACTGCGGCTTGTCGGCGTTGATCTTGGCGGGCGGCAACCCGTTCCTCCAATGAAGGTCCCGGCTCGGAGCGTACATGATCGCGCCGTATTCGTCCATCAAAGCGATGGGCCGCGCATGGCTCCGCAACAATTGCGCATGCATTCTCCCCCATTCGGTCCCTCTGCGCCGCGAGCACTCGGCATTCCCTTAAAACTCAATCCGATCAATCATCTCACCCGCTTTCACCTGCCGCTCCTGGCGCTCCATCGCCGACTTACGCCGCCGCTTCTCCAATTCTCCCATCCGTTTCACCTCGGCCGGGTCCGTCGGCCCCGGCGCAAACTCCCGCAGCATCCCCATGCCTTTCAGCAATTGCAGAGCGGCCTTGGCGTCCCCCGCTTCCAGCGCCTTCTCCACCGCATCGGTGGCCTTGTCCGTCAGCGACAGCAGCCGCGATCGGCTGCTCTCGTGCAACAGATCGTGCCATTCGTTGTACCTCGCTCTGAAAACGGGATCGCTTTTGATCCAGCGATAGACCGTGGCCCGTGCCACTCCGGCAGACTTGGCCGACTCCGTCAACGATTTGCCCATCAGCAGCAACTCCAGCGCCGCACGCTGTTCGACCGCCAGGCTTTCGATCGCCAATTCCCGGCCGGTTGCCGGCTTAGCTGTCGCCGTCAACTGGCCCGATTCCTGTTCCTGATTCGTGGACATTTCCGTCTCCCTTGAAGATTTGAAAGGGCTGTAACCTAACAAAAACCAAACATCAGGTCAAGAAGAATTGCGGAATAGCAATTAGACGATAAATGAGGCGCACCCGCCCGGCTCGCAAACCGAGTTTTCAATGATGATGCGTAAGCTAATTGCTGACAATTGGTTAGAACGCGTAAAACATTAGTGTACACTAATCAAATTTCAAAAAGTGTCTCATGTGTCTCATCGACTCCCGATGCTCCCCGGTCCATTGACCTACTGATCCACTGTTCTACTGCTCTCATTTGACCGCTCCCGACGCCAGCCCGCTGATGAAATCTCTCTGCAACGCGAAGAACAATAGCGCCACCGGCAAAATGCTCACCAGCGTCGCGGCCATCACGATGCCGTAATTGTGTTGATATTCCGGCAGGCCCGTGAGGCTGTTCAGGCCAATCGGCAGCGTGTATTTGGCTTCGTTTTGCAGAATGACCTGCGGCCAGAGAAAGCTGTTCCACTCGGACAGAAAGCTCAGCAGCGTGTACGCGCCGATCATCGGCCGGACCACCGGCAGGCCGATGTCCCACCACAAACGCAACTCGCTGCACCCGTCGAGCCGGCCGCTTTGCAGAAGCTCGTCCGGAACGCTCAGCATGGCTTGGCGGAAGAGAATGATGCCGACGGCGCTGACCGCGCCGGGAACAATGATGGCCAGGTACGAATCGATCCAATGCAGATGGCACATCAGACTCGTAGCTTCCCGGCACCAGAACTTGCGACGGCAAAAGCATCGTGCCCAGCATGATCAGCATGATCGGCCGCTTGCCGTGGAATTCATACTTGGCCAGCGCGAACCCGCCGAGGCTGCTGAGCGTGACAACCAGGACCGTGTGCAGCGAGGAGAGGAAGATCGAATTGACCAGCCAGCGTGCGAACGGCTGATCGCCCAGCATGCGGAAATTATCCAGCGTCAGGCGATCCAGATGTCGCCAGGGCAGCAGCGTGCTGCTCAGCAAATCTCCGGTGGATTTGAACGCCGCGCAAATGAGCCAAACGAACGGCAGGACCGCCACGGCGGCCAGCGCGATCAGCAGCAGATGAAGAAAGAGGCGACGCATCAGGCGCCCCTCTCCGGTCCGAAGCGAAAGAACCTGAACTGGATGAACGTCAGCGCGAGCAGGATGGCCACCAGCGTCCAGCCGATGGCCGAGGCGTAGCCCAGGTCTCCGGTGTTGAATCCCATGATGAACAGGTACATAACGACGGTGAGTCCGCGGGCGTCGGGCCCGGCGCCCTGGAGCAGGACGAACGGAAGCTCGAAGAGTCGAAACCCGCCGATGGCCCCGACGAGAACGACATACCCCAGCATCGGACGGATGCCCGGCAGCGTGACGTGGAGGAATCGTTGCCAGTTCCCGGCCCCATCCATTTCGGCCGCTTCGTACAGTTCCGGATCGACCGATTGCAGGGCCGCGAGGAAATAGACCATGCCGTAGCCGGTCGCCAGCCACAGACTGGCGATGAGCACCGAAGGCATCGCCAGGTTCGGGCTGCTGAGCCAGGGAATGACGATGCGATGCCCGGCGAGGGCGCTGACGAGGTGATTGATCAATCCATCGGGTCCGAATAGTCGGAAAAAGATTACGCCCACGAAAACCTGGCCCACCAGATAGCTGGAAAAGAAGCTGAAGCGAAAGAGATTGCGGAAGCGAACCCGCCGGCTGCTCAGCAGCAGGGCCAGGCCCAGGGACATGGGAATTTGCAGCGCCAGGAATGCCGCGGTGTAGGTGGCGGTGTTCAGCAGGGCCAGGCCGAAGAGGCGATCGTGTCCCAGGAGATAACGGTAGTTGCTCAATCCGACGAACACGCTGTGGCGCGGCCCGATCGTCTTGTGAAAGCTCAGCAGCAGGCTGCGGGTCAGGGGATAGAGCATGAAGATGCAGAAGATCGCCAGAAACGGAGAGACCAGCAGGTATGGCGCCGCGACGGTTTGCAGTTTCCACCAGCGATCTCGATTCATGGCTCGAACTTCCCGAAGTCGATTCGGCGTTGCAATTCTTCCTGCGCCTCGGCCAGCCACGCCGCACAGGGCCGGCTCAATCCGTCGGTTCCCCCGTGGCTGGCGACATATTCCTCGGCCCGGTGCAACACGGCGACCAAAACCAGCTCGGCCTGAAAAGTGTACGGCGTGACGAATCGCTCGGGGATTTGTCCCGCAAGACGAACGTACAAATCGCCAACGTCTTGTCCGCCGCCGTTTCCGCCGCGGGGGCCGGCGAAAAATGGATCGCGCTGGTGATAGACGGGGTCGCTCCAATACTCGGGAATGGCCGGAAGGACATCATCGCCCGCGGCGATGCGCGCCTGGCTGGCCTGCGGGCTGAGACAGAGGAATTCCAGGAGTTTCCAGGCCTGCTCGGGATGTGGGCAAGTGCGGCAAATCCCGATCATCGTCCCGCCGGACGTGCTCGTGGGGGCATCGCTGGGCTCGAATTTCGGCAGCGGCATCATCCGAACCTTGCCCCGCAGCTCCGGCGAGAATTCCCGAATATACCCGGCCTTCCAGTCCGGCGTGCAGACCGCGCACACGTTGCCGCGAGCCAAATCCTCCGTCCATCCAACTCCGGAGGAAACGTCCGCGCCGATGGCTCGCGGGCCGGCGACCAATTGCGCATAAAAAATGACCGCCTCCAGAAGTTTTGCATCGGTGAAATGCAGCTTCTCATTCTGATCGATCAGGTTGATGTGCCGCTGCAACAGCATCTCGACGATCTCGTCGGGCCCGCCGGTTGACAAGGCGATGGCCCGGCGGTCGCGCTGGCCGTGGGCCGCCCAGTACGTTTGAAAGGCCAGGCATCGATCCTGAAAATCATCCCAGGTTTTCGCTCCTTCGAGATCGACGCCGGCTTGGTCGAAGAGGTCCTTGCGATAGGTGATCGTGACCGGATGCACGTCTTCCGGCACGCCGTAGATGATCCGCCCGCGCGTGCGAGGATCGGTTTTGGACCAGGGCGCGAACCGGCTGGCCACGATCCGCCGGTCCCAGCCGGATTTCTCGAGAAATCCATTCAGCGGCAACAAACCCACGTCGTCGCACGGCGGGCGCAGGAATTGGCCGATGGAATGAATCTCGATCTCGCACAGATCAGGCGTCTGGGCGTCCGCCTGCGACATGAACGCCGAGGCCAGGCGGATGTTCTCGCCCATCTGTCCGATCAGACTGATTCGCACGCGCGGTCCGAATTCCCGCTGGAATTGCTCCGCGAGCGACGGCATCACTCGGCCATGGGCGTCCGGGAATCGATCGCGGTATGTCCGGGCGTTAGTCTGGTCAAACGTCCAAAGGACCAGATCGGCGCGTGGCGGAGTGGGATGACGCCAGACCGCAACGCCGCTGATCCCGGCCGCGAACAAGAGTACGAGAATGGGTTTGCCGAGTGAAAACCGCACCGGTTCGGTCCATTGTCCCGTCGGGGACGAGGGGTGGCAAATGGCCGGGAGGGCCGGAGGCCAGGCAGTCGGAAAGTGGCCAAAGGCCGTGCGGGGGCGTAGACTGTTTGCATGAGTTCCGGGCCGCATATTTTGCCGAGCATTCCGCGGGTTTCGGCCCAGCCCCAATCGCGCCCTTATGAGCCGGTCTGCGCGATCTTCCGCCGGTATCTGCGGGGACAGAGACTTAAGTTTACACCCGAGCGGGCGATGATCCTCGATGCCGTGCTGCGCAAAACGGCCCTGTTCGAGGCCGAACAATTGGCCGTCGATCTCCGCCAACTCGGCCATCGCGTCAGCCGCGCCACCGTCTACCGCACGCTGGCCCATCTACAGGACGCGGGGATTCTTAAGCAGGTCTTTTTTGATAACAAGCAAAGTTATTACGACGTCATCGTCGGCCGGCAGGCGTACGACTATCTCATCTGCGTCACGACCGGAAACGTCATTGAATTCAGCAGCGATAAGCTGCGCAAGTTGCGCGACGAGGTCTGCCGGCAGCATGGATTCGAGCCGCTGTCCCATCAGTTTCACATATTCGGATTGAGCCCGCAGGCCAAGGCGGAGGTGGCTGCCGGCGGAGCCAAGGCGGCGGGCGCCCGGGAAAATCCTCGATCAACACATCGCGATGAACGTCGCCAACGCGAGAATGCCGATCCGGATCTTTTTGTCCCAGAATCGACGATTGGTAAGTTGAGCCAGCATCGGCGTGGACTCCTTGCTTTGGGATATTATCAAGTCACGTGCCGAAACGGGCACTTCGCCGCGGGCGTTCGACAGGGCTGGGTTTGGCGGGCTATTGCAAAGGCCGTTTATGCGGTCTGATTCCCGAAGGCGACAAGACTCCACAAATCTGCCAAAAAGGTGCTGTCGCGAATCAACACACGCAAAGAGCCACTAACCCGCGCGTAAGTGCTTAAGTGGCAGGGCGCGATTCATGACCTCGGTCGCTTAAATCGGCGAACTCAACCGCCCTAAGTTCCCAGAATTGCCGCACTTAAAGTGTTGCGAGGCGTGAAAGCTGTTGGAATTCACAATTCTTGCCATTCTGCGAAGCGACGCTTGAATAACGTCCGCAAACCTGCATAAAAGATGGGAGATACTTGCCGTGGCATCAATCCAATATTGGGGTATATATATTGGGTTGTTGCGGGCTTGGTGCCCGAAGATGCGGGAAGTGTTCGGGAGAGTTTTTGGCCGCGTGAGGGACCGTGTCATATTCGCAGGTTTTTGACAGCCTCAAGAAAACTATACGTTTTTCGCATGCTTGGCTTGTCAGTTCCATGCCAAGAGGCGGGTCACAGATTGTCCAGCCGCCTCATTTGAGCGATGGTTGGAGCCGGGCCTACGCCGGCGATCTTCATTCCGAAGATTGCCCGACTTGGCGAGCCATTAAGGAGGGCCGGACCCTCTGCGCCGACGATTGTTGGCCCGACGGGCTGCAAAAATCGCGCTTCTATCGCGATTTTCTCGCCGGCGAGAAGTTGACTCATGGCTTGATTGCCCCTGTCAAGTCGCCCGTTATATCCGGCTTTGATGGTGCGCTGAATGTCTATCGAACGGGCGACCATGGCGATTATTCGGATGCCGACCACAAGGCCGTGTCGGAGGCCGCCGGCCAGATCGGCCGCATCGCCGCCGAGACGCGCGCCTCGCGTCTGCACGGCGATTGCGCCAAGCCCGCGTCGTGGACGCCTCGGACCGCTTCCCGCCAGATCGTCATCGGCGCCAACCTCAAACCAATCCTGGCCGACGGCCTGGCGCTGCTCGACCAGCGCGTCAGCGATCAGCTTCATCAAGATGCGCGGCACCGCCTGCAACGCCTCGGCGCCCAACCCCTTACCTCCGATCGAATCGCGTTGCCCGATTCCAGCGGCCAGCTTCGAAATTTCCGCGCCGTCGCCTACAAGAGTTATCCGGCTCTCGGCGATGGGGCGATGGTCTTCTATTGTCTGCTGCCCGGCTTTTGCGAATGGAGTTCGCTCCGAGCCGCCGATGTTTCAGCCGACACGGAATTGGCCCGCCTCGTGCCGGCGATCCAGTTCATGAGCGAGCATTTCCGCAGCGGGCCGATGCTCGGCGAAATCTCCAGGCACGTTCATCTCAGCCCCTTCCATTTCCATCGCCGATTCACCGAACTGCTGGGCATCACACCCAAGCACTTCCTCCTTGAATGCCAGATTTTCCAGGCCAAGCGCATGCTTTTCGCCCATGACACGGAACTGGCGGACATCGCCAAATTCTGTGGCTTCGCCCACCAGAGCCATTTTACCAGTCGATTCAAGCAATTCTCCGGCCTGACTCCGACGCGCTGGCGCAAATGGGCGATGCGGAATGACCAGCCCGAAGGCAGCCGCGTCGAAATCTAGATTTGAGAATTTGTCATTCGTCATTTGTCATTAACCGAACACGTTTCCGAATTCTCTACTTCGCGCTCCGCGTCATTTCACCGTGCGCATTCCTCATGCGCATCGCCTTTGCCAACTGATCGCTCAAATTCCCCGCCGGGTGCAGGTCGAACGCCCGTTTCCAGTCGGCCACGGCCTTGTCCCAGTCGCCGGCTTTCATGTCGATCAGAGCGTTCATCTTCCACAGTTCCCAGTAATTCGGATAAATAGCGATCGCGTCATCCATGATTCGCCGGGCCTCGGGCAATCGGCCCTCCTCGTAATCCGCGAACGCGACCAGCAGATGGATCTTGAGCGATTTCGGCTGCTCCTTCAGAGCGTATTGGTAGAACGCATAGCGATCGTTCCAGCGGCGAACGTAGGAGTACGTCCTGAGCGATGCCAGCACCAGCAGCACGGCCAGCAGGATTCCTCCAGGGCAAGCGCATTCTAACAGGCGCGCATATCGTCCCCTCTCCTGGTACTCCGGGAGAG
The DNA here is from genome assembly GCA_963783845.1 of uncultured Phycisphaerales bacterium. Taxonomy (GTDB): domain Bacteria; phylum Planctomycetota; class Phycisphaerae; order Tepidisphaerales; family Tepidisphaeraceae; genus PALSA-1353. The sequence continues at coordinate 193,634 of CAWAPL010000016.1, forward strand.
GGTTAGGGTGAGGGCTGCTATGCGAAAGACCCTCACCCCTACCCTCTCCCGGAGTACCGGGAGAGGGGGAATGGGAGAAAGCGGCTGCCCCGAGGATTCCCCAGGAGCTTGGCCGCAGTTTGGCCATTGCCATCGCGACCAGGATGACAAAGAAGACCGACGGCAAATACATGAGCCGCTCGCCGAAGATCGCGGCGATGAGGACCACGTTGGAAGCCATGGAATACGTCAGGGCCATCGCCAGGAGACAAAACGCGGCGGTCCACTTCCGCCGCGCCAGACTCACGCACAGGCCCGTCGTCCAGCCCGCCAGCACCGCGGCGCCGAGCCAAAGATAGGGATCGTTCCGGGCGATCGTCGCACCCGTCACGCTCAGCCCGTAGTCGATCGACAGCTTCACCGGCATCACCAGCAACTGGAAATATCTTCCGAGCAGGGCCAGCGGAATCAGCCGGCGGTCGAGGGGCGGCGACTGGATCATCGGCTGCATGGCGATGTCGAGGAATCCGCGGTCCCATTCAAATTTGAGATGAAGGATTTCCTCCCGCAGTATGATCAGCCCGACCACGCTCCAGATGACCAGCAGGAACATCAGGGATATCCCGTTGCGCTGGCGCGCACTTCTTGGGGCGTGAGCGGTTCTTTCGCGGCAAACATCGCCTTTCGCACCGGCACGAGGGCGCCAAGCAGCAAGGGCAGCAGCAGTCCCTGCTCCTTGCTCAAAACGGCGACGAGGCAGAGGCCGAAAATTGCCAGCGCCCGCCATCGGGTCATTGGGCGATGCAGAAAAAGGACCATGGCGCCGACAACACCGACGGCGCAGGCGAGTTCCGCGCGCCCGACGATGCCCGCGACGGCTTCGGCATGCACGGGGTGGGCGGCAAACAGCAATCCCGCGATCAGCCCGACGCGCCAATCCACCAATCTTCGCGCGAATTCCGCGACCAGGGCGCACGCCCCGGCGTGCAGCAGGAGATTCACCAGGTGGAACGCCCACGGCCGGTTGCCGTGCAGCCACCATTGCAACCCATAGCTTTGCGAGACCAGCGGGCGATAGAGGTTGTCGATCCCCCCGTTGAAATAATCATGGGTCCAGAATTGGCCCCACAGCTTGGGATGTTGCACGCGATCGTCGAGGCCGATGAGAAACGAGTCGTCGTAGATATACGTGCCGCCCAGGGTGACGGCGTAGAGCGCCAGCGCCAGCGCCGCGCTGAACGCCGCCGGTCCCCAACGCCTCCAGCCGCGGCAATCGTCAGTGGAACCTGATGGATGCACTTCGGGCAATCGTAGCGACCGGCGCAATAAATGCCGAATTCGTCATTTGTCATTTGTCATTTGACACCGCGCATTTCTTTTCGATCGGCGTTAATCTTTCATAGCGCTTATGGCAGAATCTCTTCGCATCGCGGTGACCGGCGGCAGCGGCAGGGTTGGACGATTCGTCGTCCGTTGCCTTCTCGATCGGGGACATCGGGTCCTGAACCTCGATCGCCGCCCCGGCGACGACCCGCGCGCCCGATTCGTCGATTGCGATGTCCGCCAGCGCGAGTCCCTCCTTCGGCTGCTCGGCGATTGTGATGCCGTCTGCCACCTGGCCGATATCCCCAACGTCCATTCCGGCGTGCCGCCGGACGAGGTGTACTGGAACAACGCGCGTTCGACATCGGTGGTCCTTCAGGCGGCGGCGGATCTCGGCCTGCGGCACGCGGTCTATGCCAGCAGTTGCCAGGTGTACGGTTGCTGGGGCGAAGGGAGCATTGCGCCGATTCGTCTTCCGATTGACGAGACCCATCCCCTTCAGCCCATGAACGCCTACGCCGTCTCAAAGGCCGCCAACGAAACGTTCGCGAATTACCTTTGCAGGCAGGAGGGGCTGTCGATTTCAATCCTGCGTTTTCCCGGGGTGCTAATCAGGGATTTCGACGACGCGGAATTGCGGCGCTTTCAGAGCATCGACGAGCCGTTTAAGGATGGATTTGGGACCTTCATTCATGCGACGGACCTTGCCGCCGGATTCGCGGCGGCCGCTGAATTGAGCCGGCCCGGCTGCGAAATCTACAATCTTTCAGCCGATGATATCGTGTCCTGCATGCCCCTTCGCCAGCGTTTGGCCAAGCATCATCCGCAGTTCCCCTCGCTGCCGGAGGATTGGCCGGACTTCAAAAGCCCGCTGTTGGCCGAAAAAGCCAAAAATTCGTTGCGTTGGCGTCCCCAATGGAGCTTTGTCGGACATATTAATGAAGCAAAGGCTCGCGGAAATCGTCATATAGGGTAGAATTCGCCGGTTCATCTGGCGAGGGAGTTCCAACATGAGCAGGCCATCGCAACTTTCCCGCAAGGGCGCGTTTACGCTCGTGGAGCTATTGGTGGTCATCGGGATCATCGCGATGCTGATCTCGATTCTGTTGCCCGCCCTCACCCGCGCTCGCCAGCAGTCCGTGGCGGTGCAGTGCATGAGCAACATGCGCCAAGTCGGGATGGCGATGCTGACTTATGCCGATCAAAATGGTGGATACTTATTCCCAGACCACCTGGGGTGGGCGAATGACACGGTTTACCTCAAAAGCCCCGGCGACGGCAGCCTGTCGCCCACAGGCCCGTTCAATTCGGTGGTTTTGACGTATCCCGACAAGTGGAATTCATACCACTACAACACCTGGACGGTTGCGGTTTTCGGCGTATGGAATCCGCCCGTCATGATCTGTCCCACCGAAACCGATCCACTGCCCAACGCGCAGCACACGTACATTCTTAACGACTATTTTTACTTTCCCGGTTTTTATATTTATGCGAAGTATGGGAAAGCGCTTCCCAATCACATGTCACCGTCGAACGCGATCCTGATGGGCGAAAAGGTTTCAATTCAGGGCGACTACTACATGGAAATGGATAACCAGAGCGATTTCCAGAAGGCGGTCGATCCCTTCCACCATGGAACTCAGATCGGCTCAAATTACCTCATGGCGGACATGCATGTTGACACCATGATCATCGCGGACTTGGGTCCATGGAGTTTCAATACGGACTGCGCAGCCGGCCTCCACCCAGCCCAATTGACATGGCGGTCGAATTCCTCTGCTTCGCCGGTGGATCGCTTCTCATCCTCATCCCTGGAATCTGGTTGGCGGGTGCCCTGTCCCTCGGCAGGGATCGCGTCGAACGCTGGACCTACGGCAGTTGTATCGGGCTGGCTCTGGCGGCCTATCTCGCTTTCGTTATCAGTTATTTTGATCTTCGCTGGTTCTATCCAATCTGGGCGGCGGCGGCGCTCGCATGCCTCGCGGCGCGGTGGTTTTCGCAGGCGAAATACCGCCAGAGCCCGAAAAGCAAATGGATCGTCGTGATTCTTCTTCTCGTTGCCGCGGCGCGTTTTGGCATCGCTCTGCCCCAGCCGCTGCCCGAAGGTCCGTACGATCCGACCGTCCACCTAATCCTCGCCGGGAAAATCCAGCAGACGCAGCACGCGATCCATGATTATCTGCCGTTCGATTCCGTCGCGTTGAACTATCCGACCGGCAGCCACACGCTGCTAGTCGTTCTCTCGGCCATCACGCGATTGCCGTTGCACACGGTCTTCAAAGATTTGATCCCGCTGCTGGGCGTTTTATCGACCGCGCAGGTTTATCTCTTTGCCGGTCGGGCCGCCGGCGACGAATCCGTCGCCCTCTGGTCCGCCGGCGCGTATGGACTGTGGGCATGGCTTGGCAGCAACGATTACTTCCGCTGGGGCGGATTGCCCAACGAAATGGGCATGCTCTTTCTTATGACGATGTTGACGCTCTGGTTGGACGACATTCGCGTCTCCGTCCGGATTCCGGCGATGGCCGTCATTTTTGCCGCGCTCATCCTCGTCCATCATCATTCGATGCTCGTCGCCGGGATCCTTCTGGCGGTGTTCATCGTCCTGCCCATGTCCCGATTCAACGCCGTTTCTTCGCGGCCAATCCTGGTTTGGGCCGTTGCCCTGGCGCTTTTGCTCGATGGGTTCTTTCTGATCCCCTATGCCATGCGGATCACCACGCTGCATTCCACGACCGTTCTTTACGACAGCGAGCCTCATCTGACGCTCGGAAAAATCGTCTTGGGCATCGGCCTGGTCAACGCTCCCTTGGCCGTCGCGGGGTTTGTCCTTTGGGCCCGCGGCCGCGCCCCTCGGATACATCCCGTCGTGTTCTGGGCGGCCGGGGGCCTGGTGAGCCTGTTTCTCATCACCGAGTATTTCGTTCCGCTGCTCATGACACTTCTAAGACGGCCCACGGCCATTGCATTTGCGCCGTCCCGGTTTCTGACCGATTTGAATTACTTCCTGCCGCTGATGGCGGGGATTTCCGTGGCGTTCATTCAGGCCCGGCTGCGAATGAAGACGCCCCTGGTCCTGGCGCTGATGTGCTGTGCCGTCCTGGCGGATTACCGGCAATGGAAGGGATTGATCCGGCCGGATGACTCGTATGCCCCCGCGGGCTTCGTCGAGGCCTGCCGATGGATTCACGGCCACACGTCCCCGTCCACGGTCGTCCTCAACCGGGATAACTGGACGACTTATCTCGCCTGGCGAAGGGCGACGTTCACGCCGCTGTCCGGCTCGGATCCGATTCCCGACCACGCCGCCCTGATGCGACATTTGGCCGCGATCATGTCCGGAGAGGCCCCGCCGGATTCGCCGGACATGACGATCGTTAAAATCCTGCCGATCGACACGCCTTCCACGCAAGCGGTTCTGTGGTCCGAGTCCGGCTACAAGATCGTCCAGGTCTGGCCGGCCCGAAAATGAAATGCAACCGCGGAGGTGCGGAGATGCGGAGTCACGGTGCGCCGGGATTGCCTTGGCCATGATCGGTCCGCGCGATGGCTGGACAACCCGAGATGAGTATGGGAGAAAATCAAACCATGCCGGTCAATATTCGGCCAACGACGCCAACCGACGCCGAGCGCTGCGGGACGATTGTTTATGAAGCGTTTCGCGGCATCGCCCAGAGCCATGGATTTCCGCCGGATATCCCGTCGGCCGAAATGGCGATCGGCTTCGTGGCGGGGTTCATTGGCAATCCGCGCATCTTTGGGGTGCTGGCGGAAAGCGGTGGCCGGATCGTCGGCTCCAATTTTCTCGACGAGCGAGACCCTGTCCGCGGGGTTGGCCCGATCACGGTCGATCCGGCACATCAGGGGAAAGGCGTCGGGCGTCGGTTGATGGAGGCGGTTTTGAATCGCGGGCGGTCCTCGGTCTCGATCCGTCTCGTGCAGGATGCGTTCAACACCACGTCGATGTCGCTTTACACGTCGCTCGGCTTTGAGGCCAGGGAACCGCTGGCGCTGATGAGCGGCACGCCGAAGGGCAATTCGCCGCCGGGGTTGGATGCGCCGCCGATTGACGGAATCCTACCTCGACGCGGCCGCGACGCTGTGCCGCGAAGTACACGGCTTTGACCGCAAAAACGAGCTTCACGACGCGATCGGGAAATTCGGACCGATGGGGCTGTTCCGCGACAAGAAGCTCGCGGCCTATCTGTCTTCGCCGACGTTCTGGGTTTTCAATCACGGCGTGGCCAAAACTGAGCGGGATATGTTGGAACTTCTTTGGGCCGCCGGCGCGGCTAATGCCCAGCCGTTGTCGCTGCTGGTCCCGATCCGCCGGGCCGGGTTTTTCCGCTGGTGCCTCGGGCGGGGGCTGCGCGTCTGCAAACCCATGACGCTGATGTCCATCGGGGAATATCACGAGCCGCGCGGGAGTTTCTTCCCGTCGGTGGCGTATTAAACGGCGTTGGCGAACCCGCGGTGCTTCGCACCGCCGCTAAATTTCGTTGAGTTGTCGCGGATTCACTTTGCCTGTTTCGCCTACGCCGCCAGCGTCCGCTCGAACTTTTCCGGGTGCGTCGCGTTGGCGATGGCGTCCTGCCGGGTGATGTATCCGTTGCGGCAGAGCTGTTGCAGGGAAAGGTCCAGCGACTGCATGCCCTGCGCCCGGCTGGTTTCGATGACGTTGGGAATCTCGAAAATGCGGTTGTCCCTGATGCAACTCTTGACCGCCTGCGTGCAAATCATGATCTCGCACGCGGGAATCATTCCCGGCTCGTCCGAGCGCGGCATCAGCGTTTGACTGATCACCGCCTGCAACGTGCCGGCCAGCATCGAGCGAATCTGGTTTTGCTGACTCGTCGGATAAATGTCGATGATCCGCTCGATGGTCTGCGGCGCGTTCTGCGTGTGAAGGGTGCTGAGAACCAGATGGCCGGTCTCGGCGGCGGTGAGGGCTGCGCTGGTCGTCTCCAGATCGCGCATCTCGCCCAGGAGGATGGTGTTGGGATCCTGGCGCAAGACGTGTCGAAGCCCGCCGGCGAAATCCGGCACGTCGGCGCCGACCTCGCGCTGCTCGATGGCGCAGTTGATGCCGCCCAGGACGTATTCGATCGGGTCTTCCAGCGTGACGATGTGTCCGTGGTCGCGGCGGTTGATCTGGTCGATCATGGCCGCCAGCGTCGTGCTCTTGCCGCTGCCGGTGGGGCCGGTGATCAGGACCAGTCCCCGGCGCAGAAACGTGAGCTTGGTGACGACCTCGGGAAGGAACAGCTCGGCCAGCGGGCGGACCCGGCCGCAAATGGTTCGAATGGCCAGGGCGACGGTTCCGCGCTGGAAATGGGCGTTGATGCGGAATCGCCCTATGCCGGGGATTTCGTGCGAGAAATCCGCGTCTCGCTTGTGAAGGAAATCAGCCCAGCGGCGCTCGTCCATCAGGCCCTTGGCGATGCCGATGGCCGCTTCAGCGGTGACGGCCGGGAAATTGCCGGGGTGGATGACGGTATGGATTCGAAATAGAGGCGGCGAGCCGGCGTGAACGTGCACGTCGGAGGCGCCGGCACTGACGGCGTTGCGAAGGATGTCGTCGATCATGGGCCGATAATCGCGCTCGATTCAGCGCCTCCTTCTGACGGTCTATCGACGCGAGCGACCGATGGGTTGATGATCATTCGCCGCTCGCCGCCGGTCCGATGCTCAGGCCGATGGCCGCGGCCCATGCGGGCTGGGGATGACGGCGGTCGATTGCGCTCTCGATGCCGATCCTGCCGCTGAGGGCCATGCGGCGAAGGGAATCGCCGGTTTGCCCGGGCACGCCCAATCGCTTGGCGATGCGTTTGCACAAACCGCGTTGGCGGGCCTCGCCGCCCACGAAAACCAACCGCTCGACCGGAAACTCCGGAAACGCCGCCTGGTGATCGCGGCGGCAAAGCTCCAGCCCGCGGATCAGCTCATCCAGGGGGTGCTGGAGGGCGGAATCAACGCCGCCGGCCTGCGCGTGCGGGCTGGCGCACAGCTTGATCCGCATCATTCGGGCATCGTGAAAACCGATTCCAAGCGATTCGGCGACGGAGCGGGTGAGATGATCGCCGCCGACAAAAATGTTGCGGGCGAAGAGGAGGCGCGTTCCACGCGCGATCATCGCCCGTGTGCCGCTGCTGCCGATGTCGATGTAGAAGCGGGTGGATTCGAGTTCGGAAGTTCGGCGATGAGCGCGTGCGAAGCAATCCAATAGCGCCAGGGGTTGGACATTCATCGCCACGACGTTGAGCCGCGCCGCCCGGGCGGCCTCGATGTATTTGTTCACCCAGCGCGAGTCTGCGGCCATGGCGATGACCTGAAGCCCGGGAGTCTCGCGCATTTCTCCCACGACCGTATGGCGAATCAGGGCATGCGAAGGATCGAACGGAAGCCTGCGGCCGGCTTCGCGAACGATGGCGTCCTTCAAGTCCTTTTCAGGGGTCGGAGGAAGCGTCAGGTTCTGGATATGGACGACCGACGCCGGCAGGCCGAGCACCGCCTCCCGACCGCGGAACGGCGCCTGCGCGAGCAATTGGGGGACGGTCCGGGCGAAGAAGGCGAGGTGCAAGCCGGGATCGGCGCGGACGTCGGGAGGGACGTCGGCGAAGGCGGCGGCGCGAAGATTGAAATCGCGCCGGCACTGGCGGACCTGGGCGATGCGCAGGCAATCCGCGCCGAAATCGACGCCCATAGGATGCGACGGTGGAGCGATGATCTCCCGCAGGCCAAATATGTTTTGCACGAATCCAAGCATCGTCCTGAGCTTTGAATCGACGGGAAGCGGGCGGCTGGTTAGACCGGTTACAAAGCGGACGCGGCTTGGAGGAATTCGGACGCGACCGAATCGGCCACCGGCAGAGCGGCCTCCGACAGGCGAATCGACGTTTCCGAGACCTCCAGCAGGTCATCGGGCGCGAGGCGGTCGATGACTTCGGCAAAGAGCGCGGCGGCGTCAAGGCCGGTGCGGGCGGCAAAGTCGGAAAGACTAATCCCGGTTGACAGGCGAAGCATGAGCATCGCCAACTCGCCGGCGCGCTGGCGCGCGGGGAGCTGTTCGACTTCGACGGCCGGGAGCAGGCCGCTATCGACGGCGTTTTCCCATTCGCCCAGATGCGGGCGGTTTCGCCATCGCCAGCCCTGGACGTGGGAGGCGGCGGCAGGACCGAGGGCAAGATAATCGCCGCCGGTCCAGTAGTGCAGATTGTGCAGACACTCCTGGCCGGGGCGGCTGTAGTTGCTGATTTCGTAAGCGCCGAAACCGGCCGCCGCAAGCCGCCGCCGCGCGCCGCGAAGCATTTCGATCTCCAGCTCCGGCTCGACGATGGAAGGGATTTGGCCCAGCCGCCGACGGACGGCCAGCGGAGTGTTCGGCTCGTAGGTCAGCCCGTAGCACGACAGATGGTCGGTCCCCAGAGCGATCGCCCGCTCCAGCGACTTCATCCAGGCGGCAAGGGTTTGGCCGGGGATGGCGTAGATCAGGTCGAGATTCAATCGGCGGATGCCGGCGGATCGGGCGATGTCGAGGCCGCGGGGAACGTCGTCGGGCTGATGATGTCGCTCCAGCACGGCTAACTCGGCGGCGTCGAAGCTCTGCGCGCCCATGCTGATTCGATTGACGCCGGCGTCGGCCAGCATCTGACAGTATTCGGCGGAGACGGTGGCGGGGTTGGCTTCGACGGTCCATTCCACGCAATTGGAGAAATCGAATCGCTGGCGCAGCCCGTGGATCAGCCGGCGCATGTCGGCCAGCGGCAAAAGCGAAGGCGTTCCGCCGCCGAAAAATACCGTTCGCGGCCGCAGCACCGGCGGCGCGTGCGCCCACAGGTCGGCTTCACGAAAAAGCCGATCGACGAACCGAGACATTCGCCGGGGATCCTGCCGAGTGATCGAATAGAAATCGCAATAGTGGCATTTGTGAAAGCAAAATGGAATGTGCAGATAGAGCGCGGGCACAATGGCCGCCGGAAGGGCCGCGGGTTGCAGAGTCGTGGATGGCTGCTCAAGAGAAGGCACGTGGAGACCCGCGAGCATTGTCCGTCCGGCCCGCCATGCGGGCAATCATGTGCGCCTTTTCAGAGCCGGCGTGTCACCCCGGTCTTGCCGCCGGATTTGGCCCAGCTCGCAGGCGCTGTATCATCGCGGCCGATGGCCTAAGCGACAATCTTAAAATGAACGAGATCACCAAACAATTGAAGGCGGATTACGACGCGGTCGCTTACGAAAGCGATCCGCAACGGTTGGCGCATCCCAACCGGCTGGCAGTCGTCGCGGCGATGCGGGGTCTGGCGGCGCAATCCATCAATGATTGCCGGGTGCTGGAAATCGGCTGCGCCACCGGCGGCAATTTGATCCCGATGGCCGAGCAGCTTCCCGGCAGCCGCTTCCTCGGCATCGACTTGTCTCCCCGTCAAATCGAGGTGGGTTCCAAGCTGATCGGCAAATTGGGATTGACGAACGTCGAGCTGCGTAGTCAGGACCTGATGGATTTTCCGGATGACGCCCCGACGTTCGACTACGTCATCGCGCACGGCTTTTACTCGTGGGTGCCCGATATCGTGCGGCAACAACTGATGCGAGTGTGCCGAAAGCATCTGTCGCCAAACGGATTGGCCCTCATTAGCTACAACACCTATCCGGGTTGGCGGTCGAGGGGGATTGTTCGGGACATGATGCTCTTCCACACCCGCGGCGTCGCGAGTCCGGATCAGCGCGCGGCCCGGGGAAGAGAGATCATTCAATTCATAGCCGAACGCACGCCGGAAACGAACTTTTACCGCGACATGATGCGCGACTTGCAAAAGACGTTCGCGGAATTCTCCGACAGCTATCATTTGCACGACGTCATGGAAGCGGTCAACGCGCCCAACATTTTTGGGAGTTTATCGACCAGGCAAAGGCCAATGGGCTGGCGTACCTCGGAGACGCCGACAACCAGGCGGACATGCGGACGATGCTATCCGCGCCGGTGCGAGAGATGCTTGCCAAGATGACAACCGATGAAGTGGCACGGGAGCAGTACGTCGATTTCCTGGTTAACCGCGGCTTTCGCAGGTCCGTGCTATGCCGGGCGGAGGCGGCGATTGCCACGGCCGGTCCGAGCCCAATCCGCTCGATGCACGTCGCGGGAAATCCCCCCGAGTGCCGGCGGGGACCAATGCGACCGGGCAACCGGTCATTCAATTCGGGGGCGGCCAACATTTGATAAAACTTTCGGATCCCCAGCCGATCGCCGTGCTGCGGCGGCTGCGCCGGGCCTGGCCCGCGGCGGTCCCGTTTTCAGAATTGATGTCGGTGGTCCTCGGTCCATCGCCCCGCGGTTCTGACGAGGGCAAGCTCGCCGAGCTTCTCGCCGAGGCGATCGATTTTTGGTACGCACATGGCCTGGTCGAGCTTTGGGTTCACCCCTGCGAAGCAATCGCTTCCACCGCGGGGGAATTGCCGCGCACCACGCGTTTAATTCGATGGCAGGCGGCCCATCAGCGGTCGATCACGACATTGCGCCACCTGCCGATCAAAGTGGACGAGCGGCTCGGCCAGATACTTCCACTGCTTGACGGCAGCCGAAATCGCAATGCCCTAGCGGCGGAGTTGGTCAAACAGAGCGAGGCTGCGGGCGCTGCAAGGACTGATAATCCCTGGCACACCCATGACCCGCAAAAGCTGAAACAGATGATCGAAGCGGTACTTAGAGGATTGGCCTCGGCCAGCGTGCTGGTGAACGCCTGAAGCGGGTCAGTTTGAGCGATCTGTATTTTGAACCATCGCCTGCATTTTTCGAACTGGAATAATTGTTGATGAAACCCTCATTTGACACTAGAGTAAGCAAAGGGTGCGGGAAAGTGCACTTCTAAGGATGCGGCGATGCAGGTTGTTCTTGTCATGTTTCGAGCGGATGGCGAGCGGCGAAGCTTTTCGATCGTTCGCGACATGACCGTGGTCGGGCGGCGGGAAGATTGCGATCTGCGCATCCCGCTGGGTGAAGTCTCCCGCAAACATTGCCGGATCATCAAGGACGGCGAGGCGCTCGAAGCTTGACGGCCTGGGCAGTTCAAACGGCACGTACCACAACGGCCAGCGATGCCGCGAGGCGACGCTGGGGCCGGGGGACACGCTTCAGATCGGTCCCGTGACATTCATGGTTCAAATCGACGGCGTTCCCGCGGATGAAGACATGCAGCCGGCCACAGGCGGTGGGGCGGCGGCGCCCGTGGCCGAAGGACCGGGTGATTTCTTTCCGGTCGATCAGCCCGAGGCGGAAGCGCCCGGCGCGGAAGCGCCGGCGGCAGAGGCTGGCGGTGAGCTGGCTGTCCCGGCCGAGCCGGTCGCCGACCATGCTCTTGAAGGCGTCGAGGATGACATCGATTTCGATCTGCCCGCCGATGGCGTGCAGCCCGCCGGGTCGGAAGGGGATGTGCTGAATTTCGACGAAGAGCCGTCTCCTTCCAATGACAGGCCGGCGTGAAAATCCGAAACCAGAAACCAGAATGACCCGTCGAGAGCCTCTGGGCCGAACGGCGAATCAATGACCCAAACCAGAATGACTGAAACGGGCTTTGTTTCGGGTTTCTGATTTCGGATTTGATTCGGTATTCTGGTTTCGCACTTTCGGATTTTTACAATTATGTTCACTTTACAAGCAATCCTGGATCGAGCGGCCAAGGTTTTGATCGGCAACTACGCCCGCCAGCCCGTGGTGATGGCGCGTGGACGGGGATCCGACCTTTGGGATGCCGATGGCAAGCAGTATCTCGATCTCTTTGCCGGATTTGGCGGAGCGATTCTCGGCCATTGCCATCCGGCGCTGATCGAAGCGGCGGCGGCCCAGATGGGAAAACTGTGGCATGTGGGCAACACGTATCACACCGAGGGGCAGGTTGAATTTGCCGAGCGATTGAATCGCCATGCGTTTGCGGGCCAGGCATTTTTCTGTCACAGCGGATTGGAGGCGAACGAGGCGGCGTGCAAGCTGGCGCACCTGCGCGGGCAGGAATTTTCGCCCAAGCGATGGAAGATCATCTCCCTGAACAAAAGTTTTCACGGCCGGTCGCTGGCGATGATCTCGGCCACGGGAAACCCGGCCATCCGCCAGGGATTCGGACCGGAAGTTCCCGGTTTCATCCACGTCGAAAGCGGCTGCTTCGACGCTCTGGCCAAGGCGATCGACCCGGAAGTCGCCGGCGTGATCATGGAGCCGATCCAGGGCGAGGGCGGGGTGAATCTCTATCCGGCGGATTACGCCGCGGCCGTTCGGCGGATCTGCGATGAGCGCGGCCTGACGCTGATTTTCGACGAAGTGTGGACCGGCTGCGGCCGAACCGGGCGATGGTTCGGATATCAATATTTTCAATCAACCGATGGCAAGTTGGTCGAGCCGGATATCCTGACGTTGGGCAAGGCGATCGGCGGCGGTTTGCCGGTCGGGGCGATGTTCGCCAAGCCCGAGACCGCCAAATTGCTGGTCCCCGGCAAGCACGGCTGCACGCTGGGGGGCAATCCGATTTGCATGGCGGTGGCCCGAACGATTTTCGACGTGATCGAGCGCGACCGGCTGCTGTCCCATGCGGCGGCGCTCGGCGAGCACGCCATGTCCCGCCTGCGCAATGAGGCGAGCATCAAGGACAAGATTCACGAAGTTCGCGGCCGCGGGCTGATGCTGGGCGTGGAACTGAACGATCCGCCGCAGAAGCTCGTTGAACGCGGGCTGGGAAATGGGATCCTCATCAACCTGACGGCCCAGAAGGTCATCCGCCTCGCCCCGGCGCTGACGATCACGGCCGAGCAATGGGATCGCGGACTGGATGCGCTGATTAAAGTCATTCGGGACGTCTAATCCAAATGCAACGGCAGAGACGCAGAGACGCGGAGAAAATCGCAGAGAAGATTCATGAATTCTTCTCTGCGCCCGCCTCTGCGTCTCTGCGTCTCTGCGGTTGCATTTACCTCGCCTCGCTCCTCGGTTGTTCCGCGCAACCGCAATTGCCGCAAAAAAGCGTTTCGCCGGCTCCGCCGATCGTCTCCGATGAGGTGGCGCCGCCCGAGTCGGATGCCGGCGCGCCGCGAACCACCACCGGCGTCATCACCTGCCAGATGTATCAGCTTCAGATGCCGTTCGGCGCCAACAGCCGGGACGACGCGTTTTGGAAGCTCGTGGACGAGGATGTCCTCGACGTGCCGACCAGCATCCTGATGAACAGCAACGGCCTTCGCGTCGGAAGGGCACGAATCGCGGATTGGCCGGTATTTTTGAAAATCCTCGGGCGGGAATCAGCCATCAAGATTGCCGAGCACCGGATCACGGCCGAACCGGGCGTTGAGGACGCGCGGCTCGACATGTCCGAGGAGTTGCCGGAGGAGTTGCTGTACATCTATGACGAGCATGGCTTGACGATGCGGTCGTTTGACGATTGCCAGAACCGGATGTCGTTGGCCTTTCAATGGGCTCCGCGCAAGCCGCTGACCATTCGCCTGACGGTATGTCCGCTGGTGGTCGCCTGGCGGACGCGGTTCGATTATGCGCTGAGCGACGAACCTCCGCCGACGAAATACTTGCAGCGGGAGAACTTCTACGATCTGCATTTCTGCGCCGACGTTTCCCCGGGCGAGTTTTTGGTCGTGGGAGCTTCGACGGCGACACGGGACCCGAATCGCATCGGCAGCCGATTCCTCACCCGCGACGGGCCGAACCAGCGGTATGAGGAGCTTCTGATTCTCGTCGGCAAGCCCGTGGCGATGAACGGCATGAAGACCGGGATCGCCAAACCGACCACCCGCACAGTTCCGGGTCCGCTCGTCAAACCCACCCCTTGAATTTTCCCGCCCAACGGCGCAATCTTGCGGACATGACTACATCCCCGGCGCGTGATTTCGGCGTTCAAAGCTATTGTTTCCGCCATTTCAAGGACAACGCCCTGGTCGCGGACCTGACAAAGAAGATCGGCGTGAAGAAGATCGAGTTGTGCGGCATCCATGCCGACTTCGACGATGTCGAGGCATTCAAGCGAGTCGTGGACATTTACCGCAAGGCGGACGTCGAGATCGTTTCCATCGGCGTTCAACTGTTCCTGGGCGACATCGGCCGCGAGCGCAAATGGTTCCAATGCGCCCAGGCGGCGGGGGCCCGGCACATCTCCGCGCATTTCACGGTCGGGACTTTCCAGAGCGCCGTGCCCGCGGCGGCCAGACTCTGCGACGAATTCAACGTTCGCATCGGGATTCATTGCCATGGGGGGTACATGTTCGGCGGCTCGCCGGACGTGTTGGATTATCTGTGCAAGCTGGGCGGCCCGAAAATCGGGTTATGTCTGGATTCCGGCTGGTGCATGCAGATCGGTCCGAGCGGCAATCCGATGCAGTGGGTGCGCGAAAGGTTCAAGGGCCGGATTTACGGCGTTCACTACAAGGACATGGTATTCGATCGGCGCGGACAGTGGACCGACGTGGTGGTCGGCTCAGGAAACCTCGATCTGCCGCAGTTCATCAAAGCGCTGGAGGAAACAAATTTCGACGGCATGGCGGTCATCGAATATGAAGCGGACGTGGAGAATCCCGTGCCGGCGCTGTCGAATTGCGTGACGCAAATGCGGGCGGCGACAAAATAAAATGCAACCGCAGAGACGCGGAGACGCTGAGACTGACGCGGAGAAATCAACAACGCCGAATTCTCTGCGTCTTGCTCTGCGCCTCAGCGTCTCTGCGGTCCAATTTATTCTTGTGTTTCTTGGCGGTTATTTGGTCTTTTTCACCAATCGGATGCCGCTGATGGTCATCGTTTTGTCGATGGCCTTGCACATGTCGTAGACCGTCAGCGCGGCCACGGAAACCGCCGTCAACGCTTCCATTTCCACGCCGGTCTTGGCGCTGATGCGGGCGATGGCCTTGATGCGCAGCTTCACCGGGCCGACGTTTTCAGGGCTCAAATCCGGCAAATCGAAATCGACCTCAATGCTCTCGAGGGCAAGCGGGTGGCAAAGGGGAATCAAATCTCCCGTGCGCTTGGCGGCCATGATGCTGGCCACCCGGGCAACCGACAGCACTTCTCCCTTGGGAACCCGATCGTTGCCGATGGCGTCGAGCGTTGAGCGCTGAAGCGTGATGAATCCTTCCGCCACGGCGGTGCGCTGGCTCACGGGCTTATGGCCCACGTCCACCATCTTCGCCTTGCCCGATTTGTCGAGATGACTTAGGGGGGATCTGGCCATGGCGGGATTATAGGGAGTTGAATGCCGAATTCGTCATTCGTCATTAAAGGTTGAAACCACGGCCTCTGGCCGTGCGACTCTGTGTGGCTCTGCCGTTCCAGCAATTTTTCCCCTCGCCCCATGTACTCATGGGGAGAGGGTCAGGGTGAGGGGCGATTTTCGAAAGTCGAACACAGCCCCTCACCCTAACCCTCTCCCCGGAGTACCGGGGCGAGGGGAAAGAAACGAAACACGGCGTCAAAACTTGGATCACGTTCTTACGGCCCCTTTGAGGGGCCTTCCTGATACCACCCCCTATGGGGGTGGAGCCTCATTTGTCGTTTGTCACTTGGAGCTGGGCATTCATTCCATCGCGCCGCCATCCAATCGATATTTCCGCATTTTCTTGTACAGCGTGGTTCGGTTGATATCGAGTTCGGCGGCGGTGGCTTGGCGATTCCAGGCGTTGCGCTCGAGGGCGGCCTCGATGATGCGCTTCTCCGGGCCTTGCAGGGCTGTTTCCAGCGGCATCGGTGATGTGGGAATGTTGGCCACCACCGCGGATGCCAATGTTCGAGCGCTGGGCAGTTCTTGAAAACATTCGGGAAGGTCCTGCACGTCGATATGCGGCTGACGGCAGAGCACGACGGCGCGTTCGACGGCGTTTTCCAGCTCCCGGACGTTGCCGGGCCAGTCGTATCGCTGAAGAGCGGCCATGGCGGCTTCGGTGAATCCGAGGATTTCCCGACCGCTTTCCTTGCAGAACTGCCGCAGGAAATTTCCCGCCAGCAGGGGAATGTCACCCAGCCGTTCGCGCAAACTCGGCAGGCGGATGTTCACGACGTTGATGCGATAATAAAGGTCACTGTCGGAATTTCTGGGCGGCGACCAACTCGGTTAGATCGACGTTGCTGGCCAGGATCACGCGAACGTCAACATGCTTGGTTTGCGAGCTTCCCACCGGCTCGAACGCCCGCTCCTGAAGGACGCGCAGGAGCTTGACCTGCATGGCCGGGGAGGCGGAACTGATTTCGTCCAGAAACAGCGTGCCGGCGTCGGCGGTGAGAAATCGCCCCGGCTTGTCGGCGATGGCGCCGGTGAAGGCGCCCTTGACGTGGCCGAATAGCTCGCTCTCCAGCAAAGTCTCGGGCAGAGCGCCGCAACTGACCTCGACAAAGGGCTTGTCCCGCCGGGGAGAGCGATGATGGATCGCACGCGCCAGCAGCGATTTTCCCGTGCCGCTCTCGCCGGTCATCAGGACCGTCGTGCGGCTGTCGGCGACCGCCTCCGCCAGATCGAAGATCTTCAGCATCTTGTAATCGTGGCCGACGATGTTCTCGAAGCCGAATCGCAAATCCAATTGCTGGCGAAGCGTCTGATTTTCAAACAGGAGCGACTGCTGGCGGACCGCCTTTTCAACCACGACGCGAATCTCGTCGTCCACGATCGGCTTGGTGAGATAGTCGAACACGCCCATCTTGGTCGCCTCGACGGCGCCCTCGATCGAGCCGTAGCCGGTGATGACGATCATCACCACCTGCGGCGCTCTTCGCCGAACGTCGCGCAGGAATTCCGTGGCCTTCAGCCCGGGCATGTTGATGTCGGCCAGAAGGATTTCGATTTGCCCGTTTTCCAGCAGGGAGAAAGCGTCCTCCGGCACGTCGCAGGTGCGCAGGTCATAACCCTCGCGGCTGAGGAACTGGGAGAGGGACTGCAGGATGATGCGATCCTCATCGAGGATCAGAATCCGCGGTTTATGGGCCGTGTTGGATTGAAGCATGTGAAAATCCGCCGATGTTTCGTGAATGCAACGCTCGCCGTTTTTTAGCATCGGCAGAAAGACGTGTTGATGGTAATCCACAATCCGATTTTTTTGGCGGGCGCCAGCGGCTACGTCCGCGGAATTATGGGACGGCGGCCGCGGAGGTGAATATTTACTTGCCCGCGATTCCCGCTACTATAATTGCGCTTGCCGGTCTTGTCGGAAAAGCAACTTGGACGCACTGTTTCCCTTTGCGGCGGATCAACAGCAGTAAGCTGGCCGATCCTGCGAACAAAGGATTCGATCGAGTGAGCCTGAGTCATTCCATCTACCCGTCCATATCCGAGGTTCCCCGGCACGAATGGGATCTTCTCACCCGCGAGGACGCGGATCTGACGATGGACCGCAGGCTGATCGGCGCCTACGAAGCCACGATGGCCGAGCAGTGCCGGAGTTTCACGATCGTGATTCGGGATGTCGAGCCGAAGGCGGTCGCCTTGGCGTGCGCGTGCTTGTTTCGCGTGGACGTGGGGCATTTTCCTTGGCTCGATCAACTCGTGGCGCGGGCGGGAAAAGCATGGCGGAATCGGTTGAAGATTGGGTCCTGTTCTGCGGGCTGCCAATTCCGGCGGGGCAGAATCACTTGCGCATTTCGGCCGGCGCGGATCGAGCGGCCGTTTTGACGGAACTGGACGGCGCAATGCGCAAGTTGGCTCAAGACCACGGCGCGATGATCGTGGTGGTGAAGGAATTTTCGACCGGGGAATGCCAGGGTCTGCAAACGCTGCTCGATCGCGGGTATTTGCGCGGCGAGATTCCGGCCCGGCATCTGCTGGTGGGGGAATTCGCCAGCTTCGCGGACTATCTTGCCGCAATCAAGGCGCGGTATCGGTGGCAGGCGAATCGATCGTTGAAGAAGCTCGAAAAAGCGGGTTTGCGAGTGGAGCAGGTGCGGGGGCCCGTCGATTTGCCGCGCGTTTATACCGATGAAGTGCATCGCCTGTACGAGGCGGTGCAGAAGCGATCGAAGTACCGGCTGGAGCTTTATCCGGCCCAGTTCATGCGGGAACTGGGGCGGCGATTTGGCGATGACGCTTCGCTGACCTGCATTTATCAGGGCCAAAGGCTGGTCGCGTTTACCATCGGGTTGGCGCGGAATTCGATCTATCACAATCTCTATTCCGGGTTGGATTACGATCTGCAAGCCGATGGGGCCTTTTACTTCAATCTCTTCTATCACGATCTGGATTTCGCCTGGAAAAGGGGAGCCAAGGTCGTTCATCTGGGTCAAACGTCGGATCATTTCAAGTCGCGGCTGGGGACCGAACCGGAGCCGATGTATCTGTTCATCCGTCCCAGGAATCGCATCATTCGCTGGGGCCTCAAGACGTTTTCGAAATGGGCGCTGCCGAGGATGGAGACCGTCGAAGCGAATCGCGTTTTCAAGGCCTCGGGGCGGACGAGCCGGAGAAAAAGTCTGGAACGCTTGGTTCATTGAAAAGCGATTACTGATCGTCGGCGATGGAGTGGGGCGGCTTTCCAGTCCTACGGATGTAGATCATTGAGATAATCGATGAGGGCGCGGAGCCGCCCGTGGTCGCGTCGATTGAACGGGAACGCGAGGCGGGGGAGTTCCGCGAGCATGGGTTCGTCGCGCTCCACGGGCAGGGCGGCCGTGGCGCGGAATGCGCCGCCGTCGCGAAGATCGGAGAATTGAGATTCGATTTCCGCCAGTTCGGATTTGGTCAACGGATGGTGCAGACGGAGGACCACTTCGTCGCGCGTGTGCCGGATGCTGTGATAATTGCCGTAGAAATGGCGGATTTCGTTGACCGCGTCGTCGATGTTGTCGGTGATTTTGTAGAGGCGAAGGTCGGATTCGTCCACCAGGTCGCGCGAGACGAGTTGATTCTGGACGTAGGCTTGCCACCGCTTCCAATAATCTCCGCCGGGGCTGTCGATGAAGACGATGGGCATGGGGACGGATTTGCCGGTTTGCACCAGTGTGAGGACCTTCGAATCCTTCGTCCATGGTTCCGAAACCGCCGGGGAAAAGAGCGATGGCGTGGCTGGAGCGGACGAACATCAGCTTGCGCATGAAGAAGTATTTGAAATTGACGAGTTTTTTGTCGTTGGCGATGATTTGGTTGGTCTTCTGCTCGAAGGGGAGCCGGATGGCCAGGCCAAAGCTGGGCTCCGGCCCAGCGCCGCCATGACCCGCGGCCATGATGCCGCCGCCCGCGCCGGTGATGACCATCCAACCCGCGGCGGCCATTTTCTTGGCGAATTCGGCGGCATGGCGATAGTCCTGATGGGATTCGGGGGTTCGGGCGCTGCCGAAGATGCTGACCTTTCTCACGTCGCGGTACGGGGCGAAGATTTTCAGGGCGTAGCGGAGTTCCTTGAACGACTTGTTGATGAGCTTGATGTCGCCGCGATTGGTTTGATCGCGGAGGAGTTTCATGGCGTTGTCGATGATTTCGCTGACCATGTCGCCGTCGGGGATGTCGCGGAGCTGCTCGATGAGTTGCTGGGCGAGATGGTGAACGCCGGCCAGATCGGCGCGGCTCACGATAACGGGCGGCTCGGTGGTCTCCTGGGATTCCTCTAAATTGTCGCTTCTCTCCCGCGGCTTCATTGCTCGTGCCTCATGCGCATTGTGCCTAACCATTCCGGCGAATAAGCCGGGCCCAGCATTATGCCGCTGGTTGGCGGCGGAGTACAGCGGATGGCGCGTGCGGGGTTTTGAAAAAAAATTGGACCGCGGAGACGCCGAGACGCGGAGACGGACGCGGAGAAGTCACATGAACCATTTCCAATGACCGTCCTACGCGCCGAAATCACTTTCCCCCTTGGCGTCTCGGCGTCTTGGCGGTTCAATCATTTTTGTTCCCGGAAGAATTAGCACACCCGATTGAGCAATTGGTAAGGTTGCTCGACTGCCGCGCGGTACAATTCCCGCGAATGAAACGTCTTTGCCTATTGCTCCTCAATGTGCTTGTGGGGCTATCGCTGGTGTTCTGGGCAACGATAGCTTTGATCCTGGCTACCGAGCATCAAAATCTTAAATTCGATTTTCGCTCAGGATCGCTATTCGTTTGGTCCGACCGTTGGCATCAACCCCAGGAGATCACTGGCGCTCTTTCCTTCTTCCTGACTTGTGCTGCCTCGCTGATATGCGTGGCAACACGCCTTGCGTTGTGGAAGCGTTCTAAAGGTTTAGCGAATCGCGGCCTATGCCGCGTTTGCGGCTACGATCTCCGCACCACGCCCGACCGCTGCCCGGAATGTGGAGCAATCCCGCCGAAAAAGGAAATAATTTCAAACTGAACTGCTGCGGGGTATTGAGGAATTGGTGTCGCTTCTGAATTGACCGCGATGCGGCCCGGTCCGCCGCACTCGGTGGTCATGATCCATCGCTGCTTGCACGCCGTAGGCGAAGGGTGCGCGGATGGAACCCATAGCGCGCGTAGAAGGGCAAAGCCGATTCATTGCCGATGATCACTTCAACGGAAATCGCCCGGACGGATTGCTGGCCAAACCATTGGAGCGTGCGCGACATCATCGCGTGTCCGATTCCCAGCTTTCGATGCGTCGGGATGACGTAGAGCGAATCAACCTCTCCTTGCCCGTCGGCCGTCACGGTGCTCACGCAGTAGCCAACGTCTCGGTCGCCAACCGTTGCCAGCAAAACCAGCATGCCCGCGGTTGCTTTGGCGATCAGACCGGCTTGCCGCTCGTCGAACGACATCGCGAGCAATTGGGCGGCCCATCGAGGCGACACCTCGGCGTGATGTTGCCGCAATTGCAACCAGAGCGGCCCGACACGGTCGAGCAATTCCGCTCCGCCTGCCGTCAGCGAGTAATCAGTCGGTGAAGGTTTGGCGTTCATTTGCGATGGTCGCATAAAAGATCGCGCTTGGCGGCCGGCAGCGTGACGAGCGCAATGGCGGCCGAGCAACGGCATTAAGTTAACAGATTTGGCCCGGGTTTCGATTGAATTTCAAACGGGCGCTCTGCCCGACGGCTTCGCGTCACGCTGGCCATGCAGGTGGGATTGGCCGATCATGTTTGGGAGATTGAGGACGTGCTGAAGCTGATCGCCTGGGGCGCGGTACAATTCCCGCGAATGAAACGCTTCCGCCGATGGCTGTTGAGCAGGCTTGCGGCAATTTCGCTCCTGTTGTGCGCGGCAATGGTGATTTTATGGGCGCTGACTCTGCATCACGAGAGAGGAATTTCCATCAACGCCGGGCAAGGCTACTACTGGCTTTCGTCCAGACATGGCTGGCTCTCATTGGAAAAGTTCTCGATTCCGTCCGGTCCTTCCGGATTCAACCGGTCCAGCGCAGCAACACTTATGGCAAAATATGGGCCGCGGCCGCCACCGCTTGTGCCTCTTTGGGTCATTGCCCTCTTTTTTGCGGGAACGGCGGCGTCATGTTGGATCATCGGATTTCGCGGCTTCCGCCGGGAGCAACGCCTTGCGAATGGCCAATGCCCCAATTGTGGTTACGACCTTCGCGCCACGCCCGACCGATGCCCGGAATGCGGAGCAATTCCCAAAGAATCGATTTAATTCTCAAACTGCAGCAGTGCTTAATTGAGGATTTGCTGAAGCTGACCGGCTGAAGCGCGTTAGAATTTCTGCCAATGAACCGTATCCGCCGACGGCTGTTCAAAGGGCTTGCAGCGGGATTCCTCCTTATCATCTTTGCGTCGCTCTTCTTGATGATCCGAAGCCTTTTTGTCAGCGATACCGTTAACATAATCAACATTCGGGCACGCAATTACCAGGTTTCTTCGTCGGCCGGAGAGATCGGCATGGGCTCATCGCAAATCGTCGAAAAGCTTTTCTCCAAATCTCCAAATGGTGCTGTCGCATATTCAGAAAACATGATGAACCCGAAGGCCAATTCGCCGAGCGGGCTGGCGTATTGGGGGTTTCAAAAGCAAAAGCTCGATCTCAGGTTTCATTTCGAGCATGTGGATCCCCAAGGTTCCTTTATCGTAACAGGTTGGAAGCCCGGCCATCAGGCCACGTTGCATGTGCCCACTCTGCGAGGGTGGAATCTCAGCATCCCCGATTGGGCAATGTGTCTGGCAGCGATCATTCTCCTATGGCAATGCCGTGTGCAATACAACCGAAGACCGCCCCCCGGAACGTGCGTTGCCTGCGGCTACGATCTCCGCGCCACGCCAGACCGATGTCCGGAATGCGGAACAATCCCGCCGAAAAAGGAACCAATTTCACGCTGAACCGCTACCGGGAATTGAGGAAATGATGCCGTTGCCGGATTGATCACGACGCGGGCCGCTCCACAGCAGCGGCGGCCGGCTGGATGTCCTCTTTGGGGGCCGGCATAAAGATCCAAAGCACCAGATAGGCGATCACGCCCATGCCGCCAAAGAAAATGGACATGACAAAACCGGCACGCCATATCCACGGTGGCGTGCTGGTGGCGTGGGCGAGGCCGCCGCAAATGCCAAACACCTTGCGGTCCGTTTTGGATCGAGTGATTTTGTTGAGAGTGTTGGTAATCGGCATAGACCCGCCTAACGGTTGATGCCCTGTGGCCGGCGACGCGACGCGCGGAGCCGACTGCGAAATCATATCATCGCGGCTATCTTTGGAAAGCCGTTTCAAAATGACCCAGCACCGCTCCGCTCAACTAATCGCCGGCTACGGCTTGGTCTTGAATACCAGCAGATAGGGCACTGCCGAGTGACCCGTGGCATCTTTAAAGTTGCCGAAGTTATTGCTGTTTAACCAAATCGCGTACATCTTGCCCGGCTTGAGCTTTACGGGAAGGACGCAAGTGCGATTGTCAGCGAGGTAATGCGGCTTCCCCGTCGTATCTGGAAACGTACCCTGACCCCAAGTGGACCACGACCAGCTTCCGTCCATCATGTCTTTGCTGTATTTGACCCTGATCTCAGCCAGGCCAGGATCAACACCATCGGTTCCAGATTCGGGGACGGCCCGAACAACGACGGGCGGCGCGGTGGCCAAGCTGACAGCCTTATCGGAGTTAGCGCTGCCCATCAGGCCGAGCAGAGCAACGATCAATAGACAGGTGTGAATTTTCACCATCGGCTCCTCCCAAAAGTTGAAACGAACGACTTGCGGTTCCACAATGCGGGGCAAAAATGATCGAGCCCTCGCCATCATACCAATCGCAGATCGATTTCAAAAAAATCAAACTGAACCAGTAGCTAAATACCGGAGAACTTGACATCTTTCGTCGGATGGCCACAATCCCCGCTCCTGTTTTACGCGGAGATTCTGGCTATGTATGCAATCATTGACGACGGCGGGCGGCAACATAAAGTCACCACGGGGGATCTGATCCGCATCGATCGCGAGGAGACCGATCAGAAGACCATCACGTTCGATCGGGTATTGCTGGTCGGGGGCGAAGGAGAGCCGAAGATCGGGTTTCCGACCGTGGCGGGGGCTTCGGTCACCGGGGATGTCACCGTGGTGCAGGGGAAGAAGATCGATACCATCAAGTATCGACGGCGCAAGGGATATCATAAAAAGATCGGACACCGGCAGACACAGTTGCAGGTGAGGATTAACGCGATCAATGTTTGATTCGCGCCGAAAACCGCGTCGCACTTCGACAGGCTCAGTGCAGGCGGCCGACGCGGCTAAACGGTTGGCGTTGGCGGCGGGAGGCAATCGCCGCCGACCAGGTGAATTGAGTTCCTGCCCGAACGCTTGGCGCCGAACATGAGCTGCTGATCGGCCGCCTCTATCAACTTGTTCACGTCCTGGGCATCGTAGGGATAGACGGCCAGTCCGCCGCTGATGGTCAGGCATCCTTTTCCGCCGGGGCCTAGGCCGGGGAAGTCTTGCGTGGCCAGGAGGCGACGGAATCGATCGAGGATTTCCTGGGGTTCCTGGGGCGTGCGATTGGCGATGTGAACGCGCGGCTCGGCGGGGTGCGCGGGCCTTCCTTGTCCCAGAATACGACGGCAAATTCGTCGCCGCTGATCTGCGCGACCAGATCGTGATCGCGAACGCAACGGCGCATGAGGTTGGCCAACTGCTTGAGAATCTCGTCGCCGACGCCGTGGCCGAATTGGTCGTTGTAGTGCTTGAAATTGTCGATGTCGAAGAGGAAGAGGGTGACGAGGAAGCGTTTGAGCCGGGCCTTTTCGACGATCTTGGTGAGGAACTGGCGGAAATAGCGGCCGTTGGCCAGGCCGGTGAGTTCGTCGGTGATGGCCAGCCGTTGCAAGCCGGTGTGGCGATCGTGCAAAGCCTGGAGCTTGGCGAGATTAGCGGCCAGGTCGGCGAGGAAGCTCGTTGCCGCGCTCGGGTCCTGGTCGGCGGGGATGGAAAGATGAATGGCTTTGGGGAACGGCGCGGCGTCGGATTCGGCGGCGGCTGGGTTGTGCGGATCTGATGGGCGATGCGAGAGGACCGTCATTCCCTCGGCGGGCGCCGGAGCGTCGGCGGCCGGGGCGGCGAGAGATACGTTCCACGTCGGCGGCAAGGCCGCGTTGATCTGGTCGATGACCGCCGCGAGGGGATTTTGCGGAGCTTGCAGCAAGGCATCGAGCACAAGGCTCGACAGGCAGATTCGCGATAGGGGCGATGGGGCTGGGGAAGCGGCGTCGGTCGCCGGCGCGGATTCGGAAGCGTGCTGGCCATTTCTTCGCAGTCGCATCGCCGGAGCGCCGAGTGTTTCCAGGAGTTCGCCGGGAGTGATGGGAGTTACGACGTAATCATCGCAGCCGAAATCCATCATTTTCTGGGAGAGCGGCTCGAGGGTGGGATGTCCAAAAAGCAGGAGCCTTCCGTCGCGGCTGAGTTCGCGCGAGCGTGCGCATGGCGGCCTCGGGCCTGCGCTCCATCGGCTCAACGGAGGCGAAGACCGTCGTGTACTGTTCGTGGGAAAGCTCGGCAATTCCGTCGAAGAGGCTGGGGACGGATTTGACGTGGGCGGCGGGGAGGGCCTGGGTGACGGTGGAATACATTTGACGATCCACGTCGCCGATCAGCAGGGCCCGTTCATGGGACAAACGCACCATAAGACTGGATATTGTATCCGCGAAATCGATCCGGGTTGCAGCGGCGACGCAAGAAATGAATGTTTTTTCTTTTCGGCGGGGATGGACAAAAACCCCTCAACTGGCGCTGGGGCCTGGACTTTCCTGCAATAAAGCCCGGAGTTCCTCGGCCGTCAGGAGTGGGTCGGCTGATTCCCCGCGTGGGGTTGGGGGGTCTGGCGGATCGTCGGGGGGAGCGGGATTTGCCAATGCGGGTAGGGATTCAGCATCATCGGGGTGGGATGGGGCGGCGGCGATGCGATGGAGGCCGTCGTCGGCGAGGAGGCCGTCGGCCCCCAGCCGCATGGCTTCGGCGAGAGCGGCCTGGCGGCCGTCGGTGTCTGAAAGCCAGATATCCACATGCGAGAAACGGCGCTTGATGCTGGAGATGATGAGCAACTCTTCGCGGTACAGGCTGTTTACGCTGAGAATGACGGCTGAGTAGAAGAGGGGCTTGCGGCAGAGAGTGACCATCGCGTCATAAGGCTCGTCCACTTCGGTGCAGACGTAACCCTGTTTGTGCAAAGCCATTGTCGGCACGATTCGCAGCGCGGGCTGTCCGACGATCAAGGCGCGGCCGGGCGACCGTGTAACTGGCAGGCTAACACCGGACATGAGGCTCCAACACGAGGAACAAACTTGGCGGTGACTAAGGGGGGAATCATACTCTAAAGACATGTGGGTTGCGAGTGCATGTGACAGTGGCCAATTGTCAATTGTCAACTGACGAATTGATAGCACCTTTAGCCTATAGTTAGGCATGGAGAACAAATCCGAACAGGCGACATTTGCGGCGGGGTGCTTCTGGGGAGTTGAGGCGATGTTCCAAAAAGTGCCCGGCGTGCTGGCGACGCAGGTGGGCTACACCGGCGGGCGCACCGTCGATCCAACTTATAAGCAGGTGTGTACCGATCGCACCGGACACGCCGAGGCGGTGCGGGTTACCTACGATCCGGCCAGGGTGAGCTATCCGGAATTGCTGGACGTGTTCTGGAGTTCTCACGATCCGACGACGGTCGATCGGCAGGGTCCGGACGTGGGTTCACAATATCGCTCGGCGATTTTTTCCCACGATGCCGGGCAGGAGCGGCTGGCGCGAGCGTCGGTGATGGAGGTGGATGCGTCGCGAGCGTTTCGGCGCAAGATTGTCACGCGGATCGAGCCGGCGGGGGAATTCTATTCGGCGGAGGAATATCACCAGCGGTATTTCGAGAAGCAGGGGAGCGGGGCGACGTGCCACGTGGGGGTGGCGGAGATTCATACGAAGCTGGCGGCCGAGGCGGCGGCGAAGCGTCAAGCGGAGGCGGAGCCGTCGAGTTGCGCCGCGGACAAAGCTGACCCGGCGTGCGGCGTGAGTCATTGGCAAGTCGGCGACGAGGAACTTCGCCGGCGGCTGACACCGGAGCAATATGCCATCGCGCGGCAGGCGGGGACGGAGCGTGCGTTCAGCGGAAAATACTGGAATGACCATCGGCCGGGGACGTATCGCTGCTCGGTATGCGGGCAGGATTTGTTTGATGCGGGGACGAAGTTTGATTCGGGCACGGGCTGGCCGAGCTTCTGGTCGCCGATCAAGCCGGAGGCGGTGATCGAGCGGGAGGACGGCTCGCACGGGATGGTTCGCACGGAAGCGCTTTGCTCGCGGTGCCGGTCGCATCTGGGGCATGTGTTCGACGATGGGCCGCGGCCGACGGGGAAGCGCTACTGCATGAATTCGGCGGTTCTGGATCTTGTCGCGGATGCGAAGGGGAAATCTTAGCGGGCGGGCGATTGTCGAACATTCGAAAACGCGCTCCCCTTCGGGTCGCGGCTAAACTTTGGCGATTACGCGTTCGATTGGGAGACCGCGACCACGAGGGCGGCGCAATCTTGCAGGCGAGCGCCCAGGCCTGCCGGCTCGATTCGGCAGGATGTCGTGTCCGGCAAGGCTTCGGCATGGAATCGGTCGCGGACGATTTGGACCCACGGCTGGCCGAGATGCACGGCGAGGCTGCCGAGCAGGATCGCGTCGGGGCGGAGCAGATCACCGAGGTTGGCGCAAACTTCGCCGACGGCGCGGGCGTTGATCGCGATCACTTCGGCGGCGTCGCGGTCGCCGCTGCGCCAGAGGTCGGCAAGTTCTTCGGCGGCCGGTGGGACGGACCAACGATGGGGGAATCGCCAGGCGGCGATTTTGCCGAGGGACGCGCCGGCACAGAATGATTCGACGCTGCCGCGTTTGCCGAAGGCTTCGGGGCCGTCTTCGCGGTAGCGGGCGTGGCCGATCTCGACGCTCTTGCCGCCGGAGCCGCGGTAAATCTTGCCGCCCAAGACCAGGCCCGCGCCGAAGCCGGTGCCGCAGGTGAGGTAAATGAGCCTGGAAGCGCCGCGGCCGGCCCCCCAATGGAATTCTGCGAGGCAGCAGGCGGCGGCGTCGTGTTCGATGCGGGTTGGCAAACCAAAGGCGCTGCTCGAGGATGGATTTGAGGGGAATGTCATTCCACCCCGGAAGATTTGGCGGGGATTGGATGATGCCGCCAACGGCATCCAGCGGGCCGCCGATGCTTGCGCCGAGTGCGACGATCCCGGCGTGGGTTTGCGCGAGCGTGCGGGCGTGATCGCACAAATCGCGGATCATGGGTTCGGGGCCGCGGCGGGATTGGGATGACCATTGCCGGCGGTTGATGATCTGGCCGTCGCGGCGGCCGACGACGGCGGCGCATTTTGTGCCGCCGATGTCCAAACCGAGAAACAGGTCGTTGTCGCCGGGCATTTGTTCGGGGGAGAATTTAACCCGCCGCGCCGCGGAATGCGCGGGCGAGGTCGCCGAAGCCGGGCAACAAGAATCGGCCGGAGGACCGGCCGGCTCAGTTTCGAGATCGAGCCGGCCGGTCTTCGCTTGGCATGGGGACAAATTAGATGGCAATTGATGGAAATCGCTTTTGAAATTGTTATCATTGCCGCGCATAATCAGATGTTGCGGTCGCCTGCGGATTTCATGCCGCTCGAGGAATGAAGCATGTCGATTACGACGGTTGCCAAGCGTGCGGGGGTTTCCACATCGACGGTTTCACGGGTCATCAACAACCATCCGCGCGTGGCGCCCGAGACGGAACGATCGGTGCGAAAGGCCATGCAGGAACTGGGCTACACGCCGTCGGAGCGGCGTCCGGGTCCGAAGTCGGCGGGGCGAGGAAAGACGGAGAGAAAAAAAGCCGCGTTCCTGGTGCTGGGGGCGTCCGACGAGCAGGTTTCCCCGGCGTTCGCGGATTTGCTGCGCGGCGTTTCAATGTGCGGGGCGGACAATGCGGTGGATATCGCCTTGCATTTCGTGCCCAATCCGAACGATATCGCCGCGGCGATCCTGGAGCAGCCGGTTGACGGTTTGCTCTTGCACGGCGCCAGACCCAACAACGTAATTGAATCGCGGCTGAGGAAAGTCCCCACGGTCTGGCTCATGGGCAATCGAGGCCGTCCCAGTTGGGGCGACCAGGTGATGCCCGACAGTCATGAAATCGGCAACCTCGCGGCCGATTATCTTATTTCCCGCGGTCATCGGGAGCTGGCGTTTCTCAATCTGGACGCGGCGTTCTGGCCGTTCCGACTTTATTGCCAAAGCTTTATGGCGGTCGCGGCGGAACGGGGGATGACGGCTGATGCGCTTGAACACACGCTGGAGAACCAGCCGAATTATTGGCATCGGCACAGCCCCAAGGCGGTATCGGAATTGGTGGAAAGGTTTTTGGCGCTTTCACCGCGGCCGACGGGCATTTTCGTCGCCGATGACATGCAGGTGGCCGTGATTCAGCCCGCGCTTCAGCGCACGGCGTTCAGCTCGGTTCCGGTCACACCGAAATCATTTCATGCAACAACGAAGGGGCGTACCGGGTCGGGCTGTCCCCCCAACCTGCGGCGATAGACATCCGCGTCGAATCCATCGGCCGTCGCGGCGTTGAGCAACTGCTGTGGCGGTTGTCGCACCTGGACTTGCCGGAACGGTTGACATGCAGCGTCCAGCCGAGGGTGGTGGAAGCCGAGGTTCCGGCCGCGGCTTCGGACGGGCGATGATTTCCCTGAAATATCGTGGAAATCAAGGGGGAATTCGTTGTCGCATGCGGCGCATCACCGCATGGAAACTTCATAAATCATCTCCGGCTCGACGCTGAGAAGATCAACGCCGTGAAATTCGACGGTTTGTAAGTCGGCGTACAAGCGCGGCCGGCGGTCTTCTTCAATGTAAATCGGCGCGTCCTTCGGCATCGGCAACACTTTCAAGGTGATTCCTTTTTCAAGCACCTCGGGCGCAAAACGCTTGAGGCCGATCTCCCACGGCTGGCCGAAGTAAAAGTCGTCGTCGATCAGGCGGTCGCCGACGTACGCGCGGGCAACGTCGCCGGCGTAATCGATCCTCAGCAGAGCATTGTTTACGCCGTCGAGGGCGTCATGGGGAACGGTGATCTGCCACGTCGCGGCGGAGTCGAAGTCGGCATCGGTGGGAGGCTCGATTTTTCTCCGTCTTCCGACGTGCAGCGGCCGAGGCAGGCCGGACGGACGGGTCTGCCGGATGTCCACGTAGAACCTCCTGGCGGGAATCGAGACGGAATATCGCGTGAAAAGTCCGTCGGCGGATTGGGCCAATGGGCGGCCCGGGGCGGTCGGGGGCTGGGCCGGAGGCGGGAAGACCGAGACGTACAGATTTCGCGGATGGTCGCTTTGGAGACGAAGCGTGGGGCCGTCGAAGATCAGGTTTGCCGCAGAAATCAGCAGGCGCTGGGCGCCCCAGATGTCGGCTTTCCGGCAGTGCAGGGCTTGCTCTCGCGTCAGGAGCAGCACGCGGGCCTGCCGGCCGTCGGGGGCACGGACGACGAATGTTCCACCCGCCGCGGAAACGAGGCCGGAATCGAAATTGAACTGAGGATCGATGCCGGGCAGAGCGAAAAAAACGTAGCAGGGGATTTCGCCGTCGAGCCGGCAAAGAAGTTGGGCGGTGGTGGATTTGAGCAGCGAGCCGTTCATGTCGAGATTAAAGGGCCAGATCATGTACGAGCCGCTGGGAATATCGACGGGCGCGGGGGGCACGGTTTGCTCGCCGTCGGCCAGTTTCAACGTGAACTGCACGTCTGGATGATCCGGCATTTCGCTGCCGCGCTGGTAGTTGTTGATGAAGATGAATCCGCGACGGCCGTCGGAGCGCACGGCCCAGCGGAAGGTCTGGATATCCGCGAGCGAGCGCGGCGCCGTCGGGGGCAAAAAAGATTGCATCGGCGCGAGATACGAACCGAAATCGGCCAGAAACGTGTGCAGGAGGCGCAGGGCGTGATACGAATCGCGGACCTGCCCGAACTGACCCAGCGGGGCCTGGAAGTCGTAATTGATTTCGGGCATGTCGTTGGGATAGCCGGTGGCCTGCGATTCCTGGAGCGTGCTGAGCTTTCCGATCAAATCTCCGCCGCCTTGGTACATGTAATATCCCAGCATGTTCGCGCCGGAGCCGAGCTTCACCAGGGGCACGGCGGCAATGTCATCGGCGGTCATGTTCGGGCGGCGAACGTAGGAGCTCGCCATGCCGCCGCCGAGTTCGCACGTGAGGTAGGGATACCGGCCGTTGGAGTCCGGGACCGAAGAACGTCCACCGAGAGGTGAGATGGTCGGTGATGTTCGCGTCGTCGCGGATGTGGGTAAAGACAAATTGTCGGCGGCCGCCCTTGGAAATCCCCGGCTCGTTGACCCAGAAGCCGTCGGGATACCCGCCGTAGAAGGGGATCATCTCTTCCGGCGGGCCGACCGCATGGTCCCAGCCGGTGTAGGAATAGATCGGCACGTCAAATCCGAGCCTGACGGCGAGCTTTTTCAGGGCCAGGAGATATTTCGGCGCATCACCCGCCTCGTTGTCCAACTGGATGCCGATGACGGGGCCGCCGTCCTTGTAGAGCAGGCCGTCGAGCTGCTTGCGAATCTGGGCGTAATAATCGCCGGTGTAGCGCATGAAGGTGGGATCGTCGCGGCGGATGGATTTGCACTTGCGAAGCAGCCAATCGGGAAGCCCGCCGTTGCGGACTTCGCCGTGGCACCACGGGCCGAGCCGCGCATAGACGTACAAGCCGTGCTTGGCAGAGCTGAACGAACTGGCGAAGATCTCGGTCGCCGGTCCAATCAAATTGGCCTTCGATTTCCTCGTGATAGATCCAGATGCAATAGGTGGAGACGATGGTGACGCCGCCGGCTTTCATCTTGAGAATTTCATCTTCCCACTGCTCGTGGGGATAGCGGACATAGTGAAACTCGCCCATGACGGGGGTCCACGGCTTGCCGTCCCTTGTGAGGTATTGACTGTTCGCGCCGATCTCAATGCCGTCGGGATTACGTCCGCCGATTTTCAGATGGCCGGAAATCGGCGGCGAAATGGGGGCGGAAAGATCGATGGCGAAGGTTGGCCGAGTGGAGGAACCGGCCGCGGCGGCCGCAGCGATGGGAACGGGTCGAGAAGCCTGAGTGCTGCATCCGCCGAGGATGGCGGAGATCGCCATCATCAGACCGATTGAAAGGGACGCTTTCTGCACGGATTTCCTCCTTTGGCAAATGTGCGCTTCCACAAATTGCGAGACGGTAGCGAAGGCAGGCTTGGAGAGCAAACGGAACGCGGAACGAAGCGGTTCGGTCATGCGTGTTCCGGCACGGGATGGGGAAGAATTTCGATTTTCACCCGTTTGATGCGCTGGGGCTCGGCATCCAGGATCGTGTAGCGAACATTGCCGTGCTCGTAAATCACTCCCTTTTCGGGGATGCGCGCAGCGTCGTGCTGAGGAAGCCGCCGAGGGTTTCGTAGCCGGCGTCCTCGGGGAGATTCAGGCCGATGAGCCGATTCACGTCCTCGATGCGGATGCGTGCGTCGGCGTCGGCGGTTTTATCGTCGAGTTTTTTCAGCATGGCCGGCTCATCGGCTTCGTGTTCGTCGGAGATTTCGCCGACCAATTCCTCCAGGAACGTCTTCGAGGGTAACGACGCCGGCGGCGCCGCCGTATTCGTCGAGGACGACGGCGAGCTGCACCTTGTCGTGCCGGAAATCGCTGAGCAAATCGCCGAGCGGCTTGGTTTCCGGGACGTAAGTGGCCGGGCGCATGATCTGGCCGATGGAGAAGAGCGGATTGGGCTGGCCGAGGAGCTTGAGGAGATCGCGGGCGAAGAGGATGCCGACGACGTGGTCGAGGTCTTTCTCGAAGATGGGGATGCGGGAATGCCGCGATTTCTCGAAGCAATCCTTGACCTGCTCGAGCGTGGCGTCGATGGGCAGGGCGGAGATATCCTGTCTCGGGGTCATGATGTGGGCGGCGGTGGTTCCGCGGGATTCGATGACCGATTCGATCATCTCGCGTTCCTGCGTGTCCACGACGCCTTCCTTCTCGCCTTCCTCGACGGCCGAGAGGATGTCGTTCTCGATCTGCGCTTCGGTTTCGGATTCGCTGGCCCCCAGGGCGCGGCGGACAACATCGTCGGTGCCGTGCATGAGCTTGGACAGCGGGGAAAAGGTCAGTCGCAGCGCGTGAAGGACCGGGGCGAAGAAGGCGACGAGTTCGGCGGCGGCGTACCTGGCGGCGGCATGGGGAATCGTGACGGAGATGAACACGGCGATCACGCCGGCGACCAGGACCGTCATCGCGTAGCGGAACAGCGGGCCGTAATGCGTCTGCTCGAAAGAGGCGAAGACCAGGACCCAGATGAGAATGTTGGTGAATTGGCGGAAAACCGCGGTGAGGAAGATCAGGTCGGGCGTGTTCTCGGTGATGGGATCGAACCAATTGTCCCGGTCGTGGCGGCCCAGGAATTCCGCCAGGCGTGGGCGGGAATACTCCCGAAGCGAATACGTCATCGTGGAAAAGAAAAGCGTGAGCAGCGACGCCAGCGCCACGCCTCCGATGGTCAGGAAGAGCGGCATCTACGTGCTCCGTTTATAAAAGACCGGGCCGACACCCAGGCGAGTGAGGATCTGATCTTCCTTGGCGTGCATGATCGTGAAAGCCGAAGGGGTTCTATCGTCGAAGCCGGACAAGTGCAACAATCCGTGGAGGGCATAGAGGAGCAACTCATGGGCCGGGGGATGGCCGAGACGGCGCGCCCGCTGCCGGGCGATGGTGTGGCAGATGACGATCTCGCCGGAAAGGGCGCGGCCGCGGGGATCGCGATCGAATTCAAAGCTCAGGACGTCGGTCGGGCCGGATTGGCGGAGGAACTTCTCATGGAGCTTCGCCATTTTCCGCCGCGGGACGATGGCGAGGGAAAGCTCCTTCAGCGGCGAATGCAAAAGCGCGTGGGCGGCCAATATTTGGCGGCGGAGCGCGGAGACATATTGGCCGCCGACCGGGGCGTGGATGTCGAGGCGCAGGGGCGAATTGGATCGGGGCCGTGACACCATTCAGGCGGTTGTCGCCCTGGGAGCGGCGGAGGTTTCAATCGTCTCGGAGCTGGGATAGACGATGCGGCCGTGGTAAATGCCCAGCAGCGTCTTGCTGATCGCCTTTTCGATGAGCTGCAAGTCGCACAGGGTCAGATCGGAATCGTCGAACTGCCCGTCTTCCAGGCGGAGGCGGGCCAACTCGTGCACCTTGGCTTCGAGGCGGCTGGCGGTGGGCTCTGCGAGGGTTCGGCAGGCGCTCTCGACGATATCGCAGAGCATGACGATGGCGGCTTCCTTGCTGCGCGGCTTGGGGCCTTCGTAGCGGAATTCGGATGACTCGGGGCAGGCGGCGTCGGGTTGCTGGTCGCTCTGCCGCACGGCCTTGGAATAGAAATACTCAACCACGGTCGTGCCGTGATGCTGCTGGATGATGGACAGGATGCTGCTGGGGAGATGGTATTCCTTTGCCAGTTCCACGCCGTCCTTGACGTGCGCCTGAATAATTCGCAGGGAAAGGGTTGGGCTGAGATTGAGATGGCGGTTCTCGCCGCCGAGTTGGTTTTCGACGAAATAGTCCGGCTTGTTGATCTTGCCGATGTCGTGGTAATAACAGCCGACGCGGCAGAGCAATGAATTCACGCCGATGGCTTCCGCGGCGGCCTCGGCAAGCGTGGCGACGCCGTAACTGTGGTTGTAGGTTCCGGGGGCTTCCAGCGCCAATCTGCGGAGCAGCGGCTGGCTGGCATCGGCCAATTCCAGGAGCGTCATGCCGGTGGTGATGCGGAAGGCGCGTTCGATGAACGGGAGGATTCCCAGGACGACAAAACCGGCGGCGAACCCGGCGGCCCCGACATGAAGGCAATTCTGTCCGATGAAGGCAATCGGCTCCATCTCGACGGTTCCGACGGCGGCGGTGGCGATGATCATGGCGACGGCGGCGGCGCCTCCCACTTCGATCAGCTTGCTGCGGCTGCGAATCTCATCCAGGAGATAACAGGCGCAAAGCACGCCGACCCACAGGACCAGGAAAAACTCCAGGCCCTGGTTGAGGGCGGCGGTGACGATGACGGCCTGGATCGTCGCGATGCCGAGGGCGAATCGCTGGTCATAGGAGATGGTCATGATCAGCGCCGCCACCAGGGTCGGGGCGATGCCGAAGATGTACAGCGAGCTGTTGCCGATGCCCGCGACCTCGGTCAGGAGCAGCATTGCCAGGAGCAGTCCGCCCATGGCCAGGGCTCGGGCGTGGTTGTGGATGCACCGCGGCTGATAACGGGCGACGTAGCCGGCGAGGATGAAGGTCAAGATGCCCGCGACCAGCGCCAGACCGAGACGATATTGCCAAATCTTGTAACTGTCGCCGGTCAACGAATCGTAATAGGCCCTGTTTTCCCAAACCAGGATCTGGTGATCGCGATCGCTGAGGGTGGAACCGCCGGAAATGATCTTTGCGCTGCGGCTGAAGAATTCGACGGCCGCGCTTTTGCCCACCGCGTCCTCCGCCTGGTTTTGCAACTCGTGCGTGGCCTGGTCGTCGTATTGATAATTGGGATGTGCGGCGAGTTCCGCGTAGGTAATGCGAGCGATCTTGGAGCCGAGGCCCAGACCGAATCCCCCGGCGGCTTCATCGAGGCGCACCTCCAGGGATTCCGGCAGGTCCGTTCCGTACACGTTCGCAACGTCAATCGTTCGCGGCTCGCCGCTCGAGGATTGCGGGTCTTGCAAGTCGGCCGGCGGCGGAAGCAGAACCGCCTTGCGCTGCTGGGTGGGGAACTTGGCGGCGAGTTGCGTTTCCTCGTCGCGGTCGCCCTGCTTGAGAATCACCAGCGGCTCGTCCTCGGCCACCAGATGCTGCCTGGCGTAAGCGATGAATTGGCGAACGTCGGAATTGTATTGCTGGCGGTCGGGACCGACGCGATCCTGCTCAAGCTCGGTGATCGCGCCGCTGTCGAGAATGTCGCGCAGCGGCGAATCGAGTTCCTCGGGGGCTCGGCCGTGAACCGTGTCGGGAAGCGCCAGGAGATAATCCTGCACCTTGACCCAGATATCGCCGGCAACCTGTCGATAAGCGCGGGGAGCGCTCTCGCGTGCGATCTTGACCTGCTGGTCGTGCAGGGCCTCGTCCACGAACGAGAAATCCACGCGGGCGACGATGTCGTGCGGAACGTAATCCCCCACGCGGTACGGCACCACGTCTTTGCGCAGCATCAGCAACAGGGTGACCGCCAGCCAGAAACCCAGCATGATCGCCAGGGACGGGATCAGGTCGCGCGCCGGGAGGGCGGAGCGGGCTTCAAAGTCGTGGCGGCCCTCGCGGATCGCCGAGCGGCGCTGACTGCTGCGGAAGAGGTGTTCCAGGCCGAACATTATTTCTTGTCCTTCCGGCGCGGCTTGGCGGCGGATCCGTCGCCGTTGCGCTCGTAGGCGTCCACGATGTTCTGGACCAGGGCGTGGCGAACGATGTCCTCTTGCTCCAGTTCAACCATGGCGATTCCGCGTATGCCGGAAAGTTTCTCCATCGCGTCCACCAACCCGCTGCGAAGGTCGTTGGGCAAGTCGATCTGGGTCGTGTCGCCCGTGACGATCATTTTGGAGTCATGGCCCAGCCGAGTCAAAAACATGAGCATTTGTGACGCAGTGGTATTCTGGGCCTCGTCGAGAATGATAACGCTGTCGTTGAGGGTTCGTCCACGCATGAAGGCCAGGGGAATGACCTCAATCACGTCGTTGACCATGAAACGCTTGACCTGCTCGATGTCGATCATGTCGTGCAGAGCGTCGAAAAGCGGGCGGAGATAAGGATTTACCTTCGCCTGCAGGTCGCCGGGGAGGAAGCCGAGTCGTTCACCGGCCTCAACCGCGGGCCGGGCCAATACAATTCGCTTGGTCTGGCCTTGCTTTAGGAAGCTGGCGGCGGCGGCGACGGCGAGATAGGTTTTGCCGGTTCCCGCCGGGCCGATGCAAAACGTTAAATCGTGATGCAGCATCGCGTCAATATATTTGTGCTGACCCGGTGTTTTTGGCCGGATCGCTCCCCCCTTGGCGTAAACCTCAAGCTCATCGGCGGATCGTTTGCGGCCGTCATCCGCCGCGCTGCCAATGGCCTTGCCCACGTCTTCGACCGTAAGCCAATCCTGGCGGCGAAGGGCCCGCTGCAACTGGTCGAGGACAGCGGCGGCTTTGCCAACCCGCTCGCGCTCGCCGAGCAAGTGGATTTCGTCGTCCCGGCCTATGACCTGGATGCCGAAGGTATCGCGGATCAGGCGCAGGTTCCGGTCGGCCGAGCCGAACAGCGCCAGCTTCTTCTCAGGTTGTTCAAGCGTGATATTCAACTGCACAACGATCCCCGAGCCGGGCTTGGTCTGCCGGCCGCAGAAGTATCCGCCAGCCTTGAGCGAAAGGCCGGCGGGCAACGACTGGGGGAGATTTTCTCACCAAAGCTGCCAAAAAGCGAGAGGTGGAACCGGCAGTCCACCGGCCCAGGATAACATCCAACTGGTAAGATCGGGTAAATGTAGGGATGGAGCAAATGGGGATTGCCGATCAAAACAGGCTGAAAAGCAGATAAGCGGCGGGGGCGGCCAGCAAGGGGCTGTCGATTACGTCCAACAATCCGCCGAAGCCGGGGATGATGTTCCCGCTGTCTTTCACTTTGGCGTCGCGCTTCATAAGGCTTTCCAAAAGGTCGCCGACCTGCCCGACGGCCCCGATGATCGCTCCGAAGAGCAGAGCGGTCCGCCAATTAAGGGTGGACAACTGGCTGGGCCAGATGATCGAGCAGGCCAAGCCGATCAGGGCGGCAGTCGCCAGGCCGCAAAGGAGGCCCTCCCAGGTCTTGCTCGGGCTGAGCCAGACGATGAGCTTGTGTCGGCCGAAGGCTCGGCCGCCGAAATACGCGCCGATGTCGGCGAATTTCACCACCAGCAGAATCATCACGACGGCCGCGGTGGAACCTTGAAAACCATGCTGTTGATCGGCCGAGTGTTTGACGCGCAGGGCCATGAGGAACCAGGCGAGCCCGCCGAGATACAGCATCGCCAGAACGGTGCCGGCCATGTGGGTGATGGCCTCCTCGGTGTGTCGGCCGCTGGCGCGGCGGATGGCGGCGAGGATCATGATGAAGACGATGATGAAGGCGAGGCTGGAGGTGGCGATGTGCTGGAACCAGGGGAACTGCGTGAGGAAGGCGTGGACCGCCAGCAGCCCGGAACCGAGACCGGCGAGGAAGCGGTAGGGGCGGATTTGCTCGGCGACGAACAGCCGTGCCACTTCCGTTGTCGCCAGCGGGAGAAGAAAAACCATCGCCAGCAGTAGTCCCACGCCGCCGAGGCCGAACTCCCTCGGGGGATTGAGATTCGGAAGTTTCACCCATCCCCGCGTGTTTTGTTCGACCCAGTAATCCAGGTAGAGCAGCGCGAGCAGCCCGGCCAACATAAGTGAGCCGTAGGTGAGACGCTGACGCAATGATTGCTGCATCGTTGGAAGTGGCGACGGGGGGCATCATCTAGATTTTGGGGGGTTTGGCAACGGGCGAGAGCCGCGGTTCTGTTTAGACGACATTTTTCATCGATCGTGCGGGCTCTTTAATCTCAAGGTTTAATCTAACCGCAGAGGTCGCGGAGGCCGCAGAGACAGACGCAGAAAGACATACGAAAACGAATTATTCTCGGTTCTTCTCAGCGATCTCCGCGTGCTCTGCGGTTAAAGATTGGATTGGAAGGGTAAGGCCAATCAGCGCGATCCAGCCGGCAGCGTATTGGTCTGATCCAGCGCCCCGAAGCGACGATGGCGCGAGGCGAACTCGGCCAGCGTCTTGTGAAAATCCTCCACCGTGAAATCAGGCCAGAGAACGGGGCTGACCACGAGTTCGGCATAGCTGATTTGCCAGAGAAGATAATTGCTGACCCGCATTTCGCCGGCGGTGCGGATCAGGACATCAGGATCGGGCAGGCCGGCCGTGTAAAGATGATCGCTGACGGTCTGCTCGCGGATGTCGCGCGGGTCGAGTTTTCCGCTGACCGCCTTGGCGGCGATGGCCCGCACGGCGTCGGTGATCTCGGCGCGGCTGCCGTAATTCAGGGCCAGATTCAACTGCAAACCGTCGTTGCCGGCCGTCTCCGCCAGCGTCCGATTCACCTCATCCATGACCAAATCCGGCAAATTCTCGAGCCGGCCGATCTGTTTGAAGCGGATGTTGTTCTCCATCATGGTCGGGCGCTCGTTGCGGAGATAGTCGATGTACATCTGCATGAGGAAGGTGACTTCGTCGGCCGGGCGCTTCCAATTTTCGAGGCTGAAGGAATACAAGGTGAGGAAATCGGGGGCGGCGAATTCGCGGCGAAGGCGGGCACATTCGGTGACGATGGCGCGAACCGTCTTCGCCCCCTGCTGATGCCCGTCGGCCCGCGGCAGACCGCGCTGAACGGCCCATCGCCCATTGCCGTCCATGATGATGGCAATGTGCCGGGGAAGGCGCTGGAACGGCATTTCGGCGATGAGGGTCATGGCCCATCAGTGTAAGAGCCTTCGCCTTGGGATTCCACGGTGACACGGGGAATATAGATTGAAGAATGTGTGAATTCTCAACAGAGCCGGGGCGTGCCGCCCCGGTCCGGGCCGGCACGGCCCGGCTCTGCTGGGTTTCACCGCGAAGCCGGCTCAGCCGAATTCGAACCCGCCTGCTCCTCCTGGCAATGAATCAGGTGACACTCATACGCATCCACCAGGGCTTGCCAACTGGCGTCGATGATGTTGCTGCTGACGCCGATGGTTCCCAGGGTTTCCTTTGAGCCATCGGCCCGGTCCCGGCGGCATTCGACGGTGACCCGAACCTGCGCGGCCGTCTCATCGTGTGAGTTGATCACCCGAACCTTGTAATCCGTCAAATGCACCGTGCCGATCTGCGGATAATGCCCGGTGAGGCTCTTCCGCAACGCGCTGTCCAACGCGTTGACCGGGCCATCCCCCTCGGCCACGCGATGTTCCATTTTTCCGTTGACGCGCAGTTTCACCGTGGCCTCGGAAACCGGATCGTCCGCGTCGTGCTTGTTGATCGTCACCCGGTAATGATCCAGATCGAAAAATTTCCTGTATCGCCCGATCTCCTTGCGCACCAGAAGCTCGAAGCTGGCTTCGGCGGCCTCGAATTGAAACCCGGCGTGCTCCATCACCTGCACTTTTTCCAGCAGCCGGCGCTGCAGCGCCTTGTCCCGCTCGATGTCGAACTTCTGGCCAATCTTGGCGGAGATATTGCTCGCTCCGGACAATTCGCTGATCAGGCCCTGCGCGTGTTGCCGACGGTTTCGGGGGAAACGTGCTCGTAGGTCGCGGCATCCTTCTGCACCGCGTGCACGTGCATCCCGCCCTTGTGGGCGAAGGCGCTGCTGCCGACATACGGCTGACCCGTCGTCGCGTTCAGGTTGGCGATTTCATAGACATATCGGCTGACTTCCGTCAGATGGCGAAGCGAGCCGTCCGAGAGGCAATCGAGATGGCATTTGAGCTGGAGATTGGCGATCAGCGGGATGAGGTCCATGTTGCCGCATCGCTCGCCGACGCCGTTGATCGTGCCCTGAACGTGATCGGCGCCGGCGGCCACGGCGGCCAGGGCGTTGGCGACGGCGAGGGCCGCATCGTTATGCGTGTGGATGCCCAGAAGTGCGGAAGTCCCGGCTTTCACCGCGGCGACGGCTTGGGCGACGAACTCCGGCAAACTTCCGCCGTTGGTGTCGCACAGCGCCAGCACCGAAGCCCCGGCTTCCTCGGCGCTATGCAGCGTCCGCAGCGCATACTCCGCATTCTGACGATACGCGTCGAAAAAATGCTCGGCATCGTAAACCACCTTCCGGCCGGCCGAAACCAGCAGCCGGATCGTCTCGGCGATC
Source organism: uncultured Phycisphaerales bacterium (assembly GCA_963783845.1). Classification (GTDB taxonomy): domain Bacteria; phylum Planctomycetota; class Phycisphaerae; order Tepidisphaerales; family Tepidisphaeraceae; genus PALSA-1353. The sequence goes on from CAWAPL010000016.1 coordinate 234,203, forward strand.
ATCGCCAGGTTTTCATCCAGCGTGACGGCCAGGCACCTTCTCGACGTGAAATTGGCTGGTCTTGCCGACGATGGTGACGACGGGCGTCTGGGCCTCCAGCAGGGCGCGCATTCCCGGATCGTCCTCGGCTTTCATGCCGCGGCGACGGGTCATGCCGAAGGCGGAGATTTTGGCGGTCTGGAGCTTGACGCTTGCGATATCGCGGAAGAAGGCGGCATCCTTGGGATTGGAAAGGGGGAATCCGCCTTCGATGTAATCGACGCCGAGGAAATCCAGTTTCTGCGCGATCAGGAGCTTGTCCTGAAGCGAGAGGTTGAATCCCTCGCCCTGCGTTCCGTCCCGAAGGGTCGTGTCGTAGATTTCGATGCGTCGTGTTTTCATGGTTGCGTTCCAGGAGCGAGATAAAAAGCAAAAAGCCCCGCCGTTGGGCAGGGCTTGGAAATTTTCTGGATGAACCATCAGCCCTACCCGAGATTGTCCGGGATAATAATAATTCGGCCGATGGTGAAGGCGCCTGCTGACATATCGCTGCTGAGTGTATCGGGATAAGGGTTGGGGGTCAATGAGGGCGATTTTTTGTAGTGGGAGAATTGCCGTCCGACCTTGACTTTGCTCCGCCGGATGCCTCAGGTAATGTTGCGCGGGTTATCGGCCGGTTCATCTATCAATTTCGCTGGCTCGTGCTTGTGGTGTGGCTGAGTGCGGCGGCGGTGCTTGCACTGCTGGCGCCGGTTCCCGATCCCACGGTCGGCGAAAGCTCCGATCTCCTTCCGCGGGACGTGCCCGTCCACGTCGCCCTGGACCAGATGGCCCGGCACTTCGGCGACAAGAGCGGGTTGAGTTCGATCGTCATCGTCTTCGAGCGGCGCGGAGCGACGCTGACGCCGGACGACCTGGCGGACGTGGAGCAAATCGCCGCCTTGATCCCCAAGCCGCGCCCCGGCGAAGCGAATGCGGACGAACTGAGCAACGTTTCCATTCGCACGCCGGCCTCGCTGGCGCTGGCCGGAAAGGGCAATCCGCTGATCAGCGACGATGGCCGGGCCGCGCTGATTTCCGTCAGTCTTCCGTACAATTTCATCACCAAGCAGGCGTCGCGCCTGGTCAAACACACGCAGGAAATCGTCGCGGAGTATCCGCTGCAACCGGGATTGTCGGCGTCCGTCACCGGCTCGGCCGGCTATGGCTACGACTACGGCGTCGCCATGCAGCGCAGCGATCACAAGACTTTTGTCGTCACGCTCGTTTCGGTTGTGGTGATCCTGCTGCTCGTTTACCGGGCGCCGATTGCCGCGATGATCCCGCTGGGAGCGATCGGCATCGCGGGGATCGTCGCGTTCAAGCTCCTGGCATTCGCCGATCGCCTTGGGCTTCACAGCGGAATGGCTGAGGAAATATTCACGTTCGTTCTGCTCTATGGGGCGGGCGTGGATTATTCGCTGCTGTTCATGAGCCGCTACCGCGAGTTTCTCGATCGGCGGCACTCCGCGGCCGAATCGATCGTGCTGGCGCTGGATGCCAGCATTTCGGCCATCGCATCCTCGGCGGCGATGACGGCGTCGGGATTGGTGATGCTCTGCTTCGGCCGCTTCAGCATCTACCGAAATTCCGGGCCGGCGGTGGTGCTGGCGCTGCTGGTGGCGGCGCTGGCGGCGGCAACGCTGGCTCCGGCCGTGCTGGCGATCATCGGCCCCCGCGCCTTCTGGCCCGTCGCTCATCGGCATTTACAGGGCGAGGCGAGGCAACTTCGGCAAACGCTCTGGCCCGCCATCGCCCGCGTTGTCGTCACTCGCCCGGGTCTGGTGATGGGAGCTGCCCTGGCGGCGCTGCTGCTTCCAGCGGTGCGCGGGCTGCACGTCGAATGGAATTACGACTCCCTATTCAGCCTCAAATCAACTTACCCCGCCCGGCGGGGAACGGAGATGATCGAGCGGCACTGGCCCACCGGCGAGATCGCGCCGGTGACGGTGCTTGCGGTGGCGGACCAGCCGCAATCGGCCGAGGCCTGGCTGGCCGCCTCCGCCCGGATGCTTGCCGGGATTCGCGCGGTGGCGAACGTGGACAACGTCCGCGCGCTATCGTTGCCGTTGGGCGTGCACGCCGGCGCGGCCGAAAATGCCGCCGTGACCCTGCTCGCCCACGACAAGGTCCGAGCCGAGTTTGTCAGCGCCGACAACCGGGCCATGCGGCTTTCGGCCGTGCTGAGGGTGCCGCCGCTGGGCCGTGCCGCGCTGGATGACGCATCGGACATTGCCGCGGCCGCCGATCGCGCCGCTCTTGCCGGCGGTCTGATGCCCGGATTTACCTGACCGGGGCGACCGCCGAGATGATCGACATGCGGTTTGTCACGCAGCAGGATTTTCGCCGCATCGCCATGCTGGCCCTGGGGGCGATTTTGCTCGTCGTCACGCTCGTGCTCCGCGATTTTGTCCTGGCGATTTTCATTCTCGCCGCCACCGCGTTGAGCTACCTCACGACGTTGGGCCTGACGTGCTGGATCTTCCAAATGCTGGGCTCGCACGGGATGGAATGGAAGGTGCAGATGCTGCTGTTCATCGTGCTGGTGGCCGTCGGGCAGGACTACAGCATTTTCTTCGCGATGCGGCTGGCGCAGGAGGGCCGCCAATTGCCCTGCGCCGAGGCCACGCGGCGAGCACTGATTTTCACCGGCCCGGTGATCTCCTCCTGCGGCCTGATCATGGCGGCGACGCTGGGCAGCGTGATGGCCGGCGACGTGCAGGTGCTGGTGCAGTTGGGTTTCGCGTTCGCGCTGGGGATGCTGATCGACACGTTCATCGTGCGGCCGCTGGTGTTGCCGGCGTTTATCGTGATGACCGGCCGGACGCTCCGCCGCGGTCCGGTTCTCTTACAGTCAGGCAAGAATTGAGCGGATATTGTAATATGGCTTGACAGTGGACTCCCCGAATTCATTCAGCGCGGTTCTGGCGGCTTCCCCGCCGAGCGAACTCGCCGTTGCCCCGCGGCGCTTGCCGCTTGTGCTCTGCTTGCTATTTCTCGTCTCGGGTTCCAGCGGGCTGATATACGAAGTGGTCTGGCTGCGAATGCTCAGCCGAACCCTCGGCAGCACCGTCTACGCCACCAGCACGATCCTGGCCGTCTTCATGGCCGGTTTGGCGCTGGGCAGCTTCGTCTTCGGGCGTTACGCGGATCGAGTGCGTCGGCCGCTGCTCCTCTACGCCTGTCTCGAAGCGGGCATCGGGGCGACGGCCCTGCTGTCGCTGGGCATGAACTCCTGGCCCATCCCGTTGTACCACGCGATCTACGCGCTGGCGGGTGATTCGCGCGCGGCGCTGACCGTCGGTCAGATCCTCATCGCGATGGCGGCGCTGCTCGTTCCAACCACGCTCATGGGAGCGACGCTGCCGACGTTGTGTGCCTATGGCGTGCGCCGCTTTGCGCTCATCGGCCGTGTTGTCGGCACGCTGTATGCCCTGAACACGCTCGGGGCCATGGCCGGGGTTCTGGCCGGCGGTTTCGTCCTCATCGGAGCCATCGGAGAAACGCGCACGGTGCTGGTGGGCGCGGCGATCAACGGGCTGGTCGCCGTCGGCGCTCTGCTTCTGTTGCCCACCGGCGCGGCGAGCAAGGCGCCGCGTCCCGAGCCGCTCGCCGCGCCTTCGGCCGCTGCCGCCGACGACTCGGTTTCGCGACGCGTCCGGCGCACCGTCCTCATCTGCTTCGCCGTCAGCGGCTTTGTCTCGCTGGCGCTGGAGATCGTCTGGAGCCGGTTGCTGGTTCTCTATGAAGGCACGTCCATCTATGCCTTCAGTTCCATGCTTGGCGTCATGCTGGCGGGGATCGGTCTGGGCGGATCGTTCGGCGGCAGGGTCGAGCGATGGAAAGATCCTTTGCTGGCGCTGGCGAGGCTCGAGTTGGGCATCGCGCTGGCTGCGGCCTACGGTCTGGCGATATTCAAATTCCTGGACCAAGGTTCCCATCGCATGCTGGTTCCGCTGCTGATGATGGTCGCGCCCGCGGCGTTACTGCTGGGCGTGGCCTTCCCCGTCGCGGTGAAGTGCTATGCGGACCATGCCCGCAGCATCGGTCGCCGCGTGGGCGAGCTATACGCCTGGAACACCATCGGCTGCATCCTCGGCTCGCTTGCCGGCGGCTTCCTGCTCGTGCCGCATTTTGGCGCGGCGCGGAGCGGAGCGATCCTGGCGGGACTTACGGTGATCGCGTCCATCGCATTATTGGCGGTTCACCCGCGGGGTCTTCGCCGTGCCCGTTTCACCGACGCCGCTTTGTTGCTCGCCACCGTGCTGACCCTGGCGACCATAGGCGATCCGTATCGCAACGTCATTTATTCCCGTCTTCTCCATGCGGACTCCCGCACGGAGATCTTCGGCCACGTCGAGGAGGCTGCCGCGACCACGACCTCCGCCGGTATCCGCAACTTTCCCATGGCCCGCCAGCTTCTCGTGAACGGCTACGGCATGACCACGCTGGTCACCGGCAACAAGCTCATGGCGCACCTGCCGCTTTGGCTCGCCGATTCGCCGCGCGACGCCCTGGTGGTTTGCTTGGGCATGGGCACGACGTTTCGCTCGGCGACCCGCCATCCGGATATCAACGTCACGGTGGTGGAACTCGTCCCGGCCGTCACCCGCTTCATGCGCTTTTACCATCCCGACGCCGATCGCGTGATGGCTCAGCCGAACGCTCACGTGGTCGTGGACGATGGCCGCAATTATCTTTTGATGCATCAGCGGAGGTTCGACATGATTGCCATCGACCCCGCGCCGCCGCTCTACGCCGCCGGGACTGTGAACCTCTACAGCCGGGAATTCTTCAAGCTCTGCGCCGGCCGCATCCGGCCGGGCGGGTCCGTTTGCCTGTGGATTCCACCGGGGCCGGCTTCCGAGCTGAAGATGATCTTGCGCACCTTTGCCACGGAGTTTCCCTGCCTGAGCGCATGGGCCGGGCCGACTTTTCCGGGATTCATTCTCATCGGGACGCACAGGCCCGTGAATGACGTCGAGGCCCGCGTGCGCCGCGGCTTTGCCGATCCGGCGATCGTGGCGGACCTGACCGAGTGGGACAACAGTTGCAGCACGCCGAAGAAGGTGTTGTCGCTATGGATTTGCGACCGCGACGCGTTGCTGGATTTCACCATTGATCGCCCGGTGGTGACCGACGACCATCCGTTCACCGAATTCCCATTCTGGCGAATGAACGGGAGCGACCCCGAGTATGGGCCGGATTTGGATGCGATGGGGCTTAGGAGATGGGTGTTCAGATCGAAGAGCAGGTGATTGAGGGCATTCGACTCGCTGCCTGTTCAAATATGGATGACGCACGGCCGTCGAACGACGCATTTACTTCCACATTTGGCCTGTCATGAGCGAGCGCCTTTCGGCAAGCTCAAGACAAGCAGCGAGTCGAATGGAGCCAGCGGGATGCCAATAGAACTCGCAACCGCGTTTCTGAACGAATTTCAACGATTGCCTGACAAATTGGCATGGCTCTTTGATTACACCCCCGCCTGTTAGGATGCCAGTCTTTTGACGTACCACAACTCAGTTTGTCCGCCGCGATCGAAAGTACGGCCCGATTCGATTGATCCAGAAGATAGAATCCTCGCGAAAAAGTCTGCGTCGTTCAGGATGTCTTGCCCGCTATCTTTTCGAGGTACGCTACAGCCTCGTTCGGATCGCTGATGACGTGGCATCCGTAAGTCCGATCGAGGTGGAAGGGGCCGCGCGTGAGAGTGTCGCGCAGATCGCGTTCGGTGAAGAATGCGTCGCAATAAGGAAGAGCAGTTGTCGCATGTTGATGATCCATTGGGTCGTTCACCTGATATCGTCGCCGCATCCAGCGAATCGTCGCATGGATGACTCCCATGATGTGATACTGCGGAAAGTCTGTTGTGATCCTGCCCATCGTTAGCCCAGTCGTTATGATGCTGGCGAGAGATGCGGCGAGATCGATGCCTGACGCTTCTGGACCGAGCGGAGAACGAATGCCTTTATCAAAAAGGTCGGCTGCGAAGTTAGCGATTTCCTTGGCGATGAGATCCGTTGAAGCGCCGGCTTCGATCTTGTACGTCGCGTTAAGGCTACGCAGTTGATCGCGCGTTCGGTCGGACATAAAATTCTGCAAAAGCGTATGCCGCCAGTTATCTCGCTCCGCTGGGGGAATTTCTTTTGTCAGCTCAAACACGTCGGAAAATTTGAGGTACTGCGTAAATTTCAGCCACAACTTTTGCTGCTTGAGATTTAATTCCGAAGGCCAATTTAGCATATCGATATGCCCCATCCCCAAGAAATGGGACGCAGGTGCCCAAATATATCGATCTGATGGCTTAAGCGTCTGATCACCGAGTAGTTTGGTCCAAACAAAATGGCTTAGTTGAACTCTGACACGAGAAGATTTGTCTACGATGCAGATGCTCCCACAGAGTCTGTCGATGACGCACGCCGTTCGTCTGCGGGTGGCGATGTTTTGCTTCATTATCTCTGCAAACACCGGATATGAGACTGGGCAGATCGCACGTCCGGATTTCGAGAGTCCCCACAATCGCCGCCACAATTCCGTGTGTATCGGTAGTTTTGGCTGGTGGAAGGCCGCATCTCGCAGCCAGATCCAATAGTTCATGTCGAGGTAAATGCGGTGACGTGATAGTGCGTAGTCGGCCATCTTCTGACGCATAACCCGGCGATACATGTCGAGATCAATGCTCGGATCATCAATCAGTGGATCGGGGCGTGCCGCCCTCGGCGTTGTCCCGTTCGTAGTTGAAGGATCGGTGGCGGCCTGAGAGTTCATCATCTACCCGGCCTTCATCTGTTCGCCAAAATGTTCCTTCTCTGACGACTGATCGAGATGCGCCTGGAGCATCCACAACTGCTGGTGGCCCATGATCTTTCGGAAGTTGGCCGCCGTCGCCTCGAACGCGGCCGACGCCCAGCGCAAGGCCATTGAACCATCCTGCCAGTTCTTCACGCGGTTGATCCGCTGCCGCACGCCGCCGTTGGTGCTTTCGATCACGTTGGTCGTCGCCAGGCAACGCATGAGTTTCGGCGGCAAGCCCATCGCGTTGATCGTGAACAATTCATCCAAGCCTTCCAATAAGCTGCCAGAGGCGGAGGGATGTTTCTTCTCGTACCACTTGGCGAGTTGCTCGATGTGACGCTTGCCTTGTTCGGGCGAAAGCTTCCACGCCGCTCGCAGCGTCGATTTGACATTGGCGTGTTGGTCCTTGGGCAGATGATCCAGCACGTTGCGCAGCTTGTGCGTGCGGCAGCGTTGCACGGGATTATTCGTGCCGAACACCGTGTCGATGCCGTTGCGCAACGCCTTGGAGCCGTCGATCACGAACAGCCGCCGGCGATGGGCGTCCAATCCCCGCCGCACCAGATCGTTCAGAAGTTCCGTCACCCCCGTCGTGTTTTCACTGGAGCCTTCCCGCAAGCCCAGAACGTGCTTTTGCCCGGAAGAATCAACGCCAACCGCGCCCAGGACGTGGTGCTGGCCCAGCCGAAGGCCGTCGAGATAAACGATCGGAAGATCCAGATCATCCAAGCGACGCTCGGCCAGTTCTTCCAGAAGTTTTTCGCCCGCCTCGATGTTGGCGCGGCTCACGGCGCTCTTGCTGACGCCGACCGTTTCGGCCATCTCCGGGATCACCCGCTGATACTTCCGCGTGCTGACGCCATCCAGCAGGATCGACATCATGCGCCCGGCCAGCTTGCCGCCGCTCTTGATCGCCTCATAGGCGGGAATGGACGTTTCCCCCTCGGTCTTATGCCGCAGCCGCGGCCGGCGGACCCGCAGCTTGCGGTCCCCCAGGTGCGCCAATCCCTCCTGGCTCCCGTGCCAACGCACATCCCCCGACGCCTTTCCCGGCGATTTGCCTCCGGCAACCTCCCTGGCCGACATCTCCAGCACCGCTTCGACGCAGGCTCGACCGGTCACGTCGATCACTTGTGAGAGGGCCAGCTCCGATTGCTCGATGAGTTTGACCATGGGGAGCAGGAATTGACCTTCGCGGACGAGAAAATCCGAGAGTTGCCGCTTGTCGGCGGCGGTCACGACTTGGTACGCTGCCATTGTGGTGGCTCCTTTCCGTTAAGGGATGAATCACAGTCGATCCTAACGTGGGGATCGCCGGATTCGGAGCCGCCACCTTTTTCAACCTTCAACTATCGTTGGGACATCGC
>CAWAPL010000017.1:0-120849 GCA_963783845.1 uncultured Phycisphaerales bacterium
CTGGCGTCGTTAGAATGGTGGCATCGGGAAGGCCGGTTGATTCCCGGCTCAAGGTTCGGTGCAGCGATGTTTGTCGCCAGCGGCGGCGCCGCTTGGACCCCACCCGTAGAGCTGGTGAAGCATGTCCGAGGTTTGGCAGCAACAACTTACTGAATTACGTGAGCGATTCCGACAGCTTTGCGATCATCGAAACCCGCTATTTCACATACTCGTTGAGGGAACGGAAGTAGCGCAGGCTCCGCCGATGCTGTTGCCCGACACCGCAGTGATTGCCAGGCACTATGGTGGCGAGGATCCCGGAATTTGCCCGGTAGATAAGTGGGTCGGGGAAATACCAAAAGATAGAGTCTTCAGGTATTCAAACGGCGAGATAGTTGGCGTACAACGTCCATCAATCCATCGAACACACGAATTCCGTTCCGCGATCAACAGAGAGATTGAGTTTTTTACGAGGGCCGCCAAAGACGTGATTGACTTGATTCGCATCTTTGCTCCAACCATCACGAGTCGGTTCCCGTCTTCTATTCAAGATTTGTGCAAGACAGCCAGGCCGAGATTGACGGGGTTCGAGCCCACAAGAAATTCGTCTGAAGATTCAGATTGGATGCTACTGATGCACAGGCTTGGATGGATGCGCTATCCGAAGTGGCGACTGGAAGCGAGAAGATTTTGCTGGGGAGACGGTGGGCGCCTTCAGATTGCAATTGATCCGGAAATTCCAGAGAAGCTTAGACCGCCGCAAATAACGGCGATGTTGAAAAAGGTAAACACCAATTGTTGGTTTTCTATTTTGGGAGGAAAAGCGCCCCTTGACGTGTTCGATGCTTCAATGCGCGCGATCGATGTCCTGATCGACCTTGGTCAGTCCACCAAGCGCCAAGCGGCAGACGCAACTTTAATACCTGCTGGCATGAAGACGGAAACAGCGGGTGTTCCAGCCGTATCACAAAAGAGCTTGCATGAGGATTTCGAAATCAATCTTGAAAAACGTGTCATTAACTTTCAGGGGGAAGCACTTGCTATTAACAGCCACACCCATTTCGATATTCTTGAGATGCTCATCCGCTCAAAGGGAGCGATTGTCCACTATGCCGAATTACTTCGAAAGGTAAGACCAGATACGATATCTAATGAGACAGAAAAACTTACTGAGGGTTCCTCCAGAAATAAAGGATGCCGTCAGTCACATCCGCAAAGCTCTTATAGAGGGTCAGTCAGGATTTAAGATCAAAGCGATACGACGCATTGGCTACCGCCTACTTTCGCCCGACGAATAATCTGCTTTAAGACCACGTTCATCCTACCCAGCGCCCGGGCTTTTCTGCGAAAATTGCGGCCCATCAGTTACAGATGGAGCGGCAGCACTTGCCAATCATCACAAAATTGTGAATAATCGCGGAGGCTGATCATGGCCAAAATCAATGTCTTCTTTTTTGCCGAGCTTAATGGCATTGCCCCGGCGCTTACCTGGATGGATGACGTTCCTGGCAATCCAAAAGACAAGCTCTTTTACCGTGTGCGTCGGCTCGAACAGGCGGGCCATGAACTGCGGCGTCCGGAGGCCGATTTTCTGCGGGACGGGATTTATGAGCTTAGGGTGCGGTCGCAGCGCGTAAATTATCGGCTGCTTTATTTCTTCCACCAGGGCGCGGCTATAATCGCCCACGGCTGCACCAAGGAAGGCGCGGTGAAGGACGTCGATATTGAGCGGGCGATCGAGCGGAGAAGTCGTTACGAAAGAAATCCGAAGGGCCACCGATATATTCCTTCGGGCGGCATGTAGCAAAAGGACGGACGGTGTGGCGAAAAAACGCAGATTCCCGGGAACCGCCAGCGAAATCCTCTATAAGCGATATTACCACGGAAAGCCCAGGGAGCGTCTGGCGGAGGCGCAAGCAACAATGGCTGCACTGGCCTTGGGGGACAGGATTCGCATTCTGCGCGAGGCCGCCGGTTTGACGCAGGCCGAACTCGCCAAGCGCGTCGGCACCCAGCCTTCGCAAATCAGCAGGATTGAAGATGCCGACTACGCCGGCCATTCGGTGGAAACACTGAGAAGGATTGCAAAAGCATTGCACGCGACCCTGCGGATTGAGTTGGTGCCGGAGAATGGCAAGAGCAGACGCATGCTGCGGGCGGGATGATTTTCAGACGATCACGCCTTCGGGAATCTCCGCGTTGTGGCTTACGCTCTGCACGTCGTCGTTGTCTTCCAGGGCATCGATCAGCTTCAATAGCTTCTGCGCCCTGTCGGCGTCGATCGGAATCGTGTTGATCGGAAGATGCGTGATCTCCGAACCTTCGATGGCAATCTTGGCGGCGACGATGGCGTCCTTTACCTTCAAATAATTGGCCGGGGACGTAATCACATTGAACGCCTCGCCCTCATTTTGGACGTCCTCGGCGCCGGCTTCCAGGCCGAGGTCCAGCAGCTTGTCTTCGGTGGCTGAAGTGGCCTTTATGCTGATGATCCCCTGCTTGACGAATTGGAAGGCGACCGAGCCTGCGCTGGCGAAGTTTCCGCCGTGCTTTTCGAAGATCGAGCGCAATTCCGGGGCGGTGCGGGAGCGGTTGTTGGTCAGGGCGTCGATCAGGATGGCGACGCCGCCGGGGGCGTAGCCCTCGTAAACCACCGATTCGTAGTTTTCGCCGCCGAGTTCGCCCGTGCCCTTCATGATCGCTTTTTCGATGGTGTCCTTGGGCATGTTGGCGGCCTTGGCTTCGTCGATGGTATAGCGGAGGGTGAGATTGTCGCGCGGGTCGCCGCCATTGCGGGCCGCGATGATGATCTTGCGGGCGATCTTGCTCCAGATCTTGCCGCGCTTGGCGTCGGTGGCGCCTTTGGCCCGCTTGATCTTCGCCCAGTGACTGTGGCCTGACATGGTGGCTTTCGCAGCCCGGCGTGTTTCACGCCGGGCTAAAATGGGGTGTCGAGCGCTTTCTATGGGATTACCTTGTTCAAGGGGTACGTGATGATTCCCGTCGCGCCGGCACGCTTCAGACGCGGAATCAATTCGCGCTCCTGCTTCTCTTCCAAATCACTTCCACCGCGACCCACGTTTTGTCGGCGAGATGGCTGACCGTCGGGCTTTTTTCCGCGGGCAGAAATCCGATGACCTCGGCGAGACGATCCTCCGGCACGTTCATCTTCAGGCCGACCTTGGCCCTGGCTTCGATGGCGCCCTTCAAAAGCATGGCGATGTTTTCCATTTTCTCGCGCTTCCAGGGAATTTCCCAGGCGGATTTGTTGGCGACGAAGCGCGTGGTGCTGGTCAGGACCGTATCGACGATGCGGAGATTGTTGGCCCGCAGCGAATTGCCGGTTTCCGTGCCCTCGACGATCGCGTCGAGCAGGCGGGCCTTGATCTCCGTCGTGCCCCAGGAGAATTCGACGGTGACGTTGACGTTCCGGGCGGCGAACCAGCGGCGCGTGGTGTTGGCCAACTCCGGTCGCGACGATCTTGCCGGCCAGGTCTTCGGCGCGGCGAATGGGGCTTTCCTCCGGAACGGCCAGGACCCAGCGATAGGGATTTCCCGTGGCCCGCGAGTACGTCAGCTCGCAGATTTCCACCACGTCTTTTTCGTTGCCGTTCTCGACGACGTAATCGTAGCCGGTCAGCCCGCAGTCGATGATGTTGTCCACGACGTAGCGGCTGATCTCCTGGCGCGGAAGAAGACCGCCGAGAGCTTCTCGTCGTCGATGCGGGGAAAGACGCTGCGCTCGGCGAGGTTGATGCGATATCCGGCGCGGCCGAACAACTCGATCGTGGACTGCTGGAGACTTCCGCTGGGAAGCCCGAGTCTGAGCGTGCTGATGGGCAGGCGCTCGGTCATGATTTTGCCCTCTTCTTCGCTCCGTCGCTCTGGGCGGCCTTTCGCAGCAACATGTAGCAGTCGTAAATGTCCTCGCCCTTGACGTGATTTTCCAGGAATCGCTGGGCCTCGGGAAGGGCCGTATCCTCGCCCACGATTTCCTGCTCGCGCAGATACGAAAGCATCTCTTCATCGAGGGGAAAGGCGTTGCCCTCGAACGCGAAGAGCATGATGTACGCCTCGACGAAGGGATGAATGCCCGGCAACTCGCGGAGGAACTGCCGCGATTCGCGCTTGCTCACCGCCTTGAGCCGGTCCAGGCTCATCGTCTGCTCGCGCTCGAAAATGGCGTTGAGGCATTGCGTGATCATGGCCACGCGCTCCTCGATGGCCGGATATCGCACGCCCAGCATCTCGTGGACTTCCAGGTCCGTGGCCACGCGCAGCTCGTTCAGATCGACGAACTCCTTGCTGATGGCCTTCATGGCGTCGGCGGCACGGGAATCGGTGACGTCATAGCTCATGGCCCCGCGCACCAGCGCTTCCAGCGGCTCGAGGGCCTGCCGGGGCTCGGGCTTGCCCTCGCGCAAAAGGCGCTTGAACAATTGCTTCAATTCGTCGCTGTGCTTGCCGGCGTTTTTCATTCGGGTTTTCCGTCATTGGCCGAGCGGCGGCGATCCAGCTCGGCGTTTTCCTCGGAGACTTTCCTCAGCGCTTCCATAAGCTCCAGTTCTTTTTTCAAGTCCTCATCCAGATGGAACTTCACGTACGGAGCCACGCGCAGGGTCAGGGAATGCGTCAGCTTGGTTCGCATCAGCCCGGCCGAATGGCGCAGCGCGTTCAGCGCCGCGGTCTTCTGGCCGTCGGTCCCCATGATCGTCACGTAAACGTCGGCGATCGACAGGTCCGGGCTGACCTTCACGCGGGTGATGCTGGGCATCCCGGTGAGCCGGGGATCGTTCAGGGTCCCGCAGGATGATCTGCGCGAGTTCCTGCTGGATCGTGCTGGCCAGACGTTCGGTTCGACGGGACATCGGGTCCTCACAACAACTCTATTTGATAGTCCACCAGCGACGCCTGCGGCACGGAGCGCACGAAATCAACCAGCTTGCTCAGCGCCCCTTCCACGTACCGGCCGTCGTTGCTCACCATGGCCATGCCGAGAATCGACCGCCGATGCTCGTCCAAGGCCCCGACCTCGGCGATGGAAACGTTGTGCGCGTGCGCGATCCGATCCTTGATGCTCTTGACCACGCGGCGCTTGTCCTTCAGGGACATCGCGTCGGGGATGGCGATCTCGATTTGCAGCACGCCGATGGTCACGCTTTATCACAGCGTTCGCTGGAACGTTTCGCGGACGTACGCTTCCAGAATGTCGCCGATCTTGATGTCGTCATACCCGCTGATTTTGAGCCCGCATTCCAGGCCGGCCTTCACCTCCTTGACGTCGTCCTTGATCCGCTTGAGCGATTCGAGGGAGAGGTCGTCGGTGACGACGACGCCGTCGCGGGTCAGGCGGATTTTGCTCCCGCGCTGAAGGTGCCCGTCGGTGACGAAGCAGCCGGCCACGTTGCCGATCTTGGAAACTTTGTAAACCTTGCGGATTTCGGCGTGTCCGTGGAGCTTTTCGCGGATTTCCGGCTCCAGCAGGCCCGACAGGGCCTTCTTCAAATCATCGAATATTTCGTAAATGATGCGGTAGAGTCGGATTTCGACGCGGCGTTGCTCCGCCGCCTGTCGCGCCGCCTCGTCGGGAACGACGTGGAACCCGATGATGACGGCCTTGGAGGCATCGGCGAGTTCCACGTCGCTTTCGTTGATCCCGCCGACGGCGCTGTGGATCACGCGCACGCGCACCTCGGAGGTATTGGCGTCGGTGACGGTCTTGGCCAGCGTTTCCACCGAGCCTTGCACGTCGCCCTTGATGATCAGGTTGATGGTCTTGATCTCCTCGGCCTTCATCGAATCGAAAAGGTTGTCGAGGGTGACGCGGTTGGAGCCGGCCAGGCTGCTCTGGCGCTGGCGAGACCCGCGTTCCTCGGCGGTGGCGCGGGCGCGTTCGATGTCTTCCATGGCGTAGAACTTGTCGCCCGCCTGGGGCAATTCGCTCAGCCCGCTTACCGTGACCGGCGTGCTGGGCCCCGCCTCCTGAATCATCTCGCCCCGGCCGTTGACCAGAGAGCGAATTCGCCCGAAGCCGGAACCGGCCAGCCCGATATCGCCGACTTTCAGCGTCCCATTCTGCACCAGCACCGTCGCCACGGGGCCAAGGCCCTCGTTCATCTGGCTTTCGATGACCGTGCCGCGCGCCGGGGCGGCGGGATCGGCCTTCAATTCCATGATCTGGCTTTGCAGGTCCAGAATCTCGATCAGTTCCGGAACTCCCTGGCCCGTCGTGGCGCTGGTCCGAATCACTTCGGTGTCGCCGCCCCACTCGACCGGATTCAGACCTTCCTTGGCAAGCTGGCCCAGGACCATGTCGGGGTTGGCGTCGGCGCGGTCCATCTTGTTGAGGGCGACGACGATGGGAACTCCCGCCGCCCGGGCGTGATTGATCGATTCGACGGTCTGGGGCTGAACGCCCTCGGCGGCGGAAACGACCAGCACGACCACGTCGGTCATGTTGGCGCCGCGGCGCGCATGGCGGTGAAGGCCTGATGTCCGGGGGTATCGATGAAGGTGACTCGCTTGGGGCCAAGCTCCACCATCCACGCCGCGGTGTGCTGCGTGATGCCGCCGGCCTCGCCCGCCGCCACGTTGGCGTTGCGGATCTTGTCCAGCAGCGAGGTTTTGCCGTGATCGACGTGGCCCAGGATCGTCACCACCGGGGGCCGGGGCTGCAACTTGGCCGGGTCCTGCTCGCGGGCCTCGATCTCCTCGACCAGGACTTCTTCCAGCGTCGCCTGCTGCGCGATCTGAAGCTCGATGCCGAACTCCAGCGCCAGCGTCTTGGCCGCCTCGTGATCCAGCGCCTGGTTGACCGTCGCGAAAACCCCGCTCTTCATCAGCTTGCCGATCACGTCGTTGGTCTTGACCCCCAGCGCCGCCGATAGAGAGCGAACCGTCACCGGGTCCTCGATCGACACCGGCTCGCCGCGCTGTGTTATCGTCTTGGCCTGGGTATGCGTGCCGCGCCTTTCGATCTGGCGAAGATGGTTGTCGAACACGTTTCGAGAAGTGGCGGCGGCGTTGAGGGCATCCCGGCGGGCGATCAGGTCGGCGTCGGTGAACTCCTTTAGCTTTTCCATGGCTTCGCCACGGCGACCGTCAACGCCGCGGCGACGGCTGGAAAGGCTGCCCCCTTTCTTTGCGGCCTTCTTCTTGGTTTCTTCCTCGTCTTCGTCGGCCGCCTTCACGCCGCGCCCGGTGCGCGGGCCGGCGGGCGTGGTGATCTCGGGCGATTCGGCGGCGGCGGGACGCGCCGCGGGACGCGGCCCTCGCTGCACGGTCTCCTCTTGTTTCTCGATGCGAACCACGCGCGGCCCCTGGATTTTCGCCGGCTGCAGCGACGTGAGTCGCGGCGCCTGCACCACCGGCTTGCGCACCGGGGCCTGATGTGCGGCGGCACGGCTGGCGAGCGTCACCGTCGGACGTGTCGGGCGAATGTGTTCGCTTCCGGCGCGCCGGCCACCACGGCCGGGCCGGAAGGCGCGGCGGATGCCGCCGGCTTGACTGCGGCGGCGGGCGGGGATACGGGCGGGACAACCGGCGGCGCCGGCGGCGTCTCCGCCGGCGGAGCCGCCGCGACTTCCACGGGCGCGGGCGGCGCTTGGGGCGCCGCTGGAGCCTTCGCCGCAGACGGTGCTTTCGGCGCGGCAGGCGCTTGCGCGCCGCGGGATGCGCCTTGGGCGACCCGGGCGCCTTCGACATGGGGGCCGCTTTCGCCGCGGCCGGTTCTTTAATCTCCGGCTCAGCTTCGGGAGCCGCCGGTGTCGGCGGGACCACCGGCGCGGGGATCGCCGGGGCCGGCGCTTTGGCCTCTTCGGGCCTGGCCTCCGGCGCCGCGGGCGCTTCCTCCTTCTTCTTGCCGCGACGCGCCTTGGGCTTGGCGACTTCCACGGGCGGAGCCGTCTCCACCGCCGTGCCGCCGCCGGTCAGTTGCCCGCTGCTGAACCACTCCCGCACCGACTCGGCCAATCCGAGCGACAACGTGCTCATGTGGTTGGGAGCGGCGTCGCCAAGGCCCTCTCCCTTCAGCTTCTGAAGGATCGCCTTGCTCTCCACGCCAAGTTCCTTGGCCAACAGGTTGACTCGAATGCCTTTTGCCAAACCAAATCTCCAAAAAATCTCGAACTCGATTCCTCGTGCCTACGCTCGATTCGGGTCATCCGAAGGGGGCGCCTCGTGTCCTTCGGCCAGCGCCGCCGAGCGATTTTCGTCTTCATCCGCGTCCAGCGGCTTAGCCGCGCTGACATCGGTCGATTCGGCGATGCCGTGGACGGCCTGCTCCTCGACGCTGAGATCCTCGCCTTCCGCCGTGGTGATGGATTCCTTGTGGACGATGACTTCCGGCGACCCGCCGGTCGCGGATTCCAGGGCCCCGGGCATCTTTTCCTCGGCCGGCGCGGCCGGCTCGCCGAGGGCCAGAAGCGCCGCCTTGTCGGCGGCCTGGCTGGCGGCCGCCGCCGCCTTCGCCGACGCGTCGGCGATCTTCTTCGCTTCCTGCTCCACGGCCACGATCTTCGCCTCCGCGGCGCAGCGCTCCACCACCTTCTGGGCCGTCTCCTCGTCCAGCGAAAGCTCTTCCATCAGCGGCCCGATTCCCACTTCCTCCAGATCGCGCACGTCGATCAGCCCGAGCACGATCACCTTGTCGATCATCTCCTTGGTGATTCCCTCGATGCTCTTGAGGGTTGAATCCACGCGCTGCACGCCCTTCTGGAATTCCGTGGGCGTGAGGATGTCGATGTCCCAACCCGTCAGCCGCGCCGCCAGGCGGACGTTCTGGCCCCGCTTCCCGATCGCCAGCGAAAGCTGGTCCTCGTTGACGACGACCGTGGCCCGGCCGAGCTCAAAGCACAGCGCCACCTCCGCCACCTCCGCGGGCTTCAGCGCGTTGCTGATGAGGATCTGGCTCGATTCGTTCCAGCGAACGATGTCGATCTTCTCCCCGCCGAGTTCGTCCACGATGTTCTTGATCCGGCTTCCGCGCACGCCGACGCAGGCCCCAACCGCGTCCACCTTGGAATCGATGGAGCTGACGGCGATCTTCGTGCGGTGTCCCGGCTCGCGAGCCAGGGCCTTGATCTCGATCGTCCGCTCGCCGACTTCGGGCACTTCGCGCTCGAAGAGGCGGCGGATCAGTTCCGGATGGCTGCGGCTGAGGATGATCTTCACCGCGCTGGGCGTGTCGCGCACTTCCAGGATCAGGCCCTGCACGCGCTCCCCGACCTGATGCACCTCGCCGGGGATCTGCTCGCTGCGCGGCATGATCCCCTCGATGTTGCGCAGCAGGGTGACGATCATGGTGTCGCGCTCGAAGCGGGCGACGGTCCCCGTGATGATCGTGCCCACCCGGTCCTTGTATTCCTCGTAGATGCTGCCGCGCTCGTCCTGGCGGATGAGCTGGATCATCACCTGCTTGACGGTTTGGGCGCCGATGCGGCCGACCACCGACAGCGGCACTTCCACTCCCAGCCGGGCCGCGGTGATCAGGCCCGATACACGGTCCACCTTGACGACGAATTCGCTGGCTTCCTCGGTGTTGAACTGCTTGCGCAGCCCGGACGCCACCGCCTGCTCGATGTCGTTGTAGATCTGGTCCCGCTCGATGTTCTTGTCCCGAGCGATGCCGTCCACGATTCGGATCAGTTCCTGCGAGTTCATGTTTGTACGCTCTTGAAAATCCGCCGCCAAATAAAAAAGGCCGGCCAAAATCTGGCGGCCCTGGAGCCTGAAGACGACTTACAGTGCAAAAGCACCAGCCGCTAACCCGCGCCACTTCGGGTCGGCGGCCTAAAAGCCGACGGGCTCGGTCCATGCATCTGCTTAAGCAAGTGCATGGGTCGGCTCGTTAGTAGGAGACGATGTCTCCAGGCTCAGGTTCATCCCGGTATCTCCGGGTTCAAAAAAATGAGCCTTGCGAAGATCGACGTAAATCGTCGCCTCCGCTCCCACCTGCACGCCGCTCTGGGCTTCCAATCGCCCAACCACGTAGTCGTGC
Source organism: uncultured Phycisphaerales bacterium (assembly GCA_963783845.1). Lineage (GTDB taxonomy): Bacteria > Planctomycetota > Phycisphaerae > Tepidisphaerales > Tepidisphaeraceae > PALSA-1353. Next base: position 9,977 of record CAWAPL010000017.1, read on the forward strand.
AGAGAGGTGCTCATATAAACGTCCATATGGCTTCCCAGCGGCTCGATCACGTTCAACCGAACCTTGATCGCCGCCGATCCTTCGACCGGATGCAAATGCAAATGCTCCGGGCGAATGCCCATCACCGAATGGGTTCCGACACGGGAACCAAGGCGATCCTTCACCGCCGGGGACAAATCATCCAGCCAAAGCGTAAACCCGTTGCCGGGCAAGGTCAACTCGCCGGACATCGCAACCGGCCCATCCTGCGGCTTTCCGCTGCTCGGAACCGATGCGATTTGCCCCGCACGAGCCCCGTCCAGCTTGCCTTCCTCGAAGCTCAGCCGGCCGCTATTGCTGCGGATCGCCCCGTTGAAGAAGTTCATCGGGGGCATTCCGATAAAACCGGCCACGAAACGGTTGACAGGCCCATTATAGGTCCGCAGCGGCGTGTCCGCCTGCTGAATGACGCCGTCCTTCATGACCACGATCCGGTCGCCCAGGGTCATCGCCTCTTCCTGGTCGTGGGTGACATAAATCGTCGTCGTCCGCAGGCGTTGATGAAGCCGCTTGAGTTCGGCCCGCGTGGTCACGCGAAGTTTTGCGTCGAGATTGGACAGCGGCTCGTCGAACAGAAACGCCGACGGCTCGCGAACGATCGCCCGCCCCACCGCAACCCGCTGCCGCTGTCCGCCGGATAGTTCCTTGGGCTTGCGATTCATCAGGTGTTCGATTTCAAGGATCTTGGCCGCCTCGCCAACCCGCTTTTTGATCTCCGCCTTGGGCATCCCGCGAAGTTTCAGGCCGAAGGCCATGTTCTTGTAAACCGTCATGTGGGGATAGAGCGCGTAATTCTGAAAAACCATGGCGATATCGCGGCTCTTGGGCGGGACATCGTTCACGACGCGCTCGCCGATTTTGATGATTCCCTCGGTGATTTCCTCGAGTCCGGCCACCATGCGGAGCGTGGTGGTTTTTCCACAGCCGGATGGACCGACGAGGACGACGAATTCGCGATCGGCGATGTGAAGATTGATGGAATCGACGGCCTTGACGCCGCCGGGGAAGATTTTGGTTACTTTTTCAAGTGCGACTCTCGCCATAGTTCAGGTTCCGCCAAATTCCGCTGGTGCAAAGTGATATTTTACAGACTTGGCAGAATTGGTCAATTTTGGGGGTTTTGGGGCGGTAGGGCACTCAAAATTGACTGATATTTTTATCCCTAAATTTGCAATTCGGCAGCGGAGATGTAATAAGATTGGTATGGTTGAGAACGATCCGCTTAATGTTCAGTCACCGCCGGCTAGCTCAACTAATATGGGTATGGTTCCCGAAAATCCGCACTCGCAGCCTTCGACCTTGGGTTCTTCGACGAGTTATATGGCGGCAGGATCAGGAGCAATTGGAGGAATAATTCTCGGCTCGGCAATTGGCTCATTGTTAGTCGGTCCGGTCGGAGGATTCCTTGGGGGCATAGTGGGCGCAGCGATAGGAGTGTCCACTGGAGCAATATCTGGTCACACAAAAGAGGACGAGAACAAGTGACCGAACACGGGATCGTGGCGATCGAATTGTCGGTCGGACTCCTGCTTCTCCTAGTTTACGTTGTAGCTTTATTGATTCGGAAAGATACCCCGGAGCTTCCAAAGTGCATAATCTGTTTTTTGACGGGAGCGGGTCTCGTCGTTGGTCCATTACTCTTGTGTTGCGCCTTCGGTGCCTCCTGGGCACAAGCGATTGTAAAGCCCGAACATTTTGCAGTTGCCGGGATCGCCATCCTTTGGGTCTCCGTCGCTGCTATCGTCGATGTTTTCAAGTAGGAAATTATTCGATCAGCACTACTAATTCCTCAATTTTCTAAACATAATTGGTGAAGTCCGCCACCGTTGGTGGCGACTGAATATCTCACGGGCCTGCGCGAATGGCGACAGTTTCCTCGGCGTCGATCTTGCGCGCAGCGCTGCCAGGGCTTTGATCCGCCTGGGGCTGAGCTTCTTCTTTGAGCGGCGAATGGCGGGCATAGTCAATCCGGGTTCACGGCCATCGCCTTTGCCATCGCGGCTACGACGCGATCATGGACTTCCTGAAGCGAGCCGGGGATTTTCAAGCCGGCGGCGCGGGCGTGGCCGCCGCCGCCGAATTGCTCGGCGAATCTCGCCACGTCCACCTGACCCTTGCTCCGCAGACTCACGCGAATGGGGGCATCGTCCGGCGGCTCGATCATCAATATCGATACCTCCACCGTCCGAATCTGCAAGGGGATGTTGATCAGGTTCTCCGTGTCCTCGGACTTCGCGCCGGTTTGGTCGAAATCGGTTCTGCGCACGCGCATGACCGCCAGACGGCCATCCTCCAGCAACTCCAGGGAATCCTGCGTCCGCGTTTGCAGGGCCACGCGCTCGGGGTTCTCGTTTTGATAGAGGTGCTGATACATGCTGTCGGTGTCAACGCCGGCCTCCATGAGATCGGCCGCGAGGCGCAGCGTGGCGGGGCGGGTGTTGCTGAACTGGAACCAGCCGGTGTCGCTGGCGATGGCGACGAACAGGGCCGTGGCGATCGATTTGTCGATGGGGATTTTCCAGCGGGCCAGGAGCGTCGCGGCGATTTCGCCGGCGGCGGCGGCTTCGGTGTCGATCAGCTTCACGTCCGCCCAGTCCTCCTGCGTGAGATGATGATCCAGCACCAGGCGCGGCGCTTCCAGCCGTCAAGTTGCTCCTTCAAGCCGGGCAGTTGCGACCACGTCCCCGTATCCACCACCAGGAGGGCATCGAAGGAATCGAGCGAATAAGATTTCGGCCAGCCGGCTTCGACATCGTGATAGATGATCTTGTTCTCGGTGAACAGAAAAGCGTATTTGCGCGGAAGGCGGTTGAACAGAAGGACATCGCTGTCGATCCCCTGTCGGCGAAGGGCCAGCGCCATCGCCGCGGCCGTGCCGAGGGCATCCCCGTCGGGACGCGCATGCGTCGTGATCAGCACGCGCCGGCAGGCGGAGAGACAATCGAGAATCCGTTGATAGGGATCGATCATGGCTGGGATGAGGATGTCGCCTGGGCGGGATCGATCGATGAGAACTCGTGGTTCCAAAATTCCTCCGCGGCTTGTGAGCGGGCGTTGAGCCATTGCTGCATGATCGCAATGTCCTGATTCGCCTGAAGCGGGCGATGATCGAGCCGGATGGAGACGTCCATCCGCCGGCCGTAGCGAAGGATTTCCAACCGAAGCATCGCGCCGGCATGATTTAGCCTCACCAGATTGGTGAACTGATTGAAGTCATGCAACTCGATATCCGGCTGCGCGGGCTGACGGAGGATCTTAACGATGATGTCTCCGGGCTGAAGCATCCGGTAGGCCGCGAAACCGGGGATTCGCGCCCAGACCAGCACGCCGTCGGGGGGTTGGCCCGGGGCATCCCATGGCCATTGCAGGCCGAGAAATCCGATGTCCTGGCGCGGATCGGTGGCGAACGGGTACGGCTGGCCGGCCAGGAAAAGCTGGGTGACGGCCTGGTGAATGGCGGCCACCTGCTGGGGAAGGAGTTGATGGTTTGACATCAGGGCGGCGCGAAGCGAGGGCAGGGCCTGGGATTTCAGGTCCATCAGTTGGCCGAGGGCCTCGCGCCGCGACTGCGGATCGTCGCTGCCGAGCTGCTCAACCCACATTTGCAGTTGGCGCTGCGAGACCGCGGGTTGGGTTGCCGCCGCCGAATTGGCCGGCTCCGGATCGGCGATGGAAACCGCGCCGCCCGGCGGCAAAAAAATAGCCGCCAGCATCGCCACCGCGAAGAGAAATTTCCGCGAATCGTCAGTCAAGACAAACCTGCTTTGTTATTACCCGCGCCTAACCATCGGCCAGCTCGACGAGCCGGTCGTAACTTTTCTGAATCCACAGCACTTTGCGCTGAACCATCTGCAAAAACGGCATCCCATCGACTTTGCCGAAAGACCCCGTGGCGGCGATGGGGAAAACGGCCTCGGCGATGAGGGCTTCCATCATCAGCAGCGGAATGGTTCGAATCTCCGCCTGGGAGAGAAGCAACACCTCGTCATATCCGCGCAGGAAGCGCTTGAAGCGCGATTCATCGAGATAATCCGGCCATTTCGACACGTCGTCATCCCCGCCGATGATCGAGAACTGGAGCGAGCCGTTGGCGACGTCGATGATCCGCGGCAAGAGCCGGGCGCTGTCGTAGTCGATCACCGCCACCACGCGGTTGTCGCGGAAGAGCATGTTCCCCGGATGCCAGTCGGCGTGAACGATCTGCTTGGGCCAGTTATCGATCCCCAGCGATTGCACTCTCTCGCCGCATTTCCGATAGGTCGAGAGCAGGAAGTTGAGCAACTGAGTGACCTCGCGGTTGTCTTCGGTATCGGGCACGCCGGCGGAAATGGTGCGCAGGCCCGAATCCACCGCGGCCGCCGCGTGATAGCTGCCGCTGGGCGGTTGCCATTCGCTTTTGAATTCCTCCAGCAGCTTGTGATAGAGCGAGAGAATTCTCCCGCTGTCGAACGTCGCCTCCAGCGTTTGCGGATAGGGTTGGCCGGGGATGTATTCGAACAGTTCATACACGCCGTTGCGCCATTGGAGCATGGAGTTGTTGTCCTTGCGCGTGCCGATGAGATGCGGAAGAGGAAACTGCTTGCTGGCCAGGTAAAGCTGAAGGGCATGGGTGAAGGCGACCTTGAAGGGATCGTCCTTTCCGCGGGCGCGGCGCTTCAGCAGGAATTTTCCCTGTTCGCTGACGATGAGAAGTTTCGGCGCTTTGCGCGAGCCGCGCGGGAATTCCACGATCGAATCGATCACACCGATGTCGAAATGCGAAAGAACGATGGACAGTTCCTCGGCCGAGAATTGCTCGCGGATTCCACCGGCGCGGGTTTGCCCGGTTCCGGAGACGACGGTTTGGGATCGTTCTGAGGCCATGGCCGGGGAGACAGTTTAGAGCAAAGGGCCGGGTGGAAAAAGGAGAAAGCATGTAAATAGGCGTCCGGGATTCCGGGACATCGGCGTAACCCGCGGTGCTTCGCACCGCCGCTAAATAGGTCGCAGTTGTCCCTGAGCCAAGGTTTTTCATTTAGGGGGCCGTCACCCGTCGCAAAATGGCGTCTCTCCGCCGGGCGTATTGGGCATCATCCAGGACCGCGGCGGCATCCGCGGTTTCGACGATACGCTCCAGCGGGACCCAGCTTTTGCACCCGGCATACGCTGGCGTGTTATCGATTGTGACCGCCCGAGCAAGCCGATAGGCCCGCACCAGCAGCAAATAAAGCGGATTCTCCGGCCGATAGTTAAACCGCATGTCGAAAAGAGGGCTCGACCATATATGCTCATCATCCAGGGCATCCATCGCCGCCCGGCGGGTCATCGGAACGATGTCGGTGATGTCGCCGGCGAGGGAGATTTCGATTCTCTCCGGCTCCGCCGCGAGCTTTGTCAGGCCGGCGCGTTCGCCATCTTTCAGCATGGCGGCGTTTTGATGCAGGTAGGTGGGCAGCAGCAGAAACCGGCGATGCTCGATTTCGAATTCCCCCGCGGATTCGTAGATGCCGCCCTTGCGGAGCAAAATGATTTGCCGGCCACGCGACAGAGCGTCACAAACGCTGGCCCATTCCTTGAGCGCGACCTGAAGATCATTCGGCCAAGCCATGGGGCGAATCCTCCACGAGTTGGCCGAGCGGTCTCTGGGCCTTGATATCCTGTAGGATCCTCCAAAGCAGCGAGAGCAAATCTTCCACCCCTTGGCGGCTGGCGCCGCTTATGGCGTAGACCCGCTTGGGGCTCAGTTCCTTGCCAAGCCGGTCGATCGCGTCATTGTCGATGGCCAGGTCCATTTTGTTGGCGGCGATGATTTCCCGTTTCTCGGCCAGGGCGGGACTGAACGCCTCCAACTCGCGGCGAATCTTGCGATAGTTCTCGGCCGGGTCGGAGCCGTCCATCGGATACATGTCGAGCATGTGCACGATGATCTTGGTGCGTTCGATGTGGCGCAAAAAAGCGTGGCCCAGACCGTGGCCGTGCTGAGCGCCCTCGATCAAGCCGGGAATGTCCGCGAAGACCATTCGCCGATCGCCGTCGAGCTGCACGATCCCGAGCTGCGGGTCGAGGGTTGTGAACGGATAATCGGCGACCTTGGGCCTGGCGGCCGAGATCAAGCGCAGCAGCGTGCTCTTTCCGGCGTTGGGCATTCCGACCAGGCCGACGTTGGCGATGAGCTTCAGTTCCAAGCGCAATCGGCGTTCCTGGCCTTCTGTGCCCGGCTCGGCATGGCGCGGGGCCTGGTTGGTGGAGGATTTGAATCGCCAATTGCCGCGGCCGCCTTTTCCCTTGCGGGCGACGACCACGCGCTTCTCGGCGCATCCAGATCGGCCAGGAGCAATTGGTGCTCGGCGTCGTAAACGAGCGTTCCCGGCGGGACCTGAATGATCAGATCGTCCCCGCTGAGTCCGGACATTTTTTTGCCCATTCCGGCCTGGCCGCGGGCCGCCTTCCAATGATGCCGGCCGGCGAAATCGAGCAGGGTATCCTTATTGGGATCGGCGAGGAGAATGACGCTGCCGCCATCGCCTCCGTCGCCGCCGTCGGGGCCGCCCTTGGGGACGTATTTCTCGCGGCGGAAGGAGACGCACCCGTCGCCGCCGTCGCCGGCTTTCACTTGAATGATGGCTTCGTCGATGAACATGGGCGGAATCAAAAACCCACGGAAGAACTTCCGTGGGCTTTGCAAAAATTCACGGTGATCCGGCGTCGCCTCAGGCTGTCGCGGGTTCCGAAGCGCGCATCGTGCACCTTGCGGCCTTGAAATTCCACTTTGCCGGGCTTTAGCGCGAAGAGCGTGTGGTTGACGCCGATTCCCACGTTGAAGCCCGGCTCGAACCGCGTGCCCCGCTGCCGAACGATGATCGATCCGGCCGTGATCGTTTGTCCGCCATACGCCTTGACGCCGAGATACTGTGGATTGCTGTCGCGGCCGTTGCGGGTGGAACCCTGTCCTTTTTTATGTGCCATATATTTGCCCTTGTTGCATTCACCTTTATCGCATGACGTACTGTTCGTCCTTGGCCACCAGGTCTCCGCCGCCCGGATGGTTCTCGTCGGAATCGAGGTGATAAGTCATCTGCAGGGTTTTGTGAAGGGTCACGTCCTTGCCATCGACCGTCACCGTGGCGCTTTCGCCCCAGAACCCGGAGCAGAAGATGGTGAACGTGCCCATCCGCAATCGCGGCTCGGCCCAGATCGCCACGCCGTCCTTGGATTGATCCTCGCCCTGGAGCAACTCGCCGCCGATGAGATCCTCGCTTTGCAGGTATTTCAAATGCTCGTGCCGTTTGATGGCGTCGAACACGCCGGGGGAGATGCCCATATCGCTGCGGATCACCTGGCCGTCTTCGAGCATCATCTCGAAATTGGGATAAAACAAAATCTTGTCTCGATCGGTGTTATTGACGACGTGATAGGTCATGTACCAGTAGGCCGCGGGATTGGCATCGCCCGGCCCCTGCACGACGATGCGCTTGGGCAGCGAATGAGTCACCGTCAGTTCCCAGGAGACCGGGTAGGGGCTGGGCTGGGGATAGTCCGCCCGCACCGGAGCCGCCAGCGCAAAAACAACCAGCATTCCTGCAATCGGCAATCGCCATAACATGGTGAAGCTCTCCGCGGTCGAGGCGGGCGTGGAAAATAATGGCCATTCCACCTGGCCGGGGTTATTCTTACGTTCCGTGGCGGTGATGTCAAATTCTCTTTTGGCGGCCCGGCCGGACAGCGGCCCGGCGGTCATTTGCCGCCCGGCCAGGCGAATCGAGCTCCAGGCCGCCGCGGCCATGATCCTGAGCGCCCCCGGCCAGCCCCCATCGGCCGCCCAGGTGGCGGAATTCATCCACTCCACCCCCCAGCGGCGCATCGATCTGTCGGCGATGTGGGTGGCCGAGAGCCGCGGGAAGCTCCTTTGGGCGGTACTGCCGGTCCTCAATCCCGGAAAAACGCTCCTGCTGTTGACGGGTTCAAACATCACCGATTCCACCGTCCCCGCCGCCGCCCAACTCGTCACCGAGTTATGCGATTACTTCGCCCAACGCGAGGTGCACCTGACCCAGGCGCTCTTCGAGCCCGAGCATGCGCAGGCTCGGCAGCTCTTTGCCAGCCTCGGCTTCACCCAAGTGGCCGAGTTGATCTACCTGCAAGGCACCGTCCCCCGCGTCGCGAAGTCTCCGCCGCTGCCGGATGCGATGCGGTTTTTGGCCTATTCGCCCGAGAACCACGGCCTATTTGCCGACGGCATCGTGCAAAGTTATCGGGACAGCCTGGATTGTCCGGCCCTCGGCGGGCTGCGCGACATCGAAGACATCATCGCGGGACATCGGGCAACCGGCGAGCACGTCCCAGGGATGTGGCAGTTGCTGGTGGAAAATGACCAGCCGCGCGGCGTGCTGCTGCTGAGCCGAATCCCCCATACCGATGCCGTTGAGCTGGTTTATCTCGGCCTTTCGGAGCAGGCGAGGGGAAAAGGGCTGGGGACCGTCCTCATGCAGCAGGCGATGCACCTGATCGTTGCTGACCACCGCCGTAGCCTGACCCTGGCCGTTGATTCAAAAAATGAGCCGGCGTTGAGGTTGTATTTTCGTCACGGAATGCAGCGGATCGCGGCGCGGGTGGCGATGATCCGCGACCTGCGTTCGTGCAAATAATGACACGGCTCCAACGGACGAGGATATTCCCCATTCTGTCCACCGGCCGTGCACCGTCCGATAATACAGTGGACTAAAAGTTGAAAAAAAGAATTTTTAAACAAACCGTAACGGTCCTACCGATGGTTCCATCGTTGTGAACCGAAAATCCGATAAAGTTTCCCTTGCCAGCGCTGTTATCGCAGACTATTTTCGTCGCCGATTCACGGATGATTAAGGTTTGGTTTTTCCCAGGGCAGGGCAGGATGCCGGCCATGGATGAGGGAAATGCTGCGCCTTGCCAGGGGCTGGGCGCATCGGACGGCATCGGCGGAGAGCCAGGGTTAAGTTTCCTTGATCCGGTCCCTCGGTGGCCAGCCGACCCGATCGGATGGCTTTTGTGAACCGCCGGGTCGGCCGCACACGGTTTTGCAGGGAAAGGAGTCGGCGTGAGTTGCATCAGTGCACACGATCCGCAGTTGACGAAGCTGGCCAACGCGATCGCGCAAAGAGTGGGGCAACAGCGGTTTCACGTTTGGTTCAACAATTCCACGCGCCTGGATCTGAGGCAGGACGGGCTGGAAATCGCCGTGCCCAACGAATTCATCAGCGAGTGGATCGGTTCCCACTTTGGCCAGCCCATTCAGGATGCGGCGCATGAAGTTCTGGGCTGCTCGCTGCCGGTGCGGTTCAGCGTCGTGCCGCAGTTGTTTGAGGTGAACACCACCGACGCTCCTTCGGATAAGCCCGCCGCGCACGCCAGGGGCAGGGATGAGGGAAAGGCTTTGGCGCAGGCGGTGGCGGCGCCGTTTACCGGGTCGCCCATTCTTTCTGCGACATCAGTCATCCCGCGTCCCGACGTTCGCGCCGAGGTTGCCGCCGAGAACCGCGCCGCCGCGGCCGCCAGCGAGACGATTTGCAAGGCGCTTCCGGTCATGAGTCCCCGCCGCCCGACTTCCGCCGCGGACGACGCCTACCAATCCAGCAAGCCCCGGCTCCGACACGACATCGAAACTTTCGTCGTCGGCCAATGCAATCGACTCGCCTACACCAGCGCCCTCCACGTCGCCGAATTCCCCGGCGCGCAGTACAACCCCCTGTTCATCCACGGCGGATGCGGCCTGGGCAAGACTCATTTGATCCAGGGCCTTTGCAGGCATTTCATCTCGCATCACCCAACCAAGCGCTGGACCTATCTGACCGGCGAGGAATTCACCAACGAATTTCTCACCGCATTGAGGGCCAACAAGCTCGACAATTTCCGCAGGAAAATGCGCGATCTCGATCTGCTGGTCATCGACGACGTTCATTTCCTCGGCGGCAAGAAGGCGACCCAGGAGGAGTTCCTGCATACCTTCAACGCCATCGAAGCCATGGGCCGCCAGGTCGTCATGGCCAGCGACCATCATCCCAAGATGATCGAGGAATTCGGGGAATCGCTGGTGAACCGCTTCGTCAGCGGGATGGTGGTTCGGATCGATCCGCCGAATTTCGCGACCCGATGCGAGATTCTCCGCAGCCTCTCGCACCGCGGCGGGCTGTGCCTGCCGGAGGAGGTCGTCGGCTGGATCGCGCGCCGGGTGACGCAGAACGTCCGCGAACTCGAAGGCGCCATCACGCGCATCGCCGCACACGTCAAGCTCACCGGCCGGATTCCCGACGTCCTCACGGCCCAGGAATCGCTCGGCGATCTCGATCGCCAGATGGTCGCGCCCGTTCGCCCGGACAACATTCTCCAATCGGTTTGTGAGTATTTCGGCCTGGAGCACAAGGACCTGATGTCCGGCCGGCGCCAGCGCACCATCAGCCTCGCCCGCAGCGTGGCGATGTACCTCGTGCGAAAAACCGCGAAGCTGAGTTTCCCGGAGATCGGCATGCGAATGGGCAAGCGCAATCACAGCACGGTGATCAGCGCCTGCCGCCGGATCGAGCGGGCGGTGCAGCGCAACGAGCCTCTGGTATGGACCACCAGCGTCGGGGAACACGAAGAGGAAGCCAGCGAACTGCTTCAACGCCTCGAGGAACACAGCCGGGCGCGGGGATGATTCCTTCACGGAGCCGCACCCGTGTCGGCCCGGAAGACCGGGGCGACACGCCCCGGCTCTGTAATTGCAAACCGCGATCGGCGCAATAAAAAAGGCGGAGCTCCGCGCACCGCCCGTTTTCCCTTCCCTGTTCGGATTTTCTCCCGAATCGATCAACCCGCCGCCGATTTGGCCCGGGACCGTCTTGCCGCGCTGATCCATCGCGCTGCCATGACGCCCAGGACACCAGCCAGGCCGATCCATCCCGCCCGAGGCATTGGCGCCTCCTTGGGTGCGGGCCCGGAAGACGACGCCACCGGTTCAGACATCGAAACACGCTGGGCTAGGCCGCCGTCGTCCTGAGGCGGCTCAACCGCGTTGGAATCCTCCTTCAACGATAACGGCGAGGCCGCCTTTTGCTCCAGGTTCCCATTGGCATCAATCCATTGGGTCTTGGTTTGGGCCATGGGGCTGAAGACGGCGTCCGCATTGGATGCCAGCGAAACTGCCGCACCCGTTTTCGGGAACTTGATCAAACCATTGGCCGAGAGAGAGGAGTTGTCCGCGCCGCGGCTAACGGCGCTCTCGTCCGCGAGATTATCATTCGGCTGGATAACAAATGCACCGGCTGAACCGGAGACAAGTAACACCAACCCAGTTGCCCAAGTCGCGGCGCGTTTCATAGATGCTCTTCACTGACGTGTTCTGCACTGCCTACCGACATGCACCAAGACCGCAATAATTATGCCCACGGTCACCGATATAAGCAATGAAAAAACGTCGCAGGGGGTCACTCTTTCCGGAATGCAGTCGATTCAGCAATGCCGCATCGGCGCCGGGACTTTCTCTATAATATCTTGCTAATTCAGGCTTTATGCCATGGTGAAAACGCCGCAATCCCTCTATCGTTGAGCACTGGCGACGGTGGGAGGCTGGGGCAGCTTCAGCACCCAGCCGATTCTCAGCACGTTCGCGTCCGGTCCGATAAGTGATTGGTTCGCCAGATACAGCTTGTCGATCATCCCCGCCGAGCCGTAGAGCTTGCGGGAAATGCTCTCCAGCGTATCCCCCGAAAGCACCGTGTACATCGTCGCCGAATCCACATGCGTAGAAACTTCGGCCGCACCGGCCGCCGAGGGGGGATTCTTCTCCTGGTCCGTCAGTTCCGGAATGACCAGAATCTGCCCAATCTTGAGATGTCGCGGGTCGAGTCCCGGATTGGCAGCGAGAATCCTCTTGTAATACCGCGAATTGCCATAAACGCTCTGGGCGATCGAGTAGGGCGATTCACCGGCCTCGACCCGATGGGTGCGCGGCCCGGCGGCCGGAACCGGCGCAGCCGTCGCCGTGGAACTCGCATCAGACCCGTATCCACCGGCGGCAAATTGGCTGGATGGCTGCGTCGTCGGCAGCGTATCGATCACCGGCGTATTGACATCGCGGCTCACCCCATCGCGCGCGCCATTCATGGCCGACGAATCGATCATCGGCGTCACCGTATGTTCCGGGGCCGCCGGGGCCGACAAGCTGGGCGGCAGCCCGTTGCTCAAGGCACGGTCCCAGTCGGTCTTCGACTCGCCGCCCGCCGCCGGCTGCGTCGCGGGAGCGATCGCGTCAGTCCCGGGCGTCGGCGCCGCCGCCATATCGGTGCCGCCCGGCGACGCCGGCTGATCGGGCGCGGAATTGTCCGCCACATCGGTATGCGGGGATGGCGTTGGCGTTGAATCGATCTGATCGGCCGGGCGGTCGGATGCCCCCGGCATCACGACGCCGATCCTGGCCGGCACCGCCGGTCCGCGCGATAGAACGATCACATATACAACGAGGGTAACGACAAGAATCGCCCCGATCGTCAGTCCGAATTTTACGTCTTTGCGCATGTGCGGGACTCCTTTCCCAGCGACCGATCCTGGATTTGTCTTAAACGCTCGCCCGTGGAAGTTGCCCGACGGGCGCTTGCATCACGCCGGTTGGGCGCTTTACGTCCTTGCCCCACAAGAGCAGGGGCGCCGCGATCGCCACCGACGAATACGTTCCCACTAATATGCCAATGAGCAGGACGAAAGTAAAGCCGTGGATGCCCGCTCCGCCAATGAAATACATGAACGAGACGGTCATGATGGTGGTTCCGCAGGTCAGCAAGGTGCGGGAAAGGGTTTGATTGATGGCCGTGTTGATGACGTTGCGATCGAGGTGACCGTAGCGTCCGCGGTTTTCGCGGATGCGGTCGAAGACCACGATCGTATCGATCATGGAATAGCTCATGATGGTCAAAATGCCAGCCACCACCGTCAGGTTGATGCGGAACGGCTCGATTTGCAGGAAATTATGCGGCCAGTAATCCGATATGTAATGTGCGAAGCCCAGCCCCGCGAGTGTGAAGAACGTGTCGTGTATGAGCGCGATCACCGTGGCCGAGCCGTACTTGAAGTTCCCGAACCGCACCCAGATGTAGATCATGATCGCGACGATCGAGAAGGTCAGGGCCAGGAAGGCGTCCTGCTGCATCTCGCCGGCGAGCTGGGGATCGAAATTGGTCTCCTGCTCGAATGAGGGGGGATGATTCACGGCGTCCTTGACCAATCCCCAGAGCGGCTGGGCCAGCTCGCCCATCCACCTGCCGACGTCCGCTTCATAGGCGACGGCGGAGTTCCAGCCGATCACGACGGCAAAGGAGGTCGGCTTGCTCGGATCGCCGGGTCCTTCAACCGTGTATTGCACCGATCCGGTCGTCGCCGACGAACTCGACAGCCGCTGGTTGTCCAGCCGCTTGGTGATTTCCTGCACCGACAGCGGCGGAGAAATGTTTCTCAGCACGATCGCCACTCCGCCGGGATGACTCGCCGCCGCCGGCGGGGTGTAACCATCGACCGAAAACGCGCTGCTGATCGGCAATACCTCTTTGTCGGCCGCATCCTTGTACTCCGACGCCGCGCCCACAAAGTCCGACGGAAGTTGAATCTGGAGATTCCCCTGCATCGCCTCCAAAACGGCCGCGCGCACCTCGTCTTTCTTATCGTTCGGCACGACCACCTGGTAGTGCAGCCGGTCGGTCCCCACCGCCACCACGCTCGGGGCCGGCAGGGCCTGCGGCTCCTTGCGGCCTTCGGCTTCAATGAGCTTGCGCACGTCGTCCTGCACCATCGGATGCTTCAGTTGAAACTGCAGCGACGTGCCGGTGGCGAATTCGATGTCCATCATCCGCCCCTGCCTGGCCTTGAGCACAAACAAGGTCATCCCCGACACCAGCATGATGATGCTAAACGTGTAGAAAATCCACGCCATCCCCATCCAGTCGATGTTGGGCTTCAGCAGCCGGTCCCACTTCGGGAACGTCAGCGGCAAGCTCCCCAGGTGCGTCATCCCGAACTTGTCGATCATCAGCCCGAAAATCGTCTTGGTCACGTACAACGCCGTGAACAGGCTGGCGCCGATCCCGATGATCAGCGTCAGGCCGAAACCTTTCACCTCTTCCGATCCGAACGCGTAGAGACACAGCGAGGTGATGATGCTCGTCATGTTCGAGTCGATGATCGCGCTTCGCGCCTGCGCGTAGCTGTTGCGCAGCGCCATCCGCAGCGGCAAGTTCTTGTGCTGCTCTTCGCGCAGTCGCTCGAAGATCAGCACGTTGGCGTCCACGGCCGTGCCGATCGACAGCACGATCCCGGCGATGCTCGGCAAGGTGAACGTCGCGTTGAGCGCGCACATGGTTCCGAGGATCAGCACCAGGTTCATCAGCACGGCGATGAACGCGACCATGCCCGCGACGTAGTAATAGGAGACCAGGAACACCGCCACGACGATCAGCCCGAACCCGCAGGCCAGCAGCCCGCGATAGAGATTGTCCGCCCCCAGCGTCGGACCCACCTGCTGCTCGCTGATCGGCTCGTCGGAAAGCTGGGCGGGCAGGCTGCCGGCGTTCATCGTGTTGATCAGGTAATCCAATTCCCGCGTGGTGAATCCGCCCTTGCCCCCGCCGGTGATTATCCCGGAGCCTCCGGTGATCCCGCTGATGAGGTTGGGGGCGCTGATGAGCTTGTTATCCAGCACGATCGCCAGCCGCGAATGCGCGTCCACCACGTCCGTGCGCTGCTTGGCCACGTTGAACCAGTGCGTCGTCAAATCGCCGAAAAGGCTCCCGCCGGTGTTGTCGAAACTGAACCCCACGGCCCGGCTCCCGTCCGCCTGGGTCTCGGCCCGCGCGTTCTCCAGGCCCCACTTCCCGCTCTCCTTGGTCATCGACGCATCCGGAGAAATCAGCACCGGCAGGTAATGCTTGCCGTTCCACTCCTTCGTTTCCGGCGGGAGGCCGGGCTTGTCGAATTCCTCCGGCCGATCCACCTCCATCCAGCGGATCGAATCGCCCGGCTGCGGCAGCGGACCTTTCCCTCCGGGCTGCAACCGCGCCTCCATCGCCTTCAGGTCCGCCGGATTGGCCGTAATGCCGTCGGCCAGAATGTGGAATTCCAAAACCCCCGAACCCTGTAGCAACCGCTTCAGATCCTCCGCCCCGGTGATCGCGTTCTTGACCGCATCGTAATCCTTGTATTTCGCCTGGAAATCCTCCATCGCCTTCAATCGCGCCGGAAAATCGGCGAATTTCTTCTTCAGGTCCTCCAGCTTCTGCTGCCCCGCCTTCTGCTGGTCCGGATCGTCCGAATTCACCAGGTCCAGAATCGGCTGAAGCTCCGTCGGCGACAGGTTCGTCTGATCGATCCGCGATTTCAGGTCCTCGTACTGCACCGTCAGCGGCTGCAACTTCGCCGCCAGCATCGCCAGCGGCAGCTTCTTCGGATTGGCGCGAAGGGCCTGAATCTGGTCATGCGTCTGGGCGAGGGTCTTGAACAGCTCGGCCCTCGTCTTGTCGTCCGATGCCAGCTCCGCAAGCCGCTGATCCCGCTCCGGCCCGGCGGTGTGCTCGATCGCGTTGAGCACCTCGTCCACGCGGACGTTGGTCGCATCCAGCTTCTGCTGCGCCTCGTTAAACGCCAGCTTGATGTGCGGCGCTTCGGTGGCCTCAGGCGACAGCGGCATCTCGATTTCGATCCGATCGTTCCCCTGCGGACGCCAGACCAGGTTCCGCAATCCCAGCGGATCCACCCGCTTCTTCAGCGCCTCCATCACGTGCTCGGACAAATCGGGATCGCTGTTCGACCCGGACTGAATCGAATAGACCAGGCTCACGCCCCCGACCATGTCGATGCCGGGCGCAGGTCCGTTTTTTGAATGGGAGTCAGGTTGCGATCGAACAGCCGCGACGGCGGGCCCCAGAATATCGCCAGCAGCGACAGCACAATTATGCTGACGATCGTTGTTATGCGGTTGGAATAAGTCGTTGGCATTTCTAAATGACGATTGACAATTGATAATGGACAGTTGGCAATTTTCTATTTCGTCGCCGATTCATCTTCGGTCACTACCCGCTTGATCGCGTCGCGAGTGAACTTGATCTTGGTGTTGGAACTTTCGTCCACCTTCAGCACCACGTCGGCGTCGCGCACGTCCACGAGGGTTCCGATGATTCCGCCGGCCGTCACCACCCGGTCGCCGCGCTTCATGTTCCGCAGCATCTCGTCCCGGACCTGCTGCTCCTTCTTCTTGGTGCGCGAGGAAACGAACAGGAAATACATCAGCATCCCGCCGATCAGCAGCACCAGCATGTCCTGCGGATTGGCGTACCAGGGAATCGGCTCGGTCGGACGACTTGCCGCCTGCACCGCGTCGGCCAGCAATTTCAAAATGCTCAAGCGTTGCTCCTTCTGTATTCTCGTTTTAGCCGGCTCGCCTGCGAGCCGCGTTCCTCATTCATCCGATTCGGCAGCCCGAGCGCCGGGGCCCAGCCCGCAGCGCGCATCGCTCCGCGCCAGGGAGTCGAAACTCCCCTCTCCGATCGACCGGCGAATGTCCGCCATCAGCCGCTGGTAGAACCGCACATTATGCACGGAAACCAGCACCGGGCCAAGCATCTCGCCGGCGAAAAAAAAATGCCGGATCGCCCCACGCGAAAAACTCCGGCAGGCACAGCAGTCGCAACCGGTCTCAATCGGCCCGGCATCACGCTGATGGATGCTGTTGCGCAGGCGAATCGGGCCCTGGGCCGTGAACGCGTAGGCATTGCGGCCGTTGCGGGTGGGCAGCACGCAATCGAACATATCGATCCCCGCCGCCACCGCCAGCACAATGTCACGCGGAAAACCCACGCCCATGAGATACCGCGGTTTATCCGCCGGCAAGGCCGGGGCAATTTCACGCAGG
This sequence comes from uncultured Phycisphaerales bacterium, assembly GCA_963783845.1. Classification (GTDB taxonomy): domain Bacteria; phylum Planctomycetota; class Phycisphaerae; order Tepidisphaerales; family Tepidisphaeraceae; genus PALSA-1353. Next base: position 26,898 of record CAWAPL010000017.1, read on the forward strand.
ACCGTCTTCATTGGCTCAAAACCCTCGCCAACGGCCAATCCGCCGATGGCATATCCGCTGAAATCCATGCCGGCGAGTTCCGCGGCGCAGCGGCGGCGAAGGTCCAGGTCCACCCCGCCCTGCACGATGCCGAACAGCCCCTGCTCACCCGGCCGCCCGTGCGCCGCCAGACTTTGCTGGGCCCACCGGATCGTCCGCCGGACCGCCTCGCGTTGCACCTCCGCCCCGGCCGTTCCCGACGGGCACTGATCCAGAGCCATGATGATGTCCGCCCCAAGATCGTTCTGCACCTCGATGCTTCGCCGGGCATCGAGGAAAACCTCGCTCCCATCCACGTGGCTTTTGAATCTCACCCCGGAATCCGAAATCTCGTTCAAATCCGAGAGCGAGAAGACCTGATACCCACCGCTGTCGGTCAGGATCGGCCCGGCCCAACCCATGAACCGATGCAGCCCGCCCAGTTCCGCCACCGTCTTCTCCCCCGGCCGCAGCATCAGGTGATAGGTGTTGGCCAAAACGATTTGCGTTCCGGTTTGGGCCACCTGATCGGGCAAGACGCCCTTGATCGAACCCTGGGTCCCGACGGGCATGAAGGCGGGCGTGTCGAAAACTCCGTGCGGCGTGGAAACGCGCCCCAGCCGCGCCCCGCTGGCGCGATCCTGCCGAATCAGTTCGAAACCTTACGGGCTTTTGATTGGCCATCAAGCGGGATCCAGATCGATGTCGCAATTTAGCGCGTCGCCGACCGATTCCAACTCCGCGCGCAACTTTCCCAGCGCCACCGACGCGGGCACGGTCAGGCGCATCTCCGTCAGGAACAGCGGCGAGCCTGAAAACGGGGCCGACTCCTGCCGCGCCGACAACTCCTCGATGTTCACCCCATATTCCCGCAACACCTGCGACAGCTTCGCCACGATCCCAGGCTGATCCATGGAATACGTTTTGAGCCGAAATGGCAACCCGCTGACGACCGTGCGTTTGCCGTGCAATTCCGAAACGCTCAGCCGCAGCCCGATCTTCTCCCCGGCTTTCGGCAAGCCGCCGCGCAAGGCCTCGGCCGTCGCCTCCGGCACATCCACCAGGATCAGCATGGCGAACTCGCCGCGCAGGTTGACCATGCGCGAATCCAGAATATTTCCCCCGCCGCCGTGAAGGTGAGCGGTCAATTCCCCGACGATCCCTGGCCGATCGGGCCCCACCGCGGTGATAATGAATTGCGACATGGCCGAACAATGTATCGCCGCGGCACCGGAAGTACATCCGGTGCCGCGGGAAATCCGATGGAACTTCCGTACGTCCGGCGCGTCTAAGGAACGGGATGACCGGGCCGACACGGCCCGGCTCTGTTAATCATTTTGGAGCCTTCACCATGAATTCCAACCGATTGCTTGCCTGGACGGCGATCGCCGTCGCCTCCGTTTCAGCCGCGGCGTGCGCCAATGCGTCGCCCCCGCCAACCCCGCCGCCGCAGCCGGGATTCTCCCTGACGATTTACAGCAACGCCGATCCCGCGACCTTCGATCCTCAGGAGATTGTCCGGCAGCAAACCTTCAATCCCTATTACCTTCAGCAAAATCCCCTGCCGGGCTACGGAATCGTCCGCGAAAACCGCGAAATCAAGCTGGATGAGGGCGACAACACGGTTCGCTTCACCGACGTGGCCACGGGCATCGATCCCACCACGGTTTCGTTCCAGTCCCTCACCGCGCCGGATGCCGCCGCCGTTCTGGAGCAGAATTACGAATACGATCTGGTCAGCGCCGATAAGCTGCTGGGCAAATATCTCGGCAAGGAAATCGAGGTGATTCGGCGCGGCGCGGCAGGCGGCCCGTCGCAGGCGCTCACCGGCACTCTTCTCTCGTTCGACGCATCGAATCTGGTGGTGCAGGCCGGGGCCGGGGGCGTGCAAATCATCACCCGCGGCCCGGAAATCGAAGGCATCCAACTGGCCAGTTCCGACGCCGGCCTGATCACCAAGCCGACGTTGCTCTGGAAAATTCACAGCACGCAGGCGGGGACGCATCTGGCGCAGGTGACGTACCAAACCGACGGCCTCACCTGGCGGGCGGATTACAACGTCACGGTCAACTCGGGCGATAACGCCGCCGACATCGGGGCGTGGGTGACGATCCTCAATCAGAGCGGGGCGGCCTATCCCGATTCCAGGCTCAAATTGGTCGCCGGCGACGTGCAGCGCATCAAGCCGCCGCAACAGTTCTACGTGCGGCAGATGGCGACGGCCAATGCGGACATGCTCGGCGCTTCGGGCGGCTTCGCCGAGAAATCATTTTTCGAATACCATCTCTACACCCTCGGCCGCACCACGTCCCTGGCCAACAACAGCACCAAGCAGATCGAGTTGTTCGCTCCCAAGTTGAACGTGCCGGTCGATAAAACTTACGTCTATTACGGAGTCCCCGAACAACTGCGATTCTGGGCAACCGACAATCCAAATCTGGATCAGAACCTGGGCACGGATTCCAACAAGAAGGTGGATGTCTATCTTCTATTGACCAACAGCGAGAAGAACGGCCTGGGCATTCCCCTGCCCGCCGGCCGAATCCGCGTGTACAAGCGCGACGAGGCCGATGGCTCCAGGGAATTCATCGGCGAAGACGTCATCCAGCATACCCCCAAGGACGAAACGTCATGATCAAGCTCGGCAGCGCCTTCGACATCGTCGGCGAGCGCCGCCAGACCGATTTCAACGCCAACTTCAACGGCCACGTCATCACCGAATCTTTCGAGATCAAGCTGCGCAATCACAAGACCGAAGCGGTGCACGTGATCGTCAAGGAAAACCTGTATCGCTGGACCAACTGGGAAATCACCGCCGCCAGCGACAAATGGGAGAAACAAGACTATCGAACGATTCACATTCCCGTGGACGTGCCGGCCGGCGGCGAGAAGACGGTGACGTATTCGGTGCGATATACTTGGTAGTCCGCTCTTCCCCTCGCCCCATGTACTCATGGGGAGAGGGTTTGGGTGAGGGGCGAGTGGAAAAGAAGTTCATTTGGATTTCCTGATAAACCCGGCCCGAATGTAATCATTCACCGCCTGCGCCGTCAGCCGCGGGGCCCAATGTCCCCGTCGCTGCTGTCGCGCCGCAGCCAGAAATCCCTCCAGCGTCGCATCGCTCAGCCCGATCGATTTGGCGTAGCTTGCGATGTCGCGCGAGGGATCGAGGAACGTCGTCCGGCCCCAATCCGAGCCATCTCCGGTTTCCCCTTGCCACTGCTTCCAATCCAAATCCGCCTCGCCGATTCGGAACAGCCTCGGGCCTTGGGAAATATATTCATTGTTCCGAAACACATAGGATGGCTTCCACGCCTTCAATTCAATCAGCCGGCCATCACGCTGCTGCAAGAAATTGTCGTGGACGGACAGTTCTTGCGACGGCGCCGCCAGGCGGAACGCCACCCCCGCCCAGTCGTACACCACGTTATTGCGAAATTCGCCCGCCATCGGCAAACCCCGCGAATTGTGCTTCGACGGATCGTAAGACATCGCCTCCATCCCATTGGCCTGATCCGTCTTGTGGGCCACGATGTTCCCGTCCACCAGCACCGTCGGGCAATTCAGGAATTCCAGGCCCTGCCCGCGTCCCAGCCCCGGCCCGATCCCATCGGCATCCAGCACCACGTTGTCCCGAACCACCGACGGCGCATAGCTCACGTATGCGCCCAGCGGGTTTCTCAAAAATAGATTGTTCTCCAGCAATCCGCCGGGCGCATCTGACAGCCATGGCTCGAGGCGCGGCGCTGATGTTGTTGCGCACGATGAAATGCCGGTCTTCCCCCACTTCCACGCGCTGCAAATACACGTTGTGATTGAAAATCGTCTTCCCGCCGCCGGGCACGCCCTCCGTCCAGCCGTTGTGATCGAACAGGTTCTCCTCGATCAGCACGTTCTGGAAATTGTCGATGTAAAGCCCCGACGAAAAGCTGAAATTCCACGAATCGACAACTTGGCACCGCCGCACCACCAGCGTGTCGAATAAATCCGTCTCCTTCGACTGCAAGACGATCCCCATGCCGAAATCCCGGCAGCGGCAATCCTCGATCCACAGAAAACTACCCTCGCAGGCAAGATCGATCCCCGTGTTCTGGGCCGCGCTCATCCTCCTCCGGCTGAACGATTTCACGGCCGGGTCCCGGCTGCTGGCGTACAAATCCAGACCCTGCAAAACGACGAACCGCGGCGACGGCCGGGCCCCAAGACCCAGATGCGATTCCAGCACCGGACGCGGCAAGCGAATGTCGCCATACGCCCCGACGATCACCGGCTCCATCGCGCTGCGGCCTCTCAGGGCGATGTTGGCGTTCAGGTTCGCTTCGGAAAAAACGTCGCCCCGCTTGAACAGGATTCGATCCGGATGCCCCACCCGCGCCACCGACACCGCCTTCTTCAGCGTGCGCACCGGCGCAAGCATCCCGTCGCTGAAATCGCTTCCATCGGTGCTGCTGACGAGGATGATTCTGCAATCCTCGCCCAGCGGGAAATTCGTGAAACCGTTCTCGTCCCGCTCGAACAAGCCGGCCCATCGCGCCGCGGGGTTCTGGGGCTGCGTCGTTTGCGCCAGCGACGTGATGCAACAAACGAGCACAACGTAAGTCACGATCGCCAAAACAGAGCCGGGGCGTGCCCGCGGCGAGCATCGTCGAGCCGTCGCCCCGGAAAGACCGGGCCGACACGGCCCGGCTCCGATATTTCTCGCTGCGTTCATTTGAAACAAATCGAAAATCCAATCCCCCGCGCAGCAGCGGCCGTTTCTTCTTCGGGGCCGCCGGCGTCGCCGCATCCGCTGCCGGCGCTTTGGGAAGCGCCTCGGGCGTCGCCTGCTTCAAGCTGAACGACATTCGCCGCGCCACCGGATCGACCGACAGCACCACCAGCCGAACCGTGTCCCCCTCCTTCACCACTTCCTCCGCCGACTTGATCCGCCGATGGCTCATCTCGCCGATCGGCAGCAGGCCCTCGATTCCTTCCTCCACCTCGATAAACGCCCCGAAGCTCTGAATCTTGGTCACTCGCCCCGTCACCTCCGACCCGACCGTGTATCGCGCCCCCGCATCCGACCAGGGATCGACGCCGCGAACCTGCTTGAGGCTCAGGCTCAGCTTTCCCGTCTCCCGATCGACTTTCAGAACCTTCACGTCCAGCACGTCGCCGACCTTCACCACCTCGCCGGGATTTCGCACGCGGCGAAAGCTCATCTCGCTCACGTGCAGCAATCCATCGACTCCGCCCAGATCGATGAACGCCCCGAAATCCAGCACGCTCCGCACCGTTCCCCGGCGAATCTGTCCCTCGGCCAATTCCTCCATCAGCTTTTTCTTTTGTTCCTCGCGCTGGCGCTCGACGATATTTCGGCGGGAAAGAACGATGTTCCTCCCCTGCCGCTCGAACGCCGTCACCTCCGCGGTGATCTTCTGATTCACGAACTGCGACAAATCCGGCACGTGATAGACATCCACCTGTCCGGCGGGGAGAAAAGCGCGCATGCCCTTGACGTCGATTTCCAGCCCGCCCTTGTTCACGCCGGTGACGACGCCATCGACGATCTGCCCCACTTCAAGCGTCTCCCAGTTGACGTTCGACGCCGACGCGCCCTTGCGCGACAGGATCAGCAAACCCTCGGCCTGGTCGTAGCGATCGACATTGAATTCCATCTCCTGCCCGACGACGGGAAGTTCATCCGGGAATTGCGTGAGTGAAACTATCCCCTGGCTTTTGCCGCCGAAATCGACGAACGCATCGTCCTTCCCGACGGAAACGATTTTTCCCTTACGCACGCCCTTGTCGCCGCCGGCCGGCTCGGCCGATCTCGGCTTGTCGAAGCCGTAAAGCGCATCGAGCGAAACATCGCGCAGCGCCGCGTCGATCTGCGCGTCCAGCTTGGAATCGACATCGGGCCGGAATTTTGCCTTGAATGAATCGTCCGCTCGATCTTTGGACATGTTGCCTTTCGGGGCTTATTTGCGTTTTCCGCTGCCGTTGCCGCAATTGTACAGGCGTATTCGCCAACAGGACAATTGGTTGGCGTACGGGTTGAGGTTGTAGGCTGCACGATCCAGGTTGTGGGCCGCATTTTCTCCCCCTCCTGAAGCTGCCCTGAATAAGGAACCGTGATTCAGGGACAATCCAACCATATTTAGCGGCGGTGCGAAGCACCGCGGGTTGCGCCAATGTCCCAGAATCGCGGTCGCCCATTTAGAAACTAAAGCGACAAGCAAAAATCTGCGATAGTAGCTCAAGGGGAATGGTGAATGGACGGGAGCCAGTCTCACCGAACGGGGCAACGATGGAGGATCAACGATGAACAACACCGCCTATGAAATTATACACAACGTAGTGATCCTCTTGCCGCGCGGTTACGAACGGCCCGACGACGAGAAGGATGCCGATCGAGACCGCATCAAGTTCATCTTTGAGCAGCAGCCGGACTTGATGCGAATGCGGGAGATCCACTCCGCCGAGGAACTGGTGCAGAAATACTGGAATGATCCAAACGGACAGCTCCCGAAGTGTCCGTGTGAAATTTGATTCCCGCTGAAGCGAGAAACGGTGCATGTCGCCGCCTCCCCACCCTTTCTCCTTTCTCACCCTTTCCCTCTTACGGCTGATCCTGAATTTGCTTCAGCATCGCCCGTGCCCTTTCGGCGAGAGGTTCGCCGGGATATTTTTCAATAAGGGATTCCAGCGTCCTTTGGGCTAAGTCGGGCTTGCCGGCGCTGAGGTAGGCTTGAGCCATGTTCAACATCGCTTGGGCGGCGGAAGCGGGCGAAGCATGGGACGAAGGCTGTGTGGCAGCTCGGGACTTGGCCGTCAGCGTGACGGATTCCAGCATGTCGAGCATCTGGCCGAACCACTGAGGGTTCAAATTCGGATAGCCCACGTCACCCGCGGGGATCACGGTGGTCATCATGTGCTGAAAACCGCTGTCGGTCATGACGCCGGGTATCTTGCTGCGAATGCCATCGTTGTAATTGTCAGTTTCGAAACCGAAAACGTGCGGGCGGCGCTTGGCCAGAGAGAGCATATCATCCGACGGGGGACGGCCCGTGGGCTTGAAATAGAGGTTGCCGCCGACCGGAAAGCTTCGCCAGTATCCCGTGTACCAAACCCAGACGTCGCCGGCGAAAATGTCCGGCGTGGCCAGCCCGACATCTTCGATCCAACCTGTACCCATGAGGAAAGTGCGCTGGTCGTCAATGGGATACCGACGTTTCAAATTGAAAACCCCGTCGATGGACAACCCGGTCTCTTCGCCGATCGAAAGATTGGATTTTTTGGCCATGATGAAAATCAAATGGCGTTTGTCGAGGATCGGGCGAAGAGTTGGCGGCGTCTGGGAAGCGCCGTCGTTGCTCATGTAGAGGACGATGCCGAGCAATTGATTTGGCGCGGTTTGGGGAACGTAGATGACGAACTGTTGTTTCGAGAGGTCATATTCGGGGCCAATGTCCTTGTCGGCCAGCCGGGTCATGAGCTTCTCGTGCGAGCTCAGGGGGCTGCGGTCGGTGAAGGTGATCTCAAAAGCGCCAGTTTGGGCCGCGGGCTGTGTGGAGGGGGTTTGATCGGCGAAGCCGACACAGGCGGCCACTGCCAGGAGGAAATAAGGGAAGTTGCGGAGGGATCGCATGTGCCGTTGTTTAATCCCGTCAGGTCGCGGTTGCAAATCTAGATCCCGGCGTGTGCGCTAGGCGGACGCATTTTCTTCTCCCGCCAGAAAAACGTGAAAAAGGTGACTTCCCCCGTTTCTACGATACCGGTGCGTGAGTTCACGGGCGGCTGGGGTCAAGCGGCTCATTGCCTTCGGCGGCGGATTCGCGAAGGAAACTCTCCAAGCGCGGCCGAGGCTGGGAATTGGCGAGCTGGCGTTCCCAGGCCTCGTCGTTCTGACGTGCGAGGAGGAAGACGCGCGAAATCCACCAATTCCGCCTGTTTCTCATCAGGCAGAGCTTTGCATATCTCGAAAATTTCCTCTGTGACGGTCATGTGGGTTTGATAACGCCAAAAGCGGCCCGCAGGCGGGCCGGCTAAACAGCTAAATCTCCCGAGCCAAATTATTCGCCGCCAGGGCGGCTTCGCGCAGGGCTTCCGGTAACGTCGGATGGGCGTGGAATGCGCGGCCGATGTCTTCCACGCTTGCGGCGAATTCGATGGCTAGCGCCGCTTCGGCGATCATCGTGCTGGCGTCGGCGCCGAGGATGTGTACGCCGAGCAGCCGATCGGTTTTGGCGTCGCCGATGACCTTCACGAAACCTTCGGTGTCATCCATGCCGCGGGCCCGGCCGTTGGCGGTGAAGGGGAATTTGCCGATCTTGATCGGGCCGCGAGCCGTGGCTTCCGCTTCGGTCATTCCAACTTGGGCGAGTTCCGGATGGGTGTAGACCACGGCTGGGCAGGCCTTGTAATTCACGTGGCCCGTTTTGCCGGCGATGGTCTCGACCGCGGCGACGCCTTCCTCCTCGGCTTTGTGGGCCAGCATCGCTCCGCCGATCACGTCGCCGATGGCGTAAATGCCGGGAACGTTCGTCGCGTAATGCGGGTTGACCATGACGAATCCGCGGCGATCCAGCAGGATGCCCAACTCGGCCAAACCCAGTCCATCGGTGATGGGCCGGCGTCCGACGCAGACCAGCACTTTGTCGGCTTCGTCGGAGCCGGATTCGCCGGCGGTATTGAAATTCACGCGGACCTTGCCGCCGGCTGTCTGGGCGGAATCGGCCGAGGAGTTGAAGCGGAACTTCATGCCCTGTTTTTCCAGGGATTTCTGTAGCGCGGCGGCCATCTCGCGATCCGACGGGGGAAGGATTCCCGGCAGGAATTCCAGGACCAGGACATCGGAGCCGAGCCGGTTCCAGACGCTGCCGAGTTCCACGCCGATGTATCCGCCGCCGATGACGATCAGCTTCTTGGGGACTTCCGACAGCGAAAGGGCCTGTGTGGAGGAAAGGATATTTTTGCCGTCGAAGGGAAGCGTCGGCAACTCGATCGGCGCGCTGCCGGTGGCGATGAGGATATTCTTTGTCGAATATGTCGCCGCGCCGGACTGCGCCTTTCACCTCGACGTTTCCGGGCGTCACGATTCGGCCTTGGCCGATCAGGTGCTCGATCTTGTTTTTGCGAAACAGGTAGCCGACGCCGTTGGTCATTTTCTTTACGACATCGTCCTTGAAAGTCATCATGGCCGACAGATCGATCGAAGCGCCCGGGGCCTTGATGCCGCGATGGGCCAGGTGATGGGTGAGATCGTAAAAGCGATAGGATGTATCGAGCAGGGCCTTGGAGGGGATGCAGCCGATGTTGAGGCACGTGCCGCCAAGGAATTCGCGCTCGACGCAGGCGACTTTCAGGCCGAGCTGGGCGGCGCGAATGGCGGCGGTGTATCCGCCCGGTCCGGCGCCGATGACTACAAGATCGAAATTGCCTTGGGCCATGATCGTTGGCATCTTATTGCGCTGCGATGAAGCGTTCCACTATGGCCGGTTTCCGACAGCTTTCCGACGACCAACTCCTGGCCCAGTGCCGATTCGAGGCCTTCCGCGGTCCCGGACCCGGCGGACAAAAACGCAACAAAACCAGCTCGGCCGTGCGGCTGACCCACCAGCCCAGCGGGATCTCGGCCATCGCCGGCGAATCGCGTTCGCAGCAGCGCAACCGGCAGGTGGCGATCGGTCGCCTGCGTCATCAAATCGCGCTGCACCTGCGCGAGCCGCTCAATCCGTCGCAAATGCCCGATCCGACGCGGTTGAAAATCTCCCGCAGGTCGGCTGATTATCCCGCGGCCGTCGGTCTCGTGCTGGACGTGCTGCATTCCGCCGGCTGGAGCGTCTCGGCGGCGGTGGATATTCTCGGCGTGACCACGGCCCCGCTGGTCGGCTTCCTCCACGCCGATGCCAAGCTCTGGACGGAGGTGAATCGGCAGCGGCGGAAGATCGGATTGCGCACGCTGAATTAAGTGGGCGGGCGCGATTTATGGACATCGAGAAGAACGCGCGTCGCAGGCGACGCGGCTAAACGGATGCTCGATTCACAACGAACAGACTCGCTGAAAGCGGTGACATCCGCGGTCATTGCCTGCGGCCGCTGCCCGCGCCTGCGCAAATATTGTCAAACCGTCGCCAGGGAAAAACGTCGCGCTTATGCGGATTGGGATTACTGGGGCAAGCCCGTGCCCGGCTTCGGCGATCCGCGAGCGAAAATCTGGATCGTCGGCCTCGCCCCCGGCGCGCATGGGGCCAACCGAACCGGCGCTTATTTACCGGCGACCGCAGCGGCGATTTCCTCTTCGCGGCCCTGCACCGAATGGGCTTGGCGAATCAGCCGACCTCCACCCATCGCGAGGACGGCTTGCGTCTTGACGGCGTGTACATCAGCGCCGCGGTTCGTTGCGCTCCGCCGGGCAACAAGCCGCTTCCCGGCGAAACCGCCAATTGCTCGCAGTATCTCGATCGCGAATGGGATTTGCTCAAGCATGTACGCATCCTGCTGGCCCTCGGCAAAATCGCCTGGGACGCGATTCTCGTTCTGGCCAAGCGCCAGGGGTGCGATTTCCCCGACGGCAAAGTGCCGTTCGCTCATGGGGCCGAGATGCGATTAAGCGACACCCGCCGATTGCTCGGGTCTTATCATGTCAGCCAGCAGAACACGTTCACGGGGAAATTGACGCCGGCGATGTTCGATGCGGTGCTTCGGCGGGCTCAAGATCAAGTTTAGCGGGTTTTTAGGCCGCGCTTGACTCTTTCCGAACCGCCATCAATAATCCGTTCGACAATTGAATAGATTCTTATCGAGAGTGGCTGAGGGTAGGGCCCGATGAAGCCACAGCAACCATTTTGAGCCTTTGCTCGGAATCGGTGCTAACTCCCGCCCGGTCTCCGGGACAGATAAGAAGAAGCCTGTCGCCTTCGCAGCCTCTTCTTATCCTAAGAAGAGGATCGTTCCATGAGCTATGTTGTCGGCCTGAAATGCAAAGAGTGCGGCCATCGCGTCGCCATCGGTCCGGTCCACGTCTGTGAGGCCTGCTTCGGCCCGTATGAAGTGGAATACGACTACGCCAGGATGAAGGGGAAGGTTACGCGCCAGTCCATCTCCGCCGGACCGAAAAGTCTTTGGCGATATAAGCGACCGTCCTACCGGTGGCCGAGCCGAGAACGGGATTCTTCTCCGGCTTCACGCCGCTGCGAAAAGCGTCGCGCCTTGGCAAGGAACTGGGATGTTCCGATCTCTGGATCAAGGATGATTCTTGTAACTATCCAACCTATTCGTACAAGGAGCGCGTTGTATCCGTGGCCATTTCCAAGGCCATGGAATTCGGGTTCGACACCGTCGGCTGCGCCAGCACGGGGAACCTCGCCAACAGCACCGCCGCCCACGCGGCCATGGCCGGACTCCGCTGCTTCGTCATGATTCCGCACGATCTGGAGCAGGGGAAAGTTCTGGGCAGCCTGATCTTCGGGCCCACGATGGTGCGAATCCGCGGGACGTATGACGACGTGAATCGGCTCTGCACCGAGATCGCCGACAAATACGGCTGGGCCATCGTGAACGTCAATCTTCGTCCGTTCTACACTGAAGGGGCCAAGACCTACGGGTTTGAGATCGCCGAGCAATTCGGCTGGAAATTGCCGCGGCACACGGTTGTCCCCACGGCCGGGGGCACGATTTTGCCCAAGGTTTACAAGGCGTATCGCGAGCTGGTCGAGCTGGGGCTGGTCGAGGACAATCAGCCGAAGATTTATTCCGCCCAGGCGGCCGGGTGCGATCCGGTGGTTAAGGCGATTCATAAGGGGATCGACATCATCGAGCCGCAGAAGCCCAACACCATGGCTAAGAGCATCGCCATCGGCAATCCCGCCGACGGATATTATGTCTGGCACGCGGTGAAGGAATCGGGCGGGTGGGGCGAGAGCGCCACCGACCCGGAGATCGTCGCGGCCATCAAGTTGCTCGCCCGCGCCGAAGGCATCTGGACCGAACCGGCCGGTGGAACCACGCTGGCCGTGGCGATGAAGCTCATCGAGCAGGGACGAATCCCAAAAAATGAATCGATCGTCATCAGCATCACCGGCAACGGCATGAAAACCCTCGAGGCCGTTCAGAACGATCTGGCGTATCCCGAAGTCATCGAGGCGAAGCTGTCTGAATTCGACGAATTGCTGGCTCGGCAGGAAGCGAAAGGCCAGCCCGCGGCCAAGCCGGCGGACCGCGCCTCCCGCAAGGCCGTTTCCGTGATATGATTCAAATCATGAGCATCAAAGTCAGAATCCCATCTCCGCTGCGAAACTACACCCAGGGCGCCGATGTCGTCGAGGTGGCCGGCAACACCGTCGGCGAGGTTTTGAATGGCCTGAAGGATAAAGCCGGCGGGATTGAGACTCGCCTGTTCAAGGCTCCGAATCAGCTCAACCGATTCGTGAACGTCTATCTGAACGACGAGGACATCCGCTTTCTGAAGAACCTGGACACGCCGGTGAAACCGGGGGATGAACTGAGCATCATTCCAGCCATCGCCGGGGGCTTGAGGCGATGAAGACCCGCCACGGCGGGCCGCGCTGTTATTTCCCCGCCTGCGCCGCGGCCTTCACGTTCTCCCAACTCTCGCGACATTTTTTCATGTCGGCCGGTGCAAACTGCTTGCCGCTCGTGGGCACGAGTGTTTTGGCCGGGAATTTCGGGAGCAGATCGCCGTGGGCGGCGATCAACTCGTCGCACATCTCGACGATCTTGTCCGGCGGCAACACCGCGGCCGTCAACGGATCGAACATCGCCGCCTGGTAAACGTGATCGCGCCGTCCTTCTAAAGCCGCACGGATGAACAGCTCGTGCTGCGTCACGTGCGGCTGGATATATCCGAGGAGCTGCGGCGGCAAATCGCCGACGGTCGTGAGTTGCGGGCCGTTGCGGTCCACCAGCGTCGGCGCTTCCGCGATGGCGTCGGCCGGCAGATTCGATATCGCGCCGCGGTTGGGCATGTTGCCGTACACGACGCTCGGATCGCCCGTGGCCATCGAGTGAATGATCGTGCTGCCGTATTCGTGGCTGCGATGCACTTCCAGGCGATCGGCCGATTTGCTCAGTTGTTTCATCCGCTCGAACTCGTCGATGATCGCATCGCACCGCCGGGGATATTCATCCAGCGGAACACCGAACCGCTGAACCGTCTCCGGGCCATGGGGAATGAAGAACGAATTATACTCAGCGTTGTGCTCGGAGCTTTCGGTCACGAAATATCCCAGGCGTTTCATGAGTTCAAACCGCACCGCGTCCCGCGCGAAAATTTTCGGGTCCTTCATCGCCTCGAAGATTCGCGGATACAGGTCAATGCCGCCCTTTTCCAGCTTCAGATAGAACGCCATGTGGTTGATGCCCGCGCAGACAAACGCGACGCTCTCGGGCTTTTCACCGATGTATTGCATCAGTTTCCCAAACGTTCCCTGCACGCTGTGGCACAGCCCGACCGCCCGCACGCCGCTGGTGCGCGAGATGGTCTGCATGTTCATCGACATCGGGTTGGAATAGTTCAGCAGCAGGGCCTTGGGGCAGAGTTCCATGATGTCGCGACAGAGCCCGCGGAGCATCGGATAGGTTCGCAGAGCCCGGAAAAGCCCGCCCGGCCCGGTCGTGTCCGCGATGGTGAAGCGCAAGCCGTATTTCCGCGGGATTTCAAAATCCACGAGCGTCGAATCGAATCCGCCGATCTGCACCATGTTGATGACGAAATCCGCGCCCGCCAGCGCCGCTCGCCGATCGCGCGTGCCTTCGATTTTCGGATTGGCCCCCAAGGCTTCGGCGACCTTGCGGCAAAGGTTCACGCCCACCTCGAGCCGGTCGGCGTCGATGTCCATGTAGCTCAGCGTCGCGTTCTTGAATTGGGGATAGGAGAGGATGTCCCCGGTGAGGTTCCTGGAAAAAACCACGCTGCCGGCCCCGATCATCGCCACTTTGATCACAACAGACCTCCAGGATTAGACGATAGCATCTGGGGCGATCGAAACAATATCGGACCGTGTTGGCTCGGGGTGCGCCGGGGAGACACCGGATGGCCCGGTGGCTTACAATGCGATGCCCCTTTTGTGCGGGGGTTAAGATAATCGCATGGTCTTCACGACCCAGTGTCCACAATGCGGGAAGATCCTGTGGTTTGCCAGCAACCTCACGGGCAAGCTGACGATCTGTCCCGCCTGCGGCGGGGTGCTGCGCTTGACGCCGCCGCCCGACGCCCCAACCCAAGCCCCAGCCGCCCCGCCGCCGGCCGAGGAGCCCGCCCCGATTCCAGCCGCCAGAGCGAATTCCGAGCCGGCGCCGCCCGCGCCCGACGAGCAGCCGCCGACGGTGGTGGAGGACTCCTATCTGACGCACCAGGCGGCCGCGGCGATGGGGGACGTGCACGTGGAGATGGAAGAATCGGACGTGGTGCAATGGACGATGCAGGCGGGTGCGCCGCCGCCCGCGCCGCCGGCCATCCCGCCGATCTGGGCCCCGGCGCCTCTTTCCAACTTCGCTCAGCCGCCGCAGGGTTCGCAGGCCGATGCCCGCCCGTCGCCGCAGTCGCGGCTCGATTCGCTTCTGCCGCGATCCTCGGCTCGAACCGTGGAGGAGGAATTGCAGCGCCGCCGCGCGATCCTCTGGGGCGCCGGCGCCGTGGGCGTGGTGGCGATGATCGTCGCCGTGCTCTGGCTGCTTCGCGGAGCGCCGGTGACGCCGCCGACCTGGGAGCAGGCCAATCGCGAGCAAATCCTGGCGCTGAAACAAACCGCCGAGCAACTGGCGCTCAGTTCACGGAATCGGGAGGCGTATGACACGTATCAGGAACTGGAGCGTTTCATCGACGGCCACGAGATCACCGATCCGTTTCTTCAGCAGGAACTGAGTCGATCGTGGGGTCGTCGGGATTTGCTGTACGACATCCTGACCAGCACGCGTGCAACCAACGTCGCGCAATCGCCGGCCACGGCGCCGTCGCCCAATCCCCGGCCGCCCGCCCAAACGGCGCCACCGCCGCCTGCCGAATCCACGACCGAGCCGAGCATGGATCTATCCAACCTGCTGTTTCCCGCGACCCGCCCGCAAGCGGAGCTTCCATCGCAGGCGGAGCCTGGTCCCCCGCCGAAGCGCGCGGGCTTTGGGCGCCCGCCAGTGCGCCTCGACATTCCCCCGGTCGAGGGAATCACCGATGCGCAGATCGGGGCCTCGATCAACAAGGGCGTGGACTATCTGCTGCCGCGATTCAGCGGCCCGGTGATTGCCGGAAACTTCATGCATTACGAGGGGCTGGACACGCTGGCGGTCTATGCCCTGATGCAGGCGGAGCTGGCGACCCACGACAAGCGCCTGGACATTCACGGCGAGTTCATGACCGACGCCATCGACGCCGTCAAGAGATTCCCGATGTCCACGGATTACGTCACTTACGCCCGCGCCCTGCGGGCGACGGCGCTGGCCCTGTACGATCGCCCGCAGGATCATCACGTCATCCGGGAAGACGTGGAGTGGCTTTTGCACTCGCAGGAGCACGGGGCCTTCACATACAACGACGAATTCCCCCGCAATACGCCGTTTGCCTTCTGGGACAATTCCAATTCGCAGTACGGACTTCTGGGCGTCTGGTCGGGCGCGGAGGCCGGGGTGCAGGTCCCCTCGCAATTCTGGCGGGACGTTCGCGACCACTGGACGAAATTCCAGCTCGAGGACGGACAGTGGTGTTACCGCGCCGACGTGAACGATCCCAGCCGATCCATGACCCTCGCCGGAATCGCCTCGCTGTTCGTCGCCCAGGATTATCTCGATGCGGAGGATTACGGGGACCAGGTCGGGCGGCCCCCGTTCTCGCCGGCGCTGGAAAAGGCGCTGAAGTGGCTCGAAGAGGGCGACAACAGCGTCATCGCCCTGCCACCCTCGGCCGACTTCTACACCTATTATGCCCTCTACGGCCTGGAACGAACGGGCCTGGCGTCGGGATTCAAATATTACGGATCGCAGGATTGGTATCGCGCCTGCGCCGCGGAACTCGTCGCCGCCCAGGCCGCCGACGGATCCTGGGGCGGGGCCAACGAATCCTTCGACGCCATCGTCAACACGTCGTATGCCCTGCTTCTCCTGGCTCGCGGGCGGCATCCGGTGCTGATGAACAAGCTCCGCTTCCCCGGCGACTGGGCCAACCGCCCGCGCAACGTCGCCAACCTCGCCCGCTTCGCATCGGCCGAACTCGAACGCCCGCTCAATTGGCAGGTCGTGCCGGTGGATCATCCCTGGCTCGATTGGACGGACAGCCCCATCCTCTACATGGCCGGCGACAAATCACCGAATCTGAGCGCCGCCGACCGCCGGAAAATCAAACGTTACGTCGAGAACGGCGGGATGCTGCTGACCCAGGCCGACGCCGGCCGCGAGGAATTTACCCGATACGTTGAAGCGCTCGGCAGGCAGCTTTTCCCCGAGTATCCCTGGATCGATTTGCCGCCGGATTCCGTGCTGTTCTCCGTATCCTATCACCTCGCCGACCACCCGAAAATCCGCGTCATCACCAACGGCTCGCGAATCCTCATGATGCACTGGCCCGAGGACCAGACCAGATATTGGCAGCTTCGCCAGGACCGCATCGGGCGCTCGTCGTTCGAGCTTGGGGTGAACCTGGCCCTGTACGCCGCCGGAAAGAGCGAACTGAAAAATCGCCTGGAAACGGATTACCTCGCGATGCCGCCGGGACCGCCCGCGGCGTCGATTCAACTGGCCCGGCTGCGTTACGACGGCAACTGGAATCCCGAGCCGGCCGCCTGGGCCAGGGCCGCGCGATGGTTTCGCCAGCAGACCAGCTACGGCATCGACGTTGAGCCCACCGACCCCGAAAACCTCGCCGCGTCCAATCCCCCAATCGCCCATCTGGTCGGGACCGCCAAGTTGAATCTCACCGGCCCACAGGTGAAATCCATAAAACGGTACGTCGAGAACGGCGGGTTGCTGGTGATCGAGCCGTGCGGATTGCCCGATGCGTTTCTGCAAAGCGTTCACGACGATTTTCTGCTGCGGGCGTTTCCATCAATCCGGATCGAGCCGGTTTCCGATTCACATCCCATGCTGAATCGCGGCGCCGGCGGAATGACCGACGTTTCGCATCCCCTGGTTCGCCAGTTCGTCCGCTCCTACACCGAGATCACGGACACGCGGCCGATGATGGCGACGGTCGGCCGCGGCCACGTCGTCATTTTGCCCCTGGACATGACCAGCGGACTCTTGGGCACGGATGCCTGGGGCATCGCCGGATATCAGTCGGATTACGCGCTGGAATTGATGAAGAACATCGTGCTCTGGGCCTGGGACGGGGCGAAGGATTGATAGAGATGCCCACGGGGCGGAGACGATCTCCACCCCGCCAGTGCGGCTCGGGCCGATCAAATCATCCTTCGGCCAGCGCCACTTCGCATTCGTGAATCGCCTGATCCACGCGTTCGATGGCTTTGTCGCGATGGCCCTTGAAGCGTGGCTCGGCGTCTTGCAGCGATTCCCTTGCCGCGCGAAGATCGTGCAGCGCCCGGCGCATGTGGGGATATCGCTCATCATCGAGCTGCTGCACCGAAGGGAGCCCCGTCGGCCGAACCGCATTGGCGGCATGAACAACCTGCAACGTGGCCGCGCCGAGCCCGGCCGACATCAGCCCCACCAGCAGAGATTTGGACCCAATCATCGTTCGCTCCTTATTGCAAAGAAACCGGCCCTCGCTCAGAGCCCGCTGCTCCGAGCACGACCGTCTCAAGTTCAACGTATAACCCCATCCCCTATTTCTTACAATTGGCGGATCGCAAAAAAGGGGGTCGCAAAAAAGGGGGTCATAAGCCTTTTTAAAAGGCTTATGACCCCCTTTTTGCGCGTGATGGCGGAGTCTGCGTTGTCACTCGATAGCGACGAAAACCGGACGCAGTGCCACGATCCGTCGGCGGATCGCAGGCGCGTGACCAGAGGCAGAATCTCCATCGCATAGCCATCGATTGACAGCGTGCGGCGCTCAAGATCCAGTTGTTCGCGAATGGATTGGAGATTCATCGTGGCGAAATTCTCCCACTTCCCGGGAACCCTCCGCGCGCGCCGGAGCCGATTTATTTTTCACGAAGTTTGGCGATCGTTGTTTTCCACTGCCACGCGTGACCGCAAAACACAAGAGTCAGAATAGACAAACAAATGGCCGCGACGACCACATTCCACTCTTGGGGATCGTTCGCAAAATACCGAAATAACAGCGATATTATCAATGCAAAGAGAAGCAATTCCGCGAGAAGCAGAAACCAGAACCACCGCTGAGATCTGCCGATCTTTTCTTCGATTGCATTCCCTTCGCCTTTCAGTTTCTGATCACCGGACGTTTCCCCTTCGATCGCTATTTTATATTTTGAAAGCGCGAGTTTGAGCTCTGTGAGTCGGGTGCGGAGGCTGCTTTCCGACACCGCCGAGGTAGACCAAAACCACAATCGCGAAACCAACCAAATCCACCCATTTGTCGTCGAGTATCTTCCCGATTTTTATTGCCGTCGCCTGTATTTTTTCCGCACAGTGGTTCTCGCAATGTTGATTGCAACTCCTTCTCAAACACGCACATCCTGTCATCCTCGTTGCAGGCCCCTTTGAACAAATGGTCGTCGTGACGGTATTGCCATTGAGTGCGTCAACTTTCAGCACCAACTTGACGTTAATTACGGCGCCATTTGATACCGGTTGCGGCTGCTTATGGCACTGGCCACAGCATCCGGCGATCGACGCCGACAGTGCCGCAAAAACTAATATGATCCTCGTTGCGCGTCTTGGGTTTGTCTTGATTCTGATATTGCCATCCCATCGGGCGCAACCACCGCTTATGCAATTGTAGACTATCTTCTCCACCGAAGGCCCTTCCGTAAAGCTTTTTTTGGCGTGTTCCAGTTCCGCGTTGACGTTCACGCCTCGAAGCGGCGCAAATTACGTCGGCATGATCCGCTTTCGGTCAACGGACTTATCTGTTCTCAATCGCCTGCTTATACATCGGATCGAGCGGTTCCTCGTTGATCGTGCCGTCGCCGCCCGCGCGCAGGGTGATCGTGTAGACGTGGCCGGGATTGAATTGGCCGTAGAGGCCCTCGCCGTGCAGGCCGCGGATTCCGCGGGCGTCGCGGGCATCGCGGTCGTTGTACAGCTTCCAGAAATTGGCCCACAAATCCTGCTCGAAACTCGTGACCTGCGGATCGGCGCCGCGGTAGATTTCGGGGATCGCACCCGGCTGGTCGATGGGGAAGCCTGCGCTGGGGGCCTGATCGGCGCCGTACACGCGAACGAAAAGCAGGATGCTCCGCCCGCGCAGCGGATCGCCGCTCTCGACGTACTCGTCCTTGAACTTGATGATCTGGGCGTCGAAGTGGGCCTCGTTGCCGTCGATCGTGAACTGTTTGGCCGGCAATTCAACGCCGCCGGCCGTGTACTCGACGAAGAGCAGGGTGGTCTTCAATTGCCCGCCCATCATCCTCTGGCCCGTGACCAGGATCCTGGCGACGCGGCGGTCGGTTTCGAGGCGATGACGAATCTGCTCCAGCACCTGGTTTTTCTGCTGGAGCTGCTCGATCTGCTGCTGGGCGGAGTTGTGGTTGTAGTAGAAGAACAGCCCGGCGGACCCGCCAAGCAGGAGCAGGACGAGGAACGCGGTTTTGGCCAGGGCGCGCAGCATGGGCGTCTTTCAATGAATATTATCGGTCCAATGGGGAAGAATGGCGCAGAAAATTTCGGCGGTCAGGGCACTTGATTCGTCATGGGACTTTCGTCATTCTGCCTTGATCCAATGCTTCCTCGCCAACTGACGATCCTGGGCGTCGGCCTTCTGGGCGGATCGATTGGTTTGGCCGTTCGCTCGGCCGCGCCGGATTGCCGCATCGTTGGCTTCGGCCACCGCCGATCGACGCTGGACCGCGCTGTGGAAATCGGCGCCATCGACCGCGTCGATCTGGATCCGGCTTCTGCCGTCGCCGGTTCCGACCTGGTCATTCTCTGCACGCCGGTCGGTCTGTTCGGGCAAATTCTCGGCCGGATTGCTTCGGCGCTCTCGCCGGGCGCGCTGGTCACGGACGTCGGCAGCACCAAGCGGTCGGTCGTTCGGCTGGCCGAATCGCATCTCCCCAAAGGCGTTGATTTCGTCGCCAGCCATCCGATCGCCGGAAGCGAAAAACGCGGCGTGGAATTTTCGCGGGCCGATCTGTTCCACAATCAACTGTGCATTGTCACGCCCACGGCCAAAACCCATCCCTCCGCCCTCGATCGCATGGAACAATTCTGGCGTCTGCTGGGCATGCGGACGGCGCGGCTCAGCCCCGAGGATCACGACCGCATTCTGGCCGATGTGAGCCATCTGCCGCATCTTCTGGCCGCCGCGCTGGTGGCCATGCAGGGCGACGCCGGGCTCGAATTCAGCGGCAAAGGATTTTTGGACACCACGCGCATCGCCGCCGGCGACGGCGCACTGTGGCGAGACATCTTTCTCGACAACGCCGACAACCTCAAGGCGGGCCTGCGCCGGCTTGGCGATCAATTGACCGGGGTTGAAAAAATGCTGGATACCAAGTCAGGCGATGCGCTTTGCGACTGGCTGAACGCCGCCGCCGAGCGCCGCACCAAGTTGTTGGAAAAGAAACTGCGAGAGATCAACCCGGATTGAAGATTTCATCAATTGTCAATCCTGCCGCTCACGTCAACAACCCCGGCGGCAATCCCAAATCCCCCATCGTCTTCTGCATTTCCTGCTTCATCATCTCCTGAGCCTTGGCCTGGGCGGCGGAAACCGCGGCCACCACCATTTCCTCCAGCATTTCCGTGTCGTTCACGTCGATCTTCTGCTTGTCGATCCTCAGCTTCACCAGTTCCTGTTTTCCGTTGACGGTCGCCTCGACCATGCCGGCCCCGGCGTCGGCGACGACCTGCTGGCGGGCCAGTTCCTCCTGCATCGCCGCCATCTTTTCCTGCATCTGCCGCGCCTGTTTCAGCATCTCGCCCATATTCCCGAGGTTTTTCAATGCGTCGAACATTCTTTCCTTTCGCGCCTCATTCTATTCCACCTTGACGATCCTTCCCCCGAATTCCTGCACAATCAACTTCACCAGCGGATCTTCCGGAACGCTTTCTTCGCCAGCCAATCGAACCGGCGGCGCCTGCCGTGCGCCCGCGCGCTGGTTTGCCTCAACTTCACCGACCTCGAATTTCACGCCCGTCGGCTCGCCGCGCAATTCTGTCAATGCGTTGGCGATCTGCTCTTTCTTGCCGTTGC
This sequence comes from uncultured Phycisphaerales bacterium, assembly GCA_963783845.1. Classification (GTDB taxonomy): domain Bacteria; phylum Planctomycetota; class Phycisphaerae; order Tepidisphaerales; family Tepidisphaeraceae; genus PALSA-1353. The sequence goes on from CAWAPL010000017.1 coordinate 48,181, forward strand.
TGGACCATTGCCGGGCGAAGGTATCGAGCTGTTGCGGAAAGCGGATGATCGCCTGCCCATTTTGGATTCCGGCGAAGCTGGCCAGGCGCAGCGTGCCGGCCATCGTCGCGCCGTTTTGCTCCAACCTCGCCAAAAGACCCGGCCACAAATCTCCAGTCGGCGCGGCGGGCGCTGGTAAGACAGCTTGCTCCGCGTTCACCGGTTCAGGCTTTTTTTTTGCTCGCCGGGCGGCGAAGCCGAAGCCGAAGGCGGCGACGCCAACAACTGCTCGATCCACGAGAATTCCTTCGCCAGCGCCAGCCGCACCAGCGCCGCATCCAGCATCGCCCGGCCCGTCTGGCTCTGCCGCATGTTGCGCCTTAATTCCTCCAGGATGGCGATGTCCTGCGACAAGGTCACGGCGTCGAACTTCTCGGCCTGACGGGCGAGTTCCGCGTCGCTCAGCCCCGGCACGTTCAATAGCCCGCTGTCTTTCCCGCACGTCCGCGCAATCAGCAGGTTCCGCAAATGATCCGACAGGGCCGCGATCAGGCCATCGGCCGATAGCCCGGAATTGAGCATCGCATCCGCCCGCTCCAGCGTGAGCTTCACGTCCCCGCCGCCGATGGAATCCACCAGATCCGCGACCAGTTGCACCCGCGGCAGGCCGAGCATTTGCTCCACGTCCTGGGCGCTGAGCTTCTTTTCACCCAGGCTCAGAAGCCGATCCAGCAGGGACAGCGCATCGCGCATCGAGCCCGCTCCGGCCTTGGCGATCATGGCCAGGGCGTCATCCGCCGCGGAAATCTTTTCCCTCCCGCAAATCTCCTTGAGGTGAGCGGCGATCTCGCGAAGAAATGCTCCGAAAATCATACCGCTGGCAGCGCGACAGGATCGTGGGCAGCACCTTCTCCGGCTCCGTCGTCGCCAGGATGAACTTCACGTGGCTCGGCGGCTCTTCCAATATTTTGAGCAGTGCGTTGAACGCCGACTTACTGAGCATGTGAACTTCGTCGATGATGAAAACTTTGAACCGGCTGTGGGCCGGGCTGTTGTAAGCGCTAGCGATGATCACCTCGCGGACGTTGTCCACGCCGGTGTTGCTGGCGCCGTCGATCTCGATGACGTCCATGTCATCCCCGGCGGCGATCGCCAGGCAGGAGTTGCATTTCCCGCAGGGCTCGGCGGTGGGGCCCTTGGCATTCAGGCAGTTCAGGGCCTTGGCCAGAATCCGGGCCGTGCTGGTTTTCCCTGTCCCGCGTGTTCCGCAGAAGAGATAGGCGTGCGCGATCCGTCCCGATTCGATGGCCCGCTTGAGCGTCGTGGCGACGTGATCCTGCCCGACCAGCTCATCGAAATTCGCGGAGCGATATTTTCTCGCCAGGACGGTGTAGGACATAGGAACACAGCAGTGTAGCAGACCCGATTGCCAATTGCCTATTGCCTATTTCCTATTGTCGAATCCAAATGCGCAACGGCGACTGCGTTCCAATAGGCAATTGGAAATAGGCAATTGGAAATTACAGTAGGCAATCGGCATTCCCTTTCATTCCTCCCACTTCGCCCCGATCAACTGTCTTTCGTACAACTGCTGATACACTTCCGACGAAGTCAGAAGCTCATCATGCTTGCCCTGCGCCACGATCTGCCCGCGCTCCATCACCACGATCGTGTCGGCCGACAAAATCGTGCTGAACCGATGCGCGATCACGAACGTCGTTCGTTCGTGCATCAACGACTCGATCGCCTGATGGATCAGGTGCTCGCTTTCGGCATCGACCTGGCTGGTGGCCTCGTCCAAAATCAAAATCGGCGACTGCTGAAATACCGCCCGCGCGATGCACAGCCGTTGCTTTTGCCCGCCGGAAATCTGTCCTCCGAGCCCGCCCAATTGCATGCCATATCCGCCCGGCTTTTCCACGATGAAATCGTGCGCGAACGCCTGCCGCGCCGCCTGCTCGATCCGCTCGAACAGCGCCCGTTTCTCCGGCGAATCCGGCGCTAGCGGATCGGCCAGCGGCTCCCCGTAGGCGATGTTTTCCGCGATCGTGCCGGGGAAAACATGGCTGTCCTGCGTCACCAGGCTGATTTGCTCGCGCAGCGAAGTCCGCGTCGCCGTGCGGATGTCCGTCCCGTCGATCAGGATTCGTCCCCCGTCGGGATCGAAAAATCGCTCGAGCAGCGCCAGCAGCGTCGTCTTGCCGCTGCCGTTGCGGCCGACGATCGCCACCGATTGTCCCCTCGGCACGATCAGGCTGACTCCGCAAACGGCCGGCGACTTCGCATTGGGATAGGTGAAGGACACGTTCTGGAATTCGATGCGCGAGCGCAGCGGCGGCAATTTCCGCGGCGCGATCGCCCCGTCCGCTTCCGCGTTGCCCATCAATGTGCCCACCTCCCGCTCCGGGCGCATGTCCAGGGTCTCGAAAACCCGCGCCGCCGCCGCGTTCGACTTCTGCAGCGCGTTATTCACCTTGCTCGCCTTCCGCAGCGACTCGGCGATCACCGCCAGCGCGAACATCACGGTGAAGAAACTCGGCTGCGTCAGCGTCTGCTTCTCCGTCACCATGTACACCGCCAGCAGGATCACCATCCCCGCCACGATCATGATGATCGTTTCCATCACCGGAGAGCTGATGGCATCGATCCGGCTCATCCTCAGCAGCTCGGCCACCAGCTTGTCCAGGATTCGGGTGTATCGCCGCCGCTCGAATTTCTCCGCATTGTATGCCTTCACGACGCGGATCCCCACCAGCGTCCCGTCGATCTGCCCCAGAAGCGTGGAGGACGACCGCAGCGCCGCCCGGCTGGCACGCCGCATCTTCTTGCCGAATTTCTTCATCATGATCCCCATCAGCGGAACCAGCAAAATGATGAACAGCGTCAATTGCGGACTCAAATACATCGCCAGGCAAAACATCATGATCGCCTTGATCGGCTCCTGAATGCTCTGCCCCAGCACGGTCTTAAAGCCATCCTGGAGAATATCCACGTCGGTGATCAACCGGCTGGTCGCGTCGCTGGCCCCCTGCTGGCTCAAACTGGAAATCGGAATGCGCAGCACGCGGTCGTACACCCGCCGGCGAATGTCGTTCGCCGCCAGGATCGCCGCCTTGTCCGACAGGTGTTCCTGAAAAAACCGCATGACGCTGCCGACGAGAGTCAGGCACGACAGCAGCGCAAAAATCTCCGCCACCGCCATCACCGGCCGAAGCGGAACATGCTGAATCACCCGCAACCCCAGGGCGTAATACCATTTCAGCGGGTCCATCGCGACGGTCACGCCGCCGCGACCCCGGATATTCAGTTGCACGCTCCGATCCGCCCAGGCGAGGCGTCTGGCAACTTCCCCGGCCCGATATGACGCGGCCTTCACGTCCAGACGCGAAGCGTTCATCATCTCCGCTGGAAACGGACTGGGAGGCGCCCCGCTCGGCACAGAAGCATCAACAATTTCATCCCCCACGCGCAGCCCGGCGAGCTTCCCCGGCCCAGCGGTCACCTGGCTGATCTGCACGATTCCCGGATCGGCCACCAGTTTCACTTTGAGTCGTGCCTGTGCCGTTTGGCGGTACATCCACCCCGGCACGGTGTCGCCGTTGATGAGCACCTGCATGATCGGCAGCATGGTCGTCAGCCCGCCGGTCAGTGCCAGCCCGACGAAAAACGCCGCCGCGATCGAAATAGCGACCTTGACCCGGTATGGCCAGAGATATCGGCACGCTCGCCAGAAATAGCGATGTTTGCTGCCCTTAACCTTCGGCCGATCGGTGTTCGTTTGCTGGCTCATGCCCAAGTTTGCCGGTTGGCGGTAAACCAGACAGATTAAAGCAGAGACGCCCCGGACGCCACTGGGCGGGAATTGGGGTGGTGGGCTTCTTCGAGTTTTGGGACAACCGGCTGCTTTGCTGGTCCCATGGCGATAACCGCTCGCGGACCGGCCAATGAGGCCGCCGATCTACGCCTCCAGCGCTTGCAATAGCGGGCCCAGGTGTTTTTCGTAATGCCGCCATCGGCCCACCGACCGCGCATAGATCGGTTGGCGAACCTGCCAGACGCTGGAGGTCAAAACCGTGTTTTGCGCCCGGTGGAATTCCAGACAAGCCGGGTCCCACGGCAAGCCGAGAAATTCGATCAATCGCCGGCTCTGGCCTTCCAGGTCGGCGACGACCGACTCGTATTGAATCTCCATCATTTGCAGCGGCAGAACGCGGCCCCAATGCGCCGCAAGGCGATCGTTCTGCCTGTGCCAATGCCCGCAGTGCGCCAGGTCGAACGAAAAGATGTTGCCGCTGTCGAACCGCTGGAAGAAACAGGAAAGGCACGTGTCCCGCGCATCCCGCCGGCACAAAATCACCCGCGCCCGCGGAAACATCATTGAAATGATCCCCAGATAAAGAAGGTTGGACGGCATCTTATCGACGACCCGCAGGGCATTGGCCTTCATTTGCCGCAAATGTTCCACATGCCGCGTCGCCGCGATTTTGATCGCGTCCCGGTCCCAGCCGGCGATGTCGGGATTGTCCGCCTCCAATTTCGCGGCGATGCGGCCGATTTCCTTCGACTCTCCGGCTCCGTGAACGAGCGGATGGCTGGCGGCGATCTGCTGCACCAGCGTCGTCCCCGAGCGCGGCATCCCCACCACGAAAACCGGGATTTCCGCTTCGTCTCCCCACTGCCGCCGGGCTTCGAAAAATGACGGCGTGAACGCCTGCATCACGTCTTCGATCCTACGATGCATCGTGGGAGGGTCATAACGTTCGCCGGCCGCGGCACGCAATTGCTTTTCACGCTCGTTGGCCTGGGCGTAGCACGCGAACGCCTCGTCATAGCGCTCCAGGTCGTCCAGCGCCTTGCCGAGCCCAAATTCCAAAACCAAACGATTTTCCTCGGACAAATTCGGCTGATCCAGATTTCTCCTGATCCGCTGAACTTCTTCCGCGCTGGACTGAACTTTTCCGATATTGAGCAGGGAAGTTTGAGCGACGGCCGAATTGGGGCGAAGCTCCAGCGCCTTGCGAAAGCAACTGGCCGCCTCTTCAAATTTCCCCAGCGCCGCAAGCGCCGCGCCCTGTTCGTTCCAGGCCAGATGCTGGCTGGGGTCCGCCGCCGCCGCCCGGCGAAAATGCTCGACCGCCGCCGCGGTATCGTTCCGCCGCAAGAGGATCAGCCCCATGGCCCGATGCGTCACCGCCGCCTCCGGCTTCAGCGCCGCCGCTTTCGCCTGGCAGGCCAGCGCTTCATCGAAGCGATGGAGCTGCGCCAGCGCCAGCGCCATGTTCGCGTGGCCCTCCACGAGGTCGCCCTTCGCCGCCACGGCGCTGCCGTAGGCCGCCAGCGCATCTTCAAAACGGCCCGTCCCATAATACAACCCGCCCAGATTGAGATGCGGCACGGGATTGTCCGGCTGAAGCCGCGTCGCCTTCGCGTACATGACCATCGCCTCGTCCAATTTCCCCGAATCGCGAAGCAGGTTGCCCAGGTTGTTCAGCGGCTCAAAATAATCCGGCTTGAACTGCAAGGCCCGGCGATACGCCGCCAGCGCCTCCTCGGTCCGCTCCGCAAGCCGATGAACCTCCGCGGCGCCGAAGTGCGCCTCGGCGAAATCCCCCTTGAGCTGGATCGCCCGCGAATAGGCCGCCAGCGCTTCGACCGGCTTTTTTGCCCCCCGCAGCGCATCCCCGAGATTGCGATGCGCTTCGGCAAATCCGGGTTGGATCGCGACGGCTTTGGATGCCGCGGCGACCGCCTCGTCATACCGATTCTGCCTCGTGCGAATTCTTGCAAGCTGGCTGTGCGACCTCGCATCGTCGGTATTGAGTTGGATCGCCTTCTCGAACGACTCGGCCGCCGCGTCGAGCTGGCCGCTGGCCGCCAGAACCGTACCCAGGTTGCCGTGAATCTCCCCATCATCCCCGCAAATCTCCAACACCTTGCGGTAATTGAGGATCGCATGGCTGTATCGCCCCTGATCGGCCAGCAGCGCCGCCAAACTCCGCCGCACGTCCGGATCCTCCGGCCGAATCCGAGCCGCCCGGCCGATCAGATCGACGGCCGCATCAAATTTCCCGCGCTGACCCACCAGGCCCCCAACAAATGCAGCGCATCGACGTGGTCGGGGTCCCGCTTGAGAATCTCTCGATAGCCGTTCTCCGCCGCCGCCAAGTCCCCGGCCTGGTGACGCTCCATCGCCAATTCGATCTGCTGTTCAGTATCCACTGGCGTGTTTTATCCCTTGTCCCTCGAACATCGGCAAGCTCGCCGGAAATAGCGATGTTTGCTGCCCTCAACCTTCGGCCGATCGCTGTTCGTTTGCTCGCTCATGCCCAAGATTGCCGGATGGCCGTAATTGGGGCAGATTAAAGCAGAAGCGCCCCGGACACCACTGGGCGGGAAACTAAAACGGATTTTGTCCTTGCAGACCCGATCAGTGTTAGGTAATAGTTCTATAATACAGACCCCGAACGTCATCGGTCATTGGGCAGCCCCGCATGTACATGCGGGGCTTCCGTCTCTTCGTCTCTTTTCCCCCACTTTCTCGCCAAGCGACACCCCCCTCCCCCTTAAATGGGACTTTCTGAGATCGAGTGTGACAAATACCCGCCCAAATATTGAAAATGGTTTCTGTTTGCCATCGCCCAGCTTATCATTCCACCACCCCATGGCCCCCATCCCGCTCTCCCAGCCCGACATCGACCAGGCCGACATCAATGCGGTTGTCAACGTGTTGCAGACCACCACGCTTTCCATCGGCCCGAAAATCGTGGAGTTCGAGCGGCTCTGCGCCAAGGTGGCCGGGCGAAGGTACGCCGTGGGCGTTTCCTCCGGAACCGCGGGGCTTCATGCCGCCATGGTGGCCGCCGGGATCAAGAGCGGGGATGAAGTCATCACCACGCCGTTCAGCTTCGTCGCATCGGCCAATTGCATTTTGTACGTCGGCGCCAAGCCGGTCTTCGCGGACATCGATCCGCAAACGCTCAACCTGGATCCCGACAAAGCCGCCGCCGCCATCACCCCAAAGACCAAGGCCATCGTCACCGTCGAAGCCTTCGGAAACCCCGTCGGCATGATCGAGATCGAACAGGTCGCCCAGAAGAACGAATTGATCCTGATCGAAGACGCGTGCGAAGGATTCGGCGGCCAGTTCGCCAGCCGGCCAATCGGCTCCTTCGGCCGGGCGGCGGTCTTTGGGTTTTATCCCAACAAGCAGATCACCACCGGCGAGGGCGGAATGATCGTCACCGACGACGACACCTTCGCCACCATCTGCCAATCCCTTCGCAACCAGGGCCGCGACGGCATGAACTGGCTGGCCCATGCGCGTCTGGGCTACAACTATCGCCTCAGCGAAATCAATGCCGCCCTGGGCGTCGCCCAGATGTCGCGGCTCGACGAGATTCTGGAAAACCGCCGCCGGGTGGCCCACCGCTACATGCAGCGGCTGATGACCAACCGCTATCTGATTCTCCCCACGCTTCAGGACGACACGCACATGAGCTGGTTCGTCTTCGTCGTCCGCTTGAACGACCTGTTCGAGCCCGGCGACCGCGACCAGATCATCCGCGAGATGCGATTGGAAGGCATCGGCTGCAGCAACTATTTTCCCCCGATCCATCTTCAGCCGTACATGCAGCAGTTGCTGGGCACGAAACCCGGGGACATGCCGTTTTGCGAATACGTCGCCGCGCGCACGCTGGCCCTGCCATTTTTCACGGCCATGAGGCCAGGCCAGGTCGATCGCGTCTGCGACGTGCTGGAAAAGATATTGGACAAAACGCTGATTTCGCGGAAGGGAAGGTTCTGAGGCAGCTTGCTGGGAAGAGCGATGAGACCCCGCCGCGGGAAACTTCGGATTTATACCGACACCTCGGTCATCGGCGGCTGCTGTGATGCGAGATTCGCCTTGCATTCGCGCTCACTGATCGACATGGCCGTCGCGGGCAAAATCATGCTGGTCATCAGCCAGGTTGTTCTCGACGAATTGACCGACGCGCCGAGGGAAGTTCAAGAGATGCTGAATTCGATTCCGCCGGCTTCCGTTGAATACGTGGAGCTTACATCGGAAGTCGTCGCGCTGCGCAATGCCTATCTACGGGCCGGCATTGTGGGGCGCAAATGGATAGATGATGCCACGCACGTCGCCGCCGCAAGTGTGATCGGGGCCGATGCAATCGTATCTTGGAATTTCAAACACATTGTGCGCGTGGATCGAATTGGGCGGTATAATGACGTGAACGTCAAGCACGGCTACCGGGCCCTGACGATTGTGACACCCCTGGAGATTGTCCGTGAAGGATAATAAGAAAGAGATCGATGCCCCGTTCGATTGTCTCGCTTCAAAGCGAAAAGCTCAATCGCGCATTTACCGCAAGATCAAGGGCCTGTCCGCCGAGCAGGAAGCCGCCTATTTTGAACGGGCAACACGCGGCGGCCCTTTCGCTCGCAGGTGGAAGGAGCTTGTCGAGCGAGGTCGCAAGGCAAACGGGTCGGGCAAGCTCATTCGCCGCTCAGCGTAGGGACGGCGAGCGGGCAAACTAAGCGGTCCCACAGGAGCAACCATGGGCATGTTCGACAAGATCCGACATCAGTTGATCGACATCATCGAGTGGACCGACGACACGCGCGACACGATCGTCTGGCGCTTTCCACGCTATGAAAACGAAATCAAGAACGGGGCCAAGCTCATCGTCCGCGAATCCCAGGTGGCCGCGTTTATCCATCAGGGTCAGCTCGCCGACGTGTTCCAGCCCGGCACGTTCACCCTGCAAACCCAGAACCTTCCGATCCTCTCGACGCTGGCCGGCTGGAAATACGGGTTCAACAGCCCGTTCAAGGCGGAGGTTTATTTCGTCTCGACGCGGACGTTCACCGACCGCAAATGGGGCACGCAAAACCCCATCATGATGCGCGACCCGGAATTCGGCCCGGTGCGCGTCCGGGCCTTCGGCTCGTTCGCCATCAAGGTCAAGGATGCCGGCACGTTCATCAAGAACATCGCCGGAACCGAGGCCCGATTCACCACCGAGGAGATCGAGGAGCAGCTCAAGGAAATGGTCGTCTCCCGATTCGCCGACGCCCTGGGCAACAACAAGATGCCGGTGCTGGACCTGGCGGGGAATTACGACAAGGTCGGGCGCTGGGCCGCGGCATCCATTCAGCCGGATTTCGACACATTCGGCCTGCAAATCTGCAATTTCGTCGTTGAGAACATCTCGCTGCCGCCGGAGGTGGAAGCGGCCATCGACAAGCGCAGCAGCATGGGCGTGATCGGCAACCTGCAGGCGTTCACGCAATACGAATCCGCCAGCGCCATCCGCGACGCCGCGAAGAACCCCGGCGGACTCGCCGGCGCGGGCGCGGGACTGGCCGCGGGGTTTCAGATGGCCAATCAGATGGGCCAGGCCTTCTCCGGCTCGGCCGCGCCGCCGCCGGTGCCTCAGCCGGCCGCATATTTCATCGCCATCAACGGCGCCCAATCCGGCCCGCATGCGGTCTCGGACCTCTCGGCCAAGGCGGCATCGGGACAACTCACTCGCCAAACGTTGGTTTGGAAGCAGGGCATGGCGTCATGGGTCGCGGCCGAATCGGTCGCGGAACTGGCGAATCTTTTCGCCGCCGCCCCGCCGCCGCTGCCGAAGACCTGAGCGGAAGTGCAAGTGGCAAGTGCGGAGAGATCGAACAATTACCTACGTCCCCTTTAATCTTTTTGAATGCTCGATCGGTGCGGTGCGGAAGTCTGGTTCTCTTGTTTTCTGCCTGCTGTGGCGGGTGCGCGGCACAGCCTCACCAATATCCTCGCTATCAAGTATCGAGCTGGTCGCAAGCTCAGGGTCTCTATGGTTGTTACGTGATCGATACGGATACAGGGGTTGTGAAGCTGTATGAGGGCTATTCTGAGCCCCCGAAAACTTTGCCGAACAAATGATTTCAAAATTAGCAAGGAGTCTAGATCAATAAGGGGGTCAAATAAGGGGGTCAAATAAGGGGGTCAGGTTCCCTTACCAAATAAAAATGATTAAACGGGACGTAGCTATTTCTGCTTAACGTCGTCCCGTGCGCATCGATAATCATTCCATGCCGCGCAGCGCCCGACAGTGTCCAGGGGGATATGTCTATCACGTGTGGAACCGCGCCGCTGGGCGTTTGCGGCTGTTCAAGAAGGACGCGGACTATCTGGCCTTTGAGCGCGTGCTCGTGGAGGCGCATCGCCGCCATCCGCTGAAATTGCTGGACTGGTGCCTGATGCCCAATCATTGGCATTTCGTGGTTTGGCCGGATCGGGACGGGCAGGTCACGGCTTTTTTTCGCTGGCTCACGCACACGCACGCGATGAGATGCATCACGCACCGCCGAGTGATGGGCATGGGTCCGCTGTATCAGGGGCGGTTCAAATCGTTGCCGGTGCAGGACGATCGGCACTTGCTGGCGCTGCTGAGATACGTGGAGCGTAACCCCGTGCGGGCCAAGCTGGCGCGGCGGGCGGCGCTGTGGCGCTGGGGAAGCGAGGCGGTTCGCGGAGTGGATGCCCAGGAGTTGAAATCGATCCTGGCCGATTGGCCGGTAACCAGACCGCGAGACTGGTCGCAGCACGTGAATGAGCCTGATGCGCCTCGGGAGATGGAGGAGATCCGCCAGTGCATCCGCCGCAGCCGTCCCTACGGCGAGGCGGGATGGACGGCGCGAACCGCCGAGCGATTGAAATTGGGTTGGACGCTGCGTCCCCGTGGCCGCCCTGCCAAAACCCGTGAAGTGAAACAAGGAAATTAGCTACGTCCCCTTTAATCATTGCCATCCTGCTGGACATCGATCCCACGACCAAATGGGCCGCCATTTGTCTGGCGATCCTCACGGTCTTGTACGCGGTGATTCGGCCCTGGTTTCGCAAGAAGGATCCGCTGAGCAAGCCGCCGGCGTTTGCCAGCCTCGCCCAGCAGCGATCGGTCGAGCGGCAGATGCAGAACGTGCTGGTGGAACTGTCGGATATGGCACGGCAGATCACGGCGCAGCTCGACACGCGAGCGGCCAAGCTGGAATCGCTGATTCGCGAGGCGGAGGAGAAGATCGCGGTGATGAAGTCGCTGCAATCGCCGCCGGGGTTGGCGCCGCCCGGGTTTGGGCCGACGGTTGATTCGCCCCAGACGCCGCCCAGCGATCCGCGTCATGCACAGGTTTACGCCCTGGCCGACCAGGGCCGAAGCAGCATGGAAATCGCACAGCAGTTGAATCGGCCCAGCGGCGAGATCGAGTTGATTCTGGCGCTGCGAAGGTAAGACATTTCCATGGCCAGCATATTTCTCAAGATCCTCGCCACGCTCGCCCTGGTGGCGCTGAACGCCTTTTTCGTCGCGGCCGAGTATGCCGCCATCACCGCCCGGGCCACGCGGCTGAATCTTCCCGCGGGCGAGACGATGTCCGGCCGGGCCGCACGGCTGATCAAGACCCGCCTGGACCTGTTCCTCTCAAGCTGCCAGCTTGGCACGAGCCTGTCCGCCCTGGGGCTGGGCGCGATCGCCTCGCCCGCCGTCGCCAGCCTGTTCGGCGCCCCTGGCTTCGCTGGGGCATCTGTCGGACCGCGCCCAGCACATCGCGGCGTTCGGCGTCAGCTTCGCGCTGGCGGTCGCTCTGCAGATCGTCGTCGGCGAGCAGACGCCCAAGAACGTCGCCATCCAGCATGCCGACCGTCTTCTGGCCGTGCTGGGGATCCCGCTGGTGATCTTTACTTACGTCTTCTATCCCGCGACTTGGTTCCTGAACGTCGCCACCCATTTCGTTCTCCGGCTGGCGCGATTCAAGACATCCAAGGGCCCTCTGGGGTCCGGGTACGTCCCGCATACCGAGGAGGAACTGCACGGCCTGCTCCTCCAGGCCGCCGCCCACGGCGCGATCTCCCAGGGCAAGGCCAGTCTTCTGGCCAACGCGTTCGATTTCGGCCAGCTCAAAGTGCGGCAAATCATGACCCCGCGCCCGGCGGTGGATTACCTCCTGCTCGACCAGCCCATGAAGGAGATCCTCCGCACCGTGCGGCACAGCGCGTTCACGCGCCTGCCCCTGTGCGACGGCGATCTCGATCACGTCGTCGGCCAGATACACATGAAGGACCTTTTCAACCACCTTCATCTCGTTCCCGGAAAGCTGAAGTTCGCGGATGAAACGCTGCCCAGCGGCGAAGCGATCGCCATCGCCGCCGGATTGCCGGGATCGTCGATGCACGTCATCGGCTCGGGGCAGATCGATCTGCGGCACATCAAGCGCGACGTGGTTTTCGCTCCGGAACTGATGCCCGTGCCCAGGCTGCTTCGCCTCTTCCAGATGCGCCACCTTCATCTGGCGATCGTGGTGGACGAATACGGCCTGACGCAGGGGGTGGTGACGATGGAAGACGTGCTGGAGGAAATCGTCGGCCAGATCGAGGACGAATTCGACCCGATCGCGCCCAGCGACCTGGTCCGCGACGGCGAGGCCGCCCGCGTCAACGGCCTTTATCCCCTGCACGACCTGCGCGACCGCCTGCCTATCGGACCGATCGAAGCCAACGGCGTGGATACCGTCGGCGGATACATCGTGCAGCAGCTCAACCGCTGGCCGCGGGTCGGCGATGAAGTCCGCCTCGGCGGATTCCGCGCCAAGGTGCTGACGTTGCAGCAGCGGCAGGTGGGGCAGGTGCTGCTGACCCCATCGGACAAGGCGCCGCCGGCGCAGCCATCGGCTTAGAATCCGCGCGTTCGACCCGCATCGGGAGCACCGCACGTACGTGCGGTGCTGCAAACCGCGGGGCGTATTAGCGGACCTTTGCCGCGCTATCGCACGTTGGATCAAATCCCTTACAATTGGCGGTGAATGACGACCGGCCGACATGCGGACCCTCGCGATGATTTCGGCGGCATTTGACGCGCCGCCGAGTTGAACTCGTGATAGAATTTGTCATCTTTGCTTCGGCGGTTGTACAGGATTCGTGCCGATGGCTACTCATCCCCCTTCCCCAGCGCCCGACCCGGCCGAGTTCTTGCTGACTCCGCAGGGCGAGTACGCCGGCAGGCCGCCCATCCGGATCAACAAACCCGTCGTGCTCCTCGGCTCCGACGAGCATTGCCATCTGCGTCTGGTGTCTTCCAGCGTCAGCCGGCATCACGCCATGATTGTCCGCCAGGAGGACCGCCTTTACATATGCGATCTGGGGAGCCGAACCAAGGTCCGGGTCAATGGTCACGAGCGGCACGAAGCGGATTTGGCTGATGGAGATGAGGTCCGCATCGGCAAGTTCTCGTTCATATTCACCGCGTCGCGGCCGCCCGCCGGCGCGGCGGCGCATCCCGAGCCGGTTCGCCTCATCGTCGATGGGCAGGCGGCGCCGACTCCGGCGGAGAATCGCCTGGTGCTCATCGGACGGACCGCCGGCAGCGACGTGGTGCTCGTCGAGGAATCCGTCTCCTCGCGTCACGCCGTGATCTTCGAGGTTGGCGACAAGCGATATGTCCGCGACCTCAATTCACGCACGGGAACGCTCCTCAACGGCCAAAAGATTCACCAGCATCAGATCAACCTGGGTGACGAGCTTCGCATCGGGGCAACGACCCTGAAACTCGCCGAACTGGCCGAGCCAGCCGAGCCGGCCGCCGAGCCCGCAGCTGCCCCGCCCGCCGCAGGCGACGAGACCGTGCCCCTGGAACCCGCGCCGATTCCGGTGGTGGATGACGTTGAATCGCCCCCCGCCGCTGCCGCGGACGTGCCGATTTCACTGGCTTTGGCGCCAACCGAGCCGACTGAGCAACGGCCCGAACCTCCGGGGCTGGAACCCGCGCCTCTCTTCGCGGTCCATCCATTCGATGAACCGTTGCCTCTGGAATTGGAACCACCGCCGCCAAGCCATCCTGTGGCCGAATCGTCCCCCGAGCCCGCGCCCCCGGCGGCCGATCATCCCGACGATTCCCCGCAACTCGAGCCGGCGACCCAGGCCATGGAACCAACTGAAGCCGCTGCACCGCCGGCTCCCGTCGCGGATCATCCGTTTGATGAACCGTTGCCTCTGGAATTAGAACCGGAGCCGCCAAGCCATCCTGTGGCCGAATCGTCCCCCGAGCCCGCGTCCCCGCCGGCCGATCATCGTGACGAACCCCTGGAGTTCGAGCCGGAACGTCACGCCAAGGAAGCGGATGCAGCCGCCGCACCGCCAGCCCCGATCCTGGAACATCCGTTTGATAAACCGTTGCCTTTGGAATTGGAACCGGAGCCGCCAAGCCATCCTGTTACCGAATCGTCCGCCGAGCCGGCGCCGCTGGTGGCCGATCATCGTGACGAACCCCTGGAACTCGATCCGGAACGTCACGCCAAGGAAGCGGATGCAGCCGCCGCACGGCCGGCTCCCGAAATCGAGCCTTCCGTTGAATCCGCGCCGCTGGAACTCGAGGCGGAACCGACGTTCGTGACCCCGGCGGCGGAACAGATCGTTCCGCCCGCCCTCCCGAGCGGCGACGCCAATGAGGAGACGCACCTGGATCTTCAGCCGCCGCCTGAAGAAGAGCCGGCGGAGCAAGCCATCCCCGTCGCTCAAGCGGCCGGCTCCTCCGCTGTCGTGGAGCCGGAGCCCAAGACCGAGGCGGTGCAAGCAGTCCATCTCTCCGACGCGACGGCGCCGTTGTCCAAGACCGAGCCGGCTCAACCAACCGCCGCATACGCGGATTCCACGCTCGACCTTCTGGCGGAGTTAGCGGCCAAACCACCGGAAGAATTCAAGCCCGTGGAATTCGCGCCTGAGCCGTTGCCTGAGGCCGAGCCGGCCGAACCAACCGCCGCTTCTTCCGCGGCAACGATTGACCTCGCCGACACGCCTTCGATTCCGGAACTCATGCCGGAACCAGTGCCCGAACCGGAACCGATTGAGCAAACGGCCGTTTCTTCCGCTCCCACAATCGACCTCTCCGATGCGCCTTCGATTCCGGAACTCATGCCGGAACCAGTGCCCGAACCGGAACCGATTGAGCAAACGGCCGTCTCTTCCGCTGCCACAATCGATCTCTCCGATGCGCCTTCGATTCCGGAACTCATGCCGGAACCAGTGCCCGAACCGGAACCGATTGAGCAAACGGCCGTCTCTTCCGCTGCCACAATCGATCTCTCCGATGCGCCGGCAATTCTGGAACTCGAGCCGGAGCCCGCTCCGCCCCTCGTTGAGCAATCTGAAGTTGCTGATTCGGATTCAAAGACGGTTGATCTCGACGCCGATTCGACTCCTCCGGAAATAGCGGCCGAACATGCGCCGATCAATTTCGATCTCGCGCCGATTGTCGAAGAGACGCCACCGATGCCGCCTCCTGAAGTCAGCCAGAGCATTGCCGCGGTCGACGTTTCGCAGGAGGCCGCGTCACTGGTCGAGGATTCGGCTAAGAACGCGGCCGAAGCCGCCGGCGATGTTCCGGCCGAGGCAGCGCTTCAAAGGGCCGCTCGCGGTCGGAAGCGCCAATCGCCGGCGGAACCGAAGCCGCCTAAATCGCGTCGATCGCGCGCCAAGCGTGTTCCGCCCAAGCCGGCGGATGAAGAATCCTCCGGGTCCGTCGAAGCAACCGCTCCCGCGGAGTCGAGACCGTTGGACATCGAACCGCCTGTCGTTGAACCGCCCAGCGTTGAATCGCCCGTCGTTGAACCGCCCATCGTTGAACCGCTCGCCGCCGAACCGCCTGTCGTTGAATCGCCCGTCGTTGAACCGCCCGCGGTGAGCCCAGTCGAACCGCCCGCGGTGAGCCTGGTCGAACCCCCTGCGATTGAGATTCCCGATTTGGCGGTTGCTCACGCTGCCGATGAGCCGCCGGACTCCTCTGTGAGCATTCCCGAGCCGATCTCCGCGGATCGCACGCTGACCGCGTCGGAGGATGTGGTCGCCCCTGAACCGGCTGCCGCCGCGCCCGCCGAACCGCCGCCGGTCGAGCCTCCCCGGTTGCCTAAAAAACCGTTCGTGGTGGTCGGCAGTTTTGCCCACCTCAGCGGCGGTACGGTCAATCTGGATCATTCACTGGGCGGCCTGCCGATCAAATTGCCGGAATTGGCGCCAGTGCCGGCAGGTTTCGGGCACGTCAAAGTCAGTTACGCGGGCAAGGCATCGTCGCCGTTTTCAGCTTTCGCCAAATCAGCACCTCTGGTTTTCGACGATGCCGAAGTGATCGCGCCGCCGTCGCCACAGCCCCCCGAGTTGGCTCAGCCTGAATCGATTGTCACGCATCCGGCGCCGCCGCCGCCGGCGCATGTCGAAGCCCAGCTCGAAACGGTCGTCACGCCGTCTCCGCCACCGCCATCATCCCCAGCGCAGCCGCCGCAACCGCAACCGGCGCCGAAGCCGGCGCCTCCGATCCCCCGCGCGGCCCGGCCGCTCGCCTCCGGGCGCCGCGCAGTTCCGATGAACGAGCCACGGCCGCAGCGAGTTGAACCGGAGCCGGCGCTGGGCCAGACGACCACCGCATTCGACGGCTTGGCGCCGGCGTTCCGGGAAGCGGACGCATTTTCGAATTTCGACGCCGTGCCATTGAACGACGCGGCCTTCGGCGGCGCACGGCTCAGCCGATCCGACGAATACCACGTCCCCGAAAGCCCCGAGACTGCCGCTCGTCTGGCCGACGGTCCGGAACATGATTTTGCCGAGGACGATTTCTGGAATCGCACGGACGAAGAGGACGGCCTGACGCCAATGGACGTTCCGCCCGCCCCGCCGGCTCCGCCGGTGTCGCCCGCGGCGGATCACGAAGATCCCGCCGCGCTGGTCATTCCGGAAACAGCGGCCGTTCCCCAGGCGCCGGCCGCCCCGATCCCCGCGGAGGCGCTCGAGGCGGATGCCCAAACGTCCGACTCCGGTGAAGAATCCGGCCCGGCTGATAATTCCACGATGGAATCGAGCGAGCCGGCTTCATCGCAGCCGCCCTTGCCATCGGAAACGCCCGTTGCCCCGCCGCGCAAGCGGCGACGATTCCGAATTCCGTTTCTGATGCCGGTCCTGCTTCTGGCCATCGGGCTGTCCCTGGGCGCGATCTGGCGATTTACCGCCGTCCAGTGGCAGATCGTCGGGAGGATCACCTTCGAGAACTGCAATTGGACGCCCGGCACGCGGGACGGGACGGAATTTGAAGCCTCCCAGCGCCGCCTGCTGGACAGCGACCAAACCCGCCGCGGCGCGGTCGAGTTTCTCCGCCGCGATCATCCCAACGTTTCCCCGGGTTTTCTGGACGTCCCCGACTTGATGGGCCGGGTGGTCTCCTCTGTTTCACTCTCTTCCATTCGCGAAGCCGCCCCGGCCGAAACGGTGCTTCAGTTGTCCTACAGCGGAGCCAACAAGGATGAAGACCGCCTGCGGATCATGGCGCTTCTGCAATCGCTGGTCGAGTCCAACGCCCCGCTTCTGGATGCGAACCGCCGCCTTCGCGATGCCGAGCTGCAGGCCCAGCAAACCGTGGACGAAACCCAGCAGAAGCTGGATCAGATCAAGACCCAATTGGCCGGCCTCCAGACGGTCATCGACGCTCAGCCGCCGGCGGAGCAAATGGCCGCGCTCACCGCTGGCAAGGCCCAGCTTGAAAAAGCCCGGAGCGACGCGGAGGAAGCGGTCAACCGCGATCGGGACGAGCTCGCGCGCCTGGAAGCCGGGCCCCCCGAGGCCATCACCGCCGCATCCACCACGCCGCCGGGTCCCTCGGATGCGGCGCTGAAGCAGATGCGGCGGCAATTGGCGGATCTGGCCGCGGAACTGGACAGCGCCCACGCCGATCAGGTCGCCGGCGCCGTCCTGGCGCGACAGCAACTCGAAACCGCCTCCAAGCAGTTCGGCGACCAATTGTCCACCGCCGACGAGGTGCTGGGATCCAGGCTCGCAGCTCCGGCAGTTCGTCAATTCCGCCAGGAGTTCGCAGTCCAAGGCGCGCGAGTTGATCAACCTATTGATCGTCGATGGCGAAGATTTGGAAAGCCAGCTTGAGGACACCCGCCGCGACGTCGAAAACCTCGTCCAGGCCCGGCAGGAGGAGAAATGGGAGGACGACCCGCAACTCCAGCAACTCCGCGAAAACCTCGACAGCGCGCAGCATCGCTATAACGCGAATGTCGGCGAGGGAAACAAGGACCCGCGCGTCCTCGACCCCCTGCAAAAGGAAGTGGACAAATGGCTGACGCTGATCAAGGCGCGGCAGCAGCAAATCGGCGTCGATCCCGGCGAGATCAAGGTGGAGGAAGGGTTGAACAATCTTATCCAGTCGCTGCGCAACAAGCTTCAAAGCGAAAAACAACTGGTCGGCCAGGTGCTCGATCCGCTGGAAAAACAGTTGAGCGAACTCGATCCGGTGGTGGCGGGTCTGCCCGAAGCGGAGCAGGATTTGGCCCACCAACTTCGCCGGCGTCTCGACGCCCTCAACGAGGCCCGTCAGAAATATGCCCAAGCCGTCGGCGAGGGCGCGATCGCACCCTCCGCCAAAGTCACCGAATTGCAAAAACAGATTGCCGAGTTGAAGGACCGGGCCGAGCGGCGGGAGCGGGACCTCGCCCAGCAGACGCTCCGATCGCGCGATGCCGAACTTGCCCAGGATATCGCCAAGGCGAAGAGTTCGCTCGATGCCGACCAGAAAACGTTGGACGCGGACAGAAACGCCTTTGGCCAATTCCTTTTGGTTTTTGAGGAAAAGCAGGCCGAGCACGATGCGGCCGAGGCGGCGCAGCAAAAGAAAATCAATCTCCTGGACGCGCAGCGAGCGGCTTACACCGAGTTGGAATCCGCCCAGCGCGACCGCGACGAAAAGCAATCCGCCGCCGAGCACGCCTTCGGCATCCGGCCGATCACCGACGCCAACGTCACCGCCGCCGCCCCGGCGGACCCGCGCATGAGCTATTCGCTTTTCGTGCTCGGCGCGGGCGTGGTTCTGCTGGCGGGTCTGACGTTCGTTTCGCATTCCGCGGCCCATCGCGCCCATCACTCCGCGGCATCGGGCCGCCCTCACGAGCCGCCCAAGATCGCCGAGCAACTTGATTCCCTGGTGTTGCCGATGGCTTCGCCTCCGCGGAGCGACGCCTAGGAATTGTTGGATCGGTTCGGGGCTTTTTCCGTATAATCCGGCGGAAACATCGCAATTGGGGAGAAACGCAATTGCCCGCGGCCACGAAGTTCCAAATCAGGCGCCTTCTGGAAACCGCCGTCGCTCATCAGCGCCGGCCGATACCGCGAGGCGGAGCCGCTGTATCGCCAGGTATTGTCTTGGCAGCCAAAAAACACCGACGCGCTGTATCTCCTGGGACTCATCACGCAATCGACGCGGCGATTCGCCGAATCCGCCGAACTTTTCCAACGCGCCGTCCAAGCCAACCCCAAATCGGCCACTTATTACGTCAACCTGGGGCTATCGCTCGGCGGCATGGGTCTTGGCCGGACAGCCGAGGCCATCGCCGCCCTTCGCTCGGCCATCGCAATCGACCCCGACATTCCCGAAGCCTGGGCCAACCTCGGCAACGAGTTCGGCAATATTGATCAATACGACGAAGCGATGGATTGCTATCAGAGGGCCTTGAAACTAAGGCCGGATTACGCCGATGCCCATTGCAACCTGGGCGCGCTGCTCCAGAAAACCCTGCCGACGCTGGACGGGGCCATCGCCGCTTATGAAAAGGCCATCTCCCTCCAGGAGGATTTCGCGCTGGCCCATTGGGACCTGGGCCTGGCCCTGCTGCTGCGCGGAGACTACCGGCGCGGACTGCCGGAGTATGAATGGCGATGGAAAACCGACACGGTCGTCACGGCTCGAAAATTTCCTCAGCCGCGGTGGGACGGCAGCGATCTGGGCGGCAAAACAGCCCTGCTGTACGCCGAGCAAGGCTTCGGCGACACCATCCACATGGCCCGGTACGCGCCGCTGGTGGCGGCCCGCGGCGGAAAGGTCGTCCTCGAATGCCAACCGGCGCTGAGCCGGCTTCTGCTGAGCTTGAGCGGCGTCGAGCGAATCGTCCCGGCGGGCCAGCGCCTCCCTCCGTTTGACGTGCATTGCCCGCTGCTGTCGCTGCCGCTGCTTTTCAACACGACCGTCGAGACGATCCCCGCGCCCGTGCCGTATCTGCGCGCGAACCGGAGCTTGTCGAGCAATGGTCCAAAAAATTGCCGCCGGACGTCGGCGTTCAATACGTCGGCCTGGTCTGGGCCGGCCGTCCCGAAAACAAGAACGACCGCAATCGCTCGATGCGGCTGAAGGATTTCGCCCCGCTGGCCGCCGTCAAGAACGCGCGATTTGTGAGCCTTCAACTCGGCCCCGCCGCCGCTCAATCTCGCCGCCCGCCGCCGGGAATGGAATGGATCGATTTCACGAGCGATCTGCACGACTTCGCCGACACCGCCGCGATGATGGCCCATCTCGACCTGGTGATCGCCGTGGACACCAGCGTCGCGCACCTCGCCGGCGCCCTCGCCAAGCCGGTCTGGGTGCTGATCCCAACCATGCCGGATTGGCGCTGGATGCTGGGGCGCGAGGATTCGCCGTGGTATCCGACGATGCGGCTATTTCGCCAGAAGACGCGCGGGGATTGGAACGAAGTCATGCAACGCGTGAAACTGGAATTGGGAAAACTCGCCGGGGAATGAATTCACCATTTGACCAAAACGGCGGTCGCATCGTCCGAGAGCGTTTGCGAGCCCGCGAATTCGTAAACCGCATCGAACAACTTCGCAACCGCATCCTCCTCGCCCTTGGTCGCCGCCAGGGCGGATTGCACTCGACTCATCTGAAATTGCTCTCGCGGCTGGTCCGGACCCCGATCGGATTCGGTCTGTTCCACCAAACCGTCGCTGATCACCAAGGCCCGTCCGTGAGCCGGCAGCGATTTGGTCACCACGCTGTAAATGGAATCGGGCATGATTCCGATGGGCATCGCGTCGCCTTCGCTGAGGGATTGGAACGTCTGATCGGGATTGGCCAGCAGAGCATATCCGTGGCCCCCGTCCACGTAACTCACCGTCATATTTTTCGGATCGAACAGGCCGGCCCATAGCGTGACGAATATTGATTCCGGCCGGCGCGGATGGAGGAACGCGTTCAAATCCTTGACCGCTCGAGCCAAGTCGCCGTGCAGCGTGATGGCCGCGTGAAGGAATCCCTGGGTGGCCGTCATCAGGACCGAGGCGGCAACCCCGTGTCCGGAAACGTCTCCCAGCGCCACCACCAGCCGGCCGTCCGCGAGCGCGATCGCATCGAAAAAATCCCCGCCGACATATTCGCCCGGCTGGCTCGCGCCTGCGCAGGTGAACGGTCCAGCCTGCACGACTCCGCGAGGCAGAATCCATCGCTGCGCGGCCATCGCCGCGGTCATTTCCGCTTCGATCTGGGCCCCGCGCCGCTCCATGTCCAGACGCTTGAGATTGGCCAGCGCCAGTCCGGCAATCTTGGCCAGCGCCAGGCAGAATCCCGATGCGTTCGGCCGCAGCGCCCGGGGAGAATGCGACCCGCCGCGCGAATCCAGGTACAGATACGCCGCCACCGTGGAACCCAGCATCAGCGGCACGCAAATCGCCGCATCAACATTCATGCGGATGATGCTCTGGGAAAAGTCGCCGCTGGAAGTGGCCGACATTTCCGCCAGCACCCCCTGCGACGCGGTCGTCAGCAGCGATCGGCTGAATCCCATGGCGGTCGGCTCGTGCAGCGTCGGGCCAAGCCGGCTGGCGACGATTTCAATGCGTCCCGCGGCATCCAATGCCCGCAGCACCGCCGCGTTCGGCAAACCCGTGCCCCGGCAAGCGCTGTCCATCAGCACGTTCGCCAGCGATTTGTCATCCTCCGCCGCATGGATCGCCGAGGCGCTGTCCAGCAGCAGTTTGAGCAGATCTTCCTGCAGCGGCTCGGCCGCGCCGCCCTGAGCATGGCTCCGGACCATCATGCCCGCCGTGGCCGTGTCATCCACCAACTGAAGCGCCCGCTGAGGCACTCCCCGCGTCGAGAAACTGAAAGTCCACGGCACGATCCGCAGCAAATCCCCCTCGCTGAGGGGCATATCCCGATTGGGCGGAATCTTCACGCCATTGAGAAACGTTCCCCATCGGCTGTGGAGATCGGTCACCCGCCAATTCCCGGCATGTTCGCTAAACCGGGCATGACGACGAGAGACCTGGTCCGCGTCAGCAGGAAGGCGAAGCGGGCAGAGTTCATGTCTGCCAAGGACAACCCCGCTAGCCGCCGGCTTGATTTCCAGTGGATCGATCGGCGGCCCGCCGGGGAGTGGGATGAGCCAGGCTGATGTGCCGGTCGCGGTCTGCATGGGGGATCAATCTACGCCCGGCCGCGGCGCAGGTAAACGAAGTGCCGTGCAGAACTCTCTACCACAACGTCTGTGTCGTGATTCAGTAGATGTACGAGCTTGGGATTCAGCCGGAGTTCGGCGTGATTAACTAGGAGAGGGTTCGTCTCTAGTCCCACCCACGTTTGTCTGTCCAAGCGTCGTTGAACCAGATTTTTCCATGGTTACGCGCGGTATACTGGAAATTTCAGCAACGGTTATTTGTGCGATGGAATCCCCCTCTTCAAGCACAATGTCAAACGGCCCAAGATTCGCCATCTCTAAGGTCACTTGGCCTGCCCATCCTGCATGAATCGTTGGCGCAGTAAGATGAACCACCAGTCCAGTTCTGGCAGTTCGCGTGCTCTTTCCGTCAATGAACAAAATCAAATCTGCTTCGTCCTTTGGCGTTCCAACCGTCTCCTTCGTCTGCCAAAGAACAAACCCGAGCGGCTTGAGAATAATCTGGCGATCACGACGCCATACCTTCACATCCGAGGCGTCTTTCGTGGGCGGCGGTGCCTGGTAAAGCTTCGACATGTTGCCGTATTCAATTTTGCTGATTCTAAGCTCGGTTAGCGGGAGACCGTGGGTTTTATTGTGCGCGCAAAGCTTTGCGATATCCCAAATCTTTGCTTGTTCAACGGAATCAAGGGCGATGTCCCAACGATAGTTGAAGGTTGAAAAAGGTGGCGGCTCCGAATCCGGCGATCCCCACGTTAGGATCGACTGTGATTCATCCCTTAACGGAAAGGAGCCACCACAATGGCAGCGTACCAAGTCGTGACCGCCGCCGACAAGCGGCAACTCTCGGATTTTCTCGTCCGCGAAGGTCAATTCCTGCTCCCCATGGTCAAACTCATCGAGCAATCGGAGCTGGCCCTCTCACAAGTGATCGACGTGACCGGTCGAGCCTGCGTCGAAGCGGTGCTGGAGATGTCGGCCAGGGAGGTTGCCGGAGGCAAATCGCCGGGAAAGGCGTCGGGGGATGTGCGTTGGCACGGGAGCCAGGAGGGATTGGCGCACCTGGGGGACCGCAAGCTGCGGGTCCGCCGGCCGCGGCTGCGGCATAAGACCGAGGGGGAAACGTCCATTCCCGCCTATGAGGCGATCAAGAGCGGCGGCAAGCTGGCCGGGCGCATGATGTCGATCCTGCTGGATGGCGTCAGCACGCGGAAGTATCAGCGGGTGATCCCGGAGATGGCCGAAACGGTCGGCGTCAGCAAGAGCGCCGTGAGCCGCGCCAACATCGAGGCGGGCGAAAAACTTCTGGAAGAACTGGCCGAGCGTCGCTTGGATGATCTGGATCTTCCGATCGTTTATCTCGACGGCCTTCGGCTGGGCCAGCACCACGTCCTGGGCGCGGTTGGCGTTGATTCTTCCGGGCAAAAGCACGTTCTGGGCTTGCGGGAAGGCTCCAGTGAAAACACGACGGGGGTGACGGAACTTCTGAACGATCTGGTGCGGCGGGGATTGGACGCCCATCGCCGGCGGCTGTTCGTGATCGACGGCTCCAAGGCGTTGCGCAACGGCATCGACACGGTGTTCGGCACGAATAATCCCGTGCAACGCTGCCGCACGCACAAGCTGCGCAACGTGCTGGATCATCTGCCCAAGGACCAACACGCCAATGTCAAATCGACGCTGCGAGCGGCGTGGAAGCTTTCGCCCGAACAAGGCAAGCGTCACATCGAGCAACTCGCCAAGTGGTACGAGAAGAAACATCCCTCCGCCTCTGGCAGCTTATTGGAAGGCTTGGATGAATTGTTCACGATCAACGCGATGGGCTTGCCGCCGAAACTCATGCGTTGCCTGGCGACGACCAACGTGATCGAAAGCACCAACGGCGGCGTGCGGCAGCGGATCAACCGCGTGAAGAACTGGCAGGATGGTTCAATGGCCTTGCGCTGGGCGTCGGCCGCGTTCGAGGCGACGGCGGCCAACTTCCGAAAGATCATGGGCCACCAGCAGTTGTGGATGCTCCAGGCGCATCTCGATCAGTCGTCAGAGAAGGAACATTTTGGCGAACAGATGAAGGCCGGGTAGATGATGAACTCTCAGGCCGCCACCGATCCTTCAACTACGAACGGGACAACGCCGGAGACCGTGGGTTTTATTGTGTGCGCGAAGCTTTGCGATATCCCAAATCTTTGCTTGTTCAACGGAATCAAGATGCAGGTCGATTGATGTGGGACCGATTTGGGTGGGGGGATCAACGATTAATCGCCCACATTTTATCGCATATTCCATCTCACGATCTGATAGGTACATTGGGTTGCTCCGCCGGTCTATTGGACAGGAGAGCTACGGGCACAGTAATGACCTCGCCATCTGGAATAGCAATCGTGGCTTCCTCGCCACCATTTTGGACTACGCGTGCCGCAACTTTTCCTTCGATTTTTTTATCGTCTTCTGGTTCATTGGGGCGAAGCTTTTCGCCAAGTTTGTTTCGGCAATCTCGGCGTGGCGCTAATCCGGCGTAGATCCTACCGCCGACCATATCAATCTCAAAAACACATTCGCCGGAGAATGATCCACTGGACAGTCGGCATTCCGCGTACACAAAGGGCGTAATCGTCATTGGTCCTCCTTGACTTGACATGAGCGTTTCATCTACGGGTGACAATTACCCGCTGTCAAGTCAAATTTCAACAACGGACGTAACCTTCCATCGAAAGTATACTATCTGTTGTACCGTTCAAAGCCCGAACTTGGATCGTCAAAACCGTTTAAAAAGCTAAAAAAACGGAAAATCCAATAAATTTGCGAAAAATCTCCGGTCGTACTTTATAAATGTTTCTTCTTGAAGCCGACAATCTTGCCACCAACCCACAGCTTATGCCCCAAGAATTAACAATTCCCAGGTGGGCCAGAGGCTTTTAATGCTTCAACTAAAACCCTCCAGGGGCTACGAAAAGCCTCCGGCCTGAAGTCGTTTTGATGCATATCTCTTCTCACTTGATATCGCACCCCAACAGTCCTATATTCGTTGAGACGCGGTATCAACTATGCTTTCGCTCTCCAGAAAAGCCGATTATGCTCTTATGGCCCTTGGCCATTTGGCTGAGCGGCAGGATCGCGTGGTATCCGCTCGGGATGTGGCCGAGGCTCATCACCTGCCCCAGGCACTGCTGATGAACATCCTCAAGCGGTTGCAGAAGCATGACATTGTGGTCAGCACCCGCGGCATCAGGGGCGGATACCGGATCGGTGCGAATTTGGATGCGGTTTCGCTGCATGAACTGATCCGAATCCTCGAGGGCGATGTCGAGCCGGATTGCGATCAGGAACTTGAGCCCGACGGCCCGGTCGGCGCGGCCGGCGGCTCGGCCCAGGCGCCCATCCAGGCGCTGCATTACAAGTTGATGCAGTTCCTTCACGATGTCTCGCTGGCGGACCTTGTTTTGCCCGGTCGGCGGATCGATGTGCCGGCCGAGATGCTGCGGAGAACCAAACGAAAAGTGAGTCCCGGCCATGGGGCCGCGGAAATGATCGAATCGGCAGTTGCAGTGGAGATTTAACCCAAAGGAGCAGGTTCATGGCGATCGTATTGTCCGAAACGGCGGCCCGCGAAATCAAGACCATCATCAAGCAACAGGAGTTGCCCGAAGGGGCGACGAAGCTGCGCGTCGGCGTCAAGGGCGGCGGATGCAGCGGGTTCAGCTACATGCTCGACCTTACCGAAGAGGGCAAGGGCGACATGGACGAGGAAATCGAATCGCAGGGGATCAAGATCCTCTGCGACATGAAGTCGTACCTCTATCTCAACGGAACCGAGATCGATTTCAAGGATGAGGTCATGGGCCGCGGCTTCGTGTTCAAAAACCCCAATGCCACCAGCACCTGCGGCTGCGGAAGCAGCTTCACGGCTTAAGAGCCAAGCTAAGGGCGTGCGAAATGCCTACCGCTGAAACCGAAATCGAGACCCTCGCCAACCGCGAGTACAAGTGGGGCTTCATCAGCAACATTGAGGCGGACGAGGCCCCGCCCGGGCTCAACGAAGAGGTCATCCGCTTCATCTCCCTCAAGAAAAAAGAGCCGGAGTGGATGCTCGAGTGGCGGCTGAAGGCGTATCGGCATTGGCTCACGATGACCGAGCCGAACTGGGCCATGGTGCATCACGCCCCGATCGACTATCAGGCGACGATCTACTATTCCGCCCCCAAGCCGAAGCTGAAGAGCCTGGACCAGGTCGATCCGGAGTTGCTGAAGGTTTACGAGAAGCTCGGCGTGCCGCTGAACGAGCGCGAGGCCCTGCTTGGCGTGGAGCAGCCGTCCATCGCGGTGGACGCCGTTTTCGACAGCGTTTCCGTGGCCACCACGTTCAAGAAGACCCTGGCGGAGAAGGGGATCATTTTCTGCTCCTTCAGCGAGGCGGTGCAGAATCATCCCGATCTCGTGCGGAAATACATGGGGTCGGTGGTTCCCTATTCCGACAATTTTTTCGCGACGCTGAATAGTGCCGTCTTCACCGATGGAAGTTTCTGCTACGTTCCCAGGGGCGTGAAATGTCCGATGGAGCTGAGCACCTATTTCCGCATCAACGCCCGAAACACCGGGCAATTCGAGCGGACGCTGATCGTCGCCGATGAAGGCGCTTCGGTGAGCTATCTGGAAGGATGCACCGCGCCGATGCGCGATGAAAACCAGCTTCACGCCGCCGTGGTGGAATTGGTCGCCTTGGACAATGCCAGCATTAAATACAGCACCGTGCAGAACTGGTATCCGGGCGACAAGGAGGGCAAGGGCGGGATTTACAACTTCGTGACCAAGCGGGGGGCTTGTCGCGGCCGAGCCAGCAAGATCAGTTGGACCCAGGTGGAGACCGGATCGGCCATCACCTGGAAATATCCAAGCTGCATCCTGCAGGGCGACGACAGCATCGGCGAGTTTTACAGCGTGGCCCTGACCAACCACCGTCAACAGGCCGACACCGGGACCAAGATGATCCACATCGGCAAGAACACGCGCAGCACGATCGTGAGCAAGGGGATCAGCGCCGGCCATGGCCAGAATTGCTATCGCGGGTTGGTGAAGATCCTGAAAGGCGCGACGAACAGCCGGAATTATACGCAGTGCGATTCGCTCTTGCTCGGCGACAAGTGCGGGGCGCACACGGTTCCGTACATCGAGGTCCGCAACACCACCAGCCGGGCGGAGCACGAGGCCAGCACGAGCAAGATCGGCGAGGACCAGCTCTTCTATTGCAAGAGCCGGGGCATCAGCCTGGAGGACGCCATCAGCATGATCGTCAGCGGGTTCTGCAAGGAAGTTTTCCGCGAGTTGCCGATGGAGTTCGCCGTGGAGGCGCAGAAGTTATTGGGAGTGAGTCTGGAAGGCAGCGTTGGATAGCAGATGCCGAAAAAGATTCGTCAACTCAAAGCGATGTTGCGGCAAGCAGGCTTTGCGGAAAAATCCGGTAAGGGAAGTCACGTGAACTTTTGGCATCCATTGGTAGCCGGCACATACGTGACTATCTCGCGCAACGACGGTGACGACGCGGCTAGGTATCACGAGAAGCAGGTAGCCGCCGCTATTGAGCGTGTTCGAAAGGCGACTTGACGCAAGGAACCGATTATGAAGCTCAAGTATAGTCTCATCATCCGATGGTCAGATGAAGATCGGTGCTACATTGCTTGGGCGCCAGAGTTCGGCTCTGGGGTGAAATCTCACGGCTCAACCTACGAAGAAGCCGCGAGAATGGGGCAGGAAATCATCGAATCGATGCTCGAACTGGAAGAGGCGAATTCCCTTCCCAAGCCTTGGCTTTTTTCCGATCCAGCGGTAGATGAAGATTTGGGACGCCATTTGTTTCCCGACAATAAAGCCTACGAGCATGCGCGAACTTCATCGTCTCAAAGAAAGCGAAAACATGCCTCTACTTGAAATCACCAATCTCCACGCCCGCGTCGCCGCTCCCGGCGGGCGCGATATTCTCAAAGGCGTGAATCTCTCCATAAATGCCGGCGAGGTTCACGCCATTATGGGAAAAAACGGCTCGGGCAAGAGCACGCTGGTGCAGGTGCTGGCCGGCCGCGAAACCTACCAGGTGACCGGGGGAACCGTCGCCTACGACTCCAAGGACCTTCTGCAACTCTCCGCCGAGGAGCGGGCTCGCGAAGGCGTTTTCCTGGCGTTTCAGTATCCCGTGGAGATTCCCGGCGTCAGCACCAGCTATTTCCTCAAGGCGGCCGTCAACGCCGTCCGCAAGCATCACGGCCAGCCGGAAATCAACACCGTCGCGTTCCTCAAGCTCGTCAAGGAAAAAATGGCCCTGCTGAAGATGGATCAGAGCTTCATGAACCGGGCGGTCAACGAGGGCTTCTCCGGCGGAGAAAAAAAGCGAAACGAGATTTTCCAGATGGCGGTGTGCGATCCGCGCCTGGCGCTGATGGACGAGACCGATTCCGGCCTGGACATTGACGCATTGAAGGTCGTGGCCAACGGCGCCAACAGCCTGCGCCGGCCGGACCGGGCAATATTGGTCGTCACCCATTACCAAAGACTGCTCAATTACATCGAGCCGGATTTCGTTCACGTCATGATGGACGGGCGAATTGTGAAGACCGGCGACAAGAACCTGGCGATGGAGCTGGAAGAGCGCGGGTACGATTGGATTGAACGCCAGGTGGCCTAGGAAGTTTGAATGTTCCCCGGAGCATGGTTTGAACATGACAAGATTGGCATCGGGAAAATCTGAAACGGCGGGCTTGCCCGTCGCCGAAAACGCGGCGGAACGGTCGTGGCTCGAAGCTCTGCGCCAGCCGGCGCCGACCGCTTCGCGTCCGTGGGATATCCGACCATCAAGGAAGAGGAATGGCGGCTCACCAGCGTGGCCCCGATCGCCAGGACCCAATTCCTACCGGCGACGGCCCAGATTGACGACGAGGCGATCGAACTGGCGAGACAATCGAGCTTCGGGACCGACGCGGTGGCGGAGCTGGTTTTCGTCAACGGGCATTTCGCCCCATCGCTTTCGTGCGCGGGCAAGCTGCCGCGCGGCGCAACCGCAGGCACGTTCGCGCAGGCGGCCGACGACGACGCCCTCGAGCGGCATTTGGGCCACGTCGCCAGCATCTCGGCCAATCCGTTCGTCGCCCTGAATACCGGCTCGATGCGCGCCGGGGCCTTTGTTCACGTCGGCAAGGGAATCAGCGTCGAGCTTCCAATCCATCTGCTTTTCGTTTCGACGTCCGCTTCCGCGGCGACGCAATCCTTCCCGCGAATTCTGGCCCTCGCCGAGGAAAACAGCCAGCTCACGCTGGTGGAGAGCTTCGTCGGCGGGAGCGGCGTGCATCTCACCGCGGCCGTCACGGAGATCGTCGCGGCCAATGATTCCCGGATCGATCACAACCATCTTCATGTCGGCGGCGATGAGGCGTACCTGGTTTCCGCGCTCGCCGCCCGGCTCGGACGCGCCAGCCAGTTCGTCAGCCACGCCGCCACGCTCGGCGGGAAGCTGACGAGGAACGATCTGACGGTTGTTCTGGCCGGCGAGGGAGCGGATGCGACGCTCAACGGCCTGGTGATCGTCGGCAATCAACAGCACTGCGACAACCACACGCTGCTCGATCACGCCGCCGCCGGCTGTCCCAGCCACGAGTTGTACAAGCACGTGCTGGCCGAGCGGGCGAGCTGCGTGTTCAGGGGCAAGATTCTGGTCCGGCCCGATTCGCAGAAAACGGATTTCGAAGCAGACCAGCAAGGCCCTGCTGCTGAGCGATGATGCCCAGATGAACAGCCAGCCCGCGCTGGAGATTTACGCCGACGACGTCAAATGCACTCACGGAAGCACGACCGGTCCGGTGGATGAGGAGATGGTGTTTTACCTGCGCTTGCGCGGGGTGGGGTTGGAAGCGGCGCGGCACCTGCTGACCTACGCGTTCGCCGCCGACATCACCCGGCGAATCAAGGTCGAGCCCGTTCGCCGCCGGCTGGAGGATTTCCTCGCCGCCCAGCACGGTTTGCCGCGGGATTTGCGCATCACGGATTTGGGCCAGCACGATGAAAAGGCGCGCTGAGCGTTAAATAGGATCATGCCAGTCGAAGCATCCATTTTGAGCGAGGCTCGAACTCCTGCCCTGGTTGTTGACGAGGTCCGCCGCCAGTTCCCGATCCTCAGCCGGAAAATCCACGGCAAGCCTCTGATTTATTTCGACAACGCGGCGACGACGCAGAAGCCTCGCGCCGTCATCGACGCCATCCGGGATTACTACCAATCCGAAAACGCCAACATTCATCGCGGCGTCCACACCCTGAGCCAGGAGGCGACGTCGGCTTACGAATTGGCCCGCCAGAAGGTCGCGCGGTTCATCAACGCTGCCGATCCGCGCGAAATTATCTTCACGCGCGGAACCACCGAGGGCATCAACCTGGTCGCTTCCACCTATGGCCGAAAATTCCTGCGAGCCGGCGACGAAATCATCCTCTCGGCGATGGAGCACCATTCCAACATTGTTCCCTGGCAACTTTTGGCCGAGGAAATCGGCGCAAAAATCCGCGTGATCCCGATGAACGATCGCGGCGAACTCTTGATGGACGAATTCGCCCGCCTGCT
The DNA here is from genome assembly GCA_963783845.1 of uncultured Phycisphaerales bacterium. Classification (GTDB taxonomy): domain Bacteria; phylum Planctomycetota; class Phycisphaerae; order Tepidisphaerales; family Tepidisphaeraceae; genus PALSA-1353. The sequence continues at coordinate 78,992 of CAWAPL010000017.1, forward strand.
GAACGACCGGACGAAATTCGTGTCGATCGTGCATCTGTCCAATTCGCTGGGCACGGTAAACCCGGTGCGGGAGATCATCGCCAAGGCGCACCGGCGCGGGGCCGTCGTGCTGGTGGACGGGGCGCAATGGGTTGCCCACGCACCCACCGACGTGCGCGAACTGGACGCCGATTTTTACGCCTTCTCCGGCCACAAGCTCTACGGCCCGACCGGCATCGGCGTGTTGTACGGCAAGGCCCAGCTTTTGGAAGCGATGCCCCCTTACCAGGGCGGCGGGGACATGATCAGCTCGGTCACGTTCGAGAAGACGACGTACAACGTGCTGCCGCACAAATTCGAGGCCGGCACGCCCCACATCGCCGGCGGCATCGGCCTGGGCGCGGCAATCGACTTTGTCGGTTCGGTGGGACTGGAGAATATCGCGCGTCACGAGCGGGAACTGTTGGCCCATGGGACCCGGCTCCTGCAAGAGATTCCCCGCGTGCGCCTCGTCGGTACGGCCCGCGAAAAGGGCGGCGTGATTTCCTTTGTCGTCGAGAATCCCTCGCTCGCAACTCTGGACGTGGGCATGCGCCTCGACGCCGACGGCATCGCCGTCAGGACCGGGCATCACTGTTGCCAACCGGTGATGGATCGGCTCCAGATCTCTTCCACCGCACGAGCCTCGTTCGCGATGTACAACACGAAGCGGGAGATCGAATCCCTGGCCGCATCGCTGCGGAAAATCCTGGAGACGGACGCGAAGAAATCGACTCAGCGGCGCGTCCACGCCGCCGATGCCAAGGCGGCGCCAAAACCCCAGTCCGATTCCGTCCAATTTCCAAGCGCCGCCGCGCCTTCGCCGCAGGCCGCGGCCGATGAGTTGATCGAAACGTTCGATTTTCTGGGTGATTGGGAGCAGCGACATCAATGCCTGATTGACGAGGGAGACAAATTGCCGCCCATGCTCGCGGAGATGAAGACCGAGGCCAATCGCGTTCGCGGCTGCATGAGCACGGTGCATCTGGTTGCCCGCAAGCGCCCGGGAACGGCCGACGTGATGGAGTTCCTGGCCGACAGCGACGCGGCCATCGTGCGCGGTTTGATCTGGACGCTCGAGCGCGTCTATAGTGGGCAAACCGCCGCGGCCATTTTGGCCTTCGACATCGAGGGGTTTTTGAAACGTCTGGGATTGAATCAACAACTGAGCATGGGCCGCCGCAACGGCTTATCCAGCATGATCGGACGCATCCGCGCCGAGGCGGCGAATCTGATCGGACAAAATCGAAGCTGAAAAGCCATGTCGTCGCAATTGCCCCAACCTCCCGTGCCCGAACAACAGCCCCTGCCGCTGCTGCCGCACCCGGCGATGGTGGAGCGATTGAAGGCCCAGCCGTGGACTGAGTCGGCCACCGGCGGCCACCCGACGCCGCTGGATTTCGGACACGCGATGCACAAGACCGTTGGGGATTTCTCCCCCGCCCAGCGGCGCTGGAGGCCACCGTCGTCGAAGTGCTGCGAACGATTTACGATCCGGAAATCCCCGTCAATATTTACGAACTCGGCCTGATCTACGAGATCGCCATCGATCCCGACAACCAGGTGAAAATAAAAATGACGCTCACCTCGCCGGCCTGCCCCGTGGCCGGCTCGCTCCCCGGCGAAGTCGAGCGCAAGATCGAGAACATCCCCGAGGTGAAGGATGCGGAGATCGAGTTGGTTTGGGACCCGCCGTGGGACAAATCGCGGATGTCGGAGACGGCGCTGTTGGATTTGGGGCTGGTCTGACTTCCGCGTAATAGGGTCTTTTCGAAACCCGCGTGCGCAATCATCCGCCTGACTTCCCGGGCAGAATGTGCATGCGCATCGAGTTCAAATCTCGTTGTCCCGATTCTGCAGGACGAAAGCCGGTCGGATATGGCTTACGCGGCGGGAACTGCCAGTTTCGTTCGAAGCAAGTCCTCGAATCGCGAACCGAAGTCAATTACATCCAAGTCCATAGCAACCGGTTCCGCGATCCCATTTCTGCGTCGAGTAGAAAGAAAGGAATGAAACCCGGACGCGATTGGGACGCGATTGTTTCCTGGCTACGTCTCCGTTCTATTTCCCTTCGCCGGGAATCCGGGCAGTTGTCGCTGCACAACTTGAACCAGAATATCTGCGTACTGGAGCCCAGCATGCTGATGAGATTTCGCGGACGCGTCCACAGCCACATGGCACCCACCAGTATCTACCCGCCTGAAGCAACCGCCCGTCCGGCGAAAGGACATTCCCGCCCCTTGGAGGCCCGCCGCCACAAAACCGGTTAGAAAGCGATTGGTAAGCTCCGGAGTTGGCAAGTTTTCCTCATCAATCACAACCTGTGCCGAACGAAGTTGAGGCCCGAGATTGACCCTCGCAATTTCGCGGAACAGCCAAACCAAGTGTGCCACTATTGAAATCACCTTATGGCCATTGACCGGCGGAAGCCGGTTGAAGTAGTCGCGAAGGTCGGTGTGCCATGCTTCGATTTCGGAACGCTCAAGATGAGTGGCATTCGGACGTAGGTCCGTTAGGAATTGTGAAAGCTGTCGCCTCACCTCGATCAGTTCAGGACCATCAAACTCAGGATACCAGTTTGCCCAAAATAGAATCCGACGATCCTCCTGGCGGAACCTAAGGCCGGAGTCCTTGGCAATTTGTGTTGGAACATTTTTGCCTTTCAGTTCGCCGCTTTGGTTGATCGCGTCAGGAAGCGATGCGCGGAGCCGGGAGAGTTCGGTATCAATCCACGAGAGTTCCTGTGCGTTCAGCAAGGCAAGGCCACCCCAAACGCGTTTTGAATTTGAGCGACCACCGGCATCAATGAAGACGTGAAGGTCGAGCGAATCGCTGGGCGCGATCACTGCTGATCCGAGTCTACCAAGCGCCGTCTGAAACATGTCACAACCGTATGCGAGAATTCAGCGAAGGCCAAGAGGTCGGGAGGGTCGGGAGTCTTTGATCTATCATTTGGCAACAAACGCTCATTTTCAAGCGAAAAACCGCGTCAACCCAGTCAGTCCCCGAACAAAAAGTCCAACAGCCGTCTTGTTGTCCCGACCATCGGCGTGCCGTTACGCCACTCCCTTATCACGCGGTTCAAATCGGACGGGAGACTCGCCGGCCTCTGCCGGGCGCTTTGCGCGGCGTGATGCGCTATAATAAGGCCAGGACTCGATGAGACGGTTCAAGTGGATCGAGTGGAACCTGCGGAAGATCGGCGACCATGGGCTCTCGGCCGCGGAAGACGATGAAGTTCCCGACATCTTTTTTGACGAGGTGAGCGAAGTGCCGATTTTCGTGATCACCGCGTACTGATCGAGAAGAACAATCCTATGGCAAACTCTGAAGTTGACCCTCGCGGCCCTCAGCGCCGAGCGAAGGACGAGCATATCGCCGCCGAGCCGCAGATGGCGCCGCTGCAATTTCCGTCCGATGCGCCCCTCTCGCCGGTGGAAACTCACCTGGGACGAAACCGCCGGCAGCCTGTCGCTGTGGCGGGCGTGGTGGAAAACGGATTGGTGCGCCCGCTTGACCCCGCGGTTAAACTACCCGAGCATTCGCGGGTCATCATTGTGGCGTCTGGGGCAACGTGAGCTGGATTGGGGACACTCATGATTCGTCCGGGAATTTCATTTCCCAACCAGTCGATCCCCTAACAAAAATTCAGTAGCCGTCTTGTTGTCCCGAAATGGCTGGATGCAGTTGGACTCAAGTCTCAACTCATATACCAGCCTCCGTGCACACTGATGGTCTGGCCCGGGATGCATCCGTCGCGGCCCAATCGAATTGCCCGTGATCCCCTCCTTGGCCGGCAGCGAGGCGTAGCGATTTTAGCATGTCGCGATGAGGCTCCCTGCAAGCATGAAAATTGTGGCTTTGCGTATCCGTGACAATTCGCGCCGGCGTCGATACATTTCGACAACTGTAAGGAGCCGGAATGAGACTGGGGATTTGCCTGGCGATCTTGGCGGCGGTGCTGTCGCGGATCGGCGACGCGGCGCCGACGATTCCGCCGCGGCGGCGCCCGGCGGCGCGGGCATCCAGGCCATCACGTTGGCGCCCGCTTTCTACGAATCCATCAATGCCCAGGAAGACCCATTTGCCTCCGGCCCCGCCTCCCCCGCCTCGCAGTGGGGCGACCAGCACCTCAACAACGGCGGCACGCATTTCTCACTCGATTTTGCCTACGCCAATCGCTACCTCTACCGCGGCGTGGATCATGACGTTGTCGCCACACACGGAAATTCGCTGAATCTTCTGTTCGACGGCCGGCTGGAGTTCGATTTGGGCCGCTATCCCCATCCGTTCGTGGAGCTTTTCACCAATATTTACGATGCCGATCCCCTCTCGCGGTTTCAGGAAATCCGTCCGATTATCGGCGCGGACTGGAATCTCCGGCCGTTCGATCTGGAATTGGAGCACCTCAGCTACATCTACCCCGAACGCGAGGATTTCAACCTTCCCGAGGTGGACACCAAGATCACTTTCGACGATTCGCTGCTGTTCAACACCGAGAAGCCGATTTTTTCTCCCTACGCCCTGGGCGCTTATGTCTATCAGAAGAATCAGGGCTGGTACGTCGAAGCGGGCCTCAAACACGATTTCGCTTTCCAGGACATCGGCCTGACGATTTCACCGCAGGTCGATGTCGGATGGATCAGCGGCCTGAAGCAGCAGTTTGTCTTCCTGAATCCCCTGCACAACACCGGCTGGCAGCATTTTGAAGTGGGAGTGACCGTTTCTTATTCCCTGAACGCGCTGCTGGATTTATCCAAGAAATTCGGGGAATTCGACGTGAAGGGATACGGCTATTACGACACCAGGCTCTCGAACGACATCACGGCAACCGACGCCTTCTGGGGCGGGATGGGTCTGGGCTTTAAGTATTAGATCATTTTCAAAACCAGCATAGCGGCCTGCCGACTTCGATCGGCAGTTTCTCCTGTCGCCGCATCGAACGTAACGCCAAAGGCGGTTTCCCTTACAACTTTTCCAATTTCCGGCGTTGAGATTCTAAAGACTTCGCTTTTTGACCAAATTCCTGTCCGTTTTTTCCTTCGGCGAGGTACATTCAAATCAGAACGCAACCCTATGAGCGACGCCGAGCTTCTCCATGATTATCTCGCCACGGGCTCCGAGCCGGCTTTCGCCGAGTTGGTGAAACGCCACGTCAATCTGGTCTATTCCGCCGCCCGCCGCCAGGTACGCGACACTCACCTGGCCGAGGACGTAACCCAGGCTGTCTTCATTATCCTGGCCCGCAAAGCGGCGACCATTCGCCATCCGGCCATGTTGGGGGCATGGCTACTCAAGACCGCCCGGCAAACCTCGTGCAATGCCATTCGCCTTGAGCGTTGCCGGCGTCGCCACGAACAAGAGGCCGCCACCATGAAGAACGCACAAGATCAAACCGGCGCGGAGCCGGCCGCCGCGCAAATTGAAGGCGTCGTCGATGATCTCCTTTCGCGGCTTGGCCAGCGGGACCGCGGCGCCATAGTCCTTCGATATTTGCAGGACAAAAGCGTGGACGATGTCGCCCTGGCTCTAAATATTTCTCCACCCGCCGCCCAAAAACGCATCGCTCGCGCTCTGTCCCGCCTTAAAATCCTCCTGGCCCGACACGGCATTGTCACCGCCGGCGACGCGCTGGAACAAGGTCTCTGCTCCCAGGTTCTGCACGCTGCGCCGCCGGGTCTGGCGCTACTGGCGAGTTCCAGCGCCATTGGAAAAGTCGCCGTGGGCGGGGGGCACTTACTGGCTCATGCCACGGCCAAGACCCTCTTCTGGGCGAAGGTTCAAACACTCGCTCTGGGGCTCGCCGCCTCGGGGGTCGCCGTCGCGATGGTGGCGGCCGTCGCCGTCAATTCAACGCCCGATACTCGCGCCTCCGCCGCTGACGCCTCCGGCACGGCTGTCAACAATCCGCCGACCCCGGCAACTGTTCCCGCGACAGCCCCTGCGCCCCTTGCCGCTACCGCCGAGTTTCCGGCCGTTCATTTGGCCAATGACGCCTTCCGGGGCACAGGTCCGGCTGTTGAATATCTCAACGAACTCGATCCCAACACCTTGCGCACGCCCGACTCCGCCCCGGCCGGGCACATTCAATCATTGATTCCCAACATTCCCAAGAACGGCATCTATACCGATCTCGGTTCCATCATGGCGCAGCGAATCTTTGTCGCCCCGCTCGATAAAGTTCGCGGAAAGCGGATTCGCATCTCCGGCTGGATCAAGACCAACAACGTCCGCGAGTGCGCCGGATTGGAGATGTACGCCTATGACGCGGGTGGTGACTTGGTCGCGTTCGACCAAATGATGTGCGCGCGCCCCATCCACGGCACCACCGACTGGCGGAACTATCAGATCGTCCAGGACATTCCCCAGGCCGCCACAAAGATCCTTCTGGGCGCGGCCCTATTCTGTTCCGGGGAAATCTGGACCGATGATTTCCAGGTTGAGGTCGTCGGGAGCGACGTCCCGCTCACGGACGACCAAAACTGGCAGGTTTTTAGTCCAATGGCCGAGCAATACACCGCCGCCCTCGATCCCGCCGTACAGCACGACGGTCACGCCACGACCTGCGTCCGGTCCAGCACCGCTCCCTACAACGGATGGGCCATCTATGGATATGACGAACTGCACCCCGATCCAAAATTCCTCGGTCATCGCATTCGCGTGACCGGCTGGATCAAATCCAGCGGCGTCACCGGCGACTCCGGCTTTCAGATCCTCACTTTCGGACCTTGGGACAAGCAGCTCACCACCGAAGGCCAGCGCGGCCATCGTCCGATTATCGGCACACGTAATTGGCAGCGGTACACCGCCGTCGCCGATGTTCCACCGGAAACCAAATACATCTACTGGGGTTTAACGATGAACGGACGCGGAAAACTCTGGATCGACCTGGAGAGTGTTCAAGTCGATCTGGCTGACCACGCTCCCAATCCCCCTGCGGCGCCCGGGCACTAATTCCCCCGCAGTTTTTGGGCGAGATAACCCGTCAAAATCGGCTCGATCGCCTGGCGAAGCGCCGGGTTGGCGAACGCGGCCCAGGAGATTCCGGTCGTGACATCCAGCGGCCCATCGAGCGGCCGCCCCATCCCGTCGGTCAGGATGACCCCCGCCTCTTCCGCCACCAGCCACGTCGCGCAGTCGTAGGGATGGCAACACAGTCCCTCCGGCTGACGCTGAATCCTGTAGAACAACGGCCGAAGGTCCGCGTTGAATCGGTCGTGACCCACAATCAACTCGTAAAACTGCCCGCCGGTGGAAATGTACTGGTCTTCAAAAACCGTGGCCATGGTCACGTCGGCCGGGCCGATGAGATTTTTCACCAGGTGCTCCATCAGATCGCCCGCCAGGACTTTGGTCCCGGGGAAAAAATTGGTGATCGTCGCGAAACCGTGGTTGATCGTGTCGGCCTTGGAGGGATTGATGGCCAGCGGCTGGGAATCGTTGTTCCGCAGATCGACGCGAACGCCGTGGGTTCCCATTCCCTTGACGGCCCAGAGCACATCGGCGAAGCCGGATTTGCTGGTGGGCAATTCCGTCATGACGGCGATCTCGATGTCGCGGAGGCGCGTATCGGCCCCCTTGTTCGGCGCTGCCCCCGCCAGCGCCCAGGCCGGACGCTTGTCGTACATGATCCCGCGCGTTCCGTCGATCGGATCGAAAATCACCCGCAGGGCGGCGTCCTTCTCTCGCGCCTCGGCTGGAAAGACTCGGCTCGGAACCTCGCGTCCATCGGTGTCCTCCAGCCCCTCGGCCACGACCACGATCGGAGTTTCCCGGCCCCACTGCTGGCAAAAGGATTCGAGAATGGGATCGACTTCGGCGTCGATTTTGTAAATGGTATCCGCCGAACTCGATCGGCTGATTTCGTTCAATCCCGCGCTCTTTCGCGAGCGGACGATCATGTCGCGAACCGTGCCCTGGAACGCGATGAGACGATCGAGGATGGGTTGAGGATCAGTAAACATTACCGCTGGTTCGGAATTTCTTCTTATTACCAAATTCGCCTCCAATTGGTAATAAGCCCGTTCGTTACTACCACAATTGGTAATTAGATCGAATTCAGTTCAACCGTCCCCACGGCCCATGCTCCCGGGCTGGAGCCGAGAAACGCTTCGGGCTTTCGGGCGGTCTGTTTTTCGTATTCGGACATGATTTCCGCTATCGCGGCGTCCGTGCCCTCGTTGGCCAAGACCGCCACGGTCCCCCCGCTGCCGCCGCCGGTGATCTTCGCGCCGTACAGGCCGGACCCTTCGCGCTGGCGAACGAGTTGCACCAGCAGATCGCATTCGGCAGCGCCGAGCAGCGCGTCGTTGCTGTACGAAACGTGCGATGCGTACATGAGATGCCCGGCCTTATCCAGCGCCAGCTTCCGCCGCGGCAAGTCCGCGGGCAGCGCGGCCGCCGATTCCAAGTGACCGGCAAAGTTCCTCACCCGCCGCGCTTCCAGAACGTGATGATCCGTCGCCTTCACGACGTGATAGACCTGATCCGGCTCGACGCGCGTCGCGGTGTCGCCCGTCGCGCCGAACTTGTCCAGAAACGTTTTGCCGTCGATCTCCTCCGGCAGAAACGGGCGGAAGAGTTTCTTGTAATCGTCGGCGTCCAGGTTCGCGAGATAACCTCGCATTGGATCGGATTCCATCGTCGCGCCCGCAGCCTGTCCCATCTCGCGCATTTTCGCCAGGATGATGCGATGGCCCATGAACGCGGCGCACCGCGTCCGGCCGTACATTCCCCCGCCGATGTTGTGCTTGACGTTGCTGTTGATGCCGATCACCCGAATCCCCGCCGGAAGATGCAGCGGGGGCTGAAGCTCATGCGGCTGGCAAATCAAGCGCAGCAGCGTGCCCTCCTCGCCGACGCAACTGCTCACCTGGTCCATGATTCCGCACGGGGTGCCGACGATGCGGTTCTCCACTTCCTGGCATAGCGAAGCCAGAACCATGGGATCCTTGTCCCGGACGTTCAACTCATCCATGAAATTGATCATCGCCGCCACTTCGATGGCCGCGGAACTGCTCACGCCCGCGCCAAGCGGAACGGTGCTGAGCAGGGCCAGATTCATTCCACGCAACGATGGGTCGGTCAGATCGATTCGCCGGTGGTGATGGAGAATGGCCAGGCAGCCGGCCAGATATCCCGCCCATCGCCGGCCCGGTTGGTTGAATTCAGATCGGAGCGAGTCAATCGACTGACCGGCCAGCGCGTCCAGAGGGATGCGGAAGGTGAACGGCTGGTGATCATCGAAGAGATTGAACGAGAAGACCTGGACAAACCGGTCTTCGCGTCGTCGCAGGGCGACGGCGGCGGCGCGATCGAGCGTGGCTTCGCACACGAGCGAGCCGGTGTAATCCGCGATCCCGCCCATGACGTCCAGCCGTCCCGGAGCCCGGCTGATTCGGACGGGCCCAGCGGGAGGGTAATCCGCCGCCAATTCGCCGCGCATCCGCTCAAGCAACGCCGGAACCGGATCGAGCGACAACAAGTTTGCGCCGCGCATGGCCTCACCCGGCAATGCGGGCCCCCTCAATTTCGGCGGAGTTGGTGGTTGGCCCTCGGTTCTGGGGCGCTTGAGGCGCAATACGGTTTGGGAGAAGAATCGCGCGCCGCTGGAAGATTGGAACGTCGCCGTGAGCACGTAATCGCGACTCCACGCGATCTGGTCATACGCCAGGCGGAACAGATACGCCCCGCTGGCCGTCTCCCAATGGGCTTTCTGCTCGTCATAAGTGGTGAGCGAGGCCGTCCAGGGATTGGCCAGCCGCTTGCCGCGAGGGTCCGGCCAGCCCGGACGGTACGCGAACAATTCGAACAGAATGGTCCCCGCCGCCTTGGCCCGGTCGCCGAAACGATCGTCGAATTCAACCAATGCTTCGACTCCGTCCGGGGCGCCTCCGCCGGACCAATCCTTCACCTTCGAAAAGCTGTCGAACTTCATCGACACCGGGCCGAAAAGCCGGCTTTCCTCCGCCGTCTGCGGCCGGGGCACTATTTGCGAGGAGCAGCCCCCAAGAACGACCGCAGCCGACAGCGCTAGGCGTACGCCAAATCGCATGGCCGAAATGTAGGAGCGGGCGCCGGTGGTGTCAAAGAAACGGCAACGTCCAACGGCCGGCGATTTTATCGGACGCTCGGACCGCGGAGCCGCCGATCGTTTGCCCTCGGGGGTGATTGTATTGTATTTCCTCTGTTGGAGGGTTCTATGTTATCGCAGGTTCCACATGCGCGGACGCAAAGCGCCGCGGATTGGCACGCTCAGGCCGAGATGGTGCTTACCGCGTTGGAGGCGGCAGCCCCGAGCGGCGATCGCCGCAAGCAAACCCGATCCGTTTTTCGCGTGCAGGCGTCGTTGAAACTATTTACCGACTCCGCCGACGAGCCGGCCCGGATTCTCTACACCCGTGACGCCAATCAGCGCGGCATCGGGTTTGTCACCCGCTCTCGCCTTCCCCTGGGCTATGGAGGAATCCTCGAACTGCCCAGCCTCCATACTCCGGCAAAGACACTGACCATTCAATGCACGCTGACTCGGTGCCGCCTGGCGGCCGCGGGATGGTATGAGGGCGCCCTGCATTTCAACCGCGACCAGTGGGAGTATCTGGTCGAAAACGACTCCGAAGATTTCGCCCGCGAGGAGTGAAATTGCCGCGGCTCCCGCATAGACTGAACCGCTTTGCCGGGAGCGATCAATGTTTCTCCGTTGTTTCCTGGCCGTCACGATGTCGCTGCTGGCGATCGTGCAGGCCCGCGCCGATGACGCCGAGCCGGCGGGCAACGCCCAGCCCGCGCCAACCACCCAGCCGTCAACCCGCCCGGTTCAAGAGGGCGTCGCCAGGCTGCGGCATCTTCTGATCGACCTGAAAGACAGGCAAATCCGCGTGGATTGCCAGGCGCTCTGCGCCCACATGCCCTTGGAATTCTTCTGCGTCGAGCGCGGCGGCCAGGAGCACGAGTCCGTCTTGCGCACCGAGGCCCGGCCCTCGCTCATACATTTCGGACTGCTGGCGATGGGATTGAAGCCCGGCGAGCCGGCCCATCTCGCCCAGGCCGATCACACCTGGTTTCCCCCCACCGGGCCGCCCCTGAAGATCTCTTGTGAATATTCCCTCAATGGAAAAACGCTGATCGTCCCGGCCAATCGAATGATGCGCTCGGTGAAGGCGAAGCAGGAGATGCCGCCGATGTCGTGGGTGTTCGACGGTTCGCGGATATTGCCCGATGGACGCTACGCCGCCGACCTCACCGGCTACGTCGTCAGCATCGTCAATTTCGACATGACGATGATCGACGTGCCCGAGCTGGCCAGCAACGCGAACGAGACTTTGGAATGGGAATACAACCCCGATATGGTTCCGCCGCAGGGCGCACCGGTCACCATGATCATCGAGCCGGGCGGCCCCAACGCCGCCACCCAGCCCGCGCAGGGCATGCCCGCGGATCAATACAATCCCGGCCCAGGCTTGAACGGCGGAAACTGAGGCAAGGAAGCGGCTTTGGCCGGTGATTAACCCGCCTTCGCCCAGACCGTTGCCAGCCAGGACGCCGGATTGGCGCGGATCGTATCCATGAGTCTGCGCCAGCGCGGAGGGATGGCGGACGCCGCGCTCCCAGCCCTGGACCCACACTCGAGACACCCCCAAAAGTTCGGCAAACAGCGCCTGGCTCATTCCAAGCTCGGCCCGCAGTTTCTTCACGGCTGCCGGGGAGTACTTGGCAGGCTCGGGAATGCTCACCGTGCGAACGGTAAATCGCTGCTCCAGCGGCACGCCATCGGCCACGGCCTTGGCCAATTCCCGAAGGCCGTGCATTATGTCGCCGGCGGCGCGGCGATTGGCACTCTTATTTTTAGTGGTTTGCGCCATGTGACTCATCTCCTATCTAAGTTTGCGCAAGCCGCGGCCAATGGTTTCGATCAGCTTGCGTGCCTCCACTTTTTCCGCGGGCGTCAAGTTCGCCTGCTCATTCTTCGGAAAGATCGCCAGCGGGTAGACCGAGTCTGCGCTGCGAAAATAGGCGTACCCGACCCGAAAAGCCCCGCTCTTGCCGACATGCCGTGAAGGTGGAGCGAAGCGAACTTTTCTCAAGCCGCCAGTTCCAGGGACGACGGCGCCCGCATCGGGATTCCGCAAAAGCGATTGCTCTAACGCCCGCAAGTCGTCGTCAGTCAGCTTCAGCTGCGCCCAACGCGCGGCAAAACGGGGTAGCTGAATGAACGTCAACCGCATACCTAGTATACTAGAATACGCCGTATGCTTGTCAATGGCATTTCCCCTGCTTCCATGTTCAGCATGACTGCAGCAAATCGACGGGCGACCGGAGGGTTCGCTACGACTGGTCGGAACGGTCGATGGACCTTGAATTGCGGCCAATAACAATATCTGGTTTGACGCAAGCCCGTCGCGTTGTTGTGTCCAGACCCGCGATGGTGCAAAATGGACACGTTGTTCGCCGCCGGCTTTGGAGGTTCCTGGATGTTGTTTAGATGGATAATGGCGCTGGGACTGGCGGTCGGCGGTTTGGCCCTGGCCGCGTGCGCGGAGATGGGCGAGGCCATGGCCGCGTCGGCAGCCAAGCAGGCCGCCGAGATCGCCGCCACGCAGGCCGCCATCGCCAGCACTCAGGCCATCGCCCAGCTTGAAACCGCCTCAACCCAGATATCCGATCAGATTTCCACCGCCTCGACGCAGCCGATCAGCATTCCCAACATGCCCCCGGTGGGTCCGGGCACGGTGGTGGCCGACACGCCGGGCGCCTTCATCGTGCAGGTGAACGGAAAGCGCGTACATTTTCCTGAAAAACCCGCCCCCGCCGGACGACGACGCAAACCATTAACGTTTAGCCGCGACCCGAAGGGGAGCGCGTTTCACAGTTGGCCGAAGAATCGCCCCCCGTCACAGCAACTCCGTCAAATCCTCGACCACCAAATCCGGTTGCCAATCCGCCGGCAGCTTTGCCAGATCGCCGCGGCTCGCGACGCCGGTGAGCGTGAGAATCGTGCGCATTCCCACCGCCTTGGCCCCGGCAACGTCCGATTCCAGATTATCGCCGATGAGAATACACCCATTCGGCTCGACATTCAGCCGGCGGCAGAGTTCCTCGAAGAAGATTTTCTGCGGCTTTCCGCAGAAGACCGGTTCCACGCCGGCGGCAAAGCAGATCAGCCAGGAGAGCGCCCCGCTGCCGAATTCCAGCCCGCGCTCGCTGGGATAAACGCGATCCGAGCAGATCCCCACCGCCGCCGCCCCCTTCAGCACCAGGTGCAGCGCCACGCGCTGGCGCTGGGGCGTGGCGTGCGAATTTGCCGGGGCGCCGATGATCACCGCGTCGCAGCGTTCCGCCTCGCTCTGCACCCAATCCACCAGCCCCTCGAGCATCTCCCCAACGCCCTCCGTGGCCAGGTTGTAAATCCGCGGCCGGGTATTGTCCGCATGGTGAAAATGGCTGACGACGTAATCGGCGGCGGCGGCGGCGGCGGTGTACAGGCGATCCAGATCGACATCCACCCCCATTTTCCCCAGCCGCCTCGCCACGCGCAGCGGGCTGGTCGTGCTGTTGGACAGGCACGCGTAGTTTCTCCCCTGCTCGTGGAGCCGGCGAATCAGTTGGATGGCGCCGGGCAGCGGCTGGTCCTCGTGATAAACCGTTCCGTCGAGATCGAGCAGCACGGCCTGATAGGCTGAAAGATCGATCGGCACGGACCGGGAAGTGTAAGCATGTGCTCCGGGGAAACAACTCCGATTGAGCCATGATTTTTGCCCTCGAATCGCGTAGGATTTCCCTTTCATGACCGAGACAAATTCACCAGCCGACCGAAGCGAAAACCTTCAGATCGAGCAAGAGCTTCAGGACAGTTATCTCACCTACGCCATGAGCACGATCATGGACCGGGCCCTGCCCGATGTCCGCGACGGCCTCAAGCCCAGCCAGCGGCGGATTCTCGTCGCCATGAACGATCTGAACCTGCGCCCGGGCAGCAAGCACCTGAAATGCGCCAAGATCGCCGGCAACACCAGCGGCGACTATCACCCGCACGGCGAAGCCATCGTCTATCCCACGCTGGTGCGAATGGCCCAGCATTGGAACCTGCGCTATCCGCTGATCGACGGGCAGGGAAACTTCGGCAGCACCGACGGCGACCCCCCCGCCGCCATGCGGTACACCGAAGCCCGCCCCGCCGCCGTCGAGCAGGAAACCATGGTCGATCTCGAATACGACACCGTCGATTTCCAGCCGAATTACGACGACCGCTTGATGGAGCCGACCGTTCTCCCGGCCCGATTCCCCAATCTCCTGGTCAACGGCTCAACCGGAATCGCCGTGGGCATGGCCTGCAATCTCCTGCCGCACAACCTGCGGGAAATTTGCGACGCCATCGTTCACGTGATCGACAACCGGGATTGCGAACTGGCTGAGTTGCTGGAGATCGTCCCCGGACCGGATTTCCCCACCGGCGGAATCATTCGCGGCAAAGACGGAATCCTCGACGGATACCGCACCGGCCGCGGCCGGCTCACGCTTCAGGCCAAGATGTCCGTTGAAGAACAGAAAAGCGGCAGAAGCTCGATCATCATTGAGGAGATTCCCTACGGCATGATCCGGCGGACGATCATCGAATCGGCCGCGGAGTGCGCGAAGAAGGGCGTCATCAACGACATCTCCGCCATCAACGACGAGAGCGGCCGCCAGCACAAATGCCGGATCGTGATCGATCTGAAGCGCGACGCCGATCCCAACGTGGTCATCAACCAGCTTTACGAATACACGCCCTGCCAGATCACCGTGAGCATGATCAACATCGCCCTGGTGAACCGCCAGCCGCGCACGATGGGGCTGAAGGAGCTGATCCAGCATTTCATCGATCATCGCAAGGAAGTGATCACCCGCCGGACGCGCTTCCTGCTGAGAAAGGCCCAACAACGCGGGCACATCCTCGAAGGCCTGATCTTCGCCGTCTGCGACATCGACGAAGTGGTCAAGCTCATCCGATCGTGCAAAACGCGCGAGGAAGCGATCGGCAAGCTGCGCGAGCGGGCGTTTCGCATTGCTCCGGATCATCCCGCGTCCGCAATGATTCCCGCCACGCTGATGGAGCGCACCGCCAGCAAGCCCGTCCTGCTGACCCAGGCGCAAGCCGAAGCCATCGGCCGCCTGCAACTCATTCAACTCGTCGGCCTGGAATTGGAAAAGCTGGTGACGGAATACCGCGGCGTGGTCGAGGAGATCGAGGGCTACGAGGCGATCCTGGGCAACGAGTCGCTGATCATGGACATCATTCGCGAAGACACCTTTGAGATCAAGGAAAAGTACGGCGACGATCGGCGCACAAAAGTGGAGGGGGGGGTGAGCGAATTCAACATGGAGAAGCTCATCGCCCAGGAGGAGGTCGTGGTTACCGTCTCGCACGAGGGGTACATCAAGCGCCTGCCGGTGGATACCTATCGCAGCCAGGGCCGCGGCGGCCGCGGCATCCGCGGCTCCGACGCCAAGGAAGGCGATTTCGTCGAGCAGCTTTTCGTCGCCAACACCCACGATCACCTGCTGTTCTTCACCAATCAGGGCCGCGTCTATCAGCGGCGCGTTTACGATGTCCCCGAACTCAGCCGCACCAGCCAGGGACGCGCCGTCGCCAATCTTCTGGAATTCCAAACCGGCGAAAAAATCGCCAGCGTTCTGGCGATCAAGGATTTCACCGGCGGCGAACAATTCCTGCTCTTCGCCACCGCCAAGGGAACGGTGAAAAAAACCGCCCTCGGCGCCTATGACAACATCCGCACCAGCGGAATCATCGCCATCGGTTTGGAAGAGGGCGATTCCCTGATCAACGTTTGCGTCACGGGCGGCAAAGATCACGTCATCCTCGGCACGCGCAGCGGGCTGGCGATCCGCTTCGAGGAAACCGACGTGCGCGCCATGGGCCGGCCCGCCGGCGGCGTCACCGGAGCGCGATTCAAGCGCGAGGGCGACGGCGTCGTCGCCATGCTCGTCGTGCCCAATGGCCAGAACACGGAATTGAAGGTCCTTACCGGCTGCGCCAACGGATATGGCAAACGCACCCCGCTCCAGGAATATCCCGTCAAGGGACGTGGAACGCGCGGCGTGATCAACATCGACGCCAACGAACGCAACGGCGATGTCGTCGGAATGAAGCTGGTCACCGATGTCGATGAGGTCATGCTCATCACCGAGCGGGGAATCCTCATTCGCACCGCCGTTTCGGAGATCCGCGAGACCGGCCGCAACGCCGCGGGTGTGCGACTCATCAAACTCGACGAAGGCGACAAGCTCGTGGCCATGGCCAAGGTGGACAAGGAAGAACGCGAGGAGGAGAAACCCCAAGAGAAGCCCGAAGCCCAAAATCCGAACCCCGGCGCGCCGGGATCTGGCGATGACGAATCAAATCCGAAACCCGAATGAGGAAATGCTCTTCGTTCGATGTATCTGTTTGATCGTCGCGTCGCTGGCGGGTTGTGCGGCCTGCTGGTGGGCGGCGGGAGCTTCGCTGGGACTCTTCTTCGGCGGGTTGTTTGTCGTAACGTTCTTGACCCCCGCTGCCATCCTGGCGCAACGAAACGCTCGCTCGGCAATCTGCGCGCTCGCGGCAACAGTCGGAACCGTTGCCGTGTTTTGGCTCATCGCGACGCTCAAAACCTCCGACACACTCGGACAATGGTTCGGAGTTACGATGGTTCTCCTGACCTATGCCCTGGCGATTGCCGGGATCGCCGCGTTGCCGGCCGCGTGCAAATTGCCCGACATCTTTGCCGCCGCCGTGGCCGTCGTCATCGGATTGGCCTGGCTGACTTGGCCGGTCTGGCTCTCGCCGACAATCGCGAACCACGAGACAAACGCCGCCGTGCAGAACATGGTGAATATCCATCCCCCGCTGGTCATCAACGGAATCCTGACGCGCCAACCGGCCTGGACGGAAATGTCCCTGGCCTACCATCTGACGGACCTGAATCAGGATGTGCCGATCCGCATGCCCAGCAGCGCCGCCCCAAGTGCCGCCTTTCATGCCGTCCTCGGAATCGGTCTTTGCACGGCCGCATCGGCCATAGCCAGGAAACGTCGCGGTTTGTACTCTACAATTGTGAACCCTCTTTTCCGGGAGAAATCATGAATACCGCAATTTGGTGCTCGGCGGCGCTTCTCACCTTGGGATTGGCCGCCTGGCTCGGCGCCGAGCCGACCACCCAGCCAACCACCCAGCCGATGGTTGATGCCGTTCCGCCCGTTCTTCGATTCACCATGAAATCGCTGAGCGGCAAGGACGTGGATCTGGCCCAGTACAGGGGGAAGGTGCTGCTGATGGTGAACGTCGCCAGCAAATGCGGGAATACGCCGCAATACGCCCCTCTTGAGCAGCTCTACAACAAGTATTCCAGTCAGGGGTTCGTGATTCTGGGATTTCCCTCCAACGACTTCGGCCATCAGGAGCCCGGCACCGATGCACAGATCAGCGAATTCTGCACCAAGAACTATGGCGTGACGTTCGATATGTTCTCGAAGGTGGACGTGAAAGGTCCGAACCAGTGCGATCTGTACAAGTTGCTCACCAGCCGCGAAACCGACAAGCCGTTCGCCGGCGACATCACCTGGAACTTCGAGAAATTCCTGATCGGCCGTGACGGCAAGATCGCGGCCCGGTTCAAACCGAAGACCCAGCCGCTATCCCCGCAAGTCGTCGGCGCGATTGAGAGCGAATTGGCGAAGAAGTTTTGAAATTAGAAGAAATCGCTGCAAGCATCAGCGATTGACCTTCCCCACTACAGCAGCGCCGCAGGATTCAGACTGAAGTGTTCGGCCAGCAAACGGATGTGGACTTTGCTCAGTTCGCGCTCGCCGCTCAAGATGCGATGGCCAAGGCTCCGATCTCCCAACAATCGCCCCAGGTCCGACTCGCTTAGGCCGTGCTCCTTCATCAGCGAGCGGATCAATTGCAGCGGCGTCATCTTCGAGCCCTCAATGGCGTGGTGATCGGCCTCGTACTTTTCCACGAATGTGGCAATGGCCTCGAAGTAGTCCTCCTGCTCGGCATTCATCTTAAAGCCCGCCATCGAATCCAGTACGACCAGTGCATTGCGGTAATCCACTTCATCATGCAGCGGCCTTGGCATGAATAATCTCACCAATTCCGCATAGGTCTTGGGGACGCCGTGGCGAGTCAATGTTCTGGTCTTCATAACTGTTCCTTCCAGGCGTTGCGGTCGTATTCCTTGTGCGTCAGGATCATAAGCGTATAGACGATCCGCGTATTAAAATGAATCGCGGCGATAAGGCGGTAACGGTTGTGGGCGATGTTAAACACCACCACCATCCGGCCACTGGCGACTATCACCGCGTCGGCGCTGGGGAAAGTCTTGCGCACCTGCGGGAAGTTCCGCCATTCGGAAGCCTTGGCCTGGCCGATCCACGTCCGCAACGATGCCTCTGCATCGCGATGCGCCTCCCAGAACTTCCGCAGGGTGCTGGTCTTGATGATCCGCATTCGCCGCAATCATTATCGGAAGTTGATGACAGAATGTCAACAGGCAAAATCTTGGTCGCCGTGGCTATCGGGCCCACTGAATTACGGTTTGATGTCCGCCCTGGAACTGAAAAAAACGGGGCAAGTCCAATATTGGGTACCGACTCGCAATTGAGGCTGTGCCAGCTCCACTACAAGAGGGCCCCGGGACTCTGGCAATGGCAGTTCCGCATCATTGTTGACACGAAGCGGAATTTGGTAGTAAGATAATCGGCGTGCTGGAATTCCGATGGAACGATGCCAACCGGGAACACATCGGAAGACACAACATCTCCGTTGCGGAGGCGGAATATATCGTCCGTCACGCGCGGCCGCCTTATCCCCAGAAGCGGGAGAGCCGGAAATTCTATGTCGCGGGCCAGACTCCCGACGGCACATATGTTCAAGTTGTTTTCATCATAGATCCGCCGCCCATGATTTACGTTATTCACGCCCGCCCGCTCAACGACAATGAAAAGCGGATTTACCGCAGGAGGACGCGATGAAACCAGCCAAGCCCTATACCCGGATGAGCGCCGCCGAACTGGCCGAGGCGACCAAGCAATATGATGCGATGGTGATCGACAAGACGCGGCCGCTTAATCGGCAAGAGCGTGAATTGTGGGAGCAAGCCAAGCGTGGCCGCGGCCGGCCGAAAATCGGCAAGGGGGCCAGGAAAATCAGCATCTCGTTGGAGAGCGATCTGCTCCACAAAGCCGACGCGCTGGCCAAAGAAAAAGGCGTGAACCGCTCGGAGTTGATCGCTGGCTTTGTGGCCGCTGGGCTTAAGCGCAAGGCGAGTTGATACGGTTTTCACGGCTTGGCTGCCACGCCCATCGCGTCGCGAAGCACTTGACGAACCCGCGCTGAGCCGATCTCGCGTTTGCCGAATCCGGGAACCGCCCCCGCGGCCACGGCCGCCGCCTGCGCGTCCGCGTGATTGCTGATCAGCATCATCCGCACCTGCGGATATCGGGGCTTCAGGGCGCGGATCATCTCCACGCCCGTGGCCGGCTCGAAGCCAAAGTCCAGCTCGCGATTGAACAGGATCAGGTCAACCCCCTGCTTCAGCGCCCGCTCAAGGGCGGCATTCTCATCAGCCGAGCTGAACGTAACATCCTCCACGGCCGATTTGACAGCCATGCGGAGATACGTGCCGTCCGACGCGCAATGGCCGACGAGAAGAACTTTGCTCATACCCTCACTCCGGTATATCCGGCGCGTCGCCGCCGGGCGGGATTTCCGGCTCCGGGGGCGGCTCAACCAAATCCTGCGCCACCCGGCTCAGGAAAAACTGCAATTCATTCTCCGCGATCGGGCCGGGAATCGGATCGCGCAGATCGTATTGATGGCTGTGGTCCTCGGAGCTGTCCTCGCCTCGCTTTTCCCCCTCGGTGATGATGTGATGCTCGAAGGTGACGCAGTCCTCGTGACTCTGCATGATGACCAATTCGCCCCAGCGCCAGGCAAGATGAATCCGCAGCGAAAGCTGATTTCCCCAGGTGCTGACGCGATGGGTGATGCCGTACTTGGCCAGGAATTTCACGAGATCATCGACCGCCGGAAAAACCGCGCGATTGAGGAATTCCGCGTAGTTCTGGTTGTAGTCTCCGAGCCGCTCGACCGCCTCGTGCTCGGCGGCAAGCTTTTCCGGAGCCACGTCGCGAAACGGCGTGACCCGCGTGAGCCACCATTTGACGAAGGTCTTGTCCAGCATGGTTAAAGGATAGCACCGAGGCGCTATTCCTTCACCTCATACTCGGCGTCGATGACGTCCTCGTCCTTCTTGGCGTCGCCGGTCGTGCCGCGGTCGGCGCCGGCCTCCGGCGCCGCGCCGCTGCGCCGGCGGGACGCTGCGCGGTTGCCTTGTACACTTCCTCGCCCAGTTTCAGGCTCGCCTGCTGCAGCGCCTCCATCGTTTTCTTGATGCGATCGCCATCGTCGCTCTTGATCGCGTCCTTGAGATTGTTCAGGGCGCTTTCAATGTTCCCGCGAACGTCGGCCGACACCTTGTCGCCATATTCGCGCAGCGATTTCTCCGTTTCGTAGGCGAACGATTCCGCGCGGTTCTTCACGTCGATCACCTCGCGGCGCTTCTTATCCTCGGCGGCGTGCTGCTCGGCATCCCGCTTCATCTTCTCGATTTCCTCCTTGCTCAGCCCGCCGGCGTTTTGCACCGTGATCTTGTTTTCCTTGCCCGTGGCCTTGTCCTTGGCGGAAACCGAAAGGATGCCGTTGACGTCGATGTTGAACGTCACCTCGATCTGCGGAACGCCCCGCGGTGACGGGGGAATGCCTTCGAGATTGAACGTCCCCAGCAGCCGATTGTCGCGGGCGAATTCGCGCTCGCCCTGCAGGACGTTGATGGTGACGGCGTTTTGATTGTCCGCCGCCGTCGAGAACGTCTCCGCCTTGCTCGTGGGAATGGTCGTGTTCCGCGGAATCAGCGGGGTCATCACTCCGCCGAGGGTTTCAACACCGAGCGACAGCGGCGTGGCGTCGAGAACCAGGATGTCCTTGACGTCGCCGGTGGCGATCGCGCCTTGAATGGCCGCGCCGACGGCGACCACTTCGTCGGGGTTGACGCTCTTGTTGGGTTCCTTGCCGTTGAACAGTTCCTTGACCAGCCGCTGCACCATCGGCACGCGGGTTGACCCGCCGACGAGCACGACTTCGTCGATCTGCTCTGGTTTGAGCTTGGCATCGCTCAGGGCATTGACCACCGGCTTGCGGCATTTCTCCACCAGCGGGCCGATCAATTGCTCCAGCTTGGTGCGGGTCAAGGTGATTTGCAGGTGCTTGGGGCCGTTCTGGTCCGCCGTGATGAACGGCAGGTTCACCGTGGTTTCCATCGCGCCCGACAGCTCGATCTTGGCCTTCTCCGCCGCCTCCTTCAGCCGCTGCAGCGCCATGGCATCGTTGCGAAGATCGATCCCCTCGGTGCGCTTGAATTCGTCGGCCAGGAAGTTGATCAGGACCTGGTCGAAATCGTCGCCGCCGAGATGGGTGTCGCCGTTGATGCTGAGAACCTCGAACACGCCGTCGCCGACGTCGAGAACCGACACGTCGAAGGTTCCCCCGCCGAGGTCGAAGACGCAGATTTTCTCGTTCTTTTTCTTCTCCAGGCCGTACGCCAGCGCCGCGGCGGTCGGTTCGGGAAGCACGCGCAGGACCTTCAGACCGGCGATTTCCCCGGCATCCTTGGTGGCCTTCCGCTGCGCGTCGTTGAAATAGGCCGGAACGGTGATCACCGCTTCGGTGACTTTTTCGCCGAGATAATCCTCCGCGGTCTTCTTCAGGTCTCCCAGGACCATCGCGCTGATGGCCTCGGGGGTATATTTCTTGCCGCGAATCTCGACCTGCACCAATTCTTCCGGCGCCCCCACGATGGTATAGGGAACCATCTTCTCTTCCGACCCGACCTCGCTATGACGCCGGCCCATGAATCGCTTGATGCTGAAAACCGTGTTCTTGGGGTTGGTCACCTGCTGATGCTTGGCGTTTTGTCCAACGATCCGCTCGCCCTTGTCGGTGAACGCGACAACCGACGGTGTCAGCCGGCTGCCTTGCGCGTTTACCAACACCTTGGGCTGACCGCCTTCCATGATGGCGACGACGCTGTTGGTTGTTCCCAAATCGATGCCGATGATCTTGGCCATAAACTCACTCCTTATCGAGTCCGCGAAACTATATGGACTTGGCAAAGCCCGTGCCAAGCCTGACCATGGGCCATTCAGTCATATCTAATTGGAAACAATAATCTTATGGTAGAAGCGTCACGCATGGCTCCGGGGGATGCCGGGCCGGTGGATGCCAAATCGACAGTTGCCTGTCCGCTCCTGCCGTTTCGGCAAGGGCATTATCGCTGACGTTTTCGGCGAGTCAGCAGCCCAACGCCGAGGATCGGCAGCAAAGCCATCGTCGTCGGTTCGGGAAGTTGGGTGATCAGCACGGCCGCACCGTTGTTGTCGTTGTAACCGACCCCAACGGCCAGATAGCCGTCGTCGCTGAGAGCGTTTTTGTAAAAATCGTTCTCCTCGGCCAACTGGTTGAAATACAAATCGGAAATCGTCTCCGGCTGGCCTCCGATATTCACCGTTTCGTTCTCCCACAGGAGAACGGTAGGGCTCAAGTCTCCGGGTTGCCAATCAAGCAACGCCGTTTCGGGAGTGGGATCGGTAAGCGAAGTGCTGACTTCGGCGAGGAAGGCAATCGTGCCGCTGTCGTTGATCTGCGGAACCCAATTCAGGCCGGCTTCCTGGACCGCTTCGATGATTCGGCTTGTCCCGCCGGAATCGAGCGCCTGCTCGCCGATGGAGGCGACCGGCGTCACAACGGGGCTGAGCGAAGCGGCATCGGCGTACTCAATCGTGTCGTCCGCGCCGCTGTTGTCGGGAACATATACAGCGATCCGGCCATCGGGCGACATCTCTCCCTGCGGAACAGCCGGCGCACCGGACCCCGGCGTGAATGGACCGACCAGGATCGACCCGCTGCCGTTCTTGCTCAGGACGATGTCATCGGATGTGCTGCTCGAATTGGTCGCCAGCACCAGCGTCGCGTTCAAACTGCTCGCGTATCCCATTACCGGCTCGCCCTGAAAATCAGGCGTATCGTGGATGGGGACCAGCGATCCGGGGAGGGAAACCAAGGTTGGAGTTCCTCCGCCGGCGGGGATGTTGTAAACGCCGGGGGTTCCCGAGTTACTCAATAGCGCGGCCGCGGAACCGTCGGCGCCCAATGCCACGCGCGAGCCCGCGTCGGAAATTGCCAACCCAGGGCTGCTGCTTTTGAAGATCGGCGTTGCCGTTGGGACCGAAGACATGTCGCCAAGAGCCAGCACTTGGGTCGAGGAAGGCAGCGCCGGCGGGGAAGCCACCGCCGGGAACAAAACCTGACCCGAACCGTTGACCTGCATTTCCAGCGTTCCCCCTCCGCTGTCGGTCCCGTCGCTCCCGATTTGGCTGTAGCCTTTGCCGTCGCCTTCGAATGCAACGTCGCCCAACGACGTGACGCCCGCATTGTCGTCCCACTGGAGGATGCCGGCCTGATCGCTGGGACTCACGGCCGCGAAAGTCAGCCGCGTTTGGCCCGTTGACAATCCGCCGGTGAAGGTTGGATTGCCCGTTAAAGCCAGATTATCGAAGGATTCATACTGCGCGTCGGTTTCAACCACGCTCTGGCTGTTCCACGTGTTGCCTGCCGCGGGCGTGGAATAAATGACAATGTTGTTGCCGGAGGTAAGCAACCCCCCCACCATGCCGACCACGCCGCCATTCCCCACCACCACTTGGTCAGCGGCATAAAATTGGTCCCCCGCGATGGAATCGCCCTGGTTGATGACGGTGTAGAATTGAGGCGACGGGGACGCCGCCGCGATGGCCGACGTTCCGAACACGCCCGCCAGAATCCATTTGATGCGCATAACTCCTCCGTCCGATCCGTGCCGGTTTTTCAGGTGATGAGCAGCAGTTTAACCGCGGATAATCAGTTTTCAATGAAGGAATTGAGATTTCTTCGCAAATCGGGGCGCAATTTGTCGCGAATGTCGATGCTTCCAGGCAAAAAGAGCCTTCCAGTTGTATATTCTAAACGCTGAAGCCGGTATCTATGGAGATGCGCATTTCTTAAGATAATGGCGCATGAGCCAAACGGCCGCGTCAATGATAATGGTTGCTGGATTGATCGGGCCTGGTGAATGCTCGCTGACCGAATTTAGCCATTAGGCAGGGCTTGATGTTTCAAGCGAAGCAGCGCGTCGGAGAATACGTGCTTGAGGAGCTTGTAGGCCAGGACGCCTACGCCCAGGAGTGGCGCGCACCACCACCACATGTGGTCGGATCAGCAGGCGATGGTCAAAATCCCCACCGATCCGCAATATGTTAACAACCTCCGCCAGGAGGGAATCAAGGTTCACCGCCTCGTGCATCCGAACATCGTTCGCCCCATCGGATTCGATCCCCAGGCTGAGCCGCCCTACCTCATCACCGAATCGGTCAAGGGCGAATCCCTCCGCGCCTGGATTTCCGCCAAACGTCTGACGGTCGTTCAGTCCGTGAACGTCCTGCGGCAGGTGCTCGAAGCCCTTCAATATGGACACGAGCAACAGGTCGTTCATGGCGACATCAAGCCGGAAAACATTCTTCTCGAAGCCTCGGGCGCCCAGGGCGATTTCGCCGCCAACGGTTCCGTGAAGGTAACGGGTTTCGGCGTCGGCCTGGCAGCCACCGCCACGCTCACCCGCGATGCCGCCGTCCGCGCCCAGCCGCTGGGAAGTTCCCTCGCTTACATCGCCCCCGAGCAACGCGAGGGCGCGCCGCCGGACGTTAAATCCGACATCTACGCCGTCGGCGTGGTGCTGTTCGAGATGCTCACCGGCGAGCGGCCCGGCGGCGCCGAGTTGCCCAGCGAATTAAACCCCCAGTCGCCGCCCTGGCTAGACGATGTCTTTCGAAAATCCTACGCCCGGCGCGAACGCCGCTTTGATTCCGCCAGGGCATTTCTTGACGCGCTGGCTTCGCCAAATGCCGCGATTTCGCAGCCCCCGAGCGCCCCCGAATCCCTCGCGCCTCCGCCGCAATCCGGCGGAATCAAACTTCGCACCGAGCCCGCGCCGTTTCCCCCGTCCGCTCCCGTTGTGCAGGATTCGCAAGGCGATGAGATCGCTCTGGCGCGGGAGAATGAGGACTCCCCTCCGGCCGATTCCGAGATCGAGCCGCCCCTGGACGATGCCGGCGGCGTTTCGCTGGTGGAGCAAGGCGATGAGCAGCCTCCGCCCGACGAGGATCAACTCAAGGAAGAGCAGCAGGCCGCCGGCGCGGAGACCGCCGTCTTTCCGCAGGAACAGGTCGGCGGCGAGCCGATCCTTCCCGCGATTCCCCGAGTCGCCTCCCCCGCCGATCTCGAGGCGATTTTTGACGAGCTGAACAAACGGCAGGTTCGCACCGGCGAAGATTTAAAGGCCGCCCTCAAGGGCTATTTCGATTTGCGGGACCTGGACACCGGTGAATCGGCCAATATTCGCCTTCGCGTGATGAAATGGGCCGCCGCCCTCGCCGGCGGACAATCGGAATTGGACGATCAGATCCTGCTGATCAACGCCGCGGCAAGGCCGTTGTACATCGTAAGATTTCTGCTCCGCTCGACCCGCGGGGATGAGCCGGAGCGAAGCCAAACCCTGGAGCATCCCATCGCGGACAAAGCCGCCGCCGTCCTCCGCGCCGGCGACTATCGCCTGATCGCTCATTTCTCCGCCACCGCCCTGAACGAAAGAATCCTCGAATCCATCTCCAGCCAGTCCCTGCGCACCGCGGTCATGAACCTGACCCGCGAGGCCCGCCGCGAGTTCTTTGGCCGAATCCAACGCGAGGGCCTGCTCGTCTTTCGCGCCAACGTCATCAGCGCCGCCTATCGCTTCGAGCAACGCAAGTTCCGCGCTTTCATGGTGGGCAACGCCCTGAGCGTCGTGTCCGCCGGCGAGCCCTTCACCCGAATCCGCCAAGAGCCGACCAAACGCGCCGCCATCCTGCTCAACGGAGAGCAGATCTTCCAGGGAATCAGGGAACTGCGCCGCGCTTTGGATGACTCCCAGTGGGAATCCAAAGCCTCCGTGATTCTCAGCGCCCTGCGAGGAAAGCTGGCCGCGGCTTACGTCGTCGAAGCCCGCCAGCAATTCCAATCGTTTGGCTGGCTGGAGAGCCTGGAGTATTCCGCCAAGGCCGGACAACTCGTTCCCGGACAGGAAGACGCCCTGGCGCATGCGAAGCGGGTTCGCAAGCGGATGGCCCAGCTTCAGCTCTTTCCCGGAACGCTCATCGCCGTCGCCCTGATTGCCCTGGCCGTGATCCCGTCATTGCAGGCGACCAGCCCATTGGCCGTGAAGCCGGTTTTGATGCAGTTCGCTCAACATCCGCTTCTCTTTGCCGGGATCGCCGCCTGGATCGCCGCCCTCTGGTCCAAAAATGTCCTGAAATCCCGCATGGCCCGGACCGATTTCGCGTTCTATCAGGCGGCCGTCTTTCCGCTCCTGGTCGCGCTGGTCGTGGCCTGTGCGCCGGCGAGGTTTGCCAACGTCACCCGCGACGCCATCTGCGCCGCCCTGCTGATCCTGGTCATCGTCGCCGACGTGCTGGTATTCAAAAAACTCCGCAAACATCTGTTTCGCAGGCAGGCTGTTTCGGACCTGGTCGGCGACGGCCTGGGCGTGCTCTCGCGGATTCAATCCATGCTGGACGAGGATTGGGATAAGCTGCGAGCCCACTACCTCGAACTTGGACCGCTCTTCAGCTTCACCACCATTCATTCCCTCGCCGCGGCGCCCGACCTTTTCGGAGCCGAGCAGGCGTCCAGCGACGATACCGCCACTTCACCCGGCGAAACCTGGACGCCCCGCTCCTCTTCCAGCGACGGCCTCGTCTCGGGCAATGCCGAAGTGGACCAACTCGTCGCACAAATGAACAGCCGCATCTCCGCCAACCTGCGAACCCTCGCTCCCGTCGCCCGCGTTCTGCTGACGATCTTCGGCGAATACACCAAATCGGTCTCCAATCGCCAGGTCGGCATGAGGGACGCCAATGCCGCCAAGCTCGAGCAGAAGGGAAAGGCACCTCGCCGGCAAGCTCGCCGATTTCGATCGCCTGTGCCGCGCGCCGCTGTCGCTCGGCTCGTCGGAGAACGCCGAGTTGCTGCGGGAGATGAGCGCCCGCCTCGCCCAGCGCAGCGAGGACCCCAACGTCCGGATTCTCAAATCCCTGGCCGATCGGGCCAGGAATTTCCGCGACGATCAGGCCAACGCCGCAGCCGACATTGAATCATTGGCCCCCGAGGTCGAGGCCGCGATCGAGCGCATAAAAAAAGGCTGACCCGAAACACACTGCCATGCCATTTTAGCCGCGACCCGAAGGGGAGCGCGTTCTTTGGATCGCCCATTTACAGCATTTTACAGCCGGTTTTGCCCGAAGAATTTGAATCCGCGATAACCGCCGCATACCCTTTGCCGGATGAGTAGTGCAACCCAGACCACGCCGAATTTGCCGCCGCCGGCCAATCTGACGGCCGCCGCCGCCACGGCATTGGCACCGGCCAAGCCGAGCGAATACAACCGTCTCAACCTCGATTACCGCCGGCCCATGCCGCGCCCAAAGGTCAACGGGATCGTCGTCGATTTCCACACCCACCTCATCGCCGCTCGCCATGCCAAGGTCTGGTTCGAGACCGCCGATCATTTCGGCTTCGACGCCTACGTCACCATGTCCCCGCTGGAAGAGCTGCCTGGGCCTTCAGCGCGACTGGCCGGGGCGAATCCAGTTCATCACCGTTCCCGCCTGGCAGAACCCGTCCATCGACGACTGGCTGCGCCGGCTGGAAATGTTCTACAACCTCGGCAGCCGGATCATCAAATTCCACATGGCCCCCGGAACCATGGCGATGCGGCACATTCGGCTTGATTCGCCCGCTGTTCGACCGGTGCTGAAGGAGGCCGCGGCACGGGGAATGATCCTCATGAGCCACGTCGGCGATCCCGATACCTGGTACGCCGGCAAATACTCCGATGCCGCCAAATACGGAACGCGGGACGAGCACTATCGCATGTGGGAGGGCGTGCTGGAGGAATACAAGGATCGCCCGTGGCTGGGCGCGCACATGGGCGGCAATCCGGAAAACCTGCCCCGCCTTCAGGCCCTGCTGGATCGCTTTCCCAATCTTTACCTCGACAACAGCGCCACCCGCTGGATGGCCCGCGAACTCAGCGCCCGCCGCGATGCCGCCCGTGAATTCATCATCCGCAACGCCGACAGAATCCTTTTCGGGACAGACCAGGTCAGCGGCGACGACCGCGGCTTCGATTTCCTCGCCAGCCGAATCTGGGTCCATCGCAAGCTCTGGGAAACCGCCTATACCGGCCCAAGCCCCATCTTCGACCCGGATTTGAGCCAAGACGAGCAACCGACGCTTCGCGGCCTGGCCCTGCCCGACGAAGTGTTGCAGAAGCTCTACCACGACAACGCCGTGAAACTGCTCGCCCGCGTCAACGTGGCATTCGATTTCTAGTTTAGCCGCGACCCGAAGGGGAGCGCTTTCTTCGGACGTTAGAGACTCTCACCGCTCATCCCACCGTCGAATCTCCGCCGGATCGGTCGGCGGGTCCAGATACAGATTCCTCTCCAGAAATTCGTCGATCACCACGTCGGGCCTTTCACGCTCGATCGCCTTCGGATCCATCTCGTAATTGAACGACCAGAACACGTGATTGAAATTCGGCCCGATCATCGGCGCCAGGGCAATCGCAAACGAATCGTGGTAGAAAACCAGCCGCGGCAACGTGGGGTCGTTCAAATCCGTTACGCAAATCCCCTTCGGATCCATCGCCCCCGGCGGAACCTCGAACGGGATTCTTCGCCTCAGGATGAGCCACTCATCCGGATATTGATCCGGCATATCCATCATCCGCGCCAGATCGCCTTCCACCACCGGCACTCTCTGGGGGACAAAATTGCCTCGCGGCTGCGGCGCGATGTTCCACCCGGGCAGCAGAGCTTTGACGGCATTCATTATCGCCCGGTATGCGACATAGGCCCCCTCATCGTTCCAGTGCGTGTCCGTTTTGAAGTAAAGCCGGCCGGATGCTTTCGCCGCCATCAGCGCCGGACGCAGGTCCAGCAAATGGACCGGGGAATGCGTGCGGCGAAGACGCTCGACGAGCTGGTCGAGCCGCGACGGCGGCCGGATCGGTGAAACTTCGTCCGGCAGATATTCCGGATAGACGGTCTCCTTATTCGGCGGGATCACGATCAGCAGGGGAATGCCGCGGGCCGCCAGCCACGACGCGCACCGTTCCAGAAAGTGCTGCCATGCGTCCAGTTCGTCTTCGCTGAATGGATTGAGACCGCGAAAGGCGATGAAGTTCTGGTCACCGTCGGGACGGAGAAACAGCCAGCCGTCCCGACCCAGCAGGACTCGTCCGTCGGTGTCCGCCCCCAGCCCGCGGAACCTCGTCAGCGCCACGCCGCGGATCAGCGTGTTGCGGAACCCGAAATGGTCGCGATAAAAATTCAGCCACCGATCGCTATAGACCTTCGCCTCCGTGAAATTGCGCGGCACGGGCGGTCGCTCCGCGAGCCGCCGGTTTTCGTTCGATTCTCCGCTGGGATCCCATTTCCGCCAGGCCCCCACCACCGGAACGAACAGCGCGGCGATGAAAACCATCGCCAAAATCCGCTTCATCGCGCACCGGCACACGGGATGCTCCGGCTCCGCCGGGCGCTGCGTCTGCGGCGCGGATGTTCTCGGTCCCGTTAGCGTCATATCCGTGCCCTACGGCAGATTCTGATCGCGGATGTCATCGGAGTCCGGCGGCACCGGCGCGTACAGCATCCGCTCCAGGAATTCATCTACCACCACGTCGGGCTTGGCCCTCAGCGCCAGCTCGCCGTCCAACGTGTTGGTCCACACCCAGTTCGCCCGGCTGAAATTCGGGCCGAGGAATTTGCCCAGGTATCTCGTGAACGAATCATGGTACATGAACAGCGCCGGCGCCTTCTCTTCCGGCCCGTGCGTCACGACCATCGAGTTGTCCGGCGACGTGATGGCGGGAAACGGATCGCGCCGCACCAGTTCCGGCCAATCCTCATCGTATTCGTAATACAAATCCATGTACCGCGCCAGGTCGCCCGAGCGCCGAGTCGTGCGAAGAATGAATTCGCTCAGCGGCTGCGGAACGAGCTTCCGCCCAGGCAGCACGCTCTGTATCGCATGCAGAATCACGGGATACGCGGCATACGCGCCGTAATCGTTCCAATGCGTGTCCGTCTTGAAATAAATCGCGTGATGCTTTTTCGCTTCGAGCAACGCCGGCCGAAGATCGATCAGCCGCACCGGCGAATGCGTTTCGCGCAGCCGGTCGATGAGTTGATCCAGCCGCGTCCTGGGCCCCAAGCGCGAGAACCGCTCGGGCATCATCTCGGTATAAATGCTCTGCTTATCCGGCGGGATGACCACGATGAAAGGAAATCCGTGCTCCGTGAAGAACTTGTTCCGTCTCTCCAGCAATTGCTGCCATTGGTCCAACTCGCCTGGGGAGAAGGGATCGAGATTGCGCTCGGCGAGGAACCCATCGCGGATCGAGACGGGATAGAACAGCCATCCATCGCGGCCGATGATGATGTTGGTGCTGAGGTCCATTCCCAATCCGCCGTGATATCGCCCCAGCGCCAGCGCTCGGATCAGCGTGTTGCGGAAGCCGAAGTGGTCTCGATAGAACCCCAAGAACAGGTCGGAGAACATCCGGACCTGCTGGAAGTTTTTGGGCATCGGGGGAAACTTGGCCAGGGCTCGGTTCTCGCTGGAAGCAACCGGTGCCCAATGCAAAGCGGCGCCCAGGAACGGCAGGAACAGCGCGGCGGCAAAAAACGCCGCCCCCACGACCCGAGCGCGATGGCGAAGCCCGCGCGCCGCTTCCGCCCGCTCGATTTGCCGTGGCGGCGTCGCCGCTATGGTGGTTGCCGAGGCCATGAACTCTCAAAAACGAAAATAGATGAAGGGATTGTAGGTTCCCGCGGCCGACAGGGCCGTGGAGGCCAGGAAGATCGCCAGCATCACGGTGAATTCGCCCACGGCCGCCGCCAGGTCCACCAGCCACAGCCGGCCCCCGCTCGCCGCGGCCCCCGCTCGATCAAGCGCGGCGCTCGTCCACGATGCCAGGGGCACGCTGCCCAACGCGCCCACCGCGACGGCGATCAAGAGGGTCCGGGTCACGCATTGGCTCAGCGTGAAGAACGCCGAGGCGTTGCCTCCGATGAACGCCATCCGCATCAGCAATTCGCTTGCCGCCGTGAACGTGTTGGACCGGAAGAAGACCCATCCCACCATCACGACCAGCAGAACGTAAACGTGTTGGACAATCGGCCGCCGCTCCAGCCAATTGCGCAAGCCCACCCGCTCGATGATTAAAAATGCGCCGTGGAAGAGTCCCCAGACGACGAACGTCCACATCGCCCCGTGCCACAACCCGCAAAGGAAAAACACGATCAGGAGGTTCAAATAGACCCGCCACTTGGGCACGCGGTTTCCGCCCAGCGGGATGTACAGATAGTCGCGGAACCAGCTTGAAAGCGTCATGTGCCAGCGATGCCAGAAGTCGGTGATGCTCGATGCGATGTACGGATAATTGAAATTCTCCGGGAACGTAAAGCCGAACATCCTTCCCAGCCCGATCGCCATGTCGGAATAGCCGGCGAAATCAAAATAGATCTGCAGCGTGTAGCAGACGACCCCCAGCCAGGCCACCGCCGGCGTGATCAGCGTCGGGCGAATGGTGAAGATGGTGTCGGCGGTCTGGGCGACGGTGTTGGCGATCAGCATCTTCTTGCCGAAGCCGATGATGAATCGCCTCACTCCCTCGGCGAAGAGGTCCCAGGAATGCCGCCGACCGCGCGGGCCGCCGATCGCGAACTGATCGCAGATCGTCTTGTAGCGGATGATCGGCCCGGCGATCAATTGCGGGAAGAGCATGATGTACAGCCCGAAGCTGCTGAGCCGCTTCATCGGCTTCACTTCCCGCCGCCAGCAGTCCGTGATGTACGACAGGGCGTGGAACGTGAAAAACGAAATCCCCAGCGGAAGATGAATCTTGGGCAAAGGCAGCCGCGGCACGTGAACGGCCGCCAGAAGAACGTCCAGATTTCCCACCAGAAACGCGGAGTATTTGAACGTCGAGAGCAGAGCGAGATTGGCGATCACCCCCGTGACGATTGCACCCCAGGGCCGCGGGCCTTCCCCAGCCTTTTCGATCCATCGCCCGATGAAATAATTGACCCCGATCGAACCCAGGACGACGAACGTCAACCACCCCTCGCCCAGCGCGTAAAAAAGAACGCTGGCCCCGAGCAGGACAAAATTCTTTCCCGCTCGCGGCGTGAAATAATAGACGGCCAAAACGACCGGCAAAAACAGGAAAAGGAAGCACGGGTCCGTGAAAAGCATAGGGCCGCGCCACTATACGCCGGGCAATTCCCTTCGACAACCGCCGCTTATTCCAGCGTCGCCACCACGTCGTACATCTTGCCCTCGCGGTAGATTTGCAGGCTCTGCACCGGGTTCTTCCCACCGTTGGTCTGGAAATGATGTCCGTACTGATCGTAGAAAAGCTCGAAGTTCAGCGCCTCATCCGAATTCTTCGGGAAATTCGGCACGTCCAGGACGTAGGCTTGATTGACCCATACCTCGACGTTCTTCCAATCCGTATCGGAAAGGTTGGCCAAGTTGAACTTGCGATCCATGAGATTGTAATCCGCCCGCGCGATCGCCTTCGAATCCTTGGGAGCGGCCGCGGGGTAGGATCGCTTGGCCGAATCGGCCGCCAATTCGGTGGAGGTCCTTCGCAAAGCGGGATCGGCATTCGGCAACAGCGTCGGCCGCCCATCGCCGGTGCAGCCCGTCACCGGAAGAATCATCGCCAAGGCCAGGAATCCGCCGCAGATCATGACGCTATTTCTCATGGGGTCCTTTCGCAAAACGTCTGGAGTGGTTATCGGACGGAGCGGCGGAAAATCTTGAATGGATATGCACCGAGGCGCGGATTATGGGCCCTCAAAGTCCACTTTAACCGCGGAGATCGCAGAGGTCGCGGAGACAAACGCGGAGAAGAAACACAAAAATGAGCTTTTCTCGGCTCTTCTTCTCAGCGATCTCTGCGTGCTCCGCGGTTAAAGTTTGACCGCCGCAATCGCAAAACACGCCCTTCCCTCCCGCCGATACTTCCTCTCAAAATTCGTCCCTGCGAATTCCCCCTCCCCCGCCGAGCCCGGCCGATCGTACTGAATCACCTTCATTCCCGATCCCCCCACGACTTCCTGAATCTGCCGGAAATATTCTTCATGATCGGTCACGATCTGCAGCCGCCCCGCCGGTTTCAGCACCCGGCGAATCTGCGACAAAAACCCCGGCTGGATCAGCCGCCGCTTGTGATGCCGTGTCTTCGGCCACGGATCGGGAAAATAGACGTGCACCATCGACACCGACCCGCCCGGCACGAATTCCTTGCAGAAATATCCCGCCTCCGCACGAACCGTCCGCGCGTCGAGGCATCCGTTGCGCCGCAACCGGTCGCTGGCGTACCGCCAGAACCAGCGCGCGTATTCGATTCCAAAGAAATTGGCGTCCGGCCGGGCCTTGGCCTGATCCGTCAGGAACGTCCCCTTGCCCATGCCGATCTCCAGTTCGACCGGGTTTTCGTTGCCGAAGAGCCGGCTCCAGACGATTGGCCGCTCGAGGGATTCGACATCGAGGCCGATGGGTTCGACGATCAGATCCTTGGAGGATTGCATTTGCGATCAGTGCTTGAAATGCCGCTGACCCGTCACGACGAGCGCCGCCCCGCGTTCATCCATGAGATTGACGGTCTCCTGATCCTTCAAAGACCCGCCGGGGTGGACGATCGCCGTCACCCCCGCATCCAGCAGCAGTCGCGGCGCGTCGGGGAACGGGAAAAATGCGTCGCTGGCCGCCACCGCGCCGGCGGCGCGCTTGCCCGCCTTTTCAATCGCCAATTTTGCCGCGCTCGGCCGATCCATCTGTCCGGCCCCCGCCCCCAGCAGCATTCCGTCTTTGCAAATCACGATGGCATTGCTCTTGACGTGCTTGCACGCCAGCCACGCGAATTTCAGGTCCACCATCTCCGCCGCGCTGGGCGAACGCCGCGACGTGACCTTCCAGCTCATTTCATCCACCCCGGCGAGGTCGCGCTCCTGGACCAAGAACCCGCCGGTGATCTTGTGCACGTGGAATTCCTCGGGATCGACGGTCCCAAGCGGCTCGACCCGCAGCAGCCGCACGTTTTTCCAGCGATCCTTGAGCAGCGCCAGCGCATCCTCGGTGAACCCCGGCGCGACGATCACTTCCAGGAGTTTATCGATCGAAGCGATGGCCATCGCGGCATCGCGATCCACCGGCCGATTCAGCGCCACGATTCCCCCAAACGCCGCCAGGGGATCGCCCTCGAACGCCCGGCGGAACGCATCGGCCGGGTTTCCCGCCACCGCGCACCCGCAAGGCGTCGCGTGCTTCACGATGCAGGCCGCGGGCTCGGCGAATTCCTTCACCGCGCTCAGCGCCGCGTCGGCGTCCAGAAGGTTGATATACGAAAGCTCCTTGCCGTGAAGCTGATTCGCCCGCGCGACCGACGCCTCGTCGCTTTTGCGATCGCCGACGTACAAGGCCGCTTTTTGATGAGGATTCTCGCCATATCGCAGGATCTGTTTGCGCGACAGTTTCAAGCAGACATGCGCCGGCATTTCCGCCGGCTTGGGCTGGGGATGTCGCGCCAGGAAGTTCGCGATCGCCAGGTCGTATGCGAACGTATCGGAAAAGGCCCGAAATGCCTGGTGGCGCCGAAGGACTCCGCAGGATGATCCGGCATGCTTTCTCAGGTCGCCGAGCACCGTGTCATATCGCTGCGGGCTCGTGACGACGAGCACCGAGCGATAGTTCTTCGCCGCCGAGCGGACCATCGCCGGGCCGCCGATGTCGATGTTTTCGATCGCCTCCTCCAGCGTGACATCCGGCTTGTCGATCGTCTGCTGAAACGGATAGAGATTGACGCACAGCAGGTCGATCGGTTCGATGCCGTGGGTCTTCATGGCAAGGACGTGCTCGGGATTATCCCGCAGCGCCAGCAGTCCCCCATGGATTTTCGGATGCAGCGTCTTGAGCCGGCCGTCCATCATCTCCGCGACGCCGGTGATCTGGGAAACTTCCGTGACTTTCAATCCCGCGTCGCGGAGGAAGCGCGCCGTCCCGCCGGTGCTGATCAAATCGACTTTGAATTCCGCGACTAGCGCGGCCGCGAATTCCGCCAGCCCGCTTTTGTCGGAAACGGAAATCAGCGCCCGGCGAACTGGAACCAGATCATCGGACATGGGAGATCGACCCGTCGTTGTGAGATGGCGGCCCCAGTGCGATCTCGCCATACGAGCCGGGATTCACCACCGGCTTCATCGCCACCACCAACCCGCCCCGCGTTATCCCGTAGAACAGCGTGCCCTTGGGGTCGGACGTGACGAAAACCAGGTCCCGGCGATGCGTTGCGAAGGCCACCGCCCCGGTCACCTTATCCACGGCGGCCAATCCCCGCACCTCGCGGGGCCTGCCCAGCACGACATAGACAAATTGCGCGTCCTCGGCAAGAATCCGCCCCGCTCCCGGCAGCGTCCAGCGCGGGTTGTGGAACGGCTCTTCAACCCCAGATTCCTGGTTGTCGATCGTCATCTTCGTGGTCTTGTCGATGGCCACCAGCCCTGAACCCGGAACGAACTGATACACCGCCGTGTCCGTGACCTGCGGCCCATAACTCAGATCCACCCCCGCGAAATACTGCCACCTCAGCCTGCCCGTGTTCTTGTCCAGACAATACAGCTTCCCGCCGGTCGTGGCGAAATAGCAGCTTCGGCCATCGACCGCCACCCCGGAAACGATTTTGCTGCCGGCGGAGAACGTGCTATCCGGCAGCAACGGCCAGAACGGCGTCCGATCTTCCTGACACGCCCGGACCGACCCATCCTCGCTGGCGCAGTAAACCACGTTCTCCGAAACGGCCACCGGACCATCCACCGTACCGAACGTCAAAAAAGTCCATTGAACGGGAAGAATGTCCTGCGTCACATCCACCTGAGCCAGGCAGCCGAGCTTGAAATCCATTCCCACATAGAACGTCATTGCGATTTCCCACGGCCTGGTTGGTGATGTTGTAGGTCACGTTCACCGACCGCCTGAAATTCCCGTCGCGGGTGAACAACTCCAGCGTGTGCGTTGTTGGAAAAACAATGCCGTCGGTCACCAGCGTCGGACCGCCGGACAATGTCGCATCAGGCGTGCCGATTTGATTTTCGTACAGCAGGTCGCCGCTGTCGCCTTTGACCGCATGGTCGAAATTCAGGTTTGTCAAAACGTGAACCGTCCCGTCGAGAAAATAAATCCCCTTGATCGAATCCCCGGAATGAAGCGGCAATTGAACGTCCCACGTCTTGACGAACGACGGCTTGTCGATGAGGACAAACGCCTCCTGCCGCGTGGCCGCCGATTCACCTCCGCAGCCGCCGATCAGTGTGCACAACAGCCCGACAACACCAGCCAGAACCAACGATTGTCGAATCACGAGCGTCTCCTACGGCGTTGCTTTCTTGCAAAAATGGCCCGAATGCCGCCATGGCCGAGCGGACCGGTGGGATTTTTTCCAAGGATAGCCGATCCAGGCCTTTAGCGTCAAACCGCACGCCGGTGCAACGCCTCGCCCCGTCGCCGCTTTCGACCCGCAATATTCCCCTTTTTCGTGCGTTTCCACTGACTGAGCTTTATCATGGAGCCCACTATGTTTTCAGCCAACCGATATTGGCCGATGCTGATTTGTGCCGGATTGATCGGCCTATCGGCTGCCTGGTCGCCGGCGGCCGATCGTGCCGCGGCCGTGGGCAATCGCCATTTGCGGCCCTATGCCATTCTCAACCGCTTCGAGCAGGCCGTCGCTCACGTAACCTTGACCGACGATCAGAAATCCAAGGTGGACCAAATCTTCCAAAACGCGTCGCAGCAAGCGGACGAACTCGCCCGGCACACGGAAGGCCCCACCGGGGCCGAGCGACAACGGGCGTTGGGCGATTTCGCCAGGCAGCTTCGCCAGGAATTGTCGCAGGCCCTCACGCCCGCGCAGATGGAAACGGTGCAGTTGTACCTGGGTCCGGGCCCGGCTTCCCGGCCGACGGCCGATGATTTCGCCGGCGCCGGCGGTGGGTTGTGGATGAACCTCCCAAAGGCCCTGGCCAAGCTCGATCTCTCGCCCGACCAAACGCAACAGATCCAGGATCTCATGGCATCCACCCGGCAAAAGGTTCAGGAGATTCGCGCCCAAACCGCCACCGGCGGGCTCGTTTACTCGCAGATGCGGCAACTTCGACAGGACTTGAAGAGCAAGCTGCAGTCCATCCTTACGCCGGATCAGATGCAATCGCTGGTGCTGACCCTGCAACAATTGCGTCAGGAGCAGGCCGGCGCAACCACTCAACCCCAGAAACAAACGGCCCCAGCCGACGCCGCGCCTCCAGATGCAAGCACCAATTCTCGAACCCCCCTTCGTCGGTTAGCCGCGACCCGAAGGGGAGCGCGTTCTCCGCGGAAAATTCAGAAGATTCGGACGCACTCAAACCCGCGGCGGCGCAGACACTCCCGGATGTCGGCTCCCCCGTGCCGAACGTGAAGATCCCCGAGTTGAACGGCCGGGCGTTCATCCCCGCAAATTACAGGGGCCACGTTTTGGTCTTGGAATTCGGCTCGATGTCCTGCCCCGTTTTTCGCGATCACGTGCAGGAGATGGAAAAGCTCAGGGCCGCCGAAGGAGCCTCGCGCATTTTTCCTCATCGTCTACACCCGTGAGGCTTTCCCCGCCGGCGACAAAACGTCCAGCGAAACGACGAGCAGGCCATTTCCGTCCCCGATGCAAAAACTCTCCAAGAGCGAAAAACCCAGGCGCAGCAGGCCCAGCAAACGCTTCAAATCACCATGCCCATGGCCGTCGATTCCATGGACAATGCGGTCACGAGCGCTTTCGGAACGTTTCCCAACGGCGCCGTGGTGATCGGCAAGGACGGCCACATCGCCGCGCTCGAACACTGGACCAACTCCGACAGCCTGCGCCACGCGATCGACGAGGCATACGACGCCCCCCAAGTCTCGAATCATTAATGTTTATAACCACTGCCCCGCACGCGCGGCCCCGCTTTGCTCAGCCAATTCTTTAACCGCGGAGTTCGCAGAGATCGCGGAGAAGGAAATGAGAAAAATCGCTTTTTGCTTTGCCTCTCTGCGTCTGTCTCCGCGATCTCTGCGAACTCCGCGGTTAAATCAAACTGTAAGTCCGACGCACGCGCAGGCACGCGCGGGCACGCTCTAATCCAGAATCCCCCGGTCCACCAGCACCGCTTCCTGCCGAACCGTCAGCACCGCCCGCAGCGCATCTCGCGCCACGGCCAGGTCCTGCGTGGCCTTGCTCTTGGCCTGGCGAAGCGTATCCAGCCGCGTCTTGATCACGTCCGAATTGGCGCTCGGATCATCCACCGCCGACTGCAAATCCTCCGTCGCCTGATCGACCGGGGATAGCGGCTGATTGTTCGCCGCGCCGTTCTGGCTATTGTTGTTCTGCTGGCCCCCCGGGCCGCCGATTCTTCCGAATCGCCTGAAACGCGCCGTCCCACCGCCGGCCTCACGCTGGGCGTCCACCACCTTTTCCAGCAACGGCTCGATCACCGCGAATTCGTCGTCCGTCGCCCCTAGCGGCTCCTGCAGGTCCTTCAGGAACGCCATCTGCATCGCCTTTTGAATCTTGGCCTGGTTCCTCGCGAACACCGGACCGACTTGCTGCATCAGGTCCATCCGGAATTGCCGTGCCGCATCCGGGTCCATGCCGCTGGTGACATTCCGCATGTCTTGAAACGCTTGCCGAATCCTGCGCCGGCGCCTTGGAATAATCGTAATTGGGATCGTCCAGATCGGCCGCCAGTTGGCGAACTTCCTGCTGCAACCCCTGTTGCGTTATCACCGGCTCTTGCGGTTGCGGCTGCGCCGCGTTGTCCGGCCGATTGGCCTGCCCCGCCGCGATTCCGGCTCCCATGGCAAGCGACAATGCAATGACAATGACCGCGATTTTCCCGGCGGTTTTCATGGCGTTACCCCGCTGCACGTTCAGGAACATTCCAAACCGACTCCCAATCCTATCCCTCCCGCTCAAAACGTTCAATGCCGACCGCCGTTCCAATTCTTCCGTTCCGGTGTTGGATCGGCCTCAGCTTCAAGAAACACCGCCATTTAGGCAAAATTGGCGTCTCCCGTCCCACGGCATTCTAAAGAGCGATGGATTTGTAACCGATGTAACGTGGGAGAAAGTTATGCTTCCAGGAATCGCAGAAGAAAAACGGTCCGCGTTCTATTCGGCGGTGCACGTCGCCGCCGCCTTCGTCATCTGCTGGTGCATCTATCGCTTTGCCAATGGTCAGTTTTCGCTCCTTTGAGCGAAAGCCCGCTTGACCATCGCGGCGATCAGATGCGGCCAACGCCGGGCGGTTTGACCCGCGCCGGCGCGGCGGTAGTAATTGTCCGCGATGCCCGTGCGAACTCCAAGGCTTCTTCTGGTCTTGATGCTGATCACCGTGACCGGTGACCCGTGGGCCGTCTTGCAATCCGCCGCATGGGCAACCATGCTCGTGAACCATCTCCGCACGGATTCATTGCCACAGGCCATGTCCCGCACCTTTGATGGACGCCACCCCTGCCCTCTTTGCAATGCGATCGCTCGGAGCAAGAAGTCGGAGAAAAAATCCGACTCCATGCCGAACCTGACCCGACTTGAATTTCCTCCCGTCAACCAAGAGTGCCTGCTGGCCGAACCGGATCGATTCCAGCTTGTCCCGGTGGAATCCGACAGGCTGGCTCAAACGCTGGCCAAGCCGCCACTGACTCCCCCGCCCCGCGCGATTCGCGCCTGAAAACCGTCTTCTCAAAATCCCCAGCGGCTTTTTGCGTAACCGGATGGGTTGCGCTATTGGGTCCGAGGACCGTGGTCCACGGCTTCTCTTCCCGTTAGGCGTTCACATGAAACATGAAAACAGCT
Organism: uncultured Phycisphaerales bacterium; assembly: GCA_963783845.1. Classification (GTDB taxonomy): domain Bacteria; phylum Planctomycetota; class Phycisphaerae; order Tepidisphaerales; family Tepidisphaeraceae; genus PALSA-1353. The sequence continues at coordinate 119,164 of CAWAPL010000017.1, forward strand.
TTGATTCGATGCGGGTCGGTTCCCGCGCGCCACTCAGCCTGGCATTTCTCGTGGCCGTGGCCTTGGCGCCGGGTATTTGCTGGGCCTGCGCCTGCGGATGCGGAATCTTCGAGGTGGGTACAAGCTCGATGCTCCCCAGAGGCGCCGGCGGAACCGCTTACTTTGAATACGATTACCAGGACCAGAACATCAATTGGAGCGGCAACCATCCGGCCCCGCCGGCAAACAATCCGGACAAGGAAATCCGAACGAGCTTCTATACCTTTGGCCTTCAATACGTGTTCAACCGGAGTTGGGGAGTGCAGGCGGAGGTCCCGCTCGACGATCGGTATTTCAAGACCACGGGGGTGCCGGCGGCAGCGACATCGTGTCGATGGATTGGACCACCATCGGCGACGTTCGCATCGAGGGCATCTATACCGGCTTCTCGCCGGATCAGTCCGCGGGCATCACCGTTGGCGCCAAGCTGCCCACCGGCAACTACAACCACAACGATGCCTTTGGCGACATCGATCGCGACTCCGAAATCGGAACCGGAAGCACCGATATCCTCCTCGGCGGATTTTATCGAAACAATCTGACGCCCGACGGCCAGCTGGACTGGTTCGCACAGTTGAATTTCGATTTGCCGGTGCTGATCCAGGATCAATACCGGCCCGGCGACGAAGTGGACGGCGCTGGGCGTGTACTTCAACGGATTATCCCTCGGTCGCGCGGGCATCACGCCAATCGCCCAGATACTCGCCTCGGCGCGGGGCGAGGATAGCGGCGCGAACTCGGCCGATCCGGTCGCCTCCGGTTATGAACGCGTCCTTCTCTCTCCGGCCTGGAAATCGATCTGCATCCGGTAATGCTCTACGCGGACATCGAAGTGCCCGTTTACCAGCGTTTCACCGGCTATCAGATGACGGCCCCGTATCTGGTTAAGGTGATCCTCAGTTACAAATTCTAGAATCCCTAACGCCGTTTAGCCGGGCCCCGAAGGGGAGCGCATTTTCGTATGTTCAGGAATCGCAGCCGCCTATTTACCCGAACTTCGCCGGGCCGCCGCATACGCCGCTTCCACCGCCGGCCAATTCACCACGTTCCACCACGCCTTGACGTAATCCCCGCGCACATTGTGGTATTTGAGATAGTACGCGTGTTCCCAAACGTCCAGCGGCAACAGCGGCGCCGAGCCGAACACCGTCTGCAGATCGTGCTGCTTCACTTGCAGGACAATCAAGCTGTCGGCAACCGGCTCATAGGCCAGGATCGCCCATCCGCTTCCCTTGACGCCCGCGGCCGCCTTGGAGAACTGCGAGCGAAACGCTTCGACCGAGCCGAAGCTCTTATTGATCGCATCCGCCAGTTCGCCGCCGGGCTCGCCGCCGGCGCCGGGGCCCATCGTGGACCAGAAAATCGAATGCAGGATGTGTCCGCTGCCGTTGAAGCTCAGGTCTTCCTGCATCCCGGCCAGCGTGGAAACGTTGATATCCCCCACCGCCCGAGCCGCCGCCATTTCTTTCAGCGTCTTATTCAGTCCATCCACGTAAGCCTTGTGGTGCTTGTCGTGGTGGAGGATCATCGTCTCCTTGTCGATATGCGGCTCCAGCGCGTCGTAAGCGTAAGGAAGCGGCGGCAAAACGTAAACGCCGTCACGGAAGCTGGCGGCAAGGATCGCTTCCGTCGGCGACATCGCCCCGG
>CAWAPL010000018.1:0-231078 GCA_963783845.1 uncultured Phycisphaerales bacterium
GCTCGTCACGGGGTGACGGTGACGATAACACCGGGCACGAACACGAGCACGAATCATAGATGACCATTGCCCTCCTCTTTGCTCTGGCGCGCCCGCTGGTGTCCGGGCGTGAACGGACCCGGGCCGGTGAGGAGTGGCCGGCGCTGAGCGGTGTCGAGCTTGCCGGCAGGACTCTCGGCCTGATCGGCCTGGGCCGGATCGGCTCGCTGGTGGCCGCAAAGGCGGCCGCGCTGGGCTTGCGGGTGGTTGCCTACGACCCGAACGTGCCTGGGACCGAGACGGCCACTCTCGTCGGCCTCGACACCCTCGTTGCCGAGTCGGACTTCGTCTCCCTCCACGCTCCGCTCACAGAGCAGACCAGAGGCATGGTGGGCCGGTCACTGCTGGAGCGGCTGAAGCCCGGTGCCACGCTCGTCAACACGGCGAGAGGAGAACTGATCGACGAGGACGGCCTCTTGTGGGCGCTGGAGGAGGGGCCCCTTCGGGCAGCTGCTCTCGACGTGCTCGTCCAGGAGCCTCCTCCTCCTGACCATCCGCTCCTGTGGCGAGACGACGTGCTGGTGACGCCCCACATGAGCCCGCACACGGCGGAGGCCACCTCGGCGATGGGACTGAGGGCGCTCGACGACCTGCTCGCCGTCCTCTCCGGGCGAGCCCCGAGGTACCCCCTGTGACGCCGCCGAGGGTCTTGAACGCTTGCGGGCAGCGAGGTGATCGCGGTCGTGCGGGCCGACGACCGCCAAGAAGCCATCGACATCGCCGAGGCGCTAGCTGCCGGCGGCTTGGAGGCGATCGAGCTGACCTCACCACGCCCGGCGTCGAAGCGCCCTAGCTGAGGTCCGACGACGGCTTGGTGACAAGCTCCTGCTCGGTGCCGGGACGATCACGACACCTGAACAGGTGGGTGCCGCTGCACAGGCCGGAGCCGACTTTCTCGTCTGCCCGCACCTCGACGAGCGGTTGTTCGTGAGCATGCTCGCCACAGGACTGCTTGCCGTGCCGGGAGTCATGACCCCGTCGGAAGTCGCCGCCGCCTTGAGGACGGGGGCCGCCGTCGTCAACTGTTCCCTGCTTCCACGGTTGGGATCGGGCACCTGAAGGCCCTGTTCGGGCCGTTCCCAGGACTGCAGGTGATCCCGACTGGCGGGGTCTCCCCGGCCACAGCCGGCGATTGGCTTTCTGCCGGCGCCGTCGCCGTCGGACTGGGCGGGGAGCTCCTGCCCAAAGCGCTCCGCCGGCACGCTCGTGGGATCAGATCAGCGCCAACGCGGCGCAGCTCTGGCCGAGATCCACCCGAAAGAGGTGTGAGCCATGGAACCCGTTTTTGGACGTGCCGATACTGTGACGAGCGCCCCGGTGACCACGAGTTAGCGCAGGCCTCCCGCGACGCCGGAACGCGGAGATTCACGTTCATCGGCGTCACGACCGGCAAGTCTGCGATCATCCGCGTGTTCCCAGCTGGGCGGAGCACCTTGGCCTGGGGGATGTCGACATCTTCGGCCATGACCTGCCGTTGCACGCCCCGCCGGAGCGCTACCGCGAGGTCGTGCAGACCATCCGCGCAGACCCGCTGGAGCTCGGTGGGCTGGTCACCACCCACAAGATCGATCTCTTCACCGCTTGCAGGGAGATGTTCGACTTCATCGACCCCTATGCAGCGCTCTGCGGGGAGGTCTCCTCCCTGTCCAAGCGCGGCGGCATCTTACGGGCTCACGCCAAGGACCCGATCTCATCGGGGCGCTCCCTCGACGAGTTCGTCGCGGAGGGTTACTGGGCCTCAAGCGGCGCGGAAGCGATCCTGTTCGGGGCCGGCGGTTCCAACCTCGCCATCAGCCTGCACCTCATGACCGGGCGCCCAGCCGAGGACCGGCCCAGGCGGATCGTCGTGGTCAACCGCAGCCCGGCTCGGCTCGAGTCCATGCGTGACGTCCACGACCAGGTGGGGGCGGGCGTCGAAGTGGAATATGTCCACAACTGCGATCCGGTGGAGAATGACCGTCTGCTCGGGGCGATGCCCCCGGGCTCGCTGGTCGTCAACGGGACCGGCATGGGCAAGGACAGCCCGGGAAGCCCAATCACCGACAAAGGGGTCTTTCCCGAAGGAGCCCTGGTCTGGGAGCTCAACTACCGGGGGGAGCTCGACTTCATGCACCAAGCAGAGTGTCAAGCACCGAGCCGGGGTCTGGTCATAGAGGACGGCTGGCGCTACTTCGTGCACGGATGGACATGCGTGATCGAGGAGGTCTTCGATGTGGAGATGACCCCGGAAATAGTCGGCGAGCTCTCGAAGATCGCCCTGGGACTGCGAGGCTGAGCACGCGCCGGAGGACAATCGACCCTGATGACGCACGGGAGTTGAAGGGACGGCCATGGGGAAGGCACAACTCGTACCGCTGTACCTAGGTGGGACCGACGATCCTGACTTTGTCGCTCAAACCCGTCGACTGCGCGAGCTGCTCGCCGACGAAGCCGAGCTGGCGGAACCGCTCCCGCTGGGGGCGCTGTTGCCCGAAGCCGACACGGTGGTCATCCCTCAGATGCTGGGGGAGGCGTACCGCCACGTGGACGAGTTCCGCAGGCTCGGCCTGCCGGTCCTGGTGCTCACCTCGGAGTTCGGGACGATGGCGATGTGGGACTGGGAGATCATCAGCTATCTGCGGGCAGAGGGCGTGGCTGTGATGGCGCCGTACTCTCTGGGCGCGGCGAAGACGGCTTGCCGTGCTCTGGCTGCCAAGCGCCAACTGCGAGACGGCCAGTTCTTGGTCTACCAGGACCACCCCGGGGAGGGAGGAGCCCAACCGGGCATCTTCAGGCGTTTTTACTGGTGGGAGGAGGAGTGCGCCCAGCGCATCGGGGAAAAGTTCGGACTTCGCATCGTGAAAAGGAGCTTCGAGGAGCTGGGGGCGCGAGCCAAGGCGATACCCGACTCCGAGGCCGCGAGAGAATGGGTGCGTCTGCGCGACGAGGTCCCACTTGCCGGTGTGAGCGACCGGGCCGCTCTGAGCGCCGTCAAGCTCTACCGTGCGGTCCGCGACGATCTCGACAAGGAGCCCGCAGTCCTGGCGGTCGGGATCAACTGCCTGAACGAGTCGCGGTCCTCGGACACCACGCCATGTCTGGCCTGGGACCTGCTCTATACCGAGCGGGAGATGCTCTGGGGCTGTGAAGCAGACATTGTCTCCATGCTCACCAAGGTCATCGTGAACCGTTGCCTGGGAGTGCCGGTCGTGATGACCAACCTCTACCCGTTCCTGATGGGCCAGGCGGCCCTGCACCACGAACGGATCCCGGCCTTTCCTGAAGTCGATGACCCCGCCAACTGCGTCCTTGCGGCTCACTGCGGCTACCTCGGTGTCCTGCCCCGCCAATTTGCTGTCGAGTGGAAACTACGCCCGAGAGCGCTCGCAATCGTGGACGAGAACGCCACCGCCATCGACGCCCGGCTCCCCGTTGGTGAGCTGACCCTGGTCAAGCTAGGACCCCGCTTCGACACCTTGTCGGTTGTCGCCGGCGAGCTCACCGGTTACGCAGGCTTTCCCGGCTCGGACTGCCTCAACGGGGCGGTGATCCGGGTGCCCGACGGCCACGCCCTCATGCAGCGGCTGCCTTCGCACCACTCGGTGCTGTTTCCTGGCCACGACCTCCCCGGCCTGGAGCTGGTCGGGCAGATCTTCGGCCTCGAGGTGGAAAAGATCGGGAGTTAGGAGGCCCCTGCCGTTGGCGGTATGTGGACACCTCTTGTGCCCGGGACTGTGGTGGCTGGGATGCGCTCCGACGCAGGCGCCTCGTAGGTCAGCAGGGCGTCGGGTTCCAGGGTTCGGGCAGGTCCTTGGGATTGTCGAAGACCACCTGGCTCTCGGGTGTCGTGGCCGTGGTTGTGGCCACGCGCGGCACCGAGGTGCCGGAGGCGCCCGCCGCTTTCGTGCTCGTCGACGACCCGATCGCGAGGAAGCTGGAGATCATCTGCTGGGCGTAAGGCTGGGCCGTCATCAACACGTCATTGCCGTCGACAGTGGCTCCGTAGGTCGGCAGGACCTCGTTCGCGAGGCTGGCCGAGCCGACTCCTCTGAAGCGCAGGCCGAGGGAGATCATCTCGCGGCTCGAGAACCCCGAGTCCACCTGCAGGTCGTCCGCGGTCGCCCTCAGGAAACTGTTCATTGCCAAGAGGTTGGGGAACTCGCTGTCCGCCTTGTTGACGACTGCATGGAAGAAGGCCTGCTGGCGCTGGATCCTGCTCCAGTCGCTCATTCCGTCGTAGTTCCAGCCCCCACCTTTGAAGTAGTAGAGGTGCCGGCTGCGCACCAGAGCCAGGGCCGTGCTCCCGTTCACGGTCTGACAGCCCAGCGTTGTCACGTTCAGGCCGGAGTCCAAATCGCGAACCGGATACGGGAAGTCGAGGGAGATGCCGCCAAGGGCGTTCACCATGCCCTCGAAGCCAGGGAAGTTCGCCACCACGACGTGGTTGATTGGGATCCCGAAGTCCTGCTGAATCGTCTCGACGAGCAGGCCGGGACCGGTGTTGAAGGCCGAATTGATTCGATTCGAACCGCCGGTGCCCTGGATCGGGACGTACGTGTCCCGTGGGATGGAGAGCATCTCGATCTGGCGTGTCCTGGCCACCAGCCGGGCGACGATGATCACGTCGGCTCGTTGTCCGGTCTGGGTGGCCGCGCTGCCGAAGGACGAGGCCTCGCCGGGAGTATCGACGAAAGCTCGTGAGTCGGAGCCCACAAGAAGGATGTCGACTGGCGCGCCCGAGGTCTCCGGTGTGACGCTCGGAACCGGGACTCGCTTGATCGAGCCCAGCACCGAGTTGACGTAGAACCAACCTCCGACAGTGCCGATGAGCGCCAGACAGAGCACGATCGCCAAGCCGATGAGCACACGCCTGGGCCAACGGCGGCCTTTGGTGGCGTAATGAACGGACCGGCTACCCCCTAGTGAGCGAAGGGCCGGATCTCTGGGCACGTAAAGCGAGGATACCCAACCTCGGCCGGAACCTGAGGTCACTCCCTGGTCGTGTCGTCTCCGGGTCCGCCTTGATGTCCAGCGTTGGGACTCGGATCGGGTTCTACGTCCGGGGGGCTGTATGGCTCTTGGCCATCGGTCGCGCCCGGTTCGTTGTCGTCCTCGAGGCGGCCCGGCAAGCTGCCCTCTGGCCCGTCGCCGGGCGCCAGCGGCAAGCTGCCCTCTGGCCCGTCGCCGGGCGCCAGCGGTGATGGCGTCTCGACTAGGCCGTTCGCTTGTCTCATGACGGGCGGGCGGAGCGTCATGAGCATGCCCAAGCCGAGGACGCCACCGAGTGAGGCGAGCTTGCCGAGCTGGTCGGCTCCCGTCGTGCCGTACGTGAGCGTGACGTGATGTGCTGTCGGCACGACTGCCATCATGTTTGGAGAGACCTCGTAGGGCCCGAGCGCGCCGGTGGCGTCCCAGTTGGGGAAATATGGCACCTTCACGAGAACCGGCACACCGAGCCGCCCAACGTCGAAGCTGACCGTCGAGTTCGTCGTGCGCAGCGTTTGTCACCGTTGTCGGTTTGACAGGCACTCCCTGCGACGCCGGCAGAACCGTCCCGATCCGAGCCCTGGGCCAGTTGGGTGGCCCGTTGAGTGCGATCTCGACGGGCCAATAGACTTCGTCCTCCCACCAGACCAGACCGGTGTCGAGCCACCTCTGGGCAGAGCTGCCTGACTCCACGACCGGCAGGTAGTCGAGAGGTGTCACGAGCTGCGAGCCCTTGATGAGGTAGAGGTCCCACACAGGGTGGGGCACTGTCTCCTGGTTGATCGCTCCGGGGAAGCCGGCGGTCGACGCGATCTTCACGAGTCCCGGGACGTTCTTGGCCGCAGCCTCGACCTGCGGTGACACGGCGAGGAAGTACCGCACATCTTCGAACTGGAGATGCCGGATCCCGTCGGCAAGGTTGAAGGTGGGGTAGTTCAGGAACGAGACCGGATTGGAGGATTCGCCCGGGAGGGAGTACTCGGCTTGGTCGAGAAAGTGAAACGGTGTCGTTGTCGAGGACTCGAAAAGGACCCCGTCGATCGTGTCCATGCACCCGTTGGTCCAGTAAGGCAGCGCCATTGTCGCCTCCGTGGAGCCGAAGGGGTTCTGGGTCTCGGTGATGTACTCGTACTGGAGCCGTCCACACCCGTAGGTCCGGCCTGCCTGATCAAGCATGCGAACGATCCCCTGATAGACCACCCAGCCCGACTTGCCTTGGAACCCGGTGTAGTTCCACGAGACCCAGCCGGGCACTACGATCTGACTGCTGCTGGGCTGAAATCCCGGGATCGCAATGCCTCCGGCGGTGAACGCTCCGAGCAGGCAGGCGAGGCCGCCGAGGACTATCGCTAAGGGTGCTTGCCAGACATCGAGCTGCAGCCAGCGTCCTCCCAGGCGGAAGAGCTCTCCGACGCCGTAGGCGGCAAGAAGCGCCGTCAAGAGGAAGTAGAACGGCAACCACCTGCCGTTGTAGACGAAGCCGGCCGGCAGCCACTGGAACCCGGCGACCGCGCCTACCGTCGCGACCGTGAGCACAATGGGCGTCCGGTCACGACGGACGATGGCGATCGGCGCGCCCAGTGCCGCGGGAACGATGATCCAGAAGTAGCCGTGCGGGAAGATGTTGGACCAGACACCGGTCACCCTTGTGTAGCCCATGGACGAGCTGTAGCGGAGGTCGGCAGCAAACGGGACGAGCCAGAACGCTGCGAGCAGTGCGCCGACCGCGCCAACAGGAACGAGGACTCGCCAGGTGTTCTTGTTCCAATGGCCCAACGCGAGCAGGATCGCAATGGCCGCATAGCCAAGCGCCGGGACGACATGGCACAGCAGCGTCACCGCATACAGGGCAGCCGCAAGCCAACGGAGTCGGCCCGTTCGCGAGCGCGTACGCGAACACGCCGAGGAACAGCAGTCCGCTCGTGACGCGAGAGAGAACGAGTACTCACCTGCGAGCGTCGAGACGATGTTCCCGCCCTCGATGGTGTAGGAGGTATTGAACAAGAAGGGCAAGGTCGCCACGGCCATCAGTGCCGGTATCGGGCGCTTGAATCCTGCTAGTCGCCCGAAGGCCCAAGCCGATACTGGGAAGGTGACCAGACCGAGGACCGTGACAAGCTTGAATGCAACGGCATAGGGGAACGCGACCGAGAACGCGGCGACGAACAGGGCTGGAAGGGGGAAGTAGAAGACGTACAGCGGGAAACCCTCGAACCACTGCGGGTCCCATCCCGTGATGCGCCCCTGGGGCAGCAGGTCGTGGATGAGGAAGTAAGGCGCCACGATATGGCCGGCGTTGTCGCCGCCGACGTCCATGTTCGGGCTGAAGAGAAGACCAGGCCTCAGCTGCCAGATGACGAATATCGTCGCCCCGAGCACTGCGACGAACCCGAGGACCTTGACGATCGCCTCACCGCGTGTCGAGCGCACCGTCTCGTCGATGGCCTGCACGGCGGCAATCTAGCCGTGGCCGGCGCCGCGGTGGCTGCATCCCGCCCGATCCGACGCCCGGAGGGGCGCTGCACGATGGTAGCGTCAGCCCCTGAAGGGCCGTTGGCGCAGCCTGGTAGCGCGCTTGCATGACACGCAAGAGGTCACAAGTTCAAGTCTTGTACGGCCCACCGCTAAAGACGCAGCTAGGTGGCTTAAAGTAAAAGGGGTGCTGCGTTCTTGAATGCTACCTGAGCCTCTGAAACGCAGCCTGCCTGGTGGCTGCCCTACGCTGACAGAGTGCCAAGCGGGAAGATTGCGGACGGGGCCGTAGGTGGTGACTGATGGCTGACGCCCACGGTGATTACGCCTTGGCGGTGATCGACGCCCACAGTAGCTACGAGATGGCGACGATTGCAGCCCAAGGTGCCTACGAGTTGGCCTTGAACGACGCCCACGGTGACTACGCCGTGGCGGTGATCGACGCCCACAGTAGCTACGAGATGGCGACGATTGCAGCCCAATGTGCCTACGAGGTGGCCTTGAACGACGCCCACGGTGACTACGCCGTGGCGGTGATCGACGCCGCCGACAACCCGACAAGGATCAGCCCCGTCAAGGCCCTCAACAAGGCCTTCTCAGTAGCCAGAGATGCCTACGAAAGAGCACTCAGAGCAGCCAGCGATGCCTACGGCAGAGCACTCACAGCAGCCAGAGATGCCTACGACAGAGAACTCGACGCAGCCGACGATGCCTACTACCGAGCACTCGATAGGACTGACACTTCTCCCGCTAGCAGTCAGCCGCTACGTCCGCCGCCAGGGTGGTATCCCGACCCAGGTGAGGGTATGAGCTGAAGTGGATCACCCACTCGCTCGGAGGCGCGACGCACCTTCCTCGTTGAAGTCAAGACAAGCAGCCGGCGTTCGCGCGCCAGCGAGGAAGGGACGCCGTTGTTGAGCGGGCTAACTGTCAGATAAGGCTGTCCTCGGGCCATGGGCCGTGCAGGCTGTCGCCTGCTCAGTTCGAGACTGGCACCCGCCATATGGTTGCTACCTGTCTTGGCAGCTCGGACTTCAAGCACTCGGCTTCGGCGACGCAAACCATCGTGATCGTCAGGTAGTCCTGCTGTCTGAGGACAGGTCGGTAGGAGCCGCGTGGTGATCGACAAGAACAGAGGCCCCACCCTTCGGGCTCAGGTGGCGTGCGGGTCGTGGTCCCACCTCTGTCAATCACGGATCCGGTTGCCAAGCGTGGAGAGCGTCGCGCATGAGCCGCCGCCTGAGCCTCCAGAAAGAGGGCCGGGGCTTTGGAAGCGCTCGGATGGCCGGGATGAATCCGGTGAAGACGGCCACGACGCCAACGAGATAGATAACAACGCCGACGGCCAGAATCGTAAGTCCAGTACCTGTTGACCACAAACGAGTGACGAGACCGCCGACGGCGACGAAGAGGCCGAGCCCTGCTAGCCGGAGCCCCCGAACTGCCAGTCTCCAGTGTGCGCTTCCGCCCAGGCCGGTCGCGTCGTTCTCGCCTGCGTGGCTGCTGCTAGGCCCCGAAACCATGCACCAACCGTAATCTCGAGGCAAAGGGAAGCCGACGGTGCCGGCGAACCATTCATGATGCCCCGGGTGAACGGGTGGAACGGCGCTATCGCCGAATGGAGCGCGGCCTCTAGACCCTCGAGTGCGGCAGAATCTCCACCATGACGGTAACTGTCTATACACCGGCAGAAACTTCTCGATGCTCGTCGTCTGGTCGTGCACAACCTTCTCGCTACTTCCCCCCGACATCATGCCGCACGCCGCGAGGCGTCAGATCGATCGCCGGGAACGAATCATAGACGTTCGGACCCGGATGAATATCGACGATTTCCGGAGCCGGCGTGCACACCGTCACCACGCAGTGCCCCAGCCGCGTCCGCGCCAAATCCTGCACTTCCGCAAGCGTCACCGCATTGATCCGCCTGCCGAATCCCTCATGATAATCGTATCCCACCCCGAACAATTCCTCCGTCGCCGCAATCTCCGCCTGCTGCTCGGGCGTCTCCGTCTCCAGCGCATACGCCGTCGTGATCATTTCCTTGCACCGCGAAAACCAGTCCGCCTGAATATCCGCCTCCGTCCCTTGCAGCCGCGCCATGTTCTGGAGAATCGCATTGGTAACCTTGTTCACGTTCCGCGGATCGCACGCTGCGTACACCATGAAATCCCCATCCAGGCCGTGCCCTCGCCCCGGCACGTTCTGCGACGCCGCCTCATACGACCACCCCTGCCCGCGCAGCGTCTCGAAAATATAACCCGTCGGATACCCATACCCGCCGGTGAGACACTGCGCCACAATCAACCCGGCCTCGCTCGGCTCCCCAATCCGGCTACGCGATTCGAATCCGATGAAAACCCCCGCCAATTCCTGCTCCGTCTTCTTCACCGCGACTCGATCCACCACCACCGTCGGTTTCGATTTTGATGCTATGTCCCCCGTCACCTCCGCTTCCGACGGCGGCGAGGTCAATCGGCCCCCGCTGAAATATTTCCGCGCCATGGCCACCGCCGTGCGATTGTCCACGTCCCCGAAAATCGCGATCACCCGAGGCGCCGTCAAAATCGTCTTCTCATACCACGCCTTCAAATCCCCGGCGCTGAATCGTGAAACATTCGCCCCGCTCCCCAGCGGCGTAAACTGATACGGCGAATTCGCGGGACCGAAAAACTGCTGCTTGAAATACCGATACGCCTGCCCGTTCCACGACGCATCCTGCCCCGCGATCTGGGCCAGCGCCCGCGCTTTCATTTCCCCAACCTGCGCCGCATCGAACGCCGGATGGTTCACCACGTCGGCGTACACTTCCATCGTCTTGGCGAAATCGTCCTTGGTGCAGGTGACTTCCCAATACCAGGTGTTGTTCCCGCAGGTCGTCTTCAGGTCCCCGCCGGTGAGATCGAAAAAATCCGCGATCTGGTCGGCCGACCGCGTCAGCGTTCCGCGCCGCGCCGTCGCCATCGCCAATTGGCCCAAACCATTGTTCGACGCATTCTCCGCCGTGACTCCGCCCAGGGCGAACATTTCGATGCTCACGAGCGGCGTGGTCGTAATCCGCCGATGCAAAACGATCAGCCCGTTGTCCAACACCGTCTTGGAAATCGCCCCGGCGACCTGCGAAACGCCGCCGCCGCTCGCCACCGACGGCATCGTCGTCGCCTCGCCGCGCAGCAAATCCTCGGCCTTGGGAAGACCCGCCGCCCCCACCGCCTCGCGCGGCAGCAGCACCGTCGTCAGCAATCGACCCCGATCCAAATATTCCCGGGCCGCATCGCGCAATTCCGCCGGCGTCACCGCCGCGATCCGCTTCACGTATTCATCGCTGAAATGCGCGTCGCCGGTCCCCAGATAATCCGTCCCCATCGTCGCCGCCACGTCCTGCGACGTCTGCATCTGCTTCAAGTGCGCGATCTTGATCTGCGCCGCCGCTCGTTTCATCCGGTCTTGGTCTATTCCCTCCGCCTTGATCTTCTCAATGTCCTCCAGCACCGCCTGCGTCGCCTGCGCGACCTTGTCGGCATCAAGCTGCATTTCAATATCGAATGACCCCGAGACATACGGCGGCGTATCATCCTCGCATTCCAGGCCGCTGCACAATCGCCGGCCATCGCGGATGTCCTCCACCAGGATCGCGCTCTCCCCGCCCCCGAGGATTTCCGCCAGCAAATCCAGCGCGTACATATCGCCGTCCGTCTCGCGCACCGACGGAAACGCCAGGTTCAGCCTCGCCTGACCGAGCCGCGGAAACGTCGCCACCACCGTCCGCGGCGCCAGCACCGGCGGATCGGCCGCGATGTCGTGCGAAAACGCCCGGCCCGGCTTGGCATCCGACAAATATCCCCGCATCGTCTTCAGCATCTCCTCCGGATCCAGATTTGCCGCCACCGCGAACACCATGTTGTTCGGCTGATACGCCATCTTGTAATAGCTGTACACGTCGTTCCGCGACAATCCCTGGATGACTTCCTGATATCCGATCACCGGCACGCGGGCCGGGCTCACCTGATAGCGGTTCTCCTGCATGAGCTGGTAAAAAACCATGTCCGGGTTCCCCTTGTTCCGCTCCAGCTCGCGTTGCACGACCTGATATTCCCGCGTGTATTCCGGATAAGTGATCTTGGCCCCCAGCATCCAACCGGTCACTAAATCCGCCGCCTGCGCGAAATGCGCCGTCGTGGTATTCACGAAAAACGCCGTGTGATCGTAAGTGGTGTAAGCGTTGGAATCGTTGCCGATCTGCTGAAGGAGCTGCTTGTTCTGCGTCTCGGTGCGCCGCTCGCTGCTCCCGCCGGCCACCAGATGTTCCAGCAGATGGCTCAGCCCGCCCCCGAGCCATTGTCCCTCATAAACCCCGCCGGTTGCGCAATACCCGCGCACCGCCGCCACCGGCGAAGCCACCCGTTTGCAAATAACCACCGCCCCATTCCGCAGTACCGAAATGATCTCATCCGGACCGGTCACGATCCGGTAAGCCTCGACCCCATACCCCGGCATCGCTGATTTGTTCTGAAGGAGTTCCCCGCCGCCGCCCGACGGCAGCGTCTGCGCCAAGCCGGCGCCCAAGCCAAAAACATCAGAAGAAAGAAAATCCCCGCGCTCCGTCGCATTCTCACCGGCCGCATCCTCACCTCGCCTCGTCATCCTGCTCGATCTCGTTCAGATACGTCAGCGCCCGCTCCAATTCCCCCTTGAGATGACGAACCCGCAAAAGGCTCTTGACGCGCGTGAGCAGCTCGAACTTGTTCACCGGCTTGCTGACAAAATCATCCGTCCCACACTCCGTAGCCTGCTCAATATCCCCCAATTCATTCAGCGCCGTAACCATCAAAACCTGAATATCCTTGGTCTTGGCATCGCCCTTGATTCGCTTGCAAACCTGGAACCCGCTCATCCGCGGCATCATGATGTCCAGGAGAATCAAATCCGGCTTGAACGTCGCCACCTTCTCCAAAGCCTCCACCCCATCCGCCGCGGTGACGATCTTCACCGGCAGACTCTCCAAAAACGCCTGGAGAAGCTCCACATTCTGCTGATTATCATCCACGATAAGTACCGTGGACTGCGGCAAGAACGTTTCAGAATTGATATCGGGCGCCGGGGCGGGGGCCGAATTCTGTTCCGTCATGGAAGAACTCCCTCAGGCAGCGGCAAGCCTCCGCAGCAGCAGCTACAACGCCTGCGGCGACGAAAATGACTATACGTTCCGGGGCACATTTAGTAAAGGTTAAGGCCATTCGAGGACTCGCTCAGCACACCAAACCAGAGCCGGGGCGTCCTCGCCCCGGGCCGAGACGGCCCGGCTCTGCCAGAGCGTACAAACCGACCCGGTACCTGCATTCGCCGGCGGGCCACCGACGATCCCTTGGGGACAATCCCTGAGCGACGTTCACCTATTCCCTGGCACTCGAAATGGCTGACTGTCGCCGGTTTCCCCCGGGGTTTCCGGAATATGAAAACACTCATCGCGCTTCAACCTTGCGGCTGAATTCCTGTTCGTATCCATCTATCCCCCACAGAGTCCATTCGTGCCATTCCTTGTCGCAATCCTCCCACATGTTTTTAAGGAGTGGGACTTGCGAAGCCTCCATAATTGGCCTCTCGATGTGCTGGAAGATGTTGTATTGCGGTACTGGCACAAAACTGGGATGTGCATCGCCGAGAACAAAAATCGAGAGGAAGCTCGCAACTTGGCAGAAACTTTGGTGGGCTTCACGCAACAACTTTAGAGTCACGCTTGTCCCTTCAGGATCAATCGATGCGCGATCCTCGGGCGCCGCAGCGTGTGCGAGAAACTTATTCACATACTCGCCCACCTTATCGCAACTTGCAGTTACTTTTGTTCTCAAGTTATTGAAGACCTCGACTTTTACCGTGTCATCCGGCTTTATGTCGGTCGACGTTATCCCGGCGAGGCGACTAATATCACGATGTCGCATAAGGATCAGATGAAAATTCAATTCATCCGGCAGCACGCGCGCTAAGGCTCCCGGACCCTGGGGTGCCGATTCACACCAGTCATTCCATTTCTTTTCAACAAGTTTATAGTCGTACCCACGCCCCTCGGCATCGAATATCGCTTTGCGGGTCAAAAGTCCGTGATGCTTCGCCATATCGCAGAGCAAGCTTGTCATCGACCAGACCGCACGCTTTCCTTCCAATGGATATATGTCGCTGTCACTGAGACGACGTATCGCCAGCAATTGGCTTGTGAAAAACCCTTGATCCAACAATTCGTGCACGAGGCCATTCAATTGTACGCCGCCGCGCGGATCTGGGGCCGCAAATCTTCGAGCCTCGTTTATGACCGCGAAGGAAGCGGCATCCCACGCGATCTGCGCGAGCTGACGACCAATAGAGTGTTGATCCTGTCCACCAAGCACCTCCAACCATTGCTGTCGCTTTATGGCAAGCTCGGAGTTTGTGTGCGAATTAGCCGTCACAATGCGCCTCACTTTTTTTCCATTGAGAAACTAGGCACGAAAAACCATGATCTCAAAGGGACAGTCGCCTCTTCGCTGCCACTCGAAATGTGTGGCTACCCCAAATCGTCTGTCAGTCCGACACAATCCTAAGCCTTATCCACTTTCCTTCGGCGGCATTTCCAGCCCATTTCCGCCCCGCGCCGTCCTCCACGAATAGATTTGTCAGACGTGAAGCATCTAAATTGTCGTCGCGCATGAGGTAATCCTTAGCTCGGCCCTCCGGCAATCCAACCGTCCCAGCGCGCAAGGCATCAACCACGAGTAAGCTCTGCGCTGAATCGCGTTGGCTGAACCAAATCTTGCCGATTGCGGTGGGCCGTCGTCCTCGGTTGCTCACCGTTATCAGGATGTAGGTGTAGTCAGTGCGATAGTCGCCCACGTTCTCGCTGACCTTGTAGCCATACCGTAGCTTTGCCACCAATTGCGGTTGATCGCGCCAAACGGCCCAAAGCGATAACCCAAGGCCGCTCACGCCTGTGACAGTACCAACCCATGCTAACAGTTCAGTTCTATCCATGTAAATGGGGCAAATCCCAGAAAGCGAGTATACCCGCGTCGCAAATGAAACCGAGGGCTGAGTGATTCGACCGCCACACAAATCGCTCAAATCAGGTCTCATCGTAATCAGAATCCCATCGCCAAATCATTGTCGAGCTTGGCAAGGCGATTCCATTTGTTTTTGCCAGCCCGGAAAATTCAGGATTCACCGCCCGCGAGTACGCTAGAGACGCGGAGAACCGCGCAGAAAACAGGATTTCGCCGGCTGTCGCGCAGCGCACTCTGCCAACTGAATGTTCGGTGCCGTTCTAATCGGGATGCGTAAACATCAATGCTCTATCGGCTTCTCAGCGTTCTCCGCGTCTCGAGCGAAGCGGGCGGTGAATAGTCCGCCCCACCGGCATTTCGACGCCCGAAAAAATTATTTCAAAAAATCGCGGTTTTTTCCAAAACACGTCCAAATCCTTCACCTCCTGGACCCTTTAATAGTGGGAGAAGGTTTTTTCGCTCTGCTCTCTACTTTCTACCCACTACCACTCTAGCCCGGAGGGCTCCATGTTCACCGACTTGAGTTCTCATCCGCCGCCGAACTATCCGATCCTGGTGGATGTCCAGGAACCACGAGCGAATATTCGGGGGCTTTTATGGTGTTTTGGGGCATTTTTGTGACGCGGCTTGCTTTGCCCAGCCGAACCGTGCACGGGCATGCTCAACCGGCCTGGGTCCAAGAAAGAGTCTCACGCAAAGGCGCAGAGGCGCAGAGGTGCAGAGGCGCAAAGAAGGCTGACTCTGCGCCTTTGCGCTCTGCGTGAGACTCCTTATTCATCCGGATTTCAGCTTGGATCGGGAAGGACCACAATGGAGAGCTACTCCCGCCAGTCAAGTTAAAGCTTGACACCCCTGCCGGGCGATCTAAGATGAGTATAGATCGCGGGGTAGAGCAGCCTGGTAGCTCGTCGGGCTCATAACCCGGAGGTCGGAGGTTCGAATCCTCCCCCCGCTACTTAATGTGAGAAAAGGACTTGCGGTCATGCAAGTCCTTTTCTGTTTGGTGTCTGTTTGCCAGCGCGTACACTGGCGCGTACACTACCAACATCAAAGCGACTTGCCGGATCAATCGGTTCTCCAACCCAAGGAGATCGCCGTGGCAAGTCTTATCAAACGCACATGGAAGAACGGACCCGCGTGGTACATCCAGTATTATGTGGGCAATCAGCAGCGCCGCATCCGGGCATCGGATAACTTTCAGATCGCCAAGGAAAAGCTCCGCCGCTTCGATGCGGCCCAGGCGGCGGGCGACGACCTACCGCTTCCGACACGCACACTCATTCCTGAAATCGTCGCCGCTTATGTCCAGCACATTCGTCAGGTCAAGACCGCCAAGAGCGCGCAGACCGACACCTATTATCTGCGCGACATCTTTGGCCCCGTCTGCGATGAATTGAAGATCAACAGCCGCAAGCCATCAGCGAAGGCGAAGAAGAAGCCGGTGAAGGTGGGCGCGAGGCGCGGACCAAGACGCCGGTGATCGAGGCGGACTGCATGGAAGCGATCCGCACCGCTGACATCACCACGTTCATTTCCGCGCAAGTTTCGCGCCGTGGGCTGGCGCCCAAGACCGCCAACCGCTATCGCGAAATCTTGATGCGGCTGTTCAACTGGGCGATGGAGCAGAAAAACCTTCGCATGCCCAATGACAAGAATCCCGCGGCGAAGGTCGAGCGATACAAGGAGCCCGCGCCGACGATCCACTTCCTCACCCTCAATCAGATTGAGGAGCAGCTGGATGCGCTGGCAGATCAGATGAAGCTCCAGGCGATAGTGGCGACACTGATTTATGCCGGTCTGCGCCGGGAGGAATTGCTGTGGCTTACGCCCGATGACATCGATTGGTCCGCTGGCACCTTGGGTTTGATCCGCGTTCGGGCTAAAACGATCGGCGATGAGTCCTGGCAGCCGAAGACGAAGGTCAATCGCGCGGTGCCGATCAGTTCATCTTTGCGCCACTATCTCGACAAATGGAAGCTCAAAAGCGGTAAGAGTGTTTGGTTTTTCCCGAACTCCGCCAACGGGCGTTACGACCCGGATAACTTCAGTTCAGACTTGCGGGCCTTCAACGAGAACAAGGAACTTCACTGGACTTGCCTCCACTATCGTCACACATTTGGCAGCCAACTCGCGATGAAGGGCGAGAGCCTTTACAAAATCAGCAAGATGATGGGCAACTCGCCGGAGATTTGCCGTCGGCACTACGCGGCGCTAATTCCCGAGGAAATGGGCGACGCGGTAGAATTTCGGCCGCATCAGCCGTCGCTTGTTGCTCAATCGCGCGGTGAATCGGCATAGTTGGCGTTTGCCCGGACATGGAAAAGCGAACGGCCGTTCCGGCGGACTTGCATCACCGGAACGGCCGTATCGAAAAACCGATTTGGAAGGCAGGTTCTAAGCCTGCCGTTTAATTTCAAATTCTTCCACCTCCTTTCGGTTGTACCGCACAATCCCGTTGCGCCCTTCGCCAAGGCATAGGCGAGTCAGGCCGGCGCGGCGAACAATTCGGTCAACGCTTGAACGGGAGCAGCGCCACCGTTCCTGAAGCTCTTTGGGCGACACATACGGCGAGACCGCCGGAGCGTGCAATTCAATTGTTTTCATGGCTTCACCGTGCGTACGACCAGCCACAATCTATGTCTGTTCGGTATATGTTAGCATCGGCACCAAAAAAGTCAACGGTATGCTCAATACCAAAAGCACAGTGAGGTCGCTGTTACTTCAGGAGGTGGCAGCTTCGGCAGGCCATCGCCCAATGATCTTTCCGATGCGGACGATGTTCACCGGGTCTAGCTCATGCCGCTGTCCATCGGAGGTTACGACGACCGCTTTAAGCGGCGTCAATTGAACCCGACCGAACCACCCCCGCGCTTCCCATCCATTCCAGCAATAGACCGCTGCCGGTCCTTCGCGAGATTCCCAGGGCGGAATGTTGCGGAACACGATGGATTGGCCAACACCCTCGATTTCCAGAGCATAGATGTCGTAGCCCTTGCCGAATCGCGCGGGAAGGTGTCGCCCCCATTCCTCATGCCAATCCTCATCCGCTTCGGCCGTCCCGCTCGACTTGATGCGGCCCAAAAGTGGCGTCCCCCGGTCTTCCGGCCGGGTCTCTTTCGGCATCCAATATGCGGGATCGTCCTCTTGCCACGGAAGCGCGCGGCCGCGAACGTCGGGATCGAAAACGTGCGTATCTTCGATCCAGTCGATATCGCGGTCGTTGAGCTGTTCCAGCTTGCGAAGCGACACGCGAAGTGCGCCGGCGAACACACGCCGCTCGGAACGATTTAACACGTTCAGCGTTTGGCGCACTCGCACATCGCGGAGCGATTGCAGGGGCAAGCCGCAGTAATCTGCCAGATCCTTCCACTTTTCAAATCCCACCACTTCCTTGCGATGGTCGAGCCATTGGATAAGCCTCGACATCGTTTTGCCTTTGTTGGAGACATCATTTCGTCAAAGTCAGAACCCCCACGCAATGGGCCACTCGCTCAATTTCGCGGCGATGAACCTTCCGGTCGGGGAATCGACCACGGTCCGGGTTGAGTTTTCTCAGCACCAGCAGGTCACGGTCATCATCACTTTCAAACACCCGACCGAAATAACATTCGTCGTTAGTGAACCAGATGATGTAATCCTTGCCGAAAACGAATTCATGGCCCTCGACATTCTCGAACAGCGCTGTCGCCCTATCGGGATAAGTCGGCATCATCGATTCACCGTCCACGCGCACGCAAAAGTCACATAGACCAAGCGGCACCTTCACACTGCCAGTCTCGATCCCCAGCCGCTCACTGCGAACGCCAGCGCTAATGCTTTGATAACCAGGCACATGGAACAACGCCTGCGCTGGCCCCGACACACCGCACGGAAAGCGTGACCCATCAAGGCTTCCGGAAGCATCGGGCGCGACCCGGCAATGCAAATCGTCGGGCGTCGTTTTCAAAACTTCCGCCATCTTGCGGAAGTTGTCTGCGAACATTCCATGCACGCCAGGGCGCATCAGACGAAATACGCCCGACCGCTTCATGCCGGCGGCTTGCGCAAAGGACTCCTTGGACATCATGCTGCCGCGCCAGAGCTCCGCGAGGCGCTCGCCGGAAATCTTCACTGTGCGCGATTCGTTTCGCATATCCGTTGTTCAACCTCCGCGCGTCTTTGTCGAGTCTGTTTTAGACCCTCAAATCCAAAATGAGGGCAAAATGGAATAGTCCTTGACTCCGACACTTCTGTTAGGGTAATGTTCGTACAGCCAGAATGCAAGCAGAAAGTAGGAGGTGGTTCGTGCGTCCAGACCAGCTTACTCGGTTCAGTGCCCGGCACATTGCAGGCTCAATGGCCGATTGCCTGTGCTTCGGTGATCCAATCCGCCGCCAGTTGGGTCGGGACGGACGTGCCATTCACTATTTCCGACCCGGCCAGATATTTGCGGTGGTCTGGTGGCGCCGATATTCGCCCGACCGCCAACATCGCACCTTGGCAATCATCGAAGCGTTGCCCGTTGGCAACGTCGGCCGCGTGCTGCCGGGCATCCATCCAGCCGCGGCGGTCCATGTACTTGTCCGTCAGTATGGCCCAGCCGGACAAGATGAGGCGGTGGACCGGTTGCTCGATCTCATCGAGGATTTGAAACACTGGGGGCGGAACCCCGCGGAAATGCCCGCCGCCTTCTGGACCGACGCCGCCCAGGAATTACTCCTTTGCCAGGTGCCCTTGGAATCGTTTGACCTGGAGGGCATGGCATGTCGCACCTGACGCTTTGCGGCCCGCGAAATGCACTCGACAACGAGCGCCGCCGTCGCGTTTTGTTGCGCGTTGCGGTGATCCTTATGGTGTTCGCGATTATCCCGGAACTGGGCGCTCATCGTTTTCTGGTCATCAACACGTCCCCGAGCGTCGAACCCGGCCTGTATCTGCGCTCTTCGGAAGAACCAGCCGTCGGGAAACTCGTCGATTTTCGCATTCCACCGGCGGCGCGGGTGTACGTGCTCGGACGCACCGGGAACAACGGCGAGAACTGGTACATCCTCAAACCGATAGTCGCCGGCCCAGGAGATCGCATCGACACGACTGGCGACTGGCTCATAATCAATGGTCAACGGATCGCGCCGATGCCGCTGCCGAAAGACAGCCGCGGCCGTCCTCTTCCTGTCTGGCGCGACTGTCGCGTTCTCGGTGCTGACGAATTCTTTGTGTTCTCCAGCCGTATTCCCAACAGCTTCGATAGTCGCTGCTATGGTCCGATCCGCCGGGAGCAGATTGGGGCAGTGCGCATGGCATTGGTTACGTGGTGAGTCCCCGGCCGGGCAGTTAAGGCGCGCGGTGCGAATCTCTGCCAACTATTAGCCGCGCCGCTGACGCCCTGGTTGAAGTTCGCCGCCAAATCGGCGAATTCGGTGCCGCTACCAAACCCACAATCCGTTATCGATCCGCGAGAAACTTGGCGTCCTTATTATTGATATTCTGCGGAGTCGCCGTCGAGCCAGAGGTCGGGATCGTCACAACGCTGGCCGCGTAAGCCGTCACGCCGGAAGCCTTCGACTTCCTGTTCGTTGTATCGCTGATGACTGTCTTGGAAACGCTGATCGTTTTGGCTTTCGGTGCTGTTGTCGCCGCGGCGGTTGACTTAGTGGCAGTAGTGGTAACTGTTGCGACCGTCGCTGTTGCCGAAACGCCGGCCGGGGCGGCGGTCGTGTTCATGGCAACCGATGTCGTGGAAGTCGGCACTTTCGGAGCGGTTGCAGAGGCCGCCGGGGCGGCGGTCGTATTGGCCGTCGATTCGATGGTGGAAGTTGTCAGCGTCGTAGCCGTTGAAGCGACTGCCGGAGCGGCGGGCACGTCCAGGACCGGGGCTGACGATGCCACCGACGCTCCACTGGCACCCTGGTTGAAGTTGGCTGCCAGGAGGGTGAAGTCTTCGCCGTTGACGTAGCCGTCGTAGTTGAAGTCGCCTTGGTCCCAACTGGTGACAGGCTGGTTAAAGTTCGACGCCAGGATGGTGAAGTCCTCACCGTTGACGTAGCCGTCCAGATTGGCGTCGCCGGCCAGGGTGTACTTCACTTCGATCTGTCCGGAGGCTAGGCCGGAGACGACGCCGTCCTTGCCGTCGGCATAGCCCAGGGCGTAGGTCAGGTCGTTTGTGGGCGTTTGTGCCGCTGTGGACATGATGCCCGGGCCGTTCCACGCTCCGACGGCGTCGGGATCCGCCGCCACTGGTCTTGCAATCAGTCGAAAACCGGGATTCCCAAAATGTCGAACGGAAGCACGAGCGTATCAAATACGAGCGAAAACGGTATGTCAATTACCCACCCCACCTGCTCCACGGCCTCCGGCTCCTGGTGGAATTCCTTAGCAAACATGCGAAGCCCAGGATATATCCGGTCGGAAATCGGGACACCCCTCTTTGACACGGGGGACATCCCCTCATACGCACGACCCACAAGGCTAGCGCATGATGTACTCATACAAAGCACGACGAGCGCACAATAGGTCAAAAGGTGATTGACGACCTTTTCAGCCTTCAACCGTGACCTCCACAAGCGCTCATCATTCTACCGCGCCCGTCGAGGGATGGAGATGGGAATGCGGCGGTTCTCACATTAACGACGAATCGGGCGACGCAATGAAAACTACCGATCAGTGAGCGGTTACTGGCATTCCCTGCTCGAACCTTTTAGACGACAACCCGACCGCTGTCTCTAGCCCTATTTCGGCCTGCTGATAGGCTTCGATCGCGCTTTCGTACGACCGAAGCACCTCTGAGTATTCATGAAGTGTGTCCAAAAGATCGTCGAACCGAAGGTTTCCCCGACGAAACGAAAGCTCCTGCCGGGATAAAATCGCCTGCTCCTTCGGCACGATGCCTTGATAGAACCGGACATCCTCAGTCGCGGATAGCAGAATGCTGAACGAATTACGGACGTCCTGACGGACCTGACCCTTCATCGCTTCATGCGTGCGTTCGGTTTGAATCAGCCCATACTCCGCTATCCAGTAGCCGACGATGCCGGGGTCAAAGAACTGCAACCCGCTCGCGAATGTCGGGCCGCCCGTCCAGTTCCTGCTGCTATCGCGCTTGGCGTCAAAACCGATCGTCGTCTGCGGATAGGCCCCCAGCCTTGCGAGCATCACCGTCCCTTTGGCGATCTGAAGGTCGAACGACGCCCGAAGGAAATCCATGCGATATTTGAGCGCCATTTCTTCCAGGGACTGCGATGTGGAAGGTAGCTGCATTACCGGCGGCGGATCCTGGGCGCTCTCTGGCAATACCCATTGGGGGGCGGATTGCACGCCCATCAACCAATTCAACTGCGTGGCAGCTCCCTCGTATTCAATCTGGTCGCGCCTTGCCAGACATCGCGCATCTTCGCATTGGATTGCGGCCCGGTCCACATCGACGAGCGTCACCGCTCCCGCGCCAACCTTCGCTTGGGCATCGTCGGCAGCCTGTTTGTACGCCTCCGCGATCTGTCGTTCGATCCTTCGACTTCGAACCAGCCACGCAAGTCGATCGAATTGGAGGTGAGTCTGCTGCGCCAGCCCGAACGCCTGGTTAGCGATATCGATTCCCGCCTGATATTTCTGTGCCTTGGCGATTTGCGTTTTGAAAGGGGCCGCAAAAAATCCGTTCAACGTCTCGGAGATCAGGAATCGGCGGCGATAGCGCCTCCCTGTCCGCTGAGCGGAAAATAAAACGCCCCAGTCTGTCCGAAATTCGGATTGGGGAAAAGCCCGGCCTGAACCAGACTGGCCTGAGCAATCGGCAACGTCTCAGCCGAAGCGACGAGCGCGAGATTGTGTTCCAGTGCCCATTGCACCGCCTCGTCGTAAGTAAGCGTTCCCGTCGGACCCCCAACGGGAGTGCTCGGATCGGTTTGCAGTAACTTCATCACGTCCAACACGGATTGCGTGCGGTCGCCAACCATTTCATTGACTGCTTCAAGTTGCTTCGGGTCGGGTTTGGGTTGGAACCAACCCTGGCACCCCGTCCCCACCAGCGCCAAAGCGGCGACCAAAAAGAAACGATATGGTTGGCCCGTGACGGTTTCCATGATGAGTCTCCGCTTTATTCTGTGGGTTGATGAAGATGGGCGACGTGATTTGGACATGCCGCGGCAGCATGACGATTGCCAGCCAAAGAAAAAAGATGCTGCTCACACAGTGGACACCTGTAACGACTCCATCGTCGGCAGATAACTGCGGAATCTGCTGCTTCCGTTTCTATCGGGCGGGCAGGTAATTCGCGTCGATTCGGCAGAGCTAGTCCCTAAATCAGCGATGCAACAGCCCAAATCACGATCACCAACAGAACCAAAACTCCGGCACCTAACGCGATCCCCTTCTTGATATCAATACCCAGCGATTCCTTGTGTGCCGCTTGCTCTTGCTCAAGGCGAAGGATGTTAGCCGAATGTTGATCGGTTTGCCGGTGTATTTCGTCTCTCAGCCTGTAAAACTCGGCGAGCTTCGGCTCGGCCAAATTCATCGACAGTATTCCGCTTCCCAGGTCCTTCATGATCGCGCCCAGGTCGTGGTTCTCACGCCGTAGTGAAGCGTCTGCCGCCTTGATCCAGGCCGTCAATTCAGCCGCTTTTGTCGGATCGGCTTTTCGATCGATCCGGCCCAATTCCTCACTCGCCGCATCACGCTGGCGTCGGCTTTCCTTCATCTTCTGTCGGACGTCCAATACCTTTCGTCGCTGCGCTTCCAATGTTTCATCCGTAAGGGCTGAAACATCGGCCGCCACGTTACCGCACTCAATCGCGAGCTGATCAAACCTTTTTTTGCAGGCTGCAACCGCGGACTTCTCCTGGTGCAGTTTCACCTCAACCTTACCCGCCTTTACCGCTTCGCTTGCCTTAGCTTCGGCCATCGCGAAAAATCTCAGGGCGCGAGCTTTTATCACATCCCAGATGGCTGTCGCGTTGCCGGCAGTCTGATCGATATTCGCTGCGGGAAGGATCGTTGCTCCGGGCACGGCTGGAGAAGTCGTTGTAGTCTGTGCCAATGGCACCGCAACCGTTTGTCCAAATCGCACGAACACCGCTGCGCCAAGGGCGGCAACTGACAGGGCAAAGGCCAGATCAAACCATACGGTCTTGTGAATCCTGGCGATCTGACGCTCCATAAACGTTTTCATTTCCGATGCGCCCGGAAGAGGGCTTGTAGGGAGGCCAGTCATCCG
This sequence comes from uncultured Phycisphaerales bacterium, assembly GCA_963783845.1. Taxonomy (GTDB): domain Bacteria; phylum Planctomycetota; class Phycisphaerae; order Tepidisphaerales; family Tepidisphaeraceae; genus PALSA-1353. Next base: position 23,689 of record CAWAPL010000018.1, read on the forward strand.
GGTGTATGCCGCCTGGCTTTCGGCCGCTTGTTTCTCCGCATGTGCGATTGAGTCTTTAAGACTTGCATTCTGCTCCTTCATCGCCCGTTCAAAGCTGAAACCGCGCACACCGGAGATGGCGAACAGAATCACCACCACGATGATGGCGCAGTCTCGAAGATCCCGCCCGATTCGCGCACCGAAGGAATTGCTTTGCCGCCTGAAGGCGCCGCTCATGAATTCCAGCGCGGCCAGCCCTGCCAACACCGGTACTCCAAGGAACGCCAGATCGGTGTTATCTTCGGCCTTGGGGTAGTTCATGCTTTTGGATATCGCCTGCCCCAAATCCATAAGTTTTTGAGAATCCGCGTCCGACAATCCCGGAATGTGGAGGTACGGCTGAGTGCCCAACGTAATATTCAATCCGGTGAGGGTATATTGGTACGCTTCGGACTCGATTTGGGATTGAGGAAGGAAGAACAGAGCCGCCACACCGGCAAGCAGAATCGCGTTCACCGAATATAACAGTTTGTTTAGGCTCGACATGATCGTCCTCCGCGTTCAAATCTGACCACCGGATTATGCGGTAGAACTATTGAGACACCGCAATAGTCAGTTGTTCCTTTGCGTTTGAGTTGCTCAGCGTCAAAAGATAATTCGTCGATCCAAGCCGCATCGTTTGGTGGTCCTGGCCATTGCGGAATGTGAATTTGCCGGTGAGGTTGCCGTTCGGGGCGTCAATGATGTCGTAGGTTCCCGGTTGTGCAGCGCCGGCGAGAAAAGTTGGGTCAATCACGCAGCTCCCCTTCGACGGCCGCCGATCCATTGACCGTGATTTGATCAAGACCGCCTTGCCCATCTACGCGAATTGATATCGTCGCCCCGGAAAGCCCCAGGCGATTGCGGAACGTCAGCGTTGCGACGCTATTCGGCTGCCGCGGCTGGATCGTACCATGCACGGTGACATCGCCGGCGACCGTGCCGCAGCCGCTGACGATTTGATTTTGGGCCAAAGCACAACCCCCATCGATGGCCGAGACATCAAGAGTTGCTCCCCCCGCCAAATCAATCAGAGATGAATTGGCAATTGAAGCATCGGCTGCTAATGCCAGCGTGCCGCCGGTGATCTCCGTTGGGCCCGCATAAGTATTGGATCCGTGAAGCGTGAGAGTGCCGCCTCCGGACTTGGTGAAGCCGCCCATCGAGTCACTTCCGGCTCGGACGAGGGGTTCGGCAAGGACAGCATCGTAGCTGTTTGTGTTGATCGTCGCTCCACCTGTCCCGATGTTCAACTTGACGCCGGGACGAACAAACGGTGACGCAACGTTCCCATCCGACACTTGCAATTTCCCGCCGTCAAAATTGACACGCCGGCGCTGGAAGTATCGATAACTTCCGTGCTGGCGGTTCCTCCATTGAGCACCAGCATTCCGCCTGCCAAATTGACGGCGATGTTGCTAGTGAGGGATGAGTTGGCAGGCATAGCGAGCGCACCGCCATTGATATTGGTCTTACCGGACAGATTGTTTTGACCCGAACACGTAAGCGTTCCCGCCCCGGTCTTGGTGAAATTTCCGCGGGAGTTATTGAAAGAATGAATTGTGCCCGCGATCACAGCGTCAACACCGTGCGTGTCAATCGTTGCGCCGCCGTTCATTACGTTTAGGGATACATTTGGATCAACAAACGGCGAAGCGCAATTCGCACTCGCCACTTCGAGCGTCCCATTGTTGAAGTTCACGATGCCATTGGAGCCGGTGTAAAGTCGATCGGCCAGGAGCTTGCCGCCGGATAAATCGAGCATCCCCGACCCGCCGTTACCTAACTCGATAGAGTGGGCGTTGGCCGTTCCGTTCCGGATGATGAGCAGACCATTGGCGCCATTGCTTTCGCCCATGAGGATATCACCATCGACATTGAGAGCGCCGCCGTTGATGATAAACCTGCCCGGGGTCTCTCCATGGGGGGCCACAACGACCTGACCCTTCACATCCATTTGCGCGCCGCCAAAGACCAGTTCGCCGCCGTTGAGCAACGTCACGCCCACCCTGCTGGTGAGCGTGACTCCACTGACGTTGAGGAGAAGTGGTTCGCCGCCGGAAATCCTGATCGATTTGGCATTGATCGCGCCGCCAGCCTGATCGCTTTTGTCGTCGATGATGGCACTGCCGTCGCCACTTGTGGTGATGGTCCCAAGGTCTTCCTGGGTGCCATTGATGTCCAGTTCCACAAGCCGCCGCTTGTTGCCCAAGTTCTGCGCGGAGAGATCGAGATCGCAGTTTTTGGGCAGGGTGTCATTGCCTGCCTTGAGCGTGAAATGGGTGGCTGTGGAACCGCGAGAGGTCAGGCTCAGTTTTCCGGAAAAGGTTTCATTGGCATTGAGGTTGAAGGCGTGTTCCAGGTCGTGATTTTGTTGGTTTCCACCGTCGAGGGTGAGATCGCCGGTTCCGCCGATGGCGCCATTCAAATTGATGATATCGCCGGCGCCGTAGGCCGCGATTTGGGTTGCGCTGTTGACGGTGATCGGGCCGGTCAGAGTGTAAGTGGCGGCGTCTTTGTTGAGGAATAATGCTCCCAATTGTCCGACGCCGCCATTAAGCGTGATGGGATCGCCGTAAGAACCGCTGGCATAAATGCCGAACTGGGCGCCATCGCGGACGGTGATCGGTGGCGCACCGGCCAGCGATGCCGAATTCTGAATTGCTAGTTGGCCCTCCACGACGGTGACGGTGGCCGTGAAGTCGTTATCGCCACCCAGCACAAGGATTGCGGGGCCAGTTTTTGTCCACGGTTCCGTGCCAGAAAGGGTCGCGCTGATAGTTGTCCGTCTGTTTGGGTCTCCTATGACAGCGATGGTCGGTCGCATGCCGGTAAGTGTGAGGCTGCTCCGTGCCGCACCGCTTCGGATCTCCTTGTTGACCCATCCGTTGGGACTTCCGGAGGGCACAGCAAAGGTGATGGCATTGACGGCGATTTGACCGTCTAAGTCCACGTACTGCGCCCAAGGCCGCATATCGGCGACGTCCACCCCGCTTTGAGGAAAGCCTTTGGGATCCCAATGATTTGGATCGACCCAGCGACCGTTACCCCCTCGCCAAACATAGACATCCGCATGAGCATTCAACGCCGGCAGTGCCCATGCCAGGCATACGGATAGAGCCAGCACGCGTGCCCTCCGACTGATTTTGTGAAGCTTGTTGATCGAGGTCCTTGTCGATCTGGTGGACATGATTGCTCCTCGCTTGAATGAAGTTATTGGTAAACCCATGTAATTGGCACTCTCAACTTTCAGCGATTATCCAAACCGCCGCCGTCACCGCCAGCACGAGAGTCCCCGCGGTAACAACAGCGAGTTTCTTGACATCCACACCCAGCGCCGCTTTGTGGATTGTTCGTTGCTGTTGAAGCCGCGCGATGCTGGCCGTGTGCTGATCCATCCGCTGGCGGATATCCTGTTGCCCGCCGATAGCGGCGGTGGATGGGTCGCGTTGAAAAATCGACACTGGGGCATAATGCGTTAAATTGTTCATTGACCGTGCCTTTTGAGGGTTACGCCGGATGGCGGGGGACCAAAGCCGGGAGGACATTGGATTGTGCCATCTGGCATCAGCGTGAGGTTGACTGCAAAGAGTCCGAGGTGAAGTTTGTTTCCGTACACGGTATAGCTGGAATACTGCACATTTTGATATACATAAGGGGCGCGTACCTCGGCCACACCCGGGTATCTATCAAAGTTGATGAAATACCCAAGTCCGGGGTCGGCCGAAACGTAACTTCCGTGCAGAATAGTTGGCCCGGCGGTGGGAGCGTGGCCGGCGGGTGTCCCGAGCCCGGATTTCTTCAGCACCACCATCCCAATGGCGCCCAGCATCACCAGAATGATCATTGTAATAATCAAATATCGCATAAAAATTCCTCCGCGATTCCAGACAGTTTATGTTGGTTCGTGGTTAGCTTAATAGTTGCTCGTTTTCCTCGTCAGATTCCCATTGCATTGCCCCGCTTCTGGAACCAGGCATCCGGCGCAGCGCCGAAGGCTCAAGGGCTGGTTAGGCGACCCATAAAAAGAATCGCGCCGCTTTGGTTGTGCCGGATAAAAAATAAAAATGGATGGTCGGCCCTGAAAACGATCGGCGGCGGAGGGGGCCGCATGATCCCTATCATCATTCCGATGGCCGTCGCCGCGGCAGCTTCCGTGCCTTCCTCATCAACGTTCACGTACGCCTTGTGAAGGACAAACCCGATGTAAAGCGATGACGAGGTGCTAATGCCGGAGAAATCTGCTTGTGGCGAAAAGGCCTCAGTCATTCCCATGGCCTGGAGCGTGTCGCCGAGATTAAATTCGCTCGTGAGCTTGAATTTTGGCAGGAACACATTGACTTGCCGGGATTGCATTTGGCCCAGAAATTGACTGATGCGCGGGGCTCAGGGACCGCTCCAGCTTCAAAAGGCCATCGACTTGCTTGGGCAACAATATGACCAATGACATCTGCTGCGCAAAATACGGCAGTTCAAGGATTTGAAGGTCTGGCGCCTCCGCGTAGCCGAAGTCATCCTGCACGTTCATCATGCTCGCGGACGTGCTTTGGTTGGAACCTGCATGGAACGGTTTGTCCTGCGTTTTGGATTTATCGAATTCCACGTGCCAATGACCCTTGAAATAAATGGCATCGGCCAGAACCAGCCTGGTGGAGGAATCGATCGCCTTAGGAGGCACTAGGTTTTCGATTTTGTCTTGGGTCTGCCTAGCAACCCAGGCGTTGATTTGCTGGCGCGCCGACTCAGCTTCTCGTGCGAAGTCAACCTGATTCGGGCTTGCGCCGTACTGGTCATGCGCGATTTTCAGAAAGTCGTCCCGGAATGGGTAACCCTGCTGGCACCACAGAGAATTGGCCACAAATAGCTGGTAGGGAACCCCCTCCTTCATAACGTCGTGAAGTGATTCTTCCGTGGAATGCTGGCCGGCGTTTAAGTTTTGCATCAAAGCGGCGAATCCGCCATGGACGGCTTCCGGCGCCCGCGCAAATGCAGAACTTGGCTCATCTGCTCGGCGGTTTGCCCCATCGCTCCAGCCGAAGTCATGGCCAGCGCGGACTCGATCGAATAAGGCGAGAAAAATAGGTTGCCGGGCTGATTTGCCAAACGTGAATAAAGGTCCAATGCGAATGCATTATTCGCCATTACCACATCGCTCGTATCACTTCCCGCGGTTCCTTCAGCGGGCGAATTATTTACACTTGGCGGTGCTTCAGCCGATGGAGGAACCGTGCCGGGGGTTTGCCCGTAACAGGTTAGCGCAGAAGCGAACGAAACTACCCATATCGCCAATGACCAACGCGCTAAAGGGTTGTTCGACATCGTCTGCTCCTTCGCGCAAAACTTCCCGGGGCCAACCGCTCCTCACGTCGAAATCTGAAGCTTTCTGCGTCTGCGCTGCGAGCGGAGCGCGCCAACGACGGCGAGTCCGCTCAGCATTACAAGGCTAGCCGCAGCGGCTGAGGGAAGCGGTACCAGCATTGATGAAGATGTGGGCGTCAATTCGAAGGCCTCGGTATTGCCAGCAGGATCGAGTCCATAGCCCACAATATCGCCAGCATTGTTGATGCCTGTGGCGTCCTGGAGTGTCCAACCGGAATTGGCGGAAATCAGTGAGTTCAAGTTTTGGAGCGAGCCTTTCAGGTAAACGAATGCCGCTGTATCGCCGGTTTGATCCGTATTGAAGTAACCGACCACTAGATCGGAATCATTGATGGCTTGTCCATACGCGCCGAAGCCATCGGGGTCGCCCAGGTCGTGTATGGTCGTGCCATCGTAGAAGAAGGCATCCGTGTCCGCCTCGCCGGTCGTCGTTGAATAGCCCGCAACGTGTCCCGCGTTATTGACCGCCTGAGCTGAACTGGTACTACCGCCGAGGGTTCCGAGGTCTGCCATCGATTGGCCCGAAACGGAGTAAATGTAAGCGTGCGTCTGATTGCTCACCGTCGATGCGTCGCCGACAACAAATTTACCATTGGCGCTGATTCCGAAGGCATCGCTGGAGCTTCCGCCAAGGGTGCCCAGATCGGTCATGGCCTGACTTGATGCCGAATAGAAGAAAGCGTGGTACAAGTTGGCGTTTGTCCCGCTGGTTCCGACAACATCGCCCGCCGCATCGATCCCATAACCATAGCTGACGGGCGTGCCCAGAGGCCCGCTGAGCGAACCCAGCGCGACGGTATTTCCGCCGGAATAAAGGAAGGCATTGTTGTTGCCACCCGAGACCTGACCATTGCCCGCCATCTGACCGTTGTCGTCAATTGCCATCGCCTGCGCACTGCCCCCGCTCAGCGAAGGGATGACCGTGTATCCGCCTCCAGCAAATAGCAAACCCTCAGTGGATGAGCCTACGTCTGCATAACCGGCGACTTGGTTGTTGCTATTGATTCCCAGAGCGGCGCTCGCGGATGCGCCGTTGGGAATGCCTAACCCTTCCACCAAGTAGCTAGTTGACGCCGGCGCAACGGCAACGCATGCGACAATCGCGAGGATGCAAACTACCAGGACCAGAGCCGCCGAGCGAAAATCCATTTGGGGATTTGCGTCAGCGAAAGCGCGAGCTAGAGAATTTCTAAGATTTGCAGACATTACGTTCTGGCTTGTCATGTTTTTCCCTCCAAAATTATTCGACTGCGATCACTCAAGCAGACAAGGGCTCGCCTTGTTACGCAAAGAAACCAAACCTGCAAATGGCCCAAGATCGAAACTGTCGTTGGCATCGAGAATGGAATTCACACCTGAAATGCCCGTCCCACCGAAATCTCCGGCCAGCGAGTTGGCAAAAGCATTATCGGATATCTGTCCGTTGGACACCGCCGATGGAGAAGGTTCAGCGACCGCCGCCGCCAGAACCTCGTTTGCCGTCGTCGTAGTCGTTGTCGTGGTCGTTGACCCGGTGTAGTTTTTCAGATACGGAACTAAACTGCCGGCAATTGGGCTGCCCAGGCCTGCGTATGTATTGTAACGGTCGCCTATGTGTAGCAAATTATATGATAGACTCATTGTGGGTTCCGTGAAGTCGCTGACCGGTGCAGCGTACAAGGCGGACTGAATGTCATACGTTCCATTGGCATCGCTTGTAAATGATTCGCTCGCTGGTCGGGCTTGGTCCGCGAGTGCAATTAGCCCGGCCCATTGCGGAGCGGCGTAGCTCGTTCCGCCCCAGTCCGATACCCAACCACCCAAAGCGGTAGAGTAGGTCAATAGGCCCACTGCGTCAGATGCAACATCCGGTGTATTCCGGTTGGTTGTCGAAGCTAGTCCCGTTACTCCTTTCTGATACGCAGGCAGTGGCTCGTTGCCCGTCGCCGGGTTGCTCGCGCCGTAGCCTGTGCCTTGGGATGTGCCCTCAACGGGGATGTATAAGGGTACATATGGAAGTATTTGAACTCCATTGGACCACACTTTTTCACTCTGATAATTACCCGAACTGTTCACCGTAAGCACCGTGCCGCCGACCGACAGCACGTTGGGCGAAGCCGACGGGTATTCTACATCACCATATGTATCGCCGGATGATGCAATAAACGTGATTCCAGAAGCCGCGAAACTGAGGTCATCCCCATTTTCAGATGAAAACTCTCCGCCGCCCAAGCTCATAGATACCACCGAAATGCCCAATTTCAATTGTCCATTCAGAACAGTTTGGACATTCTGCGCCGCTGTTGCGACATCGTTCCAGCTGAACTCGTCATTGGCAACCGTGCTACCATTGATTTCAATCAAAACGATGTGCGCACCTGGTGCGATGGCGTGTGCCCATTCCACGTCTAACGCCTCTTCCGTTTGTTCATTTAAGCTGCCGTCAGTGGGAACCGGGTTGCTTGCGCTGTTCAACGCGCCGGGATCAATGGGCTGGCCGCTTTCATTCACTACGGTCAAAAAGCTACTGGCGAGCGTCGTATTGGGACCGTAGAAATACCGGTCAAAAATGTTTACGTCTGAATATATGTCAGGATTGTTGAGCGGGTCGATAATGCCAATTGTCTGGCCATTTCCGGTGTAACCCAGTTTGTACACTTGGCTGAAACCATAGGCGGTCTGCACTTGTAGGGGCGTTAGGCCAACATCGACATTTATGGTGGTGCTTCCCAGAGTAGGAGGGGAGAATCCCTTAAGACCAGCCGTAAGGGTCAGTATGGCTGGTCCATTATCATTGTAGCCCGTGGTATTTGGTGACGGCGTGAAGACCAAGTTGTTTAAGTCGGCATTGAGGTCAGCCAGCGTGCCTTGAAATGTCTTATTCGTGACGGATTGCACGCCGCCGCTGACCGTGGAGAAAGTGCCATCCGTTGCCGTGACCGTGAGTTGCAGAATAGAGGAACCGACTCCCGGGTCCATGATGGTGATCGCGTCAATGCCCGAAAATGTGAAGCTGCCGTTTTCATTAACGACGACTGTGGATGGCGCGTTGATTCCATAAGGTGACGGACCATTGACGACATCAATGGTAACTGTCTCGGAACCAGTGAGCTGGCCGGTGGATGTTGTGTATGCCAAATTAGTGAGCGTGAAATCGAGGGACCCTGTTCCAGTGGTGTTCGGTGTCGGCGTAAATACCAGGCCGTTCAGATCGGTATTCAAGTCCGAGAGCGTTCCGGTGACAGTTTCGCTGACGCCGCTCGCGCCGGATGCAACGGTCAGGCCCGTCGTGCTGGGCAGCGTGAACGTTCCTCCGCTGGAAGTGATGGTGAGTCGCTCGTTCGATCCCGCAGCCTGCGGGTCAGCAGCCGTGATGGCGTTGTCATTTGCCGTACAGAAGGTTAGGGATCCATTTTCATAGGCGGTGGCCGTCGCGGGCGCGGAAATGCTCGGCGGGGATAAGTTCGGATTCGCGAGTGCCGATGCCGTAAAATAGTAGATGGCGGACTCTTGTCCAGTTTGGGGATTCAGGACTACCAAACTCATTTGATCGCCGGGCTGGATGACGTTGTTGCCATGGCCATAAGAACCCGCTAGGCCGGCGACTTGAATCGAGGTGTTGGTCCAGGAGGTGAGGTCGGTCGTAATCGGATCACCGGTGTAACCCACGCTGAATCCTCGTGTGGAATCCACGAGGTTCAGATAGGCGCTATCACTTGAATAGGACGAATGCGTGCCGAGATTCGTGCCCTGGATAGTGAAACTCCAGTTATTGCCGTTCGGCTGGGCGGTGACGCTGGTGATGGTCGGCACGGCCGCCGTCGCGGCCTGCTCGCTGACTTGGATTTGCCAACTTCCGGTGTTGTCGGAGAGACGGTTGTCGTTGACGCCGAGCTGCAATTGCGATGCGCCTGTGGGAATCGTCACTTGACGGCTGTCGCCGATATTGAACGGCGTTCCCACGATCTGGCCCGAGCTGTTAGCGAAAGTTCCAACCAGTTCACCGCCGTATGCGGGATAGTCGGACGAGTTGAAATAGTAGCTCGGATAGAGGCCGCTGGGATTTGTTGTATTATTGTTGACAACAAAGGATTGATCGCCGTTTGCGTCCGTATTGGGCCAACCGGCACCGATGCTGACCAAGCCGCTTTCGTACTGGATGCTCAGGACATTGCCAGACGTGAAATTAAACCCTTCGCTGCTACTGATGATTTGCGGGGCGGATCCATCGCTGATCCCATATTGATATGTGGTATTCAGTCCGCCCTTGACGTACTGCCAAGGCCCTTGGCCTCCCTTCACAGTTACGTTAACCGTGGTCGCGGAATTGTTAACCGTGAAAATGCCGCTCGTAGCGTTGCTGCCCGTACCGCTGGAAGAACTGGGAGTGATGCGAAATTCGACTTTGCTGTTCAGCACATTGCCTAAATCCGTGCCGCTGGCCCACACGAAAGAATGGCTGGTCCCGCTGGGGCTGGAAGTCAGGCCAGTAGTTGCATCCCCGCCGCTGCCGAGAGTGGCGGCGTCCCAAGTCGTACCGCCATCGGGACTGTATTGCGCCAGGATGCTGCATGGGTCGGAATTTGCATCCGTCAGCGTGTAGTTGATGGTCACGTTGCCGCTCTGCGTTCCGCTGGGCGTAGTGATCGCGGCGCTGGGAACCACGGTGGACGCCGAACCTGTGAAGATGTAAACCCCCAGCAGATCGGCCATATTATCCAGCGTTTGGCCAACTGCCGTGACCGAAGTGGTCTCAGTAATGGTGTAGCTGCCGGGGCCAAGGTCGGCATGGGCGATTCCCCCGGCCACCGTGGCGTTCGAGGCCGCATAGTCGGTCACCAGGCCGCTAGGCCCCTGGAAACTGAGCGACTGCTGACTGCTGCCCAATCCCATGGCGACAACGAGTGCGGATTGGGATAACGTGAAGCTGACAGACGCCTGGTAAGTTCCAGAGTTAACCTCTCCTGGGCCAGAGATGACGTTTTGGCCGTACAGGGCCTGCATGTTTGTGTATCCCGAAACCCCGACGCCAATCATTGTGTAATAATTACAACTCGTCGTGAAGCTGTTACTCGACTGATTGGTCACAGCTAAATCAGCGGATAGATTTCCGTTCGTATCAGTGACCGATTGCCCCGTACCATTCGCAAGCGGACTGTTAGCGTGTGCGCCGCCGGTGGCCTCGCCGTAGAGGTAGACCTGGGCGCCCGGCGTCACGCTTATGCTGGTGTTTTGTTGGTTGGCGGTGGGATCAATGACCGTTGGGAACGAGCCACTGAGCAGCACGCGCACTTCCAGCGGCTCAAGGATATGCCGGCACGCTCGGGAAACGGCTCTTCGCCGCTTGGCGATGCGGGAACCAGAATTCAGCCGAATTGGACGATTGATATGTGATTTACCGAACAACATGTTTCCTCCCACGTTTTCAATGCGCGTGCTGGCGCTGTAAGCGCCACAACGCGACCGAAGCCCTTTCGCGCGCCTCGTGATTTCCGGATTGAATGCACGGACGAGGTGGTGTATTATTCTCGAACGTAGACGCTTATACTTCTTTGTTCTATCCGCCTCAATTCATCTTTTAGGATGACACCTTGACTTCTTCTTTCGTTTGCAACGTTTGCAGGCGGCGGTGAAAACCCGAAGCGCAAGCTCCATGCGATCCGCGACTTGCAAATGAATGAAAATTCTTCGCAGGTGCGTGCGAATGGTGGATCGCTTCAGCCCCAATGAAGCCGCGATCTGCTTGTCCTTCTTGCCCAGCAGCACCAGTTCAACAATTTTGGCCTGCTGCGGCGACAGTTCCAATGAACGGACCACATCATCCCACTCATCAGAGTTCAACGGCCAAGGAAATTGGATCGACCGGGCCATACGCATAAGAGAAGCAAGTGCCGAGAAAGGTTACAGGCGTCGCTGTTGAGCGCATATTAGCGAAAGCAACCCGTCCATTGAAGAAAGCAGCCCTGGGTTTGACCCAGGGCCGCCGCAAGTGAGCGATACGTGTTCGATCGAGCTGCCGATAAGAACCTTACGACTTCTTCTTGTCCGGCTCATTCTCGTTCGGCTTCTTGAGGGACGGCTGCTGAGCCGTCAGATTGGGCTGCGTCCGCCGGGGATTCGGAGGATCGAGGCGATCCCGTTGTTTTGGACGGTCACCGCTCGGAGGGTCAGTGCGCGGAGGGACATTGCGCCCTACCTCCGCCAACTTTCCGCCTCGATGTAGATCCTTCACTTCATTGCGGTGCGTGGGGTCAACGCGAGGGAACGGTCCGCGTACCACTTCGTGCCGGAAGGTATAATGATCAACATGGGGAGCAGGTGCCCCAACGGTGGTCGTCTCGCACCCAGGGGTGGTAGAACGCCGGCCCCCAATTCGGATCGCGGCGCCAGCCATACCGGTCGTGAACCCAGCCGCCGTGCCAGTCGCCGTGGAACACGCAGTGGTTATCCCAATCGAAGCCGTGCACGAGCCACGGCCCGGCGACAAACTGGACACCGAACGTCATTCGGTATGGCTCGCTGTAGACCAACACGGGGTCATAGCTCGGCACGTAAATCACACCCGGTTCCACAGGAAGGATGTAGATGACGGGATCACCTACGACCTCAACGAGCTGCTCTGGTGTAGTGCGAAGGCTGCCGTCATTGTAGGCCTGCGCCCGCAGGTCTTGGACAGCCGCCATCACGTCCGGTTGCTCACCCCTGACGGCCGAGCCGAGAGATCGCGTCCATTCAATTTCCCCGCTCATGTAATTCAGAACGCTGGGGTAATGAACCAGGGCCTGAACGGAAGGATCCCAGGGCTGGGCGGCAATCTGGTCGTCCGTCGGCGCCGGATTTTCCTGAAGCCATTGAGCCGCAGCTTGAATCTGATCCGGAAATGTCGATGCGGGCAATACGTCCGCCAACAGTGGATCTGGATAGAGCGCGATCGGCGCAACCAGCTTTTGCAGTGTCCTCGTCGGAAGATTCCTGTGCCGGCGCGGTCGGGACTTGCTCGACTGGGGGCGGCGTCTCCACAACAACGGGGGGCGGCTGATACACGACAACGGGCGCCGGAGGCACAGGAGCCTGCCACCAAAAATTGACTCGAACAAGCGGTCTAGACCCGGCGCAGCCTACCAAGCCTCCGGCCGCGAAAGCGCCCAACAAAATCGCACCTCTATGGCACACGCTTGTAAATTTTCCGCGATTCATGGTTTGCTCCTTTCCAAAATGGTTAAGCAGGCATTATGAAATTGTTGCCCGTGCAATTGCTTGACATACCAAACGCGACGTTGTTTGTCGGAGGCCGCGTAAAATGCCGCCGCTTTTGGAGCCACCAAACGCAAGCCAATGGCGGCGGGCCACTTCCGACCAAAACAATCCCACCGCGTTCAAAGAAGCATTTTCGGAAAGAGGTTACGGAATGAATGATCGAACAGCGTGAGCGTGGCAGGCCGGCCTCGGTGTCTTTGCCTTTGCGGGTGCGGGGCCGGCCCTTGGTGAAATCCACGATGCGCATGTGGTGTACGGGAAACAGCCCATGCAGATTCGCCCGCAGGAGTAGGGCCAAATGCGCGTAGGTACCGTAAGCGTCATCGCCGATGAGAATATCGCCCCGGTGCGCAGCTGCTCTGCGCTAATACGGTTAATTCATTTAACGGCGAGGAGTTACGGTTAAGTTGATGCCATTAAGGAGGCAGTATGTCGATTCCCAGTATGTCGAAAGGAAGCATGAGCGTATCAAATGCGAAGTCAAACGGCAGGTCAACTACCCATAGCACCTCCGGTTTGAGCTCGTCCCGTTTGTTAATGAACACTTGAAGCCCGGGATATATCCGGTACTCAACTGGAATATTTTCGGCCCGTCTGACATGTCCTCCTCCATGCGGCCATAAAGGCTACCACACGATGTGCACATGCAAAGCACGAGAAGCGATCCATAGGTCAATATATGTTTGACGACCTTTCTAGCCTTCATACCGTAACCTCCCACGCCGATGCGTCCCGAGCCAAATACTAACGCCCAACCGCACTAAATCCACATGGCGAGAGCATCAAAGGCGCTGTTCCGCGCGAGTCGTTCAGATCACTGGGTAGCGACCTGCCGCTGGAACCACCGGACTTGCCGAAACAAAACCACCCCACGCAGTTTGTGGTCCACTTTGAGCACCGTCACTCGACCTCCACACAACAATGTAGACTGGATCACCGCTTTGAATAATGTTCGCATCGCCTTGCCCATACGAACCGGCAAAGCCGCAAATGACTATTTGGTGGTCGGACCATGATTGAAATTTCACCGTCACCGGGTCAGGCTGACCGTGTCCCCAACGTTCTCCCCCGGCTTCAAATGCGCCTGCGCCGCTGTGCGTCCGTTGGTCCGCAAATATAAATTGATTCAAATCTCCTGTGAAAGGCATGCCCGATGGTGCATCACCAAATCCGCTACCATTAATCGTCACTCGCAGATTTTCGCCGCTGCCCAAAAAATTAACCGACTCGATTCGAGGATTGCCCGAACCTCCCGGAACATTGCCGCCCCAGGTCGCGCACAAGCCAGTTGTCGGATTTGAAACCCAAATTTGAACGGCATCGCCCGGTCGGGCTGAAAGTCCGCTGATTTGAATTTGCGTGTCGGACCATGACTGGTAACCAAGTGTCTTAGCGTCGCCCGGATAGCCCCATTCGCCGGCTCCGAGTTGCGCTACATCAAGCAAACGAAAATATGGCGTGACGCCGTCAAACGACATACCATTCGGTAGGCTTCCAAATCCCGCACCATTGATGGTGACGGTGTAATTGTAAGCGACCTCCGGAGATCGCCACGCTGGTTATTCTCGTCACAGAGGCGGCAGGCTGGATTTGATTGACGGGGCTCCCAACAGATGACGCGACTGGAAGGGTAATTTGCATCTTCAACAGTGCGGGGTCCAGTAAATCGATAAAGGGGCGTCTTCTTTCGTCGATTCCCCCAATCGTGAATTTGCCCCCGGAGACCGCAAGGGCGGTCACATCAACAGCGTCGGCCGGAAGGGCTCGAGTCATCGAAAAAACAGTTGCTGTCCTCGGGTCATATACTGCTAAGTATCCTTTGCCCTGCGATTGTCCAGCCAGCAGGAACCGTCCGCTGAGCGCGGCCAAACAATGCAGATCAACCGACACGGGAATCTCGTCGGTGATGTCCTTGAAAGAGTTGTTGGAAGGATCAAACAATTCCAGCATTTGGGCGGCCGTACGCGTATTGAAGCCTTGGATCATGAATCGGTTTCCATCGAATGCCGACGCTCCCATAACGCCCAGTTCGGCCGGCACATGGGGTGTCAGGTCTGAAAAGGAACCATCAGGTGCGATCCAGCCCAAAGCCGGCGGGGTTCCCGGTTCTCCGCCGGGTCCGGCGCCGGCGCCATCAATGAGGAATGAATGCTTCGCCCATACGGCGTTATTGACTGCGAAATAGTAAGGGATGTTACGCGAAACTCCACGCAACTGCCGATCGCCCGGTGAATACATTGTCAGGCCGCCGGCTCCGGCTATGAGAAAGGAGTTGCCGTTGAAAACGATGGCGTGCAAGCCCCATGTATACGGCTCAACGCGCCGCGCCAAGTCGGTGAGATCAAGAAAGTTTGAGAGGTTGGGATAAAAGATTCCCAGCATTCCGGGTTTGACACCGCCCGTCGGATGGCTGTATCCGCCGACCAGAAGCTGTCCGTTGCCAAAAGCCATCGCCGTCACAGCGCTAAATGCCGGCGGAAGAAGACTGCTCAGATCGACGAAGCCGGCGGCCTTTGTGTCGTAGAGTCCGAGCCTGCCGTGGTCATCCGGGCCAACTCCGCCAGCATAGATGACATTGTCCACCCGTTCCAAAACCTCGATTGAAATCCAATCAGCGGGCAAGAAAAACGGGCCACCGACGGCGGAAGCTGACGGAGGCGATGGACGGGAGGTGATTGGAATCACACCGTCGCTGCCGGGTGAACTGGACACCGGTTCCCACGATTTCCAGCCCAGATAGATGAGGGTTCCCGCCGTTACAATAATCGCCAAGGCCCAAAATGCCGGCCATTTCCAACGACCGACGTGCGGGCGCATTGCCGAAGCCGGAGCGCCGCTGACAATGGTTTGAACGTCCGTCTTGACTTGAGCGGCTCGCTGATATCGTCGCTCCCTCTCTTTCTCAAGCGTCCGGAGCACGACCTCATCCAAACGAACGTCGATCTGCACCTTGCGTGACGGTGGGGCAAACCTGCCCATTGGTAGTTCGCCCGTGAGCATCTGGTAGAAGACTACGCCTAACGAATAAATATCCGCGCGGTGATCGACCTGGTCGGGATGCTCGATTTGCTCGGGAGCCATGTATGCCGGCGTTCCCATAATTCGGTTTTGTGTCAAGGTAAATTCCTGCGCCGGCAACCCCATCAGCTTGACCAACCCGAAATCCGCGATCTTCACCTCCCCTTGTCGGTTGAGCAGAATGTTCTCTGGCTTGATGTCCCGATGGACGATTCCCTGGTCGTGCGCGTGCTGCAACGCCTCGCAAATCTGCGGAACGATCGCCAGGGCTTGCTCAGGCGCCAGGCGAGAGTCCTGCAACAACTGCCGCAAGTTTGGACCATCCACGTATTCCATGAGAAAGAAGAACAGACCCTGTCGCTGGCCGCTGTCATAGACGGCCACGATGTGAGGGTGGCTGAGGCGAGCCAGGGCTTGGGATTCACGCGCAAACCGCATGGGGAATTCCGGGCTGTCCGCAATCTGAGCCGGCAGTATCTTCAGCGCCGCCAGCCGATCTAGGCTTTTCTGCCGCACTTTGAACACCGCGCCCATGCCGCCGCGGCCAATCATCCCAAGAATTTCCAGTTCCTCGAAATGCCGAGCCAATTCGTCCGCGGTTGGGGGCTCCCAATCCCATCGCGACGCCGAATCGGATCGATTCGACGTGCCAGACGGCGCGGCCTGTTGAAGCAGACATTTGGGACAGAGTCCCTCCAGAATCCCGGCCGGCAAAGGCCTTCCGCATTGCGGGCAATGGAGCGATTCCATCATGAGATTTCCTGTGGCCTTGACCACCTCCGATGACGTACACCCCGATTACAGAAGCAGGCGGTGGAAAATGTTACAGGCAGTTGAACAGATCGCGAATTTCCTCTTCAAGCGAATCACGGTCGGCCACGGTTTGCGAGATTTCATCGCATAACACGGCCCGATACCGCTGCCTCAGCCGATGTGCCGCCACCTTGACGGAACCCGGGTCCATTTTCAGTTGTGCGGCCAATTGCGCATAGCTTGGCGCATCCAGTTCTCCCGTCAACGCTTTTTTCAGGCCCTCAAATAAGGGTTCCTTCGATCGTGCCTTGTATTCCTGCCGAAGTCTGGTCAGCACGTTGTCCAGTAAGGTCAAAGCCCAGTGTCGCGTGAAAAGAAGTTCCGGTGTCACGTTATCCACCGGCTCGGTACGGTACCGATCTTCCGCATCGTGCGTGTCTATAGACAGTAAGCGCCGCCCACCCCCTCGCTTCTTGGCCCGCTGCCTATCCCATTCATTGGCCAGGAAATGTTTCAATGACGCCAACAGAAACGATCTGAACTTCCCCTTGGCTGGGTCCACGGAAGCCAAATCCTTCCTTTCCAGCAGCCGCGCCAGGAACTCCTGGGTCAGATCCTCGGCATCCGCCTGACCGTGACCGTGGTGGCGGATGTAAGAATACAAAGGGGGCCAATAGCCCTTGACCAATTCGTCCAAAGCCCGGCGCGATCGCGTGTTGTTCTGGCCATCAGCCGCTGCAAGCACCAAGCTCCACCGTGTACCCGTGAAGTGGCCACCCTTAGACGCCATGTTTGACGATGAAAAGATCGCACCTCCAGCCGAGTTATTATTATATTGCCGAAAGGATTGGCTGCATACTTAGGTCGGTCGTGGTAGGGACTGCCCTTTCGGGCGGCCCCCACACACGGATCCGTACGTGCGGCTTTCCCGCATACGCCTCTCACTTCGGGTGCTTGGCATAGAAGCGTTCGTTTGGGTAACGAATTTGCCGGCGACGCCGATCAGCCAGATCGAGCAATGGCTACCGGATCGGTGGCGGCGGCGGAATCCGGTATCGTGAAGGTGACGGTCCCGATATGCATCGCTCAAGTCCTTCATAAGGTCTCGCGGCGAAACGCTTATCATATACCACCCGCTTGACCATTTCGTGCAACTGCGCGATTTTGACTTTGCGTCTGAAAAAACTCTGGCATTGGTGCGAGCAACCAATCGGCTTATTCATGGCCCCCGTGCTGACGTAGCAATTGAGCCACGTCATCGTGTTTACCCATTATGGCCAGGCGCAAAGGTGTCATGCCCTCTGCGGCCATCGCATTGACATCAGCCTTGTTGACCAGCAGCAATTCCGCCACGTCCTTGTGGCCATAAAACGCCGCGCAATGCAAAGGTGTCGAGCCATCCTTGTCTATGCTGAAAACCAAATCGGGATTTTCCTTCAGGAGTGCCTTGACTTTTTCCAATTTGCCATCACCAGCCGCGTCATGAATTTCGCCGGAAAAATCGCGCCCACCGTGCTCGCGCAACAATTCCGCCACGTCGGCCTGCCCATCAGCCAACGCAAAGGACAAAGGCGTCAGGTCACCCTTGGCCATGGCATTGACATCGGCCTTGTGGGCCAACAGCAATTCCACAACGTCCTTGTGTCCACCAGCCGCCGCCAGCATCAACGCCGTCACGTCCCCGTCGCTCCTGGCATTGACATCGGCCTTGTTCTTTAGCAGCAATTCCACCACGTCCCTGTGGCCATTCATTGCCGCATGGTGCAAAGCCCTCATGCCGTTGGCGTCTTTGCCGAAAACCAAAGCAGGATGTTTTTTGAGCAGCGCCTCGACCTTGTTCGCGTCACCCGTTCCGGCCGCATCGAAAATGGTGTAGTCGGCATTATTCGCAAGCAGCAATTCCGCAACGTCATCGTGACCCATAAACCTCGCCAACTGCAAAGGCGTCATGTCGTCGCTGTTCTTTGTGTTGGCATCAGCCTTGTTGGCCAGCAGCAATTCCACCACGTCCTTGTATCCACCAATCGCTGCCAGGGCTAAAGGCGTCGAGTTATTATGGTCCTTGGCATTAACATCGGCTTTGTGGGCCAGCAGCAATTCCGCCACTTCCGCGTGCCCGCCAAATGCGGCGAAGTGCAAAGGCGTCCTGCCGTCGCTGTTTCTGGCATTGACATTGGCCCCATTGGCAAGCAGCAGTTCCGCGACTTCCTTCTCGCCGAATTGCGCCGCGAAGTCCAACGGTATCGCGCCATCCTTATCCCTGGCATCGACCTCGGCCCCGTGTGCCAGCAGCACCGCCGCTACCTCCTTGTGTCGTACCGCGCACTCTAACGGCGTCACGCCGTCTTTACTCTTAGCGTTGACGGCAGCCCCGTGCGCAAGCAGCAACTCCGCCACATCCGCGCGGCCGTAACGGGCCGCTTCATGCAAAGCCGTGGAGCCGGATTTATTCTTGGCATCGACCTCGGCCCCGTTGGCTAGCAACAATTCCACCACGTCCTTGTATCCACCACCCGCCGCAGAGTCCAAAACCGTCTGCCCAAAGTGATCTATGAGATTAACCTCAGCCTTGTTGGCCAGCAGCAACTGCACTACGTCCTTGTGACCCCAAGCCGCCGCCAATGCCAAAGGCGTCTGCTCAAGGTTATCCTTGGTGTGGACGTCGGCTTTATTGTCCAGCAGTAACTGCACAATCTCCTTGTATCCTTTCTCCGCTGCCAAAGATAAAGGCGTTGAGTCGCAACGGTCCTTGGCATTTACATCAGCTTTGTATGCCAGCAACAATTCCGCCACCTCCTTGTGACCATAAAATGCGGCCATGTGCAAAGGCGTGGTGTCGGTGGTGTCTTTACTGAAAACCAGATTAGGGTTGGCTTTGAGCAGCGCCTCGACCTTTTCTACATCACCGTTCTGTGCCGCGTCCTGAATTTCACCGCAGAATGCAAGGCTGCACCAAGCCACCACCAGCGCCGCCATGATTGTCAGCCGCATAGGAGCCTCCATCCGGAATTGACGAACACGCATTATACTGACACGGACATCGGGTAACAGTTAGCAAGCCTTATCGGCTAGTGCATTGGCCGTCCCCCGATACCGGGGGGCATTGGCGTGCATCGTCCGATTCGCCAAGGGTAAGAGAAGCAACTGACCATGAAGGTTACACGTGATGGCCGCCATTATGCGAAGGAATGGGGTATAGACGATCACGGACATGCGCGGCATCCGGTTCAACGCGGCGAGTTTTGCCGTGTCAGGGAGCGCTCAAACTCGGTTCTTCCGCACTTTGCGTGAAGCCTGGTCAAGATGGGTGCGCCTCCAGGTCGGTGAATTGGATTTAACGCGATGCCAGACGGCAGCCACCGGCCACCCTGCGGTAATAGCTCCAAATCTAAGCCGACGCTGCGCAGGGGGGGCAAGCGCGGACTTCCGCGCTAACCTAGTACGTCTCAGAGTGTCCTTACAGAAACACGCACCCGCACGCCCGAACGCCGCGATGTTGTCCTACGACGAAAGTTTTCCTGTGGTCGCTCCGCCCTTGATATGAACGACCGACTTGTCAATAGCCGCGGCGAATCACCCCCGCCAGCAATTCTCGCCCGGCCTTGTAGATGTTGCGCACTCATATCGCCATCTCAGCGTCGCGGGAGAGCAATGCCACGTCGTGCCCCCCGGTCGGATTCCTCCACGGCGGCAGCAGCCGTTGCGCAACTTCGCCCGGCATGAATGGATTTCCGCTTTTCGCCAAACCCGCCGGTCCTCCGCTGCGCTCTGGTCGCTCCTATGCGACGCTCACGCCACGCGGATCGCTCGATTGCATCGCTGCGTGGACCGCGATCCGCGTGTCATTCACTGTCGCTTTGGCCTTTGGCCCGTCGCTTCCGCCGCTCCACTGCGCCCCGGCGGCCAGCTCCTCCAAGGGTTCGTTTGTCCGCCAGTCGCTTTGCGAACGGACCAAGCAAACCCTTTTTAAGAGAGGAGCTTTTTATGTCGAAGCAGAAACCCACCCACAAGCCCGTCGAGGAAGTTCGGATCGGCAGCATCAAAGCCGCCATCTGGAAGAACGAAACCGAAAGCGGGCCGCGTTTTAATGTCACGTTCCAGCGGCTCTATCGCGACGACGAGAAAGGCTGGCGGAGCACCGACAGCTTCGGCCGCGATGACTTGCTGGTGCTGGCGAAAGTCGCCGATCAGGCTCATGGTCGGATCGTTGCACTCGGTCAGCAGCAGCGGCCGCAGGAACAAGCGAAGTAACGGTCAACATCCCAGGCCCGGCCGGGCCGTCCGTTCCCGGTCGGGCTTATTTTATTTCCGATGAGATTGATCGCAGACGACTCAGGCGTATTCGGTAGGTATGCCGATATTCGTCAGGAACGAGATGAACGATGCCCAATGACGTGCTGACCGATGTTTTTCGCCCGCTGTCGTGGATCTTTGAGCCAGACCCGCGACAAACCTGTTATGAAGTCATCGACGAAACGGGCACGAGGGGAAAAACGATCCAAGATCATTACAACGTCATCGAACGACTGGTACTCAATCCGACGATCCCCCGAGATGTCGCGATTCAGTTCGACACGGCCAAAAAACTCTTCGTCCACGCCTGGTGCAACCTGCGTTTCACCCAGATTGCCGAACGGCACGCCTATAGCGCCGTCGAAATGGCGCTCCGCCAGCGACTAAACTCGGACTGGACCGCCCGCGTGTCTACGGCCAAGAAGATCGGGAAACGGATCAATTCACGACCGACGTTGCCACTGCTCCTGCGATTGGCGATTGACCTTGGGATTATCACCGACTCGGGCTTTCGCAACTATGAGCGCATTCGGCAGCGACGGGCCGATTACCTCAACTCCTTGCGCCAGGTTTACGGCGACGATCCGAAATTTGCCATGCCTTCTCCCACCCGCAACACCAATGCCCGCATTCTGTCTGAGTCAATGCCTTCCATCCGCAACAGCCTTGCTCACGGAAGTACGACGATATATCCCGGTGTTTACCTCCAATTCGAGCTATGCTGTGACATTCTCAATCAATTGTATCCCTAAGCAATGCGATATAATTCAAACCTGAGATTCTACTCACCGGCAAACGCCATTGGGATTTGGCCATAGGATTGGACCGCCGCTACGAGGTCCAAAAGGGCCAGTGCGTGCGCGACTGAGTGCCTGGGATGTTGTGCAAAAATCGCTGCATAGCTAAATCCGGAAGCCGCGTCACCGTCGGCACCGTAGTGATACGGATGGTTCGTGAAGATCGCCAGGTTAAAAGGTTCTGATGAACCGGCTGAGCTGTCTCCCAAGTCGCAGAAGCTATCCAAGCATGCTTTGCACCAAGCCGTGTCAATGACCGAAGCATCCGACGGAGGAACATTCACGTCAACAAATACCACGTATGGACCGTCGGGCCCTTTGGCCGCGGCGTCTCGCAACAGCCGTTTCACGTTCGCGCGGGGCTCGGAAGTCTCGCGCTCGCCGGTATGACCGAGCACGCCCGGCCGGTGCTTGCTCTTGGCCTCGATCCAAACACATTGTCCTGTTGCCCGATGCGTCGCGCGAAATTCGGGATGCTTACGGCTGTTGTCTGTTTCATCTTCGTGCTCGATATCGAAACCTGCGCGGATACAGGTCGCGGTGACAAGGAGTTCGTACCGCGCGCCTTGAAACTGATCGTGAAGTTTCAGCCGGCGCACCACATCATCCAAAAGTGCTTGGTGGTGGCGAAGCACGTATAAATCGTACGCCAAGTTGAAATAGGCCGCGGCGACACCGTTCGGCTTCAACGCATAGACGCCGTCTGGTCCCTTTGATTGACTTGCCTGAGCTTGCAAATCACAAGTCCGCGCGAACCAGTCCACAATCGGATGTCGCGCCGCAGGGTCTTTTTGCAGTTCCGCCCGACCCCAGTCACGTCCCAACACGAAAATGATGTGGTCCCACAAGAAATCAAGAAACGTCTTCCACTGATCCGATGCGTGCAGCGTGTCGCCGACGGCAATCCACTTTTTGCCCTTCCAATCTGCATGAATGATTGGGCGCACATGCCCGAATCGGGCAACCCGGTTCTGTTCCTCCACCGCGCGTTGTTGGTGGCGTCTCAGAATTTCCGGGGATGGCACGATGTTTCCCGTAACGCGGGGCAGACAACACTCTTTATATTTGCGCCCACTTCCGCAGGGACATGGATCGTTCTCGGAAACCGGCTCGTTTTGGCTCATGGTCCCTAATTCTACGCCAGCCCGGCATCTTTGGCCCTTTCGCCAACGTAAGATTCGAGTTCCGCGAGCCCCGATCATGCGTATGTATTCATTTCTAAATCCTGAAGTGCGAATGCAGAGGAGAGGACCTCCAGGGCCGGTCCTCTCCTCCGCACCTCCTCACCTTGGCCCTAAATCCGGTGTGATTGACTGTCGGAAACAATAAGGACGGTTTCCGCATATTGCACCTGATGGCTACGGGTTTAGGACGGTTGCAAGTTTCGGCGATGGATTTGGGGTGATCGCTCCAACCGGCGATTAAGTTGAAGCTCTTTCTCGGCATTCAAGGTGACCAGCCACGCCGAACCCGCCGTTGCACGACGGGCTGAGACAATTCCGCGCTCGATCCAATAATAGACGACATGGTGGCTGACGCCGAACTTCTCGCACATTTCCCTCACCGTCAGCTCGTCGGAACGTTTGAACGATGGTCCCGGCACACTATGCCTGTGACGAATCCAGCGGATCATTTCCGAAGTGAACGACTTGTCGGTGGCGCTGTGCATTCCTCGGCGATTCCATTCGGCGGCAATCTGCCCATCGTGCATCGAGCTGGCCATTTGCCTCACCTGCTCAACTACATTCGTCGGATAGCGTAAACCGTTACCGGACGACTGCTTCGCCTGGATAACGATGTCTTCGCAGGCGCCGCCTTGCCAGCGCAGATGCAACACCGTTCGCCTCGGATCTTCCAGTTTCTCGACGGTGATGTCTTTAATGAGCAACCGCAGGATTCGCTTGCGATCCCGCGCTTGCGTAGTGGGCGCGTTCCAGAGTGCCGGCAGATCGTGAGCCAGGCGGCGAATCGAATCCTGTTCCTGTGCAGTGATCGCCTCATTCTGCTGTTGCTCCTCGTACTGCTTGCGCAGTCGCTCGAGCTCCGCCAACGCCTCATTCCATTGGGTTTCCAGCGTGGCGGCCACCAGCCGGTTGTCGGGATCTACCTTCTCATAACGACGCTGGGCCAGTGCTGCTTCGTAGCCGGCGCGATCCAACCGCAATTGCCACTGGCGATTCGTAATCTCCTGCTGATGATGGAACCGCTCCATCGCTTTGAGGGCGATTTCAATGTGCATCGGCTGCATCGCCTCCAGCGCGCGGAGACTCACTGCCTGATCCAGCGGATCGGCGGACAGGCTCATGCAGGTACGGGACGACAGCCCCTCGCTCAGAAGACGGCCGCACAGGTATCTGCACTGCGCTCCGCCATCACCGTGATAGCGCACGCCCAGGCGCCGACCGCAACGTGCGCAGAGCAACAATCCCTGCAACAGTCCGCGCCCCTCGCGCCGGTCCGGGCAACGGCGTCAATCCGCTGACAGTCTGGTTCTTCCGCAGCATCGCCTGATTCTCCAGGAATGTCGGCCAATCGATGTACGCTGGATGGTGATTGTCGATCTTCACCGCCCAGGACTCCATGGGCAGTTTACTGGTGTGGCGATGGATTTTGCCATCGGCATCCGGCCGGCGAATGTATCGCCGTTGCCCATACGCATAAACCCCGGCGTAAGCAGGATTTTTGAGGGCTGACAACGCCCGGCTGGTGGAAAGCCGCTCCCACTGGAGCTCGCCATCCCACGCACCGCCGTGAATGCGCTTGGGGAACAACAGATTTTTGTCCGCAAAGTCGTGCGCCACGCCGTAGGCGCTGCCGGTCTGGCGAAAGCTGTCGAATAACTGGCGCACCATCTGCTGCACCTGCTGGTCAGGGTCGAGGACGATCCGGCCCAATTCATCATGGAAGAGGCCCACTGCCAGCGGAATGCGCAATTCTCCTTTGCGGGCCTTATTCAGCCGGCCTCCCTGCAAACGGACGCGCATGAAGTGCAATTCCGCCTGCGACATTGTTCCCTTGAGTCCCAGCAGAAGCTGATCGTTGAAGTCGGATGGGTCATAACAGCCGTCCTCGTCGATAATCAATGTGCCGCCCAGGGTGGCCAGTTCCAGCAGGCGATGCCAATCTGCGCAGCACCGCGACAAGCGTGAGGCTTCCAGCGCGAAGATCGCCCCGACCTTGCCCATCGAGACATCAGCGACCAACGTCTTGAAATCCTCACGGGGCGCATCCGGTGAGGAGCCTGACTGACCGAGATCGCCGTCCAGAACGCGGATGAGATGGGGAAGCCACCCCAGTTCTTTCGCTTTTTCCTGCAAGGCGTACTGGCGCTGGGTGCTTTCCTGGTGGTGGAGCAGTTGCCGCGGCGTGGACTGCCGCAGGTAGATGTAAGCGGGAAGGTTCAAGTGTTGATTCTGAATCTTGTTGTTCATCGGACACCTTCTTTGTTGCGCAAATGCGAATGGCGGCGGGCCTTGTTGTCTTGCGCGAGTGTTTGAAGCATGTGGGCCACGATGCCGGCGATTTGCTCGATATCGTCGGCCGCGGGGGAACAACGAACTGTGGGGTTGGCCTCCATGCCAAAACGCTCCATGTGGAGAGCGAATCTCCATCCACTGATGTGTAAAACGACGATGCGCGTGGGCGCGCTCCGGTAATTCTGGTTGCATAGTCGCTATCACGTCAATCCGCCTTTTGTCGATTTGGGGATGTAGTTTCGATCAATTGGGCCAGCCTGAGCAGGCAGCGCACATTGAGTATTGGCTTGGGATCGTGCAGCGCTTCATAGTGGACGGGCGGATGGCGATCGGTCCACTCCAGTGGAACAAATTGCGTATTACCAGTGGAATCAACCAATCCGACCATCCTCACGCCGGCAATGTCTCTGCATTTGCAAATCTCAAATTGCTGACCATGCCAGGGATGGAATGGATGAGTGATCGTGATCCATCCCGAAGGTTTGTTGAGTGGGTGTGCAGTTGGCACAGACGATAAGGATGGCGCCGGGAACATGGGGTGGAAGGTAGGTCCGCTGTTTTGTTGAAACGTCCCGGCACGCCGGGGCCAGAGGCAGCGGGCCTACAACATGTCTAGCTCGACTCCGCTATCGAAACGCCACCGACCGAGTACGGCCTTGCCATGCTCGGCTCCTCGCCCTGAGTACAGGGCTGCGGGCCTGCGCGTGGCATGGCGTTCGTCCGCTGCGCTCGCGTTCCCGTCGCCAGCCAGAAAAGACTTCTTGTTTTTGACCTCCCGGACTGCTTCTACCGAAGCCGGGAGGTCAAAAAAATTGCGTGGGCTTTGGGGCCTACGCCTTCCCGGTTTGGAGTTTTTCTTCCTTTTCGGGAGGTGTCTTATGGCACACGAGATCGACCAGACCACGGGACGAGCGGCAGTGTTTGTGGCGGGCGAGCCTGCTTGGCATTGCTTGGGCACAGTGATTGAGCAGGCAACCACCAGCGCCGAGGCTATCGGCCTCGCGGGATTGGATTGGCGCGTCGAGCAATGGCCGGTCCGGGCTTTCGACCCGGACAACAACACGGCGGAGGCGGGAATCCCCGATACGGTGGCGAACGTCCGCACCGATACCAAAGCCGTGTTGGGCGTGGTTGGACGGCGCTATCGGGTTTTCCAGAACCGCGAAGCGTTTGACTTCATGGATGCGCTGGTCGGCGACAAGCTCGCCATGTACGAGACGGCGGGCAGTCTGCACGGTGGCAAGCGCGTGTGGATGATGGCCAGTATTCCCAAGGAATACCGGGCCGGACCGGACGACCTGATTAAGCCTTACGTTCTCTTGACTAACACCCACGACGGAAGCCAGGCGCTTCGGATGATTCCCACGACCGTGCGCGTGGTGTGCCAGAACACATTGAATCTGGCCCTACGGGAATCCGGCGTTGAGGGATTGACCATTTCCCACCATCCCCGGCTGGAGAGCCGGATCGCCGAGGCGCGGGCCAAGCTTGGCATCATCGCCGCACGGTTCGATAAGTTTGACGACGAGTTACACGCGATGCTTGCCAAGGAACTGACCGTGACCGAGGCGTCGGGTTACTTCCGGGGATTGGCGGGCGCGGATGTTCCCGGCGGTTCGGATCGGCAGAAGAAGAACCGCGAGAAGGTGTTGGGCCAGATGCTGGTCAACTTCGATAACGAGCGCAACACCCTCCCCGGCATGAGGCATACCGCCTGGGGCGCGTACAACGCGGTCAGCGAATGGGCCGACCATCAGCGGAGCTATCGCGGATTGAATCCGGTTGAAAAACTCAACCGACGGCTGGATTCCGTCTGGTTCGGTGCGTCGCACCAACTCAAGCAAGCCGCTTACTACGGCGCGTTGGAACTGGCCACGGAGCGGGAACCCGCACGGGATGCGGCGGAGGATTTGCTTGGCGTCATCTAACCGACCCCTCCCCGAACCTGCCTCGGTTGAGTTTCGCCGGGGCGGGCTGGGGAGCGGTTGTCAATGTGACGCCGCATTCAAGTGGCCATTTCAATCGAAAGGAGATTCATCATGGCCAGCTACAACAAGGTGATCCTCATGGGACACCTGACCCGCGACCCGGAGCTTAAAACGCTGCCGAGTCAGACGGTGGTGTGCGATTTCGCACTGGCGGTCAACCGCCGGTGGAAAGACGCCGAAGGGGGCGACCGCGAGGAAGTCTTGTTCATCGACTGCGCCGCGTTCGGCAAGACCGGGCAGACCATCGGCGAAAACCTCACCAAGGGACGCCCGATCCACGTCGAAGGCCGGTTGCGGCTGGAACAGTGGGAACAGGAGGACGGCCAGCGGCGCAGCAAGATTCGCGTGGTTGTCGAGCAATTCCGGTTTGTGGACCGCAAGCCCGGCAGCGGCGAGCCAGCCCAACGCAACGGGCGCGGCAAGCGCGGCGGCAACGGCAAGAGTGCCAGACCGGCGCGGCCTGCCTCAGCCCAAGGCGAGCTTGTGGGCGCGGGTCAAGAGATTCCGATCTAGCCCCATTGAGCCGACCTGTTTGATTCAATTCCATTAACTGAAAGAGAGTGTGTCTTATGAATCGCAGTTTTTCCCAATCTCGTGACGTTCAAATTACCGTGTCCCTGTCCAAGCTGATTTCCAGCAAACGGAATCCCCGGCGCGTCAAGCCGGAACGGGATGCCCACCGCCGCATGGTGGCATCCATCCGGGCGCATGGACTGCTGGCCCCGCTGGTGGTCCGGGCCGACGACGGCAACGCGGGTGATTTCAAAGTGATCGCCGGCAACCGCCGACTGGCGGCGCTGCGCGACGTATACAAGGATTCACCCCGACCGCCGAAGGTGCTATGCGTCTTGCGCTCCGTAGACGACGACACCGCCGACGCCTTGGCGCTGGCCGAAAACTTCGTCCGCGAGCCGATGCACCCGCTGGACGAGGCCGAAGCCTTCGCCAAACTGGCGCGTGAGGAAGCCAAGGGCGTTGAATCCATCGCATCGGAGTTTGGCGTCAGCCAGCCCTATGTGCGACAGCGGATGAAGCTGGCGACACTGGCCGAGCCGGTGAAAGCGGCATACCGCCAGGGCGCAATCGACACCGCGACCGCCGAGGCGTTCGCGTCCGTCCCGCCAGATCGGCAACTGGAAGTCTGGCAGGAAGTCGCCGGGAACCCGCAACATGCGCAGCACGTTCGCAACGTGATCGCCCATGCGTGGATCGACGCCGCATCCGCGACGTTCGATGTTTCCAAACTCCCGGATGCCGCCGTCAGCCGGGATTTGTTCGCCGAGCGCGTGTTGGTGGAGCGCAGCGCGTTCATGGAGGCGCAGGCCGATGCGATTTTGGCGCAGCGTCAAGCGCTGATCGAGGACGGTTGGGCCGAGGTCGTTGTCGGTCCGCAGGCCGACGTGCAGGATCGGTTATACGCGATGGCCGAAGCTCCGCAGGAGTATGACGAGCAGACGACGGCCAAGCTCAAAAAGCTGGCCGACAAGCGGGTCAAGCTGGAAACGAAGCTTGAGGAATTGGACGAGTCCGATCAAGGCGCGGTCGAGGCGATTCAGACGAAGCTGGAAGCGCTGGACGATGAGGAACAGACCTTGAGCAAGGATGCCGAAGTTCACTACGCCGAGGCGACCAAGGCCGTCGGCACCACGTTCCTGCTACTGGACCCCGATGGACGTGTCCGGCGAGAGTATCGCATTCCACGAACCCGTCAGGGCGCATCCGGCAATGGCAACGGCCATGCCGGGGACGGCGCGACGGAAGCGCCGAAGCCGCCCACTTCGGACGACCTGAAAGAGTCGCAGCTTGCCACGACGTTCACGCATCAGGCGCTTGGCGTGCGCGAAGCATTGCTCAAAGATACCGCTGCTCGCAAGCGTGTCTTAGCGCTGATCCTGCATGAGAAGGTGCGCAGTGAAGCGCTATCCGTCCGGCATGACGCCAACGGCAGCACGGTTCATGCGGACAATGCCGAAGGGTTCACGTCCGCCGCATTGGATGGAATCCGCAAACGCCGCTCCGAACTGGACCCGCTGCATGACAAGCATTACGTCGAAGATCATGCCGCCTATGGCGCATTCCAGGCGCTATCGGATAAGAAGCTGGATGCACTGATCGACTTGCTGACGGTCGAGTGCATCACGGCCCACCTGCAACGCCGCACCGAATTGGTCTGGCGTCTGGCTGCGGAATTGGGCGTGGAGGTTCGCCGCTACTGGCGTCCCGACGAGCGTTGGCTGTCGGGATACCAGAAGATTCAACTGGCGCACCTGATCGGCGAGTTACGCGGTCCGGTGTACGCCAAAGCCGCCGAGTTGAAGAAGAAAACAGAGCTGGTTTCCGACTTGGCCAAGCTCTTTATGGATGCGGCGGAAGGCCGCTTGGAAGATGCCAAGCTTGCCGCCGAGGTGAACGCTTGGCTGCCGTCCAATCTGCGGAAACTGCCGCAGACTGACAGCAAGGAGCAGGCGTCAGCGGCGTAGTTCACCGCGTCCACTGACAAACGAAGAAGCCGGATCGGGCATCCCTGATCCGGCTTCTTTATTGCCTTGTCCGAGTGTCGATTGTCATTCCCAAGGGTGAGGCGTGCGCACCACAGGATAGCGCACAACCTCCGAGAACCATTCGGCAAGCGCTCTCCACTTGCCTCCACGTTGCGCAAGCCGAAGCCAGGCGAACTGCCAAAGGGCGACTTGGATTGCCACAAGAAACGTCGCTCCAATGGGCAGCAGCAGGAACAGATAGCTGTCGTGTTTGTGGCCTTCGTAGAAGCCCACAGGCCATAGAACCAGCACGCCGAAGACTTCGACAATGCAGAACAGCACCACGGCCAAGCGTGCCAATAGCAGCAGGCCAAGCCAGTACAGGAACCTCAAGCTGTCGCCGAACCACCGCACCATATCGGGCCGTCTCCTTTGCGAGTGTGCATCTGCCAGAGCTTCACTCTGCCATCTGATGACACACGCTCCATTATATCGTTGGCGGCAATCACGTCTCGGAATCTCTTCGATCTTCGCCACTTTTTCTGAAATGCGTTGGAGTCCAGCCCGACGGATTTCCGTCTGGCTGAACTCAAATCTGTCTGGCTCAACTTGACGTTCGGTATCTGTTTGGTATAATCGGTATGATGCAATCGTATGGGTTGCATCATAATTTTGGGATTAAGAAAGGAAGGCAAGGTAAAAGGGAGCCAGTGGGTGTTTTTGTAAGTCTCTGTCCCACGAAGGGTTGGCGCAACCTATGCCTGTTTGATGACAGTGGGTTTCCAATGGGTCGTTTTTCAGGCCCTTGTGTGCTGGAAATAAGCTTGGAGGTGTGTATGCCGCGGAGATTCAGAAGACAGCGGGATGGCGTTGATTCCGATCAGATCGGCCGAATGAGCGCACGACGGCCGCGGGAGCGGAGCGTGAACAGCGAACTCGCCCGGCGCCTGCGCGGCTTCAAAGGCGCACGCGCAAGTACCTATCGGGCGGTTCCGCCGGCCGGGGAATGCGCCAGCGGGTGGTGGTCAAGGCGCACGTCAGCCGCCACAAGCCGGGCAAGGCGCGGGGAAGTTTGGCGCGGCATGTCTCCTACCTCGGACGGGAAAGCGCCAGCGCCGACGGCAAGCATGGCGTGTTTTATGACGCTGCGCGCGAGGGGGTGGACGCCAAGCAGGAGGCCGTCCAATGGGCGCAGGACCGGCACCACTTCCGGCTGATCGTATCCCCGGAGCGCGGCGGCGACATCCCAGACATGACGGCTTATGTGCGTGAGGTGATGCGCCGGGTGGAGCGGGATCTGGACACCAAGCTCCAATGGATCGCCGTCAATCACCACAACACCGACAACCCCCATGCCCACATTCTGCTGCGCGGGAAGCAACCGGATGGGGCCGATCTGGTCATCCCCCGACAATATATATCGTATGGCATCCGGGACCGGGCATCGGACGTGGCGACCGAACTGCTGGGAGAACGAACGCCCCAGGAGGTCCAATTGGCCAAGTCCAAGGAGGTCGAAGCGGAGCGATATACCTCGCTGGACCGGATGATCGAGCGAGCTTTGGACAACGGCAAGATCGACGTTTCACCGTCGAAGCACATCGGCTTTAGTGCTGATGATCGGCGGTTGGTGGTGGGCCGCTTGCAGTTTCTTGAACAGATGGACTTGGCGCACAAGGGACGCGGAACGACCTGGCATGTCGAGGGAGATTTCAAGCAGGCCCTGCGCGAACTCGGGAACCGCAACGACATCATTCACCAGCTCTACAGCCAATTGGGCAATGAATCGGGACGAGTTTTGCCGATGGCGGGCGGCAACGAACCCTCACCATCGGTCGCGGGCGTGGTCATTGCCAAGGGCAGCACCGATGAACTGGGGGAAGATCGGTTTGTCGTAGTCCGTGACGGGAGCGGGCAAGCGCACTACGGCCGAGTCAGAGACAGCGCACCTTACCGGGACCTGGACATCGGGTCGGTCGCCGAACTGGGCGCCGCGCACAGCGCCGGCGGCAGGTGACCGAGCAGATCGTGGCGGTCGCCAACGCCAATGACGGAATCTATTCGCCGCAGTTGCACGAAGCGTATCTGCGCGGAGCGGAACCAGACTCGACCGACCGGGAGGTTGCATCAAGCGTGCGCTCGGCGGCGTGGCGATTGGGCTTTGTTGCAGGATTCGAGGGGGCTGGGGTGCGCGCATTGCAGAACGGTGAATATGCCGTCGATGCCAATTCGTTTGCGCAATTCAATCAGCGGGGAAGCCAGCGTACGGATGTTCGGGTGATCGCCGAGCACTCTTTGGCAGAGCAGGTTGAGGCGCACGCGGTGACGTGGCTGGACCGGCAAGCGTTCGGGCAGCGACCGGATGCGCGCACCGACGACAATCCGATCATTCAGGAAGCGGTGCGGCAACGGCAGGAATGGCTCGTGCGAAACGGCTATGCCGAGCGATCCGCCGGCGACACCGGAACGGTTCAATTACTCCCCCGTGCGCTGGAGCAACTTGCGGCTGAGGAACGTACCGACGTGGCCGAACGGCTGGCCGGCAAGTATGGCCTGCCTGTGAACGAATTGCCGCAGGGCGGCACGGTCAGCGGCGAGTACCGCGGCACGGAACATCTCCACTCCGGCAAGCTGGCAGTCGTCGTGGCGGAGGAGAGCGTTTACGTCTCTCCCGTCAGCCGCGATCCCGACGTTGGCACGGGTAGCGAAGTCAGTCTGCAGCGCACATCGGCGAAGGATGCAACGGTTGAACTGGCGGCGGGACAAACGCTGGACTTGGATGCCGGATTGTCTTTGGACGGACCGGGAGGTGACGAATGAACGCTCGACGACTCTTCATTGCATACCTGATCGTATTGCTGGCCGGGTTGGTGACAGCCACCCAATGGGTCGCATATCGGTTGAATTTTCATCCGGCCCTGGGCGGACTGCGCGTCGGCGCGCATGTGATCTATGCACCCTGGGCGATCTTCATCTGGGCCCGTGACTTCGGTGACAACATCCCCAAAGCGCTCAACGAAGGGCATGCGTTCATCGGCGGCACCTTCATTCTGGCGACGCTCATGCTGGTTGGAGCGCGCCAATTGCGCCGCCGCATCCCCGTCCGGGAGATCGGCAAGGATCGTTGGGCCAGCAAGCGCGACATGAAGCGCGCCGGTCTATTGACTGGCCAAGGAACCGTACTTGGACATGCCTTTGGTCAATATCTCACCTATGACGGCCCGGAGCATCAGCTTGTTTCCGGGGCCAGCCGATCCGGCAAAGGCGTCGGCCACGTCATCCCCACGCTGCTGAACTGGAACGGCAGCATCTTGGCGTATGACGTGAAGAATGAACTGTGGGACGTGACGGCGGGGATGCGTGCCAAAAGAGGCTACTGCCTGTTCTTCAATCCGACCAGGCCCGACAGCGCCCGGTTCAATCCGCTCTTTGAGATTCGCAAGGGCGCCAACGAAGTGCGCGATACGCAGAACATCGTCGAGATGCTGGTGAACCCAACTGGCGCAAAGCACACGATGGACATTTGGGACCAGCAGGCGAGCCAATTTCTGGTGGTGCTGATCCTGCATGTGCTCTACACCGAACCGGATCAATACAAGAATCTGGCGACGGTACGGGCGCGATTGCTCGACTTCAAGCGGACGGCCCTGGCGATGATCCGCACGCCGCACCGCTTCAATCCGCTGTCCGGTGCGCCGGAGGTTCACCCGGAAGTGGCGTTGGTTGCCAATGAGCTCGCCGCCAGCCGGCCAAATTCCAGTCCAGCGTGTGCGGAACGGCGGCGGCGTACCTCACGCTTTGGGCGGACGACATCATTGCCCGCAACACCGCCGTCAGCGATTTTCGGTTGAGTGATCTGGTGTGCGCCGACCGGCCCATGACGCTTTACATCCAGCCGCCACCTTCGGATTCGCCCCGTTTGCGCCCGTTGGTCCGGCTGATGATCAATCAGACATGCCGGGCACTCATGGAATACCTGGACCGCGACAGCGCCGGCCGCCCAAAGAACCATCGGCTGCTGCTGTCGCTGGATGAGTTCCCGACGCTCGGACGATTGGACTTTTTCACGATGAACCTGCGCCAGATGACCGGGTACGGAATCAAGGCGCACCTGATCGTCCAATCGTTCAATGACATCATCGAGCAGTATGGCACGAACAACACGATCCTGGACAACTGCCACATCCTGAGCACTTTCGCTGCTGCCGATACCGTTACATGCCAGCGCATCAGCCAGATGGTCGGCACCGTGACCGAGTACCGGGAGAGTTATTCCCAGGCCGCACGGAACCTTGGCGCCAGAACTATCAGCCACAGCGAACAGGTCCGACCACTGTTATCGCCCGGAGATATTCGGGAATTGCCGGCGGACGATCAACTCACGTTTGTGACCGGCTTCAAGCCGATGCGCGTGAAGAAGGTGCGATATTTCAGCGATCCGATCTTCATGAAACGGGTTCTGCCAGCGCCGGATCAGTCAGCATATCTGAACGTACCCGCCAAACCCAAAATCGACTGGCTGCACGAGCGGCCCAAAGGTCCAGAGTTGGCATTCCCCGCACCTAGTCACAACAACCCATTGCCGAGCGGCGGTCCCCCTGTGGAATCCGATGAGGATACGGAACAAGACGCGGCAGACCAGAACCTTCATTCTGAAAGTGAATACACGTGAGTGAACGAAAGACCCAGCTTTCGGTTTTTTTAGAGCCGCAAGTGCTGCTGGCCGCCAGGCAGCGCACAGGCGAAATGAAACTCTCGATGTCGGCGGTTGTGGCGGAAGCGGCCAAGGAATCGCTCTTGTCGGCGTACCGGAGCGAACGCGAACAGGAGATCCTTAAGGCTGTCGAACGAAACTTCCACGCGCTGCGCCGGCTGGACCAGCGGTTGACGCTGGAGATTCAGATCCTCAAGGAGATGGTCGGGCTGGGGATGCGCTCCTTTTTCAATCACACCACCCCGATTCCAGACGCCACCAAGACAGCCGCGATCCTCAGCGGGAAGCAACGCTTCCATAGCTACTTGGACACGCTCGCGAAGAATCTGCGCAAGGGTGAATCAATCCTCGGCGATCTTCCTTTGCCAGAATTTGAACCGGCAAAGGAATCAACGCAGCCACAGCAAAAAGGAGATGCCGTTGAGGT
The DNA here is from genome assembly GCA_963783845.1 of uncultured Phycisphaerales bacterium. Classification (GTDB taxonomy): domain Bacteria; phylum Planctomycetota; class Phycisphaerae; order Tepidisphaerales; family Tepidisphaeraceae; genus PALSA-1353. The sequence continues at coordinate 58,268 of CAWAPL010000018.1, forward strand.
GGCCGCCCCGGTCAATCACGCTTATAGCGCAGCTAAGGCCAAAGACCGTGCATCAAAACAAACCGCGCCAGCCAATGCACCAAATGGCGATCGTGACTGGGTGTTGTTCGAGCCAAACGGGGAGAAGTAACTCAAAACAAGGAACTCAATCATGGCAGCTAACGCAAATTCCGTCCACCACCGACAACAGGAAAGCCTCTATCACGCCTTGGGACCGTTGATCGCCGAGGCACTGGGCCGTCCCGACGTGGTGGAGATCATGGCCAACCCCGATGGAAGTCTCTGGGTGGATCGAGCCGGCGTTGGACGCGAGAGAGTGGGCCGAATCGAGCAGGCGGCTGCTGAAACCACGATCCGGCTTCTAGCGAGCCATATGGGCGAAACGGTGACGCCGGACCGTCCTGCCGTCGCGGGCGTTCTGCCGCGCAGCGGAGAACGCTTCCAGGGGTTGTTGCCCCCGTTGGCTGAGCGTCCCGTGTTCACCATTCGCAAACGGGCATCGATCGTCTTCACCCTCGACGACTATGTTGCTAAGGGAATCCTGCTGGCCGCTGGCGCCGAGGTAATTCGCCGCGCCGTCGTTGACCGGAAGAACATTCTTGTGGCTGGCGGCACCGGATCGGGCAAGACTACGCTGGTCAACGCCATCCTGGCCGAGCCGCCGTTCAAGAGCGATCGCATCGTGCTCATCGAGGACACCAAGGAACTTCAATGCCCCGCGGAGGACAAGGTGGAATTGCTTACAAAGAACACCGAGCCGCGGGTCACGATGACCGACTTGCTCCGCATGACGTTGCGCCTTCGACCGGACCGGATCATCATTGGTGAAGTGCGCGGACCGGAGGCCCTGGCGATGCTCAAAGCATGGAACACCGGCCATCCCGGCGGCGTGGCCACCATTCACGCGAATTCCGCCGCCGATGCGCTGCGGCGCATCGAAGACCTGGTGGGCGAAGCCTCGCAGATCATACCCAACCGATCCATCGCGTCGGCCATCAATCTGGTGATCTTTATTGAACGAGTCAGCGGAACTGCGGGCCGTACCGTTCGTCACATTGTGCAAATCGACGGATTCGACGGCGGGAATTATGTAGTGAACCATGCTTCCTAAGCCGCGATCGCCATGCCTGAGGAAGCCGTCGAGCAGGAGGAGCGGGCGTGAAGAGAGTTGAATAAGAAATTCTAACGATATGTCACGTGCAACGATTTGAATGCGAGCCAGCCGGGCCCATGAAGAGGCCGATCGAAATGTGACAAAGGCGCGCTCTCAAACTCATAGATACGCACCCAATTGCCTCAGTCATTAAGCAGTCGCTTCCAACGATGCGGTATCGACTAGCTTTCGAAATTCGGCGAGAATGTCCGCATACCGCTGCGACAGAAATCGCACGACCCCGGCGTTGTCCAACAGCTTGCGAAGGTACGCCACGGCGAGCACCAGATTCAGCACGTTTCGCCCGTGGCCTTGCTCGATCATCTTGAAATCCCGCCCCAGCGCATCGAGTTCTTTTTCCATCCGAGCCATATCCTCGGGCTTAACGCCCTTTATCTCCTTGGCTTTCTCGGGATCGGTGAGTCTGCTCTTGCGGTGTCGCGGCGAAGAGGCATTTGGCGTACGACTCGGTGCAATTGGCGGACGCAAGCATCAGTTCGGCCATTTCGATTTGACGCATCGGTTTAACCTTTCGCATTTCCCGTAGGGCGCCCGGTGAGACGCTTCTGTCTTTCAACAACGCGATAGCTTCCGGACAGATGCCCGTCAGTAAATCTCGTTTCTGCCGAATGCGGGCCACATCTATGTCCAATGTCGCCGCGATGCGCTCTTCCGAGACGCCTTGCTCAATCGCCTTCATAATCATGAGGTGTTCTTGAATCGGCGTTACACGGCTGACCTTGTGGTTGTAGGTATAGGCTTCGTCTTCCGTGCTGACCAAGCAAAGCACGTCCTGATGGCCCAGGCGTTTCAAGGCATTGAGCCGCAAGTGGCCGTCGAGCAGCAGATACATCCCTTTTTGGGATTTGTGGGGATAAACAATCAGCGGTTCAATGACGCCAATCTCCGCAATCGACTTCACAATCCGAGTGTAAGTCGGACTTTTCTTCGGATCGGCTTCGATACTTTTTAGCGGCAGGATTCGGTCGAGTGGCAATCGAATGCCGTTCGGATCGAATGCCAAACGAACATCGAGCGATTCGCTCATGATTGTTCTCCTTTGATTTGCTCAGCGATATACTGCGGCAAGGAGTCCAGCGACTCGGCGCACAGCAGCGTCACAAAGCCTTCATCCTGAAAAAGCGATTTGAGCGCACGACACGACGAACAGAAGGCGCGTCTCGCACATCTTCGCCTTGTGAACAACGAGCCTCTGTCGCGACGTTTCCAGGTGATATGCCTTCATCAGTTTATCAGCAGACAGACTCATTTCCGTTGTGGCGGCCGTTGCGCATATCTTTCCCGCGTGCGCGGCGTAGATCGATGAGGCGGCGGGCCTTCAGCAAGGCCTTGCCGCGAAGATGCTTGTTTTCGTATGCTTCCGTTAGTGCCCGCTGCACCGCATCGTCATCGGAACATGCAATAGTTATGGCAATGCTAATGGGGATTTGTCCCCGTTCAACGGCACGAAGCAGACCCTCTTCGCCCTTGTTCAAGAGCCGGATGATGCCCCGGACGTAACTGATATCCAGATTGGTGCGGCGCACGATCTCGGAGAAATCGGCACCCCGTTCTTTCATGGCGGCAATTTCCTTTGCAAGCTCAATCGTTGTATTCCGCTTCCGCACAGGTTTTCCACGAGGCTCATCAGCAGGAGTTCTTCGCGAGTAACTTGCAACACGATGGCCGGAACGACCTTGGAACCATTGGCGCGGCACGCTTCCAATCGTCCTTGGCCGCAGACCAGGTCGTACTGGTAGGGCCCATTTTGCGCCGGTCGTCGGGCAACAGTAATAGGCCGCTTCAAGCCGATCTTGGCAATATTTTCGACGATCTGCCGAAACTTGAACTGGCCCCGCGACCGAGGATTGACCACATTGATCTGGTCAATCGGAATTATCGCAACTTTGTCGTCGCTGCTGGAAATCATGCGGCCACCTCGATTCGAGTGCGGGCCGCCATTTCAATGAAATAGTCCAACGTCTCGAACCGATAGGTCTCAATGGGTGCCGCGTTGAATTCGCGAAGGCGAAGGTCCGGCACTGAAATGTCCATGAACGGCAGAAGGAAAAAATCGGCGGGCCGCTGGTTGTCCTCATCCATCCTTACGGCGATGGTCACGTCCGGCGGCCGTTCCTGTTCCAATTGAATCTGCCATCGCAATCGGCCGGCAGGCGTAGGCTTGCAACGCCCCAGGACAATAAGGGCGGTGAACTCGCCATTAATCAGAAGGCGGTCCGTTTGCGCATCGTGGGTAACGGTGGCGCCGATCCCGTTGAGTTTTGAAACGGTATCACCCAGCAGTTCAGGGTAAAGAGTGCGCAGTTTACGGTTGATTTGGACGAACTCGTAATCCCTTCCGGGATCAAAGCCGACCAGTCGATACGCCTCAATCAGGCTGCCGAAGCGATGCCGGTATCCGGCGCGTAGTCGGCATGCCGTCGGCATCGTCGATCATTCCCGCAGAAAGCTCACCGGTCTGGCCCAAGAGATGCCGCAATTTGGCGAGCATTTCATCGTTGCTGTACGTTCTGGCGCACTCCTGAATGATTCCCTTCGCCACGAAAAACGATTCGGGATCGACCACCGCCTTAAAGACACCATCGGCCCGCACCCACATATCCGGGGCGTTGCGAACTCGCTTTTTCTTCAGCTTGAACGAGATGTGGTTATAGACGTTATTGCCGATGTACTTTTCGTTCGCCAGGATCTGATAGACCATGCCACGGGTCCACGGCCGGCCGGTTTCAGTGGGGACACCTTGGTCCTGCAGCCACTCTGCGATTTCCGCCTCGCGCTTTACCTCGCGCGTGAACTGACGATAAATCTCGCGGACAATTGCGACCTCGTTATCCGGGCCTGGCGTCAAAACGACACGATCAGTTTGAAGACTTTTGTGCTCCCCACGTTTCAAGACGCCTTTCGACGTTCCTGTCTGATCCAGCAACATGCGCCTCAGACCAAAGCCGGCCGTTCCGCCTTGGCGAAATCCGAGTTGGATCAGCTTGCACTGGCCTTTGAAGACCTTTGACGATAGCTCGCGGCTGTACTCGCCAGCCATCGCGCGTTTGACGCCCTTGATGATTGTGGAGACTGGACTGCCGTCGTTCTCGAATTGCTCCGCGCAATAGTAAACGTTAATTCCGGCCCGCTTGCATATGTATTCGTAGTAGGCGCTTTCGTCCGTATCCTGAAATCGGCCCCACCGGCTTACGTCGTAAACGAGGATCGCCTGAAAATCGACTTCGCCGTTTTCCACATCGGTAATCAGGCGCTTGAGTGAGTCCCGACCCTCAATGCGCAACCCGCTCTTACCATCGTCTGCATAGGTCCGAACGATTTCGAATCCGCGCCGTGCCGCGTACTCGTGGATAATATCGCCCTGATTTTCCGTCGAATACTTCTGGTGGTCAGTGGACATGCGAACGTATTGGGCCGCACGAATTTTGGGTGCCGATGGTTCGGGCTTCTCGGAAAAGGGATCGGTTTGCACGCTTTATCTCCGGTCGCTTCATAGAGCTTCTCGCGTGATGAACAGACATTCACGGTCGAGCACTTGGGGCACAAGGCGGAAGTATGACGGACGCTTGTGCCATTTCAGGGTGCATTCCTGTGCAATTTTCGTGCAAAATGATCATGCCTGGAGCATGAGAGCATAGCGGCCACCTTCGCAACGTATGCTTTGGGCCAGGTCGCTCATCCCGGCGTCCTCCAGGCTGCGCTTCAGACGGCGAACAGTGCTTCGCACAGTGTTTTGTGACTTTCGCGCGCCCTGCCAGACATCTTGAAGAAGGTTTTCGTGACAAACGAAGCAATTGGGTCGGCGGCACAGGCGCTCAAATAGACGCAGTGGGATCGTGGCGCCCAGACCGCAAGTTGACCCGTGCCAACGGACCGAAAGTGTTGCATGATCAACATACGGGAATGACCGTGTCATTCGACCGTTCGATTGACCATTATTTCCCTTCAATAAGCCAGATTGCAGGAGGGACGCGGCTTCATTGATGAGTCCCTCTGTTCTGGCGTGCATTGCGACGGCCTGTTCAAGCAACCGCATCACTCGCTCAACATTTGTTCTTTCCATGGCATTCACTTCGGACAAAATTGATCCGGGTGATGCAATGGAGGCGGGCATCGGCAGATGTCAACGCCGGGAATTCGACACCGCTTGAATATCTCACACGTCGTCGCCCTCAACGTCGGCTATCCAGAATAGATGGCTGTGAATTTGCCGTCGGCGCGGACCAGAGCGTGGCCTATCAGGATGCTATTTCTCCGCGCTTGCATCTGCTGAGCGCTGCTTTGTGATCCATGTATGCGCTTCGTCCGCCGCTTTGGCCAGAAGCAGAAGGTCATCGGCTCCGAAACTGGCGGTCTCTTTCCAGGCGTTTTCGCCGTCCTTGTAAGAACGACTGAATGTAACGCAATAAAGTGACCGGCTGGCGTTGCCGTTGTCCACAATGTTGCGCCAGATCGCGGCACGGACAGAGCCATAGCGGATGGTTTGAACCGGACGATTCACCGTCTTCTCGGTTTTGTTCGCGTTGTTCGTTGATTGCGCCATATCACACCTCCAGTTTGAGTGGCTTCATTCAGGTCATTGCGGCCGCAAGAGAATCCAGTTCTTCCGCCGTTCCGCACACAATGCGTTCGCACACGGGCACGAACTCGGCCACACCGAATTGTATGAGGAATCCGATCCGTGGCTCCCGTGCCAAACCCCGCTCCGTCGCGATGCGAACGGCCTCGTCGTACGTCGGCAACGCCGGCGCGATCGCGTCGTGTGGCCGGATATCCGCCAGGTCCGTGAGGATCGTTACCACTTGAATCGTGGTCGGTGAAGATTGCCGCTTGAAAACTGCAAGGGTTGCGGTGGCCGCGATCAAGGTTGCTCCTTCGGCGCCGGCACCAGTGAAGACGCGGTGGGCTGTCGGAGAGTGCGCGATCGGGCCTTTAGGCCATACTTGGCGACTTGGAATTCACGGTCGCCATCCATGAAACGACGGGCCATTTCGCGGAGTAGGTCGGATTCCGACACGTCCGCACCATACGCCTGTTTGTAAAACGCTTTGTAGCGCTCCAGGTCTTGCGCCAGTTCGTGATTAATTTCTACGGTCAACTTCACGCGAGTTGTCTGGTGGAACGGATGCAATGCAATTTCGGGCATGGGTATCTCCATCAGCGTCAAGGGACATACGGTTCCAGGATCATGTCTTTGTTGACGAGGACGCGCAGGGGCCAGCCCTGCCGGATGGTGATGGTCGGCTGCACGTCGAGTTCGCGGTCGATCACTTTCTCGCCGATCCGATTGACTTGTTGAGCCACAGTATCGCCAACCACGTCTTGGCTATTGTTGCCGCTGCTGCTATTGGGATTGCGAGCCAGGTTACCGCCATAGGCGAGGGCCGTGGTCAATGCCGTCGCTTCCGCCAGCTTGTCCAGGTGGTAATCGACCTTATCCTGTAGTCCGGCTTGTCCGGCTTCATCCGTCCCCGGCATTCCGTCCAGCACGATCGAGTTGCCGTTCGGATAGATCAGCCGTTGCCATACAACCAGCGCTCGGTTTTGGCCGTTTGTGACAAGGCTCTGATATTTGCCAAGCAGCTTCGAGCCTTGCGGAATCAACAGGTAATTCCCTGTGACGGTATCGTAGACGTTCTCCGTCACCTGGCCGATCACTTCGCCGGGAAGATCCGTGTTGATCGCGGTCACCAAAGCGCCGGGAATGACGCTACCGGCTTTCAGACTCATACTTGGAGATCGTGTTGAGCAGCGGCTTGGACAGGTAAGGCTCGACCGCCGCCCCTTGAGTCAAAAACGCTTCCTTCTCCTGTTGATGGTTTTGGATGGCACCGCCGAAGGGTCCAGTGTCGGGTCCACCGACATTCTGATCTCCGCCGCCAGCACCAGACATGGCTGCATGACTGCCGTCCGGGCCGACCATTACAATCGTCGGCATAGTCGCCGGACCCGATCTCATCCCCGTAGATGTCGTTGATGACGAGGCTGACCTGGCCCCACCGAACAGCAGTGGCGAATCGAGCGCCGCTTGTTGTTCCTTCTGCTGCTGTTCCAGCATCTTTCGCCGTTGTTCGGCGAGCTCGCGCATCGCCTGGGCAAGCGCCTGATCTTGTGCGGATGGTCCCGCTGGACGGGTTGCCGGTGTCGGTAGTCCGCCCACGCCGTCATAACCAGGCCCAAGGCGATTCACATCGAATGAATAGTCTTGTGGCAGGTCTTTCACTGATTCAATCGGCCCCGACGGACGAATCGCGTTTTCGTCGGCGGGTCCGTCCTTACGCGGCGCACCATGGTCGCCGAAGCCGAGCATCAGGACGACCAGACCGAGCGAGGCGCCGAAAATTCCGGCCAGCAACAATGCTCGGCGACTGATCCGCGTGACCGGCAGCGGCGTACCGCGAACGTCGATCCGTTCTTCGCCATTGCTGGTTGGTTGTGCCGGCTGTCCCAAGTTGGAAGTATTATTTGGCAGCATTGCCGTTCTCCTCTTCAGTCTTTGGCATCGGCGCGAACAATCGCCACAATGGTCTGCGGTGCTTGGCCGAGGCGCAATTCCGCTTTATCAAACAAACGATCCACGATGTACCAGTCGCCTTTGACCCGGTAGTTGACGAGCTGCGCGTCACCGTTGCGGCCCATGACGAACAGCGGCGGCGCTTCGGTCACCGTGACTTTCGGCGGGAACTGGATGTAAGTCTTTTGCCCGTCATCAAAGGTGCGCAGCGGACACCAAGGCGGTGTCGCCGAATGCTTCTGTCGCAGGATCAGATAATTGAAATTGGCCTTGGACAGATCCAATCCCGTTGCGACGGTAGCCTGCGCCGCCGCCTGCTGCGCCGCCACTTGATTGCGGATCATCACGACATCTCCAAAGGGATAGTTCCAGGCGATCATGGTGTGGTAAACACCCATATCAATGCTGGTCAGGTCCAGCGTGTAGATTCGCTGATCGGTGGTGATGAGCAGATTCGTTTGCAATCCCGCCTTACGCGGCTTGACCAGCAACAACGTCTGCGCCGTCTCGCCCGAACCGGATTGAACGCTATCGACGAGCCAGCGCACCGTATCACCCGCCGCAGCAGTGATGAGCTTCTCATTCGGACGCAGCGCGATGGTGGTGACGTATCCCGGCGAAGTGATAGCTGGATAGACGACACCCGGCGCGTAGTCGTAATACTGAATGGCATTCAGGAAGCCATCCGAAGTCGGCTGAGTCGTCGCGCCCGCATTGGCCGCGGCGATTGCCGCCGCACCGGTTTGGATGGCCGGCTCGTTATTGCCCGTGCCAACGGGACGAAGTTGCGGACTCGCCACCGGCACTTTGACCTCGACGATTCTTGGCACATTCCCGAAGTCATCGGGCATCAGCGCCGCCGGTCGCAGTCGTGGGTCCGGCATCACCGGCACTGTCGGCGTTTCGCAGTATTCGCAGCCGCCAAGCGCGAGTGTCGCGAGGAGTAAGCCAAACCTTAGCAAGGGGCAACGATAATTCATTTTGGGATAATTCATTGCATGCCTCCGTTGTCAGGATTGTTTGGATTGGGAGCCGATGGATTGGGCGCGGCGCAAGCTATCGTCGCGCATGACCGCCCCCGAAAACTCTCGGCTCCAGGTGAAATTCGTGATGTAAACGCCAATGGGGTTCTTGAAAGAATCCGACTCATCCCGTGGGGGCATCAATTTGACCTGAAAGAGTCCCGTGTATTCCTCGCGCGAGCGGCGGAGGCCGTTGGCATAGGTCGTCTCGACCCAGCGCACCTGAAAGGTGTCATTGGCCTTTTGAAGGATACTGCTGATTTCGACGGTACGGGCGGTGGCCCCCTCGCCGGGCAAGTTCTTCATGCCCGCGTCGGATGCAGCGTATTCGTTCATCGCGTTGACCGCTTGGCCGGCGAGGAACTGGTATGCCTTGGTCCACTGCTGACGCATCACGACGGGATCGAGCGGACGCTCGCGCACCAGACGCACGACTTCGCCAACAAAGTAGCCCACCTGAGCCTGTCGCAGGTTGATACGGCGCGCTGGCCAGCGTGATCCGACCCGGCATCCCAGCCTTGTCCACTTCAACGACGTAGGTGGCGACCTGCTTCTTGACGCCCAGGACGACCGCGCCGCTGGTAGAGATCAACGCGATGGCCATCGACGCGAACGCGATGTATCGCCAGTTGCATGCTTGCACGCGCGCCGATCCGATCCGTTCATCCCACGCCACCGCGGCGCGAGCGTAGGGGTTGTGAGTGTCGCCCGATCCACCGTTCTTGCCGTAACTGGTTGTCATATTCGGAAAACTCATGTTGGAGTCCCTCCTGTGTTGGTTGGACCGCTTGTTCCTTTTGGCGAGCTTGGCCCTGGCACGCGGCTGGCGGTATTCGCTGACGCCGTAGGACTGCCCGCTTGAATTGCAGTTGAGCCAGAGACGGCCGATGCCGCAGTAGCTCCAGTTTTGTTGCCAGTGCTACCACCGTTGCCCGTGATCTTTCGGACGGCTGCTGTGCCCACCGACGCGACCAACATCGCGCCCTTTGTTGGCACCGCGGCCGCCATCTTGACAGCCTGTACAGCCGCGCGCGTCTTGCCGGCGGCGGCCGCTGTCGTGTTGAACGCCACGGCGGTCGTATTGAGTGCCGTGCCGACGCCCAGACTCGGCCCACCGATAATCATGTCAGTGGCCAGGCGCGAGGCGACCAGCGAAAGCGCCATAAGAAGCAGCGCTGCCAGGGCGATACAGAATGCCTGATAGGTCGTAACGGTTTGGCCTGCCGGCACTTTGAGCGATTGGAAAATGTTGTTTCCGACTCCAAGTACGAGCGTCAGCACCATCAAGCGCACGCCGGACCCGACTACCCAGCCCAAAGGGCGCTCGGCGATGAACGCCGTTTTGGACAGGACCGCGAACGGCACCAGCACGAACGCGGCGAGGCTGCCGAACTTAAACGTCAACACCGCGACGACGACCTGAACGGTGATGACGCAGAACGCCGCGACGATCGCGGCGACTGCAAGGAAGAGGAATATGATCTCGACAATGTTCTTGAAGAACGCGACCGGCCCGGTCAGCCGCGCGATCTGGTCCATGAGCGGCTGCGCCGTCGTGTACCCGAGATAGGCGATGTTCCCAGGCTGCGACGTGTAGTAGCTCGCGCCGTCGAATCCGCCGGCCTTGAGGCCAAGATTCATGAACGACGATGCCAGCTTGTCCGTGAGCGACTGCCAGTTCTGGATGATCCAGGCAAAAAAACCGATGTAGACGATTTTCCTCGCAAAATGGGCAATGACATGGTCGTCGCTCAGCGCCCACAGCGCTGCCGACCACATGATGCTCAGGATGATGAGGACGTTGAGAATCCAGGTGACATCGCCCTTGATAAGCCCAAAGCCGTTGTTGATCGCGTTGATGTATTGGTTGGCCACATCATTGATGAGATCGGGACCACCGTTGCCAAAATCAACTGCCAGAATCGCCGTCATGGAATCACCTGACCTTTCTTCCTTGTTCTTGCGCTTACTGATTGGCCAGTGGGAAAGCGGACACCATTGAGCTGGTCGGTTGCTGCGGAATGCTCCAATCGCCCCGAACAGACTGGCGCTGCTGCTCGGCGTATGCTTGCTCGGCCTGATCCTGAGCGTCGCGCTCGACTTCGGCGCGGGCATCGGTGATTTCCTGGGCCTGTAACGCTTGAAGCTGCGCCACCAGCGTCGCGACTTCTTCATTTCCGGCTTGCATGGCCGAGGTGGCGCCGGACGCGGAATTGGAGTGTTCGACGTAGGCTTGAATGCGCTGTCGCCGTCGGCTGCAAATTCAGGTATGTCTCGTTCTGAACGGTGCGGTTTTCGACCAGGATGTTTCTCTCTTCCTGATCCCAACCCTTCTGCATGGATTGATAACTGGCATCCGTCATATTCGTGTAATTGCTTGGATCGGATGGATATTGGCTGTTAAGCGTGCTCCCGGGGTCGGTGGACGAATAGGTTGTGCCGGCTTGGCCGAACACCTGCTGCCACACGTTCATGCTTTGCAAGATTCCGGGCAATTGGGTGAAGTTCCAGCTTTTCAGCATGGCCACTTCGTTCGTGACCTCTTGATAGAGTTGGTCAACCATTTGCACATCGTCCGCCACCTGGATGACCGCTTCGGCGAAGTTGGTCGGATCGAAGACGATGTCCGCGAATGCGGCCGTGGGCACAAGTCAGCGCCGCCGTTGCGGCGAAAATGAGAAACCGTTTCTTTGATCGTGTCATGGCAAACCTCCTGTTTCGCAAAATTCCTTCAAGGGTTTTGTTCGCGGTTCAGTTCTGAAACGGATCGACGACTGTCTCCGTCGGCGGCGCCGGGTTATCCCATCCGGTGCGCACTCGCTCCCGTTCAGACTCCGCATATGATGATTCCGATTGCTGTTGGGCCAATTGCTCGGTCTTGAGCCGCGAGCGCACGACCCTCAGAGATTGCAGCTTGGCCAGTTCACCCGAGGCCACCGCGAGCAGATCGTTGTGCGCTTGGACCGCCGACGTTTCACCGGACGCCGAGTTGGACGCATCGACGATGTGCTGCACCTGCTGGGTCGTTGTATCCATGTCCTGATAAACCTGATTTTGTAATTGCCGGTTCTCCACCAGCGATTGGCGCTGGTTATCCGTCCACGTCGATTGATCCGACTGGAACTGCGTCCAGGCGGCATTGCTCATGTCCGCCGGATAGCGCGTGTCGAGTTGGCTGGCGGGGTTCGGCGTGCTGTAAAGGCTGGATTCCAGTTGCCCTTCAACGCCAGAGACGATTCCGGCAATGTTCGGCACGGCGCTCAGGTTGAGATGCTCCAGTTCCTTGACCTCGTTCTCCACCTGCTGGACCACCGCGTCGATCTGTTCGCCCAGGTCCACCACCTTCAGGACATTTTCGACCAGCGCAATCGGGTCCAAGACAATGTCGAACAAGAAGGCATCCGCCCGCCGCGCCGGGAGAAACACCAGCGCCGCAGCGGTGGCAAGGAACACGGCCGCCAGAAGCCTACGTCGCCGCGATGGATGTTTCGGAACCAGTCGCTTTGCCGTCAAATTCAAGGATGAGTTGATCATGATCTTTCCTTTCACTATTGAATGTCTCCAGGCGCTCGGCCCAATGCCCCAGGCCCCGTTCGTTCAGGTACGCACGCGAGAATTGCTCGCCATCGTGCTCTTTCAGCACATTGGTAATTCGCGCTTGATCTTGCGGTGAACCGGCGGCGCAGAAGGCCAGCGCGAGTTCGCCCAGGCCAAGCTCAAAGAGGCGGTTGCCTTCGCGGCTTTGGTAGTAGTAGTCCTTTTTCGGAATCGACTGCTGGAGGATTTGCAGTTGCCGCTCGTTCAGACCGAACGATTCGTATACTTTCCTCGTGCGCTCCTCCATCGCATTGCCGTTGGGCAGGAAAATGCGCGTCGGACAGTTTTCGATGATCGCCGGCGCGATCGGGCTGTCGGCGATATCCGACAAACTTTGCGTGGCGAAGATGACTGCCACGTTTTTCTTCCGCAGCACCTTGAGCCATTCACGGATCTTGGCGGCAAAGAGCGATTCGGTCAGGTAAAGCCACGCCTCATCGAGAATCATCAGCGTGGGTGAGCCATCGAATCGCTTTTCCAATCGACGGAACAGATACGTCAAGACCGGCAATAGCGCCGACCGGCTGTGCATCAGATGTTCCATCTCGAACGCCTGCCAGCGCGCACCGCGCTCGCCATCGTCGTCAGTTAGCGTGTCCTGATTCGCGTCCAGCAGCCGCCCATGCGGACCATCCAATGTGTAGCTCCGCATTGCCTGTCGCACGTCGGCATCCTGTACAAGACCCAGGAGCGTACTGAGAGTGCGCTGCGCTCGCGGCATGGAACCCAGGTTGGACAGCGCTCCCCATAGTTCCTGTTTCCTTGCCGGTGTGACCTCCGCCTTTTCTCGGTGCAGCAAATCCGAAACCCATTCCTGCGCCCAGGCCAGTTCCGATTCATCGTCGATGCCGGCAAGCGGTTGGAAGCAAATCTCTGCGCCGTCGCCGCCGAGATCGTAGAAGTCGCCATTCATTGCCAGCGTCATTGCGCGGCAGCTTGCGCCCTTGTCGAAGATATAAACTCGAGCGCCGGGATATCGGAGCCATTGGCAGGCCAGGAGATTCAGAAGCGTCGATTTGCCGGCGCCGGTCGGTCCGGCGACGATCGTGTGGCCGACATCGCCCTGATGCAGAGACAGTCGGAATGGCGTCGAGCCCTTCGTGCGCGTGACCAGGAGCGGCGGCCCATTCAAATGGGCGCACCGCGCAGGTCCGGACCAAACGGCGCTGAGCGGCACCAAGTCACACACATTCAGCGATGACATGAGCGGCCGGCGCACATCCGCGTAGGCATGACCCGGCAGACTTCCCATCCAGGCCTGGACCGCGTTGAAATCTTCGATTTCGGTAACGAGGCCCACGCCATCCACGACTTGTTGAACGGCCCGTGCTTTTTCCGTCGCGGTTTGCTCATCCTCATCCCAAACGGTGATCGTCAGCGTGAAATCCCCGAACGAGCAGTGATCGCCACCGAGCTCCTGCAGCGCTGCATCCACATCCTCGGATTTGTTCAAGCTGTCGGAGTCCTCTAGCTTGGATTCCTGTTTGGTGATGGCCTCTTTGAGCAGGGTCACCATTCCCTTACGCTTGGCAAACCACTGACGGCGCAGCTTGTTCAGTTGCCGCGTGGCGTCGGTCTTATCCATCGGGAGGTAACGCCCAATCCAACGGTACTCGATCGGCAACTCGTTCAAGCGGTCAAGCAGGCAGGGAAGCGTGCGATTGACGTAGGCGCGGATAGAGACTGTCTTGAGAAATAATCGTCCGAGCCGAGGTGACAAACCGCCGGCCAGGGGCCGGTCGGTAATCATTTCGTCGAGATAGAACGGGACGTTCCGGCACCGCGACATTCAGCCGCCGATCCGAGATGCACGAATGAAGGTACGTCAGCGTTTCGCTGTCATCCAACGGATGGACTTCGGGCATGAAAGACGCCATGAGGTTCACGATCTGATCCACTTGGCCGATGAAATGATCGAAGTGGGCCCGGTAAGAAACCCGCCCATCCACTTTGTTGTTGGGCCGGTCGATAAAGAAATCGCCCAGCCGCGTCATGCCTTCGGCCGGTGGCAGATACGTGAAGGTGATGAAGCACTGGCTTTCAAAATGGATCGCATCCGCCGTGAATGAATCCCGGCGCTCCTGATCGACCAGCGCCGCAACCGGATTGGGAAAGTCGCTCGCCGGGTAGACGTGTGCCAAACGCCTTGCAGCCTCGACATGCACGCACCAATGAGAACCGAGGCGACGGAGCACATTGTTCATCCGGGCGCGTGCGGCAACGAGTTCGTAAGAGGTTGAACTATCCAGATCGGGTCCGCGAAACGCGATGGTTTTCTGCAAGCTGCCATCTTTGTTGAGCATCACGCCAGGGGCGATCAAAGTCGCCCAGGGCAGATGGTCCGCTAGACGCTGAGGATGATTGCGGTATTCACCAAGGTTCCACATGAGCAAATCTCCCATTCAGGAATCCAAGTGCGTTGGTTGGCGGACATGTCGGCGGAAAATGTCGAACCAGTGCGGGTCACGTTTGCTCATCAGCACAGCCGTCATGTGCAGAGCCGCTCCTGCTGGGAATCCCAGCCACCACAAGTGCAAACCCATTCCGACCACCAGGGCGACCGTGCCGTTGAGGATCGCGAACGTCCGCGGCGCCGCCCATGAGGATCGGTTGGGTCAGTGCCACATGGAGGGGCACTTCATATCCTTCGATTTCTTCAGGGCGGCGTCATGACCATTCTCCATCTGCTCGTTTCAACCGACGGTGAGCTTGTCGTGGCGTTACCAACCGGCGCCGCCGTCGAAGCCGAAGAAGGTCACGCCGAAGCTAGTGGCGGTAACGGCAATGGATACTCCCAGCAGCAGACCCAGGATGCGGCGCAGTCCGCCGCCTTCGCTGAAAGCAAATCCGAACCCAATGACGACGATCGCGAGGATGCACAGCGCCTTGGCTACCGGGCCTGTGAAGCTGGCCAGCACTTGGTTCAATGGACCTTCCCACGGAAGCGGCTGGCCACCATTGGCGGCGGCGGCGCGGGCTGTGTTCGGAACTGCTATGGACATCGCTGCCCCGACGAGCGTAGGCACTAGAAGCGAGGATCGACGCACGAGAAGGCTTTTCATGGAATGACTCCTATTGATTGATCGCTACCGATCCGCATTGACTAATGCGATGGTTTAATCGGTATGGACAATACCGTACACATGCCGAACAGCCGAGTCAAGAAAAATGTTCGCGATTTGTTTGGGTCGGGTTGAACTCAGCGATTCGGCCGACAAATTCGCCTCGCGCAGCGCGAAGAAAGGCCTTCAATGGGTGTTGGCAATCCAATCCATCACGCGGTTCGTGACGCTTGGGATGGTGCCGCGTTCATTTACGAGAGATGGTGCTACGCGAGATGCGGGAATTCGCTACGCGCCGAGTAGCGAATTCGAATCGGAGTCGGCGCTTGTGGGGGAGAATCGAAAAACCGTGAGACTTTGAGACTGCCGCGTCTAACCTTTGGGAACTGCTGTACTTCTGTTTCGTGTTTTAGTCTCAACCCTCCGAAGCGATGAGACTTTTACTATGGCATCAATAAGGGAATGTTGACCGTCAGCAAATTGGGTTCCGCTGATCGAGGTGGCGGACTGACGGCGCGCACCGCACGATCTATTCCTCGTCGTGCGATCCTGCGCCGATTCGCTCGCGATGCATTTGGGCCATTGCGGCACGCTCTTCCGTACCCGCATCTAACCAGTGCAGTATCAACGCCTCAATCACCCTTTTGGGATTGGACAAGTGCTGTGCGCAGTCATCTTCAAAAGCAGCGAAGGTCTTGGTGTCGAAGCGATACGTCCGCTGGACGGTCTTAGGGTGTGATTCCGGTTTCGACGCTCCACGAGTTGATCGGGGGCTAGCCATAATGTACACATTCTACAGTTGATGCGACGGTATGCAAGATACCAAACGGTCAATTTGAAGTTATTCGGGAAGAAACGGCTATCCACATGGACCCGGCTTTTAATGGCAATTTGAGCGGCACCGGACACTCGGAACGCCTCACCGACGCCTTGTTCGGTTTGTTGGATGCTGAGCGGCGATCACGGAATCAGCCAAGACGGTACACCTTTGAGAGGTCCGCCAGAACCTCGTCGCGCGTGCCGCTGCGGAACCCGAGCGACTTGAGGTCAACGTCCTCTCCAGCCATACGGGAAATGAAATCGCGGAGATCCTTTTTGACTGCTTCGGGAGCCGCTGGATCAATCGTGGGATCGAGAATTTGGTACAGCCGGAAGACATCGTTTTTATGTTTCTTGATCGTCTTGCTGTCGATCTTCTCACCGTTCTTCTCGCGTTGGGTGAGATCGAGCCATGCTCGCGCCTTCAACGTGATGAGGTGCGCAGGGCCCACAGCGGGAAGGCCATCGACTTCCCGCCTGCCGGATTGGATGAATGCGTAGTAGCCGGTATCCATCAGAATCGCCGAAAGGCTGGACACGTCTTCCTCCATCGGAAGAGGAGTCAGGTGACTGCCCTCGGCAACCTCCAGCATATCGGGTTGCCGCGCGAAAAGTTCGAGCATGAACGGATAGCTCTCATTCTTGGGCTTCTGGAAGCGGTAGAACTGTTTTTGGCCAGTTGACTTCTCCTGGACCTGGTAGCCGGCGGTGCGCACGAACACCCAAAACGCATTGACAAAAGCGGCATCCAGCGCTTCGACGCACAGGACGATGTCGAGGTCCTTGGTTGCACGAAATTCGAGTCCGGCGCCGGTCATGGCGATGTCGCACGCGGCGCCGCCGATCAGCACGTAGCGGTCAGCGTAATCACGAAAATGCGCACGGAAGATTTCCAGGCCCTTTACCATTCCAGTTTCCTCATCATCTCTTCGAGGGACGCTTCAATGCGCTCGTTGCGGTCATCCTTTAGAGAAAGGTACAGCGACAACGGATCAACCACATCACGATCGGCGAATAGAGCCGGAGGATAGCTCCAGATTTCGATCTCATCCGTATCGTAGTCGCGGGTTGGCACCGTAATCGACTTGTGTTTCTGCCGCAACGATTTCCAGTCCTCGCGGGTCAATGCGTAGGTGGTATACGCCGGCGAGGCAAGCATGGAATATTGTGCCAAAGCCGAGAGCCCCGCACGGAGGGCGGCGGCCCTGCCTTCGGTGCGGCGAATGAACAGTCGTTTGTTTACCGGGCTGCGAAGTAACGGCAGCGCCTTGGTCCATAGTTCCTGACCGCGTGCGGTGAATCGAAGGCAGCGTTCCTTGCCACGAACCGTTACCTCTGCGAGGTTGGCAGCCTCCAACTCGTCAAACGCGCGGGTCATAGTCATCGCGGAGTATCCCAGGCGCTGAGCCATTTCCAACGGAGTACGCACTTCGACTTTGCGAAGAAGCGTGTGGATAATCACAGCCTGAGTCGACGGACTCAATGTGGGAAGTTCCGAACGCAAGCTCCGGAAATGTTCCCGCAGATCAATCGCCAGCATCGGCAGATACATCTGGTTGCCCGGAACAATGAAAGGCACCTTGTGCTCAATCAAGCGCTTCCGGTTGTATGCCGTTATCCGAGCGCGTACATAGACCACGTCAGCTTTTTGCTTGGTCTGGATCAGATCCATGTGCTTGCGCAGAGCGGCGGGTGATTGTTCTGCTGGTGCCGTGTCGATTACCAGGAGGCAATGCCGCCCTAGGAGGTTCAGCTCTGCAAAGCCGTAGAGTTCCTTGAGGAAATGGGGCAGGCGCTCTTTGCCGCGCCAAGGCGTGGTGTTCACGCCGACGCCAAGGTCATCGTGGAGATAACGTTCGAGTTGGTGGAGTTCCGTCTGCATGGCCGACATCACATTAAAACTGCACGATAACATACAGAGTGTTACCGTGCATTTCAAGTGTTATCGTCATGAGTCGAAGACAGCTTTACGCTAACTCGATCCAGCGTCGAAAAAACACGCCGTTCATACCTGCATTTTGCCATTTCTGCGCGTACACTGGCGCGTACACTAAACGCATGGGAAAGGCACAGCTTGGATAGCTGTTTGACCACCATCAGCCATGATCGGCGTCACACCCCGGAGGTCCAACGAAATTAAAGGACTTAGGAGCGTTTGCGCGTACACTGGCGCGTACACTACGGATTGAAAAACATGGGTTACATGGTATACTTGTTGACCGTAGGCGCGTCGTCGTAAACGACGCGGTGACCATAAGTTCCTGATTTCACAAAAATTTCCGGATTTTGGGCTTATAACGCTCATAACCCGGAGGTCGGAGGTTCGAATCCTCCCCCCGCTATTCCAGATGACAAAGGGACTTGCAGCAATGCGAGTCCCTTTTTCTTTGGCCAAAAATGGGCCTGCTGCCCCATAAACTGCCCCATACGGCCGGGGAAACATGGTACTCGCCAAGGAGTGTTTAACACTTGTTCCTTGGAGGTGGCCAATGGCCTATTTGTTCAAGCGCGGAAGCGTCTACTACGTGAAGTTCTACGTTGCCGGAAAGCAGAAGGAGAAATCCCTCGGCACCGGCGTCTTCCAGATCGCTAAAGAGAAGCAGCGGCTCTTCGAGTCGGCACGGGCCAAAGGCGAAGACCTTCCCACGCCGACGCGCACACCCATCGCAGACATCGTGAGCGCATACATCACGCAGATTCGCACGGCCAAGACGGCGAAGAGCGCTCAGACCGACATCTATTACCTGCGCGATGTGTTCGGCCCCGTTTGCGATGCGCTCAAGATCACAAGCCGGAAGGTGTCCGAAAAGAACCGCAAACGTCCCTTGAAAGACGATGTGAATCGCCGGCACAAATCGCCGGTGATTGAGGCCGATTGCTTCGAGGCAATCACCACCGCCCAGATCGTCGAATTTGTTTCAGGCCAAGTCGCGCGTCGTGGACTCGCGCCCAAGACCGCCAACCGCTACCGCGAAATTCTCACGCGCTTGTTCAACTGGGCGGTTGAGCAAAAAGGAATCCGCATTCCGGGCGACCGGAATCCCGCGTCCAAGGTCGAGCGCTATCGCGAGTCGGCACCAAACATCCGATTCCTCACGCTCAAACAGATCGACGAGCAGCTTGATGCGCTGACGGACAATCTAAAGATGCAGGCGATGGTGGCGACACTCATCTATGCCGGGTTGCGTCGGGAAGAACTCTTGTGGCTTACGCACGACGATTTGGATTTGAGTGCCGGAAAGCATGGCTTGATTCGGGTGCGCGCGCAAGGAGCTCCACGACGAGGCGTGGGAACCGAAGACGAAGAAAAATCGAGCCGTTCCTATCAGCTCCCGACTTCGCGACTACCTCGACAAGTGGCGCTTGAAGACGGAGAAAGGCAAGGGAGCGTGGTTGTTCCCGAGTCCAGTGGGCAAACGATGGGACCCGGACAACTTCTCGCAGGATTTGTGCGCCATAAACCAGGACACCAAACTGCCGTGGGGTTGCCTGGATTTCCGTCACACGTTTGGCAGCCATCTCGCCATGAAAGGCGAGAGTCTTTACAAGATCAGCAAACTAATGGGCAATTCACCGGAGATTTGCAGTCGTCACTACGCAGCATTGATTTCAGAGGAAATGGGCGATTCAGTCGAATTCGGAACAAAGGCGTCGGTGCAGCGAAACGCTGTCACGACCGAGGCGTCTGCGCCAGACGCCGGTAACGCAGATCGCGGTGCGGCGTAGATATGTTTGTTGCCAAGATCGAATGACACAAAAAGAGAGCGGCCGTTCCGGCGGACTTGCATTTCCGGAACGGCCGCTTTGACAAACGCTCGTGGCAAGCGTCTTGGTTCAGGCCTGCCTTTTTTCTTCAAATGCTTCCACCTCCTTTCGGCTGTAGCGCACAATTCCATTGCGACCCTCGCCCAGGCACAAACGGGTCAGGCGGGCGCGTTGCGCGATCCGATCAACGCTGGAGCGGGAGCAGCGCCAACGCTCTTGGAGTTCTTTGGGCGATAAATAGAGCGGCAATGCGGACGCAATGGGTTCGACCGTATTCATGGTCCATTCACTCCAGCAGGGGCTGACCAACTTCGTTGTTCGGTAAATGTTAGCAAGCGAAGTTGAATAAGTCAAAGGTATTGTCTATACCGCTTTGGCATGTGTAGCTTCTATCGACTGGACGACCAGGCAACGGTTCAGAAAATGGAATAGTGGCAGAACCTACGTCTGCAGATGCAGACGCGGAATAGTGATTTGCCACAGGCATCGGCAAAAAATACTGCGGGCAAAGGTCTAAGCGTAGCTGGACGACCTTTCAGATTTTGGCCACCGCCCAACAACTTTGCCGATCCGCACGACGCTCACGAGGTCCAAATCGTGTTGTGATCCATCCGCAGTGACAACCCGTGCCGTGGTAGCCTGTAGGTAAACGCGCCCGAACCAACCCTCCGCTTCCCACCCATTCCAGCAGTACACGGCGGCCATCCCTTCCCGGAATTCCCACAACGGGATGTTCCGCAACACGACCGATTGCCTGGTTGCATCGAGCTCCAATCCATAAATGTCGTGGCCTTTTCCAAACCGTTGAGGAATGTGCCTCCCCCATTCCTCTTGCCAATCCTCATCAGGTTCGGCCTTGCCACTGGGCCGAATCCTACCGATCAGCGGCGTACCGCGATCTTCGGCCTTGGCTTCCTTTGGAACCCAGTAGGCCGGATCGCTTTCCTGTGACGGGGTTGGACGTCCCACGACTCCAACGTCATAGACGTACTTGTCCTCGATCCAGTCAAGTTGCCCAGCGTCAAGCTGTTCCAATTTGCGCAGCGAGACGCGCAACGCCGCGGCCAGCGAGCGCCCGTCAGAGCGGCTCAGCACCAGCAGCGAGCCGCAGGTATTCATGTCTCGGATCGTTTGATGGCAAATGCCCGAGTATTCTGACAGATCCTTCCATCGATTCAGTCCCACCACCTCCATGCGATGGTCGAGCCATTGTGTGAGCTTCGACATCGTCTTTTCCTTGTTAGCACAAATCACTTCTTGCGGATCAGCACCCCCACGCAGAGGGCGACCCGTTCGACTTCGCGTCGATGAACCGTCCGGTCGGGAAACCGTTCCCGATCCGGATTGATCTTTTGCAGCACCAGTACGTCGCGGTCGTCATCACTTTCGACGACCCGGCTGAAATAGCACTCGCCGTTGCCGAACCAGATGATGTAATCCTTCCCAAAGGTAAATTGCTGTCCAGCTACGCTTTCAAACAGCGCGACGGCATTGTTCGGATATTCAGGTTCCATCGACTCGCCATCAACGCGCACGGCGAACTCACCAAAATCCTCTGGAACCTTTAAGGTTCCATTTTCAAGGGGCAGCCGTTCCAGACGTGCCCCGGCGCTGATTCCGTGAAATCGTGTGATTTCTCGGAGTGGATGCGCGGGGCCCGACACTCCCGACACACCGTGGCCGACCCGAGAAAGCGATGCGGATGCAATACAATCGAGATCAAAGTCAGCTTTTCCTTCTGGTCCAATTCGGCTGCGTAATTCGTTCGGCGCAACGCCAACGGCGTCAGCCATTCGTCGGAAGTTGTCGGTGAACATTCCATGCTCGCCCGGCTGCATCAGGCGGAGGAACCCCGACCGCTTCATCCCGATGGCATGCGCGAAGGATTCCTGTGACATCGCCGATTCTCGCCAAAGCGCGGCCAGACGCTCGCCAGTAACCATTACGGTTCGTGATGCGTGATTCATAGCCACATTAAATGCCAGCGCCATGACATCCGTCAATCCAAAAACAACTCAAAACAGATTCAAAATGGATTCAAAATAGACATTTCGATCTTGACTCAGACCAGATGTTAGCATAATGTTCGGTTCATTGGAATGCAACAGAGAAGGAGGCAGATTTGCGCCTGTCAGCTTAACCCGATTCGTTTCCCGCTACGTTTCCCATCGTCAACTGGACAGCCTTTGTTTCGGGGTGCCCACGCTTCATCACGAGGAGCGCAATGGGCGCGGCGTGTACCACTTCCGCCCAGGCCAAATCTTCGGAGTGGTTTGGTGGCGTCGGTATGGATATGACCGTCAGCATCGCGCGGTCGCAATCGTTGAGGCGCTTGCGGCGGATCAACCGGGCCACGAACTGCCAAGCATCCATGCCCCTGTTGCCGTCCATGCGATCGCTGATCAACACGGGCCGGCAGGCCAGGATGGCGCGGTCGATTGTCTTCTTGATCTTATTGAAGACCTCAAGCGCCGCGGCAAGAAGTTGGAGCAATTGCCGCCGTCATTCTGGACCGAGGCAGCGCATAAAATTCTGCTGCATCCGTTGCTTGCGGACTCCTCGACTGCCGAATGAATTCGATGCCCAATCGACTGAATTCAATCGCCGCTTTCGTTCCCGGTTTTGGCGGGCGGCAACGGTGGCGCAAGCGAATCGCATTCGGATTCATTGCCGCGTGGGCAATCCTTCCAACCGTCGTCGGCCAGCGCGTGATCGTCATCAACACTTCGCCGAGCGTCGCACCCGGCCTGTATTTGCGTTCTTCGGAAGAACCGGCAGTCGGCAAACTTGTGGACTTCTGCATTCCGCCGGCGGCGCGGGGTTATGTACTCAGACGTACCGGAAACAACGGCGACGACTGGTACATTCTCAAGCCAATACTCGCGGGCCCTGGAGATCGGATCGATACACTTGGAGACTGGCTAGTCGTCAACGACAAGCGGATTGGGCCAATGCCTCCACCAGAAGATAGCGCCCATCGCCCGCTTCCCATCTGGCGTGCCTGTAGGCGTCTTGCCGACGATGAATTCTTTGTTTTCTCTGCTCGCATTCCCAATAGCTTCGACAGCCGTTGCTACGGCCCGATCCAACGGCGCGAAATCCTGTCTGTCAGATGTCCATTGATTACCTGGTGATCTTTTGCCTCAGCAATCGCCATGATCTTGGGTGTCGCGAGGTGTGGCGACGATCAATTGCATTTGCATCTTCAACGAATCCGGGGCATAGTTTCTGGTGCATTGGCGGTATTCCCCGAAGAAGGTTCCCCCCCTCCTTCTTCAACCGCCGATGTTTTTTATGCGCGTTCTCAATGACGACCGATGCATTGCCGCTTTGTATCCAATCGGTTGTATAGCCTGCTGGGCCTGAGTAGTCGCGATCGACCGCCTTATCCTATCCAACCGCTTCAACGCGCAACCGACCTGCATCCACGTTGATTCTGCCGCCCGCGACCATCACCTACCCGTCCGATTCGTGCCCGAACGTCGATGCGCCACATCGCAATCCTCGCTGCGGACCGTTGAATTATGACGGTCGTGGGACGCTCCGGCTTTCATCCGTCCTGAATGCTTGAAGAACTGCCGCTCGCCGATAATTCGACCACACGACATTGTTCCGTGTCTTTCACCAAGCCGCCTGCGGGGCCGCCGCCCGCTCTGGTCGTCCACCGGGCTGCGCTCTGCGGCATTGCAACGGCTTGTGCCGTCCGGATTTTTCGCTGTTGGCCCGGTGGGTTTGCTGCACAAAGAAAAATCCCTCCGTCACAGCGCCCTCGCGAGCCTTGGACTCTCGGCGCGGTCGTCGTCCCCTCCGGCCATTGCTCCTGCGGTTTCATGTTGATCCGTCGCTGGGCTGTCCAAAGAACGGACCAACACGAACCCGTTGAAAGGAGCAACTGTCATGGCGAAGAAACAGAACAAAGTGCAACCGGTCGAGGAAATCCGCATCGGCAGCATCAAGTCCGCAATCTGGAAGAACGAAGGCGAAAGCGGCCCGCGCTTCAATGTCACCTTCCAACGTCTCTACCGCACCGAGGCCGGCAAGTGGCAGAGCACAACCAGCTTCGGCCGCGACGACCTGCTGGTGCTGATGAAGGTCGCGGACGCCACGCACACCCGCGTGATGCAATTGCTCAGCGAAAAGCGCGAGCAGCGGCAGGAACAGCCTGCCGCCTGATTCGATCGCAACAACTTCTCAGGCCCTGCCGGAATCCGTTACCGGCCGGGCCTCGATTTGAGCGATCGTCTTCCCGCGTACACATCCACGGTTTATACATATTGTTTGACACCGTAGCGTTCGAAGTTTCACGCCAAGAGGCATTGGCTCCTGCCCGCCTGGCGCGGCTGTCGACTTCGCTATTTCCAAGCGCACCCCAAGTAGCCTCGACACGCATTGCTATCATCGAGACCACAGCCTACCAACTCACTCATTCCATGCAGGGCGTTCTTCTGGCTCGTTTCGAATCATGGCAAGATAGGAATTGGTGCGTCACATCGGGAATACTGAAGCAAACCGAAGGCCGCGAAATCATCGCCGCAGTGGCCAATGCTGGTCAATAGGTGGATAACGATCCGAGCAACCATTGTTTCATACCACTTCCGCCACGAGGCCATGATGCAGTAGTCGCCACGTCATATAAGCTCCTTTCTGGCCCATGCCCTGAGTTATTACATGGGGGATGCTGCGCTCTCGCTCAGCCGTCCATCTTCCATTTCTAGTGCCCGATCAAATACGTCTAACGCTCGATGATCATGCGTCACGACGATCACTCCGGCATTCTGTTCATGGGCTACCTTGGCAAACAGCTCCATGACCTGCCGTCCGCGCACGCTGTCCAATGCGGCGGTAGGCTCGTCGGCTAAGATCAAGGCTGGATGGTTGGCCAGCGCGAGCGACCGCCACCCGCTGCTGTTCGCCGCCGGAAAGCTTGGAGGGCAAATGGTTGGCGCGCTCGCCCACGCCCAGGTAATCCAGCAACTCCATTGCTCGCCGTTTAGAAGCGCGAGACGGTTGATCGTTGATCTCCATCGCCAAGCGCACGTTTTCCCCTGCCGTCAGGAACGGAATCAGATTCGCCTTCTGAAAGACGAATCCGAGGTGTTGCCGACGGAAGCGACGGACGTTGACTCGCGCGCGGTGGGCGTCGAAGACGACCGTCCCCTCAATAATGATCCGGCCTCTCGTCGGGGGCCGTATCAGGCCCAAAAGCGTCAGCAGTGTGGATTTGCCAGCGCCGCTGGGACCGAGCAGGGCGACGATCTCACCCCTCGCCACAACGAGCGTGGCGTCACGTACGGCGGTGACCTCGGTGTGGCCGCTGCCGTAAATCATGGTCAAGCCCGTGGCCTCCAAGACAGCTCGCCCATTTGAAGAAATGCCGCTCACGCCAGCACCTCGTTGGGTTCGACGCGCAGAGCCTTGGTGACGCCAAGGAGACTTGCCAGTATCGAGATGCCCCCAACAATGCCGGCCAGCAGCCACAGGTCTTGGGGAAGGATGACCACGCGGCGGGGGAATAATGGAAAGAGCCACTGTCCGATGTAGTAGGCTACCATGTACCCCAAAGCACCCAACAAGATTGCCTGTTGCAGGATCAAACCGAGTATGACGCCATTGCGCGCCCCCATCAGTTTGAGAATGGCGATATCGTGGAGCTTATCGAGGGTAAGGGTATAGAGGATCAGGGCCATGATGATGCCGGAAACAACGATCAACAGGACGCGAAACAGGCCCAACTGACGCCGGGCGCGATCCACAATCCCACTGACGAGCAGTTGCCGTTGGTCCTCCGAGGAATAGATCGACACATCCGGCCATTTTGTGATGATCGACCGCACCTGGCTCGGATCAAACCCGCGCCGGACCTTGATCAGCACCGCGCTGATAAGCGGTGGTCCAAGAGCCGGAAGAGCCGAGGAAGGGCCGAGGGTGATGCGAATCACCTGTGGCTGTGCGCGGCCAAGATCGATTTGCTTGGCGCGGTCATATCGCGCTGCGCGCTCCAGGCGAACCGCCTCGCCGGAGAGGTCGAATTGGATGGCTTGGGAATCCTGAACGGTGAAGAAAGCCATCGAATCGCCGGCCGGCGAACTCATTCCCCGCGTCAGGCCGACGACCGTGTAGGTGTCCTTCGCCAGTTTGACCTTCGCTCCCATCGGCAATTTGAGCGACTCATCGGCGATCATCTCGTAATGGGCCTGTCCCAGGGGCCGCCCCATGACCAAGGGCAGCCACTGGCCTTTGTCCTGGGGCCAGGACAAGCCTTGAACGGTGATTCGCAACGGTTGCCCATTTCGCTGGCGTTGGATGGTTGTCGAAACAAAAGCCCGGCTGCTCAGAACACCGGGGACAGCCCGAACGCGGTCTTCCAACGTGAACGGAATTTGGGAAATTTCTGCAAACGGCCCCCGCGTGTCCTTTTGAACCACCCAGAAGTCCGCGTCGATACGGTCCACCAGCAGCGTGGCTTCCTGCACCAATCCTCGATAAATGCCGCCCATTCCCATCACCAGCATAAGGAGCATCCCTAACCCAACGGTGGTCAATACAAATCGACCGAAGTTGTGCCGAATATCGCGGCTGGCAAGATTCATGGCACACCCACCAGTGTGACTGCCCGGCCTTCCGCCAAAGATTCGTCCTTTGGGTCATGGGACCAGACGACCAGTTCGCCGATCCTTAGTCCTTTTGTGACTTCAACGTTCTCCAAGCCCCGCAGACCCAAATTGATGCTTCGCCAAGCGGCGTAACCGTTCATGCTGACGAACAATCCGGGCCGGTCGTTCCGCCAGATGATGGCGGCCTGCGGTGCCAGCAGCCCCCGATCATTGTCGCCGGTCTGAATATAGACTTCGGCTCGCTGGCCGATGGCCCATGTTTTGGGCAGTTGTTTCACCGTGACATCTACCAGGAACTCGCGGGTCTCCCGATCTGCCAGGGGAGCCATGCGCGTCACGACGCCAGGATAAGACTTGTCGGGTTCGGAGCGGAAGACCACGCGGGCCGGCTGTCCCACCGCCAAAGATGCCATGGCCGTTTCGTCTACCCAGGCGGAGACCCAGATCTCCTTTACGGAAATGATCTGGAAGATCTCAGTGCCCGGCACCGCCACGTCGCCCGCCTCGCAACTGCGGCGAATCACCAGCCCGTCGTAAGGGCTGTCGATTTTGGTGAAATCAAGCTGCTCCTGGTTGTAGCGAAGCGCTTCTTGGGCCCTGAGCAGTTGGCGCTCGATCTCCGTCTTGGAAAGCTGGGCGGCTTTTAATTGAGCCTCCGCCACATCTTTCTGTTGAGTGGCATTGTCAAGATCCTGATCGCTTACCGCCTTGGTACTGACAAGCGACGCGATCCGGGCAAAGGCGGCGCGGGCTTGCACGGCGTTCGCCTGGGCGACGGCGATATCCTGCGACGCACGATCCAAGCTCGCCTGGGTGGCCCCGGTGTCCGCCTTGGCCATCGCCACCTGCTGCCGCAAGTCCCCATCATATAGCGTGACCAGAAGCTGGCCGGCTTCGATTCGGTCCCCCTGATCCACCAGCATTTGTGTAATCACTCCGGTAATCTTCGGACTGATCGTCGAGGGATATCGTGCTTCCAGCGTGCCCGTCCCCATCACCTCGGCCGTAATGGAACCCGCCGCGACGATGCGAGAGTCTACCGGAATGGGGGCGTAGCGGAGGCGATATACCGCAAACGCGGCCACCGCGCCGACGATCATCAGTTTCCAACTCACGGATATGGTTCGCTTCAACCATTTCATACCTGCACCTGAACTCTTTTCGTCGTTACTCATCGCATCTCCAGAAAAGTGCGCCCCACTCCCAAGTCATCCGAATGCTGCCGTCCCCTTGGCTATGTTGAGCGCGAGCGCAAACACACATGTGGAGCCCGCATGCGCCTGTATCTATCTCAACCTCAGTGTTCATGCTGCTCCTGTTGCTCCAGCGACGGGGAATGGATAAGGGAGCCGGACGCACAACCGTTGATCTCCGGTTCCAACGTTGCATGATCGACCGACCACTCATGGGCGAGATGCTCCCGAATCTTCTGCAGTAGCGATTCGACTTCGCACAGCGGCATGTCGCCCAGCCGCACATGGGCCGTCAGCAGCCGATAGCCCGAACTGAGTTCCCAGACATGCACATGGTGCAGATCGCGCACCGCAAAGGCGATCTGAATGTCCCGTTGCAGTGCTTCCAGGTCCAGGCCGGGCGGCGTGCCTTCGAGCAGAATCCGGGTCGTATCACGCAGAAGTCCCCAACTGCTGCGCAGGATGAGCACGATGACCAGAATCGACGCCGCCGGATCCAGGTACGGGCCGAATCGCCACCGCGAGAACACGGCCGCCAGAGCAACCACGACCGACGAGAGCGTGTCCTGCATCAGATGCAGGAAAACGCCGCGCATGTTCAGGTCCAAATGGTCATGGCTTTTCAGCAGCAGCACAGAGGCCAGATTGGCCAGCAGGCTGATCAGGGCCACGACGAACATGATGCCGCCCTTTACCGGCTCAGGATGAAACAGCCGTTGGACGGCCTCTCGGCAGATGAGCGTCGCGACCACGAGCAACGTGGCGCTGTTTAGCATCGCCGCCAGGACTTCAAGGCGTCCGAGACCATAGGTATGTTTGAGCGACGGTGGACGACGGCCAAGAATCCGCGCCACCAGAGCCAGGGTTAGCGCCGCCACGTCGCTTAGGTTGTGCATGGCGTCAGAAAGCAGCGACAGGCTGCCTGACAGAATCCCGCCCGCAATTTCCACGACCACAATCAAGGTGTTCATCGCGATGGAAAAGGCCAGCTTGCGGTTCAAGGAACCGTCGAAACTTGAGGACTTGTTGGCGTCGTGGGAATGGTCGTGCATGATTTCAGCCTTGAGTGTCCGGGGTATCGCTATTCATGAATGCCTTGGGGGGCGAAGAGAATGTCCTTGTTGACGATATCCGCGCGGGCACTCCGATGAACATAGGGGTCCGGTGCCCAGTGGAAATCCTTGAGAGTCCGAACATCGAACGACTGCTCCAGAGGTCTACTTATCAAGCCCTTGGCGTAGTTCCACTCCAGTTCCTGGCAGCGGCGCATTTGGTCAATGCTGAAGCGGCCGTGGCGGATTTGGGTCTCCAAGGCCGCGACCTCGGGCGGAAAAATCCCTGGCTTCAGCGTCACTTGAACGGCAGTTCCAGTCGAAAAGCGCACAAGAATGAACTGATTGCCCAACGTTGGGTCGATTTTCTGCGTGCCGAAGCGGATTCGGCCGCCCGTCAGGTATTCGGCCACATCGCCGTAGCAGGGAGAGTTGTTGGTGATGCAGCCGGTGTCGGTGCGGTCGATGATGCCATCGGGGTACAGGCGCCCAAGGCCGAGGGACAGGCGCAGGCAGCCGTGACCAGCCCATCGCAGGGATGGCCGTGCATCTTGATTAAGTCCTCGAGAGTGATGCACTTGGTGGTCTGGGCAAAGGGCCCCAGACTGCTCTCGGTGTCGAGTACACGAAAGACCGGCGCGTAAGCGGCCATGGCCATCCACAGCGGATAATACGAACTGGAGGCACTACAGATCGGCAGTACGGCTTCGCTCGGGTTCCTCGCTGACGTGCATCCAGCCAACAACGACAGACCCGCCGCCGCGATGATCGGGGCGAGTTGTCGAACGGTTGCCATCAATGGAATCACATTCATCGCGGGGCTCCATCACATGATGAGATTGAACAAATAGCCGACGGCGAGGATGCCAACGGCAACCACACCGACAAATACCGCGATCAGGCGGGGCTTGAGCACCTTGCGCAAGATGATTGTTTCTGGCAGGGACAGGCCGATCACCGACATCATAAACGCGAGTACCGTGCCCAACGCGGCGCCTTTTTCCAAAAGGGCTTTGACGATGGGGATGATGCCGGCGGCGTTGGAATACATAGGCACGCCGATCAAGACCGACAGCGGTACGCTCCACCATGCCTGCTTGCCCATCAATCCGGCCATGGCGTTGGTGGGAACATAGCCGTGAATGCCCGCCCCCACGGCAATGCCCAGCATCACGTAAAACCAGACGCGCCCGACGATGTTGCGCACGGCATCCAGGCCGAGGCGGATGCGACCCGGCCAGTTCAGTGCTTCCTCCGCCGCCCCCTCGCCCACTTGTGTCTTGTACACCCATTCTTCAACATGCTTCTCCATCTTCAGGCGGCCGATGATCCAGCCCGAAACAATGGCGATAAGCAGACCGGTGGACAGGTAGATACCCGCCACCTTCCAGCCGAACATGCCCAGGAGCAGGACCAGCGCCACTTCATTGACCATCGGCGCGGAGATGAGAAAAGAGAATGTCACGCCCAGCGGCACACCAGCCGTCACAAATCCAATAAACAGGGGGACTGCCGAGCAGGAGCAGAATGGTGTTACCACGCCCAGCAGCGCCGCCAGCACATTGCCAACCGATTCCCGCTTGCCAGCGAGAATCTGGCGGGTGCGCTGCGGGGTGAAGAAAGTGCGGATCACGCCGACTCCAAATACGACAATCACCAGCAGCATCAGCACCTTGGGGACTTCAAAGACGAAAAACTCAACAGCCGCGCTGAAGCGGTGACCGTGGGGCAGGCGGAACAGGCCGTAACTGACCCAAACCGACAGCGGCTCAAGGCTCTTGTAGATCAGCCACCAGATGGCCGCGACGAGCAGGCCGAGAAGCAGGTACTTAACCCATGGTTGCTTTGAGTTGGTAGCGCCGCCATCCGCTGGGCGCAGCGTGTTGGCGATGGCGCAAGCACAATAATCAAATTGGTTATGCATATGACACCTCGTTCATTCAGGGCGCGATGTACATGAAGTACAATCCGCCGATAAGCACCAGCACACCGCAGATACTCCGTACGACAAGGGTGGCTCTGTGCTGGTCCGTCCAGTTCAGATACCGCTGCACCAGACCGGCAGAAGTGCCGGCGGCTACAATCACGGAGCAATGACCGACGCCGTAAGCGGCAAGAAGCAACGCGCCAAAGGGCAGGCTCGATGCCCCCAGCCTGAAGGCGACGCCGAGCATTGGGGCCATATAAGCAAAGGTGCAAGGTCCAAGGGCGATGCCAAAGACCAGTCCGAGGATCAGCGCGGCAAGCGCCGCCTTTGCGCTAAGCGCCACTTGGCCGGGACCACTAAGGGGCAGGGGAATTACGTCCAGCAGGTGCAGGCCGACGATGAAGAATACCCCTGCCACCAGCCAATCACCCCAGCGCCCCACGTCGCCCATCATCCGACCGGCGGCGGCAGTAATGGCACCGATGGCCGCGATGGTCACCAGAATGCCGAGGGCGAACAATGTCGAGATCAAAAATGCCCGGCGAGTTGTCATCTGTCCCTGCTTGTCGATGAACCCGACGATGAGAGGGATGCTGGCCAAATGGCAGGGGCTGAGCAGGATGCTCAAAACGCCCCAAACGACGGCAGCAAAAAGGGCCACGACCGGCGTGCCTTCAATGGCGTGCGTCAGGCTGGTGAACAAGGCGTTCATGGTCTACTTGGCTCCGCTCGTGACTGGAGCGGATGTCGTTTGCACCGCAACAAGACCCGCCGCGGTATCCGCATCCAACGAAAAGCCAAGCTGCTTGCATTTGGCCAAGATATCCTGTTTAGGAATGAAACCTTGATGGCGATACAGTTCCTTGCCCGAAGCATCGAAGAATATCTGAGTTGGAATTGCCTCGACGCCGTAGCGCTGACCTGCCGCGGTGTCCTTCCACACGTCGATGAACTCGACCTGCATTTTTCCAGCATATTCCTTCTTCAGTTCCTCCAAGATCGGGATCATCATTCTGCAAGGCACGCAGGAAGTGGAGCCCAGATCGAGCAGGCGCGGAAGGTCGCTGTGGCTGGGGATAGCCGCCGACGCAAGAGCGGAGGGGTGTGCGGCCGAATCCGTGGCAGGCGGAGAACTCGTCTTCAGCGCGATGACCGCGCCAACCACGATGATGAGCGTAACGATAACGGTAATACGTCCAATTCGGTTCATAACGCCTACTTTCTGTAAGGTCCATCGGGACCACATCCATCGCAACAAGAGCCAGCCGCCAGCCACGATCAGCAGCGACAGCGTGCCATTGGCTCCGGCGGCACCTCCGCCGCCACCGCACGGGCATTGAGCCAATGGCCGTAACCGTTGCACCATGAACACTTCTCCCTGCTCAAATGCATCCACATCCGAAACCGGATCAGCCGCAGCAGGTACTGGTTGGCCCCGCAGCCGCCTTCGTCGGCGGGGTCTGTGCCGACATGGCCTCCGCGCCAGCCGCGACCGCTTGGGCCACGCGATCGTCGTTGAGGGGGGATTTGCCCTTTTCCATGCCCACCTCCGCGAGTTGCACGTGGGCAAAGTTCTTGAGCCCCGCTTGTTCCAAACAGTGCTTGGCGCAGTTCTCGGGGCAGCCATCAATGGCCAGAATCCGGGACGCGGCCCGTGTGCCGGTCAGGATGCCGCTGACGCGTCCGCCGATGCCAGCCAGGCAATACATCTTGCCTTTGCCCTCGCGCGTCATTCGCCTGGCCGCCTGGTCGGCGATCGCTCCCACGTCGGCCGCCCCGGAACAGGCAAAGATCAATGTGGGTGCCGCAGTGCATGACTGTCGCTGCTCGATTGTCTCGCTGGCGGTCGTCAGATAGGTGCTGATTTCCGCAGCCGAGGGAACGCGCCCCGCAATCTTGACCACGCCATTCACAGCCAGCGCGGGCGTCATCAGGACGTTGAACTTCATGATCTCCTGGATGTCCGTGATCTTTTCCAGCGTGTATGGGACGCCTATCGCATCGACGGCGGCCTTGGCCTCCGCCGCCAGCTTCTGGCACTTCGCACACCCAGACCCAAGTATTTGCAGCTTTATCATGGTTGTTTCTCCTTTTCTTCGCCTCGGCTCCAACTAATTGGCCATTTCGCCAAGTATCAGGCCAAATAAAAAACCGACCTACGGTCGATTGCAACAAGTCACATTCTTTCCCTCGTTCAACACGGCTTCCACACAGTTCATAAAGTCCAGAATGCAAGGCACCCGAAGCCGATAATTCACGCGCAAGCCTTCTTTGCGATCCTCGACCAAGCCGGCCTTTTTCATGACAGACAAATGCTTGGACACCGTGGACATATCCGCGCCAACGAGTTCCCGAAGATCACAGACACACATCTCGCCCTCAGCCAGCGCGTGCAGCATCGCCAATCGGCTGGGATGACCCATCGCCTTGATAATCCGCGCTCGCTTTCTGAAATCAATTGCCTTCATCATCATCATCATCGGCCTCACACTATTTGGTAGTTTAGCCAAATATTTTTCAGGTGTCAACTCTTCGTGAAAAAAACGCGATTTGCGGAAGTACATCCACGCTGGCAGCTTGTCCTGGTCCGGAAATTCATGACGTGCGATTGCAGGAACTGCGTTCATTGGCTTTCTGCCAACGCGGCAAGATTTGACCGTGCGCTGCGCTCCCATTGCTGAGCCGCAACCTGAATGGCGTCCCAAGGCATTCCCAACGGAGGAGTATAACTAAGGTCGAGATCATTCAGGGACGCAATCGACATCCGGTTTGAAAGCGCGGCGCTGAATATGTCAATGCGCTTGGCCACTTCACCGCGATAGTCGCCAAGAATCTGGGCGCCGAACAGCTTGCCGCTGTTCCTGTCGCCAACGACCCGCAGGCGCAGCGGACGATGATGGGGATAGTAACTCTTGTGGTCGTTCGCGGTCATTTCGACCGTAAGCGGTTCAAATCCCGCAGCACCTGCTTCCGCGTCGTTCAAGCCCGTCCGAGCGATAGCCAGATCAAATACTTTCACCACTTGCGTGCCGAGCGTGCCGGCAAAGTCGCGCTCGCCGGTGACGGCATTCTCAGCGGCGACTCGCCCTTGCTTGTGTGCTGTGGTTCCGAGCGGGAGATACACAAAGCGATTCAAATATGCATGCCCACGTCTGCGCACAGTCGCCGGCGGCGTACACGTTCGGAAGGTTCGTCTCCATCCGCCGATTCACCCGAAGCGCGCCGCCCTCGCCGATTTCCACTCCAGCGGTTGTCGCCAGTTCAGTTACCGGCCGCGCGCCGGTGGCAATCAGGACCAGTTGCGCGTGGAGTTCGGGAAGCAGGCGCGCTCCATCCACCCGAAGCCCGTGACCGCTCTCCGCAATTCGCTGGACTTCGGCGTGCGGGATTACAGTCACGCCGTTCTTTCGCAATTCTTCCGCGACCGCTTCTCCAAACGGGATATCAACCGTCTTGAGCGGCTGCTTGCCATGCTCGATCAGCGTGACGGTGATGCCGCGCCGCGTCAGCGCATCGGCCATCTCGGTGCCGATATATCCACCGCCCACCACCACTGCCGAAGTAACTTGAACGCGGGTTAAGTATTCGTGGACCGCGAGTCCATCGCCCATGGTGCGGAGAAAAAATACCCCTGTTTGGTCGGCCCCCTGGATTCGGGGCTTTGCCGGTGTGGCGCCGGTCGCGATAACAAGCTTGTCGTAGGGCATGTCAGACGCGCCGCCAGTTGGGGTTGTCATCTGAACGTGCTGCCGCTTAACGTCAATCGAGCGCGCCGTGTGCGAGAGCAGCAACCTAATACCTTGGCCTTCGATATCCGCTGCCTGACGGTGTGCCAGGTGACGCCAGTCCGTCACTTCACCGCTGAGAAAAAAAGGCAGGCCGCAGATGCTGTAATTGGCGAAGGCGTCCGCGACGACAACGGTGACCTCAAAGGACGGATTCAATTCGCGAGCCCGCAATGCGGCGCTAATTCCCGCATCGCTGCCGCCGATGATGAGCAAGTGTGGCATTGGTCGCTCCGTTGCCCGCTGCGTCAGGAGATAACCCTGGGGCAGGTATCAGGCGCGGCTGATCGAATCTCAGTTCCGGATCGAACGCTGTCGCCAAAATATCGGCGTTGGAGCCAGTAGGAAACATTGACGAGTCCAATCAGCGCCGGCACTTCGACCAGGGGACCAATCACCGCGGCAAACGCCGCCCCGTGGTTAATACCGAACACGGCCACCGACACCGCGATGGCCAATTCGAAATTGTTCCCAGACGCGGTGAATGCGACCGTCGCCGTCTTGCTGTAATCCGCTCCGACCTTTCGGCCCATCCAAAAACTCACGAGAAACATGATGACGAAATAGATAAGCAACGGCACCGCGATGAGCAGCACGTTCCACGGTTGGGCGATGATCTTTTCACCCTGAAAAACGAACATCGCCACAATGGTGAAGAGCAACGCGACGAGCGTGATGGGGCTGATTCGCGGAATGAATTGCTTTTCGTACCACTCCCGTCACTTTGATTTCACCAGCACCAGCCGCGTGAGCATTCCGGCCACGAAGGGCACCCCGAGGTAAATCGCGACGCTCTTGGCAATGTCCGCGATACCGACGTTGACCACCGCACCTTTCAGGCCGAGGAGCGGAGGCAGCACGGTAATGAAAATCCAAGCGTAGACGCTGTAGAACAGCACTTGAAAGATGCTGTTAAAGGCCACGAGTCCGGCCGCGTATTGGCTGTCGCCCTTGGCCAGTTCGTTCCAGACAATGACCATCGCAATGCAGCGGGCCAGTCCAATCAGAATCAGGCCGATCATAAATTCGGGATGATTGTGCAGAAACAGAATGGCCAGCCCGAACATGAGAACGGGGCCAATGATCCAGTTTTGCACCAGCGAAATGCCGAGAATCTTCCAGTCGCGAAAGACATCGGGAAGCTCTTCGTATCGCACCTTCGCCAGGGGCGGATACATCATTAAAATCAGCCCGATCGCAATCGGGATGTTCGTCGTGCCGACTTGCAGCCGATTGAGGGAATCGCGAATGCCCGGCACCGCATAACCCAAGCCAATGCCCAGGGCCATCGCGGCGAAAATCCACACCGTCAGGTAACGGTCGAGGAAGGAAAGTTTCTTGGTCACGGAGTTGCTCATCGCCTGCCCTCCGTTTCCAACGCGGCCGGAAGCCGCTCGACAAAGGCCCGAATCTCATCGCGAACGCGGCGGTAGTGACCGAGAGCTTCTTCTTCGCTCTTCGCTCTTCGCTTCTTTCGCTAATCGAGGCGGATCATCAAAGCCGACGTGCAACCGCTTTACTTTCCCCGGAAAAATCGGACACGTTTCGTTCGCGTGGTCGCACACCGTCACTACGTAATCGAACGTTACCGCTTTCAACTCATCAACGTGCTTCGAGTGGTGACCGCTGATATCTACTCCCGCCTCCGCCATCACCTTGACCGCTCGCGCGTTCATGCCGTGCGGTTCGACGCCGGCCGAGTAGGCTTCCAGTGAATCGCTCTTGAGCTTCTTCACCCATCCTTCGGCCATTTGGCTCCGGCTCGCGTTGCCGGTGCACAGGAAAAGAATCTTCTTCGTCGCCATAAGTCTCCTACTCATTCGCCTAGGCGAATGTATTTGTCAAAATAAATGCACGCCATGACAGCGAATTGAACCATGCTCGCCCGCCCATTCGCCTACGCAAATATACGAATCGAAATAAAAATAACCAATCGCAGCACGGCGGTTCATCGCAACACGGCTTGCCCAACTTCTTCGCGTCCTTTGCCAGTCCGGGCACGTCACCAAAACAGCATCCCAGGCATTCGAGCAGCTTTTTATGGAATGAACCCGTGGCCGGCGTAAGCTGGTAGTACATCCACAGGCCCTCTCGCCGCGAGAGGACGAGGCCCGCCTTGCGAAGGCATTTCAGATGCCGCGAAATCTTCGGTTGCGGCGAGCCAATCACCCGCACCAGATCGCACACGCACAACTCACCCGCCTTGAGCAGGTGCAGAATGCGAAGCCGAGTCCGATCCGAAAAGGCTCGGAACATGACATCGACGCGACTTTTGGCGGGGGCAGCGGTCTTCATGCGTATTGGCGAATATTACGGCCCGCGTGCCGTGCGGTCAATCGCTTCACTGTGGCCCCGGACAATTCCGCCCCGCCTTATGCTGATCTTCACATGGGCTTAACGCAAAAGCGTTAAATCCTCACCGTGTGCAATTGTCTAACAGCTTGCTGAATGAATTCCCCTGTTTTCCCGTTGGCATCGCCCCGCAGACGGGACCGGAGTGTTTCACGGTCCGCTTCGCTAGGTCACGCGTACGCGACAACGCTCCACCTGAGTTGCAGCACCTTAGCCAAGCGCCGTGGCATGGTCGCACCTCGACCGACTGCGATGTTGACCACTACATCCTGCTGGCCGCTGCTGCAAACGTTGATCCGTTGGCCAACCAGTCGGCGAACCTCAACCCTCAGCAATCCGCCGACCGCGAGCTTCCGTGCCAGCCTTTGCGTGATATCGCGCGGATTCCAGCACATGACGTAGAGCGACGGCCCTCGATTCGTTGACCCAGGCGGCTAGTCGCCGATTCGCCCCCGCGCCGGGCATGAGAGGATTGCCGCCTTTCGCCAAAACTCCGCCGGTTCTCCGCTGCGCTCTGGTCGCTCCTGTGCGACGCTCACGCCACGCGGATCGTTTGATTGCATCACCGCTGTGCGGACCGCGATCCGCGTGTCATTCACTGTCGCTTTGGCCTTTGGCCCGTCGCTTCCGGCGCTCCACGGCGCCCCGGCGGCCGGCTCCTCCAAGGGTTCGTTTGTCCGTCAATCGCCTTGCGAACGGAACAACCAAACCCTTTTTAAGAGAGGAGCCTTTTATGGCGAAGCAGAAATCCACCAACAAGCCCGTCGAGGAAGTTCGGATCGGCAGCGTCAAAGCCGCCATCTGGAAGAACGAAACCGAAGGCGGGCCACGCTTCAACGTCACGTTCCAGCGGATCTACCGCGATGAGGACAAAGGCTGGCGGAGCACCGACAGCTTCGGCCGCGACGATTTGCTGGTGCTGGCAAAAGTCGCCGACCAGGCCCACGGCCGGATCGTCGCACTCAGTCAGCAGCAGCGGCCGCAGGAAGCATCGAAGTAGCGGTCAACATCGCAGGTCCGGTCGGGCATCCGTTCCCCGACCGGACCTCTTGATTCGCGCTGGCCCCGACCGTCGCACGAGAATCACTCAACGTGCGATTCGCCAACCACCATCCAGTAATGGAACGGTCGCGCACGCGGGGCCGACGCCGCGCTTGCTAAGCCCATTGAATCGGACTTCGAGCCTACAGCCGATATTTTTGGCTTGATCGATCATCGACCAAGTGATGCCCGAAAACACGATTTTCGTCCCTCGCGTCCAACAGGAAGTCGGCTGTCCCGCAAGCGTGCCCCAAACCAGGGCGGCATACCGCTTCGCTGGAGTTCCAAGCGCGAAGGGCCCGAGCAGGCGCGGAGAGTCGTTGGTCAGTCCTTGGCGAGCTCGAACTGTAAAATTGAATGTGACGTCTTCCTCGGTCGAAACGATTCTGCCGACCAGTTCATGCTTTTGTGTGCGCAATGCGACGGCCACTCCCGGCGGTGGCGCAACGATTGTCACGCGCATCGGAATCTCGAATTCAATCGAAGACTGCGCGACACGCCTTGCCTTCTTGCTTCGATTCGTAGCCACGCAATAACTTTCACATTCTCGGTTCGAGCCGTCAACTACGGCGCAGTGGCACCTCGATCAAACTGGTCAAAACTGAAAGCGGAGGGATTCCGTTGTGTTATTCCGCGCAGCAAGACAGTTTCGCCGGGTTCTTGTAGCGGGAGATCGCCACGATCTTCAGCGCCTCGGCCATCGTCGGGTAGACGTGTAGCAGGTCGATGAAGTCCTGAATCTTGGCGTGGAAGCGAAGGGCCATCGCGGCTTCGTGAATGACTTCACCAGCGTTGTGACCGACCATCGATACGCCCAGCACTTCGTCGCTCTTCTTGTCCGCGACCATCTTGATGATCCCTCGGGTGTCGCGAATGGCGCCGGCGCGGGGGACGAGTGACATCGGGACGGTGTTGCACCAGCAGTCTTGGCCCGCTGCGTGCGCTTGTTCTTCGCTCATCCCGACGATCGCGACTTGCGGGTCGGTGAAGATGGTGCGCGGAATCACCCGGTGGTTGACGGGTTGCATTGTCTCGCCGGAGAGGGCGTTGTGCGCGGCAATTCTGCCGTCGTGGCTGCCGACGGGGGTGGCCATCTGGCTTGCGGTCTGATCGCCGATCACGTCCCCAGCGGCGAAGATGTGGGGGACGCTCGTTTGCAAGGATTCGTTTACTTCGACTTCGCCCCGAACACCAGTGCGCACGCCGGCGCGCTCGATGTCGATGTTGTCGGTGTTCGGGCGTCGGCCCGTCGCAATCAGCAAGTGTTCGGCGCGGTATTGCCGCTCACGTCCCCCGACGGACGCGGCTGCGACGATCTCGTTTCCTTCTTGCCTTACCGACTGCACCGACGCCTTGACAACGATCTGAATCCCCTCCTCCGCGAACGCCTCGGAGATTGCGCGCCCGACTTCCGGCTCATAGCCGTGTGCGAGCACCTGACCGCTGCGCCTCCAGAATCGTGACTTCGGTGCCGAAGCGGCTGAACATCTGTCCCAGTTCCAGCGCGATGTATCCGCCGCCGACGATCAGCAGCGACTTGGGAAGCTCCCGCAACTCCATCGGCTCGTCCACGGTGAGCAAATCGCTGGTGAGATAGGGCACGCGGTCCAGCCCGTCGATGTCGGGCGGAACCGGCCGTGAACCGGTGGCGATGAGCACCTTGTCGCCCCGAATTTGCTTACCGCCAACTTCCACCGTGTGCGGATCGACGAAGCGGACGTGTCCCTTCTCGATGGTGATGCGACCGTCAACGAGGGATTCGTACTTCTTCTTTCGATACTCGTGAACAACGTCGTCCTTCTGCGCGACAAGCGCCGCAAAGTCCAAAGCGATGCGGCACGGTTGCAATCCGGGGTAGCGCGGATGGGCGGCGTCGTAGATGAGCTTTGCCGCCTCGATGAGATTCTTCGACGGCAGGCATCCGCGGTTGACGCACGTGCCGCCGATGGGCCGCTCCTCGGTCATCACCGCGGTCTTGCCCAATTCCTGCGCGGCCAGCGCCGCGGCGAACGCGGTCGAGCCGGAACCGAGGATCATCAGATCAAATTGCGCTCCCACGTTTCCTCACTTTTCGTTGGGGCCAGGACGGTATCCCTTTGCGACGGCTTGCTTAAGCGCGGCGATTTCGGCTTCGTCGAGATGTGCTTGCGCCGCCACCTGAATCAGTTCCTTGTCGTACTGTTCCATAAAGTCCCCCTGCGGGACATCAGCCTGACCCGAAACGAATCGGTAGGAGGCTTGGGCGATTGCCGATTCCAACGCCTTCGCCTTCTCCTCAGGGAGAGTTACCTCGGACTGGACGCGGCGGACCAACCGGGCGGCGATGATGCCGGCTTCCTGTTTGCTCAGCGCGTCCACCTCCGCGCCCTGAACCAAGCATCGTCTGAAAGAAAACTCTTGAGTTGCCGCTCGCGCGCTTCGCCCTGTAATTCCGTTACGGTCGATCCGTCCTTCGCCAAGGCGGCGGCTTGAGCGGCCTTGGCGCGCGACTCGCCGTTGGAGCTTTCCGCCCCAACCACGGCCAGCACGGTTCCCGCGCTGTTCAACCATGCACCGGCAATCTTGGGATCGCTCTGCAAGTCCAGAAGAATGGGTTTGGCGCGAAGGCCGCAGCCGATCTGCGGCGCCGCGCTGCACACCAGCGGGACATCGAAGAGGCTGATGAGGTTTGGGTTCGCATTCTTTCGCATGTTCATATCCTTGGCAGATGCTCCCGCCGGTTGGGTACTGGGCGCGCAGCACGCATCGGTCGCGACCGGCGCTGCCGGGGAGATCGAACAGCAAGCGCCGCCGCTCGACGCGGCACCACTGTTCCCACCTTTGTTCATCGCGCCAAAGACGCGCGCGCGAAATACGGAAATGCGAGCAGCGCCACGACCAGCGCCGTCATCACCCACAGCACCGCTCGCGTCAAGCGCTGCGATTTCGGCACCGCACACGCGCCATCGGCCGCGCACGACGCTCCCGGCTTTCCGTATGCGCGATAGAATGACAGCCCCAGCAACGCCAACGTGACGCCAATGAACAGGGGCCGGTACGGTTCCAGCACCGCGAGCCGACTGGCCCACGCGCCGCCGACGCCCAGGGTTAACAGAATCAGCGGCCCGAAGCAGCAAACCGAAGCCGCCAGTGCCGTAACCACAGCGCCGAGCACACTCCACTTTCCGGTATTAGATTGAGCAGAATTCATGACTTAACCCTTTCTCTCGGCAGCTTCAGCCGAGCACCGGCATGCTCAAGGGCCTCCAGAATCGGGCACTCATCCGAGCCGCCGCCTTCGGAACAAGCGGCCACAAGCTCGCTCAACGCCCGCTTCATGCCCTTGAGGGTTCTAATTCGTTCCTCGATGTCGATCAGTTTCGCCCGTGCCCGCGATTCGACATCGTGACACGCTTTACCGCGCTCAAGCCGAAGAGCGAGTAATTCTCGTATCTCCGCAAGTGTGAAGCCCAACGCCTGGGCACGTTTGATAAACCGGACGCGCTGCACGGAGTCGGCCGGGAATTGCCGGTATCCGCCCGCAGTCCGAGGCGGTTTGGGCAAAAGTCCTTCACGCTCGTAAAAGCGGATGCTCTCCAGATTCACACCGCCGCTTTTGGCCAAATCGCTTGATGTCAGTCCAGGCATAAATACTCCACACGTTAAAAGCATACACCCCGTACATAGGTACGGAGTCAAGTGCTTTTGGTAAAAATTCTGCTTTGGCAATAATCCTCGGTGTCAACCACGGTCTGCTCGTTATCGGGAGGTCGATTCCCGCACATTACCGGGCTAGAATGCCTCGACATTATGGATAGTAAATCGCATTGGGAATCGGTCTACAGCTCGAAGGCCGACACGGACCTCAGTTGGACCCAATCCAATCCGAGAACATCTCTTTCATTGATATCCGAGGTGTGTCCACGCGGCTCCGTTGTGGACATCGGCGCGGGAAATTCTCCCCTAGCGGGGCAATTGCTCGATGCCGGTCACGAAGTGGCAGCGCTGGACGTTCTCGGCAGCAGCGCTGGATCGCGCCCGTGCCGGCCTTGGAGAGCGCGCGGCGCGGGTGCGCTGGATCGTGGCGGACGTGACCGCCATCGGCGACATCGGCCGGTTCGACTTGTGGCATGACCGCGCGGTTTTCCACTTTTTGACTGACCCGGCTGACCGACGCCACTATGTTGCGTTGCTTGAGCGAACTGTTCGGCCCCGCGGCCACGCCATCATTGCGACATTTGCGCCGGACGGACCAGAAAAATGCAGTGGCTTGAGTGTGCAACGATATGACGGTCCATTGCTGGCCAAGGAACTCGGACCAACGTTTTTACTGTTGAAGACGCTGCCCGAAGTTCACTTGACTCCGTGGGGTAAGCCGCAATCCTTTCAATACAGCTTATTTCTGCGGTCGGACATCTCTGCCATCCCATAACGCTTCGGGTTTCACCACATATACTTTTTCGCTGGCGGCGTCTTCCGCTCCCATATGCACCGTTGCATCGGTTCCGGGCGCTACGACTCATGGCACTAGCGAATGCCAACAACAACCAAGCCAACGGCCAGATACTCGCACCAAGTCAGCAGTGGATGGCACGATGACGATCAATACCTGCGCGCCCAATGATATCATGCGGTCCATCCACCATCGAATGCCAATGATCTTGCGGGACGAGGATTACGCCGTGTGGCTCAATCCACAATCTTCCACGACGGAGTTGCAATCGCTCATTGCTACGAGAAATTGGGACGGGATGCAAACAGATGCAATTCCAAAGCTGTCACCCGACAGTCCGCCAATATGACGGCGGAGCTTTGAGTCCACTAACGACGTCACAGCCTCGACGGCGCACCGTTCACCGATCGGGTGCTCAGGTTGTCATTTTTTCGTTGATGCCGCCGGAATTTCGCCACGTCGTCCATTGCCGTTGCTCCGCGAAGTCTCAGGAAGCCCATCGCAACTGCAAACTCCGGACGACTGACAATCCGGTGACGAGCATCGATTCGTGCCGCCCATCGAACGGACACCGAACCTTTTGCGTAGGTTTCCCTCCATCAACCATGCGAGGTCGAAAACGTAAATCGCGATTACCACCGCTCCAACAAATTTTGCCCACTGCCCAGGCGGCATCAGCAAGTTAATTCCCCACAGAATGAATGCCAAAGCGATGAAGATTTGCTTGATCAAATCGATGATCGGCGGACGATCAATCGCGAGCCATGCCAAGAAAGCGACGCCCACAAGAAGCAGCGGTATCGCCTCGGCAACCGCACGGCTGATTGGTATGGGGGGTTGTGCGGATAGAGGCGAATCCACAATCAGCAGAACTACACCTGACATCACAGCCAGGACGCCGATTACTCGAACCGGCCAAATCACCACGCGGTCTTCGGTATCGTTTCTCGATTGAATCCTCCGCCACCACTTTCGCAGAGCCAGGCAACCCCAGATCCCTCCCGCCAATGTTATCAGCCACGACTTTTGCAGGACTCCGTATGCCGATCCCGTCCAGCAGGCCGCTGCGAAAGCGAGCGTGAAAAAAGGAGAGCGATCTTCCAAGGCGTAGAGAATCAACATGGCAGCGACAGCCGCCAATCCCAGCCATGCTGCGCCGTCGAGGCCGAAGGAGGGTATCGACAATGCGTCCGACCGCGAGCTGCACCTTCTGCGACGTTTCGGAAGGGGCCACGGTCGCAAGCGATTCTTGCGGATTAGACGGGAAAACGGAATTGCCGATCATCATCGGAGTTGATTCCGGCCGAACCGCTATTGGCGATAGCTCCTTCGACATTCTGGGCTGGCCAGATGCCGTCTTCGGTGCCACGGCGGCGGGAGGGGTAACGGTTGACGTGTCCGGCGGAAGTTGGGGTGTCGCAGCCACAGCCGCCAAATGGCTGCTACAGCCAAACGCCAACATGAAAATGATCGGGATGACGAGTGTCCCGAATACGGGAATGGGAGAAAAGCGCTGCACGATGTTTTACATATCCTTCCATTTGCTTGGCCGGCTCCCAGGCGAAAGCGCTTCGAGAGAAACCTTGACGGAGATGTACGCCAAAGCTCATTTTGTCCGAACCCGACCATAGAATATGG
The DNA here is from genome assembly GCA_963783845.1 of uncultured Phycisphaerales bacterium. GTDB lineage: Bacteria > Planctomycetota > Phycisphaerae > Tepidisphaerales > Tepidisphaeraceae > PALSA-1353. Next base: position 102,255 of record CAWAPL010000018.1, read on the forward strand.
CCAGACGGCATGTTGGCTCTATCCGTTTCTTACGGCCAAATTTCAACGCTTTAGGGAATGAACAATATTGCTGTCGCGCACTCCGGGCGTACACTTTCGCTAGAACACTGTTGGCAGGTGTGATTGATAATGAAATCGAGCACGGTCGATGAAATCTTTTGGAACGCGGTGCTGCGGCGCGACCGCGCAGAGGACGGCAAGTTCGTCTACGCAGCTTTGACCACCGGCATCTACTGCCGTCCTTCGTGCCCTGCAAGGCATCCCCACCGGCGAAACACGTTGTTCTTCCAGACGGTGGTCGATGCGGAGCGCGAAGGGTTCATCGCGTGCCGGCGCTGTCATCCGCGCACCAATTCGTTGACTTCGGCGGAGGTGAGCATAAAGGCGGCCCTTGATTACATCGAGGCTCACGTTGGCCATCGGGTCTCACTGAGTTCGCTTTCGCAAGTGGCCGGTCTCAGTCCGAATCACTTCCAGCAGACCTTCAATAAAATCGTTGGTCTTTCACCAAAGGCGTTCTGCGACGCGAGGCGCCTTCTTCACCTCAAGCGCCGTCTCAGGGACGGCGAATCAGTTATTAGCGCGACTTACGCGGCGGGCTACGGCTCCAGCCGGGCGCTATATGAGCAGGCCAGTAAGGGCTTGGGAATGACGCCGGCGGTGTATGCCCGTGGTGGTGCTGAGATGAACATCCGCTTCGTAGTCCTCGAACAGGCCATGTTGCTCGCGATAACCAAGCGGGGTGTGTGCGCGGCACTCGCGGGACAAGACAAAATGATGCTTATCACGAAGCTTCAACAGGAATTCCCCAGCGCAGTTTTGCAGGAATTTAAGCCGTCCCCGAAACTGCTCAGGATCGTGCGCGACTGTCGAACCACCAGCCCATTCCTGTCGAAATTATCGCCCGAGGTTCTGACAACTGTGTTTCTCGCCAGAGTCTCCGCTGCTCTAAAATCTTGCTCCGGTAAGAACGCGCAGTCGTTCACTGGTGATTCGGCAGCGTCGTCAAAGCGCATGGAATTGAAGACCAAGCCGACAGACTCGGAGTTGAAGGATCAGCAGCGACTTGCGATCGTGCGGCGGCCCGTTGAAGACCGCTGCGCGCAGTGAAGATTACACCGCCTTCGAATTAGCGAAGTTTCGTTCCCGTCCTCAAGTAAGAATTTGACCGGAAGATTCGGAAAGATCACCGATTTCCTTTGGTCTACACTGTTGCTTGTTCAGACTGAAGGACTCGACGATGAGTGGTACATCAACCATCGCTTTGTGTGCTGTAGCGGCTATGGTGCTTTTCTATTCGCTGGAGCAGTCGCTTCCACTATCGAAGCTGGGCTTTGCTATCGCTTGCGCAATCGCTGCGTCAGCCGATTTTGCTACGGGTCACTGGCCTTTTGGTGTCATTGCCCTTGCCTTTGGCTTTATTTCAGCCCGGCGTTGGAACTCAATGCGACGTTGGCGCGAATCCGCAGCACGATTTCTTTGAAACGAATGCTGATTTATTCCGGGTGGCATCGTGCAATTGAGCGTTGCTCTGCTTACTAGATTTAGCAATGACAGAAGAAATTTCCCAGTTGTTAGAAGACGCAAAGAAAATCGAATCCGCGCTGGAGCAGCTCGGTTATGCCGGCCCTGAACTGAAAGCAGACATTAAATCCGCCGCAGAGGTGGCAGGAAAGCTGGTTAAGGCGCTGGGTAATGCAATGACGTCAGCAAAGCACGAAGCGGTGTGGGGAGCCGATAACGGAGACTAGGGAGAGTTAAAGCAGTTGAGGCGATTCATCCGGTCTTGAGCCCAGGTAACAGAGAAAATCATGGCCCATATCATTGCCGAACCCTGCATCGGGGTAAAAGACACTGCGTGTGTCGCAGTATGTCCCGTCGATTGCATCCATCCAACGAAGGAAGAAGCCGACTTTGCCGCAGTCGATCAACTCTTCATCGACAACGAAACGTGCATCGACTGCGGATTATGCGTTGATGAATGCCCTGTCAAAGCGATTTTTCCGCTGGAAGATTTGCCTGCCGAATGGGCCTCATTCATTGAAAAGAATGCCGCCTACTTCAAGAAACGCTGAGCGGTAGCTTTCGGGCTATGCCTGACCGTTGGTGCGCCCGAGTCGGCGGTGGCGGAGGCACGTCGGCTATGAAAATTGCACAGTTGGCACCCGCCGCGACTAAACTCGGCTCGGAATGAGGCGTAGCATTTCCCTCGTCCTGAGGCGCAGCGTATCTCAGCAAACAGCCTTCACGGCGTATACTTTCACGCTCGCGGCGAACTCGTTTACGTCATAACGTTCGATCACGTTGGAGAGACCTTCATGTACGCTGGCAGCCTGCTTCGTCCCGCCACAGCACGTCGGCCCGCAGCAGGAATTATCTGAAAGAGCAAGCGGTGTCTTTTTCTCCATCGGGGGCGAACAGCACGCGGATTGCCCTTCGACTTTGGCATAGGCGTTAAGGTCGGCCCCTGAGTCCACTATATGGACTACTCCAAAACCAGCAGCGGTCAGCCCGTCCTGAAAATCCTTTATGCTGATCGCGCCCGCGATGCACCCGACATAGGCCATGACGTCCCGTGCCAGATCGTCAGGAAGCTCCCGCTTGAGTGCAATGTCGCTCACGGCGACGCGGCCGCCAGGTTTCAGCACGCGAAACATCTCGCGGAAAACCGCCCGCTTGTCCGGCGCCAGGTTGATGACACAATTTGAGATGATGCAGTCCGCCGAGCCGTCGGGCAGTGGCAGGTTGTCGATCGTCGCTTGGTGAAATTCGACGTTCGGGATGTTTGCTTCCCGCGCATTCTTCCTCGCGCGCTCAATCATTTCGGGCGTCATGTCGATTCCGATGGCTTTACCAGTCGGGCCAACTTTCTTCGCGGCCAGGAACACGTCGAGACCGCCCCCGGAGCCCAGGTCTACGACGACCTCACCAGGCCGGAGGGACGCCGTCGCCGTCGGATTCCCGCAGGACAAACCCATGTTCGCGCCAGCGGGAATCGATTCGAGTTCTTCAGCGGAGTAGCCGAACGCTTCGGCAACCGCCCTAACTCCGGTGTCCGAATTGGAGCGCGCGCTGGCCGCAACCGCGCCATATTTGGAACGGACGGTATCAATGATGTTCTCTGACATAGTTCCTAAAGTCCTTTCAATTGTGAGATGCTTGCGCCGCCGGCACGGATCTCAGCACGGTTGGACAACCGGCCCCTGATGCCGGTACGGCCTGCGCATCGACTTGCGCCTGGCCACCGAAGTAGTGTCTTTGGAAATACAGCGCGACGTTTACCAGCCCGATCAGGGCTGGCACTTCAACCAGAGGTCCGATGACCGCCGCGAACGCGGCCCCGTGATTGATTCCGAAAACTGCAACCGAGACTGCTATGGCTAACTCGAAATTGTTCCCCGAAGCCGTGAAGGCAACCGTTGCCGTCTTGCTGTAATCCGCCCCCACCTTTCGCCCCATCCAAAAGCTGACGAGAAACATGACAATAAAGTAGATGAGCAGCGGCACCGCAATCAGCAGCACGTTCCAGGGCTGAGCAATGATCTTCTGGCCCTGAAAGATAAACATGGCGACGATGGTAAAGAGCAACGCCAGGAGGGTGATGGGACTGATGCGCGGAATAAATTGCTTTTCGTACCACTGCCGGCCGTTCGATTTTACGAGCACGAGCCGCGTCAACATTCCCGCCAAGAATGGGACGCCAAGATAGACCGCTACGCTTTTAGCGATATCGATGATGCCGACGCTCACCAGCGCACCTTTGAGTCCAAGCAGCGGCGGCAGGACGGTAATGAAGACCCACGCGTAAACGCTATAGAATAGCACTTGGAAGACGCTGTTGAACGCCACCAGTCCGGCAGCATATTCGCTATCGCCCTTGGCCAATTCATTCCAGACGATGACCATCGCGATGCAGCGAGCCAGGCCAATCAGGATGAGACCGATCATGAACTCGGGGTGGTTGTGGAGGAATAGGACGGCCAGCCCGAACATCAACATCGGACCGATGATCCAGTTCTGCACCAGCGAAATACCGAGTATTTTCCAGTCGCGGAAGACATCGGGCAATTCCTCGTAGCGCACCTTCGCCAGTGGAGGATACATCATCAAAATCAAACCGATGGCGATAGGAATGTTTGTCGTGCCGGCCTGCATGCGGTTGAGTGCGTCACGAGTGCCAGGCACCGCGTATCCCAAGGCGATGCCCAGGGCCATCGCCGCGAAAATCCAAACCGTTAAGAAGCGGTCCAGAAAAGAAAGGCGTTTGGTCACAGAATCGTTCATTGGCTGTCTCCTCTTTTGGCAAACCAAGGCTCCGCTTTTTCCGGCGACCAGGACCGCATCGCTTGTTCGATTTCGTCGCGGACCTCGCGGAATCCTTCCAACTTCTCCTTATCACTTCCTTCGAGAGCCGCCGGGTCATCGAATGGAAGGTATGTCCGCGTCAGCGCGCCGGCCAGATGCGCGGGCACGTCATGTTCGCCTTGTCACACACGATCAGAATGTGGCGGACGGGGCGGTGTCCGAGATAGGTCATGGACGATTTGGGGCGGTGATGGCTTATGTCGATCCCGACTTCCGCCAGGACTTCCACAGCGAACGGATGGACCTGTTCCTTGGGTTGGGTGCCAGCACTTTGCACGTCGAATTTGTCGCCCTGATATTTCCGTAGAAATCCTTCGGCCATCTGACTGCGGCACGAGTTGCCGGTACACAGGATCAGGACGAGAGGCTTGTTGATCGACATGGGGTTACGCTCCTTGCGGAACGGCGAGATATTGGTTGAACGTGCTCAACAAAGCGTCGAATTTCGTCGCGCACGCGGCGGTAGTGGCTCAGGGCTTCTTCTTCGGTCTTCGCGGTTTTCGCAAGGCTTGGCGGGTCGTCGAAGCCGACATGGACGACCTTGGTTTTCCCGGGGAACATGGGACACGCTTCGTTCGCGTGGTCACAGACCGTCACCACATAATCGAACGTCACATCCTTCAGCTCATCCAGGTGTTTTGAATGGTGTCCGCTGATGTCCACGCCTGCTTCGGCCATGACCTTCACGGCGCGCGCATTCATCCCGTGCGGTTCAACGCCCGCGGAATAGGCGTCGATCGAGTCGCCGCGTAACGCTCTCGCCCATCCTTCGGCCATTTGGCTCCTGCAGGAGTTGCCGGTGCAAAGGAACAGAACTTTGATTTTGCTCATAATCACTCCATCTATATCCGCTTAGGCGAATCTATCGGCGCAAAAAAAACTACCCGCAGCACGAGGACGCTGTTTCGCAGTTCTTGCCCAACCGCTTGGCATCCTTAGCCAGCGCCGGCACATCCTGAAAACAGCAAGACAGGCACTCCATTAGCTTCAGATGAAACGCGTTCTTCGCCGGCGCGAGGGTGTAGTACATCCACAGCCCTTCCTTCCGACCGGTCACGAGTCCTGCCTTGCGGAGGTAAGCCAGATGGCGCGAGACTTTGGGTTGCGGCAGTTCTAGCACCCGCACCAATTCACAAACGCATAGTTCTCCGGGCTTCAGCAGATTCAGGATGCGCAGCCGCGTGGAGTCCGAGAAGGCTCGGAACATCACATCGACACGGTTTTTGACAGTGGCCGTTTTCATATCCGCTTAAACGAATATAGGTTCATGCCGTCGGTTGGTCAACTTCGCAGACAAAAGCATTCAGGCAGGCGAATGCAGAGAAGAGGGCCTCCAGGTCCGGCCCTCTCTCCCGCACCCTCACACCCGCCCGAAATCCGTTGAGTGATGCTGTCGGAAACAATAAGGATGGCGCCGGGAACATGGGGGGAAGGTAGGCCCGCTGAATGCCTGGAGGCCGCAAGCGGCAGCAGCAGCGGGCCTACAGCCTGTTGCTCGCTGCGCTATCGAAAGGTCACCGCTACGCTTGCCATGCTCGGCTCCTCACACCCGAGTACAGGTGCTCCGGGCCTGCGCGTGGCATGCCCTTCGTCCGCTTCACTCGAATTCCCCTCGCCAGCAGGAAGGATTTCTCTTTTTTAGACCTCCCGGCGTGCTTCTTTCGAAGCCGGGAGGTCAAAAAATTGCTTGGGCCTTTGTGGGCCTAAGCCATCCCGGTTTGGAGTTTTCTTCCTTTTCGGGAGGTGCTTTGTGGCACACGAGATCGACCAGACGACGGGACGAGCGGCAGTTTTTGTCACGGGCGAGCCTGCTTGGCATCGCTTGGGCACGGTGATTGAACAGGCGACCACCAGCGCCGAGGCTATCGGCCTCGCGGGATTGGATTGGCGCGTCGAGCAATGGCCGGTCCGGGCTTTCGACCCGGACAACAACACGACGGAGGCGGGAATCCCCGACACGGTCGCGAACGTCCGCACCGATACCAAAGCGGTGTTGGGGGTGGTTGGGCGGCGCTATCGGGTATTCCAGAACCATGAAGCTTTCGACTTCATGGACGGATTGGTGGGCGACAAGCTGGCGATGTACGAGACGGCGGGCAGTCTGCACGGTGGCAAGCGCGTGTGGATGATGGCCAGCATTCCCAAAGAATACCGTGCGGGACCGGACGACCTGATTAAGCCGTATGTGTTGCTCACCAACACGCACGACGGAAGCCAGGCGCTTCGGATGATCCCGACGACGGTGCGCGTAGTGTGCCAGAACACTTTGAATCTGGCCTTGCGGGAATCGGGCGTTGAGGGATTGACCATTTCCCATCATCCCCGGTTGGAAAGTCGGATCGCAGAGGCGCGGGCGAAGTTGGGCATCATCGCGGCACGGTTCGACAAGTTTGATGATGAACTGCATGCGATGCTTGCCAAGGAACTGACCGTCACCGAGGCGGGCGGATATTTCCGGGGATTGACCGGGGCGGACCTTCCCCACGGCACGGATCGGCAGAAGAAGACCCGCGAGAAGATTTTCGGGCAAATGCTCGACAACTTCGATAACGACCGCAACACGCTTCCCGGCGTGAAGCACACCGCGTGGGGCGCGTACAACGCCGTCAGCGAATGGGCCGACCACCAGCGCAAGTACCGCGGCGCGTCAGCAGCCGATAAGTTGGACCGGCAACTCGATTCAGTCTGGTTCGGCCAATCCCATCAACTCAAACAGGCCGCATATCGCGGAGCGCTTGAACTGGCGGGCGTTCTCTAGGCGACCCCTCCCCGAACCCGTCCCGGTGCAGAAAGAGCCGGGGCGGGCTGGGGAGCGGTTGTCAATGTGACGCCGCCCAATCATCAGTGGCCATCTACACAAAGGAGATTCATCATGGCCAGCTACAACAGAGTGATCCTCATGGGCAACCTCACCCGCGACCCGGAGCTAAAAACGCTGCCGAGTCAGACGGTGGTGTGCGATTTTGCACTGGCGGTCAACCGCCGGTGGAAAGACACCGACGGGGCCGACCGCGAGGAAGTCTTATTCATCGACTGCGCCGCGTTCGGCAAAACCGGGCAGACCATCGGTGAGAGTTTGACCAAGGGCCGACCCATCCACATCGAAGGCCGTCTCAAATTCGAGCAGTGGGAGCAGGAGGACGGCCAGCGGCGCAGCAAGATTCGCGTGGTCGTCGAGCAGTTCCGGTTTGTGGACCGCAAGCCCGGCAGCGGCCAGCCAGCCGAACGCAACGGACGCGGCAAGCGCCGCAGCAACGGCAGGAAAGGCGAGCTTGTGGGCGCGGGTCAAGAGATTCCCATCTAGCCCAAGTGGGCCGAGTGTTTGATTTCAATCCAATAACCAAGAAAGAAAGAGTGTCTTATGAATCGCAGTTTTTCCCAATCTCGTGATGTTCAAATTACCGTGTCCCTGTCCAAGCTGATTTCCAGCAAACGGAATCCCCGGCGCGTCAAACCGGAGCGGGATGCCCACCGCCGCATGGTGGCGTCCATCCGGGCGCATGGCCTGCTGGCCCCGCTGGTGGTCCGGGCCGACGATGCCAGCACAGGCGATTTCAAGGTGATCGCGGGCAACCGCCGACTGGCGGCGCTGCGCGATGTGTACAAGGATTCACCCCGACCACCGAAGGTGCTATGCGTCTTGCGCTCCGTGGACGACGACACCGCCGACGCCTTGGCGCTGGCGGAAAACTTTGTCCGCGAGCCGATGCACCCGCTGGACGAGGCCGAAGCCTTCGCCAAACTGGCGCGGGAAGAAGCCAAGGGGGTTGAATCCATCGCATCGGAGTTTGGCGTCAGCCAGCCCTACGTGCGGCAGCGCATGAAGCTGGCGACATTGGCTGAGCCGGTGAAGGCAGCGTACCGCCAGGGCGCAATCGACACCGCGACCGCCGAGGCGTTCGCGTCCGTCCCGCCAGATCGGCAACTGGAAGTCTGGCAGGAATTGGCCGGGAACCCGCAACATGCGCAGCATGTTCGCAACGTGATTGCCCATGCGTGGATCGACGCCGCATCCGCGACGTTCGATGTATCCAAACTCCCGGATACAGCAGTCAGCCGGGATTTGTTCGCCGAGCGCGTTTTGGTGGAGCGCAGCGCGTTCATGGAGGCGCAGGCCCAGGCGCTTCTGGCGCAGCGCCAAGCGCTGATCGAGGAGGGTTGGGCCGAAGTTGTTGTCGGCCCGCAGGCCGACGTGCAGGATCGGCTATACGCGATGACCGATGCTCCGCAGGAGTATGATGAGCAGACGACGGCCAAGCTCAAAAAGCTGGCCGACAAGCGCATCAAGCTGGAATCGAAGCTTGAGGAATTGGACGAGTCCGACCAAGGCGCGGTCGAGGCGATTCAGACGAAGCTGGAAGTGCTGGACGACGAGGAACAAACTTTGAGCAAGGATGCCGAGGTTCACTATTCCGAGGCGACCAAGGCCGTCGGCACTACATTCCTTCTACTCGACCCCGATGGACGAGTCCGGCGGGAGTATCGCATTCCACGAACCCGTCAGGGCGCTTCCGGCAATGGACATGGTGGGGGGCAACGGTCATGCCGGGGACGGTTCGACGGAAGCGCCGAAGCCGCCCACATCGGACGACTTGAAGGAGTCTCAACTTGCCACGACGTTCACCCATCAGGCGATTGGCGTGCGCGAAGCCGTGTTGAAAGATGCCACAGCCCGGCGGCGGATTCTGGCGCTGATCCTGCATGAGAAGGTGCGCAGCGAAGCGCTGGCGATCCGGCATGACGCCAACGGCAGCACAGTTCATGCGGACAATGCAGAAGGGTTCACATCCGTTGCATTGGACGGAATCCGCAAGCGCCGAGCCGAGTTGGACCCGCTGCATGACAAGCATTACGTCGAAGATCATGCCGCCTATGACGCATTCCAGGCGCTTTCCGATAAGAAGCTGGATGCACTGATCGACTTGCTTACGGTCGAGTGCATCACCGCCCACCTGCAACGCCGCACCGAATTGGTCTGGCGTCTGGCATCGGAGTTGGGCGTTGAAGTTCGACGGTTCTGGCGTCCCGATGAGCGTTGGCTGTCGGGCTACCAGAAGATTCAGTTGGCGCACCTGATCGGCGAGTTGCGTGGTCCGGTGTACGCCAAAGCCGCGGAGCTCAAGAAGAAGTCAGAGTTGGTTGCTGACTTGGCCAAGCTATTCACCGAGGCAGCCGAATGCCGCATGGAGGATGCCAAAGTCGCCGCCAAGTTCAACGGTTGGCTGCCATCCAACCTTCGGGATGAGCCGAAGGCGAAGGCGACCGAGCAGGCGTCAGCGGCGTAGTTCAATGCCTTCACACATAGCAAAGAAGCCGGATCGGGCATACCTGATCCGGCTTCTTTGTTGGTGCCACGAACATTGACCGTCATTCCCCGATTTACTCCCATGGGTGAGGCGGACGCACGACGGGATAGCGAACAACGCTTGAGAACCATTCGGCGAGCGCTCGCCACTTGCCTCCACGCTGCGCCAGTTGCAGCCAGGTGAACTGCCACAACGCCACTTGAATGACGAGAAGGAGCGATGCTCCGATGGGGATGCAGAAGAAGATCGGGCGGTTATGCACGAGCAATTCCGAGAAGGCAAAGGCCCACAGCGTCAGCACGCCGACGACTTCAGCAATGCAGAATAGCACCACGGCCAAGCGTGCCAGTTGCAGCAGGCCGAGCCAGTAGAGGAACTTCAAACTGTCGCCGATCCATCGCAGCATATCCGCCAATCTCCGTCGCAAGCATCCATCTGGCATTGCTTCGCACTGCCAGTAGATGACACATGCTCCATTATATCGTTGGCAACAATCGCGTCTCGAAAACTCTTTCGATCCTCACCATTTTTTTCCAATCCCTTTGAGTCCAGCCAGACAGATTACTGTCCGGCTGAACTCAAATCAGTCTGGCCGAACTTGACGTTCGGCATCTGTTTGGTATAATCGGTTTAGTTAAATCCATCGGGTTTAACTATTTTTTGTAATTAATAAAGGAAGGCAAGGTAAAAGGGATCAAGGTGTGGGATTTGTAAGTCACGATTCCTCACATGGTTGCCGCAACGTATGGCTCGACTGGAGACGTTGCTTTCACCTTGCGAGTTTTCAGGTCCTTTTGAGAGCGGAGGCGGATATGCCAAGACGATTCAGGCGACAGGCGAACAGCGTTGACTCGGACCAGATTGGCCGGATGGGAGGAAGTCGCCGCAAAGAGCGGAGCGTCAACAGCGAGCTGGCCAGACGGCTGCGCAGGTTCAAGGGGCGCACGCGCAAGTATGCCTCGGGCGGTTCGTCGGGCCGGGGAATGCGCCAGCGGGTTGTCGTCAAGGCGCACGTCAGCCGTCACAAACCCGGCAAGGCGCGGGGAAGTCTGGCGCGCCATGTCTCCTACCTGGGACGGGAAAGCGCCAGCGCCGACGGCAAGCATGGCGTGTTCTATGACGCTGCGCGCGAGGGGGTGGACGCCAAGCAGGAGGCCGTCCAATGGGCGCAGGACCGGCATCACTTCCGGCTGATCGTGTCGCCCGAGCGTGGCGGCGACATCCCCGACATGACCAGCTATATCCGCGAAGTGATGCGCCGGGTGGAGCGGGATCTGGACACCAAGCTCCAATGGATCGCCGTCAATCACCACAACACGGACAACCCACATGCGCATGTTCTGCTGCGCGGCAAGCAACCGGACGGGGCCGATCTGGTCATCCCCCGACAATATATATCGTATGGAATCCGGGACCGCGCATCGGACGTGGCTACCGAGCTCTTGGGGGAACGGAGCGCGCAGGAAGTGCAATTGGCCAAGTCCAAGGAGGTGGAAGCGGAGCGCTTTACCTCCCTCGACCGGATGATCGAGCGGCATCTTGAGAACGGCAAGATCGACGTTTCGCCGTCCAAGCACATCGGCTATGGCGCGGATGATCGGCGGTTAGTGGTGGGCCGCTTGCAGTTCCTTGAACAGATGGATTTGGCGCACAAGGGTCGCGGCACAATCTGGCAGGTTGAGGGGGATTTCAAACAGGCATTGCGCGAACTGGGCGACCGCAACGACATCATCAAGCAACTCTACAGCCATCTTGGCAACGAAGCCGGACGGGTCGAGCGGATGATCGCCGGCGGCGAACCATCGCCGCCCGTGGCTGGGATTGTCATTGCCAAGGCAAGCACGGATGAACTGGGGGAGGATCGGTTTGTCGTCATCCGTGACGGAACGGGGCGCGCCCATTACGGCCAGGTCCGGGAGAGTGATGCTTACCGGGACTTGGATATCGGCTCGATTGCCGAACTGGGCGCGGGAACACAGCGGCGGCGGGCGGTGACCGAGCAGATCGCAGCCGTCGCCAAAGCCAATGAAGGGGTCTACTCGCCGGAGTTGCATGACGCGTATCTGCGCGATTCAGCCGGATTCGACTGACCGGGAGATCGCGTCGAATGTGCGTTCGGCCACTTCGCGATTGAGTTTTGTTGCCGGGTTTGAGGGTGCCGGTGTGCGCACCTCAGAGGGCGGGGCTTACGCCGTCGATGCCGCTGCGTTTACACAATTCAGCCAGAGAACCAGCCAACGGACCGACGTGAGGGTGATTGCCGAGCATTCCTTGGCGGAGCAGGTCGAAGCGCACGCGGTGACTTGGCTGGATCGCCAGGCGTTCGGCCAGCGGCCCGACGAGCGGACTGCGGACAATCCAATCGTGCAGGAAGCGGTGCAGCAGCGGCGCGCATGGCTGGTTCAGAACGGATACGCGCAGCGCTCCGGTGACGAAATGAATGTCGATTTGCTCCCCGGTGCGATGGAGAACCTTGCCGCCGAAGAACGCACCGATGCGGCGGAACGGCTCGCTGCCAGGTACGGCCTGCCGGTGAACGAACTCCCTCGCGGCGGAACGGTCTCAGGCGAATACCACGGCACCGAACATCTCCACGCCGGCAAGCTGGCCGTGGTCGTCGCGGAAGAGAGCGTGTTCGTCTCACCCATCCGCAACGATCCCGACGTGGGCACTGGCAGCGAAGTTACCTTGCAGCGCACGTCATCGCAGGATGCGACCGTTGAGGTGGCGGCGGGACAAACGCTGGATTTGGACGCCGGGTTGTCGCTTGACGGACCGGGGGGTGACGAATGAACGCGCGACGACTCATCATTGCGTATCTGATCGTGCTATTGGCCGGGTTGATCGCGGCGACCCAATGGGTTGCCTACCGGCTGGATTATCATCCCGATCTGGGCGGCTTGCGGATTGGAGCGCACATCATTTATCCGCCTTGGTCGATCTTCACCTGGGCCCGCGACTTCGGCGACAACATCCCCAGGACACTCAATGAAGGATATGCCTTCATCGGCGGTGCATTCATTCTGGCCACGCTCATGCTGCTTGGAGCGCGCCGATTGCGCCGCAACATTCCCGTGCGGGAAATCGGCAAAGACCGTTGGGCCACCAAGCGCGACATGAAACGGGCGGGCCTGCTGACTGGCCAGGGGACGGTCTTGGGACATGCCTTTGATCGTTATCTCACGTATGACGGCCCCGAACATCAGCTTGTGTCGGGGGCCAGCCGATCCGGTAAAGGCGTCGGCCACGTCATCCCGACCCTGTTGAATTGGAACGGCAGTATCCTCGCCTATGACGTGAAGAATGAGTTGTGGGACATCACGGCCGGCATGCGCTCCAGACGCGGGTACTGCCTGTTCTTCAATCCCACGCGGGCCGACAGCGCCCGCTTCAACCCGCTCTTTGAGATTCGCAAGGGCGACAACGAAGTGCGCGATGCGCAGAACATCGTCGAAATGCTGGTCAACCCGACCGGCGCGAAGCACACGATGGACATCTGGGACCAGCAGGCCAGCCAATTTCTGGTGGCGCTGATCCTGCATGTGCTGTATGCCGAGCCGGATCAATTCAAGAACCTGGCGACGGTGCGGGCGCGATTGCTGGACTTCAAGCGAACTGCGGTGGCGATGATTACCACGCCGCACCGATTCAATCCGCAGACGGGTGCGCCGGAAGTTCACCCGGAAGTGGCGCTGGTGGCCAGCGAACTTCGCCGCCAGCCGGCGAAGTTTCAATCCAGCGTGACCGGCACGGCGGCCAGCTATCTCACGCTTTGGGCGGACGACATCATCGCCCGAAACACCGCGACAAGTGATTTCCGGCTTGCCGACCTGGTCTGCGCGGACCGGCCCATGACGCTTTACATCCAGCCGCCGCCATCGGACTCGCCTCGATTGCGCCCGCTGGTTCGGCTGATGATCAATCAAACCTGCCGGGCGCTGATGGAATTCTTGGATCGCGACAGCGCCGGCCGTCCGAAGAACCATCGCCTTCTTCTGTCGCTGGATGAGTTCCCGACGCTCGGACGGTTGGACTTTTTCACGATGAACCTGCGCCAGATGGCGGGATACGGGATCAAGGCACACCTGATTGTCCAATCTTTCAACGACATCATCGAGCAGTATGGCATCAACAATACGATCCTGGACAACTGCCACATCCTCAGCACCTTCGCCGCCGCCGACACGGTCACTTGCCAGCGCATCAGCCAGATGGTTGGGACGGTCACGGAATACCGGGAAAGCTATTCTGAACCCGGGCGCAACATCGGTGTGAGGAACATCAGCCACAGCGAGCATGTTCGGCCGCTTCTTTCACCGGGAGACATTCGGGAGTTGTCGGTTGACGACCAGCTCATGTTCGTGACCGGGTACAAGCCGATGCGCGTCAAGAAGGTGCGGTACTACAGTGATCCGACATTCACAAAACGGCTTCTGCCAGCGCCCGACCAATCGGCGTTCCTGAATGTTCCGACCAAACCCAAAATCGACTGGCTGCATGAACGGCCCAAAGGAACGCAATTAACGTTGCCCGGAATCGGCAACAACGGCCTCTTATCCGATGGCCGTTCACCCGCGGTGCCTGACGATGAGGGTGACCGGGAAGTTCCTGACGAGCGCCCCCGTTCCGAGGGTGAATACACATGAAGCGCTTGGCCCAGGTGACAATCTATCTGGACGCGCAACTGCTTCAAGCGGCCAGGGAGCGTTCTGCCAACATGCAGGTGTCACTGTCGGCCGCCATCGTCGAAGCCTTGAAAGAATCGCTCCTGTCCACCTATCGCAGCGAGCGAGAGCAGGAAATTCTCAAGGCGGTCGAGCGCAACTTCCACGCGCTACGCCGGCTGGACCAGCGCTTGGCCGTGGAGCTTGCAGTGCTGAAAGAGATGGCCGGGTTGGGAATGCGCTCTTTCTTCAACCACACCACGCCGATTCCGGAGGCGACCAAGGCCGCGGCGATCCTTAGCGGAAAGCAGCGTTTTCACGGCTATCTGGACACACTGGCCAAGAATCTTCGCAAGGGTGAATCCATCCTCAGCGATGTTCCCCTGCCGGAGTTCGACGCGCCGAGCGAATCGAAAACACCGCAGGGGGAAGTTTCAGTGACCGGGAAGGCAGATCCGTTGGCACCCGTTGAAAAACCAGATTCCCGTCGGGGTGTCGAGCATGCATCCGACCGCTCAGCTACCCAGCCAGCGGCAGCGAATGGAAAGAAAGCCCAACGAAACTGGGGATTGTTCGAGCCACGGGGCGAGACGTAATTCCAAGACGAAGGAGTTCAATCATGGCGGCAAATACACATTCTGTTCACCATCGACAGCAGGAAAGCCTCTATCACGCATTGGGGCCGTTGATCGCCGATGCGCTGGCCCAACCGGATGTCGTGGAGATCATGGCCAATCCGGACGGGACGCTTTGGGTCGATCGGGCCGGCGTGGGACGCGAGAAAGTGGGCCGAATTGAGCAGGCGGCCGCCGAGACGACAATCCGACTTCTGGCAAGTCACATGGGCGAGACGGTTACACCGGATCGTCCTGCCGTCGCCGGCGTTCTGCCACGTAGCGGAGAGCGCTTCCAAGGGTTGTTGCCCCCATTGGCGGAAAGGCCCGTGTTCACCATTCGCAAGCGGGCATCCATCGTTTTCACGCTCGACGATTATGTTGCCAAGGGAATCCTGCCGGCCGCTGGCGCCGAGGTGATTCGCCGGGCGGTCGCGGATCGGAAAAATATTCTGGTGGCTGGTGGCACCGGCTCTGGCAAGACGACGATGGTCAACGCGATCCTGGCCGAACCGCCGTTCAAGAGCGATCGGATCGTCCTCATCGAAGATACGAAGGAGCTTCAATGTCCGGCGGAGGACAAAGTAGAATTGCTCACGAAGAACACTGAGCCGCGCGTGACCATGACCGACTTGCTCCGCATGACGCTGCGCTTGCGTCCCGATCGAATTATCATCGGCGAGGTGCGCGGTCCCGAAGCCCTGGCGATGCTCAAGGCATGGAATACCGGCCACCCGGGAGGCGTCGCGACCATTCACGCGAATTCGGCTGCTGACGCTTTGCGGCGGATTGAAGACCTGGTGGGCGAAGCCTCGCAAGTCATACCCAACCGATCGATCGCGTCGGCAGTGAACCTGGTGATCTTCATCGAACGAATTGGCGGAACGCCGGGCCGTGCTGTTCGACACATTTTGCAGATTGAGGGATTCGATGGGGAGAACTACTTGATGCACGATGCCAGTTGACCATTTCGGTTTGGTCGCCGGTTACAACCCCGAGATCAGCAACGATGCGTATAATTCCCCTCTGCGCCAAACGACGCGGACTATGGAGACTATATGCTGAATCAACTGACCGCCCGTTTCCCAGGTATTTGCCAGATTGCCGATGATGGCAACATTTTCTCCGCTGACGTTGCGATTCTGAATCGATTGCGAAATGCGAACCAAAATCCGCGTGATTTTGTTGAGGCCGTATACGAGGAGGCCAATCTCCAGGCGAAAGACTTGATGATGGCGGTGTCGTTCCCGGTTTTGGCCCCCGAAGCAGCCGACTCGGTCGGAGACCACCTCGAGCGCGATCTACAGCTTCTATTGGGGACGCTCCAGCCGGCGCGGCTTCGCGCGGTGTTCGGCGCGAAGCTTCTCGCGCGAAACACGCCCCAATGGATTGATGCTGTCCACGAAATAGCAATTGCATCTACATCGCTTGGGTTTTATGACCAGGGCACGCTGGAGTTAGAGAAAGCAATCCCGGGAACAAACAATAACTCCGATATATATGGCCTGCTAAACGGCAACCCATTCCGAATAGACGCCACGGTTATTCACGAAAATTGGCCACCCGTCTCGCCGCCCGATGCACCCGTGATTGCATACACGCGCAATACGATGGACAAGGCGGAATTGGACGATCTTCTCGCGAAGAATCCGAAGGACGTGGTAACATTCGCGCAACTCCCAACGAATCCCGCGACACACACGAGCACTCCATTGAGTACGAAGGTATGGCAGGCATTACAGAGCAAGCGGCGGCAGTGCGAACCGGGCCGTGTCAACGTGATTGCAATCGGTCTCCCGCGCCCGCTGATCGATGATCGCGGCACGGAGGACGCCGTACTCGGTGTCCTGCACGCCGTCGTCGATCGAAACACCGATCAAACCGCTTGGGTGCGCCACGGGACCGGGCCATTTGTTCCTGAGCGGCGTTCGGCCGATGTAGCAACCTGCGTCGATCCATTCCGCATCATGTCCGGAGTCTGGCTGACACGATGGAATGCAGGATATCCCTTGAGCAAGGTGCTGGAAAATCCCAACGCTGCCGCAATCCTTTCCGAGCAGAACACGGCGGATCTCATCGCTGCCGGTACTCGCCGCGCGATGTGGCGCTAAAGGGGACGCCTATACGTCCAGCAAATCCGCGTCCTGGAATAATTCAGTCTCGTCTGCCTGCAATCGCGCTGCGGGTGACACAGGCGCGGTCAAGGGCAACGAATCGTCCCGATTGGGATGCGTATCAGTGGCAGTGCGCCGGTGGTGATGTCGGGCGATTGCCTCCCTCGTTTCGGGGCCGGCATCGAGCCAATATCGCGCCAATGCCTCAATGACCACGCGTACGTTGCGAAGGTTCTGATTGCAATCCGCCTCGAATTTGGCCCACATTTCGGCGTTGAAGCGATAGGTGTGCTGCGCTGTCTTGGGCTTATAGAGACCTTGGGAAGTTTTCCATGAGGGTTGATTTGGCATCGTTGAACTCAATTGGTGAACCTTCGCTTATCGCTCCGCAATGGCATCAGCCGAGCGCTGCTTGGTGATCCATGTATGGGCTTCATCCGCTGCTTTGGCGAGCAGCAACAGGTCGTCCGCACCAAAGGTGCTGCTTTCCTTCCAGTGTTCTCCGTCCTTATAGGAGCGACTGAATGTGGCGCAGTAGAGGGGCCGGCTGGCGTTGCCGTTATCCACAATGTTGCGCCAGATCGCGGCGCGGACGGCGCCATAGCGGATAGTGTGCGCGGGACGGTTGCCCGGCTTCTCTGTTTTGCTTGCGTTGCTTATTGACTGTGCCATCTGGCACCTCCGGTTTGATTGAGTTGGATTAGGCCATTGCTGCGGCCAATGAGTCGAGTTCGTCCGCCGAATCGCAAACGATGCGCTCGCATACGGGGACGAATTCGGCGACACCGAATTGCTTGAGGAAACCGATACGCGGCTCGCGGGCCAGTCCCCGTTCAGTCGCAATGCGAACTGCTTCTTCGTAGGTTGGCAATGCAGGTGCGATCGCGTCATGGGGCCGGATATCAGCCAGACCCGTGAGAATCGTGATGACTTGAACCGTGGCCGGTGAAGTTTGCCGTTTGAATACGGCGAATGTGGCTGTGGCAGCAATCATGTTTCTTCCTTTGGCGTTGGCGCCGCTGGTTGTGAGGCGGACTGCCGGGGAGTGCGCGAACGCGCCTTGAGGCCGTACTTGGCGATTTGGAATTCGCGGTCACCGTCCATGAATCGCCGGGCCATTTCACGCAGGAGATCGGATTCGGAAACGTCAGCGCCATACGCTTGTTTGTAAAACGCTTTGTATCGCTCCAGGTCTTGCGCAAGCTCCGAAGGAATCTCGCACACCACCTTCACGCGCGTTGTCTGGTGGAAAGGATGCAATGCAATCTCTGGCATGGATTTCTCCGTCAAGGGACATACGGTTCAAGGATCATGTCTTTGTTCACAAGGACCCGGAGGGGCCAGCCTTGGCGGATGGTGATGGTGGGCTGCACATCCAGCTCCCGGTCGATGATCTTTTCGCCAATGCGGTTGGCCTGTTGTGCAACGGTGTCGCCGATCACGTCCTGGCCGTTGTTGCCGCTGCTGCTATTGGGATTGCGGGCGAGGTTGCCCGCGTAGGCAAGCGCGGTGGATAGCGCCGTTCCTTCCGCCAGCTTGTCCAGGTGATAATCCACCTTATCCTGCAATCCCGCCGCCCCGGACTCATCGGTGCCGGGCATTCCATCCAAGACGATTGAATTGCCGTTGGGGTAGATGAGGCGCTGCCAGACGACGAGCGCCCGGTTTTGGCCATTCGTGACAAGGCTTTGGTATTTGCCAAGTAGCTTCGATCCTTGAGGAATCAGGAGGTAATTGCCGCTGATCGAATCGTAGACGTTTTCCGTCACTTGTCCGATGACTTCACCGGGCAAGTCAGTGTTGATGGCCGTCACCAAAGCGCCGGGGATGACGCTGCCGGCTTTTAGTTCATACTTTGAGATCGGATTGAGCAGCGGCTTGGATAAGTACGGCTCAACTGCGGCCCCTTGGGTCAAGAAGGCTTCCTTTTCCTGCTGGTGCGTTTGATTCGGGCCTCCGGATAGGCCGACGCCGGTTGCGCTACTGTCCTGATTATTGCCGACAGCACTCAATTCGGTCGCACGATTGGAATCCGACCCGAGCATCACCACCGTCGGCATGGTCGTCGGTGTTGTTCCCGTAGATGCCGTTAACGACTTGGCACCGCCGAACAGCAACGGCGAATCCAGCGCCGCTTGTTCCTCCTTCTGCTGCTGATCGAGGAGTTTTCGGCGCTGTTCGGCGAGTTCGCGCATCGCCTGGGCAAGAGCTCGGTCTTCGGCGGAAGGCCCCGCTGGACCTATTGCCGGCGCGGCCGGCCGATTGCTCAATCCATCGTAACTTGCGCCAAGGCGCGTCACATCGAATGAATAGTCCTGTGGCAAATTCTTGACCGACTCAATCGGTCCCGATGCCCGGATTGCGTTTTCGTCGGCGGTTCCTTCCTTTCGGGGCGGGTTATGGTCGCCGAAACCGAGCATCAGAACGACCAGGCCGAGCGAAGCGCCGAAAACACCTACCAGCAATACCGCCCGGCGACTGACCCGTGTGACCGCCGGCGGCGTTCCATGGACATTGATCCGCTCGTCGCTGTTTCCGGCCGTTGGTGTTGCTGGTCCCATTCCACTGTTATTGGGGTTCATGGTTGTACTCCTCAGTCTTTCGCGTCGGCACGGACAATCGCCACGATGGTCTGCGGCGCTTGGCCGAGGCGCAGTTCCGCTTTATCAAACAGTCGATCCACGATGTACCAGTCGCCTTTGACGCGGTAGTTCACGAGCTGCGCATCGCCGTTGCGTCCCATGACAAATAGCGGCGGTGCTTCGGTAACGGTCACCTGCGGAGGAAACTGGATGTATGTTTTTCGCCCGTCATCGAAGGCGCGCAGCGGGCACCAGGGCGGTGTCGCCGTGTGTTTCTGCCGCAGAATCCAGTAATTGAAATTAGCCTTGGACAGATCCAGGCCTGTCGCAACGGTCGCTTGCGCCGCCGCCTGTTGCGCGGCGACCTGATTCCGGATCATGACCACATCCCCGAAGGGATAATTCCAGGCGATCATCGTGTGGTAGACGCCGGTATCAACGCTGGTCAGGTCCAGCGAGTAGATTCGTTGGTCGGTGGTGATGAGCAGATTTGTTTGCAGTCCAGCCTTGCGCGGCTTGACGAGCAACAATGTCTGCGCCGACTCGCCCGAACCGGATTGCACGCTATCCACCAGCCAGCGCACCGTATCACCCGCCGCGGCAGTGATGAGCTTTTCATTGGGGCGCAGCGCGATCGTGGTGACGTATCCGGGCGAAGTGATGGCCGTATAGACAACGCCAGGAGCATAGTCGTAATACTGGATAGCGTTCAGGAAACCATCAGTCGTCGGTTGCGTCGTTGCGCCCGCATTTGCCGTGGCGATTGCCGCCGCACCCGATTGGGCCGCAGGCACGTTATTGCCGACGCCAAAGGGACGAAGTTGCGGACTCGTCACCGGCACCTTGACCTCGACGACCGTTGGCGATGCGGAGAAGTCGTCGGGCATCAGCGCCGCGGCTTTCAGCCGCAGGTCCGGCATCACCGGCACCGTTGGTGTTTCGCAGTATTCGCACCCGCCCAGCGCGAGGGCGGTGACGACAAGAGCGCTCCGAAATAAGACGCTTCGGTAATTCATGGCATACCTCCATTGTCAGAGTTGTTCGGATTTGGAGACGGCGGATTCGGGTTGGCGCGGAGCGCGTCATCGCGCATCACCGCTCCCGAAAACTCCCGGCTCCAGGTGAAGTTCGTGATGTAGACGCCAATGGGATTTTTGAACGAATCCGACTCATCGCGCGGAGGAATCAACTTGACCTGAAACAGCCCCGTGTATTCCTCGCGCGACCGGCGCATACCGTTGGAATAGGTCGTTTCGACCCAACGCACCTGAAATGTGTCGTTGGCCTTTTGAAGAATGCTGCTGACTTCAACGGTGCGCGCGGTTGCACCCTCACCGGGGAGGGTCTTCATCCCCGTGTCCGAAGCGGCATATTCGTTCATTCCGTTGACAGCTTGGCCGGCGAGGAATTGGTACGCCTTGGTCCATTGTTGCCGCATGACGACGGGATCGAGTGGACGCTCGCGCACCAGCCGCACGACCTCCCCCACGAAGTAACCCACCTGTGCCGTTGCCGGCTGATATAGCTGGCTGGCCAGAGTGATCCGACCCGGCATCCCTGCCTTGTCCACCTCAACAATATAGGTCGCGACTTGCTTCTTGATGCCCAGGACGACAGCGCCGCTGGTGGAGATCAAGGCAAGCGCCATCGACGCGAACGCGATGTATCGCCAGTTGCGTGCCTGCACGCGCACGATCCGATCCGGTCATCCCAGGCCGCCGCGGCGCGGGCATACGGATTGTGACTGTCACCCGCTCCGCCGTTCTTGCCATAACTGGTTGTCATATTTGGAAAACTCATGTTGGTGTCCCTCCAGTGTTGGTTGGTCCGCTCTTGCCCGGTGTGTTCGATCCCGGTGTGTTGGACCCCGGCACGCGGCTGGCCGTGTTGGAAGCCGTTTGGCTACCGCCCGCTTGAGTCGCAGTTGTTCCAGGGACAGCCGACGCGACTGTGGTCCCAGGCTTATTGCCGGCGCTGTTGCCGCTGCCGGTGATTTTCCGAAGGACAGCCGTTCCCGCCGAAGCAGCAAGCATGACGCCTTTCGCCGGCACTGTCGCCGCCATCTTCACGGCCTTAACAGCCGAGCGTGTTTTGTCGGCGGTCGCCGCAGTTGTGTTCAGCGCCATTGCGCTCGTATTGATCGCCGTGCCGACGCCCAGGCTCGGACCCCCGATAATCAGGTCCGACGCGAGTCGGGACGCGACCAGCGACAAGACCATCAGCAACAGCGCCGCCAGCGCAATGCAGAATGCCTGATACGTTGTTACCGTCTGCCCAGGCGGCACCTTCAACTCTTGGAAAATGTTGTTTCCCACCCCGAGTACAAGCGTCAGCACCATCAGCCGCACGCCGGAACCGACCACCCATCCAAGCGGGCGCTCCGCGATGAATGCCGTTTTGGACAAGACGGCGAATGGCACCAGCACGAAGGCCGCCAAGCTGCCGAACTTGAATGTCAGCAGTGCGACGACAACTTGAATGGTGATGATGCAAAACGCCGCGACGATGGCGCATATGGCGAGGAAGAGGAACGCAATCTCGACAAAGTTTTTGAAGAACGCGACCGGCCCTGTCAACCGGCTGATTTGATCCATGAGGGGCTGCGCGGTCGTGTAACCCAGGTAGGCGATATTTCCCGGTTGCTGCGTGTAATAGGTCGCGCCGTCGAAGCCGCCCGCCTTGAGGCCCAGATCCATGAACGAGCGCGCCAGCGTATCCGTCAACTTCTGCCAGTTCTGGATGATCCAGGCGAACAGGCCGATGTAGACGATCTTGCGGGCAAATTGCACGATGATGTGGTCATCGCTCAGCGCCACAGCGCCGCCGACCACATGATGCTCAGGATGATGAGCACGTTCAGGAGCCAGGTGACATCGCCCTTGATGAGGCCAAAGCCGCTGTTGATCGCGTTGATGTACTGGTTGGCCACGTCATTGATCAGATCGGGGCCGTAATCCAGGGCTAAAATATTCATCATCTTGGCGCTCACTTTCTTCGGGTGGCCCTTATTGGTTTGCCGCGGGGAATGCGTCCACAACGGAACTGGTCGGCTGCGCCGGATTGGCCCAATCGCCGCGAACCGCCTGTCGCTGCTGCAACGCATAGGCTTGTTCGGCTTGAGCCTGAGCATCGCGCTCCACTTCGGCGCGAGCATCGGTGACTTCCTGTGCCTGTAGCGCTTGAAGCTGCGCCACCAGCGTCGCCACTTCCTCGTTGCCCGCCTGCATGGCGGAGGTGGCGCCGGACGCGGAATTGGAATGTTCGACGTAGGATTGAATGCGCTGCGCGGTCGGTTGCAGGTTCAGGTACGTCTGGTTTTGGACGGTGCGATTTTCAATCAGGACGCTGCGCTCTTCCTGGTCCCAGCCGGTTTGCATCGACTGGTAGCTGGCATCCGTCATGTTGGCGTAATTGTTCGGATCGGATGGATATTGGCTGTTCAGCGTGCTACCGGGAGCGGTGGACGTGTAGGTGCTTCCGGCTTGGCCGAAGACCTGCTGCCAGACGTTCATGCTTTGCAGGATTCCGGGCAACTGAGTGAAGTTCCAGCTTTTCAGCATGGCCACTTCGTTGGTGACTTCCTGATAGAGCTGGTCAACCATTTGCACGTCGTCCGCCACCTGGAGCACTGCTTCGGCGAAGTTCGTCGGATCAAAAACGATGTCGGCGAACGTCGCCGCTGGCAGAACCAAAATCGCAGCGGCACCCGCGATCAAAATTCGTTTCTTCAAGCGTGTCATGGCAAATCTCCTGTCTTGAAAGTCTCGTGATGTTCGATTGCTGGGAGGCACTAATTTTGAAACGGATCGACGACCGTCTCTGTCGGCGCCGCCGGGTTGTCCCAACCGCTGCGCACTCGTTGCCGTTCGGCTTCCGCATAGGACGACTCGGATTGCTGTTGGGCCAGCTTTTCAGTCCTGAGCCGGGAGCGGGCGAGTTTCAGGGATTGCAATTTGGCCAATTCGCCCGATGCCACCGCCAACAGATCGTTGTGGGCTTGAATCGCGGACGTTTCGCCGGAAGCCGAATTGGACGCATCAACAATGTCCTGTACCTGTTGGGTCGTCGTATCCATGTCCTGATAAACCTGATTTTGTAATTGCCGGTTCTCCGCCAGCGATTGACGCTGATCGTCCGTCCAGTTGGATTCATCCGACTGGTACTGCCCCCACGTCGCGTTGCTCATGTCCGCTGGATAGCGCGTGTTGAGTTGGCCGGCGGGATTTGGTGTGTCGTAAAGACTCGACTCCAATTGCCCTTCGACACCCGAGATGATTCCGGCGATGTTCGGAACACTGCTCAGGTTGAGATGCTCAAGTTGCTTCACTTGGTCCTCGACTTCCTGGATCACCGCGTCAATTTGCTCGCCAAGGTCCACCACCTTCAGGACATTTTCCACCAGCGCAATCGGGTCCAGCACAATGTCGAACAAGAAGGCATTGGCCCGGTGCGCCGGGAGAAACACGACTGCCGCACCCGTCGCGAGAAGCAGAACCGCCAAGCCCTTACGTCGCAGCCGCGGCGACTTCGTCGGGCTTGCCATCGAATCCAAAGTTAAGTTGGTCATGATCGATCCTTTCCGTGTTGAGGGTTTCCAGACGATCGGCCCAATGCCCCAGGCCCCGTTCGTTCAGGTACGCACGCGCGAAATGCGTCCGGCCAGTCTCGTTCAGCACATGGCTGATTCGCGCTTGATCTTGTGGTGAACCGGCGGCGCAGAAGGCCAGCGCCAATTCACCCAGGCCGAGTTCAAAAAGCCGGTTGCCTTCCCGGCTCTGGTAGTAGTAATCGCGCTTGGGAATCGACTGCTGTAGGATTTGCAGTTGCCGCTCATTCAGCCCAAACGATTCGTAGACCTTCCGCGTCCGCTCCTCGAGCGCGTTGCCATTGGGGAGGAAAATGCGAGTCGGGCAATTCTCGATGATCGCCGGCGCAATTGCGCTGTCGGCGATATCCGACAGACTTTGTGTGGCGAAGATGACCGCCACATTTTTCTTCCGCAGCACCTTAAGCCATTCGCGGATCTTGGCGGCAAAGAGAGATTCGGTCAGATACAGCCACGCTTCATCGAGAATCATCAGCGTCGGCGAACCGTCGAATCGTTTCTCCAACCGGCGGAACAAGTAGGTCAGCACCGGGAGCAGCTGCGCCTGCGCGAGTGCATCAGGTGTTCCATCTCAAATGCTTGCCACCGCGCTCCGAGTTCCACTTCACCATCGCCCAGGGTGTCATGGTTCGCATCCAGCAGTCTTCCGTGCGGTCCGTCGAGTGTGTAACTCCGCATGGCTTGCCGGACATCGGCATCTTGAACCAGACCGAGGAGCGTGCTGAGAGTGCGCTGCACGCGCGGCATCGAAGCCAGGTTGGAGAGGGCGGCCCAAAGCTCCTGTTTGGTCGCGGGCGTGATTTCCGCCTTTTCGCGGTGAAGCAGGTCCGCGATCCAATCCTGCGCCCAGGCCAATTCCGATTCATCCTCGATCCCAGCGAAGGGTTGGAAGCAAATCTCTTCGCCTTCACCGCCCAGGTCGTAGAAATCCCCGCCCATCGCCAATGTCATGGCCCGGCAGCTTGCACCTTTGTCGAAGATGTAAACGCGAGCGCCGGGATAACGCAGCCATTGGCAGGCGATAAGATTCAGAAGCGTCGACTTCCCCGCTCCGGTGGGACCGGCAATGATCGTGTGTCCAACATCGCCTTGATGAAGAGACATTCGGAATGGAGTTGAGCCCTTCGTGCGCGTGACAAGCAGCGGTGGACCGTCCAGGTGCGCACATCGCGCCGGCCCGGACCAAACGGCACTGAGCGGCACCAGATCGCAGACGTTCAAAGATGAAACCAGCGGCCGGCGCACGTCGGCGTAGGCATGACCTGGCAGGCTGCCCATCCATGCCTGAACCGCGTTGAAATCTTCGATTTCGGTGACAAGGCCCACGCCATCCACCACTTGCTGAATCGCGCGGGCTTTCTCAGTGGCCGTTTGCTCATCTTCATCCCACACCGTGATCGTCAGCGTGAAATCCCCAAACGAGCAGTGATCGCCGCCGAGTTCCTGCAGCGCGGCATCCACATCTTCCGATTTGTTCAAGCTGTCGGAATCCTCCAGCTTGCTCTCTTGTTTGGTGATGGCTTCTTTGAGCAGGGTCACCATTCCCTTGCGCTTGGCGAACCATTGCCGACGCAACTTGTTGAGCTGGCGTGTGGCATCGGTCTTGTCCATCGGCAGAAAGCGGCCGATCCATCGGTACTCGATTGGCAATTCGTTCAGGCGGTCCAGCAGACAGGGAAGCGTGCGATTGACATAAGCACGGACCGAGACGGTTTTGAGAAAGAGCCGTCCGAGACGCGGCGACAGGCCGCCGGCCAGGGGCCGGTCGGTAATCATTTCGTCCAGATAGAAGGGAACGTCCGGCACGGCGACCGTCAACTGCCGATCCGAAATGCACGAATGCAGGTAGGTCAGCGTCTCGCCATCGTCCAGCGGATGGACTTCGGGCATGAAGGAGGCCATCAAGTTCACGATCTGATCCACTTGGCCCAGGAAGTGATCGAAATGGGCGCGATAGGAAACCCGCCCATCCACTTTGTTGTTTGGTCGGTCGATGAAGAAATCGCCCAGTCGCGTCATCCCTTCTGCCGGCGGCAGATAGGTGAAGGTGATAAAGCACTGGCTTTCAAAGTGGAGAGCGTCCGCCGTGAAAGAATCGCGGCGTTCCTGATCGATCATTGCCGCGACCGGATTGGGGAAGTCGCTGGCCGGGTAGACATGCGCCAATCGCCTTGACGCCTCCACATGCACGCACCAGTGAGAACCGAGGCGGCGAAGCACGTTGTTCATCCGGGCGCGTGCCGCAACAAGTTCGTAAGGCGTTGAACTGTCCAGATCGGGCCCCCGAAACGCGATGGTTTTCTGCAAGCTGCCATCTTTATTGAGCATCACACCTGGCGCGATGAGCGTTGCCCAGGGCAGATGGTCAGCAAGGCGCTGCGGATGTTTGCGGTATTCACCAAGGTTCCACATGAACGTATCTCCCAACGGAGGTCAGGGGGATTAGGGGGGGTCACGAATCCAAATGCGTCGGCTGACGGACATGACGCCGGAAAATGTCAAACCAGTGCGGGTCGCGTTTGCTCATCAGCACCGCCGCCATGTGCAGACCCGCGCCCGCTGGAAATCCAAGCCACCACAGGTGCAAACCCATTCCGACCACCAGAGCGACGGTGCCGTTGAGAATGGCGAATGTCCGCGGCGCCGCCCATGAGGATCGGTTGGGTCAGGGCCACATGGAGCGGCACTTCGTAGCCTTCGATTTCTTCGGGGCGCGACATGGCCATTCTCCTACTGAGCGATTGGACCGACAGTGAGCTCGTTGAACCGTTACCAGCCAGCGCCACCATCGAAACCGAAGAACGTCACGCCGAAGCTCGTGGCCGTGACCGCAATCGACACGCCCAGCAGCAGGCCAAGGATGCGTCGGAGTCCGCCGCCTTCGCTGAAGGCGAAACCAAATCCGATGACCACGATGGCCAGGATGCAGAGCGCCTTAGCCACCGGACCGGTGAAGCTGGCCAGCACTTGATTCAATGGACCTTCCCAGGGCAGCGGCTGGCCACCGTTGGCGGCCGCGGCGCGAGCGGTGTTTGGAATTGCGATGGACATTGCTGCCCCGACGAGCGTCGGCACCAGCAGCGAGGATCGACGCAGAATTCGGCTTTTCATCGAATGACTCCTATTGATTAAGCACTACCGATCCGCATTGACTAATGCGATGACTTAATCGGTATGGACAATACCGTACACATGCCGAACATTCGAGTCAAGAAAAAAGTTCGCATTTTGTTTGGGTTGGATTGAATCGATCGATTTGGCCGAAAGCTATGAATGCCGGCGGGCATCCGATCGGCGGTGGAAAGCACAAATGCGCAGCACCGTGTGTTCGCTTTTGGGGGCTATGCGGTTCGCAATGGAAAGAGTCGCACCACGAAGGATTTATGAATTCATCGCGTGGCGCAGAGCAGTATTGAGGTGAAATTTGTGATAAAGCGTGGAGGCCCGAAGGCCATATGGTCTAAATGCTACCCGGTTGCACCGAGCGACCTATTCTTCGTCAGGTGAACCGGCCCCAATCCGCTGGCGATGCATTTGAGCCATCGCAGCGCGCTCGTCAGGCTTGGCGTCCAGCCAATGCAATATCAGCGCCTCTATGACTCGCTTGGGATTTGAAAGGTGCTGCGCAGTCATCTTCAAAGGCAGCGAAAGTCTTGTTGTCAAAGCGATAGGTCCGCTGAACCGTCTTGGGCTGCGGTTCCGATTTTGATGCGCCACGAGTGGAACGGGTGGTAGCCATAAGGATCTATTCTACTCTAAATTCATCGGTATGCAAGATACCAAAGTGGTCAGGTGCAGTCATTTGGGGAAGTCGAGGATTACGCACGCGCTCCGCTTCCGGCCGTAAGCGTAACCCCTTGCGGCACCCTTGGCGGCAGTGAGAAGGCCCGTGATGCCGATAGCCCATTCGCGGATCATTTGACTTCTGACTTTCCGTTCACCTGAAGCTCGATTTCTCTAAGCACCTCAAGAACATGGTCAAATGTGGGCGGCTGGCCAAAGATCATTTCTCGCATGATTTCAAAATCGCGTTTCAGTTCGTCAAGTCGAGCCGGGCGCGGAAGAAGCCGAAGGGTTCCGGGCCTTGCCTCCCGATATTTTGCCCAAGAGGAGGCGAAAAACACTTCCTTGTGCTTCGCTACTTTTAAGAGCAGATCGACATCCTTCATCGCTTCCTTGCCGATTCCCTTTTCATACAGCCTTGCCACGTCGTAATAATGGCGGGATTGGCGATCGCGAAATGCTTTATCTTCCGGAGCGTGATACCAGGTATGCAGCACGGTGGCTTTTTCCCAAAATGTTCGCTCCGCCGAAAGAACTTTGAGCCGACAGCTTGGTGTGCGAAATACCTTCGGGAAATCTTCCGCAGCGTATGGCGTGACCGCGCCCTCGATCGTCGGCCAATGATCCGATCGAGCACCAAGTTCCAGTCGCACAACGGGACGAATGTATGCAGGCTCGTTGGCTGAGTGCGGCAGGATGCTCGCGGGGTAGTGAAAAAGAATCGTTTGTCCATCCAGGTCATCAGCGGCAAGTTCGACGCTCCATGCTTCCCCGCCTCCAGATCGCTGGTCGAGTGCTGTACGGAAGGACTCCCCAAGCTCAGGCAACAATTGCTCCCGAATCATTCTGCGAGAGGCTTCGATGAGAGCCTCAACACCATGCTTCCTTTGCTTGCCTGTTCGACCGACCAGAGGATCATTCTCGCCGCCAAAACCCAACCCGGATCGATCAAAAGACAAATCGATATCTTCCGAGAATCGCTCGATGGCGTTGAAGACCTTCGATAGCGAGGTGCCACCCTTGAAAAGAAGCCCACCCGGAAATTTGGGAAGCGTAAACAGCCGATTGAGGGTCCAGCAAACCCAAAAGTCCTTTTCGATGATCGCGGGATTCAGTCCCCGGTTATTGGCGACCCTCTGGAACAAATCCACCCGATCCGCCGCGCGCATTCTTGCAAAATCATCCATTTATCACCGCGGCCTCTCTCTTTGGTCGCGCAGCAATCAGGCGAACCACATCGCCAATCCAGTCCGTCGTGTACTTGGCATCGCTCAACAATTCTCGCAATTGCTGCGCGGAGAGGGCACGACGCAGCGTTCCAACAACCCGGTCATCAACTGCATCCTTGCCGATATAGCGCAGCGCTTGAAACACCATCGCGCTAGTTCGATTGCCAGCGGGCATTTCCTTTGGTGAAGCATGTTTGAGTTGGAATTCGAAGTTGCCGACTCGTACTTTTCGCGCTCGGCCGTCGCTGAGATAAACCGGCTTCGCCGGCACCTGGGTGGACAACCCGAGCCGATTGGCCGCCACGGCACCGGATGGTATTACGCGGCTTCCCGTCTGGCGCCCGATGGCATCGGCGATTGCATCAATATTCGGCGCAATCGGAATACGAAGACGGCGATTCATTTGAGGGTAGTGGTAAAGCCCACGGCCCAACCGCTCAAGCTTGCCGGTGTGGGTCAGGCGCGATAGAGCTTGGTCTGCCGCATCGCGGCTGCCGATATCGAGAAAGTCTTTGGGCGTGAATACCGCGCCGCGCCGGAAGAGCGTATCCGGTCAAGAACATTTTCCCTCATGGTATCCATAGTCGCCTCTTACCGTCAGAATAGCGCGGACGGATTTCTGACGGCTTATTATACGCCGAAAGTGATTCGGTCCACATGTTCTATCGGCAATCGCGCCGGGAATCTGTCAGAAATACGACTGCGTTTTCCTGACTGAATTTATATCACCTTTCACCCCGGACTTCACTGTGGAATTTGCCCCATACGCTGCCCCATGAATCAGGGTCTTGTCAGGCCCCTCGCCGCTGATTTTGTCCGTTAGATGCTTTCGCGGGCAAATACCCCGGAGGTTGATATGATTTCCTGCTCAATTTCTTGCGCGAAATGAGAACGAGGTTGTCCCCCGAAAAAGCTCTGAGATCGGCGAGGTTGGGATGATTTTTTCTTGCCCCATTTTGTGCCCCATACGATTTGAAAAACATGGCAAATATGGGTACCATGGAGTATCGAGTGCAGTGGAAGTAAACCACTGCTATTGCTGCAAATAACGGCGGCATCTGGAACTTACGGTTTTGAGCGAATTACGCTCATAACCCGGAGGTCGGAGGTTCGAATCCTCCCCCCGCTATGCCCGGTGCCCGCAAAGAATCACCCGATTCGTTGCGGGCATCGTCGTTTGTGTTCCACTCGTCGTTTTTCTGCACCACGCGCCCATCTGAAAGAATGAGCATCGGCCCGGCAACTTCCTCAATGAATCGGTTGAGTTGCGGCGGAGTGAGAAGCCCCGCGAAGTTCTGCCGCGCTTCGAGGAACGCGCTGCGGACATCCGCCAGCAAGTCATCGGAATTTGCGATCCCCCGGACCGCGACTGCTTCCAACGCTTCGCGTAGCTGCTCCCGCTTACCTTCGGCCTCGGCCATCTGCCGCGCGATCGACTTCTTGGCCAATGACTCAATATCAGGGTCAATCAATATTCGGCTCAACCCAACAAGCAATTTATCCTGCTCGGCGATTTGCGCTTTGAGCCGGTCGGAATCGTTGCGGTTTAAGTCCAGCGTTTCCTTTGCCATCGCCGCTGCCTCGGCCAAAACGGCGTCCATGTCCTCGAACATCGCCGTCATGGCGCGTGTAACGCGGTCCATCAGTTTGTCCTCGCGGACAAAAACTGAATTGGGGCACGCTTCCGGTCCCTGCATCTGCCGTTTGCCGCAACCGTAATAGTGGTATTCGCCCTTGGTGTTCTTGCTCTTGCGGGCATGACAGACACCACCGCATTCAGCGCAGAACAAGTGCCGGGTGAATGGCCGAAGCTCGCGCGGTCCCCGTGGTCTTCTCTTGCCATTATTCGCAAAGCATTCCTGCACCCGGCCAAACGTCTCATCGTCGATAATCCGCAAGGATTCATCGCGCTGCATCACCTGGCTTGAATCTTCATTGAAGTGTGGAAGCCGTCGCCCCGTGTCTCGGTTCAATCGGAAGCAGCGGCGCAGGTAGCGGACCTCGCCGACCACCATCCGATTCGTGAGAATGCTGCGTAGGGTCGTAAACTGCCACGGTCCGCCCAATCGGGTTGGAATGGTTTTCAGGCGCAGACGCCGCGCCAGTTCCTTCATGCCGATACTCTCGGACAGGTAAGTGGAGAATAGAAATCGAACGACTTCCGCCTCCTCCGGCAGAATGGCCAACCGCTTCTTTCCATCCGGCGCGGCAATGACCTGGTATCCATAAGGCGCTGGGCCTCCGGTCCAGCATCCTTCCTTGTGCCGCTGGATCAGGCCCGCGCGCGTCCGCTCGGCCAATACGCGGCTGTAGTCAGCGGCAACCACCAGTTGCACGCCTCGCGCCAGCGCGTTCGTGCCTTCGGTGACGCTGACCACCTCCACGCCGCACCGTTCCAAATCCTCCACCAGCACGTGGGTTTCGGCGGCGCGTCCAAGCCGGTCGAATTTGTAGACGTATGGTTTGCCAATCCGTCCGGCCTCGGCTTCCTGGATCAGCCGAAGCAATTCTGTCCGCCCGCCAGTGGTTCGACCCGTCTTGGCCTGGTCGATGAAGTGAGCCAGCTTTCGGCCCGCCATCCGCTCGCACGATTCAATCTGCACCGCGATACTGGTTGAATCGTCCTGGGAATGACTTGAATACCTGGCATACAGGGCATCGTGCTTACCGCTGTCCTGATGATTGTTGATTGTCGCCACCATGGTCATTGCTCCGATTGCGCTGTCTATATAGTTGTACGGCGCGTGCCGCGATCATCTCGACCAGCCATCGCCGCGCCTTGGCCCGGTCGAGCGTAAACATTTTACCATCGGGAGCATCGGAGGACCGTGCGCCGGGGGAGTTTTGCGCCAAGAATTTTGTATTCTTCGATTCGACGGCTGACACGGCCCGCCTCCGGCGCGTAGATGAAAGCGCCGGCCTCCGCCGGTCGCCCGCGCATTAGCCGTATGGTAGATGTTAGTTATAGTCAAAGTCAATGTTATATTCCAAGTCATACGGGATTCCTTGGCCCATCGCCGGGCCTCCGGGCTGCGTTCTTCTCGCCGCGCATTCTTCCCCGCTCCCGGCCCATAGCGGAGGGGTTTTCCTGCCGGGTCGGGGGTTGTCAATGTGGATCGCCCAGCGGGAGGGGGCCCCGTGTACTCATGGGGAGGGACATTGACAACCCCTGGCACGGCACATAATCGAGCTATGGGCCGGGAGTGGGAATCCCAAGTTGCCTGCGCAGCAGTCCTCATTCCTTCGCTGTCTTTTCTGAAACGGTCGGTATAATCGGTATCAAATAGGAGAAGGATTCAACATGGCAAAAGGCAAAAGCGCCGCTCGCCCGTCTAAGCCGGATGATAAGCCCAAGACGATCCAGCGAACCTACCGCTTCAACACAAAACTATTTGAGGCATTTGAAGACGACTGCGCTACTCACCTGTCAAACCCCAAGCGGGTCATAGAGGCATTGATCCTTCATTGGCTGGATGCCGACAAAGACGACCGAGCTGCCATGGCGCATAAACACCGTGAGCGAATTGGCTCAGCGTCGCGCGATGAGGAATAATGTGACGCCAGTTAGAACACTGCCGAAAGCGCAGCCTTCCCGTTACCACCCCCAACGCCAGAACAACAGGAATCATTTCACCGCGAACCGGGCCGGTCGATTAGCAGGTTATGCGGCTTCCGTCCGCCGATGCTC
The DNA here is from genome assembly GCA_963783845.1 of uncultured Phycisphaerales bacterium. Lineage (GTDB taxonomy): Bacteria > Planctomycetota > Phycisphaerae > Tepidisphaerales > Tepidisphaeraceae > PALSA-1353. The sequence goes on from CAWAPL010000018.1 coordinate 135,206, forward strand.
ACGGGGAATCCTTCGCGAGCAAATCATTGATTGTTTCCAACAGGAACCTCACAAAGGTATCATCCACATAAACCGCCTGGCCGGGGGGCTCTATTCCGTTCATTGGGTTACCCACGAGATCTCTGCGCCGTGCTACGAATGCCGAGAACGGAAGTTCGCCTGACGCCGCCTGCGGGCCTACATTCGCAATTACCAAAATATTGCAGCTATCTGGAAGCTGCGCCGCCGCGCCTTTTAAATCCTCGTTACTGCCGATAAAGCCCTGAACGGTCGAAGCGTGTGCGGCAGCGTCGCTCGTGGTGACGGGAACCACAACTACGTCTGCCATCGCCGCGAACTTCGTCCTGAGTTGCCTGGCCAGAGCGAGCGCCGCCTCACGATCTGCCTCAGAACTCTGTGGCGAACACCCCGGAAAAACAGCAATGATAGCCTTTTTCTGGGAAGGCTTTGGCGGAGAATCTGTCTCTTTTGGTGCGGGCTCTACTACTGCGCTCGGAGGCGCGCTTGCAACTGGCGCGGACGGAACGGCGCATCCCGCAATAGCGACAGCCAGCAGTGCGATGAGTAGTCGGCGCAATTGCACTGTTGCCATGATTTCTCCGGTGGGTTGATGAATGCGATGACAGCCGCACCCTTTCGGGGCGGACGCTCCTAATTCCTCTCCCCGCAACTCACCGTCGATTGATTATTTGCTTACAGGCGCTTCAAAATATCCGGCGTCTGGCGAAGTTACTATGCCTTCAGCTTCGCGCTGTACCCAAAGCGGCCTCATCAAAGGGTATTTCTCGATAAGGTGTTCTTTACCAGCGGAACTGAATTTGATTAAATTGGTTGCGGTACATTGAAACGGCGTCGAGCCGTTTGGCCCCATAATGCTGCCGAACACTGGAACGATACCGTAGAAACAGCTCCACTTCACCCTTCACCGTTGTAAAGCGCAAGGGATTCTTTCCATTCGCGTTGGCCCAAGAGTTGACAATCTCATACCTCCCAGCTGGCAATGAGGCGACAACGATCCCATCATCGTTGGCGAAACAATCAAAGCTGCCCATATTGTGGTCCAAATTTGTCACTGTCATATCACGCGGCGACATGCTAGCGGGAATACCCCATACCGCGACACCATTACCAGCGAGGGCGCTGGGATTAAAATCATTCGGCGGCGGCATTACCGTTTGTGTTTGGGCGCATCCCATCAGCTGGGAAACAAGTAAAATAAACAAACAATGTGAAGCCGCTAGCCGCGAAATTGTCATCGTCAATTTCCTTTCCACCACAAAACCGATATGCCGCTCAACTCTGCGGCACACCGACGCCAGGCTCAACGCCGCGGCATAAAGCTACACGGGCGTGAGAGCCATACTTCGGACAACGCGTGGGCCGAGTGATTCATCCACATAACATTCGTGGTGGTAGACACCGCAGCGTTACCTTGCCGTTGTCACTCCGCAGTCAATTGCAACTTCCACAACGCGAACAATTTCATCATGAAAACGACGCGAAGTCCAGGGCGCGAACTCATTGCAAAATTACCCGCCATGAGTCGGGCAAGTTTTTCGCCGGCAATGTCAATTATCTGCCAAACAGGCTGGCTCGATCGACCGACGGTGCTTGGGTCAAATGTTTCGGCGCTGGTATGGCATCGGTCCCCTATTTGGCGGGCGCTTGGGGTGCATCCTGCGTTGGCGCCGGGTCCATCACGGATCGCCGGTTACGGCGATTGGTCGCCAACGCATCGAGGAAAACTTCGAATCGGTTGGCGGCGCTGGCCGTTGAAGCCTCCCTATTTTCCGGCTTCACCGCCGGCGTGTGCCTAAAGAACGTACGCACGAACATCGCCAACATCTCCCGGACCAGCTCATGCTGTGTCTGCTGGTCCTCGTGCATCTTCACCAGCCGATTGAAGAAGCGATCCATTGCCTTGAGCAATATTTGCTCCTGCTTCTCCCGGTATTCGGGCATCAGCGCTTGCCGCGCCGCGTCTACAACGACCGATCCAAGGGACGATCTGGTTAGTGAAGCCTGCACCTTGACCACCTTGAGCAACTCGTCGTCCAGCCGGATTGTGAGGGGATACTTATCCATCAAAGTCCCTGGCCCATGTCCAAGTCGCGACCCTGTTCCAACGTGACATTGTTCACGTCCGTCATTCCGGTGGCCGCCTCCCGGTCTGATTGCTTGCCGGTGAACTTCTCGAACTCGGCGACATCCACTTCATAATCGCCGCCCTCTGCATGGGTGATACCGGTGCCGGGCTTACTGGTCCACGATTCAATCAAGCGCTCGGCCTTGTCCACAATGCCGCGCGCCCGATCGGATGTCGCGTCACCGTCAGCGCGGTCGAGCAGATTGTCAAGATGCTTGGTCGGGGAGTAAATCCCGTCGTTGGCCTTGGCTTGCTGGACGATCTCTTGTGCAATCTCCCGGCGTCCTGCGCCGCTCGCCCGAGCTCCGCCACGATCCCGATGCTCAACGATTGGTACGCCTCCCCGTCCTGGACGCGCGCATAACGCATCGTTCCGGCCTCCTCCCGGATGACAACAAAGCGCCGGTCGGTGATCTCATCGACCCGCCCCATGGCCACAACTTCACCGGATATAGGCTGGGTAATCGGCTCCCGTGAGACGTGCATGGACTGGTTCCCCAAGCTGCCGTAAAGCTGCTTGATGATGTCATGGTGCGCGCCAAGGTCCATCAACTGCTGCTTGAAGTCGCGTTCAAGCCGCCACTTGGTTCCCTCAATCTTCTCTGCCAGTTCCATGCTCTCCAGCCATTGCAGGCGCACGATCACCAGCGGCCTGTCGGACCTTCGCCAGCCGATCTGCACGTCCGGCGACACGTCGATGACGTGCTTCTCGTCCATGTTGCGCTCGATGGTCCGGTCCAAAGACGTGAACCGCTGCGCCTGTACTTCCTTCTCTCGGACCTGCTCCATCTCCCTTTCGGTGCGCTCGCCCAACAGGTCTGTCGCCGCCTCGGATGCCCTCTGCCGGATGCCGTAACCGATGTACTCCCGACGCAGGATCAGGTCTTGACCCTGCTCGTCCTTCCCCCGAAACAGGATGTGCGCATGCGGGTTGTCGGTGTTGTGGTGCTCGATCGCGATCCAGTCGAGTTTGGTGCCGACATCGCGCTCGACACGCTGCATGACATCGCGCACATAGGCGCGCATGTCGGCGATGTCATACCCCTTCTCCGGGGACAGGATGAGCCGGAAGTGATGCCGATCCCCCTCCCATTCCCGTGTCACGGATCGACCATCCACCTTGTCTTGCTGCGCATCGAAAAACGTGCCGCGCTCCCCGTCCTTGCTGGCGCTGTCGCGGGCAAGATAGCCGGTATGCGCGCAAGTCCGCTGCCCGACCTGCGCGAATGGAAGCGGGAGAGCATCTTGACCGTCGCTCGTTGTGCGCGCGGATTGCTGCCGAAAGGCATGGTCCCGCGCCCCCTGAACCCGCCACGGCGCGCGCGATCTGCGCGCATCTTGGCTGCGCCAGAACCCGCGTCCGAGCCGCTTGGCGATCTCCCCACTGACGCTCCGCTCGCGCCCTCTGCGTCCGCCGGTGCGCCCGATGCGATCCGAATCGACGCCGTCTATGGAATTCAACCGACTTGCACGTTTCGCCATGACACCGCTCCCGAAGTCCAATGGTGACAGTCACTTGTACATCCAACGCTGACAAACCCACTTGCCACAATATGCACGATTCGCCACAAGTGATTGCGTCGACTACAGATACGAGACACCTGAATCACCCCTTTATCTTGCATTCCCATTTCATTATTTAACTTCTGCATCTCAAAGCCATTGTCATTGACACAGGCGAGTATACCAAACGGATGCCGAAAGCCAAACACCTGCTTTCCGATTGGCGTTCGCAGGCTGGAAAGTGCGATGATTTGGGAAGCGAATTGGTCGGGAGGCGGCGGCTATTGACTCATTTTCCGCTTGTCAAAGAGGTGAGTAATTCACCGGCGGGTGACGTGCTGGCGTTCCAATGCAGGCCTCGAAATCGATGCCGAGAAAGCCGAGAGGCCAGCCCGCTGTATGTCGATGCGAACGCATGTCACTTACGAGTAAGCGACCTTACCCGACGCGATAAACGAACAGCAAAGTCGCAAGGTGAGTCGCCAAATACTGCACGCAATTGCGTTTCGGCGAATTTGTTCGGCAATTGCATGGTAGCATTATGATATGACTTGGGTCTGACTGATCTTTGTGGTCCTTAAGCGGCACGGGCGTCCCAATAGCTGTCCCACAGATCGCTGTACTGCAAACAACGCAGACTGCCTATCCGTTCGGCTCGACGCGGCGACCACCGGTGCTGTTCAATTTTAGCCGAGCACCCAGGATCGTCTTGCAGCCGCCTTCGATCAAGCCGCTGCCGATCGGACGACCGGCGGCCAGGCGCGGGCCGTACCACATGCGATCCATGTTGTCCGTCAAGTAACCCAGCAGTTTCTTCAACGCTTGGCGACGTGTCCCGGGTGACTCGGCAATCAGTTCCTCAATGTGCCGGACCAAGGCGGGTCCGTTTTGCTTGAGTAGCAATGCCAGTTTTTCATCCGCCCAGGCGCGCGCCGCCGGACCCTCGCCCAGCATTTGTTTGCCGCAGTCATGCAGATGCTCGCTGACATGGTATACGTCCACCACCCAACGGGTATTGGCCGTGGGCAGACGAACCCCCGCCTGTTCCCAGATCCACTTGGCCCCGTCGGCGATCACGCTCAGCGACGCCTCTTTGTCAACGGCCAAATGCTTGAACATCGTCGCCCAGCGCGCTCCGATCAATCGGCAGGGCGCGATCTGGCACCACGCCAGACGCGCCGTCGGCTCCGGCAGCACACGGTCGGCCCACTGTTCCGGGCCGACCGCCTCGCCGGATTCACGCTTGTCCAGCACGCTCAGACGCATCTCCGCCCAGCCGCCGGTGGTATTAATCTTCATCCCGTCGCTGCTGAATTCCAACTCTCCGGCGGCCTTGGCCATGCTCTGGGCGGAAACGGGTTCCGACCGCACCCATCGGCCGGCACGCTCGCCTTCCTCATCACACTCGGCCCGGATCGTGTCGTTGCTGACCCGCATCCGGCACAATTCCAGCAGCTTCGCCGACGCTTGTTCAAACGACCAGGTGCTCCCGGCCACCGCGATCACACGCCGCGCGTGTTCGCTGGCCATCCGACTGCCGATGCCCGCCCACGCATCCAGCGGCGTCTGCGTCCGCCCGCATTCCGGGCAGGCGTAGTAACGACGGCTCACCCTCATCTCGCCCACCGTCGTCAGCACGCACTTGGGCGAGACACGTTTGAATTTGGCTTTGCCGCCGCAGGAGCAACACAATCGCGAGACCCCTTTTTTTGCGCCTCGTCCTGGGCATTGATCACGCGCTGCAAGGTGTTCCGCAGCAATTCGTCCCCGTGCTGGCGAACGGCCTGTTCCAAACAGGCCAACCCTTTCCCATGCGGTGCCTGCTGGCCCGCCAGCTTCACCGCCCGATACGTCGCCACCGCCTGTTCGGCAATCAATCGCTCATCATCCGAAAGCTTGTTCCAGTCCATTGGGACCTCCTTGTCCCAGCATTTTGCCATAAAGACCACAAATGCGCGCCTCACCCTATGACTTGGGTAAGCTAATTTTCGCTTGCTATTCATAAACTATCGAGTACGCTACAGTTCTGTTCGCATGGATGAAAATGGTTGTGTAGATCGCTTCAGGGAGAGAATGAAAATGCTTCAGTTCAAAAAATCTCGGGTTTTAACTCGCGCAGTATTGGGATTGAGTTTTTCGGCCGCAATCGGCGCGGCTGTTCCGGCGACATGCCGGTCTCACGTTCGACTTCACCTACGGATCGGGCATTAGCACCCTTCCATCGGCGGAGCAAACGGACGTAACAGACTCGATGAATTACATCGCCAGTGAGTATTCATCGGACTTCACTAATAACGTATTGCTGAACATCACCGTCAATTACGATGCGAGTGTCGGCTTGGCTGAAAGCTCGGCGAACTACATGTATCAAGGGTTCACTTACGGCCAAGTGCGCACGGCTCTTCTCGCCAACGACCCGGGCGACGCAGCGAATTTGCCGGCTACAGACCCAACATTGATTGCTCCACGGGCAGGCAGCAACGGCATGTATTCGCTGACCACAGCAAACGCGAAAGCGATTGGCTTTTCTACGGTCGGGAATAACGATAATTCCACCAGCGACGGAACAGTGACCTTTGGATCGGTCCCTGGACCTTCTACCCCGATCAGAGCCGAATGGCTGTCGGCGATTACGATTTCACCAGTGCGCTGGAGCACGAGATTTCAGAGATCATGGGTCGTCAGTCCCTGATGAGCCAATCGTCGAGTTGGGGCTATGGAACTTACGATCTTTTCAGGTACAGCACCGCAGGGGTCCGCAATTTCAATCCGGCTACGAATGCCGACGGGACCGCCACGAGCGCCTATTTCTCGATCGACAACGGCACGACGGACCTGATGAATTTCAACGACGTGACCGGTGGCGATATCCACGATTGGGCTGGAGAGAATCACGACTCTTACGACGCCTTTGGCCCAACTGATGATGCCGAGCCGGTCAGCGCCGTCGATCTTCAAGCAATGAATGCAATTGGTTGGACCGCCTCGGCGGTTCCCGAGCCAACCTCCGTCGGTCTTCTATCGTTCGGCGCTGTCGGCCTGTTGGTCCGGCGTCGGCGTAACATATGTAATTGAGATTGGCCTATGCAGATCGCGTTTGGCGCTATAAGTAAAGACTGGCTTAATTGCGGCTTATGCAACTGCTCGGAAGTTAGTCCAGAATACCCGTCGCGCCGACAGCAATCCTAATTCCCGAATAGCTGACATATTTTGCAGGCATGTACATCGCCCCCCACGACACCAAACCCTCATTGTCGGCATTTGCCGACAAGCTCCAAAAGATTTCGCGCTTCGGCCAGGAGCGTTTGCGGATCGGCGGCAGATTCAAGCGAAGTCGTGATCAGCCGGCACTGCTCGGAGACTTGCTCCGATCCCAGCGCTGCTGCAGTATGAGCGAGGTGTTTGGCGATAGCGGCGGTCGAACTCCAGATCGCGCTCAAGCAGCTTGCCGGCCAGCATCTCCGCTTCCATGCTCAGACGGAGGACATTGGCAAGTCGATCCGATTCACATTGGGAAGAGGGCCCGGCTGAAGATTCGGACATGACTTTGATGAACTGCTCGACCAGTATCGGATCAAACTGCGTGCCGGCGCAGCGTCGCAGCTCCGCGATGGCGGCATCGGGCGTAATGGCGGTGCGGTAACAACGATGAGTAGTCATCGCATCGTAAGCGTCGGCGATGGCCAGGAGGCGCGCACAAAGCGGAATGAACTCGCCCGCCGCGACTCTCTTGCTGTCAGTTATCCATTCGTGCCGGGCGTGGTGGTGCGCGATGATGGTAGCGAGCTGCGGACAATTGAACGCGGTCTGGATGATTTCCACGCCGATGCGGTCATGTTCGCGCATCAGCCGCCATTCGTCTTCGGTCAGCGGGCCGGGCTTGAGGAGTATTGCGTCGGGAACGCCCACCTTGCCGATATCGTGCAGAAGGGCCGCCGTCTCGATGATGATCAACTCGCGTGGGCTGAGCCAGGTGCTGCCGACCTTGACGCACATCTCGGATACACGGCGTGAATGCTCCGCGGTTTGCGGATCGCGGAACGACAGGGCCGCGAACAGAGATCGGACCGCATGGATGGGGATCAGTTCGTCGGAAGCAGTCTCCGCCTGTTCTCGGTCGGCGGACGACCGGGGTATCGAGGGGTCCAGGCGGTCGAAGCGGGTCGTGAGGTTCCTGCCGGCGTGTTTGGAATTGAACAGGGCCTCGTCAGCCTGGTCGATCAGCGCCTGCGATGAACCGACCCCCACGCTGGTGCAACTGACGCCGAGGCTGGCGGTCACCCTGACCTCGGCGATCCTGCCGCCGGCGACGGCTTGACGCAATTTCTCGGCGAGTTGAAAGGCGCCGTCAAGATCTGTCGCGGGCAGGAGGATGCAGAATTCTTCGCCGCCGTAGCGACATACCACGTCCGCGCCGCGCACCGAATTTCTCAGCGTTTCGGCGACGCCGCGCAAAACGTCGTCTCCGCGGGCATGGCCGTAGTTGTCGTTCACCGTTTTGAAATGGTCGATATCCAGCATGACGGCGGAGAACGGCTGATTCTGCCGCTTGGACATGGCGAAGAGAGTTGCAAGTTGTTCGTGGAAGGCGCGGCGGTTAAGACAGCCGGTCAGACCGTCGCGCATGGCCAGCCGTTGCAGTTCGTCGTTCTGCATTTGCACGCGCTGCTGGGCTTGGCCTAGTTGCCGAACCATCTCGACCAATTGCTGGTTTTTCTGTTCAATTCCGGTGACATCGTCGAAGGTGAAGACGCAACCGCGGAGGCTGCCTTGTCCGCCCATTATGCTGCTGGCATTAACGACGAGGGAGCGGGAGCCGGATTCGGTCTGAAGTTGGACCATTCTTCCGCGGCAATCGATCTTGCCGGAAAAATCCTCCCACGGCAACCTGGTTTGGCCTGCGGCTTCATCGGCTGCCTGCGCGGCTGGTGTCTTCCACGGTAGCTGCGCGAGGTTGACGCCGAGCAATTGCTTTGGCGCGGTGCTTAGGATTTGGGCGAGGGATTGGTTGGCCAGGACGATGTGGCCATCGCTGTCCACGATGGCGGCGCCTTCCGTGAGGGTGTCGAGCATGGCTCGAACGCGCTCGGGTATGACCTGCGAGGGATCCAGCACGCGCAGCGAGCGTCGCATGAACAATATGAATCCGACCAAACACGACGCGGTTAGAAAGAGGAACAGAGTCAGGAGGGTCGCCGCGCGGACTTCCCGCCGCGGGGGAGAAGGTCAACTCCAGTTGGCCCCAATCTTTGTTGTGATCGAGGATTTCAACCTTGATGGGCAGGAGGCCGCTCGGGGATTTGGCGGAGTTGGCGGTTTGCCATTTGGCAGCATGGTCGCGCGTGGCGAAAATGAGACTGCCGCCGGCACGGCGGAGACCGATGCTGGCAACATCCGGAAGCGACCCGACGATCGAACCGGCGAGGTCTTGCACCTGAGCCGAATCATGGGCTTCTATCGCGGCGGAGAATTGGATCGCAAGAGACGTGGCGACTTCAAGTTGGCGTTGCGCACGTTCCGCGGCACGGCTTGGTAGAAGGCCGAAACTGTAGCTGATGCCAAGTGCGGAGAGAACGATCAGAATCAGCCCGATGCTGATGCGCGTCGCGTTGCCGAGTTTGAAATTGGACGAGATCGAGGACATGCGTTTATCGAGGGCTGTTTTTGCCGAAGAATCGATCCTCCAGGGTTTCACGTTCCACTTTCTTCGAGCGGTTCCAGAAAGCGCGATAGAGCCGACGGCTCGGCAACACGAATAGCGGATCGACCAGTTTCCAAACCGGGGCGCTGGAAAGCAGCGATGCCAGCACGCCTCCACCACGTATCAGCCAGAGAAGATAGGCGCTGGCCGCGGCCGAACCAATCGCGCTCGCCAGGCCGACGCGAAGCTTCAGGCGAGCGTCTCCGGCAATGTCTTTATTCCATTGATCGGATTGCCCATGCTCCAGTGCTTGAATGATCTCTGTTCTGTTGATCGGCGTAATTTCAATCGGGCCTGACCGCTGAGCCGGCATATTGACTACGAGCTGTTTCACGTTCGGTGTTGTCGCCGCAGGCGGGGCCGAGGCTGCTACAGGCGCGGGGTGATTCGGCGCTATCTGTACAGGCTTGGGTTCGGGCTCATTATCGGTCATACCGAACTGATCGAAGCTGTCATCAAGGGAAGGATCGGGCTGCGGGGCTGGTATTGCCGGAGTCGCGACCTCGGGCGCATTGGGAAGCCAGTTCGAGGCATCCGTCGCCTGAATTGGGCTATATTGGGGAGGCTGCTCGACCGGCACGGAGGTCGTGCCGCCTGACCCGCCGCCGCCTTGCAGGATGGTCGAATCGAGGCTGTTCGATCCCGGCGACACCGGCGGGATGGCCGAAGGGTTGGCGGCAACTGTCGAGGCGGCATGATCAACGGTTACGGTAAAATTGCTGGAGGTCGCGGTTGTTAAAGCTCCGTCGCTGGCGGTCAATGTGTAAATGCCGGCGGTGTCGAGCTTCACGTTGCTGAAGGTGGCCACGCCGCTGCTGGCGGCCACCGTCAACGTGCCGCTGGCGCTTTCCCGGACCCGTGGCCACGGCCAGGGTCACGTTGGAACTGTCGGTGGAGACGATATTGCCGAATTGGTCCTCGACATCGACGACGATGGATGGGCTGTCGGCGACTCCGGCCGTGACGTTGCTGGGCTGCACGGCGTAGATCACCTTCGAGGCGGCGGCCGCGGAGACCGTGAAGCTGCCGGAGGTCGCGGTCGTTAAAGCTCCATCGCTGGCGGTCAATGTGTAGTTGCCGGCGGTGTTCAGCTTCACGTTGCTGAACGTCGCCACGCCGCTGCTGGCGGCCACGGTCAAGGTGCCGCTGGCGCTGCCAGGTCCGCTGGCCACGGCCAGGGTCACGTTGGAACTGTCGGTGGTGACGAGGTTCCCGAATTGGTCCTCCACATCCACGACGATCGACGGGCTGTCGGCGACGCCGGCCGTCACGTTACTGGGTTGCACCGCATAGACCACCTGGGAAGCCGCGGCGGGAGATACCGTGAAGCTGCTGGAGGTCGCGGTCGTTAAGGCTCCGTCGCTGGCGGTCAATGTGTAATTGCCGGCGGTGTTAAGAATGATGTTGCCGAATGTGGCGATGCCGCTGCTGGCGGCAACGGTCACCGTGCCGGTCAATGAGCCGGGGCCGGTGGCGACTGACAGGGTCACATTGGAACTGTCGGTGGTCACGATGTTCCCGAACTGATCCTCGACACCGACGACGATGGATGGGCTGTCGGCAACGCCGGCCGTGACGTTGCTCGGCTGGACACTGTACGCGACTTTGGAAGAGGCGGCGGCGGAGACCGTGAAGCTATTCGACGTGGCCGAGGTCAGGCTGCCGTCGCTGGCGGTCAATGTGTAATTGCCGGCGGTGTTAAGAATGATGTTGCCGAATGTGGCGATGCCGCTGCTGGCGGCAACGGTCACCGTGCCGGTCAATGAGCCGGGGCCGCTGGCCACGGCAAGCGTCACGTTGGAACTGTCGGTGGTGACGATGTTCCCGAACGGGTCCTCGACATCCACGACGATGGATGGGCTGTCGGCGACTCCGGCCGTCACGTTGCTCGGCTGCACCGCATAGACCACTTTCGAGGCGGAGGTCGGATTCACCGTGAAGCTATTCGACGTGGCCGAGGTCAGACTGCCATCGCTGGCGGTGAGAGTATAGTTGCCCGAGGTGTCGAGGATGATATTGCTGAATGTGGCGACGCCGCTGCTGGCGGCAACGGTCACCGTGCCGGTCAATGAGCCGGGGCCGGTGGCGACTGACAGGGTCACGTTGGAACTGTCGGTGGTCACGATGTTCCCGAACTGATCGTCCACGTCCACAACGATGGATGGGCTGTCGGCGACGCCGGCCGTGACGTTGCTGGGCTGCACGGCGTAGATCACCTTCGAGGCGGCGGCCGCGGAGACCGTGAAGCTATTCGACGTGGCCGAGGTCAGACTGCCATCACTGGCGGTGAGAGTATAGTTGCCCGAGGTGTCGAGGATGATGTTGCTGAAGGTCGCCACGCCGCCGCTGGCGGCAACGGTCACCGTGCCGGTCAATGAGCCGGGGCCGCTGGCTACGGCCAGGGTCACGTTGGAACTGTCGGTGGTGACGATGTTCCCGAACGGGTCCTCGACATCGACGACGATGGATGGGCTGTCGGCAACCCCGGCCGTCACGTTGCTGGGTTGCACCGCGTAGACCACCTTCGACGCGGCGGCCGCGGACACCGTGAAGCTATTCGATGTGGCCGAGGTCAGGCTGCCGTCGCTGGCGCTCAGGGTGTAGTTGCCGGCGGTGTCGAGCTTCACGTTGCTGAAGGTCGCCACGCCACTGCTGGCGGCAACGGTCACCGTGCCGGTCAATGAGCCGGGGCCGGTGGCGACTGACAGGGTCACGTTGGAACTGTCGGTGGTGACGATGTTCCCGAATTCGTCCTCCACGTCCACGACGATGGATGGGCTGTCGGCAACGCCGGCCGTTACGTTGCTCGGCTGCACTGCATAGACCACCTGGGAAGCCGCGGCGGGAGATACCGTGAAGCTGCTGGAGGTCGCGGTTGTTAAAGCTCCATCGCCGGCCGTCAATGTGTAGTTGCCGGCGGTGTTCAGCTTCACGTTGCTGAACGTGGCGACGCCGCTGCTGGCGGCAACGGTCAACGTGCCGGTCAATGAGCCGGGGCCGGTGGCCACGGACAGGGTCACATTGGAACTGTCGGTCGTGACAATGTTCCCGAATTGGTCCTCCACATCCACGACGATCGACGGGCTGTCGGCGACGCCGGCCGTGACGTTGCTGGGTTGCACTGCATAGACCACCTGGGAAGCCGCGGCGGGAGACACCGTGAAGCTGCTGGAGGTCGCGGTTGTTAAAGCTCCGTCGCTGGCGGTCAATGTGTAGTTGCCGGCGGTGTCGAGCTTCACGTTGCTGAACGTGGCGACGCCGCTGCTGGCGGCAACGGTCAACGTGCCGGTGGCGCTTCCCGGACCCGTGGCCACGGCCAGGGTCACATTGGAACTGTCGGTCGTGACAATGTTCCCGAACTGATCCTCGACATCGACAACGATGGATGGGCTGTCGGCGACTCCGGCCGTGACGTTGCTCGGCTGCACCGCATAGACCACCTTCGACGCGGCGGCCACGGAGACCGTGAAGCTGCCGGAGGTCGCGGTTGTTAAAGCTCCGTCGCTGGCGGTCAGCGTGTAGTTGCCGGCGGTGTCGAGAATGATGTTGCTGAATGTGGCGATGCCGCTGCTGGCGGCAACGGTCAAGGTGCCGCTGGCGCTTCCCGGACCCGTGGCCACGGCAAGCGTCACGTTGGAACTGTCGGTCGTGACGATGTTCCCGAACTGGTCCTCGACATCCACGACGATCGACGGGCTGTCGGCAACCCCGGCGGTGACGTTGCTCGGCTGAACGGCATAGACCACCTGGGAAGCCGCGGCGGCATTTACGGTGAAGCTGCTGGAGGTCGCGGTGGTCAACGCTCCGTCACTGGCCGTCAAGGTATAGTTGCCGGCGGTGTTCAGCTTCACGTTGCTGAACGTGGCCACGCCGCCGCTGGCGGCAACCGTCAGCGTGCCGCTGGCGCTGCCGGGGCCGGTGGCCACCGCCAGGGTCACGTTGGAACTGTCCGTCGTGACGATGTTGCCGAACTGGTCCTCCACGTCCACCACGATCGAGGGGCTGTCGGCGACCCCGGCCGTGACGTTGCTGGGCTGGACGCTGTAAACGACCTTCGACGCGGCGGCCACGGAGACCGTGAAGCTGCCGGAGGTCGCGGTCGTTAAAGCTCCGTCGCTGGCGGTGAGCGTGTAGTTGCCGGCGGTGTTCAGCTTCACGTTGCTGAAGGTGGCCACGCCGCTGCTGGCGGCAACCGTCAGCGTGCCGCTGGCGCTGCCGGGGCCGGTGGCCACGGCCAGGGTCACGTTGGAACTATCGGTGGTGACGATGTTCCCGAACTGGTCCTCCACGTCCACGACGATCGACGGGCTGTCGGCAACCCCGGCGGTGACGTTGCTCGGCTGCACGCCGTAGGCGAGCTTCGAGGCCGCGGCGGCCGAGACCGTGAAGCTGCCGGACGTCGCGGTCGTTAAAGCTCCGTCGCTGGCGGTCAATGTGTAATTGCCGGCGGTGTTGATCTTCACGTTGCTGAACGTCGCAACGCCGCTGACCGCCGCCACCGTCAACGTGCCGCTGGCGCTGCCGGGACCGGTCGCCACCGCCAGGGTCACATTCGAGCTGTCGGTCGTGACGACGTTGCCGAATTGGTCCTCGACATCCACCACGATCGACGGGCTGTCGGCCACTCCCGCCGTCACGTTGCTCGGCTGAACGCTGTACGCGAGCTTCGAGGCCGCGGCGGCCGAGACCGTGAAGCTGCTGGAGGTCGCGGTCGTCAGTGCGCCGTCGCTGGCCGTCAAGGTATAGTTGCCCGCCGTGTCGAGGATAATGTTGCTGAACGTCGCGATCCCGCCGCTGGCGGCAACCGTCAACGTGCCGGACAAGGAGCCGGGGCCGGTGGCGACTGACAGAGTCACGTTGGAGCCGTCGCTGGTGATGATATTGCCGAACTGGTCCTCGACATCCACCACGATCGAGGGGCTGTCGGCAACCCCCGCCGTCACGTTGCTGGGCTGCACGGCATAAACGACCTTCGACGCCGCCGCCGGATTCACCGTGAAGCTGCCGGAGGTCGCGGTGGTTAAAGCTCCGTCACTGGCGGTGAGCGTGTAATTGCCCGCGGTGTTGAGCTTCACGTTGCTGAACGTCGCCACGCCGCCGCTGGCGGCAACCGTCACCGTTCCACTGAGACTTCCCGGCCCGCTGGCCACCGAGAGAGTGACATTCGAACTGTCCGTGGTGACGATGTTCCCGAACTGGTCCTCGACATCCACGACGATGGATGGGCTGTCGGCGACGCCGGCCGTGACGTTGCTGGGCTGCACGGCGTAGATCACCTTCGAGGCGGCGGCCGCGGAGACCGTGAAGCTATTCGACGTGGCCGAGGTCAGACTGCCATCACTGGCGGTGAGAGTATAGTTGCCCGAGGTGTCGAGCTTCACGTTGCTGAACGTGGCGACGCCGCTGCTGGCGGCCACCGTCAACGTGCCGCTGGCGCTTCCCGGACCCGTGGCCACGGCCAGGGTCACGTTGGAACTGTCGGTGGAGACGATATTGCCGAATTGGTCCTCGACATCGACGACGATGGATGGGCTGTCGGCGACGCCGGCCGTGACGTTGCTGGGTTGCACTGCATAGACCACCTGGGAAGCCGCGGCGGGAGATACCGTGAAGCTGCTGGAGGTCGCGGTTGTTAAAGCTCCGTCGCTGGCGGTCAATGTGTAATTGCCGGCGGTGTCGAGCTTCACGTTGCTGAAGGTGGCCACGCCGCCGCTGGCGGCCACCGTCAACGTGCCGCTGGCGCTGCCAGGTCCGCTGGCCACGGCCAGGGTCACGTTGGAACTGTCGGTGGAGACGATATTGCCGAATTGGTCCTCGACATCGACGACGATCGACGGACTGTCGGCAACGCCGGCCGTGACGTTGCTGGGCTGAACACTGTAGGCGAGTTTGGAGGCCGCGGCGGGATTTACGGTGAAGCTGCTGGAGGTCGCGGTGGTCAACGCTCCGTCACTGGCCGTCAAGGTATAGTTGCCGGCGGTGTTCAGCTTCACGTTGCTTAACGTGGCCACGCCGCCGCTGGCGGCAACCGTCACCGTGCCGCTGGCGCTGCCGGGGCCGGTGGCCACCGCCAGGGTCACGTTGGAACTGTCCGTCGTGACGATGTTGCCGAACTGGTCCTCCACGTCCACCACGATCGAGGGGCTGTCGGCGACCCCGGCCGTGACGTTGCTGGGCTGGACGCTGTAAACGACCTTCGACGCGGCGGCCACGGAGACCGTGAAGCTGCCGGAGGTCGCGGTGGTCAACGCGCCGTCACTGGCCGTCAATGTATAGTTGCCGGCGGTGTTCAGCTTCACGTTGCTGAAGGTGGCCACGCCGCTGCTGGCGGCAACCGTCAGCGTGCCGCTGGCGCTGCCGGGGCCGGTGGCCACGGCCAGGGTCACGTTGGAACTATCGGTGGTCACGATGTTCCCGAACTGGTCCTCCACGTCCACGACGATCGAGGGGCTGTCGGCAACCCCGGCGGTGACGTTGCTCGGCTGCACGCCGTAGGCGAGCTTCGAGGCCGCGGCGGCCGAGACCGTGAAGCTGCCGGACGTCGCGGTGGTTAAAGCTCCGTCACTGGCCGTCAA
This sequence comes from uncultured Phycisphaerales bacterium, assembly GCA_963783845.1. Taxonomy (GTDB): domain Bacteria; phylum Planctomycetota; class Phycisphaerae; order Tepidisphaerales; family Tepidisphaeraceae; genus PALSA-1353. Next base: position 151,131 of record CAWAPL010000018.1, read on the forward strand.
GGTATAGTTGCCGGCGGTGTCGATCTTCACGTTGCTGAAGGTGGCCACGCCGCTGCTGGCGGCAACCGTGACCGTGCCGGACAAGGAGCCGGGGCCGGTGGCGACTGACAGAGTCACGTTGGAGCCGTCGCTGGTGACGATGTTCCCGAACTGGTCCTCGACATCCACCACGATGGATGGGCTGTCGGCAACCCCGGCGGTGACGTTGCTCGGCTGCACGGCATACACCACCTGGGAAGCAGCCGCAGGATTTACCGTGAAGCCGCTGGAGGTCGCGGTCGTTAAAGCTCCGTCGCTGGCCGTCAGCGTGTAATTTCCAGCCGCATTGATCTTCACATTGTTGAACGTCGCCACGCCGCTGCTGGCGGCAACCGTCAGCGTGCCGCTGGCGCTGCCGGGGCCGGTGGCCACGGCCAGGGTCACGTTGGAGCCGTCGCTGGTGATGATGTTCCCAAACTGGTCCTCGACATCCACCACGATCGATGGACTGTCGGCAACTCCCGCCGTGACGTTGCTCGGCTGCACGCTGTACGCGAGCTTCGAGGCCGCGGCGGCCGAGACCGTGAAGCTGCCGGACGTCGCGGTGGTTAAAGCTCCGTCACTGGCCGTCAAGGTATAGTTGCCGGCGGTGTCGATCTTCACGTTGCTGAAGGTGGCCACGCCGCTGCTGGCGGCAACCGTGACCGTGCCGGACAAGGAGCCGGGGCCGGTGGCGACTGACAGAGTCACGTTGGAGCCGTCGCTGGTGACGATGTTCCCGAACTGGTCCTCGACATCCACCACGATCGACGGGCTGTCGGCCACTCCCGCCGTGACATTGCTGGGCTGAACGCTGTACACGAGTTTGGAGGCCGCGGCGGCCGAGACCGTGAAGCTGCCGGAGGTCGCGGTGGTTAAAGCTCCGTCACTGGCGGTGAGCGTGTAGTTGCCGGCGGTGTTAAGCTTCACGTTGCTGAACGTGGCCACGCCACTGCTGGCGGCAACCGTGACCGTGCCGGACAAGGAGCCGGAGCCGGTGGCGACTGACAGAGTCACGTTGGAACTGTCCGTCGTGACGATATTGCCGAACTGGTCCTCCACGTCCACCACGATCGAGGGGCTGTCGGCGACCCCGGCCGTGACGTTGCTGGGCTGGACGCTGTAAACGACCTTCGACGCGGCGGCCACGGAGACCGTGAAGCTGCCGGAGGTCGCGGTCGTTAAAGCTCCGTCGCTGGCCGTGAGCGTGTAGTTGCCCGCGGTGTTCAGCTTCACGTTGCTGAAGGTGGCCACGCCGCTGCTGGCGGCAACCGTCAAAGTGCCGCTGGCGCTTCCCGGACCCGTGGCCACGGCAAGCGTCACGTTGGAACTGTCGGTCGTGACGATGTTCCCGAACTGGTCCTCGACATCCACGACGATCGACGGGCTGTCGGCAACCCCGGCGGTGACGTTGCTCGGCTGCACGCCGTAGGCGAGCTTCGATGCCGCGGCGGCCGAGACCGTGAAGCTGCTGGAAGTGGCCGTCGTCAACGCGCCGTCGCTGGCCGTCAGCGTGTAGTTGCCCGCGGTGTTCAGCTTCACGTTGCTGAACGTCGCCACGCCGCTGCTGGCGGCAACCGTGACCGTGCCGGACAAGGAGCCGGGGCCGGTGGCGACTGACAGAGTCACGTTGGAACTGTCCGTCGTGACGATATTGCCGAACTGGTCCTCCACGTCCACCACGATCGATGGGCTGTCGGCAACCCCGGCGGTGACGTTGCTCGGCTGCACGCCGTAGGCGAGCTTCGATGCCGCGGCGGCCGAGACCGTGAAGCTGCTGGAAGTGGCCGTCGTCAACGCGCCGTCGCTGGCCGTCAGCGTGTAGTTGCCCGCGGTGTTCAGCTTCACGTTGCTGAACGTCGCCACGCCGCTGCTGGCGGCAACCGTGACCGTGCCGGACAAGGAGCCGGGGCCGGTGGCGACTGACAGAGTCACGTTGGAACTGTCCGTCGTGACGATATTGCCGAACTGGTCCTCCACGTCCACCACGATCGATGGGCTGTCGGCAACCCCGGCGGTGACGTTGCTCGGTTGCACGCCGTAGGCGAGCTTCGATGCCGCGGCGGCCGAGACCGTGAAGCTGCTGGAAGTGGCCGTCGTCAACGCGCCGTCGCTGGCCGTGAGCGTGTAACTTCCAGCCGTGTTGATCTTCACGTTGCTGAACGTCGCGATCCCGCCGCTGGCGGCCACGGTCAACGTCCCGCTGGCGCTGCCGGGACCGGTCGCCACCGCCAGGGTCACGTTGGAACTGTCCGTCGTGACGATGTTGCCGAACTGGTCCTCGACATCCACAACGATGGAGGGGCTGTCGGCAACTCCCGCCGTGACGTTGCTGGGCTGAACGCTGTACGCGAGCTTCGAGGCCGCGGCGGCCGAGACCGTGAAGCTGCTGGAAGTGGCCGTCGTCAACGCGCCGTCGCTGGCCGTCAGCGTGTAGTTGCCCGCGGTGTTCAGCTTCACGTTGCTGAAGGTGGCCACGCCGCTGCTCGCCGCGACCGTCAACGTGCCGCTGGCGCTGCCCGGACCGCTGGCCACGGCCAGGGTCACGTTGGAACTGTTGCCCGTGACGATATTGCCGAACTGGTCCTCGACATCGACAACGATGGAGGGGCTGTCGGCAACCCCCGCGGTGACGTTGCTGGGCTGGACGCTGTAGGCGAGCTTCGATGCCGCGGCGGGATTTACGGCGAAGCTGCTGGAGGTCGCGGTGGTTAAAGCTCCGTCGCTGGCCGTCAGCGTGTAACTTCCAGCCGTATTGATCTTCACGTTGCTGAACGTCGCCACACCGTTGACGGCCGCCACCGTCAATGTGCCACTGGCGCTGCCGGGACCGGTGGCGACTGACAGAGTCACGTTGGAACTGTTGCCCGTGACGATATTGCCGAACTGGTCCTCGACATCGACAACGATGGAGGGGCTGTCGGCAACCCCCGCGGTGACGTTGCTGGGCTGGACGCTGTAGGCGAGCTTCGATGCCGCGGCGGGATTTACGGCGAAGCTGCTGGAGGTCGCGGTGGTTAAAGCTCCGTCGCTGGCCGTCAGCGTGTAACTTCCAGCCGTATTGATCTTCACGTTGCTGAACGTCGCCACACCGTTGACGGCCGCCACCGTCAATGTGCCACTGGCGCTGCCGGGACCGGTGGCGACTGACAGAGTCACGTTGGAACTGTCGGTGGTGACGATGTTCCCGAACTGGTCCTCGACATCCACAACGATGGAGGGGCTGTCGGCAACCCCGGCGGTGACGTTGCTCGGTTGCACGCCGTAGGCGAGCTTCGATGCCGCGGCGGCCGAGACCGTGAAGCTGCTGGAAGTGGCCGTGGTCAACGCGCCGTCGCTGGCGGTGAGCGTGTAGTTGCCGGCGGTGTTCAGCTTCACGTTGCTGAACGTGGCCACGCCGCTGCTGGCGGCCACCGTCAACGTCCCGCTGGCGCTGCCCGGACCGGTCGCCACCGCCAGGGTCACGTTGGAACTGTTGCCCGTGACGATATTGCCAAACTGGTCCTCCACGTCCACGACGATGGATGGGCTGTCGGCGACGCCGGCCGTGACGTTGCTCGGTTGCACGCCGTAGGCGAGCTTCGATGCCGCGGCGGCCGAGACCGTGAAGCTGCTGGAAGTGGCCGTGGTCAACGCGCCGTCGCTGGCGGTCAATGTATAGTTGCCGGCGGTGTTCAGCTTCACGTTGCTGAACGTGGCCACGCCGCTGCTGGCGGCAACCGTCAGCGTGCCGCTGGCGCTGCCGGGGCCGGTGGCCACCGCCAGGGTCACGTTGGAACTATCGGTGGTCACGATGTTCCCGAACTGGTCCTCCACGTCCACGACGATGGACGGGCTGTCGGCAACTCCCGCCGTGACATTGCTGGGCTGAACACTGTACGCGAGTTTGGAGGCTGCGGCGGGATTTACGGTGAAGCTGCTGGAGGTCGCGGTGGTTAAAGCTCCGTCGCTGGCTGTCAGCGTGTAGTTGCCCGCGGTGTTGATCTTTACGTTGCTGAAGGTGGCCACGCCGCTGCTGGCGGCGACCGTCAACGTCCCGCTGGCGCTGCCCGGACCCGTGGCCACGGCCAGGGTCACGTTGGAACTGTCGGTGGTGACGATGTTCCCGAACTGGTCATCCACATCCACCGTGATGGACGGGCTATTGGCAACACCGGCCGTCACGTTACTGGGTTGCTGGACGTAGGCTAACTTCGTGGCAACTGGTAAGCCATGGACCGACACTGCGCCAATTTCCCAGTTGCTTGAAGTGGAGACCGAGCTGCTCATGGTCACGGATGCCGCGCCCGTTGCCGTGGTTGAGACTCCCCGCAAAGAAGTATTGGTTTGCGTCCACTGCTGGGTTTGTCCGCCGCCAATGGTGTATCCAGATGGGTTGCCGTTCCATAGCTCCGAGTCGATTACCATGTCGCCGGTAAAGCTACTGACTGCGACAGACATCGCTGTACTGGTGCCCGAGGCGCCTGCGAACGTACCTGTCGGCGCCGTCTGGTCAACACCGTTGAAGGTTACGGCGCCGGCCGCCATGGCGCTGGTCGCGTTGAGGCTGACCACGATGTTGGCGGTGCCAACGGTGGGGTTAACCAGGTCCCAGATCTCCACCGCTTGGTTGCCAGCCTCGCGGCCCACTTGCGTCAAGGCCACCCCGCCATAGGTGACGCCCGTGACGGAAGCGCCCAGACCGGCAATTGCGAGTTCAACAAACATGGCGCGATTGGTGCCGGCGGCAACCGTGTCAGACCATGTCAGGCTGGTTGCGCCTGTTGTCGCATCCGATGTATCAGTGCCGTTTACGGTAATGGACAGGAGGATCCGGCTCTCCAGCGGCTCTATCATCGCGCCGACAGAATGCCGCCGAGCGCGCGAGGCTGGTCTTACGCTTCTTTGCGAACTCAGATGGCGGAATGCCGATTGGCGACACCGTGACCTCGAATCGATCAACTACACTTGGCAAAGCACTTCCTGAGCCAGCCGGCGCCGTCGCTGACTCTTCGCCTCCGGCAACCCACAGATACCCTGGCAACGTCTATGCAAATAGGGCTCTTCCCCTCTGCGCGGCGCTCGACGCTCTATCCCAGGAAGCGTCGGCGACGATTGATCTCCGGACGCTTCACGTCCTATCTCCCAAAAGATCGTTCGACCCTCGCGATTGCTAGGAGCAAGCAGTTCTTCACTTTCCTCGATGTCCTCCGCGCATAACTACTGGATTTATCGGTTGATAGATGCGCATGCGTTAATACATTACACTGGTCGAAAAGGGGCGGTAATATACGCGTCGCCAGCGCTGGTTGGGCGTCCAAGCATCGCGAAAATGCGGCAGATTTTTGCGAGCCGGTGACGTTGCCCCTTAGCGCCGAACATTCCTCATCACGGCTCCGCCAATGCAAGGGCGACTTCGGGCCAAATGTTCTATTGTCAGATCACCAATGGCGGCGACGGCTTGTGGGTTCGCGCGCAATGAATTTTGCGAGTCATTGCTCAAGAGACTACGCTGCGGCCCGGAAATGCACCCAAAATACTGCTCGCGCGGACACAACCGCGAATTGGCGGACTGACGAAATAGTTTGTGGGCAGCGAGCGTAGCGGCCCCCCACTATTTCCAAGCGATCGCGCGGTGGCGAATAAGGCAGGCATCGAAGCTCGCAGTGCGCGAAAATCGATGTGCCAAGGGCTCGCCAAACCGGCGGCGCGCTGCGAAATGAAGTTACAGCGGCCTTTGCAGGACCGCCCCGGTATCCGCGCTGGTGACCTGGGCTGCGTAACGGGCCAGATAGCCGTAGTTAATCTTCGACGGAGGGCGCTTCCACGCGGCTTTGCGGCGGGCGAGTTCGGATTCGCTGACTTCCAATTCGAGGCGGCGGTTGTTGATGTCGAGGCTGATGACGTCGCCAGGCTGGACAAGTGCGATCGGTCCGCCGGCGGCCGCTTCGGGGGAGACGTGCCCGATGCACGCGCCGCGCGTGCCGCCGCTGAATCGGCCATCGGTGACGAGCGCGACGCTTTCGCCCAATCCGCGGCCCATGATGTTGGCCGTCGGGGCGAGCATTTCCTGCATGCCGGGACCGCCGCGCGGGCCTTCGTAGCGGATCACCACCACGTCGCCCGATTTGACCTTGCCTTCCAAAATCCCTTGGGCGGCCGATTCTTCGCTTTCAAAGATGACCGCCGGGCCGCGGAACTTTTGCATGTTCGCGGAGACGGCGCCCGTTTTCAGGACCGATCCGTTGGGCGCGAGATTGCCGAATAGCACCCCCAGCCCGCCGCGCTCGCTGTAGGGGTTGTCCAGCGGCCGGATGACGTCGGTGTCCTTCGCGATGGCCTGGGCGAGGTTTTCGCCGAGCGTCTTGCCGGTAACGGTGATGCAATCGAGGTTGAGCGCGCCGACTTTGCCTGACAGCGTTTTGAGGATCGCGCTGATTCCGCCGGCGCGATCGACATCCTCCAGGTGATACTTGCCGGACGGGGCGACTTTGCACAGGTACGGCACGCGGGCGCTGACCTCATTGAGATGCTTGAGGTCGAACGGCGTGCCGGCCTCGATGGCGATCGCCAGCGTGTGCAGCACCGTGTTGGTGCTGCCGCCCATCGCCACGTCCAGCGCGAACGCGTTGTCGAACGCCTTGGGCGTCATGATGTCGCGCGGACGGATGTTCTTCTGAATCAGTTGCACGATGTGTTGTCCGGCCCGTTTGAACAACTCATCGCGGCGCGGATCGGTGGCGAGAATGGTGCCGTTGCCCGGCAGCGCCAGGCCCAGCGCCTCGCACAGGCAGTTCATGCTGTTGGCGGTGAACATGCCGGAGCATGAGCCGCAGGTTGGACAGGCGAATTGCTCGATTTCGGTCAGTTGCTCCGCGCTCATTTTGCCGGCCGAAACCTGACCGACGCCTTCAAAGACGCTGATGAGATCGATCACCTTTCCCGACGGCGTGACGCCGGCCTTCATCGGTCCGCCGCTGACGAAGATCGCGGGAATATTCACGCGCGCGGCGGCCATCATCATCCCCGGCACGATCTTGTCGCAGTTGGGGATGCAGACCACGCCGTCGAAACAATGCGCCCGCAACATGGTTTCGACGCAATCGGCGATCAATTCGCGGCTGGGCAGCGAATACTTCATGCCGAGGTGGCCCATGGCGATGCCGTCGTCCACGCCGATGGTGTTGAACTCAAACGGCACGCCGCCGGCGGCTCGAATCGCCTCGCGGACCTTGCGGCCCACAACGTCCAGGTGCGCATGGCCGGGGATGATCTGCACGAACGAATTACACACCGCGATGAACGGCTTGTCGAAATCCGCTTCGCTCTGTATCACGCCCGTGGCTCGCAGCAAACTGCGATGGGGTGCACGAATCATGCCTTTCTTGATGGTGTCGCTGATTGCCATATTCGCGTTCTCCTGAGGGTGAATCGTAACAAAAGCCGGCGGAGTGCAACACCGGCAACTCGCCGCAATCGGTAAAGACGAAACTATTTTCCGGTCACGAGCCCCCGAAGATACCTGTCGGCCAGACCGGCCCCGGTCTTTGCGTCATACGCCTTGAGCGATTCCAACGCGAGGTCCGTTGATACGTACTGCATGTGCAGGATAACGGCGAGTTTCAGGAGTTTTTCCGGCGACAGCCGATCCAGGGCCATGAAATCCCTCACGTACACGGCGTCTGCCCACAAAATCTGGCTCTGCGCCTTATTGATGTCATTGTCCACCACCAACGGCTTGAAAGTCCGCCCCGAAATCGACGGCAGCGTATGAAATGAATACCCCTGGCGGCGCAGATGCTGGTCAATCTCGGCGAACAGCGGCTGGTCCTTGTACATCGGGACAAATTCCACCTCGGTGTGCACCAACACCGCGTCCGCCAACACTCGCGCCGCTCCGATCAGCACGTCCAATTCGGCGCCCTGGACGTCCAGCTTCAGCAAATCGGTGTCGTGCACTTCCTTTATATCATCAAGCCGATGGGTCTGGATCTCCACCGACTTGACGACGCGCGTGAGATTCTCAAGGTTCTGGAACTTCCCGAGCAGCGCCGTGTTCGGCTCATACAGCGACGAGGTCATTGGATAGTTGCAGATATGAAACGTGCGCTTGCGCCCATCGCCGATCGCGTAGGGCAGATACTTGCACGTGTGGCCCGCCATCGCGTTCAACTTGTCGCATTCTTCTTGCACGGGCTCAAAGCCGACGATCTTCGCCATTCCGGCCTGGACCAGCCTTGAATAGGGAGCGGCGTTCTCCCCAAAGTACATTGCCCCGACATCGACGATGTTGATCGTCGGCCGGATCGGAAGAATGCTGAGAATGTCGAAGCTGCTCACATCTTTACCGATGCTATGCCCGCGTCTTGAACGGATTTTCAAAGACGGCGCATTTGCCTAGTTCGGCTTCAATTTCCAGAAGCCGGTTGTACTTGGCCATCCTTTCGCTGCGGCACGCTGAACCGGTCTTGATCTGACCACCGCCCATCGCCACCGCGAAATCCGCCATGAAGGCATCCTCCGTCTCCCCGGAGCGGTGCGAAATGACGTAGTTCCATCCAGCTTTTCGGCACATTTCGATCGCCTCCACCGTCTCGGTGACGGTGCCGATCTGATTCAGCTTGATGAGCACGGCGTTGCAGGTTTTCTCTCGGATGCCGCGGGCGATGAAACGGGTGTTGGTGACGAAGACATCATCGCCGACGATTTGCACGCGGCCGCCAAGAGCCTGCGTGTGACGGGCGAAGCCTGCCCAGTCATTTTCCGCCAAACCATCTTCGATGGAGACGATTGGGTACTTCCCAATCCAGGAAGCGTAGAGGGCGGTCATTTCATCGCTGTTCTTGCGGCCTTGTTTGCTCTTGGCGAGGTTGTATCCGCCGTCCTCGGCGAAGGAACTCGCCGCTGGATCCATCGCCAGAGCGACATCCTTCCCGGCCTTTAGCCCGGCGGCGGCAATCGCCTCCACGATGACATCGCAGGCTTCTTCGTTGCTCTTGAGATTCGGGGCAAAACCGCCTTCATCACCCACGCCGGTGTTGTAATTCCTCTTTTGAAGAATCTTCCTCAGGGCGTGGAACGTCTCGGCCCCGTAGCGCAGCGCTTCGGCAAAGGTCGGGGCTCCGATCGGCATGACCATGAATTCCTGGAAATCCACGCTATTGTCCGCGTGCTTGCCGCCGTTGAGGATATTCATCATGGGCATCGGAATCCGGCACGCGCCGGAACCGCCGAGATAAGCATAGAGCGGAAGCGACGCGGCAGCGGCGGCGGCGCGGGCAACGGCCATGGAGACGCCCAGGATTGCGTTGGCCCCGAGTTTCCCCTTATTGGCGGTGCCATCGAGTTCGATCATCAGGCGATCGATCTCGCGCTGGTGGGATGCGTCCAGGCCGCGGAGTTTCGGAGCGATCGTATCGTTGACGTTGGCCACGGCCTTGAGAACGCCCTTGCCGCCGTAGCGCTTTTTATCCCCATCTCGAAGCTCGACGGCTTCGTTCTCGCCGGTGGACGCGCCGGACGGCACGGAAGCGGCGGCGGTTGTGCCATCGCTCAATGTGACAAAGGCGCGCAGCGTCGGGTTGCCGCGCGAATCCAGTATTTCCATTGCTCGAATCGATGCGATCTGTCGGTTCACGGTTATCTCCTCTTAGTTAATGGTGATCGAGGCTATCGAACCTCGGGACAAAGTATCTCGCAAGTCTACGATCAGGTTGCGGTCCCTCAAGCTGTAACCGATTCCGGACCGGCCCACAAGCGCCTCAATGGCCTGAATCCGGGAATCCGGCATCAGTGAGATGTGTGCCGATTTCTTCCAAAGCGCCGATCGCGGCGCCGAGTCGTTCCACCTCGCCGGCTACCGCGCCGGCATGAGCCTCTCGTTTCTTCAGCGCCGCCCGGGCGGCCCCATGCGTCGCCGCAATCGTGGCGGCCAGCCGCTCGTCGAGGGATCGCCGGAAACGGCTGAACGTCAACTCGATTTGGTCGTAAAGCTTCTCTCTCAGCTTCCCCGCGTTGTACAGGACGAGGGCTTCGATCTTGTCCCTAAACCGGCGTTCGATTCGCCGCTGGCGAAGCCGCCGCGGCGCGAGGGAGTCGATCATGCTTGGTGAAATCGGGCCGAAGGTTTGCTCGTAATGGTACGTCAGCCAATAAGGCTCGCGCAGTTTCCTCCAGCGCCACGGAATTGGCCATTGGGCGATAGGGCACGTCGAACAAATCCGCGGCTGTCTTACGAACGGATTCAACCAGTCGATCCGTGCGCTCCCGATGTGGACTCAGAACCTCGCCCAATTGCCGATCGAAGCGCTGGAGTGCATTCTGAAACTCGGCTTCAAAGAGACTTGGGATGGCAGCGCCAAGCGTCTCTTGCAAGTCGCGTTCACTGGGCGGCTGCGGATCGGTCGCGGCCAGCGCATGATCGAGGGCCTCGTTCAGCCGATGCATCCCGTCTTTACAAAGTTGTTGGTACGTTCGCTCCAGCGATTCGAGCGTTCGCCTTTTGTCGCCGGCAAGCAGATCGTGGGCCGCGATGCGCTCGCGGTGTAAGTCTTCAATCCGCTGATCGAACGTTTCCAACCGGGACAACAATTCCTGCAGCGGCAATTCCAACGCCCGCAACGACAGCCGCAGCCGCATGATGACGTCCCCGTCAATATCCGCGGCTTTATGTCGCACGGCTTCCCTCAATGAATCCATCTTTTCCCGCGCGAGAAACCCCAAGAGGCGCCGCTCCACTTCCGCCATCCCGCTCTTGCGCCATCGTTCCGAATCGCCCATGGATTTGGCATTTAACCCGTCTCTGGCTGAGACTGGAAAAATTGGCGATTCGCGGTCTTCGTCGGCCTGCTGAGAAATGACCTTTCGGAAAAATTTCACCGCATCGTCAACTTCGGCCGGGTTTAGGTAATCGGATTTGTTCAGGACGAAGAACAGCCGAGTGACGTTTGGCCGCACCTTCTTGAGAAACTCGACCTCCGTCTCCGTCACCGGCGGGTCGGCCGAGACGAGAAACAACGCGGCATCGCACTGCGGCAGGAAATGCAGCGTCGTCTCGGTGTTGTGCCGGAGCGTCGATCCGATGCCGGGCGTGTCGATGAATACCACGCCGTTTCTCAGAATCTCCGCCGGATGGAATACTTCAACCCTGGCGACCCCAAGACGGTTATGCGGGTTGCCCGATTCCGTCACGAACTTGGTCAGAAATCGGCAAAGTTCCGCCGGATCGGCCGTCGCGAATTCCTCGGGGGCGGCTGCGCCGCTGAACTCGACTCGCGCTCGGAGACTCTGGCCAAAACGAATCCACGTCGGAACCGCTGTTAGCGGTACCACCGACGTGGGAAGCACGTTCTGGCCGAGCAGCGCGTTGAGCAGCGTGCTCTTTCCGCGTTTGAACTGGCCCAGAACCGCCAGATGGAATTGGCCGGAGGCAAGCCTGTCCTTCAACTCGGTCAGCTTCGCGGCGTCCGCTTCGTACGCCGAGCCGAGATTCGCCACTTGCCGGATCGCCTCGTCAAGAATGGGCGGCAACCTCTGCGCGGGTTTTGCCTCAACATACGTCATATCCGTCTCTCTCTACGCCGTTGCCCCGGGATCCGTCGCTCCCGCGGCTTCGTCAGCCTTATTGTGCCGATACATCAGAACGACCACGTACTCCATGGTGATCATTCCCTCCTGCACCATCGTTTCCAGGTGCGGCAGCAGCAGCTTGATCTTCTCCTCCGTATCGACGATCTCGATGACCACCGGCAAATCGCTCGACATTTCCAGCAGCGCCGACTTGTGAACGACGCTGTTGGCGCCGAAGCCCTCCATCCCGCGCAGCACCGATGCGCCGGCCAAGCCAAGCTCCCGGGTCTTCTGCACGATCGCTTCATAGAGCGGCTTGTGCTGGAATTTGTCGGATTCGCCGATGAAAACACGCAGCAGCACGCCTTTTTCTTGGATCTTCATATGACTCCCCGGTGAAATAGCGGGCATGGTGGATAGGGGTTTGAGCACCGCGGCAAGGCGAAGGCTGTCCAGTTTATCGTGGGCGCGTTGGCGGTACATCATCACCGCCGCGCGCTCCAGCGTCAGCATCCCGCCGACCATGATCTGGTCCAGAGTTCCCTGAACGAACTTCGCGATCTCTTCAGCGCTATCGACGATTTCAACGATTACCGGAACATGCTGAGCGAAAGACCATGCGGACCCTTGGATGATTCCGTGATATCCGGCGCCCATGATGCCGCGAATGACCGTCGCCCCCGCCAGTTTTTCCTTCCGCGCCGCTTTGATGATCCGCTGGTGCGTCGGGACGTGGGGCGCGCGATCGGCGCTTTGCAGATAGATCCGCAACAGAATTTGCTCGCCGACCAAGCTCATGCTCATCTCGCGTTTCTCAGGTCCAACGCGCCAACATCATTCCCGCGCGAATGGCCATGATTCCCACGATCAGGCTTCCGAGCAGATTCATGATCGCTTCAAAACCCGCGCCGTCATCGGCGAGCCTGTTGGATTCGTACATGAACGTGGAGAACGTCGTGTACGCCCCCACGAACCCGACGCCAATCGCCAGGCGCGTCGTATCCGAAATGTTGTGCTTGGCGACAAAGGTCAAAAACCAGCCCAGGAACAGGCTTCCGGTGATATTGATGATGAAGGTGCCAAGCGGAAAGCGCAGGTTGAGCCGCCCGATCTGGTTCGCCAGGACATATCGGAGCAATGCTCCCGCCGACCCCGCCACCGCAATCGCCAAATATCGAACAATCACTCCGTACATATTTGTGCCTTGCCAAAAACAAACGCCCTGACCGGCCGGGGCCTGCCAGGGCACATTTTATATTGCCTCCCAGCGGACCATCAGCCCGACAGGAGTCATTGGTCCCGGAGAATCGGGACGATTGCGGCGGACTCCACCGCCTTGATCGACGAAATCGTAACCAAAATCTCATCTGAATTCCAACGGGCCCGGTCCAATGCGCAAGATACATCGCCGCGCACTCAGGAATTCCCGATAATCAAGAATTGACTCGCAAATGTCCGATTCTAGAATGACGCTGGCCTTGGGGATGGAGTCCCCCGCGTAACCGCCTTCCCGGCTAATGACTCCTGCTGCGATGATCCGCAGGCGGGAGTGCCCTAGACACTGCATACCTCGCCTGTCGGCGAGTTTTTTTGTTTCGGCCGAGGAGGCGTTATGACGCATGTCTGGGCTCAAGCATCGCTCTGGCTGGCTCTGGCGTTGGTGGCGACACTGCTGTCGATTTGGTTCGGAATCGCGACAGCCCTGTCGGAAATCGTGGTCGGCACTGTGGCACAACTGGTGATCGGCGCCCTGCTCGGCGCCACGGCTCTTGGCGCGAACGAATCCTGGATCACCTTCCTCTCCGGCACCGGGGCTATAGTGCTAACCTTCCTGGCCGGCGCGGAATCGGATCCAAAGGTCTTCCGCGCCAAATGGAAGGAAGCGACGGTCGTCGGGCTCATCGCGTTCTTCGCGCCGTTCTTCGGTTGCGCTGCCATCGCACATTATGTCTTGCACTGGGCGCCGCAGCCGAGTTGGCTTTGCGGCGTCGCTCTGTCAACGACTTCGGTGGCCGTGGTCTATGCCGTGATGCTGGAACTCGGACTCAACAAAACCGACTTCGGCAAGGCCATTCTCGCGGCCTGTTTCATCAACGACCTGGGCACGGTCATTTTCCTGGGACTGATATTTGCTCCCTTCACGCTGCGCACGCTGGCGTTCGTCGTTGGATGCCTGGTGGTGTTTCCCCTGGTCTTCTGGCTGACGCCGCGATTCTTCCGCTGGTACGGCAATCGACCCAGCGAACTGGAGGCGAAGTACCTGTTACTTCTCCTGTTCGGCATGGGCGCTTTGGCGGCGTGGGCGGACAGCGAAGCCGTGCTGCCGGCGTACCTGATCGGCATGGTGCTAGCCGGCACCGTGGGCAAAGATCACATGCTGGTGCGCAGGCTCCGCACGCTGACGTTCGGGCTGCTCACGCCCTTCTACTTCATTCGTGCCGGCTCGCTCGTTTCGGTGCCGGCCCTCCTGGCCGCGCCCCTGATCTTCATCGCTCTGTTGCTGGCCAAGATGGCGACGAAGTTTGTCGGCGTCTATCCCGTCACCCGGGCATTTGGTTACGTGAGGCAGGAGGGGTTGTACACGACGATGCTGATGTCCACGGGCTTGACGTTCGGAACGATTTCCGCGCTGTTCGGGCTGAATCACAAGATCATTACGCAGGCGCAGTATTCGCACGTCGTGGCGACCGTCATCGCCAGCGCCGTGATTCCGACCCTCATCGCCAACGCCTTCTTCCTGCCTCGTTACTTGCTGCCTCGTCAATCCGGGGATGCGCGGTCCGCTGGAGAGTCTGCCGCCTCTGCGGTAATGTCTCGCCAGCCGAACATGGCCAGCGAGTAAGGAGCCCTCATGTACAAAGCAATTCTCGTCGCGTATGACGGTTCGACAGCGGCGGCGCATGCGTTTCATTCGGCATTGGAACTGGCCGAGCGCTTGAACGCCAGCCTGGGTGTGGTTTCGGTCGCGCAACTGCCGGAACCACCCACGATGGTCGAGACGACCGCGATGTTGGATGCAGCCAGGACGCACTATGAGAAGGACTTCAAGCGGCTGCGGGCGGATGCCAAAGCACGCGGCATTGAATTGCAAACTCATGTCGCAGTCGGTCACGCCGCGGACCAGATCATTCATCATGCCGCCGAATCGAAAGCGGACCTCATTGTGATGGGCCATCGCGGCGGAAGCCGTATGAAGGAATGGCTGCTCGGATCGGTCTCCAAGCGCGTTTTGTCCTATGCGCCCTGCTCGGTCCTGATCGTCAGATAGGAGATGTTTGATTGGCGAGTTCCTTTTTTCAGATTCCGTCCGCGATTCAGTCGGTCGATGCAGTGGCATCCGGGCGCCGGCCAAAAATCCATCGCTTAAGCCGCGAGCCGGCCAATTGCACGATAACCGCCAGCGCTGAACCGATCATCACGGAAATGGATCGATCGACGCTGGTCATCACGAACCGGCCGTCATGAAAGGTCATCACGATCACCGCCGACACGCACGCGGTGCGCACGCCCATGTCCAGGCGGAGCGCCTCGCAGATGAATACGATCACAATGATGGCGAGCAGAAGCTGGCCGGTTCCGATTCCGGTCCACCGCTCGACCGCCACCGCGACGATCGCGCCGACGACGTTGGCGCAGATTCGCGCCACCGATGCCGCCAGCGATGCCTGAATGCCCGGCTGAAGCACGATGACCGCCGATATGATCGCCCATCCCAGCCCCGGAGCCTTGGCGCGGTCATAGCCGAAACTCAACAGAGCCGCGCAGGTCACCGCCTGGGCGGCGTAGATCGCCGCGAGGATCATCGACTGGCGCATCGTCGCCCGCGGCAGCTTGAAAACCTCGCGGAATGCCTGTCGTTCCGGCTCAAACATGATTACGAAACCGCTGCATTGCCCATCGCGGCGTGAATGTCCTCGGCGCATCGCAAGGCCGATTCGATCGAACCCTGGATCCACCGATGGACCAGCGACGCATGTTCGCCGGCAAAGTAGATGCGCCCTTCCGGCGAGATGATGGAGCGATGCAGCAGCAGATTCTGTCCCGGCTCAAACAGGGCGAACGCCCCGCAGGCGAATTCATCCTCGTGCCACATCTTGCTCGTCCCCACCTCGAATTCCTCGCTGACCTGCGGGTGAATCTGCGCGACTTCCTCCAACGCCCGGGCCACGCGATCGGCAGGGGATAGCGATCCCCATCGCTGGGCGTCCTCGGCCCAGGTGTAGCTGGCGACGAGTATTCCGCGGCCGGTCTCCCGGCCGTGATCCGGGTAATAAATGCTGCGCACGGGCAGATCGGTCATGGTTCCGCCGCCGAAGATTCCGTCGTCTTCCTCCCAGAATCGGCGGCGACATTGGAAGAGGATTTTGGCCGATGCATCGTAGTGCAGCTCGCGAATGGCCCGCTGCTTTTCCCGGGAAAATGGCTTGAGGGCAGCTCGACGTGCCGGAGCACGGAAAACGGAATCGTGACGATCGCGTAATCCGCCTCGAGTTGCCGCTTGCCGCCAACCGTGTTGTAGTAGATCGTCACCTTGTCCGGCGACTGATCGATGGCCGCCAGCGTGCATCCGAAACGGATTTTGCCGCGCATCGCCGGCAAAAACGCTTGCGGGAGCAAATCCATGCCGCCGACGATCTGCGACATGTCCGTGAATGCGTGTCCGAGTTCGGCCAGGAGGGACCTCGACGAATGATGCGCTCATGCGCGATTCGAGGTTTTCCAGAACGCCGAACATCTCGATCGCCCCCTCCGACCACCCGTTCTCGATCAGGAATTCGCGTGTGGAATATCGGTCGCATTGCTTGATGATGTCCGGCCAGGCCGCTTCTCCACGCGCTGAAAGTTGCGCCATGATGGGCTTGAGGGCATTGTGCCAGTGTTGCTTGGCGGTTTCCTTGGCCTCCTCGGCCGTGAGATCGAATCCCAGGCAGTTGACGTCCGTGAGCGTTTCGCTGACCCGATGCTTTCGCCCGCCGACGTAATACCAGGCGTTGGGATTGTTCATGGTGAACGGCATGAGCTTGAGGCCGAACTTCTGCACGTATCCCATGGTCAGGCGATGGGCGGATGGGATTCGCATGGCCCCGGCCTCGGCATGAAGCCCCTCCACGAACGGCGAGCGAATGGTCTGCACGCGCCCGCCGACTCTTCCGCGGGCCTCGAGCAGGGTCACGTCGTGCCCGGCCAGCATGAGTTCGTATCCGGCGACCAAGCCCGCCATCCCCGCTCCGACGATGACCACCTTGCCGGATTTCCCGGTGCGAGCCAGACCCTGCTGAATGATCGCTTCATATTTGGATTCGGACATTTTCTAAGAACCTCCTTCAAGGCGTTCTGGCCGCGGTTGGGAGGTTCTACCATGGGGTCCGAGGCGGGCAAAATCCGGGGTGTGGGGGTCTGTCAATGGTCATTTGTCATTGGTCATTAGCGGGGAGGGCATGATGAAGCGCGGGCTGCCGCTGATTTTTGTCTCTCTACAGACATTCGACAGCCAAATTGGGGGTGTAGTTACTCTGCGCGAGTGCCGTACCGCGTACGAAGGAGGCGGCGATCTCAAATCAGGCGGCGATCCTGGCGGCCTCTGGTTCGATACTCCTGTCGGCAAGGCCCTTGAAATAGGGCTTGGAAGACGAGGAATCGCCATCGCTTTGTGCCGGACTTTTTTGGGAGTCACCCTCCGCCTGGTTGAATCTCTGGCACACTTTGAGCGCAACCGACAATTCCGAGAATTCCTTGCGGAGTTCTTCGATCCTGGACTCGATTTTCTTCTGCACGTCAATCATGACTGCTCCTATCAATACCTCGCCCGTTCTAGGCTGGCTCCACGAAAGAGGTATCGACCCGCGATCAAAGGATGTGTGGAAAAATGGGAGATTTTTCAAAATGTGTTGCAGGGAGTCCCGCCACCCCTGTTTCCCAGCGACCTGCGCAACGATTCTATCGCCCCTTGCCGTCTTGCCGGCTCGATTGCCTTTGTTCCCGCGGGAATTGGCCAATCTCTAAATGGGCGACCGCGATTCCGGGACACGGGCGTAACCCGCGGTGCTTCGCACCGCCGCTAAATAGGTTTGAACTGTCCCTGAATCATGGTTCCTTATTTAGCGTGCCGGCCGACGGCGAATCTTGAAACTTCCAGGCTGGACTCGGTATGTTATGCAAAACAGCCGGTGACAGATAGAAAAAAGGAGAGTGAAACCATGAGCAAGTTGCAGAAGAAGAGCATGTCCCAGCCGGACGAAAAGCGCAAATTCGATAAGGGACAGTTGGAATTTGTATCCCTGGGCGGCGTAACCTTCGTTCGGGCGACGTTGCAGCCGGGCTGGAAATGGTCCACCTGCGTAAAGCCGCTGGTGAAAACCAAGAGCTGTGAGGCAACCCATATTGGATACCAGGTGTCGGGACACCTGCATATCGTGCTGGATGATGGATCGGAAGTCGAGGTCGGACCGGGTGAAGCCTATTCCGTTCCGCCGGGGCATGATGCCTGGGTTGTGGGCAATGAACCGGTCGTGACTATCGACGTCAGCGGGACGATGGCGGATTTCGCCACGAAGAAGTGAACTTGTCCCGGGCTCTGATCGGAAATTGGCCGGCGGCGGAGGCGGGCTCGACGTTCAACGTGGGCACGGGGAGACGACCGCAATAGACATTACCGGCCGAGCGGGTAAATTCACGCCGGGGGGTCAGTTGCTGGCTTGCAGGAATTTGACGATTTCGCGGGCTTCCTCACCGGTCAGGTTGCGCGCAGGCGCATGTGGTGAACGATGACATCCCATTGGGCGGCGCTGAATTCTTCAGGCGGGCGGCCGTTGTGGCAGCGCATGCAATTCTCCGACCACAACTCGACGCCCGACTTTTTGGGCGGCGGCCCGAATAGCGCGAAGCTGGCGGGCTGGGTCGTGACTCCCTGGGCGGAAGGACTTTGATCGGACTTGCAGCCGTACATCACCGAGCCGGCCAGGAGGCCGCCAACGGCGAGAATCACGACAACCTTGGGATTGGTTTTCAATTTTCGCATGGAAGCTCCGTTCTACAGTCCGATGCCGACTTGCAGGATAAACGCGTTCTGATTTTCGCCGACCTTCTTCTGATCGATTTCGTAGGCGGTTTTGACCACGCAGTAGGACGTAACCCAATAGTCCACGCCCAAGGTCCAGCGCGATTCGTGTTCGCCTCCCGGAGCACTGAGCGGGGTGTCCAGACTGTCGTATCGGGAGCAGAGTTCAACGTTTCGGAGGATTTTGTTGTTGAGTTCCGTGGGACGGTAGCACAACGAGAAGTAGCCGCCTTGGCTGAAACTTCCGAAGGTGATCGGACCAAAGTTAAGGACTCCGGTCGGGTCGTAGGTGGTGGGACTGACGTTGGACCAAATCCATTCTCCGCTAAAGTCGAGTTGGCCGCTGATCGCCTTGATCAGCGGCTTGTAGTGGAAATCGGCCGCTTGCATGAATGCGTAAACGTTAGAGAAGCCGTCCGGATTCGGCTTGGAATACTGAATCGAATATCCCATTTCCATGTCGGGGAATGGAAGGAATCCCAGTCGTCCGCCGACGGCCTTGCTGTTATTCAGATCGGTGTAGTCGTTGAAATTGAGTTGCCCGGCGGCGTTGGGATCATCGGTGATAAGATTGGGTCCGTTGGTAACGTACAAATCGTATGTCCAGCGGGTCGTTCCCGATGGAATGACTCCCTTGGCGAAGGCGCCCACTTCCGAGATAGGCGCGATCGCGTCGAAGGCGAGGGGATCATCGGGGAATTTGTTGATCCACGGCGGGTCGAAGTGATTGTGGTACTGGCCAAACGGCACGGCGAACAGTCCGGCGCCGATTATGAAATAGTCGCAGACTTCGTAGGAAATATCAGCCAGATTGACGGTCAGCGTCGAGGTCTCCGAGTTGATATCCGCCCCGCCGATGCCCAGATCGAAGGCCGATTCGATCAGGATATGCGAATCCACCGGTTGCCAAAGGATCAGCGGGCTTACATCGGCGAAAAATGTGGAATCATTGCCCCGCTGGGTCTGAAAGCCAAAGTTTGCGTCGCCGGCGAGAACGAATGATTCAAGCCCGGGGTGAATTTTATTGACCATGTCCCGGATGCCCTTCATCTGCTTGTCATTGTCCTCGGCGTCCTGGTCGGCGGCGGCGGCCTGATCGGCCTGCGCTTTCTTGACGTCGGCCAGTTCCCGTTTCATCTCGGCGTTGTCTTTCTGAAGCTGCTGGAATTCCTGGCGGCTGACGGTCTGCGGTTGGGTGGTGGGCGGCGGATTGTTGGAGTTATCCTCGCCGCGCGCCGGCGAGAGAAGGAACAGGCCCACGACGATAGTCCCGAAAAGAATTCTGTGCATGGTTGCTCCTTCGACTATTGGGCGTTGGCCGGATCGGTGGCGGGCTTGGTGCTTGGAGCCGGCGCCAACGTGCGTAAGTAGTTGATGACGTTCCAGCGATCGTCATCGGATATGAGGCTTTCAAACGTCGGCATCGGTTTGCGCCCGGTGGTGATTTTCCAGTAAAGAGCGCCATCGGTTTGGCCGGCGACATTTGGATCGGAACTGCCCTTCGGCCTGGGATTGAGTGCCCTTGGCGGAAGGGCCATCGCCTTTGGCGGCATCGCCATGACACTTGAGGCATTGTGCGATGTAGACCGCCTTACCGGCGGCGATGGAGTTGCCGTCGGCAGGGATGGGGTTTTTCTTTTGCGCCGCGCGGGCGGGAGCCACCCATGGCGGGCTGCCGGCGTCGTCGGCCATGATGGCCAGCGATGATAAGACCGTCACCAAAAGAATGGCGATAAATAGCGTGCATACCCATCGGGCCGAAGCTGTCCGCGTCATTCCTATCCACCTCTTCGAATCGCCACGATCCGGCTGACGACAAAGAGGTAGCTTAACCAAACTCCCGCCAGGATAACGAATATGCTCACCGTCAGCGCCAAGGGGGCGTGAGGCGCCCGACAGCGCTCGCGGAAATTCGGCGACGGGAGGGGGCTGGACATCCGCGGGAAAGGCCGCCGAAGCCGAAACAGCGGAATATTGCGCCGGGGCCTTGATTCGGACAATAACGTGAAGCTTGCCGTCGAATGCGCCGGGCAAGTCTGATGGGAATGCCACGGCCGAAGTGCCGTCATCCAAGGTCGTGTCCTGGCCGATCAGCAAGTTCCCGAATGTTCGCTGGACGAAATATTGCAGGATGACGTTTTCGATCGGCTTGCCGTTGAGGGACACAGAAGCCTGGACCATCTTCTTGCCGTCTTCAATGTCCGTGGTGAGGCTGATGGCGGGCTGAGTGGTTTGAGCGAAAGCCGCCCACGGCCAGAGCAGCAGGACCCAGGCGATGAAAGGGATCGGCTTCATGCCAACACCGCCGCGGCAGCGCTGGGAATGGCGGGCATCCCTGCCGGCCGCGGCCACTTGGTCTGATCCACTTCCCAGATCGAGATGATTGGAAACACCTTGGAGAAGAGGATGAACATGAGGAGAAAGGCGGCGAATCCGCCGGCGGTGATGGACCATTCGACCCAGGTTGGAACGTAGGCTAGGTGGGCCCCTTCGCGCGGCGGCATGAAGGGCGACGCCAGCGTGGGGACGACGATGATGTATCGCTTCAGCCACATGCCGATGTTGACCAAAAGCGCGGCGACGGCGATTCCGGAGATGGATCGGCCCAGCGGCGTGACCAGCATCAGCAGCGGCAGGACGAACCCGACGCCGATCATCGCCCAGAACTGGATCGCATACTGGCCGGAGATCATTTTCTCCAGGAGCGGGCGTTCGGCGCCTTCGCCGGTGTAGGCGGCGCCGACGTGTTCGTTGACCACGAAATAGGCGTAGATGAAGCCAAACAGGAGCATCAGCTTTGCCAGCTTGCGCAAGTGATCCACGGGAATATGCTCTTGAAGGTTGAGGAAATAACGGAAGAGAACGATGGCGGTAATCACGGCGGCGACGCCGGAATAGAGGGCGCCGATGACGAAATCCGGGCCGATGATGGTGGAATGCCATCCCGGCCGCAGGGTCATGCCGAACAGCCACGCGGTCACCGTGTGGATGGAGACGGCGACCGGGAGGATGACAATCGCCATGACCGAGACGGCGCGATCGAGGTTGCGGAACTGATCGCGGGTTCCGGACCAGCGCATCGCAAGGGCGCCGTAAAGTTTCTGCCGCCATCGGGAAAGGCCCGGCGTGTCACGCAGGATCGCCAGGTCCGGAATCATCGGGACGTAGAGATAAAGAAAGCTGCCGGCCATATAACTGGTAAGGGACAGCACGTCCCAGAGGATGGGGCTTTGCAGCCGGCCGTGCAGGATGACGTACAGGAACCGATCGGGCCGGCCCATGTCGATGATGATCATCGGTCCGGCCACGAGGAGGGCGAAGACGGTGATTGCCTCGGCCAATCGTGAAATCGGATGCCGCCAATGGGCGTTGGACAGGCGCAACATCGCGGAGATGAGGCTTCCGGCCATGCTGATGCCGATGAAAAAGACAAAGTTGACGATGTAAACGCCCCAGGAGAAGTAATCGCTCATGGCGGTGGCGGCCAAGCCGATGCGAAGCTGGTGGATGTAAGCCACCAGCGCCCAGGCGACGACCATCCCAAGTGCGATGACGAGGAACTTGTGGGCAAACCCCGGCGGCCCGAGCGTCGCGAGCATGTCCCTTTCGACGTTGTTCGACTTGGCGTCGCTCATTGAAAAACCTCAGTCCATGGTCGGCGGGCTTGGCGGAGCGAACATCCGATTCTTCGGCGGCAGGTAATAGACGCGCGGCTTGGTGCCCAATTCCTCCATGTGCCGATACCCGCTGCGATCCAACAGCAACTTCGACAGTCGCTGCGTCTCGCCATGCGCGTTGGTCACCGCGTCTTCGTTCTCATCTCCGTAATACAGCGCGTCCATCGGGCAACCGGCGACGCAGGCAGGAAGCATACCCATCGCGGCCATGTCCGGACAGAAATCGCATTTTTCGACGGTTCCAATGCGGCGCGGATATCCATGTTCGGCCGAGTAACCCTTTTCGATGGCTTCCGGCGGATCGTGCGGCGTACCCCAATTGAAGCTGCGGGCCCCGTAAGGACAGGCGGCCATGCAGAACCGGCAACCGATGCACCGCTCATTGTCGATGAGCACCACGCCGTCGGATCGCTTGAACGTCGCATCCACCGGGCAAACCTTGGTGCACGGCGGGTTGTCGCAGTGATAGCACGGCTGCGGGAAGAAATACGGCGCCGTCTTCTCCGATTCCTGCATCCGCAAAACCTTGATCCATTGCCGGTCGGGCGGAACGAAGTGCATCTTCGAGCAGGCCGATATGCACTTGCCGCACCCATCGCATTTGGCCAGATCGATCACCATGATCCAGCGACGGCCGGGCACGCCCTGGCGAGCGGAATCGGATGAGTTTGGCATGGCCGCTCCGGTGCGGGCGTCCACGACCTGATGATCGGGTGTGAGAGCGGGGACAGCGGCCCCGGAGGGGGTTTCATTGCTCGTGGCGGCGGCAGCCCGAACGCAACGGCAGGCGACTTCGCCGGCCGCGGCCGCGCCCAGGACCGTCAGGCTATATCGCAGGAATTGTCTTCGATTGGCGGCCATCGTGTCGGTACGAAGAAGTATCGGATCGCAAACCGAAGAAGAAAATCGGGGCTGGCCCGGCAAATCGCGTAGGGGAATCCGCTTACTGCGGGGGATGAGCTTTTGGGAAGCCCGCATGTACATGCGGGGCTTCCGGGTGCAACTTATTCTTGTGGCTCGGCGGCCGATTGAAGTCAAATCTCACGCAAAGGCGCGGAGGCGCAAAGAAAGCCATGGTCAAATCCATTTTTGTCGGGTTCCTCGCGAGCATCGGATTTGATTCATGCCGATTTGGGGCGGCTGGAGGGGTTTTCAAAACTGAACAAAACTGAACAAAACTGAACACTTTTGGGGATTTTAGCTAGTGTCCGCTAACAAGCATTTATGCTGGCAAATTGTGCAACGCTAGAGGGTTAGATGAAACACTCGCTTCGGCGCCATGGGCCAGCCAAAATGGGCGGGCAACACCGCCGCGAAACGCTTGGCGGGGGCTGATGGCGCGCGGATTGGACGAAAGAGTCTCACGCAAAGGCGCTGAGGCGCAAAGAAGGCTGACTCTGCGCCTTTGCGCCTCTGCGTGAGACTCATTATTTCGGCGGCCAACTGGCGATGAGGAGGGAAACGCTGTACAAAATTGCTACGCCTGTTGACCTGTCGAGGCGTTTATGCTGAAGCTGAAGCCGGAATTTCTTAAGAAGAACGGAAAGACCGAATTCGTCATTCTGACGGCCCGCGATTTCTCAGCCATCGAAGAACTGATTGAGGACGCGCTGGACATCAAGATACTCCAAAAGGCTCGCAAGGAGGATGACGGCAGACCGGGGATATCGCTTGAAGATCTGAAACGCCGCTTGGGCATGACGAAAGAGCCGCGCAAAGCCAGGGCATGAAAGCGGAGCGGAGCGGTCGGGGATTGCGATAGTGATTGGGCATTGGTCATTTGTCATTGGTCGTCTGGCATTTCATGGAAGCAGGGGCGTAGGTAGTTATCGACCGCCCATCAAAGGAGATGCGGACTAGCTGTGTACGCGTTTTCATGTCTAAAAGAATTGATTGGTGGGGCAAGGCAACATCTCTAACCAATCGAAAGGCGTGCCGTTTCAATCCATGGTCAGACGGTGGCGGTGCGCATCTAGCCAATATCGCCGGACCGAGATGAAGAACGCGCCTCGCTGGCCCGCACTTGCGCAAAGAATGGCTCTAGTGTCCTGCTCGCATTCAGATCGATGTTCTCCAGACCCGAGGCGTTGTCCCGTTCGTAGTTGAAGGATCGGTGGCGGCCTGAGAGTTCATCATCTACCCGGCCTTCATCTGTTCGCCAAAATGTTCCTTCTCTGACGACTGATCGAGATGCGCCTGGAGCATCCACAACTGCTGGTGGCCCATGATCTTTCGGAAGTTGGCCGCCGTCGCCTCGAACGCGGCCGACGCCCAGCGCAAGGCCATTGAACCATCCTGCCAGTTCTTCACGCGGTTGATCCGCTGCCGCACGCCGCCGTTGGTGCTTTCGATCACGTTGGTCGTCGCCAGGCAACGCATGAGTTTCGGCGGCAAGCCCATCGCGTTGATCGTGAACAATTCATCCAAGCCTTCCAATAAGCTGCCAGAGGCGGAGGGATGTTTCTTCTCGTACCACTTGGCGAGTTGCTCGATGTGACGCTTGCCTTGTTCGGGCGAAAGCTTCCACGCCGCTCGCAGCGTCGATTTGACATTGGCGTGTTGGTCCTTGGGCAGATGATCCAGCACGTTGCGCAGCTTGTGCGTGCGGCAGCGTTGCACGGGATTATTCGTGCCGAACACCGTGTCGATGCCGTTGCGCAACGCCTTGGAGCCGTCGATCACGAACAGCCGCCGGCGATGGGCGTCCAATCCCCGCCGCACCAGATCGTTCAGAAGTTCCGTCACCCCCGTCGTGTTTTCACTGGAGCCTTCCCGCAAGCCCAGAACGTGCTTTTGCCCGGAAGAATCAACGCCAACCGCGCCCAGGACGTGGTGCTGGCCCAGCCGAAGGCCGTCGAGATAAACGATCGGAAGATCCAGATCATCCAAGCGACGCTCGGCCAGTTCTTCCAGAAGTTTTTCGCCCGCCTCGATGTTGGCGCGGCTCACGGCGCTCTTGCTGACGCCGACCGTTTCGGCCATCTCCGGGATCACCCGCTGATACTTCCGCGTGCTGACGCCATCCAGCAGGATCGACATCATGCGCCCGGCCAGCTTGCCGCCGCTCTTGATCGCCTCATAGGCGGGAATGGACGTTTCCCCCTCGGTCTTATGCCGCAGCCGCGGCCGGCGGACCCGCAGCTTGCGGTCCCCCAGGTGCGCCAATCCCTCCTGGCTCCCGTGCCAACGCACATCCCCCGACGCCTTTCCCGGCGATTTGCCTCCGGCAACCTCCCTGGCCGACATCTCCAGCACCGCTTCGACGCAGGCTCGACCGGTCACGTCGATCACTTGTGAGAGGGCCAGCTCCGATTGCTCGATGAGTTTGACCATGGGGAGCAGGAATTGACCTTCGCGGACGAGAAAATCCGAGAGTTGCCGCTTGTCGGCGGCGGTCACGACTTGGTACGCTGCCATTGTGGTGGCTCCTTTCCGTTAAGGGATGAATCACAGTCGATCCTAACGTGGGGATCGCCGGATTCGGAGCCGCCACCTTTTTCAACCTTCAACTATCGTTGGGACATCGCCAGACCCGAAGGACACCAGCACTTGTCGAAAATCAGCAGTCGGCTGGATGGTCTTTGCTTCGGAAGTCCCATTGGAAACAAGTGTTCGTAGGCTCGCGTGAACGCTTCATATTGATCGTCAGTGTATGGACATATGACAAGCACGTGGGTCGGCGCGACCATTCGGACAACCAAACAAACGTTGTAAGCGCGTCCGGTGTTACACTGAATCGACCCAACCCTGATGTGAAGAGTGGGAGAATGAAGCGAGCCACCGATATCAAGGACAGCCAAAATGCTAATCGTAAAAGCTTCAAAATCGTCTTTGTATCGAATCCCTGTGATCCTTCCGGCAACGGGGGTTTTATGCTTTCCTGCCAGATTACCGAGATGAGGAATGCAATGGCCGCGATCGCGTAACTTTCGCGATCTCTCTTCGGAAGGTAGGCTTCGGTGCCTCTCGAGAGCCAGTGTGCAAATAGCCAGAACATGACAGCGAGCGCAACTAGGTTAATGATGCAGACGCTGATGATGTATTTCGTTCGCCGCAAGTAGACTCGAGAACGATGACGGCCAAAGTCTAAGCCATTGATCGTGCGGCTTCAACAACGGCGAAGTCACCCAGGCGACGAGTGCAATCTCACCCCTTCACCGTTAGCCCCGGGCCACCGGAATCGCCATCATGATCGGGGTCGGACGCCAATTCGCCTGGGGTAATCTGGTTGCGGCCGACGATCATCGGAAATCGCGCAGGACGCGCGGGGGCATCGCGGCGCGGAGGCCGTTTAGAACGGCGGCAACGTCAATGGCTTCCTGAACCAGAGCACCGGCGACGGGGACCAGGTGGCCGGCGGCGGCGAAGGCCATGCCGGCCAGGCTCAGGATCATGCCGCCGATGGCGCATTGCAGAGCGATGCTGCGCATGCGGCGGCTGATGTGCAGGAACTCATCGATCTTCTCCAGGGAATTGTCCATGATGACGGCGTCGGCGGCCTCGCTGGTGACGTCACTGTTTGTGCCCATGGCGACGCCGACGGTGGCGGCCATCAGGGCCGGGGCGTCGTTGATGCCGTCGCCAACGTATAGCGTGCGGTTGGTTTTGGTTTCGGCTTTGACGATTTCTAGTTTTTCTTCGGGACTCTTGCCGGCGTGAATTTCGTCTATGCCGACGGCCTCGGCCAGTTGGCGCACTGCCGAATCGCGATCGCCGGAAACTAGCAGGACTCGCGCTAGTTGATGACGCGGGCCGAGGTGGTTGATGAAGCCACGGCTGTGGGGCCGGGGCTCATCGCGGAAGCGGAACATGGCGGCGTAGCGGTTGTCGATCAAAACGGCGCACTCCAGGCCTTCGGCCGGCGGCGGCAGTTTGTCTGCAACAGATGAATCCAGGGCCAGCAGTTTTTTTCGGCTGGTAAGGTGAATGGCGTGACCGGTGACCGTGCCGCTGAGACCTTCGCCGGGCGTTTCGTTGATCTGGGCGGCATCGTCCAAAGGGATCGAGGCCTCGCCGGCGGCGGCGACGATCGCGAGGCCCAGGGGATGCTTGGAATATCGCGCGACGCTGGCGGTGAGGCGAAGGACATCCCGCTCTTCCAGGCCCGGGGCGCAGAGGGTTTCGACGAGTTTCGGCTCGCCATAGGTCAGGGTGCCGGTCTTGTCGAAGATGGCGACGCGGCAGGTATCGACCAGTTCCAGAACGGCCTGATTCTTGATGATGATTCCCCTGCGTGCGGCGAGGGAAATCGAACCAATCACTGCGACGGGCAGGGCAATGAGCAGCGGACACGGGGTGGCGACAACCAGCACGGCCAGGAATCGCGAGGGATTGCCGGAGGCGATCCAGGCGACGAGCGCGATGGCGACGGCGATGGGCGTGAAGACGGCGCCGATCTTGTCGCCGAGGCGGCGAATGCGCGGACGATTCTGTTCCGAGGCGCGCATGACCTGCATGATCTTGGCATAGCGCGAATCGACGGCGAGTTTGGTGGCGCGAATGGTCAGGGCCGCGGGGCCGTTGGTGGCGCCGGAGAGAACCTGGGAACCCGTGGCCTTGGACATGCGATACGGCTCGCCGGTGAGATAGGCCTCATCCATGCTTCCGCTGCCTTCGATGACGACTCCATCGACGGGACAGATCTCGTGGGGGAAGACGATCAGCGTGTCGCCGGGCGCGACTTGAGATAGAGGAACGTCCGACAAAACCTCGGCGGACTTGCGGTGCGCGGTGGAAGGCATTCGGCGGGCCAGGGCGTGAAGGACGGAAGATGCGTTGCGCACGGCGAAGGCTTCGAGCGCCTCGCCGCCGGAGAGCATCAGCACAACAATCGACCCGGCGAGATACTGGCCGAGGAAGACGGAGGTGACGATGGAAATTCCGGCGAGGAGGTCGGAGCCGAATTCGCGTTTGGCGAGCTTGACCAGGAGCCCGAAGACCAGGGGCGCTCCCCCGCCGGCCAAGGCGGCAATCAGAGGGGCGTTGGCGATGGCCGCGCCGGCGTGAAGGCCGAATCGCAAAACCAGATGTGCGGCGATGGCGAGGATCGCCAGAAGCGCGATCGCGTTGGGAAGCTGCTTGCGCAACGTCGATGCCGCGCGCGGTTTGTCCGCGCCGTCGGTGGGGAAGGCGGCTGATAGTTCATCGGACATCGCTTTGTTCTGGCACGTGCGCGGGAGGCTCAGCGGCATCGCCTTTGGACGATTCGGCCAGAGCGGCAACCGACTCCAAAATCGCCAGCGCATCCGTGGCGTAGTCCAGGAAGGGACCCGGCTCGGCGGCATTTGGGCCGGGTTGACATTGAGGGCAAATCTGCGCCCGCAATCCCAACTTCATCCATCCGATTGAAACGGTTCTTGCCACGGTGCTCACCTTGGCGGCTGGCCGCGCAGTTATCTCAAGCAAGCATCTCCGGACGACGGCTGCGGCTCCATAGGGGCATCGCGCCACTTCTTGGCGGCGCGGGCGCTGTTGAGCCATGCGAACCAACGGTACATGCCTGCGCCGGAAACGGCGGAAAGCTCGATGATCTCGGCGTTGGGGGCAATGGCCCGGGCGTCGCCACGGAAGACGCGGTCGCTGAATTTCACCATGGGCCGCACGTCGCTCTTGGTCAGCAATATGACCGAAGCGCTTTGCAATATCGCGCGATATTCCATCGCCTTGTCGTCGCCGCCGCTGACGGCCAGCACCGCCGCGGTGGCATCCTGGCCGATGTCCTGCAAAGGGGCCATACCGCCGCAACCTTCGATGAGGAGAAAATCGAAATCCTGCAAGCGAAGCTGGGAAACGATTCGCCAAATGGCGGCGGGATCGGGAACGACGGAATTGAGATGGGCCACATATCCGCATCGGTCCTGAAGCCGATCCGCCTCGCGGACGGACGCGGGGTCAACCGCGATGACGGCGACTCTTCGCGGCCCGGGGAATCGTTTCAAGGTCGCCTCGATCAACTCGGTCTTGCCCGAACCGGGCGGCCCGATGATGCGCACGGCCAGCACTCCGGCGCGCTCCAGCGCCGCGCGAACCATTGCCGCCGGTGGTTGCCGCCCAATGTTTCTTTGGGCGTCATCCAACGTTGCTTGGCCGGCAATTTCAACCGAATGGAGCGAGCGATTGGGCGTTTGGTTGGTCATGGAATGCCCAAGTCAGGATTTCGTCCCATTCCCCCAGGTTACAAATGGATCGAAGGCCGTTGCTTTCTTACGGTCCTTGGCACTCAGAAAGAGATGGGACTGGACCCAACTCACCCAGGCATCGATTCCTTCGTTGGAATGTGCGCAAGCCTGAATGACGTTCAGATTCGGCTTGAGCCGTTTCACGTCCTCGCAAAAGACGTGGCGATCGAACGTGACGAAGGGGAGCAGATCGGTCTTGGTAAGAAGAACCAGATCGGACCCGGCGACGAGGAACGGATATTCCGTCGCTTTGTCGTCGCCACCGGCCACGCTGAAAACGCTGACTCGCAGGTGATGGCCCAGATCGAATTCGATGGGGCTCAGGGCATTGCCGTCGGTTTCGATGATGAGCAGGTCGAGATGTTTCAGGTCCAACTGGCCGAGGGACTCGCGAACGTGCGTGGCGGTCACGTTATCGGTAACCAGCGGCACGACCTGATATCCATGGCGGGTGATGCGGGAGACCTGCCGCTCGGCGGCGAGGTTGCCGACCATCACGGCGGCGCGAACCTTGGGATCGAGGCGGGTCAGCAACGCTTCGATCGCCGTCGTTTTCCCGGAGCCCGCCGGCCCAACCACGCTGATCGCCGTCAGGCCCGCCGCGTCGAAATCCTTGCGATTGGCCTGGGCAATCTGGTTATTCAACTCGAATCGCTCGTTAAGCGTGACTGGTTTCATGTTGACACGCTCCGTTCCAAAAGCGCCTGCTCCGGTTACAGCCGGCTGATCAGCAGCTCGCGTTGGAAGATCATTTCCTTGGGCAGATCGCCGGCCAGCTTGAGAAACAGCTCTTCCTGGCCCGCGATCTCGGTCTTGAACGCTTCCAGATCGACTTTTTGCATTTCATCGAAGTCGGCCCCGGCGAGCGTCAAGCCGCTGAGATCGAGATCCCGCGTACGCGGCATCCAGCCCAGCGGACTTTCGACGGCGTAGGCCTGGCCATGGCATCGTTCCACGATCCATTTGAGGATGCGGATATTTTCACCGTAGCCCGGCCAGAGGAATTCGCCCCTGTCGTTCTTGCGGAACCAATTGACGTGAAAGATGCGCGGACAATCCGACATCATCTTGCGCATCCGAAACCAATGGACGAGATAGTCGCGGATGTTGTAGCCAATGAAGGGAAGCATGGCCATGGGATCGCGGCGGACGACGCCAACCTGTCCTCCGGCGGCGGCGGTGGTCTCGCTTCCAAGAGTCGCCCCGATATACACGCCGTGCATCCAATTGAACGCCTGGAAGACCAATGGGACGGTTTTAGCGCGGCGTCCGCCAAAGATGATCGCGGAGATTTCCACGCCGCTCGGATCGTCCGCGGCCGGGTCCAGGGCCGGATTGTTGGTCATCGGAGCGGTGAATCGGCCATTGGGATGCGCCGCCTTTGTGGCGCTACTGGGCGTCCAGGGCTTGCCGGTCCAGTCGATGCAAGCGGCGGGCGGTTCTGCGGTTTTGCCTTCCCACCAGACATCCCCATCCGGCAGAAGCGCGACGTTGGTGAAGATGGCATCGTGCGACATGCACGCCATCGCATTGGGGTTCGTCTGCTCGTTGGTCCCCGGGACCACACCGAAATAGCCGGCTTCGGGATTGATCGCGCGGAGGCGCCCGGTCTGCTCGTCCACCCACAT
This sequence comes from uncultured Phycisphaerales bacterium, assembly GCA_963783845.1. GTDB lineage: Bacteria > Planctomycetota > Phycisphaerae > Tepidisphaerales > Tepidisphaeraceae > PALSA-1353. The sequence continues at coordinate 182,236 of CAWAPL010000018.1, forward strand.
CCAGGCGATGTCGTCGCCGACGGTGGTGACGTTCCATCCCGCCTGGCGGTATTTTTCCGGCGGGATCAGCATGGCGAAGTTGGTCTTTCCGCAGGCGCTGGGGAAAGCGGCGGCGACATAGGTCTTTTGCCCATGGACGCTGACGCCGCTGATCAGCATGTGCTCGGCCATCCATCCCTGCTGCTGGCCGAGGTAACTTGCGATCCGCAGCGCCAGGCATTTTTTGCCCAACAGCGCGTTGCCGCCGTAGCCGCTGCCGAAGCTCCAGATCGTGTTGTCGAGCGGGAAATGGCAAATATAGCGGCGTTCGGGATTGCAATCGCCGACGCTGTGCAGGCAACGGGTGAAATCGTCGGAGTTGCCCAGTTGTTTCCACGCGACGTGACCCATGCGCGTCATGATGCCCATGCTGACGGCGACGTAGATCGAATCGGTCAGTTGAATGCCCACTTTGGCCAGGGGCGAACCGATCGGCCCCATCACAAAGGGAATCACGTACATCGTGCGTCCCTTCATGCAGTTGCGGTACAGCCCTTTGAGTTTCGTATAGGCCGCTTTCGGCTCCATCCAGTTATTGGTCGGCCCGGCCATGTCCTGAGCGGGCGTGCAGATGAAGGTGCATTGCTCGGCGCGGGCGACGTTGTTGGGATTGCTGCGATGCAGGTAGCATCCGGGCCGTTTCTCCTGGTTCAATCGGATGAATACGCCTTGACGGACGCTGTCCTCAATCAAATCCTTGCGCCTCCTGCTCCGAGCCGGTGCAGACGTGAATCTTCTCCGGCTGGCAGAGTTCAACGCACTGGTTGATCCAGTTCTGCACGGCGGTCGGTTCCGCGGGCTTGGTGCTTTGCGTCTCTCGACGCCACAGGGGATGTTGTGTGATCGTGGCCATTTGCCTAAATTCCCTTTCCACTGAAATCGGCGTTGGCCTGGCGGAAGATCCAGGGCAATCGCATGTTGACCTGCTTATCCCCTCTCCCCGGTAATCCGGGGAGAGGGCCAGGGTGAGGGGCGGTCCGAACGTCGGAAAAGCCCCTCACCCCAACCCTCTCCCCATGAGTACATGGGGCGAGGGGGAACAAACGATTGGCCTGGCGGAAGATCAGCCATTGCCGGTTCACCGTCGAACGATCGCTTTGAAGATGTTCGGCCAAGGAGCGTTGCATGCCGCCCACTGATTTATCGAAGGTCATCAGTTCGTCCGTCGTTCCCGTGGTCATCATCTCCGCCTGCGGGCTGCTGGCCCTGGCGTTCTACAATCGAATGGCCGCCATCGTGTCCCGGCTGCGCGTTTTCCAGCGCGAACGCCTGCACGAGCAGGAGCTTTTGCGGCACGCCGGCGCCGAGAACGACGCCGAATCACAGCGGCGGCGGCGACTGCTCGACGTGCTGGAACTGCAAACCGCGGACGTCACCCGCCGAGCCAAGCTGATTCGCCTCACGCTCTTATTCCTGCTCCTGACGATCGGCACGCTCATCGGGTGCTGCCTCATGCTGGGACTGTCGGCCCTTCTACCCACGGCGATGTACGTCGCAATCCCGCTATTCGGCCTGGGGCTGCTGTTCATGCTGGCCGGCACAATCGCCGCGGCGCTTGAGCTGAAGGCCTCGCTGCAGCCGGTGGAACTGGAGAGCCGCTTCGTCACGGACGTTCTCCGCGAAGATCCGCAGCCCATCGACGACGACGCATGAAATCCGCGGTATCCCGCATTCCACATAGGTAATATCGAACCTCCGCGGGGCTTGGAAAATCGGAGTTCGCCCCACTTCTTGCATAGGTGAATTCGCCGATGGCAAACGCTTTTGCAAACCGCTCTAATACTCGGCATGGAATCCACACCATCTAACGCGGGCGATCGAGGCCCTGCACGACATTCGCAACGCCATCCGCTTGACGCGATCTTCGTGCCCCGAAACATCGCCGTGATCGGCGCGACCGAGACCGTCGGAAGCGTCGGTCGGACCGTGCTCTGGAACCTTGTCAGCACTCCGTTCGGGGGAACGGTCTTTCCCGTCAATCCCAAACGGGCCAGCGTCCTGGGCATCAAGGCTTATCCCTCCATCGCGGCCGTGCCGGAAAAGGCGGATTTGGCGGTCATCGTCACTCCCGCGCAAACCGTGCCGGACGTGGTCGGCCAGTGCGCCGACGCCGGCGTGGGCGCGGCGATCGTCATCTCGGCGGGGTTCCGGGAGCTTGGGCCGGCGGGAGAAGAGTTGGAGCAAAAGGCCCTGGTGCAGGCCCATCGCGGCAACATGCGCATCATCGGCCCCAATTGCCTGGGCGTCATGAACCCCCTGACCGGGCTGAACGCCACTTTCGCCAAGGGCATCGCCCTGCCCGGCAACGTGGCGTTTATCAGCCAAAGCGGCGCGCTGATGACGGCCATTCTGGATTGGAGCCTGCGCGAGCGCGTGGGGTTCAGCGCGTTCGTCTCTACGGGATCGATGCTCGACGTGAACTGGGGCGATCTGATCGACTATCTCGGCGACGATCCGCGCACCAAGAGCATTCTGATTTACATGGAGTCCATCGGGGAGGCGCGGGCGTTTCTTTCCGCGGCGCGGGAAGTCTCGTTGAACAAGCCGATCATCGTCATCAAGGCGGGGCGAACCGACGCGGCGGCCAAGGCTGCCGCCTCTCACACCGGCTCTTTAACCGGCAGCGACGAAGTGTTGGACGCCGCTTTCCGGCGGACCGGCGTGCTCCGCGTGGACAGCATCGCGGATCTGTTTGCGATGGCCGACGTGCTGGCCAAGCAGCCGCGGCCCACGGGGCGTCGCCTGGCGATCGTCACCAACGCCGGCGGACCCGGTGTTTTGGCGACCGACGCGTTGCTGGGCAGCGGGGGCGAACTGGCGGTCCTTTCGCCGCAGCTTCGCCAAACTCTTGACGGCATCCTGCCCCCGCAATGGAGCCACAACAATCCGATCGACGTGCTCGGCGACGCGGCTCCGGAGCGTTTCGCCAAGGCGCTGAAAGTCGTCGCCGACGATCCGGAAAACGACGGGGTGCTCCTGGTCCTGACGCCGCAGAACATGACCAATCCAACCCAAACCGCCGAAGCGGTGAAATCGCTGGCCAAGCTCGACGGCAAGCCGATGCTGGCGAGTTGGATGGGTGGAGCGGAAGTGACGGCGGGCCAGGCGATCCTGAACGCCGCGGGCATTCCCACGTTTGAATTTCCCGACCAGGCCGCCCGCGCCTTCACCTACATGTGGCGCTACTCCTACAACCTTCGATCGCTGTACGAAACGCCTGCGCTGGCCGACGTCGATTTCGACATCGATCGCGCGGCCGCCGCACAAATCATCGACGCCGCCAGAAAATCCGGCACGACGCTGCTGGATGAATTTCAATCCAAGCGGATTCTTGCCGCCTACGGAATCCCCGTCGCCCCGACGCTCACCGCCACAACTCCGCAAGCCGCCGTGAAAGCCGCCGACGAGATCGGATACCCCGTCGTGGTCAAGCTCTTCTCCCTCACGCTGACGCACAAGACCGATGTCGGCGGGGTGAAGCTCAACTTGCTGGATCGCGAGCAGGTGGCACAGGCTTTCGAGGACATTCGCAAGTCGGTGGGCCGCGTCGCGGGCGAGAAGCATTTCCAGGGGGTCACCGTCCAGCCCATGATCAAGGCGCGCGATGGATACGAGTTGATCGTCGGCAGCAGCCCGGATTCGCAATTCGGCCCCGTGATGCTCTTTGGCACGGGGGGCCAGCTTGTTGAGGTGTTCAAGGATCACGCGCTGGGACTTCCACCGCTGAACGCAACGCTGGCGCGCCGGTTAATGGAACAGACCAAAATATTCAAGGCGCTGCGGGGAGTGCGCGGGCGGCAGCCGGTGGATATCGCGCTGCTCAGCCAAATTCTCGTCCGGTTCAGCCAGATGATCGTGGAACAGCCCTGGATCAAGGAGATCGAAATCAATCCGCTGATCGCCGGTCCGAATCAAATCGTCGCCGTGGACGCCCGAACCGTGCTGTGGGGTCCGGAGAAATCGGAATCAGATTTGCCGCGAGCGGTCATTCGACCCTATCCCGCCCAGTACGTGACGCAGTGGACCGTGCGCGACGGCACGCCGGTCACGATACGCCCGATCCGGCCCGAGGACGAGCCGCTGTTGGTCGCCTTTCATCAGGGACTTTCCGACCGGAGCGTGACGTTCCGCTTTTTCCACCCGATGAACCTGAGCCAGCGGACGGCCCACGAGCGCTTGATCCGGGTCTGCTTTAACGATTACGACCGCGAGCTGGCGCTCGTGGCCGAAGGGAAGCACCCCGAAACCCAGGAGCCGTTCATTCTGGGCATTGGCCGGCTGAGCAAGGTTCCCGGCGGCCGCGACGCGGAATTCGCCATCGTGATAAGCGATGCCTGGCAAAACCGCGGTTTGGGCACACAGCTTCTGCATCTGCTGATCCAGATCGCGCGCGACGAAGGTGTGCAACGGCTGTATGGGACGATCATGGCCGAAAACCTGGAGATGCGGCACGTCGCCGAGAAGCTGGGATTCCAGATGACCGGCAACCTGACGGACACCACGATTCACGCCTCGCTGAACCCAAATTCGACTCGCGTCGCCATCGATCCTGATTAAGATGTCGGCATGGCGAAGAAGCGCAAGGATTCCGAGCCCCCGCCACCGACGGACTTCGTCTACATTTTTCACCTCTCGCCCGGCGGCAAAGTTCGCCACGAATCGACCGCCGGGGCATTTACGGAAATCACCGGCCATCCGCCGTCCATCCTGCACGAGCGCGGATGGACCGGGCTGATCTATCCGAAAGACCTGCCGCTGCTGGCCGGTCGTCCGGCGGCACTGCTGGCCGGGCTGAGCGACGTGCGCGAATACCGCCTGATGACGGCGGACGGACACCTGGAATGGATCCGCGATTATGCCCAGCCCATGGGCACGGAGGCGGATGGCAGCATCTTCGTGTTCGCGGCGGCCCAGGAAATCACCGCCCGCAAGCGCTTGCAGGAGGAGATGGGCCGTCTGGCCTCGATCGTCGAATCCTCCGAGGACGCGATCATGGACGTGACGCTGGACGGGGTCATCGTGAGTTGGAACCGGGCGGCGGAAAAGATTTACGGATATTCCTCCGACGACGTGAAAGGCCGGACCACGACGCTGCTGGTGCCGACCGATCGGATCGACGAAATGGCCCGCATCCTCGCCGACGTTCGCCGTGAGGGATCGGTGCTGCGCATGGAAACGGTGCGTCTGCACAAGGACGGGCGGGCCATCCCCGTGGCGCTGACGGTCGCCCCGGTGCGCGATCCCGCCGGGCAACTGGCCGGGGCCTCGATCATCAGCCGCGACATTTCCCTGCTCAAGCAGGCCGAGTCGGCCCTACAGGAAAGCGCCGCCAAGACCACGGCGATCCTGAGCACGATGGTCGATGGGGTCATCACCATCGACGAGCGCGGGAGCATCGATTCAATCAACCCCGCGGCGGAACGATTGTTCGGGTATTCCTTTTCGGAGGTCGCCGGCCAAAACGTCAAGCTGCTGATGCCCGAGCCGTATTACGGCGAGCACGACGAATACCTGCGCAATTACCTTCGCACGGGCAAAGCCAAGATCATCGGCATCGGGCGGGAAGTCGTCGGCCGTCGAAAGGACGGCTCCATCTTTCCGATGGACCTGGCGGTCAGCGAAATGTTTCTTGGGGATCGGCGGTTTTTCGCGGGCATCGTCCGCGACCTGACCGAGCGGAAGCGCATGGAGCGGCAAGTCCTGGAGATCAGCGATCGCGAGCAGCGCCGCATCGGCCAGGACCTTCACGACGGCCTGGGCCAGCAACTGGCGGGGATCGGCTTTCTCAGCAAATCGCTGGAGCAACGTCTCACCAAGCAAAAGGCGTCGGAATCCGACGACGCGCGGCAGATCGCGAATTTGGTTTCCGAAGCGATCGCCCAGGCTCGCGGAATGGCCCATGGGCTGCATCCGGTCGATATGTCCGCCACGGGATTGGAATCGGCGTTAAAGGAATTGGCGCTGACGGTCCGGCATACGTTTCGGATTGAATGCTCATTCACCTGCGACCAGCCGGTGCTTTTGTCGGATGGGGCCGTCGCCACCCACCTCTATCGCATCGCCCAGGAGGCGGTGAACAACGCGATCAAGCATGGCGAGGCGGAACGGGTCTGGATTGTCCTGAACCGAATTGGGGATACAATCACGGTGTCGGTCCGCGACAACGGCATCGGTATTCCCGACACGTTGCCGGAAAAGAAGGGCATGGGCTTGCAGACGATGCGGTATCGCGCGGCCCTGATCGGGGCGACGCTGTCGATCCTGAAGGTTCGGTCCGGCGGAACGCGCGTGGACTGCTCGGTCAAACAGTCCGATTCCGCCGCGGAGAGCAACGACAATGGCAAAAACCCAGACCAAGGCACGGCACAAACGTAAGGTTTTCCTCGTCGATGACCATCCGGTCCTACGGCAAGGCCTGGGCCGATTAATTGACGACCAACCCGACCTGGCGATATGCGGCGAGGCGGAATCGCCGGTGGAGGCGATGCGCCTGCTGCCGGCGGCCAAGCCGGACGTGGTGATCGTGGACCTGACGCTCAAGGGGGGCGACGGGTTGGAATTGTGCAAGCAAATCCGCGACCGATTCACGACGTTGCCGATCCTGGTGGTCTCGATGCACGATGAGTCGCTCTACGCGGAGCGCGCTCTGAAGGCGGGGGCTCGCGGCTACGTCATGAAGCAGGAACCGCAGGAGACGGTGATGACGGCCCTGCGCACGGTGGCCGGCGGCGAGGTTTACCTCAGCGCCAAGATGTCCGCCAAGCTGCTGCGAAGTTTTTCCGGGGTCAAATCCGACGGCGATCTGCCGCCGCTGGAGCGCCTCACCGACCGGGAGCTCGAGATTTTTCGCCTGATCGGGGATGGGCACAGCGTCCGAACGATTGCGGAGAAACTCTTTCTGAGCACCAAAACGGTCGAAGCGCACAAGGAACACATCAAACAGAAGCTGAATCTGAAAAGCAGCAACGAATTGCTTCAATACGCCATCGAAGCGCGGGTCACGGATAGACAATAAAGCCCGCGGCTGCGCGATAGTTTTTCCCAGTCGCGCGAGTTCTTAATCTCAAGGTCTATTTTAACCGCGGAGTTCGCGGAGACCGCAGAGACAAACGCGGAGAAGAAATACAGGGGTGAATTTCTTCTCAGTTTTTTCTCAGCGATCTCCGCGCTCTCTGCGGTTAAATATTAATTTGAAGGAGTGATGAGCCGGTCGGCTACGGCGCGACGCGGTCGAGATTCCAGTCTCTTTCGCCGGCCCGGGTGTAGCGGAAGCGGTCGTGGAGCCGGCTGGGGCGGCCTTGCCAGAATTCGATTTTCTGGGGACTCAGAAGATAACCTCCCCAGAACGGCGGAAGGGGAATGTCCTTGCCTTGGAACCGCTGTTCGATTTGCCGCCAGCGGGCCTCGAGGGCGGTGCGGTCGGGAATGACGGCGCTTTGATCCGAAGCCCAGGCGGCGAGGCGACTGCCGAGCGGGCGCGATCGAAAATACTTTTCGGATTCTTCGCGCGAGAGCTGCGTCACCGGGCCGGAAACGCAGACCTGGCGCTCCAGGTCCGGCCAATAAAGGGCCAGGGCGCCCCAGGGGTTGGCGGCCAGCTCGCGGCCCTTGCGGCTTTGGTAGTTGGTGAAGAAGGTGAAGCCGCGGGCGTCCACGCCTTTGAGCAGCACGGTTCGGACGGAGGGATGTCCGTCGATATCGGCGGTGGCAAGGGCCATCGCGTTGGGTTCGACGGAGTTGCCCGTGATGAGGCCGTGGAAGGCTTTGTAGAGAGCAATTGCGAATTTTCGGAGTCGGCCGCCGCGGGCGCCGCCGAACCCGGCGGCTTCGCCGAACCATTTCTGAAATTGTTCGATCGGATCGGGAGCGAGATCCGATCGATCGAGTGTCGAGAGACGGTATTCCCGACGTAGGTCCGCGATGGCCATAAGTTGCCAGCCCAATCGCCGATGACGGCGCGACGCGGTATGTTAGCGTGCCGCGACGGCCAAATCATCTTGAACGGGGCCGGGCGTGGAATCCTGTCCGCCGCCGCCTCGGTGGCTGCGAATCCTCATCCCGTAGAATGAGCGGTAAACGAAGCAGAGGGCGATGAAGAAGAATCCGAGCGCCAGCCAGGCCGTCAGGTTGGCCGGCACGTTGGGATTATGCCTCAAGCTCTGGGCCAGTTCGACGGCCAGCAGGCCGAATAGCGTGGTGAACTTGATGATCGGGTTCATGGCCACGGAGGAAGTATCCTTGAACGGATCGCCGACGGTGTCTCCGACGACGGTGGCGGCGTGCAAATCGGTCCCCTTTACGCGCAAGACAACTTCAATGATCTTCTTGGCGTTGTCCCAGGCCCCGCCGGCGTTGGCCATGAAGATTGCCTGGAATAGGCCGAAAATCGCCAGGGAAATCAGAAATCCGATGAAGAAGAAGGGGTTGACGCAGGCGTAAGCCAGGGTGCTGAAGAAGACCACGAAGAAGATGTTGACCATTCCGGACTGGGCATAGCGCGTGCAGATTGCGACGACTTTCTTGCTGTCCTCGATGGAGGCTTTATCGGCGCTCTCAAGGCGAATGTTTCGGCGGATGAACTCGACGGCGCGGTAAGCGCCGGTGACGACGGCCTGCATGCTGGCGCCGGTGAACCAATAAATCTCCGCCCCGCCGGCGATCAGGCCCAGCAGGAATGGCGCATACAACACGGAGAGATGGGAGATGCCCACGGGATCGGTCAGCTTGTTGGTCAGCATCATGATGATCGAGAAGATCAGCGTGGTGGCGCCGACGACGGCGGTGCCGATCAGCACGGGCTTGGCGGTGGCCTTGAACGTATTTCCCGCGCCGTCGTTCTGCTCCAGGAGCAGCTTGGAGTGATCGAAATCGACGTTAATGCCTTGATCGCGCTTGAGCTGTTCGCGGACGCCGGGAATCGTTTCGATCTGGCTCAACTCGTAAATGCTCTGGGCATTGTCGGTGACGGGTCCGTAGCTATCGACGGCAATCGTGACCGGTCCCATGCCCAGGAACCCGAAGGCGACTAGGCCAAAGGCGAACACCGCGACAGCGATGCCAGCGCCGGGAGTGAGCAGCGACACGACGCCGCCGTCTCCGCCCCACGCGCAAACGCCGTAAGCGATCGCCATCAAACCGGCGATGACGCCGCCCATCCAGAACGCCGAGAAATTGCCGGCGACGAGTCCGCTGAGGATATTCAAGGATGCGCCGCCCTCGCGGCTGGCATCGACGATCTCGCGCACGTGTCGGCTATTGACGCTGGTGAAGACCTTGGTGAGTTCGGGTATCAGCGCCCCGGCCAGCGTGCCGCAGGTGATGATGGTGGACAACTGCCACCAAAGCCCGCCGCCGAGGTTATGAATCAGCGCCAGCGAGCCCACATAGGTCGTCACGATCGAAACGAAGCTGGTGATGTACACGAGGCTGCTGAGCGGTTTTTCGAAATCCATTTCGGTGGCGTGCTGGTAACGTGCCCGAGCCAGCACCTCGTTGATCCAATACGAGACGCCGCTGGTAATCAGCATGATGAGGCGCATGGCGAAAATCCAGACCAGCAGTTGGACCTGGAGTTCCGGCCGAACCGCCAGAAGGATGAAGGTAATCAGCGCCACGCCGGTCACGCCGTAAGTCTCGAATCCGTCGGCGGTGGGTCCGACGCTGTCGCCGGCGTTGTCGCCGGTGCAGTCGGCGATCACGCCGGGATTTCGGGCGTCGTCTTCCTCGACCTTGAAGACGATCTTCATCAGGTCCGCGCCGATGTCGGCGATCTTGGTGAATATGCCGCCGGCGACGCGCAGAGCGGCCGCGCCCAGCGATTCACCGACTGCAAATCCGATGAAACACGGTCCGGCGTAGTTCCTCGGTATGAAAAGAAGGATGACCAGCATGATCAGCAACTCAAGACTGATGAGTACCATGCCGACGCTGATGCCGGCCTGGAGCGGGATGGAATAGAGGGGATAGGGCTTGCCCGCCAGGGACGCCTGCGCGGTGCGGCTGTTGGCGAAGGTGTTGATCCGCATCCCGAACCACGCGACCGACACGCTGCCGGCGATGCCGACCAGACTGAAAGCGAGGATGATCGCCACTGGCGCGGCGGTCATGTGCTGCCCCGCTTCATCCGTGGTAAGCCAACCGAAATAGACCACCAGGATGGCCCCGATGAACAGTTCCAGGAAGAGTATGAAGCGCAACTGCGACTTAAGATAAGTCATGCACGTGGCGTAAATGGTCTCTGAAACCGCGCTCATCGAGGGATGGACGGGCAGGGCCTTGAGGCGGCGCTGAATGATCAGCCCAAACGCCAACCCCGCGAAACAGAGCACCATGCCGCAGACGAGCAAGGTCCAGCCGTCGATGATGCCGCCGAAGTATCGGACGGAATGTAAATCGGGTATTCGAAGGCTGGCCTCGCTGGCGAAGGAGAGGGATGGGAACGCCAATGCGAAGAATGCAAAGACGGCGCCGAGCAGGACCGGGGTCGGTTTCGCCGGCAAATGGCGTGTCATTCCGCAGAACCGTTCGCGTCTAAGAGAGTTGCCAAACACTATAGCCTCCTTGTGGCTGTGCCATACTCGGACCGCAAAGCGGCGAGTCGGGTGAGGGAACTATCCAGGATCATCGTCATTTCAGAAATCGGCACTCTCCCTATTCTTCGCGTAGGGGAATTCGCCGATGCGCAGCACGGTTAGGCCGGCACTGGCTTGGTTCCGGCGGGCGGCCGACCATCACAACGGCTCGACGTGCCTTGGGGGACTTTGGCCATCGTCGCCCAGACCGATAATGGCTTCGCGGGGGTCTCGACTGCGAAGCAGCCCATCGGTGATCGCCGCTTCCAGTGCCGTCAGTGACCGGGCAAAGACGACTTCGGCCGATCCGGCCGCGGAAATCTGCACCAGCTTGCCCAGACTTCGGTAGAACTCAATCAGCGGCGCCGTGGCCCGTTCATAGGTTTGCAAACGGACTTTCACGGCTTCCGGCCGATCATCCTCGCGCTGAATCAGTCGGCCGCCGCAATGGTCGCACACCTCCGGAGCGCTCGGCGGGCGCTGGGTGACGTGAAAGACGGCCTTGCATTTCTCACACACGCGCCGACCGCTGAGGCGAGAGACGACTTCCATTTCCGGCAGCACGTAGCTGAGCACGCCGTCAAGGGAAAGACCCTCTTCGCCCATGAGTTGCTCGAGGGAATGGGCCTGGCTGAGCGTGCGCGGAAACCCGTCGAGCACAAAGCCGCCGCGGCAACGGATGCAACCGGCCCGCTCGCGCACGATCTCCCAGACGGTGGAGTCGGGCACGAGCCGGCCGGCCCGCATGAATCCCAGCGCCTCCGTCATCGCGGGGCTTGCGGCACGATTGCACGGGTTGGCGGCCTCGCGAAAAATGTCGCCGGTGGAGAGGTGGCACACGCCCATGCGCTGGCCGAGCAATTCCGCCTGCGTGCCCTTGCCGACGCCCGGCGCGCCCAGCAACACCAGCCGCCAGGTGCGATTGCGTTCCTTGGGAAGCACTGAGCACTTGGCCGTAGGGCCGCAAAGCCACGCCGCTCGATCGTTCATCGCTGGACCATTCATAAAAACCTCCAACAGCACGGACGCCGATCCCCGCGCCTAATCGGATGTCGCGTGGTGGACTCGACCATTCCAACTATTCAGCACGCGCATGTAATTGCCGCGCTCGAACGCCCCCGGATCGGGACAATGTGCCAGACTCAGGCATCCCTGCATCTGGCGGATCGAATCATACTCATGCTCTTCCAACCACGCTTTCAATCCGTCGAGAAGAACCTTGAGCCGCCCGGGACCGTGGATGAGAAGGGCCGAGACAACCTGAACCGCATGGGCGCCGGCCATGATCGCCTTGACCGCGTCGGTGGCGGCGTGAACTCCGCCGCTGACGGCGAGCGAGGCGGTGCATCGCCCGGAAAGGATCGCCAGCCATCGGAGCCTCAGCAGCAACTCGGATGAATCGGAAAGATGAAGCCGCGGGACGACGCTGACGTCGTCCAGGTCGATATCGGGCTGATAAAAGCGATTGAACAGGACCAAACCGTCGATCCCGGTGGTGCGCAACTCCATCGCCACGTGTGGAAGCGACGTGAAAAATGGAGACAGCTTCACGGCCAGCGGCAGCTTGACCGCCTCGCGCACGTTTCGGGCCACCTCGCGGATTTGCTGCTCGACGGAATACAGCGTCTCGCGCGCCTCCGTGGCCACGTGATAGACGTTCAACTCCAGCGCGTCGGCGCCCGCCTGCTCGATGAGTTCCGCGTAGCGCAGCCAGCCCGAGATTCGCAGGCCGTTCAAGGAGGCGATCACCGGCACGTGAACGGCCTCTTTGAGGCGGCGAATTTGCTCCAAATAGGCATCCGGACTCATCGCAAACTCGCCGACGGCGGGGAAAAATGACAACGCCTCGGGGAAACTGTCGGCGAACATTTCAAAATGCTCGACGCTGGCGTCGTGCTCGCCTTCAATCTGCTCCTCGAAAAGCGAACGCATGACGATGGCGGACGCGCCGGCGTCTTCGAGGCGGCGGGCCGTGTCGAGGTCGTCGGCCAATGGCGACGCTCCCACCATCAGCGGATGCGCCAATTCCATCCCCAGGTACGTGGTCGTGAGATTCATGTTCGCACCTTTGCCGTTGGAGGCGGCGCCGCCGCCAAAGTCTGTCCCGCAGGAGGTTCCGCCAATTGGCGATACAGAGCATACCGGTCGGCCACTTGCCGCCTGGCTTTTTCCGACAACATCTTATAGCGGTCGGGGTTTTTCTGCTCGACCATGCGGAAGCGGGTCTCGTTCACCATGAACTGCTGCAACTGGTTGTTGGGCGCGCCGGAATCCAACTGGAGTGGATTCTGCCCGGCGGCGCGGCGCCTTGGATCGTATCGGTACAGCGGCCAATAACCGCTGGCGACCGCCAACTTGTGTTGTTCCGGTCCCAACGCCAGGTCGTAGCCATGCGCGATGCAATGGCTGTAGGCGACGATCAAGGCCGGCCCCGGATAGGACGCGGCCTCCTGCATCGCCCGGACCGTGTGCACGTCCTTGGCGCCAAAGGCCACCTGTGCGACGTAGACGTTTCCGTACGCCATGGCCAGCAATCCCAAATCCTTCTTGGGCGAAGATTTTCCGGCGGCGGCGAACTTGGCCGCCGCGCCGATCGGCGTCGCCTTGGACTGTTGGCCGCCCGTATTGGAATATACTTCGGTATCGAGCACCAAGACCTTTACGTCGGCGCCGGACGCCAGCACGTGATCGAGTCCTCCGTAACCAATGTCATACGCCCACCCGTCGCCGCCGATGATCCAAACGCTCTTGTAAACCAGATAATCGGCCAGGAGGGCAAGCTGTTTGGCCTCCGGCGAGCCGTTAAGTGACGCCAGTTTCCGCCGCAATTCCGCCACGAGCGTTCGTTGCGCGGCGATTCCGGAATCGCTGGTCTGCTCGGCATTGAGAATCCGCCCGACGAATTCTTCATCCAGAGGCGGTTGGAGACGACCCAGAAGCTGGCGAGCGTTTGCCGCGTGCTGATCCACCGCAAGGCGCATTCCAAGGCCGTATTCGGCGTTGTCCTCGAAGAGCGAATTGCTCCAGGCGGGGCCGCGCCCTTCGTGGTTGGCGCAATACGGCGTCGTCGGAAGATTGCCGCCATAGATGGACGAGCACCCCGTCGCGTTGGCGATCAGAAGGCGATCGCCCATCAGTTGCGTGAGCAGCTTGAGGTAAGGCGTCTCGCCGCATCCCGCGCAAGCGCCGGAGAACTCGAAGAGCGGCTGGAAGAGCTGCGAGCCTTTGACGTCCACGCGCACCTTGGCACGGTCGATCTCGGGAATGTCCAGGAAAAACTTGAAGTTCTCCGCCTCGCGGCGGCGCAGCGGCGCCTGCGGCGCCAGGTTGATCGCCTTGCGCTTGGGCATGGATTTGTCCTTCGCGGGACAGACCGCCACGCAAATGCCGCAGCCCGTGCAATCTTCCGGCGCCACCTGCAACGCGTATTTCATGCCGCGCAGATCGGGCGCGTTGTAGTCCATCGATGCAAATCCTTCGGGCGCCCCGGCCAGGCTTTCCGCCGGGAACACCTTGGCGCGGATCGCCGCGTGCGGGCAGGCAAAGGCGCACTTGTTGCATTGAATGCACAATTCCCGCTCCCACACCGGGATATCCGTCGCGATGTTGCGCTTCTCCCAGCGCGCCGTGCCGACCGGCCAGGTCCCGATCCACCGGCAACGCGCTGACCGGAAGAAGATCGCCCCGCCCGGCCAGGATCATCGCCGTCACGTTTTTCACGAAATCGGGCGCTTCGATGGGCACGGTCGGGGGAAGCGGCTGGCCGATCGCGCCATCGGCCGGGATCGCCAATTCGTGTACGATGCGCCAGAGCGCCGTCCACCGCGGCGAAATTCTTGCGCACCATTTCCGGGCCCTTCTTCGCATACGTCTTCTCGATGGCCTTCTTGATCTTCGCGATCGCCTGATCGCGCGGCAGAACGCCGCTGATGGCAAAGAAGCACGTCTGCATGACGGTGTTGATGCGTCCGCCCATCCCCACCTCGCGCGCCGTGCGCAAGGCGTCGATCACGTAGACCCGCAGCTTCTTCTCGACGATCTGCTTCTGGACCTCGCGCGGCAGGTGCGCCCAGACCGCATCGAGTTCGAACGGCGCGTTCAGCAGCAGCACGCCCCCTTCCTTCGCATGGCCCACGATGTCGAACTTCTCCAAAAACTGGAACTGGTGGCACGCCACGAAATTCGCCTGGCGAATAAGGTACGCCGAGCGGATGGGCCGCGGTCCGAACCGCAGGTGGCTGATGGTGATCGCTCCGGACTTCTTGGAGTCGTAGACAAAATATCCCTGGGTGTTGAAATCGGTTTCCTCGCCGATGATCTTGATGGAGTTCTTGTTGGCCCCGACCGTGCCGTCGGCCCCGAGTCCGAAAAATACCGCGCGGAAAACGTCGTCCGGCTCGATGTCGAAGTCGTCCGATACGGGCAAGGACCATTTCGTCACGTCGTCGTTGATCCCCACCGTAAAATGAGGTTTCGGGCGGGCTTGGTTCAGTTCGTCGAATACGGCCTTGACCATGGCGGGCGTGAATTCGTGCGATCCCAGTCCATAGCGCCCGCCGATCACGATCGGCTGTTTGGCAAACCGCGACGATCCCGCCGCCTGGCCCTCGTAAAGCGCGGCCACGACGTCGAGGAACAGCGGCTCGCCAATGCCTCCGGGCTCTTTCGTGCGGTCCATCACGGCGATGGATCGCGCTGGCCGGAAGGGCGGCGAGGAAATGGTCCACGGAGAACGGTCGATAGAGCCGGACCTTCAGAACTCCGACGTCCTCGCCGTCGCGGATCAGGCGATCCACCGTTTCGTGCGCGGTTCAGCGCCGGAACCCATGATGACCATCACGCGCTTTGCCTGGGGATGACCTACGTATTCAAAAAGGCTGTACGCGCGTCCGGTGATCTCCGCAAAGCGATCCATCGTCTTTTGGACGATGCCCGGGCACTCGAGGTAGAACGGATTGCCCGCCTCGCGCGCTGGAAGAACACGTCCGGATTTTGCGCCGTCCCGCGAATAGCCGGACGATCGGGAGTGAGCGCGCGCTGCCGGTGGGCCGCCACTCCCGCCGGGTCGATCATGGCCCGAAGATCGTCGTCGCCGAGCATGGCGATCTTGGCGATTTCGTGCGACGTGCGAAATCCGTCGAAGAAATGCATGAACGGAACGCGGGATTCGAGCGTGGCCGCGTGGGCGATGCACGCCAGGTCGTGCGCTTCCTGCACGCTGCTGGCGCAGAGCATGGCAAAGCCCGTCTGCCGGCAGGCCATGACATCCGAGTGGTCGCCGAAGATCGACAGCGCGTGCGTCGCCAGGGCGCGAGCGGTAACGTGCATGCAGAACGCTGTCAGTTCCCCCGCGATCTTGTACATGTTGGGGATCATCAGCAGCAGGCCCTGGGACGCGGTGAACGTGGTCGCCAGCGCGCCGGCCTGCAGCGCTCCGTGAATGGCGCCGGCCGCTCCGGCTTCCGACTGCATTTCCACCACCCGGGGGACCATGCCCCAGATGTTTGGGCGATTCTGCGAGGACCATTCATCGGCGAACTCTCCCATCGCCGACGAGGGCGTGATCGGATAGATCGCAATGACTTCGCTCAAGCGATGCGCCACCGACGCCGCCGCCTCATTGGCTTCCAGAGCAATCATTTGCTGTTGCTGACGCGATTGCATATTCAAATCCTTTCACTGGACCGTCATTAACGCGGAGCGGAACAAAGTCGCACCGCACCTTGAATAGTTTCGGGAAACCAGCGTCGTTCAACCATCGGGCCAAGAAACGATTTATCCATAGGTGCATTCCCCTACGGGGGAAAACGGATTTTCTCCGGGCGGCGCGGAACCGACCTATTTCATAGAATTCACAACCGATGCATCACCCGTTGGAAACAACCACGAGGCGGTCGGCGGGATCGATCGATCCCGTGGTCCGGCGGCGCTTTTACGTCTCGGGCCGCGTGCAGGGCGTGGGCTTCCGGCCGTTCGTCTACCGCCTGGCGACGCAAATGGGCATCGGCGGTTCGGTGTGGAACGACGCCGCGGGCGTGGTGGTCGAAGCGCAGGGAACGCGGCGGCAACTCGACGAATTTGTCGCCGCGCTGCG
The DNA here is from genome assembly GCA_963783845.1 of uncultured Phycisphaerales bacterium. Lineage (GTDB taxonomy): Bacteria > Planctomycetota > Phycisphaerae > Tepidisphaerales > Tepidisphaeraceae > PALSA-1353. The sequence continues at coordinate 198,940 of CAWAPL010000018.1, forward strand.
AGGCGATGCCCCGGCCGCCGCGGCGGTGAGAAAAATCGTCGATCGAGAAATCGCGCCGCATCCGCACTGGCGGCGATTTGAAATCGAGCCTTCTCCCGGCGCCGCAACGCCCACCGCCGAAGTCGCCGCCGATCTGGCGATCTGTGACGCCTGTTTGGCGGAGATCCGCGATCCGGCCAACCCGAGGCGGCACGGATATGCCTTGACCAACTGCACCAACTGCGGGCCGCGCTTCAGCATCATTCGCTCGATCCCCTACGACCGGCCGCGCACCACCATGGCCCCCTTCCCCATGTGCCCGCCCTGCCGCGAAGAATATGATGACCCCGCCGACCGGCGCTTCCACGCCCAGCCAACGGCCTGTCGCGATTGTGGGCCGCAGTTGGAATTCCTCGATCGAGATCCATCGTTCAATCCCGTGGGGCCCATTGAAGGGGCCGTGCAGCGGCTGGCCTGCGGCAAGATCGTGGCGATCAAGGGAATCGGCGGGTATCACCTGGCCGTTCGCGGCGACGACCAAGCCGCCGTGCTGCGCCTGCGCGAGCTGAAACACCGGCCCGCCAAGCCGCTGGCGCTGATGTGCCCGTCGCTGCAAGCGGCTCGGCGGCTGGTCAGCCTGACTCCGCAAGGCGCCGAACTGATCGCATCGTCCGCGGCGCCGATAGTGCTGGCGCGTCGCATTCCCCACGCCGCCATCGCCGACGCGGTCGCGCCGGGATGTCATCGCCTTGGCGTCATGCTCGCTTATACGCCGTTGCATCATTTGATTTTCGATGAAGCTCGTAAGTTCGGCGTCGAATCGCTGGTGATGACCAGCGGCAATGACCTGGATGAACCGCTGGCGTTCGAGGACGGCGATGCCATCGCCCGGCTGGGCGAGATGTCCGACGCGATCCTGCGGCACAATCGCCCGATTCAGCGGGCGGTGGATGATTCGGTGCTCATCGACGGCGCGACCGCTCCCATCTTCGTGCGCCGCGCCGCGGCTGACGTGCCGGAGCCGATCGCGCTTCCCGAAGCCTGCCAGGCATCACCCGGATGGGCCCTGGGCGCGGAACTCAAATGCACCGTGGCCACCTGCCGCGATCGCCAGGTGATTCTCAGCCAGCATTTGGGGAATCTCACCCAATCGCGCACTTTCGACGCGTTCAAGCAGGCGATTTCCGACTTGTCCGAGTTGTTCGGCATCGCGCCGCGGTGGATCGCGCATGACCTTCACCCCGGCTATCTCAGCACACAATACGCGCGCCATCTCGCGGCCCAACAGGTTCTGCCGCTGATCGCGGTGCAACACCATCACGCCCATGCCGCCGCCGTTCTTGCAGAGCACGGATTAACCGGGCCGGCATTGGCCGTCGTCTGCGACGGCACGGGCTACGGAACCGACGGAAGCATTTGGGGCGGCGAACTGCTCGCGGTGGAACTGACCGATTTCCGCCGGCTGGGACGCTTGCGTCCGATGCCCCTGCCGGGCGGCGATGCGGCGGCCAAGCAGCCCTGGCGCAGCGCGCTGGCACTGCTGTTCGTCACGCATGGACAGGACTTCGCGGAATTGCCGATCTGCCGTCAATTGGCTCCCGATTCCCAGGTCCGGTTTATCCGCGAGATGCTCCTAAGCGGAACGCATTGCATTCAGAGCAGTTCGACAGGCCGCATCTTTGACGCCGTGGCCGCGCTGCTGGGTTTGTGCCGTGAAAACCGTTTCGACGCCGAGGCGCCGGCCGCGCTGGAGGCCGCCGCGGCGCAGTGCAACCGCCTATCGCACAATTCGGAGGACAGCTACGAACTGCGCGATGCCGAGGGATTGATCGAGATCGATCTCTCGCCGCTGGTGAAAAAAATCGTGCGGCGGGCGCAACAGGGTATGCGGGCCGATGATTTGGCAATGCTGTTTCACGAAGCCCTAGCCGCGGCGTGGGAAGCGGCCGTGGCCAAGGCGGCGCAAAGTTCGGGGCTCAACGTCGTCGCCCTGAGCGGCGGAGTGTTCTGCAACGAATTGTTTGGCGATCTGCTCGAGACGCGCCTGCAGCGCCGCGGTCTGCGCGTGCTGCGGCACAGGCGGATTCCACCGAACGACGGCTCAATCGCCTTTGGGCAGGCGGCCGTGGCGACCGCTCGCCTTGGCAAAGGACCCTGCAAACCATGAGGCATCTATGTGCTTAGCAGTACCGGCTCGGTTGATAGATTGTCGCGGAAGCACCGCGACGGCCGATTTGCACGGCAACCGCGTCGAAATCAGCACTCTGCTCATTCCGCCCTGCAAACCGGGCGATTGGGTCTTGCTCCATGCCGGCTTCGCCATCCAGACATTGGACGAACAGGAAGCGCAGGAGACCTGGGCGGTCATCAGGGACCTGCGAAAGACCGGAGGCCAGCCATGAGCGCCGAGATCCTCACGCGCGCCGAAGCTCAGAGCGGAGAGTCGCTGCGCCGGCTCAGGGCCGCCGCCAAAGCACTGTCCCGTCCCGCGAAATTCATGGAAGTCTGCGGTACCCACACCATGAGCGCTTTCCGCAGCGGCCTGCACAGTTTGATGCCGCCCAACGTCACTTTGCTAAGCGGGCCGGGCTGTCCTGTGTGCGTGACCTCGCTGGGAGACATCGATCAACTGATCGAGCTGGCCAGGAAACGAGACGTGACGCTTTGCACCTACGGCGACATGCTGCGCGTCGTCGGCTCGGAGGGAAGCCTGGAACAATGCCGCGCCGTAGGCGCCGACGTTCGCGTGGTCTATTCTTCGTTGGACGCGGTGAAGCTGGCCGCCGAAAATCCGCATCGGGAAGTGGCCTTCGCCGCCGTCGGATTCGAAACGACGACGCCCGCGTCGGCGGCGGCGGTGATCGAAGCGAACCGGCTGGGCCTGGAGAATTTCTCCGTCCTGGTCAGCCACAAACTCATTATTCCCGCCATGCGGGCGCTGCTGGAAAGCGGCAACGTGCAGGTCGATGGTTTTCTGTGCCCCGGCCACGTGGCGGTCATCATCGGCGCGGCGGTTTTTGAGCCGATCGTTCGGGAATATCACCGTCCCTGCGTCATCGCCGGCTTTGAGGGCCCGCAAATCGCGGCGGCCCTGGCGCGTCTCACCGAACTGGTCGCCGAAGGCCAGGCGAGTCTCGAAAACCTTTACTCCCAAGCCGTCACCGAAGAGGGAAACCGCGCCGCACAAGCCGTCATCGACGAGGTTTTCATGCCCGCGGATTGGCAGTGGCGCGGCCTTGGCAAACTCAAAAGCAGCGGCCTGGCCTTGCGATTCGCCTATGCCCGATACGATGCCCGCACCCGTTTCGGACTCGGATCGCCGACCGGAAAAGAATCGCCCGGCTGCCGCTGCGGCGACGTCATTACCGGGCGGGCAACCCCCACCGAATGCAAACTATTCGCAACCGCCTGCACGCCGGTGCGGGCGCTGGGCCCTTGCATGGTCAGTTCCGAGGGCACGTGTCAGGCCTGGTTCAAATATCACCGCGTCACGGCGCCAAAGAAAGTTCGGGCACGCTCATGATTACACTGAACAACCTCACCCAATCCGGCATCACCCAGGCCGTCGGGCAGCGCATCAGTCTGGCGCACGGCGGCGGCGGGCAATTGACCGACGAGCTGCTTGCCTCCTGCGTGCTGCCTCGCCTAGCCAACCCGCGCTGAACGAACTGCTCGATTCAGCGCTGCTGCCGGGCGCGGAGCGATTGGCCCTCACGATCGACAGCTATGTTGTCAAGCCGCTGCAATTTCCCGGCGGCGACATCGGCCGGCTCGCCGTCAGCGGCACGGTGAACGACCTGGCCGTCTGCGGCGCCAAGCCCTTGGGAATCGCGCTCAGCTTGATTCTCACCGAGGGCCTGGAACGGCCGGTGCTCGAGGACATTCTCGATTCCATCGCCGCGACGGCGGCGGAAGCAAAAGTGTGCATCGTCACCGGCGACACGAAGGTCGTGGGCCGCGGCCAGGGCGATGGCATCTATATCACGACGGCCGGCGTGGGCGCGGCAGGCTTACATAAGCTTCATCCCGAGGCCGTGCGGCCCGGCGACGTGGTGATCGTCAGCGGCCCGATCGCGGACCACGGCATGGCCGTCATGCTGGCCCGCGAGATGCCGCAGGTGCAAAGCGCACTCAAGAGCGACGTGGCCCCGCTGAATCACATGATCGAACAACTCCTGGAACAGGTTCCGGGCGTGGTATTCCTGCGCGATCCGACGCGCGGCGGCCTGGCCGGCGTGGCCGCGGACCTCGCGGTGCGCACCGGCCTGCACCTGATGCTGCTTGAAAAAAATATCCCCATCCGTCCCGAGACCAGGCATGCCGCCGACATGCTCGGCATCGACCCGCTGGACGTCGCCAACGAAGGCAAGATTGTCGCCGTCGTGCGCGGCGACGCCGTGGATGCCGCGCTGGACGTTCTGTCCGAGGACAGCCACGGGAGGGACGCGCGGGTGATCGGCGTCTTCGGCGAACAAAACGACGGCGTATGCGAACTGCGTACGACCATGGGCGGAAGCCGGATCCTGCAAAAACCTTACGGAGAACAACTGCCGCGGATTTGCTAACCGCGAGAAAGTGAACGATGCAACCATGATCGCTGCCCAGAAACAACCAACGGCATTGCCCTCCGCGGACAAGCGGTGGCGGATTGTCGATGCCACCATGCGCCGTCACGGGTATGTCGGCAACTCCCTCATCGAAACCCTGCACACCGCGCAGGAATCGTTCGGATACCTGGACGAGCCGGCGCTGCGCTTCGTGGCGGGATCGCTCAACCTCCCGCTGAGCAAGGTGTATGGAGTCGCCACGTTCTATCACCATTTCATGCTCAAGCCGCAGGGCAAACACACCTGCGTCGTATGTCTGGGCACCGCGTGCTACATCAAGGGCGCGGCCCGGCTGCTGGAGTCGCTGGAGGGAAAATACGGCGTCAAGGACGGACAAACGACGCGAGATGGAAATCTCTCGGTGCTGACGGCGCGTTGCCTGGGTTCGTGCGGGCTGGCGCCGGCGGCGGTGTTGGACGGGGCGGTGATGGGCAAAGTCGGCGCCGCCGACCTCCTGGACCGCGTTGAAAAGCAGGTGAGCCATGACCGTTGATGAACTGGAAAAAATCGCGGAAACGGAAAACGAATCGCGCAAGCAATGCCCGCATCATCTGCACGTCTGCGTCGCGGCGGGATGTCTCTCCTCGCAGAGCGACCAGGTGAAGCAATCGCTGGAAGCCCAGGTCAAGACCGCAGGCCTGGAGGGGCAATGCCGCGTGAAGGGCGTGGGTTGCATGGGGCTTTGCGCCGCCGGGCCTCTGGTGTCGCTGCCCGCTGAAAACGTGATGTATCAGGGAGTGACCGCGGACGACGCTCCGGACATCATCCAGGGCGTGCAGGCGAACCAGCCTGTGGAGCGATTGCGCTGTCCCACGGACGTGCCGTTCTTCGCGCGGCAAAAGCGGATCGTGCTGGAGAACACCGGGACGATCGATCCGAAGCGGATCGAGGAATACATTGCCGCCGACGGTTATGTCGCGCTGCACAAGGCGCTGACCACGATGACGCGGTCGGAGACGATCCAACAGGTTTCGCGCAGCGGCTTGCGCGGGCGAGGCGGAGCGGGCTATCCCACCGGGCTGAAATGGAGCATGGTCGCCAAGTCGAACGCGCCGACCAAATACGTCATCTGCAACGCCGACGAGGGAGACCCCGGCGCTTTCATGGACCGCAGCGTTCTGGAGAGCGATCCGCACCGCGTGCTGGAAGGAATGGCCATCGCCGCCTACGCGGTGGGCGCGAGCCAGGGATATATTTACGTGCGGTCCGAGTACCCCCTGGCGGTGGAGCGGCTGAAGACCGCGATCCGCCAGGCCGACCGCCTGGGGCTGCTCGGCGCCAACATCTTCGGCACGCCGCTGAGCTTCAAGATCGACATCCGCCTCGGCGCCGGGGCCTTCGTCTGCGGTGAGGAAACGGCGTTGATCGCCAGCATCGCCGGGCAGCGCGGCCAACCCCGGCCCCGCCCGCCGTTTCCAGCCGAGTCCGGACTCTGGGGCGCCCCCACCCTCATCAACAACGTTGAAACCTTCGCCAACATTGCCCCCATCATCCGCAACGGCGGCGATTGGTTCGCCGCAATCGGCACCGAGAAGAGCAAGGGAACCAAGACCTTTGCCCTGGCCGGCAAGGTCAACAACACCGGCCTGATCGAAGTGCCCATGGGCATCACGCTGCGTGAGATCATTTACGACATCGGCGGCGGGGTCCCGGAGGGAAAGAGGCTCAAGGCCGTGCAGACCGGCGGTCCGTCCGGCGGTTGCATCCCGGAACAATTCCTGGACATGCCGGTGGATTACGACTCGCTGGCGAAGGTCGGCTCCATCATGGGCTCCGGCGGAATGATCATCATGGACGAAACGTCGAGCATGGTGGACGTGGCCCGCTTCTTCATGGAATTCTGCATGACCGAGTCGTGCGGAAAGTGCGTGCCCTGCCGAGTCGGAACCGTGCAGATGCACGACCTGCTGAAGAAGATCATCGACCGCAAGGCCACGGCGCGCGACCTGGCGCTGCTGGAAGAGCTTTGCGACATGGTGAAAAGCACGAGCCTGTGCGGGTTGGGCCAGACGGCGCCCAATCCCGTGCTCAGCACGCTTCGCTACTTCCACAAGGAATACGACGAATTGTTGATCGCCGACGATAGCGCCGGCGAACCCGCCGGCGCAAAGGAGACCGTGTCATGAATGCCGCGACCCCCGTGGTGGCCTTGAAGATCGACGGCAAGGACGTTCAGCGGCCGCGCCGACGAAACGATCCTCAACGTCTGCATGGAGAACAAGATTCACGTCCCCACGCTTTGTTTTCTCGAGGGACTTTCCGGCTGGGGAGCTTGCCGGCTTTGCCTCGTCGAGGTCAAAGGGACCAACAAGCTGCTTCCGGCTTGCGTCACCCGCGTGGCCGAGGGCATGGACGTGATCACCAATTCCGATCGCCTCCAGAAGTACCGGCGCATGGTCGTACAGATGCTTTTTTCCGAGCGAAACCACGTCTGCTCGGTTTGCGTATCCAACGGCCACTGCGAACTCCAGGGGCTGGCCAAGACGCTGGAGATCACGCACATCGACATTCCGTATCGTTATCCCAAGCTGTCGTTCGACGCCTCGCACGACCTGTTCCGGCTCGACCACAACCGCTGCGTGCTGTGCACCCGCTGCGTGCGCGTGTGTGACGAGATCGAAGGCGCTCACACCTGGGACGTGATGGGCCGCGGCGTCGAGTCGCGCGTCATCATCGACCTGAACCAGCCCTGGGACGACTCGCAGACCTGCACGGGCTGCGGCAAGTGCGTGCGCGTTTGTCCCACCGGCGCTCTGACGCGCAAGGGCACCGGCGTCGCCGAAATGGAAAAGGACGATGGGTTCCTGCCCTATCTGACCAAGATGCGAGAGAATCAGTCATGAACACACAAGGCGTTGAAAAACCCGCGGCCAAAGTTCGTTTGGCCACCGTCTGGCTGGACGGTTGCTCCGGCTGCCACATGTCCTTCCTGGACATGGACCAGCGGCTTTTGGAATTGGCGCCCTTCATCGAGCTGGTGTACAGCCCGCTGGTTGACGTCAAGGAATTTCCGCCGGAAGTGGACGTGACGCTGGTCGAAGGCTCCGTCAGCACCGACGAGGACATCCCGAAAATCCGCATGATTCGCAAACGAACCCGGATATTGATTGCCCTGGGAGACTGTGCGGTGACCGGCAACGTGCCGGCCATGCGCAATCCGTTCGGTGTCGATGCCGTTTACGATCGCGCTTACAACGAAAACGCGGAGTTGCAAAAGCAAAGACCGACCTTTCACCTGCCGACGCTCCTGGAACGGGTGCGGCCGGTGCACGAGGTGGTGAAGGTGGACCTGTTCGTCCCCGGCTGCCCACCGCCGGCCGACGCCATCCATTATGTGATCAGTGAACTGCTCGCGGGCGCACGCCCAATGTCGGGTCCGTGACGCGCTTTGGCCGTTAGAAAGGTGACTGCGATGCCTCGTGAAATCATGATTGATCCGGTGACGCGCATCGAAGGCCACGCGAAAATCTCGCTGAAGCTGAATGACAGCGGCGACGTGGTCGATGCGATGTTCCACGTCACCCAATTCCGCGGCTTTGAAACGCTTTGCGAGGGCCGGCCGCTGACCGAGATGCCGTCGCTGATGGCGCGCACCTGCGGCATCTGCCCGGTGAGCCATCTCACCGCCAGCGCCAAGGCCTGCGATGCCCTGTTGTCGGTGAAAATCCCCCCAACGGCCGCGAACCTCCGCCGCCTGATGAACCTGGCGCAGTTGGTTCAGTCGCATGCGCTGAGCTTTTTCCATCTCTCCTCGCCCGATTTGCTCATGGGGTTTGACGCCGATCCGGCCAAGCGCCATTTCTTTGGCGTCGCGCAGGAATACCCGCAGCTTGCCCGCGACGGCATCCGCGTCCGGCAGATCGGCCAGACGGTCATCGAAATCCTCGGCGGGAAAAAGATTCACCCGGCCTGGGCGGTTCCCGGCGGCGTCAACAAACCCCTGGATGCGCCGGACCGCGACAAAATGCTGGCGATGATGCCGGAGGCGTTGGAAATCGCCCAGCGCACGCTCCAGTGGTACAAACGCGCCGCCGCCCCTTACGGCCAGGAGGCCCGGACCTTCGCCAATTTCCCCACGCTTTTCATGGGTTTGATCACGGAATCCGGCGGGCTGGAACACTACGACGGCCTGCTGCGCGTGGTGGATTCAAAAGGCGAGATCGTCGTGGACAAGTTCCCGCCCGAGCGCTACCAGGAACTGATCGCAGAGGCGGTCGAGCCCTTCAGCTTCATGAAGTTTCCGTATTACAAGCAACTCGGTTATCCGCAGGGTGTTTACCGGGTTGGGCCGCTGGCGCGGCTCAACCTGGTAGACCATTGCGGCACGCCCATCGCCGACCAGGAATGGGCTGAATTCCGGGCAATTCAGCGCGGGGCCGTGTTGAGTTCCTTCCATTATCACCATGCCCGGCTCATCGAGATCATCTTCGGCATCGAAATGATGCAGCGGATTTTGAGCGACGAGCACATCCTCGACAAGAAGGTGCGCGCCTGCGCCCGCCCGAATCAAAGCGAGGGCGTCGGCGTCGCCGAGGCCCCGCGCGGAACCTTGATCCATCATTATCGGATCGACGACAACGGCCTGATGGTCTGGGCCAACCTGATCATCGCCACCGGTCACAACAACCTGGCGATGAACCGGGGCATCCTCCAGGCGGCCCAGCATTTCGTCTCCGGCAACAAGATTTCCGAGGGCGCGCTCAATCGCGTCGAGGCGGTGATCCGTTGCTACGATCCGTGCCTTTCCTGTGCAACTCACGCGCTGGGAAAAATGCCCCTCGAGATCGAACTGGTGAATTCAACCGGCGAGGTGATCCATGCGATCCAGCGAAACTGACGCACCGGTTTTGGTGATCGGATACGGCAACGTGTTGCGCGGCGACGACGGCGCCGGCCCCGCCGCCGCCGAGGAACTGCGCGATCATCTGCCGCCGCCCGTCGCCAAAGTCCTGGCCGTCCATCAGCTTCTGCCTGAATTGGTCGAGCCGCTGAGCCGTTCCAAGCTGGCCATTTTCATCGACGCGGATTGGAAGACCCCGGCCGGCCAGGTGCGCAAGAAGAAGCTGAAGCCGAGCCACGATGACGGCGGCGCCATCGGCCATCATCAGTCGCCGGAGAATCTTCTGAATATGGCCTGCGATGTCTACGGACACGCCCCGCCGGCCGTGCTGTTCAAAGTCGGCGGCGAGGAATTCGGATTTCAACAAGGCCTGTCCAGTTCGGTGCGGCACGCAATGCCGCAATTGGTCAGAGAGGTGATCGATGCCGTCATCAACGCCACCGAGAGCCCGGAGCGCACTCATGCATGAGCTGTCGATCGCCGAGGCGATTCTGGATTTGGCTCGCCGAAACGTGCCTCACGGCGGCGACCTTGCGATCCGTGCGCATCACCGCCGGCCCGATGCGCGGCATCGATCCGCAGTGCATGCAAATGGCCTGGCAAGCCATCGGCCAAGGCGACGTGGCCCTGAATTTGAGCGCGCTTCCCTGGCGGATGCAATGCGCCGATTGCGGCCGCCGTTGGGAACAGCCGGAATTGGCCGAACGCTGCGCCTGCGGCTCGAGTTCGGTGCGCCCCGTTGGCGGCGACGAATTGCTATTGGTCTCGATCGAAGTGGACGAGGCTGAAGAACAGAGGAGTTCATCATGCACGTGCAAGTTGTCGAAAACGTCCTGAAACTCAATGACGAGATGGCCGCGCTGAATCGCCGCCGCCTGCGACAGGCCGGTGTTTTCACGCTCGATCTGATGGGCGCGCCGGGCTGCGGCAAGACCGCCCTGATCGAGGCCACGTTGCAGCGTCTGCCCCTGAGCATGCGGGTCGGCGTCATCGTCGGCGACTTGACCACTCAGCGCGACGCCGACCGCATGGCCCGATTCACCAAGCACGTCGTGCAGATCAACACCGGCAAGGGCTGCCATCTCGAAGCCCATCACGTCATGCAAGCCATGTCGCGCATGGATATCGAGCATCTGGACCTGCTCTTCATCGAAAACGTGGGGAACCTGATTTGCCCGGTCGGTTTTGACCTGGGCCAGGACATGAAGGTCGGCATGTTCTGCACGACCGGCGGCGACGACAAAGCCGCCAAGCATCCGTACGTCGTCTGCGAATCGTCGCTGCTGCTGCTCAACAAAACCGATCTCCTGCCCCACGTGCCGTTCAATCTCGCTCTGTTTCACGAGGACATCCACCGCCTCAATCCCGGCGTCGAACTGATCGAACTGTCGGCCATCACCGGCGACGGGATGGATTCGTGGATCGATTGGCTTCACGAGCAGCGGCTGAAAATGAACTCTTCCCAGCCATCCCTCAAATCAACCCGAAACTCTCTTTCAAGGAGCTTGCAGACATGAAATCCAACTTTTCCAAGTTCGCGATCGCGAGCGCGGCGATTCTCCTGGCGACTCGCCTCGCCGAGGCTCATCCAGGCCACGGGGGCCATGGCGGACTCACCGGCGGGTTTGCCCATCCGTTTTCCGGCATCGACCACGTCCTGGCGATGATCGCCGTCGGCTTGCTGGCGGCGCAGATCGGCGGGCGGGCGATGTGGATGCTGCCCCTCACCTTCGTCACCTTGATGACCGGCGGCGGTCTGGTCAACCTCGCGGGCGTGCCCGTTCCCTGGGTCGAGCAGGGCATCATGGCTTCGGTCCTGGTGCTCGGACTGATGATCGCCGTCTCCGCAAGAATGCCCATCGTGATGCCCCTCTTTCTCGTTGGTCTGTTCGCCGTTTTTCACGGCTTCGCCCACGTCGCCGAAATGCGCACCGGCGCCTCCCCGGCTGGTTATGCGCTGGGCTTTATCGCGGCGACAGCGACGTTGCACGCAATCGGAATCGTTTTGGGCCTGGCCGCACGCCGGCTCGGATCAATGCAACTCGTGCGCTACGCCGGCGTCGCAATCGCCGTGTGTGGCCTGCTGTTGTTCATGGGCCTGATAGCGGCGTGATGCGCCGGCGTGGGCTTGAGCATGAATGCGCTTCGCGTCAGAGGATTCTCCTATTGCAAAACCGGGGCATCCCCCGATTTTCACGGCCGAGTCGGCGCTCGATATTAACTGATGGAAACTGTTAGCCGCTTGCCGGCGGGAGATGGAATATGACAAACATCACGACGCCAAATGGCCCAGCGCCTTCCCAATCAACCGCGTCGGTGAAGCTGGCGCTGCTATGGGCTTGGCTATGCTGGGCGATCCTGCTGGTGATCCCCTTCCTGCTTCTCCAATGGGTCATTTGGCGCCAGCACACGGTGGAAGTCGCCCGCCCCCACGCCGACGCCGCAAAATGGTTCGTGGCCTCGATGGCCTATCTTCTGGTCATTTTGCCCGGCTCATTTTTTTGGCGTGGGCACCTTTTCAAGACCTATTGGCTCGGCCGCCCCGTGGCGCCGCATAAATATGTTGTGGCGACAATCTCCATCGGGTTGGCGCTCGCCTTGGGAGGAGTTTTCAGCCTGATCGGGTGTCTTGTGACCCATTCGCTGATGCCGAATTTGATTCCGGCCCTGTTATCGCTCCTGCTGTTTGCGATCCATTGGCCCACGGGGCGAGCGATGGTGCGGCCGGTAGGCAACGTGGAAGACCCGCAAGTCTATGAGGAGCCTCGGTGACGGCAACGGCGCATTCACGACGGCAATGCCGACGCATTAGCCAAGAGTTTCTCAACCCCGCTATCAGACGCAACAGATTCCAGCGCGCCCCATGCTTCGCCGCGCGATAGGTCTAGCTCGCCCAGCCGTTCCAGGTCGGCGCGGTAATTCCGCCGGTAGGACAGGCTGGCGACGAGCATCGTGAGGGGGCTTCGCCACCGCCGCAGGCTGTCGAAGAGCCTTCGCAGGATCCGCCACGGGGAGTAGAACCAGCGCCACGATTCATCCATCTCCGCCAGCATCTGGCTCCAGGAGAAATTCTGAAATCGCGCCACCGGGAAGCTCAGCGTGTAATAGCGCCAATCCCGCGGGAACAAATTGGCCGTGATCCGACCCTGGCTGTGCATCTTCTCCCACAACCGCGTCCCGGGCAGTGGGGTGAGGAATATGGGATTCAGCAAATCGATAGCGTAGCGACCCGCGGCCTTGGCAATGCGCCTGCCCACCCCGCGCGTGTCGCTATCCAATCCCATGATGAACGATCCGACCACCAATATCCCGTGCCGGTGAATGCGGGCCACGCCGGCGCGGATGTTGCCCCCCTTGAGGATGTTGTACTGCTTGCCGAGTTCCGCCAGCCCCTCGCCAGTGAGCGATTCGAAGCCGATGAAGGCGCCCACGCAGCCGGCCCGGGCGGCCAATTCGAGCAGTTCCTCGTCTTCGCCAAAGTTGATCGTGGTTTGACAGACCCACTTCTTGTCCACTTTCGCGGCGATCATCGCGCGGAAGAGTCCTTGGCTCGGGCGATGTGTTCCCGACGCGTGCCGATGAGGTTGTCGTCCACGATAAGGACCAGACGCTCCTGAATCCGCTCGAACTCGCGCACCACCGCCTCGATGGGGCGATGACGGTATCCCTGCCCGTTGAAAGCCGACACGCTGCAAAAATGGCAATTGAGCGGGCAACCGCGCGTTGTCTGGATCGAACCAAAGGCGTAGCCATGGCTCAGAAGATCATGCCGAGCCGGCGGCACGGATTCCAGATCGGCCAATTTCCCTTCATAGAGCTGTTGGAGCGCGCCTCGCTGGGCGTCGGCGAGCACGGTGGGCCAGATCGCTTCGGCCTCGCCTTTGACCACCGCATCCACTTTCGCCAAGGCCTCGGCGGTGCACATCGAGGCATGAATGCCTCCCATGACCACGGGCACGCCGAACTTGCGGAACACCGCCGCGACCTCATACGCACGCGGCGCTTGTGAAGTGAAAGCCGTGATGCCCACGAGGTCGGGCCGGGGCATGTGGGCGTAATCCGGCACGCCCAGATTCTCGTCAATGATGCTCACTTCCCATTGGGCGGGAGTCAGGGCCGCGACGGTCAATAATCCCAGCGGCTTCCATACCCGGTACCTTCGCCAGCGGCTCGGCTGAGACATGCTGACCAGCGGGTTGCCGGGGTTGATGAGACATAAACGCATGCAGGCAATCCTTCCCAGGCGGCGGAACTGTTGCGGCCAAAAATAGACCGAGTGGACGGGTAGTGATTCCATGCACAATGTGTGGCGTGGGGCTGGCCGTCAACGTGTATCTTACGACTTGGCGCTTCTAAAGAAAGCGGCTGAGGCCGCCACGCTTACGCGCGCTTAGGAAATGATCGCCGAAATCAATCGGAAACCGTTCTCAATCCGCCCCGGAATGATGCGCTATCGGAGAGCCGCATTGCGCCTGCACGGCTGACTCGCTTGCCGGCAACACATCCTCGCGCTCGGGCGCGAACCCGCGCGACCGGCTCGGCTCGCTGGAGGCGCCGCTCTTGCGACAGGCGGAACGCTGCCCGGTTCCGCCGCGACGTTGACGATGCGCGGCTTCACCAACCTGCTGTAGTCCGCATATTGAACAACGAGGATGTCCCGGTGAGTCCCGGCGTTGAAGGCAAACTGCTCCCCGTCGGTCAATTGACGGTCCACAATCGTCTCCAGCCCGAAGAGATTGCCGAACGGCGGCACGGTTCCGACCTGGCAGCCGCTGAATCGGTCGCGGAAATCGTCTTCATCCGCCAGCCGTGCATCCCGAGCCCCCGTCTCGCGCCGCAATTTTGCCAAATCCACGACCTTCGTCGCAGGAACCACCACGATCGCCAACTTGCCGTCCAGCCATACGACCACCACTTTGGCCATGCAGCGGCCGGGGACGTGGGATGATTCGGCAACTTCCTGTGCCGTGTAGGCGCATGTGTGATTGATCGAACCATAGGGAATCTTGTTGCCGATGAGGAATTCGCGAATCCGACGGGTAGCCATAAGAACTCCTTGCTAAACCCCTATAGACATCATTGGCTATCGGGCCAATTGTCTGTATCGGAAGGTTCACTGGTTTGTCCTTAGGTGCGAGTTCCTAAGCCGAGGGGCGTGGTCCGCATGCGGGCGAGTTCTTCGGCCGAATCGAAAAATTAATGCGTCGGGAGATTGACTAACCGAACGCGCGGTTTCTAACGTCATCCAAATGGCGTTTGCCCCTAATGCCCCTCAGGAAGGCAGGTCTCAATGGAAGCGAACAACTCTAAAAACCGAACGTGGCTCATCACGGGCACGTCCCGAGGATTTGGCAGCGAACTCGTCCGTGCCGCGCTGAAACGAGGCGACTGCGTCGTGGCGACATCGCGGAATCCGCGTAAAGTCGCTTCAGACTTTGCGGAGCAATCCGATCGACTTCTCGCGATGCCGATGGACCTTCGAGATTCGGCACAGATTGCGGCAGCGGTCGATGCGGCGATCGGCCGGTTCGGCCGGATCGACGTGCTGGTCAACAACGCCGGCCACGGTTTGATTGGCGCGGTCGAGGAAGCCGACGACGCGGAGATCGCCAACGTATTTGAAACCAACGTTTTCGGGCTGCTGCGCGTGACGCGCGCCGTGTTGCCCCACATGCGGGCGCGGCGCAGCGGCCAGATTGTGAATCTCTCCTCCGTCAGCGGCCTGATTGGACTGGCGGGATTCGGCATCTACAATGCCACCAAGTTTGCCGTGGAAGGACTTTCCGAAGCGCTGGCCAAGGAACTGGCCCCGCTTGGAATCCGCGTGATGATCGTCGAACCGGGACCGTTCAGAACCGATTTTCTTGGCGGCTCGCTGGCCCTCGCGGCCCATGTGCTGCCGGATTACGGGCCGACGGCCGGCCAGATGCGAGCCGGCGCGGTGACGCGCAACGGCGCTCAGCCGGGCGATCCCGTTCGCGGCGCCGACGCCATCGTTCGAGCCGTCGCCGCGGATCAACCCCCGCTGCACCTGATCCTGGGCGAAGGCGCTTTCAAATTGGCGACGCAAAAATTCGACGCGCTTCGCAATGAGATGGAGCGATGGCGGGAAACCAGTTTCTCGACGGAGTTTCGACAGACCCAACCAACACCCATGTGAACTCACTTTCATCAGGAGCCTGACTATGAGCACCAAAGCCTACGCCGCTTCGTCCGCCGCGGAACCGCTGGCGCCTTTTTCGCTGACCCGTCGCGAGCCGCTGCCTTCGGATGTCGTCATCGACATCCTGTTCTGCGGCGTCTGCCATTCCGACCTGCACCAGGTCCGCAACGAATGGCACAACACGATCTATCCCTGCGTGCCGGGGCATGAGATCGTCGGCCGGGTCGTCAACGTCGGCTCGGCGGTGAGGAAATTCAGGGAAGGCGACATGGCGGCCGTTGGCTGTATGGTCGATTCCTGCCGCTCTTGCCCATCCTGCAAGCGGGGACTCGAGCAGTATTGCCTGAACTTTCCGACGTTCACATACAACGGTCAGGACAAACACTCCGGCGGCGTCACGTACGGCGGGTATTCCGAGCGCATCGTCGTGGACGAAGCCTTTACGCTGAAAGTGTCCAGCAAGCTCAACCTTGCCGCCACCGCCCCGCTGCTATGTGCCGGGATCACCACCTATTCGCCGATGCGCCATTGGAAAGTGGGGCGCGGGCAGAAGGTGGGCGTCGTCGGGCTGGGCGGACTCGGACACATGGGCGTGAAATTTGCCAATGCCTTCGGCGCTCACGTCGTGCTGTTCACCACTTCGCCGGGAAAGACGCAAGACGCCCTTCGCCTGGGGGCCCATGAAGTGGTCGTGTCGAAGGACCCGGCCGCGATGGCCAAGCACGCCGCCAGCTTTGACTTTATCCTCGACGCCGTCTCCGCCCAGCACGATCTGAACGCTTACCTGAGTCTTCTGAAACTCGACGGCACGCTATGCCTGGTGGGCGCTCCGGAACACCCGCTGCCGGTTGCGGCCTTCAACGTCATCTTGCAGCGCCGCAGCTTTGCCGGCTCCGGGATCGGCGGCATCGCCGAGACGCAGGAGATGCTCAACTTCTGCGCCGAGCGCAACATCGTCTCGGATATCGAGACGATCAGAATTCAGGACATCAACCGGGCCTACGAACGGATGCTCAAGGGCGACGTGAAATATCGCTTCGTGATTGACATGGCTTCCCTGAAGCAGCAGGGCGCCGCCTGAGCCGCGTCAATGCCTCAACGAGTTTAGCCGCGTCGCTTGCGACGCGCGTTTTTCTCGATGCCCCGGAATCGTGGACGCCTATATAGGCGCGAGATTATCATGAGCGCAAACCCACCGCGCCGCGCGGGAGGATCCGATCCGCACGCAAACCAGCCGGTCCTCACCGCCGGTCCCCCGCCGGAAAAGGCCGACGCCACGATCGTGCTCGTCCACGGACGGGGGGCCTCGGCGCAGAGCATCCTCGCTCTCCACGGCGAGTTGGCGGCGGAAAATTTCGCGGCGATCGCTCCACAGGCCGCGGGCAATGCCTGGTATCCAAATTCCTTCCTCGCTCCGCTCGACGCGAATCAGCCGTACCTGGACTCGGCGCTCGCTCGGCTCGATGCGCTCGTCACCGGCGTTCTTGGCCGCGGAGTTCCCAGCCGGCGGATCGTCCTCCTGGGCTTCTCACAGGGGGCGTGCCTCGCGCTGGAATTCGCGGCCAGACACCCGCGGCACTACGGCGCGGTGATCGGACTGACGGGCGGTCTCATTGGCCCCCCCGGCACACCAAGAGATTATCCCGGATCGCTCGCGGGCACGGCCGTGTTCCTCGGCGCCGGCGATCCCGACCCGCACGTTCCGTTTGAGCGCGTGAAGGAAACCCAGGCCGTTCTCAGCCGGATGGGCGCGGATGTGGAACTGCGCCGTTACCCCGGCATTCCGCATACGATCAACGACGATGAACTTGATTACTGCCGAAAGCTGCTTCAGCGCGTCGCCGCACCCGATCCGGCGGGTGGATGACAGGCCCCGCTGGCGGCGAAATTCATTGTTCTCGACTCAAGCCTTCCACGGCATACTATTGTTGCCGGTAATCCGATGACGACGGCTTCGAAATCCATCCTCGGAATCCACCATGTCACCGCGATCACCGCCGACGCGCAGAAAAACATCGACTTTTACTGCGGCGTATTGGGATTGCGGCTGGTGAAACTCACGGTGAACTTCGACGACCCCGGCAGCTATCATCTCTACTACGGCGATGAACTCGGCCGGCCAGGGACGATCATGACCTTTTTTGCCTGGCCCGGGGCACATCGCGGCCGGATCGGACCGCCGCAGCTAACCGCCACTGCCTTCGCCGTTCCCTCCAGCGCGCTCGACTATTGGTCCAGGCGGCTGGACGAAAAGGGCATCGAAACACAAACCGCCGACCGCTTCGGCGAGCGCGCCCTTGGCTTTGCAGACCCCGATGGAATGCCGCTGGAAATCGTCGGCTCGCCGAAGCCCGGCGGCTGGCCGTGGGCTGCGGGTCCGATCCCCGCGGAGCAGGCCATTCGCGGATTCCACGGCATCACCGTTTCGGAGGAAGGATACGAGAATACCGCCAAGCTCCTGACCGAGGTCATGGGCTTCAAGGCCGGCGGGAGCGAGCAGAATCGCTTTCGCTATCGCGCCGCCGCGGGGGACGGGTTTGCTTCCACGGTCGATCTGCTTTGCGTGCCGGATGGGCGTCACGGCGCGATGGGCGCGGGCGTCGTCCATCACGTCGCGTTCCGAACCAAGGATGATGCGCAGCAACTAGCCTGGCACGAAGAACTCGCCGCCAAGGGCTTTAACGTCTCCCCGGTTATGGACCGCGTGTATTTTCACTCGATCTACTACCGTGAACCGGGCGGCGTGCTTTTTGAGATCGCCACGGATAGTCCCGGCATGACGGTCGACGAGCCGGCCAGTGAACTTGGCCACAAGCTCATGTTGCCGCCGTGGCTGGAACCGCACCGCGCCGAGATCGAGCGGGTTGTGCCGCCCGTGCGCTTGCCGTGAATCAATGAAACTCCGCCAAAGAGAGGTGAAAGATGACTAATATTCTCGGTCCCGGAACGCCGGCTCCCGACTTCGCGCTTCATGTCACTCCCGATCAAAAGCTGTCCCTCGGTGAACTGCGCGGCAAGCCGGTGATTCTCGCCTTCTATCCCGCCGACTGGAGTCCGGTCTGCGGCGACCAGATGGCCCTGTACAACGAAGTCCTTTCCGAATTCAAGAGGCACGGCGCGGAACTGCTTGGCATTTCCGTTGACGGGGTCTGGTGTCACGACGAGTTTGCAAAAGACCGCCGCCTGCATTTTCCGCTGCTTGCCGATTTCGAGCCCAAGGGTGAGGTCGCCCGGAAATACGGCGTCTACCGGCATGACGACGGGTTTTGCGAACGCGCCCTGTTTGTGATCGACAAGAACGGCACGATCCGCTGGAGTTACTGTTCGCCCGTTGCCGTCAATCCCGGCGCCGACGGAATTCTCCAGGCCCTGGAGGAACTTTCAAAATAGCGGAGGAACCATGGCCCAATTGAAAGTGCCCATCACGCCCGACGATCACGTTCAAGGCGATGAACGCGCCCCGGTCAAGCTGGTCGAATACGGCGACTACGAGTGTCCGCACTGCGGGCATGCCTACCCGATCGTCAAACGCGTGCAAAAGCATTTCGGCGAGCGGCTCCTATTCGTGTTTCGCAATTTCCCGTTGAAGGAGATGCACCCGAGCGCCGAAGACGCGGCGGAGGCCGCCGAATTCGCCGCCGCCCACGGGCGATTCTGGGAAATGCACGATGGCATCTACGAAAACCAGGCTGATTTAGGGCCGGATCTTCTGCTCGAACTGGCAAAGACGCTGCGCCTATCCGTGCCGGAACTCAGCAACGCACTGACGGGAAGCCAATATGCGGCGAGAATCCGGGCCGACTTCCTCGGCGGCGTGCGCAGCGGGGTCAATGGCACTCCGACCTTTTTCATCAATGGACGCCGGCACGATGGACCGTTCGAGTTTGAGTACCTCGTCGCGGCCGTCGAAGCTGCCGACGAATAAACCGCTGACGAGTGCATGATTGAAAGGGAATCCCGATGCGCGCCGTGGTCATTCGCCGGTTTGGCGAGCCCAGCCAACTGAACGTCGAAGAGGTTCCGACGCCCGAACCGCGCGGCGAGGAAGTGCTCGTCGAGGTCAAGGCGGCGTCCATCAATCCCAGCGACGTGAAGAACGTCGCCGGCGTCATGCATGGCACGACGCTCCCGCGAATCCCCGGCCGCGATTTTGCCGGCGTCGTCGCCCGTGGGCCGGCCGATCTCCTCGGCCGCGAAGTCTG
Source organism: uncultured Phycisphaerales bacterium (assembly GCA_963783845.1). Classification (GTDB taxonomy): domain Bacteria; phylum Planctomycetota; class Phycisphaerae; order Tepidisphaerales; family Tepidisphaeraceae; genus PALSA-1353. The sequence goes on from CAWAPL010000018.1 coordinate 218,731, forward strand.
GGGCACCGGGGGAGACATCGGCTTCACGCGCGATGGCTCGCACGCGCAGTACCTGCTCGTGCCCAGGGCGGCCGTAACCCCCAAGCCGCCGTCCCTCTCGATGGAGGCCGCCGGTTCCGCCGGACTGACCTTCGTCACCGCCTGGTCGGCCCTGGTGACGGCCGCCGCATTGTCTTGCGGTGAAACAGCGGTCATCATCGGCGCCGCCGGCGCCGTGGGTTCGGCGGCCGTTCAAGTCGCCAAATCCCGCGGGGCACGCGTCATCGCGGTGGTGCGCTCGGACGATGACGTTTCCTCGGCCCGACAAAACGGCGCCGCCGAGGTGATTAACGCTCGTTCGGCAAACATCGTGGATGCCGTCCTGTCAATCACGAACGATCGCGGAGCGGGCGTGGTCTTCGACACCAGCGGCATAATGTTCGCCGAGGCCGTTGAGATCGCCGCAATGGATGGGCGAATCCCGGTCATCACTGCCCCAGCCGACGGAAAATCGACCTTCAACCTCCGCACCGTATATCGCAAAACGCAGCGCATACTTGGCGTCGATACCCGCAGTCTGGACGGCGGCGCTGGCGCAAAACTGCTGGCACAGATGTCGAGCGAATTCGCCGGCGGACGCTTCACAGCCAAACCCGGCCAGTCCTATCCACTCGCCGCGGCGGTCGCGGCGTATGAGCAAGCCGCCCGTGGCGGACGAATTATTCTTCGGCCGGAGCCTTAGTTTAGCCGCGACCCGAAGGGGAGCGCGTCCTCGGCCATTCAAAGACGTCCGCTCTATGATCTAACCCGTCCAAACTGGTCCGCGGCACGCCATGGACAAACTGGCGGCCGGCGGTTACGATACATGCGGTTGGTATATCAGAAGAATTGGATTACGAGACAGTTGTGTTTCTGCCCGCAGTCTTATTTCCCTGCCTCCCACCTTTTGGGCCTAAACGATGGCCTCTTTTCTTTCGACCTGGAAAGTAAAATACGGGTCCGTTACCCAAAATCTCAAAGGAGAATCAAATGGGTAAGAAGCTGTATGTCGGAAATCTGAGCTACGATGTGGATAGCTCGGCTTTGGAACAATTGTTCACCCCCCATGGAACGGTGACCAGCGCACAAATCATCAACGACCGGGACACCGGCCGGAGCAAGGGCTTTGGCTTTGTCGAAATGGGCAGTGATGGCGAGGCCCAGGCCGCCATCGCCGCGCTCAACGGCAAGGACCACGGCGGTCGCGCCCTGACCGTGAACGAAGCCAAGCCACGCGAGAGTCGCCCCTCGGGCGGCGGCGGTGGTGGTTATGGCGGCGGCCGCGGCGACCGCGGAGGCTCTGGCGGCGGCGGACGAAACCGGTATTGATGCCGGCGCACGCCTCGCAAGAGAGTTGAAAATGTGGAGATCCGCCCTGCTCCAGTGGCAGCAGAACCTGGTGACGCGACTTGAGCTGCGCTGGGCCGGGAGTTGGTGGTCGCGGATTTGGATTGCATCGTATGGAATCCGGCCACCGAGGCGCTGACCGTCGAAGCGCCTCCGCTCCTCCACGAGCTGCGATCTCGAAACCTGATTTCCAATGTCTTTCGAAGCCGCCGCGTGGGGCGGCAGGAAGTCGATGGCTCAAATGAACCCTGAGACCGGGCGGCGCGCCGATTCGGCGGAAAACGCCAACGCCGACAGAGTGCGAAAAGTGATCGAGGAAGTCTGCAGGCGGGCTGGGGCTTCGGTGGCGGTGGAGCAGCGCCTCACCGGCGGCGACCAGAGCCAGCCCGAGCCGCGCCAGCGCCTTCATGTGATCTACACGGGTGAACAGCCGATGCCCTATCCGAATTGGTTCAAGTTGGTCGATACCATCGATGCGGCGCTGGATTCAAGTTCTTCAGACCTGATCGACTGGGAATCCAGCGAGTTGAGCGAAGAGACCGAGCAAGAGCGTATGGCGACATGGACGATCGCCCCGGCCGCGCATTGACGCGGAACTCAGCGCACAGCCGCCGACATCGTTCATTGCCGGCCAGCGGACAATCACAGTTGAGGCCCACGGCGGGCTTCTTCTGAATTCGTCAGGAGCGGCGCCGATGACCCTTTACCGGATGTACGCCGACAACGGCAACCGTGCCGGGTTCTGGGTGCAGCACCGCAGTTGGAGCAACGCCTGCGCTCAGGTTCAAAGCATCGCCGGGCAACGCGATGGAAAGCTGCCGGGACTTGCACCCCTTCACGACAATGCCGAAGTGGTGATTCGCGGATTTGACGTTCGCAGCGGCCGGCCCGTGGAACTGGGGCCTCGGGTTGATGCGACGCAAGATCACAATTATTCGGTGATTGCCGAGCCGGAGTGGTATCGAGTCAGCGCGCTGATCCGCGGCGCCGCGCATTAGTCTGGGCGACGATGGAGAATAAAACCATGACGCAAGAGGACACTCTTCCAGTCGAGACGCGCCCCAAAACGGGCGACGAGGACTTATCTTCCGAGATCGTATTGACCGTGGCGAAGAAATCCGGCGAGCACGTCACCTGCCGGCGCATCACGCGCAACCATTACCGATGCAACTGGTGGAAGCCCGACAACGTCGGGGCAATCGGCAAGCCGGCCGGGGTGAGCCTGCTGTTCATTACCAACCGAATTTGCAAGAGTCGCTTTCTGCACGTGACCAAGGATACCGGGGGACTTCAGATTTCGGAGGTCTCGCCGGGGGATGCGGGCTTGGATGGGGATCCGGAGGCGACCTAGATTGGGCTGTTCGCAGCCCCCGGTTTATCCCCCTCACATCCGCCCCGCCTTATTCCCGTCGTTGAGTCCCGCGCTATCTCCGTCTAACATTCGACGCTCGCGGAGCGCGGTTCCATTCCGGTTCGCGCTTCCCTCGTCATTGCCGGCTGTCATGGAAAGGATCCGCCCCGCATGAACGACCTGGAGACATTCTTCAATCAAAACACCGGCAATATGATGGACAAGTGGGCCCACTACTTCGACATCTACGACCGATACTTCTCCCGATTTCGCGGGACCGAGGTCCACTTTGTCGAATTCGGAGTCTGGCATGGCGGCTCGCTCCAGATGTGGCGAAGCTATTTCGGACCAAAGGCCCACATCTATGGCATCGATATCAATCCGCACTGCAAGACGCTGGAGGAGACCCAGGTCAAGATCTTCATCGGCGACCAGGAAAACGTGGAGTTCTTGAAGACCGTCGCCGGGGCCATCCCCAAGATCGACATCCTTCTCGACGACGGCGGACACACCATGGCCCAGCAAATCAACACCTTCGAAGTCCTCTTTCCCCGCATCGATCCCAACGGCATCTACATGTGCGAAGACCTCCACACCTCCTATTGGCGCCGATGGGACGGCGGCTACGGGAAGAAGGATACGTTCATCGAATACAGCAAGAGTTGCATCGATTACCTCCACGCATGGCATTCGGAACAGCCCGGGAAATTCCAAGTCAACGAATTCACCCGCTCGGCTTACGCGCTGCATTACTATGACAGCATCCTGGTGATCGAAAAGCGCCCGATGGAAAAGCCGACCCACCGCGCCACCGGCAACCCGCGCGTGCCGTTCTTCAAGCCGCCGAGAAAGAAGAAAACCGCGCTGCAGCGCCTCGTCGGGAACCTGAAGCGACGGCCCCGAACGTGGCCCCCGCCGGTTCGCGGAGAGAAGTGAAAGCGACGATGATATAATGCCCTGGCAAATACGAAGGATGATGACATGGTAAAGCAGGCAGTGGACGTGGTTCAGAAGATTGATTCGCTACCGCCAGCCGAGCAGGAGTTACTGGCGAAGTATCTTGCCGTCCATTTCGATGATGTGCTGGATGAAGCACGCTGGGAGCAGCTTTTTTCCAGTTCTTCCTGCACGCTCGATCGATTCGCGGCCGAAGTGGACGAAGCTATCCGCGCGGGACATGTGGCCGAGCTGAATCCGGACGAACTGTGAAATCGTTCCGAACCTCCAAGTTCAAACAGTTATTCGCAGAACTCCCCCGTGAAATTCAGGACGCCGCTAGAAAAGCGTATCATCTCTGGCTGGTTGATCCCAGGCATCCCTCTCTCCACTTTAAGTCGATTCGAGCGGATATTTGGAGCGTGCGCATATCTTTGAACTATCGCGCTGTCGGCGTGCTAAGAAGCGGAGCCATCTATTGGCACTGGATCGGCCCGCACGAAGCCTATGAGCGAAACATTCGGAGCTAGCCCAATCCACAGCGCGGGCGGCCGCTCGCCCTGGCGATCACGCCGGCGATCAGACCACGTTCCCCAGCCGGTCCACCGCGGCCACCGCTTGCTTGACGTATTCTCCGCCGAACAGCACGACGTGATTCAATAGAAAATAGAGCTGATAAATCGGCTTGCGAAGCCGCTGATACTCGTCGGTCAATCGCCGGCGCTGTTGATAGGCCTTCAGGAACGCCGGCGTCGAGGTTTGGAACAGGGACATGTACGCGATCTCCGCCTCGAAGTGGGCGTATTTGCAATTCGGGTCGAGCAGGGCCGCGATTTTCCAATGCCCCGAGCCGTTCGGCCGGGCCAGGATGTTGGTTGACCAGACATCCCAGTGAACCAGCCGGGGAACTTCGTCGTGCTGCAGGAGACGATCCAGATGATCGTGAATCCGGCCGATCTGCTTTCGGGTTTTGACCGGCAGCGACGGCGATTTCAAAACCTCCTGGCAAATCGGATCGAAGATGTTGCGGTAAAACGTCGGCCAGGAGTCGAACTGCGGCGGAGCCGGCGCGATTTCCACGCGGCCATACTCCCTCGCCGTCCGCTCGTGCAGGGACAGGAGCATCTCGGCCAGTTGCGTTTGCAGTTCGTCGAATTCCTCGGCCGAGCATTTTTGCCTGGCCTGGTGGAGATTGAACCCCTCGATGAATTCCATCAGGATGTAGCTGAAGGGGTCGTCGAGGGAGCCGATCTTGGCGGCGTAAACCTTCGGCGTCGGCAGGCCGAGTTCCGACATGAATCTCAATTGATGGGCTTCGTTCACGTAACTGCGATCGACGCGATGGGGGGAAATCTTGCAGACGACTTTGCGGTCGTCGGTCAACTGGATGGCAACGGCGGTACTAATGCATCCCCCGTCGAGCGACGTGACCTGGGCGATTTGGGCCGATGTGCCGCAACCTTCCTGCACAATTCGGCCCAATATCTGCCACGAGATGTCTAGCTCCTGCGACATCGTGGTACGCCCACTATCGCATGATCCGACGCGTCACACAAATGAAAAATTCAATGCAATTCGTCATTTGTCATTGGTCATTTGGCCCCATTCATCCCGTGCCGTCGGCACCAAATAGCTGTCGTAATTGTAGGCCGGGCCGAGATTGGTTCCTATGTAGCCTGGGACATCCAGCGGCGGATGGCTTGCCGTCAGCCGATGCGGCGCCAGGACCGTGTAAATATTGTCGTTGGAAACGCCGCAGTACGGCGTCGATTCAAACGAAACGTCGCCGGCCGGATGCAGGACGTTCTGGCCCGCCTGCCGATGGTTCGGGGAATTCCCTTTCGCCAACTCGAACGGCGGCGCATCCCGCGCCGGGCCCAGAACGCGAATTCCCTCGCAGGCGTATCCGGGATTCTTGTCGGCCATCACCGCGTATTCCGCCGGCAGTTGGTCGCTGCTGAACACAACGTTGAACGCATTGGTGAACGGCGAGGCGTAGGAATAGCTCAGGTTTCGCGGCGAGCGGAAGTTTCCTCTCTTTTGCGCCGCGACGGGTTTGCCCGTTAAATCCGTCAACCGGTCCGGCTCATCCGAAGTGCTTGGGCAGATGAACGTGGCCGGATCTTTCACGTATCCCTCGCGCACCAGGAGCCAGATGGACGCGGTGATGTCATTGGGTTGAACCGCCTTGGGATCGTCGGCGCCGGTGAAGGCGACGTAGCCGGCCGGTTTGTGCACCGGATCGTAAGTCGTTTCGGGCATGGGAAGGTTTGGCCCGTTGTCGTGCGCGTAGTGCCGCAGCGCTTCCTGGATCTGCCCGAGGTGCGCGTAGCATTCGGTTCGCCGAGCATCCTCCCGAACCATGACCATGTACGGAAGGATGATGGCCACCAGGATCGCGATGATGCCGATGGCGGCGAGAAACTCGATCAGGGTGAAGCCGGTTTTCCTCAAGGCTCTCCCCGGAAGAACTGCGAACGATCGTTTTTGTCCGCCTCGATCGCCCGGGCCATCTCCCGGTCGGTCAGCAGATGTCCTTTGAAATCGTTCAGCACCAGCGGCGGCGCTTCCGGCTGGGTCGTCGGAACCAACTGGATCACGGTGAGTTTGTAAAACATCATGTCGGCCCCGCTCACGCGGTCGGCGACCAGACCGAGGCTTCCGCCCGGAATGATGATCGCACCGATCAGGCTGATCCCGTCCCACTGCGGCTCAATCGAGAATTGGATGGTGCGATATCCCGGCCTTTGGATGGTCACCTGGTGCGCGGCCTTCCGTTGCAGCTTCAGTTCGGACGGGGATACGTGGGGTTGGCCATCGACGATCACCGTCGCCGGAGTTGGAACCGTCTCGAAAGTCATGCTCTGGTGCGACCCGCGCAGGACCGTCGCACATCCGCCGCAAAGCGGGACCGATAAAACGCAAATCCAAAGGCGTCCAGATCGCATCACGTCTCCGGTAAAATCCTAGCTCTGTATCGACTCCCCCGCATCCTAATATTCACACGCCGGCGGGATCGGCCCCGGCCCCCGCCGCCGAGACGGGCGGTGAACGTGAAACTCGCCGTCATTTGGCCAGCGTGATCTGGGCCGTGTTTTCGTTCCTGCGAAGCTGGCCGCAAGCCGCGTCGATGTCGCGCCCGCGGCTCTTGCGAACGTGGGCGTTGACGCCGCTTTCACGCAGGATCGTTTGAAATCGCATGACCGACTCCGCCATGGGCCGAACGAAGGGAAGTCCCACAACCTCATTGTATCGGATGAGATTGACGTTCGCCCGCAACGTCTTGCAGATCGCCGCCAGTTGCCGCGCCAGTTCAGGCTTGTCGTTCACGTCCTGAAGCAGGACGTATTCCAACGTGATTTCGCGCCCCGTTTGCTCGAAGTAGTAGCGGGCCGCTTCCAGAATGTCCTCCAGCGCGAAATGCTCCGCCCACGGGATCAACTGCTTCCGCAGCGATTCGTTCGGCGCGTGCAGCGAGATCGCCAAGTTGAGCTGCAAATTCTCCCGCGCCAGCTCGCGCATCTTTGGCGGCACGCCGACGGTTGAAATCGTGATCTTTCTCGCCCCGATGTTGAAGCAGCGCGGATCGTGCAGGATCCGCACGGTGCGCATGACGGCGGCGTAATTGGCGAGCGGCTCGCCCATTCCCATGAACACGACGTTGCTGATGCGCTCGCCCGCGGCGGCGAGAATCTTGTCGAGCAGGAAAATCTGCTGCACGATTCGGTCGGCGGACAGGTTCTGTTTGACCCCGCCGACCCCGCTTGCGCAAAATTTGCACCCCACCGGGCAACCCACTTGCGAGCTGATGCACGCGGTGCGGCGCACCCCATCCGGAATTATCACCGATTCCGCCATCGCCCCGTCGTCTTCCCACCTGACCAGGATTTTCTGCGTCCCGTCGGCGCTGCTCTGATGTTGCGCAACGCACCCCATGGCGAAGGAAATCCGTTCATCAAGCGCTTGGCGATCCAGCCTCGAAAGGTTCAACATTTCCGGTGGATTTGCCACCAGTTTCTGGTAAACCCACTGGTAAATCTGCCCCGCGCGGTAGCTCGGCCAGCCCCATTCCGTGACGAACTGATCCAACTCATCAGGCAGGAGAGCGAAAAAATTTGCTTTGTGCGACTTCGGCATTGGACAGAGCATATTATGTATGTGGAAAAAGGTAGAGCAACGTTGGGTTAACAAGAAGGAGGCCCCGCTTGCAAAACCTAAAAAATAGCTTGAGCGTTTCGTTGCACAAGCGCGATCAGGTTCCTCCCTTGGTGGATTCCGTCCAGCGGAGAGTTTTCCCGGACGATATTTCGCAGCGACTTGAGTCGGCGCCCGGCGGAATGCGCCCGGCGCGAATGCGCCTAGCGCGCCTGCGCCGATGATTGTGTCGCTCAAAACCCCCGAGCCCAGCGACGAAGACTTGCTCATCGCCTATCGTCGTGGCGATCGCGCCAGCTTTGCCAAGCTGCTCCAGCGCTATCAGCGCGAGCTGTTCCATTTCCTGGTCCGTTTCATCGGCGACCGCGCGGCGGCGGAGGACATCTTTCAGGAAACGTTCCTGCAAGTCCATCAAAGCGCCGATCATTTCGATGCCCAGCGCCGCTTCCGTCCCTGGCTGTTCACCATCGCCGCCAACAAGGCCCGCGATCTTCACCGCGCCCAAGTTCGCCGGCAGACCAATCCGCTTCAGGCTTCCATTATTCCCGGCAACGAGGACAGCGGGATATTCATCGACCTGATGAAAAGCGCCCAGGCCGCTCCCGGCGCGACGATGGAAAAGGAGGAGTTCAAGCAGCTCGTGCAAAAGACCGTCATGGAGATGCCGGTCAATCTTCGGGAAATTCTGCTTCTTTCTTATTTCCATCAATTCCCATACAAACAAATCAGCGAAATACTTGAAATTCCGCTGGGAACGGTAAAATCCCGGCTGCACGCTGCGGTTGCATTTTTCGCACATCATTGGAAAATGCTGAACCAAGGTAGAACTGACTCGTAATGAATCGGAGAGATGCGTTGCGTTTGACGTGACTTTACATATCCAAAAGCGCGACGCGACAACTTGTTGTTCTCATTTTCTTTGATCGGATCTCTGTTCTGGTCATCGACTTACGCCTCCCGGATGGAGAGGCGGCAAACGCGGCGCGATGGCGAATTCGCCATCAGCCGCGGATTTCGGGGAGTTTATGAAGCTCAGCGACAAAGATGGTCGCGCTGTTGATTTGCTTCTGGACCGTCCCCACCCGAGCGCAAACGGAGCTTTTGTGAAATCCGTGGATGTCCAACCTCAACGTGTGCAGACGATTCAAAAGATCCTCCGTCTGCTGAACGCATTGCCAACCGAGGAACCGCCGCCGGACTTGGCCAGCCGAACGCTCCGCCGCGTTGAGGCCGCCATCAAGGCCGCCCAACCCACCACTCGCCCGCCGCCGGTTATTCGCATCGAGGGTCGCCGGCCCCCAGCATAACACCCCACTCATTTCCCGACCCGATTCCGTTTAGCCGCGACCCGAAGGGGAGCGCGTTCTTGGGATTTTCGAGACTCGCCCGCCTATCCCGCCACGGCTTCGATCAGCCGCTCGATCTCCTCCTGCGAATGTTCGCTGCTCAGCGTCACGCGCAACCGGCTCGTTCCGCGCGGAACCGTCGGCGGACGAACCGCACCCACCAGCAAATCTTTCTCCAGCAGTTTTCCCGCCAGGCTCAGCGCCGCCGATTCCTCGCCAACTATGATCGGAACGATCGGCGAATCCCCCTCCGGCAGAGCCAATCCCTTGCCGCGCAGCCGCTCTCGAACCTGCCGCGCCAGCGACTGCACGCGCTGCTGTCGCGCCGGCTCATCGTGCATGACGCGGATCGCCTCCTCGATCCCCGCCGCGATCGCCGGCGGAATGCTCGTCGAAAAAACATACGCCCGCCCCAGATTCACCGCCGTCCGGCAGAAATCCCCGGTCGCGCAAATCGCTCCGCCGACACATCCCGCCGCCTTGGAAAAGGTGACCACAAAAATATCCACTGCTTCCGCCAGCCCGTATTCCGCCGCCAATCCCGCCCCGTCCGGACCGTAAACGCCGCCGGCGTGCGCTTCATCGAGCAACAGCACCAGCGGCTTGGCGCGTTTCAGTTCAACGAGCGATTTCAAATCCGCCGCGTCGCCGTCCATGCTGAAAATCGATTCCGTCACGACGGCCTGCAATTGCCCCGGATCGGCCTCATCGAGCAATCGCCTGAGCTTGGCCATTGCGTTGTGAGGGAATACGCGCCACGCGGCGCCGGAGCCGCGGATCGCATCCAGCAACGACGCGTGCGCCAGCTTGTCCACGAGAAATCGCACCCCACCGCGGCTTTTCCCCACCGCCGCCAGCGTTTGGATCGCCGCATGATTCGCTTGATATCCGCTGGGCAAGAGGACCGCCGACTCGGTCCCTTTCCATGAAGCGATGGCCGATTCAGCGGCCGCGTGCTCAGTGAAGTATCCGCTGATCAATCCCGCCGCCCCCGCGCCGGCGCCGAATTTCGCCGCCGCGTCTCCCATCGCCGCCACGATGCGCCGATGATGCGTCAGGCCGAGATAATTGTTGGAGCAGAAATTGACGCAGACCCGCCCGTCGATTTCCACGTGAACCGCATCGATGGGCATGACGACCCGCCGGCTGCGAAGTTGCTGCGCCTCGGCAAGCCCGGACAACACGTCTTTCAGAAGTGAATCGAACGACTCCGGCATCGGTCACCGGCAACGCCCCTCAGCGCCAACGCCACGCAGCGGGTCTATTCATCCTTGTCGTCCTCGTCCGCCGCGTCGCTCATCTCGGCGACATCCCCCGCCTCATCGTCAATCGCCCCGCCGGTCAAACCGGCAAGCCTCTGCTTCATCAGCCTGCCCACCTTAAACTTGACCGTCCTCTTCTGGGGAACTTCAACCGGTTCGAGGGTCTTGGGGTTCTGGGCCTTGCGCGCTTTTCGGATTTTGGTCTCAAACACGCCGAAGTCACGGAATTCCAAGCGGTTGTCTTTGCCCAGCTCGTTGACGATCTCGTCCAGAAATTGCTGAACGACCCGTTTTACCTGCACGCGACGCTGCGCCGTGTTGTCCGCTATTCGATCGATCAGTTCCTTCTTGGTGATGGTGGCCATAGAGCCCTCGAATGGTTTTAACATGCGACGGGAAACAGACTTAAATACTATCTCTTGCGCGGTGCCGGATTGCAAGAATAATACGGACTTGTGACAAGCCAATTTTTGGTAGGAATGCTTCAGCGGTAGGTAATCCCGGAGGTTTCACTGATCGCCTGGCGCTGGTAATAATCCCCATTTACCCCACGCCCAAAGCGGCCGCCCCCAGCAACATCCGAATACCAGTCGTTCGTGGTCAGCGAATAATAAGTGGTCTGGGCATCCTCGAACCCCACAAACGCCGCCGTTCCACGATCCTCCCGCGAAAGGTCCAACTGCGGCATCCCCGCCAAGGCCGGCGGATCGAACGCCAGGACCGCCGCCGGGGCGTTATCGTAGACGTGGCTCTGTTGCACCGGCGAGACACCGGCCGATTGCGAAGCACAACCGCCAAGCGCCAAGGCCAGGAATGTGAGTCCAACCGCTCGCATGTTCGTGACGTGTCAAATCCAATGCCATGCCGCTCAAGTACCGACACCTCCTGCATTTTAGCGTCCAATACAATCCACGGCCACAGACTCCCGCGGCCGTTAAAGCGGCATGTTGCCAAGCCGCAACATTTTCCGTTGCGAATTTCCGACATATTCCCGCCGGGTGGCGTTGGAAGGACGCCAAGACCGGCCGGAGGACCGGCCGGCTCATTTTCGAAATTGAGCCGGCCGGTCCTCCGGCCGATCCTTACTGCCCGGATCGCGGGCACAGACGCTTGCCCGCCCCGACAACGCGCAGCTTGACTCAGATGGATTGGCCGATAGATTGGGAAGGAATAGTTCGGGGCCATAGTGAAATGGGATCACGCGACCATGGCATGGTTGAATTTGGGGTTCAAATCCCCATGGCTCCAATTTTGCCGTAGGCAAAATTAGAGGGGAGAGAGTGGAAAGTAGAAAGTAGAGAAGACCAAAGCAGCGTTCGGAGTCGAACGGCGCTGGCCGGACGAGTTGGCTCTCTCCCCGGTCTACTTTCTACTCTCTACTTTCTTGCATTTCGTCGCACAAATGGCCTTCGCGTTCGAGAAACTTCTCGTCTATCAAAAGGCCGTGGATTTTCTGATCGCATTTGCGAGTTGAGCGGCAAATTCCCGCGCGGATTCTACTTCCTTACAGATCAGATCAATCGCGCGGCGCTGTCCATATCGACAAATATTGCCGAAGGCAATGGCCGTTTCACCACGCCGGACAAGCGGAATTTCTTTGGCATCGCGCGGATCGGTTCAGGAATGTGTGCCGCTATTGGAGTTGCGCGGCGGCGCGGGTTTATTCGGCAAGCCGAACACGACACTCTGAAGGGCAATCTTGAGGAGATTTCTAGAATGCTTTCAGGCCTCATCAACGGGCTGGAGAAGCGAGAACACTGATCGAAGAATGATCGGGCCATCCGCTCGGAGCGAAATGATGAATGTCCCGTTATCTGGCCCCGTGTCGATCGAGACGCCGGACGATGAAGGAGGGTTGGGTAACGAGACAGATTTGTCCCCTGCGATGGTGAGGTGCTTGAAGCGGGCATATGTGGAGGAGAGGGCGGCACGG
>CAWAPL010000019.1:0-6872 GCA_963783845.1 uncultured Phycisphaerales bacterium
ACCCGCGGCGAGTCGCCGCGGCGAAAACCACGGGGATTGGCCATCCCCGCGCTTTGAGATGCGACCGGAGAAACGACCGCGTTCTAAGCCTGTAATCCTGCTTCGTGGAAGAGATGAAGCAGGCGTTGCCAGTGGCGTTCGGAGGCTTGGCGGTCATAGACCGGCAAATCGGCCATGGTGAATCCGTGGCGAGCCGCGGGATAGACCTCCAGTTGATGGCGAACACCCGCGGCTTGAAGGGCGGCTTGGAGACGCTGCTTTTCACTCTCCGTAAAATGAGGATCGATTCCGGCCACGCCGATATACACCGTCGCGCGGATTTTTCCCGCGAGGAGGTGGGGGCTGTCGGACCGATCGGTGGCGAGGTTTCCGCCGTGAAAGGAAGCGGCCGCCCCCACGCGGTCGGGAAATGCGCCGGCCGCCGCCAGCGCGAACCCGCCGCCCATGCAATATCCGACGCAGCCCACCTTCGAGCCGACGGGTGATTGGCCGGCGAGATAGTCCAGGAACGCCGACGTATCGCGCGTCACCAGGCCGTGATTGATCGAGCGCATCAGCTTCATCAGCCGATCTCGCTCCGGTTCATCCTTGAAGACCACTTGGGGGTCGATAGGAGGATAGTTTCCGGCCCGGTAAAAGAGGTTCGGAAGCAGCACGTCATACCCGCTCGACGAAAGCCGCTCGGCCATCTCCAACAGGGCCGGGCGAATGCCGAAGGCGTCCATGTAGAAAATGACGCCCGGGCATTGCCCCTTGTCCGGCGGATGAAAGACGTAGCCGTCGGCGATGCCGTCGGGAGTCGTGACGTTGATTTTCTTTCCGTTCATGGTCTTTCCGCCGCGATCATTCTATCCGAGCGGGGTATCGACGCTCGGATCGAATCGGGCGTAGGCCCCCGCCAGCAGCGGGATCATTCCGATGGCCACAAAGCAGAGCGCAACCCATGCCGCCGCGCCGAAGGCCGGCCACGATCTCCCGCCCAGGACGTATCCCAGCGTACCGAAAGCGGCGGCGGCGGCCAAGCCTGTAATCAACAGGAGGAACTTGCAAAAGAAGACGACCATTTGCCGGCCGAAAAGTTGCATGTCGCCCGCGATCAGGCCGGCAGCGCGCAGGGGAAACATCAGGAAGAGCAGATTCTCGATCCCCGCCAGCAGGATGTTGAATGGCACGGTAAACGCGGCGGCGGCGAGCAAAAAGGGCCAGGGGGTCATGCCCGAGATGCCCATCGCCCCAAGCAACAGGACCTGCATCAGGGTGAGGACAAGGACAGGCGCGATCAGTTCGGCGGCGGCGATCGCCGCGGGGCGAATCGGCAGCGAGCGCAGCAGGTCCATCCGATCCAGCTCGTCGCGGAAGTCGAAGCGGAGCATCGTTACGACAAACAAATTGATCCATATGCCGGCGCCGATGAACGGCCCCAGGGCCGATGAACTCGTGGCGTGGCGTTGGGTCAATACGACCGTCCCCGCGCTGACGGCAATGATGGCCAGAAGAAACAGCACGCCCCGGGAGTGCGCTGGGCGCCGACGAGTTGCCGCCAGGCTACCGGCCCGGCGCCGGCGAGCCACGGCAGCGGCCTGAAGCTCAAGCCGGCGCTGCTTCGGGACGACATCATGCCGATTCCACCGCGGCGGGCGCGGTGCAGCCGCTCATACGCGCCGCTGGCTGACCCTCGCCGCCGTCTCCAGATAGTTCGCATCAAGCCAGATCACGATCCCCAGCATGAGCGCGTCGATCAGAAGGGCCAGCCCCGCCCACTGGACAAAATCGGGAAAGAGTCTGGGCGCCGTGGAAGTCCGCGCGAATACGTCGAACGGGGCGAGCAACACCCGGCCGCCGATCGTCGCGTGAACTTGGCGCATGAGTTCTATCGGGCCGTGGTCCAGGGCGGCGGCCAGCCTGGGCGCGGCGGCAACCACCGCCAGACCCGCCGCCGTGAGAAGGACGGCCCGTCTCGCGGCGCTGTAAATCCTTTCCCCGACCGTTTGTCCGACCATCACGACCGCCATGGCGAAGAGTTGCATGAACTGGACCGTCAGCCAGATGCCGACGATGCACGCGAACCAGGAAGCGCTGTAGCGGAGCAGCATGACCAGAAGGAACAGCGAGGTGAAGACGGTCCCCAGCGCGCTTTTGATGATCTTGAATCCCAAAAGCGATCGGCGGGAGAAGGGGCCGGGGAAGAGAAAATCGACTTCCGCCGCCGTGAACGCGATGGCATTCTCGCCGAAGGAAGCGACGAGATTGCCCAGGCAGAAACCGAGAATCGCAAACGGAGCGACGGTCCGCACGATGCGCACTTCCGCGTGCGGCATTTTTACGGCGCGGTAGAGCGCCGGGCCCAGCCAGGCGGTGATCACCAGGATTCCGAGCACCAGAAATGCCATGCCCCTTGGCGTGCGGACGCCGCGCAACATGCGGCGGAACACGCCGCGAAAGTGCAGGCCGAGAAGCGTCCATAAGGCTCGGGGCATTAGGTTTCCAATAGGACTCGGCGCTCTTCTCCGACGCACGCTCCCCGTCTCTTCGCTGCTAAACGGTCGAGCCTTCCGTTGCGCGAAAGAATAGTTCCTCCAACGACGCATCGCCGCTGACGGAGGCGAACGCCGCCTTGGCGTCTTCCACCGGGCCAAAGAACAGCCGCCGGCCGTGATGCAGAATCAGCAGGTGGGTGCATAGATCCTGCACGAGCGCGAGCAAATGCGAGACTGACGACGATCGCCGCCCCGGCCGAAGCGCGCTGCCGCACCGACGCCTTCATCGTGCGAATGCCGTGGGGATCCAGGCCCGTCAGCGGCTCGTCGAACAGGATCGCCCGCGGATCGTGCAGGTACGCGCAGCAGATCGCCAACTTCTGTCTCATGCCGCGCGATAATTCCTGGGCCAGGGAATCGCGCTTGCCCGTCAGCTCGAACTGGTCGAGCAGGGCCTGGGCATTGGCCTGGAAGTCGCGCACGCGGTAAGCGGCGGCGATGAATTGAAAATGTTCCCAGATGGTCAGGGCGTCGAACAGCTTGGGATCGTCCGGGACGTAGGCGAGAAGCTGCTTGGCGGCGACCGGCTCGGCGCAGACGTCGTGGCCGCCGATCAGCAGACGGCCGTGCGTCGGAGGAATTACTCCGGCTATTGCGCGCAGCGTGGTGGTCTTGCCGGCGCCGTTGGGACCGAGAAGTCCCAGCACCTGCCCCGGCTGGACGTCAAAGCTGAGCGCCGTGACGGCGACGGTTTCGCGATAGGCCTTGTGAAAGTCGATGACCTGGATCACATCCGGCTCCATCATTTCGCAGCCGGCCGGCTGGTATCCGGGCCTTTGAGGATGTTGCTGTCGGCCAACCAGTCCGCCATGCGCTGCGGCCATGACTTGATGGAGGCAAATTTCGAGCGATCGCCCATGTTGAAGGCGTGACTGCCGCGGGCGAAAAAGTGGGCCTCCACAGGCCGACCGGCCTTGCGATATTTTTGCAGAAGCGACAGGACGACATCGGCTTGAGGGTTATCGTCGTTGGCAACGAGCATGAACGCCGGCGGCGCGTCGGGTGGGACGACGTCGGGAACTCCCAGTGGTCCGGGATAAATCAGCATTTGAAAATCCGGCTTGCCGTTCAGCCGGTCAACCGGATCGGGGGCGCTCGCTTCGCCATTGCCGGGGGCGTAAGCGATCAGCTCAGCGATCTCGCCGCCGGCGGAAAAGGCGAGGATGCCGAGGCGGTTTGGATCGATGTTCCAATCCTTGGCTCGGCTGCGGATCAGGCGCATGGCGCGATAGGCATCCTGGCGGTCGTGGATTTCGATTTTGTAGGGGGATTTCGGCTCTGCGCCAGGCGATATTTCAGGGCGAACGCCGTGACTCCCAGGCTGTTCAGGAACAGGGCCGGATCGCGCCCTTCGGCGTTGAATACAAGCTCGCGATGCCCGCCGCCCGGAATAATCAGGACCGCCGCGCCGTTCGCCTTTTCCTTCGGCGGCAGGAAAACCGTGATCGACGGATTCTGGATGTTGCGGACCCAGTAGTCCTTGGCGACTTCCGGCTCGTCACGCCGGCTTTCGAATCCGGGGGCGCCGTTGTCCCAAAGATGCACGACTTGCGGCTGGGATTGTGCCACGGCTATTTTCGATGTTAGACAAACGATGGAGGCAACGGCGGTTTGGAAACGCATTTGGGGCTCCCGGGTCAAGGTTCAACTTGGTCATAAGGCCTGGGTGCGAATTTATCAATATCTGGATGAAGGGCCAAACTTGCGATCAGATGGAATCCAGGAATTTGCGCAGGAGATCAGGGCTCAATGCCGAGATGACGTCCAGGAAGGACTGCGGCGTGACGACGACGGCCGGGGCCGCGGTAAAGTGATTGGCGGTGGCGACCAGTGCCGAATAAATCATCAATGGCGGGCCCAGCTTCAGGTAAGCGGGCGCGTTGCGCCGTTGCTGCATCAGAACGCTCCGTGAGCTGAGCGGAGAACCGTTGAACAGGAATTGCTCTGCAGGAATCGAAACAACCTCGAAAGACTCGGTCACCGCGGGCGAATCCGCGCAGCAGGTGAATATGAGGTTGTATCTGCCCGGAAGGTCTACCGACAAATTGTCGAACGTCGCTTGACCGGCGACGGCCGGAACGCTCAGCGTGCCGGAAAGAATCGCGCCCGCGGGACCCGAAGAAATGGCCGCGGTGACGCTGACGCCGGACACCGCGACTGGATTGCCGAATTGATCGGTCAGGTTGATGACGACGTTCGGAGAAATCGCGCCGAACTGCCAACTTGGGCTGGGCTGCTGCGTGACGACGTTCTGTGCCGCGGGACCCGGATCGATTTCGATTGGGCTGGATTCGGCCACGGTCCCGTCGGTTGTCGAAGCGGCCAATACGTAAGCGCCGGCGCGGTCGATTTGAATGTCGCTAAAGGTGGCGACGCCGTTCACGGCCGTGACGGTGGTCGTTCCCGCGAGCACGCCGCCGGCAGGGCCGCTCGCGATGGAAAGAGAAACTTGCGAGTTGAAGCCGGTGATGACGTTGCCGTTTTGATCCTTGATTTGGATGACGATCGCGGATGACGGATCGCTTCCGGCCGTCAAACTGGTGGGTTGCTGGGAAATCCCCAGGCTCGCGGGGCCGCCTGCCGCGGTGATCGTGAAGGCATTGGAGGTGGCAGGGTTCAGCGAACCGTCGCCGGCCGACAAGGTGTAGGCGCCGCTGGTATTCAGCGACAGATTGTTGAAGGTCGCCAGGCCGTTTTGGGCGGCAACCGTGAGCGTGCCCTGGAGAGAGCCGGGGCCGCTGGCAACCGACAGCGTGACGTTGGAATTGTCGGTGGCAACCACGTTGCCGAATGGGTCTTCAACGTCGAGGGTAACGGGAGGATTGATCTCGGTTCCCGCCGTGGCATCGGTGGGTTGCTGAACGAAAGCGAGCTTGGAGGCCGCCGCGGGGCTGATGGTGAAACTGTTGGAAGCAGCGCCCGCGATTGCACCATCGCTGGCCGCGAGCGTGTAGGAGCCTGCCACGTCGAGCGACAGATCGCTGAACGTGGCCACGCCGTTGACCGCCCCAACCGTGAGCGTGCCCAGAAGAGCGCCGGGGCCGCTGGCCACGGTGAGCGTCACGTTGGAGTTGTCGGAGGCGACCACGTTGCCGAAGGGATCTTCCACGTCCACGGTGACGGCCGGACTGATCGCGTTTCCCGCGATTGCGCTGGTCGGCTGCTGGCCGAAGGCGAGCATGGACGGCGGCGTCTGATACACCGACTCGGTGATCGCGGGAGATGTGCCGCCTTCGAAGTTCGAGTCTCCGCCGTACACAATGGTGATGGAGTGGGCCCCCAACGCCAAACTCGAGATGCTGAACGTGGCTTGACCCGACCCATCCAGCGATCCCGATCCCAAGGTAACCGAGCCATCCATGAACGTCACCGTCCCCGTCGGCGCGCCCAGACCCGGAGCATTGGCTGTCACCGTCGCCGTGAATGTCACCGGCTGGCTAAAGGCCGTGGGCTCAGCCGAGGAAACGACCGAGGCAGTTGTGGGATCCTGGCTCACCGTTTGGGCCAATGCCGCGGACGTGCTGGTCGCGAAGTCCGTGTCGCCGCCGTAGACGACCGTGATCGAATGACCACTGACAGACAACGCCGACGTGCTCAGCGTGGTTTGGCCAGAGCCGTCCAGCGTCCCCGTCCCCAGCGTCGTCGAGCCATCCATGAAGGTAACGGATCCCGTCGGCGTGCCCGAACCCGGTGCGCTGGCCGCCACCATCGCAGTGAAGGTCACGGATTGACCGAACACCGAAGGATTGGCTGATGACGACACCGAACTGCTCGTTCCATCCTGATCCACTGTCTGGGTCAATGCTGACGACGTGCTGGTCGTGAAGTTCGTGTCGCCGCCATAGACGACCGTGATGGAGTGGCCGCCGACCGACAAACTAGACGTGCTGAGCGTGGTTTGGCCGGAGCCGTCCAGCGTCGCCGTGCCCAGCGTCGTCGAGCCATCCATGAAGGTAACGGATCCCGTCGGCGTGCCCGTCCCCGGTGCGCTGGCCGCCACGGTGGCCGCGAGCGTCACCGTTTGGCCGAAGACCGAGGGATTGGCGGATGACGACACGGAACTGCTCGTTCCATCCTGATCCATCGTCTGGGTCAATGTTGACGACGTGCTGCTCGTGAAGTTCGTGTCGCCGCCGTAGACGACCGTGATCGAATGGCCACCGACAGACAACGCCGACGTGCTCAGCGTGGTTTGGCCGGAGCCGTCCAGCGTCCCCGTGCCCAACGTCGTCGAGCCATCCATGAACGTCACCGTTCCCGTCGGGCCCCGGCCCCCGGTGCGTTGGCCGCGACCGTCACCGTGAACGTCACCGATTGGCCGAAGACCGAGGGATT
>CAWAPL010000020.1:0-17584 GCA_963783845.1 uncultured Phycisphaerales bacterium
TGAACCAGGCTCGGACGAATCCCCCCTGCTCGGCGAGGATTTTTTTCATCTCGTCAAAACTGCCGGCCTCCCGCGTGTTCTGGTCGCGATGTTCTTTTGCCTTTTGGAACATGGCCGCCTGGATTTGATCCATTTTCTGACGGAGCCAAGGCCCGGAAATCTCCGCAATCGGCACGGATAATTTCTCGCGATCCAGGCACCGCTTCAGCACCATCGGACGCCCGCGGCTACGTCGCGCGCGCCTATCTCCAGGCGGTACGGCACGCCGCGCTGCTCCCAGTGATATTGTTTGTCGCCCGGCCGCGCGTCGCGCCAGTCGACCACGATCTTTGGCCGGTGGGCTTGTCGAAAAAGTAGCTCCTGATCTCGTCGGGCGAGGCCTCTCGCCGCGGCGGAACCTCCTCCGCCCGGCCAGGGCGCCCAACAACCTTGCCCGTGAAATCCGCCACCGCCCCCTCGGCGTCGGTCTTGAAGATCGGCACCACGGCGACGACCGTCGGGGGCCGCGGGAGGAGCACCGATCCCTCGTCGTCGCTGTGGGCCATGATAATGGCGCCGATCAGCCGCGTGCTCACGCCCCAACTGGTGGTGTACGCGAAATGGGTCTTCTGGTCGCGGCCAAGGAATTTCATGTCAAAGGCCCGGGAAAGTTCTCGGCCATGAAATGGCTCGTGCCGCATTGCAGGGCCTTGCCGTCCTGCATCAGGGCCTCGATCGCGTAGGTGTCGTCGGCCCCCGGGAACTTTTCCGCGTCGGTCTTGCGGCCCTTGATCACCGGAATGGCCAGGAATTTCTCCGCGAACTCGGCGTACACGTCCAGCATGCGCAGCGTTCCCCCGCGCTTCGTCGCTGGTTTCGTGGGCCGTGTGACCTTCCTGCCACAGGAATTCGCTCGTCCGCAGGAACAGCCGCGTGCGCAATTCCCCCGCATCACGTTGCACCACTGGTTGATCAGCAGCGGCAAATCGCGATAGCTCTGCACCCACTGCGAATACATGTGCCCGATGACGGTTTCGCTGGTCGGACGCACCACCAGCGGCTCCTCCAGTTTCCCGCCCGGCTGCAATCCCTTTCCCCCTTTTCCAGCTTGGAATGCGTCACCACCGCGCATTCCATGGCAAACCCCTCGACGTGCTCGGCTTCTTTGGCGAGAAAACTCTGCGGGATCAGCAGCGGGAAATAAGCGTTGACGTGCCCGGTCTCCTTGAACCGCCAGTCCGATCGCGCTGGATCGCTTCCCAGACGGCGTATCCTTCGGGGCGGATGACCATGCAACCCTTGACCGGGGCGTAATCCGCCAGTTGCGCGGCCTTGATCACGTCGAGATACCACTGGGAGTAATCTGCGCTGCGGGCTTTGATGTTTTTGGCCATGGGAATGGTTGTTAGAAAAAATCGTTATGCATACTGGAGGGGGCCCTGCCGACTAAAGTCGGCAGGCTTTTAATGCGGCATCGGGAACATCTCACAAAACTCGGCCACTTGCTTGCGAATCTTTTCCAGCGTCGCCGGCTCGGATTTGGCGACCAGGGCGGCGTCGAGAAAATCGGCGACCTTGGCCATGTCCGGCTCCTTCAATCCGCGCGTCGTCACCGCCGGCGTGCCGAGGCGCAGGCCGCTGGTGACTTTCGGCGGACGCGGGTCGCTGGGAACTCCATTTTTGTTGGTGATGATGCCGGCGGCTTCCAGGGCCTTCGCGGCATCGGCGCCGGTGAGGGCTTCGTTTGCGCCCGCAGATCGATCAGCATCAGATGGTTGTCGGTTCCGCCGCTTACCAGCCGATATCCGCGCTGTTGCAGGGCGGCGGCCAGGGCCTTGGCATTTTTGATGATCTGTCCGCAATAGGTTTTGAACTCCGGGCGCAGGGCCTCGCCAAAGGCCACGGCCTTGGCGGCGATGACGTGCATGAGCGGCCCGCCCTGGCTGCCGGGAAAGACGCTGCGATTGATCGCCTTGGCCAGTTCCGGGTCATTGGTCAGGATCAAACCGCCGCGGGGGCCACGAAGGGTTTTGTGCGTGGTCGTGGTCACGACATGCGCGTGGGGAAACGGCGAGGGATGCGTCCCGGTCGCCACGAGCCCGGCGATGTGGGCGATGTCCGCCATCAGCATCGCCCCCACCTCGTCGGCGATCTCTCGGAATTTGGCAAAGTCGATCGTCCGAGCGTAGGCGCTGTATCCGCAAAGAATCATCTTCGGCTTCAGTTCCCTGGCCTTGGCGCGGACGTTGTTGAAATCGATCTGCTCGGTCTTGGGATCAAGCTCATAATGGTCCGGCTTGTAGAAGATCGCCGACGTGTTGAGCTTCATACCGTGGCTGAGGTGTCCGCCGCTGGCGAGGTTGAGCGAGATATAACGATCCCCCGGCTGCATCATGGCCATGAAGGCGGCGAGGTTGGCGTTGGCGCCGCTGTGGGGCTGGACGTTGGCGAAGGCGCAGCCGAACAATTGCCTGGCCCGCTCGATCGCGAGGTTTTCGATTTGGTCATAGAAGCCGCATCCGCCGTAGTAGCGAGCGCCGGGATATCCCTCGGCGTATTTGTTGGTCAGCACGGAGCCGGCGGCTTCCATCACCGCGGGCGAAACGTGGTTCTCGCTGGCGATCAGCTCGAGGGTGGATTCCTGCCGCTGCCGCTCGAGGCGGATCAATTCGGCGATCTGCGGGTCGGTTTGGGCCAAACTCATGTCGGTTGCCTTTCGAATCAAAGACCGCCGCGGATTTTAGCGATTTCGGATCGATACTCCATTCGCTCCGGCGCGGCTTGTTGCGAACGTTCGGCAAAGGGATGTAGAATTCATGCCAGACTAACTTCCATGGAGGTAGCCATGTTTCCTCGTCGCCTCGCCGCCCTCGCCGCTTCGCTGCTTTTCCTGACGTTCGGTTTGGGTTGTTACACCACGAAAACCCCTCTCGGCTCCGCGGCCAGCGCCACCGTCAATCGCGCGTATGTCGGCGACTTTACGATGGCGGACAAGGACAAGACCGACTCCATCGTCATTCGCAACCTCGACAACACGCAATACTTTGTGGAATACTCCGAGACCGGGGGGAACGCCTGGAAACCGATGCGCATGGTTGGATACACGGCCGACGTGAACGGGGTCACATTCGCCAACTTGCGCACGCTAAGCGACGACGGATCGATCGACGACAAATTCATGGTCATGCGCGTGTCGTTGTCGCCGGATCATGCGAAGCTGTCGCTGCGGAACCTGAAGGATGATTTCTTCACGGGCAAGGACGTCAGTTCATCGGACGCGCTGGAAAAAGTGATCGGAGCCAATCTGGACAACGAGAAGATGTACGATGGCGAAGCGGCCGTGTTCACGCGCGCGGCGCCGACAACGCAACCGTAAGCGCGTGTCCATTTCCCGTCGTCACGGGGCGACATACTGGACCTCTGCGGTGGCCAGCACATCTTTACGGAATTGGCCGCTAAGAAATCCGGGCGTGTTCAGATCGACGTTGCGTCCCAAAAGTTGCGAAAGCTCCCGTTCCATTTCGAAGAATTGCAAGCCTGTACGCGCTCCCGGCTCGAATTCCACGAGCACATCCACGTCACTATCGGGTCGAAAATCATCCCGCAATATGGAGCCGAAAAAGCTGAGCCGGAGAATTCGGTGGCGGCGACAGAATTGCGCCACCGCCTCCCGCGGCAGTTTGATTCGGGTTGACGACAAAGTCGAGGTCATCTCTCTCTGCGCTATGGAACCGACGGCAGATGATATGCCGAACCTATACCCGATGCTTCAACCGCAATGAATTCTCCACGGCCGGGCGGCCGATGGGGTAATACTGGAATCCCGCCTCGCGCATGATGTCGCGATGCAGGCAGTTGCGGCCGTCGAAGATCACCGGAATGCTCATCGTCGCGGCGATCTTGCGGAACGGCAGCGTCGTGTATTGCGGCCAATCGGTCAGCAGGGCCACGGCATCGGCGCCGAGGCGCAGGAAACGGGGTCCACGCTCCATTCCACCTCGTCCTTGAAGATCTGCTTCATGTTCTCCATGGCCTTGGGATCGGTGGCCTTGACGTGAGCCCCCTTGTCCAGGAGATGGCGGATCACGTCCAGGGCGGGGGATTCGCGAATGTCGTCGGTGTCGGCTTTGAATGCCAGGCCCCAGACGGCGATCTTCGCCCCGGCGAGCGGCCGGTCGAGTTTCTGCTCCATCTTCTCGACAAATCGCCGTTTCTGGCCCTTGTTGATGGCTTGAATCGTCTTCACAAAGAGGTTCTCGTGACCGACGGCGCGGGAGATATGCTCGAGGGCGGCCACGTCCTTGGGGAAGCAGCTTCCGCCGAAGCCGCACCCGGCGCAAAAACGCCGGGCCGATTCGGCTGTCGCTGCCGATGCCCTTGCGCACGTCCTCGATATCCGCGCCGTAACCCTCGCACAGGATGGTCATCTCGTTCATGAACGAGATTCGGGCGGCGAGCATTGCGTTGGCGGAATATTTCGTCAGCTCGGCGGATTCCCAATTCATCGTCATGAAATTCTCTTCGCGCTTGACCAGCGGGTCGTACAACCGGCGCATGATGCGGAAGGCCTCGGGCGACTCGCCGCCGATCACTATGCGGTCGGGCTCGAGACAGTCCTTCACCGCGCTGCCTTCGCGCAGGAATTCGGGGTTGCTCACCACCTGCACGTGGGCCCGCGTCTGCTCCTTGAGAAAATTGTAGAGCTTGCGATTGGTGCCGGCCGGGACGGTCGATTTGACCACGATGGTCACCAGGTAGTCGTTGCTGTATTCCGCCAGCGCATCGCATACTTCCTTGCCGGCCGCTTCAAGATCACTCATCTCCACCGTTCCATCGGGCTTGGACGGCGTGCCGACGCAGAGGAACACCACCTCCGCTTCTTTCACGGCCGTCTTCACGTTATCGGTGAATTGCAGTTGGCCCGAGGCGTAATGTTCCTGCATCAGTTCGTGCAGGCCCGGCTCGAAGATGGGGCAATGCCCATCAAGAAGGGTTTTGAGCTTCTTGGCGTCCTTTTCCACGCCGCGGACCGTGTGACCGATACTCGCAAGACAGGTGCCCGGTGACCAGGCCGACGTATCCGCATCCAATCGTTGTTACATCCATTGAATTTCACCTCACGAAACGGCTGAAGAATCGCCTACCGAAATACCATGATACAATTCGCGTTCCCACTGTAACATGAAATCGGACAGACGGTGTTACACCTTGCTGAATTCGGCGGTGAAACCCTCGCCGGTCCTGGGTGGTAAATGCCGTGGAATCAGCGGGTTATGGGACGGCGAGCGGTCAAATGCCGCTGGATGGGTCCGACTCCGGCGGCGGAGTTTGATCGGAACCATTTGCATCGTTGCCGACGTCTTGCCGCTTTTCGTGCACCAGCCCCATCTTGTACGCCGCCACGATGATGGATCCAAAGATGACCAGATAAAGCGCGGCGGCGTAGCGCGTCCGCATCACCGCAATCATCATTCCCAGCAGACAGAAGGCGAAGGCCAACCCGTAGCTTATCATGACCGTTTGGCGAATGGTAAATCCCCGGGCGACAAGTTGGTGATGGAAATGGTGTCTGTCGGCGCTGAACAGTGGCCGGCGATTGACCCATCGACGCGCAAACGCCAAAGCCGTGTCCAGGATCGGCAAAGCGAACATGACCATTGCCGCCAGCAGCCACTTGGATTGCTCCTGAGCCAGAAGCACGATGATGGTGGCGCATGAGTAACCAATGAACATGCTGCCGGCGTCGCCCATGAAAATAGAGGCGGGATTGAAGTTGTACGGCACGAAGCCAAGGACGGCGCCGAGCAACGCGAGGGACAGGACAATTCGCACCGCGTCCCAATCCGGTTCCAACGCCAGCATGGCGAGTTGGACGGCCAGAAACAAGAACCCCGCGCCGATAACCGCGGTGACTCCGCCGCACAATCCGTCCAGGCCGTCGAGCAAATTGGTGGCGTTGCAGCAGCCCACGACCGTGGCGATGACGAAGCTCCAGCTCATGACCGCCGTCACCATGTCCGGTATGAAGAAGTGCGGGCCCAGGACATTTTGCATACGGACGTTGATCGGAACAATGAGCGGATCCAGGCAGTGCGACCCAACTCCACCCTTTAGAAGGATTATCGCGACGATAACCTGGCCGAGTATTTTATTTCGGGGCGGGATTCGCTTCACGTCGTCCCACAGGCCCAGAAGAACGATGATGAGGGCCCCGAAGACGATGTTCAACTTCACCTGCAGATGGGGCGAGCCGATTTCGGCCTCGGGAATGTGAAGCTGGCTCGTCGCCAGTCCCGCGAGCCATCCCATGAAGACCGCCACGCCGCCCAGGTAGGCCACGGGCGATTTATGCAGCTTGCGCAAGTGATCGGGATGATCGATGATGCCGTAGTAGTTGGCGATGGCCCGCATGATCGGGGTGAAGATGAAGCTCACCAGCCAGGCCGCGTAAAACACGTAGACGTGCGGTGAAAGCACCGTGTCCCATGAAAGCGCCGGCAAGGTAGTGCTACCCGTTGTGGAAGTGAACATTGCTGATCTTTCCAGCCTCCAAGTTGCCGCCGGGCATTATCGCCGTGGCGCGTCCGCGAGCAACCCGTCCAAAAACATCTCCTTCGATTGCAGCGCCGGATTCATGCTCCGCTCAAGAATTCCTTCACGGATTGAATCATATGATCGAGATCGTACCGGGGCCGGAAACCGATCGTGGATCGAATCTTGTCCAATTTGGGCACCCTTCGCCGGGTGTCGTCGAAGCCTTGTCCGTAGGCGCGCTCGTAGCTGACATATTCGAGCGCACTGGAGGATTTGCAAACTGCGATCACTCGCCGGGCCAGGTCCGCGATGGTGATCTCGTCGTCGCTGCCGACGTTGAACACCTGTCCGACCGCCTCCGGTTCATCCATGAGCCGGGCCAAGGCGTCGATCACGTCGCCGACGTGACAGAAACATCGCGTTTGTTTGCCGTCGCCGTAAACCTTGAGTGGTTCGTTTTTCATCGCCGCGGCAACAAAACGCGGCAATACCATTCCATACATCCCCACCTGCCGCGGCCCGACGGTGTTGAAAAGCCGCACGATCACCACCGGCAGCCCATCCTGCTTGTGATACGCCAAGCCGAGAAACTCATCGATCCCCTTGCTGTAGGCGTAACACCATCGACTGGACCGCGTCGGACCGACAACCACGTCGTCCTCCTCGCCGAACGGCAAGCGAGCCCCCTTGCCGTAAACCTCGGATGAACTGGTAATCAGCACCGGCCGGCCATAGCGCTGGGCCGATTCCAGGACGACTTCCGTTCCGTGGATGATGCTGCGAATGGTTCGCACCGGCTGATCGACGATGAGCTGCACGCCGACGGCGGCCGCGAGATGGAAAACAACATCGCACGAGGCCATGGCGATATTGACGACGCGTTCGTTCTCGACCGAATCGCGCACGATCTGCACGGCCGGCCGATCGCGCAGCTCCGACAGGTTTTCCATCCGTCCGGTGGACAGATCATCGAGGATCGTGACGGCATTGCCGCGGGAAACGAGCAGTTCGGCAAGATGTGATCCGATGAATCCCGCCCCGCCGGTGACCAGGAAGCGTTTGGCCATGCCGCAAGATTAAAGCTCGCGAAGCGCAGCGTCCAGCATCGGTCATCCGAATCGCCGGCAACATGTGCGTGACGCCTATTCCCCTACCCCGGTAATCCGGGGGAGGGTTAGGGAGGGGGCTGGTCCGCAAGTGGGTAATGGTATACTTTGAAATTCCACGTCAAATCCACCAGCATTCGATAAAATGGGTCACCATGGCCAAGATTCTTCAAGGCGACCAACTTGCACAGCGGGCTAAGGAACTTGGTGTTGACATTGAAGGTGAACCTCAAACCCAGAGCTATTCAGGACGGTCACCACGCGCACCAGATTACGAATTGCAACGGCGGGTCGCAGAAGCCGAGCGAACGGTAAGAGAATCGCGACTGTGGCTTTTGGCAGTGATTTCAGCCATCGCTTCGGTAGCGAGCGCCATTGCTGCCGTGATAGCCGTGGCGCGGAAGTGATGGCGCTATTTGAGAATTCCTATCGCTTTTTTGACGTGGGTGGGTTGTAATCGGTGAGTCGGCCCTTCAAAAGCGATTCCTCGCGCTCCAACAGCTTCACGAACCGCAAGGACGTGAGCGGCTTCACGGTCAGCCGGTTCACGTCCCTAAGCGCTCACGTCCCGGTTCACGTCCACATGGAGACCTGGAATGTGTTCCCCTGGGGTCATGCGAGCATTGAGGCGGCATATGTAATATCCCGTACAAATCCCGTGTTCGCTGGATCGGATTAAAGGGGACGTAGCTAATTAGCTAATAGCTACGTCCCCTTTAATCAGTTTGAAGCTGCATACGTTGTTGACAACATCGAGAACATCTGGCGCAATCGGTTGGGAGAAGGTGGTTTCAGTTTATTTGCAGAAGTGTGAGAGGGTCTTGGTGGACTTGAGGCAGCACTCTGGAAACTTGCATGTTGAGTTATCGATGATAGCCCCATTGAAAGACAAGAAAAAGGTGTTCTACCTCATTGATAACGAGACATCCGGAGCAGATTTTCTGGTCATCAATGACGTGCAGAAACAAGTATGCACAAGTGTGAAGGACGCGATTTGGCGTCCGAGAACTGGTTATTGAGTCCACGCCTGCGACCCACATGCGGTGCTCACCCTCGTCGTCCTTTGCAAGCTGGAACCGGAAACCGGGACAGCTCCGAACCGGAAACCGGGACAGCTCCAACCGGAAACCGGGTAACTGTTTACCGTGCTCGAATCGTCCGCAAAAACACGACGATGCATCATCTTCGATTTCGTCACCCAGCGCCTCGACATGCAAAAAAGCGGCCGGGAAATCGCATGGTTTAAGGCGATGACGGTAAACAGTTACGAAACCGGGAACCGGAAACCGGGACAGCTCCGAACCGGAAACCGGAACCGGAAACCGGGACAGCTCCGAACCGGAAACCGCGACAGCTCCGGAACCGGAAACCGGGACAGCTCCGAATTAACTGCCACCGTCATTGAAGTCCGCTGGCTCCTAGGGTGAGAAACGCGAGTTGGGCCAGCGTGACATCCGTAGTCCACAACACCCGCTGAATTCCCGCAAAAGACCCGTTGAGTCCGGTTGAACACTCTCTCGCCAACTCGCTCCGAAAATGCCGTCTGAAAATGACATAAGCTCTTAACAACAAGTTGCTTGCGGCGTTGTATACAACTTAGCGTTCACTAATAAAATACGAAAAAGTGTAACGTTTTGTAACATTCTGTAACGTGCCGCTGGGCCGGGGGATTTCAATGGGAGTCGGACTTTCCCCCGGCATCGGCTATCCGAAATGCACGAACAGCCAGATCGACGTCAAATTGAAAAGCGAGTGCATCGTCACGCTCATCCACAGGTTGCCGGTGCGCTCGTAAACGTAGCCGAGAGCGATTCCCAGAAAGAAGATCTCCGGCCAGGTCCACCAGCGATGGACCACCGCGAACATGGCGGCGGTCAGAAATACCGCGAGCCAGGGACGGTTCAGAACGTAGCGCAACAGGGTTTGCACCAGACCGCGAAAGAAAATTTCTTCCGCCAAGGGGGCCAGCACGCACGCCGATAGCACGTCGGCCGTGCGCAGCCAAGGCGCGGGATGGGCGTTGAGGATTTGCAAAAGATCGTGCGGGGGCGGGGATTTGTGCAGCCATTTCAGCATCAATTCCGTGAGCCCCCCGACACAATCAACCAGAGGCAGGACGATGGCGATTGCGAAGATGCCGCCGAGAAAGCCCAGTGGAAACCTGGCTAAACTGATTCCCGACCTGCGGGCGCCCTCGGGACGGCTGAGAGTCGCCGCCAGGGCCGCCGCCAGCACCGCCGCGTCCATTATGACGCCGTAGATCACCGTTTCGGCGGCGGAAAAAGGTGAATTCGGCGGCTGGTGTCGCATCACGAGCAGCCGTTGATGCGACGCACCCAGCACGAGATTGCAAAGCGCCCATGCCGCGAGGGTCAATCCGATCGTGCCGAGCAAAATTCTCGGCGACTCGCCCGCCGAGAGCCGCTGCGGGCCTAGAATCGTCCGCGGCCTGAAGACGCCCATGCCGACCGCCGCGGCCAGGGCCAGGAGCGCGGCGATCGGGAGGATCAGCCCTGGGACCTGAAGCGCCGTCGAATCCGCAAGGGCGAGAGAGATTGACATTCAGACCATCCGATTTACAACCCGCACGGCGACGCCGCGGGCCTTGCCGGGAAACGGGCGGTTGTCGGTATCCATCGCATGAGTATCCTCGATCAAATCGTCGAAACCAAACGCCGGGAGGTTGCGGCCGCAAAGTCGCGCGCCCCGCTGGAGGCGCTGAAGGAAAGAATCGCGGCGATGGATCGGCCGCGGAATTTTTTTGCGCGGTGACGACGCCGGGCAAAAAGCGGGTGAATCTGATCGCCGAGGTGAAGAAGGCTTCGCCCAGCGCGGGGGTGATCTGCCAGGATTTCGATCCCGCGCGTTTCGCCCGCGCCTATGCCGAAGCCGGCGCCGACGCCATCAGCGTTCTCACCGATGAAACGTATTTTCAGGGCAAGCTCGAGCACATCCAACTCGTCCGCCAGGCCGTGGCTCTTCCCGTCCTGCGCAAGGATTTCCTGATCGATCCGTACCAGGTGTATGAGTCGCGCGCGGCCGGGGCCGATGCGGTGCTGCTGATCGCCGAGTGCCTGGAAACAAGCCAAATGATCGACCTGCAAATCCTGGCGACGGAACTGAACCTGACGTGCCTGATCGAGGTTCACGATCTGGACAACCTGATGCGTGTGCGCGACCAGGTGATCGGATTTCCGCACCGCAGTTACAGCCTGCTGGGCATCAACAATCGTGATCTGCGAACGTTCCGCACGGACCTGGGCACGACGCTGCGCCTGAGCGAACTGGTGGCCGACCACCGGGTGCTGGTCAGCGAGAGCGGGATCAATAGCGCGCAAGACATCGGCAAGCTGGCGGAGGCGGGGGTCGCCGCCGTGCTGGTCGGGGAGGGCCTGATGCGCAGCGGGAACATCGCCGCCAAGATCGCGGAAATGTTTGGGACCTGACTCCGACCGGCGCGGCTCCGATTTACAGCCCGCCGGGCGCCGGCGCTCCGCCGGGGGCCGGGGCCGCGCCGCCCGCCGGCGGCTGCCCGATGTTCTGCGTCTTCATGTACACCTGCATGCCCGCCGCCGCCAGCGCCTGCATCAATTGCGACGGAAAATACGTGTCGGCCCGCACCGCCGGGCCGTCGGTTGACAGGGTCGTGCCCATCGGCGGCAGGTTTTCCGGCATCGTCACGCCCATGTCGATCCCAAACATCTTGGCATAACCAAATCCCGTGGTGACCCACAAATCCAGCGGCACGTAGAACACGCCGAATCGCTGGGCCGGCAATTGCGCCGCCACCGACTTCACCCCGCTGGTTTTGGCCAGCGGGTCGTCGCCGGACTTGGCGGCGGCGATCGCGGCGCTGATGGCCGCGTCATCCAGGCCCATCACCGTCAGCAACGTTTGGTCGTTCACGATCCCCAGGTACGCGCTCGGGCCCCAGCGGACCGTAAATCATCGTCATCATCTGCGCCATCTGCATTTCCTGCGGCGTTTTGCCGTTCATGTTGAAATTGGTCTTCATCTCATCGAAGGTCACGCCGTCCACCGTCTTGGCGGCGGGTATGTAGGTCTGGGTTGAGCCGGGCATGTGCACGCCCAGCGCTTTCATCGCCGCCTGCTGGGCGTCGGCCATTGCGTGCGACGCATCGAGCAACGTCTTGGCATCGCCATGACCCACTGTAACCACCTGAACGAGCGACCCCTGCCCCGGCTGGACGGTGGGCATCATCATGCCGCCCGAGGAGCCCGTCGAGGCCGACGCCATCTTCACAATCGCATTGAGCCAATCATTCAGCGAGGAATATTCCGGCCCCAGATCGGTGATCGCTTTCTGAATGGTGCGCAAAAAATCGGACAGTGATTGGGAGAAATTCCCGTTGCTTGCTCCGCCAAAAAACAGGTACTTTCCCTCGGCCAGCCCGCCCAAGAGGGATTCATCGGCATTCTTCACCGACATCACGCGGTTCGCCAAAGACGATCCGGGCGCGAATTGACACATCCACGTCGTGGCAATGCCGTCGGGACTGAGATTCAGGCTGAAACTGGCGGCATCGGCTCCCTCGGCGAATTCCTGGGCGAAATCCAAAAGTTGAGTCACCACCACCTTCGCCAGCGGCGCGAATTTCGCCGCATCGATGTTCTGGAATTTGGCGGCGCCCGGAGCGACCGCCTTGTCGATCTCAATTGGGGCTTGCTGGCGCAGGGAATCGATCCCCTGCAACATCTTTGGCCGCAGCGCCTTCAAGTTGCCGAAGGCGACGAAATCCTTGCCATCCAATTCCTTGGCGGCCAATCCATCGACCTGAAGCACGTCGGTTGGGGCCGTGGCGACGATCTGTCGGACCGGGCTGGCGGCGGCGTAATCGCCCCAATGGCTCAGGTACGTGATGTCCGAATCGTTTTTGAAATGAACCTGGGTCAGATCGCCGTCGGGCTTGGCGTCGGCAAAATTGGCGACGAACTTCTGATAATCGGAAACGGGCAGCAGCAGCAAAATCGACTTGCCGGACGGAGCGTTGTACGGAGCCGGGTCGAGGTACGTGAATGCCATATCGCCGGCGCGATTGACGCCGTCGGCGACGCCCATCTGCTTCAACGCCGCCCCCAGCGGGTCCGCCATCTGCGGCGCCATCTGCGCCAGCCCGAGCGACGTCGCCAGATCGGAGACTTTCTTGCTCGTGGCGTCCAGATTGCTCACCTTCAGCACGAGGAAGGCGTTGCTCGGGACCTGCTTCAGCACTTGTGCCGAAGCGATCGATGATGCGACAACGATGCAAACGATCATTGCCGCCAGCGTGTTTCTTGCCAATTTCATGGTTCTCACCTCAAAGGTTGCTCGAAGTAAATCCGGCCGCGACGGCGCGGAAACCCGATTCGCGCAAATCGTACCGGGGTTTGATTCCCAGTCAAAGCCGCGGGGACGAAAGATTTCCCATGCCGGCGCGGTTTGCGCCTAAAATGATGGCCAGCGTCCTTCCGGCAAGGACGCCAGGATTAAATTATGCCGTTTCAACAAGGGTAACTTCTTTTTGGGAATGGCTGCCATGAAACGATGGATTTCCCTTTCGGTTATGGCGTTGATCGTCGGTTTGACCGTGTTGGCCCGGGGACAATGGCAGGCGCAGACGCAAGTCGATCCGCGCGTCGGGCCAATCTATCCGGTGAATCCGGCCTACAATTTCTACTCGCAGTCGAACTACAATCCCTTCCAATTCAACTGGGCTACCGGGCAATGGGACTACGTACCGATCCCATATGAATCCTCGTCGCAATGGGCAAAGGAGCCCGCCCCACCTCCCGGCCCCGTCCCCTACCTTCCCTACGGCGGCGATCAGCAGAACCATTTGAACTATGGCCCGCCGCATACGGTTAGTCCCGAGCCGCCGAGCGGCAATCCGCGAGGCAAACTTCTGCCGCCTAAACCCGACGATTCCGATCTATGGTCAGGTCCCACGACCCGCCCGGCGCAAACCGTCGCGCCCCGGATCGTCAAATTTGAGGGCCGCATCGTGGCCATCAAGGCCGTGGATCTGGCCGGCGAACCCAACCCGCATCTCCTGCTGCGTCTGCGTAACGACGCCGGCGCCACCGGAACCGTTGACGCCGGCCTTCGACTGGCCTTTCCAGACTCGGCTTTCGATCCCAGCGCCAAGGGACACGTCCTTGCGACCGGCCAACTCGGCGTCCTCGATGGGGCCCTGGTCTTGTTTGCGGATCAGATTGCCCTCGGCTCACACACGGTGACCATCGACCGGCCCGGCAAAAGCACGGCAAGATAGGGAGAGATTCCGAAGCGATTTTGGGGAGCGTATAAATGCAACCGCCAAGCGGCCAAGGACGCCAAGAAATACATATTTGCCACAGATGAAAAATCAGATGGACACAGATGGAAATGCGATTGGCAACGTCTTTTATCTGTGTGAATCGGCCTTTCATCAGCGGCTAAAAATCTTCTTTGCGTTTTGGCGCTTGGCGGTTCAATCGCCTTGGTTCCCGGAAGGAATTGGGATAAGGGGCAGGAAGGCTTATTGAAAAATCTTCCCCACCCTTTTCCGTGCATCAAGCCAATAGGAACACGAACTCACGAATTGGCCGACGGCGGGAAAATCGTCCTGGAAATCGGGGTCGCCAAAGTCGATTTCATGGGCGAGGTGGTCGGCGCCACGATCATTTTCGGCCAAGATGACATCGAACCGATCCTGGGCGTCACCGCGCTTGAATCGGTCGGCATCGAAGTCGATCCGCAAAACCAGCGGCTCAAACGGCTCCCGGCAGTGCGGTTGAAATGATATTTGGGGGTGACGAAACCCCGATGGAACTTCTTGCTGGCGGATCGGTCGATCAGGGGTTGAATCAGCCTTACAGATTATGAATGACCGGCTTGCACGAAGATGCGAGCACGCCTAGTTTGGTCGTCCATGGGTGCACTTCCCGAAGAATTGGTGCCCGTGTTCTCTGAGCTTCAAGAGCGGTCCGCGCCATTCGCAGAATATGATGTTTCAGATGCGGTATGGTCATTCTCAGAAGCTTTGAAGGCCAAGGGAATTGCGATCCCCGATGCCTGTACCTGGGAGCGTATGGCCTTTGATTATGAAGAATATCCAGATGACGAGGCTACAGCAGGCCGGTATTTCGGAGAGTTAATTGCTTCAAAGAGCGGAACACTTTGGCCAAATCCCAATTCAATAACTCCGCAGATTTTGGACTACTGGACGGCCCGTTCGCGGGAAGCCAAACACCCGCTACTCCGTGCACGCTACGCCGATTTGGTTTGGGATTTTGGCGCGAGGATTTCCGGCAGGAAGCGAGAAGTTGGATCGGCTCAAACCGCGATTGATTCCTATTGTGAGCTGAATCGAGCGCGGGCTCTATGACTTACCAACCGAAGCGCTTGCGAAGGCTGAGAGAGCCATCAGTCTCGCGTACCGCCTACAGGACGAAGACCGAACCGAACGAATCCGGAACGCTGTGCTGAAGTTGGATTCACACTCAACGGAAGACCCATATGCTGCCGGGATTGCGTTCGACTTTCTCCTTGTTAACCACAAGAACATACATCTGGAACCAAGTCAGCGTGAAACGCTGGTACGCAATCAGGAAGCCATCTTGGCAGAAAGCGTCAAACAAGCGGAGAATCTGCCGCCGGGCCAACCAATCTTCCCCATTGGGGCTCAGCATGCCGGAATCCGTCTTGCCCGTTACTACCGATCCCTGAAACGGCAGGACGAAGTACGGCGGGTTCTCGCCCTTTATGCTCGGGCGTACATCGCTGCGGGCAAGAGGCTTCCGGCCATGATTGGTGCGGCCTGGTTGCGCGAAGCGTACCTGCTTTTGACGGATTTCGGCTGCACGCAAGAGGCGGACAAGGTGGGCGTGATATTGCGAGAGGTCGCTGCCAACTCAATGTCGCATATGGTTTCGTTCGAGGACAAAATTGAAATAACCAAACAGGAACTTGATGACTGGGTAAATTCGATTCTCGCTGGCCCACTCGAGGAAGTGCTCGTTCGGATTGTATGGAGGTTCATCCCGGACCCCACTCAAATCGAAACACAAGTAAAGGAAATAGCTAAAAAGGCACCACTTTCTTCGAGCTTCGGCATCACGCAGGTTGATTCAAGTGGTAGGCCGGTCGCGGAAATCGGATCGATAAAAGAGGATTTGAAGGGCCGCGTTCTGTACCAGATCGTCCAAAATCTTCAGTTTGAAGCCCAATTTCTGCGGTATCTCTTTGTCCAGCTTTTGAGCCGATACAACCTCAATGCCGAGGCGATTACGTCAGAGATTTTCATGTCGCCGATTTTTCAACCAGACCGAAGACCAACTGTTCGAAAGGGCGTTGACGCGTGTTTGGGTGATGACCATATTGTCTCCGCGCACTTGCTCATACCACAGATCGAACATGCTCTCCGAACCCTGGCAATCATGGCAGGTGCGTCTCCCTATAAGCCGGACCATCGCCGCGGTGGCCTTCAATATAAAGTTATGGATGATCTGCTAAGAGAACGCGCGATTGTCCAGATTCTGGGAGAGCAGGTAATTCTGTGCTTCCGCATCGTGCTCACTGATCCAGGGGGTTGGAACCTTAGGAATAGCCTTTCCCACGGGATTCTCAACCCGAGCCAACTTGGACCTGCGTCAAGCGACCGATTACTACACATATTATTGACGCTCAGCCGGGTTCGACCGCGGGGTCAAAGTGGGCTGCCCCGCTCGTCGCCATCGCTGGCGGTCGGGGGCAAAATCAAAGACGACGCGATTCGTTAGGAGCTTGGCGTCTTGGACCACGTGTGACTTTCTACCGGCGCACCAAGGCTGTTGCGTGGGGCTTTGGCCTATAATGCCGCCGAAGGAGTTTCGCGTTGCTTCTGCCCATTATTGACATTTCGCGAC
Organism: uncultured Phycisphaerales bacterium; assembly: GCA_963783845.1. Lineage (GTDB taxonomy): Bacteria > Planctomycetota > Phycisphaerae > Tepidisphaerales > Tepidisphaeraceae > PALSA-1353. Next base: position 16,506 of record CAWAPL010000020.1, read on the forward strand.
CGCGATTCAGCGAGATCGCCACCGGGCCGGCCAGCATCTCTTCCGTCCGTGTCCTGCGCATCAGCATCACCGATCGGTGCAATTATCGCTGTCTGTATTGCATGCCCGAAGGCGGTGTGCCCTGGCTGCCCAAGAGCGAAATACTCAGCTTTGAAGAAATCGCCCAGGTCGTGCGGGCCGCGACGCAAATCCATGGCATTGGCCGATTCAAACTCACCGGCGGCGAGCCGACCGTGCGCAATGGGCTGGTCGATCTGGTCGCCATGCTGAAGCGCATCGACGGCGTGGAGGATCTTTCCCTGACGACCAATGGACAGCGTTTGGCGGAAATGGCTCGGCCGCTGCGTGAAGCGGGCCTCGATCGGTTGACGGTGAGCATCGACAGCCTCGATCCCGACAAGTTCCGCCGGATCACCCGGACCGGGGATTTGGCGGCGGTGCTGGCCGGGCTGGATCAGGCGGAGGAGGCGGGATTCAGGTCCATCAAGATCAATTGCGTCACCATGCGCGGCGTGAACGATGGCGAACTGGTTGATTTCGCACGGCTGACGCTGCGGCGGAAGGTCACCGTTCGGTTCATCGAATATATGCCGCTGGGCGAAGCCGCCCTGCTCGAGCAGGCGGATGAGAATCCCCATCCGGGTCCATCCGCGGGCTGCGACGGCCAAAACCGCGGCGAGGATGTGCTTCTCCCCGAATGGGAGGCGCGAGAAATCATTGAGCGGGAGCTTGGCCCCCTGCTGCCGGTGGATCGCCAATCGGAAGCCGGGGTCGGTCCGGCGAACGTCTGGCGGCTCGCCCGCGCTCCGGCGCTCGGCCGCATCGGTTTCATCAGCGCCATGTCCGCCCCGTTTTGCGCCACGTGCAATCGGTTGCGCCTGACGGCCGACGGGCTGCTGCGATCCTGTCTTTTCGACGGCGGCGAAATCGACGTTAAATCCGTCCTGCGCAGCGATAACGGCCGCCTGGAGGCCCTTGCCCACGCCATGGCCGAATGCGTTCGGCTCAAGCCGGATGTGCATTCGGGCCACGGTGGAAAGCAGATGAGCAGGATTGGGGGGTAAGAAGAGGTCATTCGT
>CAWAPL010000021.1:0-11379 GCA_963783845.1 uncultured Phycisphaerales bacterium
CCCGACGCCATGGCTGGTGTGGTATAACGCCTCGCATGGCTCGCAAATCGAATAAGGCGAAACGGCCGGCCAAGGCCAAGACCGGCCCAAACCCGAAATCTTAGGGTGGAAGGCGACTGGCGGGAGAACATCCGCAAGAGCTTTCAAGCGAAGAAGCCGGCGACGGGATGGCCGAGACATAGGACGATGTGCGATGTGCGAACAGGAACCGAAACAGAGAACGACATTCCTAGACTATCATGGCACACCACTTAGGCCGCCCACTCTTAGACAACGGTTCGGACTTATTGGCGATTTCCTCGCAGGTGCTACGGTGGGGCTTCTGTTGAGTCTCCTGGTCGCCAACTTTGGCTCGATCTATAGCTTGCTATGGATTGTGGGGCCGATCGGCCCCGCGACGGCCATCATCAATGTCACACCGGCGAGGCAAGGCACATTCCTTTTCGGCGGCGCGGCGATTCTATACGGCTTTTATTTCATGGTGCCACAAATCGTCCGGCCCAAATGGCGCCCTGTGGTATGGATGTCTCTCGCCATGATTCATCTGCTGAGCGCTTTCGGCATGACTTCCCTCGGCAGATAGGACGGTTTGCGTAAGGTGCATACTTCCGATAGGAAATCTCTTCAAATCCCCGCATCCGCCATCAGTTCCTCATCGCGCAACCGCGCCTTCTCCCGTCTGAATTTCAGTTCCCGCCGTTTTTCTTCAATCGCCAGGGTTTTCTCTATCTCCTCCGGATCGGTCGGTCCAGCTGGCCGCTCCTTGATCATTCCCAATCCCTTGAGCAGTTGCAGGGCCGTCCGCGCGTCGCCGGCTTCCAGGGCCTTCTCCAGGGCATCGGTCGCCTTGTCGGTCAGGGCGTGCAATCTCGATCGGCAGCTTTCCTGCAACTGGTCGTGCCATTGGTTGTAGGCCGCCCGGAAGGCCGGATCATGTTTCATCCAGCGCCAGATCGTCATGCGCGACACGCCCGCCGACCGGGCCGTCTCCGCGATCGACTTTCCCGTCAGGAGCGACTCCAGGGCCGTCTGCTGCTCCACCCCCAGCCGCGTCAAAGCCAATTCCCCGCCCGATTCCGCCTTCTCCGGCAGCGCGTTCGATCCATTCACCCCATTGTCCGGCATTGCTGTCTCCCTGGTAAGAAAATGTTGACCAGAATCCTAACAGATACCAAACAACAATGCCATCGAAAAATCCATTTTCTTCGCATATTTTTTATCGGACCCAATCGCGCGGCTGGCGTTACACTTTTTGCGAATTCCGGGCGTCCACAACCCGTCTATGGACCATATGTTATTACTGACAAATGACTTATGATATTCAATGAAGTTAGCATACGCTAATCATACTTCAAAAAGCGTAACGAAACGTAACCGTCTGTAACCCTGATTCGCAAAGCCCCGCGGCTCAAGCCCCGACAAGAAAATCCCGCGCCTCCAGCAATCCGCGCTTCCCGCCGGCTTCCGTGCCGTTGTAATCCTCATCCTCCATCTCGATGCTGAGAAGACCGCGATAATCCATCAGTTTGAGGATTTTGAGAATGGTCGCCCACGGAGCCTGGCCATGCCCGACGAGGGCGTAACGCCAGCAATGTCCGCCGAAGCGGTGCGGCTCGGCCAGCGTCGCCGGCTGGAGATTGCCGAATTCGTAAAGCGAGTCTTCGATGATCAGAGTGTCCTTGGCGTGGACATGGCCGATGCGAGGGGCGAATTCGCGCAGAAATCGAACCGAATCGATTCCCATCCGGATCAGGTGCGACGGATCGTAATTGATCGCGAGGCATTGGCTGGGTGCTTCCCTGAAAAAAGCCCGCAGACCCTCCGGCGTGCAGCAGAGGGCCGGATAATAGGGATAGCTTCCGGGATAACCCTCGATCACGATGCGGGCCCCGCTGGCGGCGATGGATTCGGCGAGCCTGGAATATCCATCGACGGCCAGGCGAAAATTCTCTTTGCGATCGCGCGCATCATCGTCCGGAAAAACAACCGTGAAGAAATTGCGAACGCCCAAGGCGGCGACGGATTTGACGTGATCCGCGGCGGCCGCCACGGCATCCTTGCGCTTGCCGGCATCGGCCGATGCCAGCGCCGACCAAGGCTTCCTGATATCCACCGATCCCACCGCCAGCCCGGCCGCGAGGATCGGCTTGATCTGATCGGCCGAAAGATCCTCGACGTCGATGCCTTCAAATCCATTGTCCTTGGCGAAGGCGATTACGTCGGCCAGATTCTTCTGCCAATCGCTCCAACCGCGGCGGAAACCAATGGGGAACGAACCGGTGCGTGTATGGGCCATGGTCGTGGGGTGATTTCGCATATAAGACCGCAAAATGCAACCGCGGCGCGACCGTGTCAAATGTCAAGGTTTTTTACCACGTTCAATTGGTCCCAGGCCAAGTTGTCTCGACCCATGGCATTTATTCGTGGTTAGCTTGTTTTCAGGCGAGAACGGAAATGCGGCGCATTGGGGTATAATGCCAAGTGATGTCGCGGGAGCAATGCAGCCTCTGTGGAAAGCCGATCGCGCCGCACGCGCATTATCTGGTGCGGATCGACGTGCTGGCTGATCCGTCGATGGCTCCGATCACCGCCGGCGAGCTGGCATCGGTCGATTTTGCGGCGGTCATCAATGAGTTGCTCGAGGAGATGGGACAGATGACGGCCGAGGAACTTCAGGATCAGGTTCATCGGCATTTTGAGTTCAAGATCTGCCCGACCTGCCAGCCGCGGTTTTTGGCCAATCCGCTCGGCAAGCCGCGCGTGGCGGGGATTGCGGAGAATTAGGCCGGGCCGGGTGCTTCGTCCGTCGGAGCGAAAAAAAAATAGGCCGCACGGCGGAGGGTTTGTGCCGTGCGGCCTGGCGGAGGAGGAAACGAGGCTTGTTGGCGAGGCCTATTGTCCTAACAGACCACGCCCATGTATTGTCAACCGTCCCGAACATCCCGGATGCTTGTGATCATTTTTCTCATCCTGACGCGGTGAGTAATACAAAAGTTGTGCCGCGGCTGGTTTTTGGAGACAATCGCTTTCGCTCGCCCAAGGCTTTTTATCGTGAAATGGCGGTTTTGGTGCGGTTTTCGGGGGTTTGGGGCCGATCATTTTTTGACTTTCCTTTCTGGCGGGAAGCCTCGATGAATCAACGTATGTCGATGCGATATCGGCGAAACATGCGGCAAACGCGCCGGGGATGCACATCAACTACGCATGGTGGTCTGGGGGACTTTGCCAGCGCGGTCCTTAGCGCAAGCCTCATATTGCTTGCCCTGGTGGGCGGATGCCAAGCGCCCGGTGGGTCCAACAACCAGGCAGAAATTGCCGGTGGCGCTACTGTCGAAGCGGTGGACATGGACTCTGCGCTGGAGCCGACACCGATCGACGGGCCGGTAATGCTCTCGGCGGCGAAGAATGAGTGGGTCAGCTTCGCCATGCGGATCGACAATTTGGCGCAATTGGGGCCGAACCAGATTCTACAGCTTCACGTTTCGCCGGCGATTGGGCCGGAGAATTTTTCGGCTTACCAGGCTTTGCCGATGCCGGTGGATACCAACCGCGCCGGCTTTGTTCGACAAACGGGCTTGGCCGCGGGAACAAGGCAGTTGCCGCGCGCCCTCCTGCCGTTGATTTGCCGGAACGGAGTTGTCGATCTTTCCAGCTTGCGCGATCCGGCGCATCCGTTTGATGCGCAAAGCCGCTGCGGCGACGGCGGTGAGGCGCCGATTGTCTGGATCGACCTTCGCGTTCCCAGCGACGCCCGGGCGGCGGATTACTCGATCACGTGCGAACTCGGCGCCGGCGGACACACCCGCGCGGCATCGAACGTGAAAGTCTCCCTGCACGTTTTCGATTTTGCCATTCCACAGCAGCGCCACCTGCTGATGGTGAGCGAGATCAACTGGGATCGGCTGCGGCAATTCGACCCCGACGCTTTCGAAGCCATCACGCCCAGGCTGATGAACCGCGAGAATCCAAGCTACGCCGCGGCCATCAAAACGCTCGATCAATTGGTCCTGTCGGCCCAGCGGAATCGCACCGAAGCGGTCGTGCCGCGCTTGCAGCCAACGGTCAAATGGCTCGTCGCCCAAACCCCGCAGGTGGACTGGTCGGATTTTGATACGGTTGTCACTCCCTGGCTAGACGGCGGCGCGTTCGCCGACAAGACGGCCCTGGGCTATTGGCCTCTGCCGAGCGTGGATTATCTGGACAATTACGACGCGGCCAGCCGGCGGGAATATTGGTCCAACGCCTCGGCGCATTTCAATCGCCAGGATTGGCTGAGCCGCACGGCGGCATTCCTGCGGACGGATACGCCGGGCCGGGCGACGGCGCTGCAGAGCATTCAATTTTCGATGCGGGCCAGGGCAATCCTCGATGCGCATCCGCTGGTGCGCGTGGCGATACCGCTTCAGGACGATCAAATCCAATTCGCCTCATCGGACAATCCGATGCTTCTGAATCCGTCGATGGTCTCTCGGCTGATCACATTGGCGCCGGGGCTGGTATTTGCAGCGCCGACGCAGTCCTGGCCGATGGAACTGCGCCGGCCGGAGCATTGGCTGCGGGCCGAGTCGCCCGGGCTGGCGCCCTACGTCGGCGCCGCCGCCAGCGGGCCCGACGTGCGGCTCTGGGCGTGGCTGGCCTATCTTCGGCACGCGGATTTGATCTTCTGGTCCGATGCTCTGCCCCAGCAAGACGATCCAACCCAGCCGGCCGATCCCGGCAAGCTCACCTGGTTTTATCCGGGAAGCTGGTTCGGCGTGGACTCGCCGGTGCAGAGCATTCAACTGAAATGGCTTCGCCGCGCCGAGCAGGACTACGAATATCTTCTGCTGGCGGAACAGCGCGGGATGCGGACCGATGCCCTGCTGCTGGGTCGGCTGATCGCGCGGCAGGTGGAGCTTCAACCCATGCAGGAGCCCGATCCCGAATATGGGCTGCTGAGCGGAACGGCCGATCAAAAAACCTGGGACGAGGCGCAGTGCTGCTGGCGCGGGCGATCCTGCTGCGGTCGCCGGGGGCGTCGCCGGACGATCCCGACGTCAAAATCCTGGAGCGCGACCTGAATCTCGACATCGTCCGCTGGCAGGAACCGCGGGAAAGACCCTACGTTCTGCCGCGGACGGCGCAGTGGCTTTGGGACGATCCCGGCCGCTCCAACGGAGACCGTTGGGCGTCTTTGCGTTTGGGCGTGGACATTTACAACGCCGGCGACAATCGGCCGGAGGAGAATCAATTGCTCTGGAGCCGTGCCGGCGACGCGTGGGAATATGACCCGGCCCCGGTCCTGGTCGGCGCCCTGCGGACGTATTGGGTGCAGCGATTTTCGATGGACGCGCGCGTGAACCTGGATCGGATCACGCCGGATTCGCGAAGACCCATCGAGATCACGTTCGTCGATGGCTACACGCGCGCCAGTACGCCACGCAGGCGGCGCTTCCCGTCGCCGCCAGCATGCGCCGAGAGGGGAACGTTCACGTCAACGGCAAGCTCGATGATTGGAGCGGCGACGATCTGATTCACGACGGGCGTTTGACGAAAATGGTGGATCGGCCGTCGATTCAGCATTGGCGAATCGAGCCGTCGTCGGCGCCCTCTCAGATTTACACGGGCTGGAGCGACGACGATTTTTACGTTGCGTTCTGCGTGAACGGCGTTTCTTCGCATCAGGAGCTTCACCGGAATTTCGTGGATTACGAATCTCGCCGGGCCTGGGGCGAGGAGCCTTTGCGAAATCCTCCTCCAGCCGATCTACGACGACAACTCCCTGGGACCGCTGACGTATCTGACCTGCAAACCCAACGGCGTGTGCGTGGTGAGGCGGCGGCTCGATCCGCGAACCCATGCCGATCCATGGCGCGAAATCGACGGCACGATGGTGCGCTACGCCGCCGAATCCCATGAAGGCACCTGGACCGGCGAAACCGCCATTCCCTGGCAATTATTGCTCAACGGCAATTCCGTCAGGCCGCGGCTTTTGCGGTTCAATTTTATCCAACATTTTCAAAGCACCGGCGAGTCGGCCAGTTGGGCCGGGCCGATCGATTTCGACCAGGACGATTCGTTTATGGGACTCTTGTCCTTAAAGGACTTACCTGCGCCGGGGCTGCATCAATAATGGCCGCGAATCCGATAGGGATCGGACATTGTTCCTGGTTTAACGGCTAGAGGCTCGCGCCGCTTCGCACGGCACGGATTTGCTTTGCCGCGACGGTCGCCCTGGTGGTAGAGTCAACGGTAGTTTCGCCTCAGTGGGACAACGCGAGCAATCTACTTGTCCGCCGATGGTGGGTGTTCCCTTAGCGATTCAAGGAGAATCAAATGCTTCGTAACTTCGGATCCCAAAGCATTTACAGGTCGTTGATTGTCGCGGCGGCATTTGCGGCGGGGACAATTCTGGCGTCGGGGGCTGGCGCGGCCAGCATCTCCGACAACAATTCGACGATGACCATCAACCCGAGCGGTTCGACGAATCCGTTTATCAGCCAGTGGATCGTGGACGGCGTGGACCAATATGGCGGGTCTCCGGCTGGAGGCGAGAATCTTAGATTCGCCATCGGCTCGCCGGGACTCGTCGAACAACTCAATTCGCTGACCGTGGCGAGTTCGTCGTTCGGGAGTGGGATCGCCTCCATAACTTATCAGGGCAGCGGATTCACCGTGTCGGTCAACGAAATCCTCAGCGGCGGCAATTCCGGCAGCGGAGCTTCCGGCATCAGCGAAACAATCGAGGTTTCCAATACTCAAACGCCACCGCCGGTAATAGAGGGGGTTACGGCTTCGCCGGCGGATGGTTCCGCCACCTTGGTGTTCAGTCTGCTCGACAACGTCAATTTGAATGTCAACGGCACGCCGGGCAACGACACGCTCACCCTCAGCCCCGGCAGCGGGACAAACACGGCCAATCAGACGGATCCCTCCGGGGCGAAGGTGAATTTCACCGTGACGCCGACGCCGAATTTGTTCGAGATAATTGACGCGACCACGGGAACCCCCACTAGTGGTCTCGGCCCGGTGACGGGCGACGAAGCATTTGCCGTCCAATGGAATATGTCCATCGCCGCCGGCGATTCGGAGATCGTCAGCATCAATGAAACGCTGTCCGGCGGAAGCACCGGCTCGGTCGTGCCGCTGCCGAATTCCGCCGCCGCCACCCTGGCGATGCTGGCGGGTTTAGGCATCATCGCGATCGTTCGCCGGATGCGAAGATCGGCCAAGTAACCCAATCGTCTTTCAATCACGCGTAATTGGCCCGGAGGCACGCTTCCGCGCTCTTTCTTTGCCTTTTCACACCCGGCTGATGAACGCTCGCCGGGATTCGGTTAGAAATGCTCTTTAATGGCCGGCACTTCCCCGCGGAGTATGGGCGTTATCAGAACAGCATTTCTGTTGATAAGCTGCGTTGCCCTGCTCACGCTGTCGTTTGCGCCCTTGGGACAGTTCTATCTGGCGTGGATCGGACTTGCGCCGTGGCTGGTTTTCCTGGCGGGGGCGAAGTCGCGGAAATCGGCTTTCTTCCATAGCTGGATCGCCGGAACCCTCTTTTTCACCGCCAATATGTGGTGGATGCTGTACATCAGTTGGCCGGGGATGCTGGCGCTGATGATTTTCTGCGGGGCGTACTGGGGGCTGGCGGCGCTGGTGATTCGGGAGGCAAGGCTCGTGGATGGGGTTCCCGCCATCCTGGGTGTGCCGGGCATTGCCGCGGTCTGGGTGGCATTCGAATGGCTGCGAGGGATTCTGTTCACCGGGTTGCCTTGGCTGTTTCTCGGCCATTCGCAAACGCCGAATTTGGGCATGTGCCAGATCGCGGACATCACCGGTGTATATGGAGTGAGCTTCTGGGTTGTAACGCTCAATGCCCTGGCGGCGATGGCGTGGGTGCGACGCGATCAGGCCAAGCCGCTGATTCGCGCCGCCACGGCGGTGGTGGGAATGATCGTGGCTATCCTGGCGTACGGGGCCTATCGCCTGTGGCAGACGCCGCGATCGCTTTCACCCGGGCCGGTGGTCGCCGTCGTCCAGGCCAATTATCCGCAGAGCAATTCCGGGGAGAAGGGAGCGACGATCCAGGAGCGTCTGGCTTTCCACCAGAGCCAAACAATCGCCGCGCTGGAAGAGGAGCCGGGCCAGATCGATCTCGTCGTCTGGTCGGAGACGATGATGTATCCGCTGAATCACGAGGCGCGCGAACTGATTCCCATTTGCCGGGAATTGTACGACCGTCTCAGCGAACTAACGGCGAAATACCATGTTGCCCTGCTGACCGGCGGAGATTACGCCGCGGATTGGAAACCCCAGGAGCGCGACGGCCAGTCGGAACTCGCCCCTCGCGACAAGCGGAATTCCGCCTACTTTTTTGACCGCGACGGGAAAATGGACGACTCCCTCGGGCATCGCTACGACAAGATTCACCTGGTTCCCTGGGGGGAGTACATTCCCGGCAAGGACTGGGCCAATTGGCTCTATCAATTGTCCGTGACCCTCGGGCCCAAGTATTATTTCGATTACGTCATGCAGCCGGGCCGGAGCGATGCGTTGACGGTCTTTCATTTGCCGGGCGCGGGACGCGATTGGCAATTCGTCACCCCGATCTGTTTTGAGGACATCGACGCGCGGATTTGCTCGGCGATGTTCCGTCCGACCGATGGCCGCGGGAAACGGGCCGATTTCCTCGTCAATTTGACCAATGACGGCTGGTTCAAGGCCAACGAAAACGCGCAGCATCTGCAGGCGGCGACCTTCCGAAGCATCGAGAACCGCGTCTGGACCGCGCGCAGCGTCAACACGGGGATCAGCGGGTTTATTGATTCAACCGGGCTGAGAAGCGATCTTTTAGGCGCCCGCGAAGCCGGGACACGCGTCGAGCGGATCATGATCGACGGGCGTTTGACATTTTACACCAGATTCGGCGATATTTTTCCCGAAGCATGCGCCGGCGCATCGGCGATCATCGCGGCGTGGGCATGGTCCAAACGCAAGCGGAGCAGATCATGAAGAGGGCTCTCGGCATTCTCTTGGCGCTTATTCTGGCCGGATGCGCATCGCATGCCGATACAGCCGCAAAGTTTCCGCCTCCCCCCCCGTCCGTGGCGCCGGCGCCAAAATACTCCCCCACGCCCTCTTGGATGGGCTCGACAATTCGACCTCGCGCCGCCGATCCTTGCGCGCCGCTGCAACGCCTTTCGCAGCCACGCGTGTTCACGCGCGCCCAAACTGCCCAAAACCGATCGGGATTCGGGTCGCGCCGAATGGCTCAGCTCGTCGCCGAGAAGCCCAGGCTGCACGGCCTCCACCTGAAGATAGGTCGGACCGCTGCGCGAGCACGCGGCGAACGGGTACGGAACCAGCTTCGAGGCCGTCTGGCCGGGCGGGTACACGCGCAGGCCCGCGGCCGTCGTCTGAGCGCAGGTCGAGCTCGGGTAGTTGCCCGCGTCGACGATCCGCAGGATCGCGTGCACCGTCGCCCCGGAGCGGACCGTGACCGTGACCGGCCTGTGCACGGCGTCGCGCGAGGCGGCGCTTCCAGCTGGCGGCCGCCGAGGTCGACGCCGGAGACGCCCGGATAGCCGAGCAGCGTGCAGGCGTGCGCGCCGAGGTTGGTGAACTCGAGGTTGAAATAGCTGCTTCCGGCGGCGCCGTTGCCCTGGGTGTTGAGCCAGACGACGAGCGTGGAGCTCGAGCAGCTCGGCGCGCTCGCGGCAACGGCGTGCCTGGAGGCCGCCGCGGGGGAGGCGACGGTCAGGGCAAACGCCGATGCGAGCGCCGCAGCCCCGACCGCGGATGCGCCAAGCAACCGGCGGACGGAGAAGGTCTTTGTGGTCATGGTCCCCCCTTTGATTCGGCAACGCGGCGTGGAACGAGCGGTCCGCGAAAGCCAACATACCGCGCCACAACGCGGTGGCGGATCCGGTTTCCCGGCCGGCGCTCCGCAGAGCTCCCGCCGCCAGCGCGGTGGCGATGAGACCCGCAACCACATGACGTAGCATCCGCTCACGTTGGGCGGATGCGCGGATCGAGCGGCCGGATAGCCGTGAGCCTCACCGAGTCCTCCGGCGCCTCCCGCACGCCCACGCGCGTGGTCGTGCTGGGCGGCGGCTTCGGCGGCGTCTACACGGCGCTTGCGCTCGAGCGGCTGGCCGCCGGCGGTGCGCCGGTGGAGGTCTCGCTCGTCAACCGCGAGAACTACTTCGTCTTCCAGCCGATGCTCGCGGAGGTCGTCTCCGGGGACGTCGGCATCCTCGACACGCTCAGCCCGCTGCGACAGCTGCTGCCGGGCACGCGCGTGTTCGTGCGCGAGATCGAGGGGGTCGACCTCGAGCGCCGCGTCGTGACCCTGGCGGCCGGGCTGACGCGCCGACGGCACGAGCTCGCCTTCGACCACCTCGTGGTGGCGCTCGGCAACGTCACCGACTTCCGCGGCGTGCCCGGCCTCCCCGAGCACGCCCTCCCGTTCAGGACGCTCGCCGACGCGGTGCGCATCCGCAATCACGTCATCCACGTGCTCGAGCAGTGCTCCGAGGAGCGCGATGCCGATCTTCGCCGCGTCATGCTGACGTTCGTCGTCGCCGGCGGGGGCTTCTCCGGCACGGAGGTCGCGGCGGCGCTCAACGACTTCGTGCGAACGCGGTCCGCGACTACCCATCGATCCCGCAGAGCGACGTGCGGATGGTGCTCGTGCACAGCGGCAAGCGCCTGCTCGAGGGCGAGCTGACGCCCGGCTGGCCCGCTACGCGACCTCGTTACTCGCGGCCAAGGGCATCGAGCTGATGCTCGGCGAGCGTCTGGCCGCCGCCACTCCGGGCAGCGCGGTGCTCTCCGACGGCTGGCGCGTACGCACGCGCACGCTGATCTCGACCGTGCCCTCGTCGCCAACCCGGTCATCGAGCAGCTCGGGCTCCCACTCGTGCGCGGGCGGGTGGACTGCGACGGCACGCTCGCCGTGAAGGACTGCAGACCGCATCTGGGCGCTCGGCGACTGCGCGCTCGTGCCGATGCCGGGCGGCAGGCCCTCGCCGCCGACCGCGCAGCACGCAACACGCCAGGCGAAGCTGCTCGCCGCGAACATCGTCGCCGCACGAGCGGGCGGGCAGCCGCGGCGCTTCGCATTCAGCGGGCTCGGCAAGCTGAGCGCCCTCGGCCATCGCCGAGCCGTCGCGCAGCTGCCGGGCGGCGTGCGCCTGGCGGGCCTGCCGGCGTGGCTGATGTGGCGCTCCGTCTACTGGTGGAAGCTGCCGGGCGCGGCCCGCAAGACACGTGTCGCGATCTCCTGGCTGAGCGATCTCGCGCTCCCGCCCCACCTGGTCCAACTCAACCTCGCCGGCTCCGCCGGAACCGCCCAGGCCCACTACGAGGAGGGCGAGACCGTCTTCGACGAGGGCGAGG
>CAWAPL010000022.1:0-6687 GCA_963783845.1 uncultured Phycisphaerales bacterium
CCGCGGCGAAGCGTTTAAAATCTACAAGGTCTCGAAACGAAAGGAACTGGACATCTCGAGTTTCGGCGCGGCTATCTGGATGAAAACGTCCGGCGCGAGGGTCGAGCAAATTCGCATCGCATTCGGCGGCGTGGCGCCCGTGGTGGTGCGCTTGCCGCGGGCCGAGGCGTTCCTGTCGGGTAAAATCGCTTCCAGAGAATTGTTCGCCGAGGCCGGGAACGTCGCCAGCGGCGAAGTCAACCCGATCTCGGACGTGCGCGGAGCGGAAGGCTATCGGCGAGTTCTGGCCAAGAACATTCTGCTCAAGTTCTGGCAGGACATCGAGGGCGATGATTCCGGAGTCCACGGATGATGCACGTTGTTGGAAAGGACATTCCGCACGATTCCGCGGCCGGTCACGTCAGCGGGGAATCGCAGTTTCTCGACGATGCGGCGCCATTGGCGGGCGAGCTTCTGGCGGGCATCGTGCCGTGCCCGGTGGCGCACGGGAGATTGACTCATCTGGACGTGGCCGCGGCGCCTGCTTGTGCCGGGCGTGAAGGCCGTGCTGACGCATCGCGACATTCCAGGCCGCAATCAGTTCGGACCGGTCGTCAAGGATGAACTTCTGCTGGTCGAGGACGAGGCCAGCTTCCTTGGCCAGCCGCTGGCGATTATCGCCGCTGAAAATCCGCAGGCGTTGGAATTGGCCCGTGCGCGGTGGTTCACGAGGTCGAGGAGCTGAAACCGATCTTGACCATCGAGGAAGCGATCGCGGCCAATTCGTACCTTGGAGTTCCGCGATCGATAAAGCGGGGCAATCTTGCCGGGGGATTTGCCGAGGCGCATCACCGCATCGAAGGCGTGCTGGAGATCGGCGGACAGGAGCATTTTTACCTGGAATCGATGGTTTGCATTGCCGTCCCCGGCGAGGGCAAAACCATGACGGTGCATTCCTCGACGCAGCATCCGACCGAGGTGCAGGAGCTGGTCGCGGAGGCGCTGGGCATTGCGTTCAATCAGGTTGTGGTGATCTGCAAGCGGATGGGCGGGGGATTTGGCGGAAAGGAAACACAGGCGGCCCCGCCGGCGATGATGGCCGCTCTGCTTGCCGTGCGCACGCGCCGGCCGGTCCGGTTTTTGTACACGAAAGACGACGACATGCGCTTTACCGGAAAGCGCCATCCATTCAAGGTTGTCTATCGCGCGGGGTTCAGTCGCGAGGGAATCATCACGGCCCTGGATACCAAGCTGTATTCCAACGGCGGATGTTCCACGGATTTGTCGATCGCGGTCATGGAGCGGGCGATGCTGCATGGCGAGAATGCCTATTTCATCCCGAATATTTCCGTTGAGGGCCGGATTTGCAGGACGAATCTGCCGAGCAACACGGCCTTTCGGGGATTTGGCGGGCCGCAGGGCGTCGCGGGCATCGAAAACGTCATCGAGGAAATCGCGCAGGCGCTGGGAATCGACGCTCTGGACGTGCGTCAGGCCAATTGCTACGGGATCGAGGACCGCAACACGACGCCGTATGGACAGACCGTGCGAAACAACACGTTGCCGGAACTATTCTCGTCGTTGCGGCGTGATTGCGATTACGACTCTCGGTGCCGGAGCGTGCGCCAGTTCAACGCGGAATCATCGACTCATTTGCGCGAATCGCGCTGTCGCCGGTCAAATTTGGAATCTCGTTCACGCGGCGCACGATGAACCAGGCCAGCGCGCTGGTCAACGTCTATCTGGACGGATCGGTCATCGTCAGCACCGGGGCCACGGAGATGGGTCAGGGCGTCAATACCCGGGTGAGGCAAATCGTCGCCGAGGAACTGGGCATTGGATACGACCGGGTGATCGTCACGGCCACCGCCACGGATAAGAACAACAATACCTCCCCCACCGCCGCTTCAAGCGGAACCGATCTCAATGGAGCGGCGGCGGTCGATGCCTGCAAGCGGCTGCGCGATCGAATGGCGAAGGTGGCTGTGGGCATGCTTTCCAAACCCGGTGATGGATCGGGCCTTGATCCGCTCTCCATTCGTTTTGAACGGGGATTCGTATTCGACCAGCGATTTCCGCAACAAAGGCTGGCGTTCGGCGACGTGGTGCGGCAAGCGTACGAACTGCGCCTGAGCCTGGGGGAGCGTGGTTTCTATGCCACGCCCGGCGTGGATTTCAATCGCGAGACCGGAACGGGAACCCCGTTTTTATATTTCACGAACGGCGTGGCTTGCAGCGAAGTTCTGATCGACCGGCTCACGGGCGAGATCAAGGTCACGCGCGTGGACCTGACGATGGACCTGGGGCAATCGATCAATCCGGGAATAGACCGGGGACAGATCGTCGGCGGATTCGTGCAGGGAATGGGTTGGGTCACGACCGAAGAGTTGGTTTACGGCCCGAAGGGAAATCTTTTGTCGTGCTCGCCAACCACGTACAAGATTCCGGCCATCACCGACGTGCCGGAGGCGTTTAACGTTCGATACCTGGATAATCCGAACAACGAGGTGAGCCTGTATCGGTCCAAGGCGGTTGGCGAACCGCCGCTTTTACTGGGCCTCAGCGTGTGGCTGGCGGTGAAGGACGCTCTGACGCAAGCCGGGGTGACGCAGCCGGGCGCGCTGGCGATTCCGGCGACCGGAGAGCGCGTGCTTATGGCGCTATCCGCCCAGCTTCAGCCGGATGCGGGACCGGGCGCCCATCCTCCGGTCAGACTTTTGACGGAAGCTTGATCGACCGTCCGGAAAGCATGAAGACGCCATCCCCGCGATAGTGAAGCGTTCGCGGATATTTTGGCGAAATCGCAACGTGCGCCTTCAGCACTTCAAAAATGAAAAAGTTATACCGATTCACCAGCTCGGCATCGAAGATTTTGCATTCGAAGTTGGCGTAACACTCTTGAATAAGAGGGGCGTCAACTTTCGTGGCCGGGCTTGCGGTAAGCTTGAATTTCCTGAATTTGTCGATTTCAGATCCGGAGCAGTTTCCGATGCCGACGACTTTCCTGGCCATGTCCTGAGTCGGGACGTTGATCACGCACTCCTTGCTCTGGTTTATCATCTCGAAACTGTGATTCTGATTGCTGATGATGCAGCCGATCAGAGACGGCGAAAACTCCATGACCGTATGCCAGCCCATCGTCATGACGTTCTTCTTCCCCTTCCAGGCGGAACTGACGAGCACGACGGGGCCGGGTTCCAGGAATCGACGAATCTCGGAGACGGGAAAGTCTCTCTTCTTATACATGCTCATGCTCCTCCTGCGCGGCTCCGGGTCATTCTACCAAAAACCGCTGGTCAAAAATCCTCGCATGACGCGATCTGAGCCATTGGACGATGGACATGATCAGCGTTGCCGGCGAAAGCGCCCACGCCAACAGGCCGGTGACTTCGATAAGCGTGGCCAAAGAAGACGGATCGGCGCCGGCGGGCCGGTTGTAATCCAGCGGCATGGCGAGGAGGAATAGGCCCAGGCCTCCGAACAGCAATACGAGCGTTAGAACGAGCCAATCGGATGGCATGTCTATGCAGTGATCGGGGATCGTGGTGCGCACCGGAAAGCGCGTGCGGCGTCTTTGTCGGCAGGACGGCAATGGGGGCGCGGGATGGCTTGAAACGTGCGGCGGCGCGGCTTGCTGCGCGGCTCTGAGCAGGCCGACAATTTCGCCGGCTCGCAACTCCTGCCCGGGCGGCACGGGAATGACCTGCCGGGTCGAATAGGACGACATATACACCGGCCGCATCGCCAGCAGGCCTACGACATCGACGCCAATCGCGGCGCGGCGGGCCCCGGTGGAAAGTCCGATGATGAATTCCAGCACGCCTGGATGTTCGGGAGCATGGCCGGGCAGCAACCGGACGCTCCGCAATGTGCGCATTTGCGATCCCCAGAAATTGAAGATGCCTCCGCAGTAGATGGCCGACGATCCGATGTACGGCGCGGGCAATTCAACAGCGCGTTTCGGCGAAATCGAACGACCGCCTTTGCGATAGCGTAGCAACCGGCGCTCAAGGCCGTCATCCCCGCCAGCAAAACGGCGCACAATTCGATCTTGTTGCCGATGCTTCGCGGAACGGAATACCCGATGAACATTGCCACCAGGGTGAAGGGGCCGAAGAATATTCCGATGAGACCCCTTGACGCAATTCGGAGCCGGTGCGTCTCTGCCTCGACGTAGGGAAGCCAGAAATCGGACGAATACTCCCATCGGGCCAGCAGATCGCCGCGGCGGAATTGCTCGAAGGCGCGATCGGTTCGGCGGGCGGTCGGGATGGTGAGCAGCCCCGACATGAGCATCGCGAGCATAAACGGCGAAATCAGCCAAACGGCCAGAAAGCAGGATTGCCGGCCGTCTGCCGACGCGCCGCCCCTGAAGCTGAGGACCCGAAAGCACGACGAGCGGTGCGCTGGCGGCGACGGTGAGGACCGCCGCGATGATGAGGAACACCCGAACGCAGGTTCGGGAAGTGTTGTGGAAGACTTCATCCTTCATTGTGGGCCGCAGTCTTTTCCGCGAGAACGCGCCGCCGGTCGATTCTACCGATCAGGCGGAGCAATCCATCCAGGATGGTCAGCGGATGCGGCGGGCAGCCCGGAATATACAGGTCAATCGGCACGGTCGCCCCGGCGCCGTTGTGGATCTCGGGATGATCGACATACGGACCGCCGGAGATCGCGCAGGCGCCGACGGCGATCACGATCTTCGGCTCGGGAACCGCTTCGTAGGTTTTCCTCAGCGCCAGCTTCATGTTCTCCGAAACGGCCCCGGTGATCAGCAAGCCGTCCGCGTGGCGAGGCGACGCGACGAACTGGATGCCGAAACGCCCCAAATCCCACCCCACCGTCCCCAGCACGTTCACGTCCATCTCACAGCCGTTGCAACCGCCGGCGCTGACTTGCCGAAGTTTCAGAGATCGGCCCAGGAGCCTCTTGAGATTCTGGTCCAACTCCGCCGCGAGTCTCATCTCGCGCTCGGAATCGACGACCAGATCTTCCCGCTGCCGAACCGAAAGACGATAGTCGCGCGTGTAGCGGATCGCATCGGCCGGGCAGGCGTTCACGCAATCCGTGCAGAAAAGACAGCGGCCGAGATCGATCCGCGGCTTGTCTGAAATGGCAATCGCCTGCGTGGGACAGGCTTCGGCACAGCGGGCGCAACCCTCGGGACACTTCGCAGCGTCGATGATGGGGCGGCCCCGGAAACGCTCGGGCATGGGCGGAGGCGGCGCGTCGGGGTACTCGATCGTTCGGCGCCCTTGGTGAAGCCGAGCTAACAGGATATTGAACATGGCATGCTTCCTCTAAAAGCCCGAGCGACGATCACAAGTCATGCCCGCAGTACGACAGGTTGAAGCTCTTATTGCACAACGGGAAATCCGATATCTGCTGTTTGCGCAATGCATGAGCCAAACCTGTCCAGTTATGGAACGAGGGATCGACGACTTTGTATCGCTCAAACCTTCCGTCGGCGTCGGTCAACGCAACGTGACATAGCTCTCCACGCCAGCCTTCGATCATGGAGACCGCAAGCTCACCCGGCGACAGCGGCTTGACATCCGGCGCACGTCTCCGGGCGGCAGGGCGCGGAGTTGTTCGCCGATGAAGTTGATGGATCGTTGCATTTCCAACCATCGCACGTAGGCGCGGGCGAACACGTCGCCGCTGTCCCAGGTGGAAACGGGAATGTGCGCGAAACGGAAGATCCCCGAGGGCTGATCGCGACGCGCATCCCGTTCCAGACCACACGCTCGCGCAGCCGGTCCGACCAAACCCAGTTCCCGCGCCGTCTCTTGTGAAACCCGGCCGGTATCCTCGAATCGCGCCATCACCGACGGCGAATCCCACAGCAGTTGGATGGCGCTCTTACAGTCCTTTTCGGCTGCGCCGAGGCGTTTGAGCAGATCGCCGACGATCGACGCATCCACGTCGAAGCCGACGCCGCCGGGACGGATCATTCCCCGCCCAAATCGGCTGCCGCAGAGCGTCGCGGTCATGTTCAGGAAATCACCGCGGATTCGGCCGCAATACGAGGCGGTCGGCAGGAAACCCACGTCGTTAGCAAGCGCGCCCAAATCGCCGACATGGTTCGCCAGCCGCTCCAGTTCCAATGCGATGCCCCGCAGCGTCTGCGCCCGCGGTGTCTTCTGGCAACCCGCCAAAGCCTCGAAGACCTGGCAGTAGGCGGTTGCGTGGCCAACCGTTGTGTCCCCCGCCAATGTCTCCGCGTAATGGATGGACCGTGGATTGGGTCCGCCGATCATCCCCCGTTCCACGCCTCGGTGTTGATAGCCCAGCGAGATTTCCAGATGGAACACGTCTTCGCCGTGGCATTGGAAGCGAAAATGTCCGGGTTCGATGACGCCGGCGTGGACCGGCCCCACCGCCACCTCGTGAACCTCCGCCCCTTCGACGCGGTAGAAGTCGGTCACGCCGGGAATCAGAGGTTCGTTTTCCGCCCGGCCCCAGGCGTCGTAGCCGCCCCGGTAGGAGCGGTGATATCGGACGGGCTTGAACCAGGGATGGCCCTCGGCGCGAAGTCCGAATTGTTCGCCGATCTCGCGCTCGAACAGATGCACCTGCGGACATCGCGGAGTCAGCGACGCGAAGCGGTCGCCGCGCACGCGGGTTCGAGCCAGCCGCAATATCGATTGCTGATCGTCAGCCAGAACGAGGTGAAACTGCACGCACGTGGGGTCGGGATCGGCCGAG
>CAWAPL010000023.1:0-17008 GCA_963783845.1 uncultured Phycisphaerales bacterium
AACCAAAGGCGCGACGCTGGAGAAATACGTCCGCCTGGAAGTGGGGCAATAATCGGCGGCGGCGTGCGGCTAGAGCGGATTGCAGGTCATTGTACACACCATTTGTCCATGGCTGCGACGGATGCGGCGTCTTCGCTCCTCAACGGATCTGATTTTCTAATACGCTTCGTCGCTCATCCTTGCCTCCGTCGCAGCCATGGCCAACTGGCCGTGTACACTGACCTGCAAACCGCTCTAAATGGGCGGACGCGATTCCGGGACATCGGCATAACCCGCGGTGCTTCGCACCGCCGCTAAATATGTTTGAACTGTCCCTGGATCACGGTTCCTTATTTGGACGGAAATCGCCGAGGTGAGGGCCGCGGGGTGATTCGCCTCACCTCTGCATCGAAATCGGCCACTGGGGATCCATAAATACGGGCGGCTGCGGCGCGCTCACCCACGCCAGGGTCCGCATGAAAAGCTCCCATTGCGTTCTTAGAGCGGGATTGGCCGCGATGAACGCCTCCCAGGCGGCATAATGGCTGCGCAGAAATAGCGTCCTGTCGGCCATCGACGATGCCTGCCGCTTGAGGTCATCCAACTGGAGAGACTGGGCCTGAACCTGCTTTTCCAGGTCCGCGACGCGGGCGGCGAGTTTTTCGTTCTCCGTCGCCAACTCCGCTTTGCGGTTCTGCGCCGCCTTTAGCTGCAGCAGGGTATCGTGGAACATCCTTTCCAGATCGTCGGGTTTGACGTTATCAGCCGGGGCCGCCGTTGCCGCCGTCAGCACCACCAAACATAAAATCATCCAGCGCATGATACTTCCCTTTATCTACGAAAGACCCATCCCGCGGCCTCGTCTTATACGCAGGGCCATTTTAGCAGACGACCCCGATGCGTCGAAGAGGGCTGTATATAATGAGAGGCCGGCGGTATCCATGATCCAGTTCGTGTGTCGCTGCAAACATGCTTTTGAGCTTCCCGAGGAAATGGCGGGCCAACAGGTCCAGTGCCCGGACTGCATGCTGCTGGTCGATGTCCCCACGCAGGATGAATTGGCGCATTTGGCCGAAGACGGCACCTTTCGCATCGAAGCGCCCACGCCGGCCGCGGAGCCGAACCGCTTCGCCCAACTGAAAAGGGCAGCTTTTCCAAGGAACACGTGGACGAGCAGGGCGTGGAGATCGATCTCCGCAACACTCCCGAGCAGGTCGCCGCGGCCGGGACCGACGATTCCGCCCTCGATTATGAAGTCGTCCCGACCGCTCCCAAATACGACCCGGAGACCGGCGAACTCATTCGCCCGCTGGAGCTTCGCGAAGATCCGGAAAATGCCGGGCATCCTTCGCAAATTCCCCTTGCCCATACCACGCTGAACTACGCCTCGCCCGAGCTGAACCCCAATGTCTCGGCCTTTTCCCCGCTTCTGAGCCTGCTGATGCCCATCAACCTCGCGGCCATGTTCTTTGTCTTGATCGCCCACGTAATTCTGGTCATGGGGTTCTTTTCGCTCGTTCTTGCCTTCGTCGTCATCATCGCCATGGGAGTGGGGTTGGTCGCACATTATGCCAACGTCATTGAGGAAATCGCCATCGAGGAACGCGACGAGCTTCCCAGGTTGCTGCGGCACTTCGATTTCGCGGACGATATCTGGCTTCCGTTCTGTCGCGTTTGCGTGGCATCGGTCCTCTGTTTCTGGCCTGGAATGGCGGTCAGATTGGCCGGAGCGATCGAGGGCTGGCCCCGGGACAGGGTCAAAGCCGCTCATTTGATCCTGGACATCCTGGGCCTGATTCTCTTCCCCGCCACGCTGCTGACCGCCACGACCAGCGGCTCGTACGCAAACCTTCGCCCAGACCGCGTTCTCGGGACGATTGCGCGGATCGGCCCACGATATGCGTTCTTCGTCGTTCTCTTCACCGTCGCGATAACCGTCTACGCCCTCGGACTTGTCGCAGCGGTCACTCAACTCAACGAATTATTCGTCAGGGGTCCGTCCGTCGAGTGGTTCCTGGCCGGCCTGATCGCCTATGGCATGCTCTTCGCCGGCATTTTCCTGATGCACTATTTCGCGTGGCTTTTGGGTCTGTCCTACCGAATGGAACACAACTCATTTCCCTGGGTCTTGCAGCATTACGAGCGAACCATCCCCGGCGTGACCGCCCCGCGCTACCCGATGCCCATTCCCCCCCACCCGCCGCACGGCGCAACAGATAAAATCAAGGCGCACGATTCTCGAACCCCCCTCGGCCGGTTAGGGCTGCACCACCGGCTGATCGTAGCTATAAAGATTATCATCCCGCGTCAGATATTGCCGGTCCGGACCGGCACTGAAGAAAAACCAACCCTTCGGATTCATCCCAATGGCCGGATGCATCCGTGACATGAAAACGATCGGGCTGCCCCAGGCGTCGCGAACGTGCGCCTCGTCGTAGTACGCGATGGAAAGATCGTCAAATCGGCCGGTCAAAAGCCCGGCCGATTTCATCGCTCGCACGAACTCCTCGTTATTTCGCTCCGCCGAACGTCGCAATTGCGATTCCGGCGGGATTTGCTGCTCGCCGATGAATGGGGGCACGAACGGAATGGCCCCGTTTTGATGCACGTACACGGCCATCGCCGCGTCCAGCCGATGCAGGATGTCCTTGGTCAGCCCATCCGCCGACGCCGCCCGAACGTGCCGCGAAAGGCTCACCATCAGCCCCAGCACGATGGTCAGCAGGGCCACCGCCGTCATCGTCTCGATGAACGTGAATCCCCGCCGGCGGCCTCGAGCGCGATCCATCAATGCTTCGGCCCGGACATCGTCTCGATCAGGGCGACCATCGGCATGAACAGCGCGACGACGATGAAGCCGACGATGCAACCGAGCACGACGACCATGACCGGCTCCAAAACGCTGATCAGCGAACCGACCAGGACGTCCACGTCATTGTCGTAGTTGTCGGCGACCTTGATCAGCATCTTATCCAGGTCGCCGGTTTCCTCGCCCACGTCGATCATGTTCACGACGATGGCATCGCAGACCTTGGTCGCCCGGAGCGGATCGGCCATGGATTCGCCTTCGCGGATCGCGTCGTGGACCTTGGCCAGGGCGCGCGTGTAGACGGCGTTGCCGCAGGTTTCCTTGGTGATGTTGATCGCATCGAGGATCGGAACGCCCGCGCTGATGAGCGTTCCCAGAGTTCGCGTGAAGCGGGCAATCGCCGTCTTGCCAAGGATGCCCCCGAGAATCGGGACTTTCAGCTTCACCGCGTCAACCAGGTATTTCCCTCCCTCGCTCATCTGGATCAGCTTCATCAGCATCATAAAGACAATCGGGCTGACCAGAATATAGGCCCACCCGTAATCCTGCGCGAACCAATTGCTGATGGCCAGCAGCAACTGCGTGACCGGCGGAAGCTCCGTGTGGAAGTCGTGGAATATGCCCTGAAACTTGGGGATCACGAAGATCATGATCATCGACACGACGCCGACCGCGATGCTGATCACCACGATCGGGTATATCATCGCCCCGATGACCTTCTTCTTCAGCTTCGCGGCCTTTTCCATGAATTCGGCGAGGCGCGACAGGATCAAATCCAGCACGCCGCCCGCCTCACCCGCATTGATCATGTTCACGTAAAGTTTGTCGAACGCCTTGGGAAACTTGGACATCGCGTCCGACAGCGTCCCGCCGCTCTCCACCTCATCGGCCACGCCCCCAATGATCGCTTTCAAAAGCCCCGGCCGCTGCTGTTGCTCCAAGATCTGCAAACTCCGCAAAATGGGCAGGCCGGCGTCCTGAAGCGTCGAAAGCTGCCGCGTGAAACCCACCAATTGCTTTCGCGGAACGCCGCCGATTGAGATCGGCATCTTGCGCTTTTTCTGCAGCGGCGCGGTGTCCCCGCCCGCGCTCCTCTTCTTGGTGGTCTTCTTGACCGATTTCTCGCGAACTTTGGTCGGGAAAAACCCCTTCCCCCGAATCTTGGCGATCGCTTCTTCAGAGGTCGCCGCTTCCACTTCGTCCTTGACCTCCTGGCCGGACGAATTCATCGCTTCATAGGCATAGGTGGGCATGGAAAAACTCCGCTGGCTTGGTTTAGTCCAATTATAGACGCTGTCCACCTATTGACGGCGCCCGGCGGCGAATATTTCCTCAAAAAAGGCCTTCATCGCGGCAAACGACCGCCGGTCCGCAACCGCGTTATAGGCGATGTTGGGAATATGGTGCGAATCCGCCGCCGGGTTCGTGAAGGCGTGATGCGCGCCCCCGTAAACGATCACCTGATAGTCCACGTTTCCCTGACGCATCTCATCCTCGAAGGCCGCAACCTGCGCCGGCGGCACGAACGCATCATCCCCGCCCGTGCACACCAGGACCTTGCCCTTGATATTCTTGGCATCGTCGGGCCGGTCCGTGCTGAGACCGCCGTGGAACGACACGACGCCGGCAAGGTTCGCTCCGCTCCGCGCCAACTCCAGCGCCACCGTTCCGCCAAAGCAATAGCCGATCGCCGCGAGGCGGGTGCGATCGACGTGCGGGTCCTTGGCGAGGATATCCAGCGCCGCCTGGGCCCGGCCGCGCAGCAGATCCAGGTCCGCCTTCACCTTCCCACTGAGTTGGCCGGCTTCATCGGGGCTATCGGTCGTTACATTCGCGCCATACATATCGGCCGCGAAGGCGACATATCCCAATTGCGCAAGCTGCTCGGCTCGGTGCTTCGGATAGTCGTTCAAGCCCCACCATTCGGGAAAAACCAGCACCCCCGGCCGCGGGGCCTGTACGCTGTTGTCGTACACCAGCAATCCCTCAAGGTCCGCATCCCCCTGCCGATATTGAATTGGCGTCTTCATGATCTCTCCATAGGAAAAGGCCGGAAATAATAGAAAAATAATTACCTTTATCCAGCGTAACATTACTCCTCCCAGGGTTTGAACTTGCCAGGGTTGGACTTATGGCGTAAACTCCTACTCAGCCATCGCGGCACGGGTCTGGATCTCTAATTCGCTCCTATTATTCCATTGATGCCATCTTCTAGCCAATCCGCCGCCCGCGATCAACGCCTCGATTTTTGGCGAGGTTTGTGCCTCGTCAACATGCTGCTGGTTCACCTCTACTACCAGAACATCCAATTCGGCGATTTTCTTGGAAAATTGCTCGGCGAGTACACCCGCTTCGCCGCCGGTGGATTCATCTTTGTCTCCGGCTTGAGCATCGGCGTCATTTTCCTCCCGCGGGCCCTGGATCAAAAACGGCGAGGCAAGACCTACAAAAGCCTTTGGCGCCGATCGTTCTACATCCTGGCCGTCAACTATTTGTGCGCCATGGTCCTGATCATGATGGAGATTCTCCGCGGCCTCCGCGGCAACTTCGTCAATCCCATGACCCTTCTTCGCGATATCTTCCTGCTCAGGGAAGGCGGCGACCTGCTTCCCTTCTACGTCATGATGAT
The DNA here is from genome assembly GCA_963783845.1 of uncultured Phycisphaerales bacterium. GTDB lineage: Bacteria > Planctomycetota > Phycisphaerae > Tepidisphaerales > Tepidisphaeraceae > PALSA-1353. The sequence continues at coordinate 5,418 of CAWAPL010000023.1, forward strand.
CGCCATTTCCCCATTCCTGCTCGAAGCCGTCCGCCGGCGATGGGGGTGGCTCTTGATCCTCCTTGGCAGCACCGCCTTGTTTGTCTGGGGCCTTTGGCATCCCTGGGCCCTCGCGCCCGCACAACATCTGACTTTCCCCCCCGTGCTGTGGCAAGTGATCTTCGTCACTGGCTTGCTCCTCGGCTTTACATGGCCTCGATACAACGCACTGGCCGCCAAATGGAAATTCGCCATGGCGACCATCGCATGGCTCATCGTCTCGATCCTCTTCGTCATGGAATACAGCTATCAGTGGGGCATGCCCGAATTGAGCTTCAATGTTCCCTTCACCAAGGTCCCCCCTCTCCACGGCTGAAGCCCTGCGATACCTAAGCATCATCCTGGCCATCATCACGACGACCGACCTGCTTTGGCCGATCATCGGTGAAAGTTCCGCCTCCGCGTTTGTGCAGACCCTTGGCCGAAAGAGCCTGCCCGTCTATGTCCTGCACTTGTGGGTCGTCGAGATTCTGGGCGCCCTCGCCGTCGCCTGTCCCTGGATGGGCGCCTGGCAAATCCTCTTTGCCGGTTTCTCGCTCCTGATCCTATGGCTCTTCGCGCTGATGCTGGACCTCTCCAAGGCGCCCAACCGGCAACGTCTCTCCCTGGCCGCCACGTTTCAGCGTCTATTCCGTCCCGAACCCCTGCCCGATCCGGCCCGGTAAATCGATCGCCTGGGGATTCGGTCCCACCGTCGCGACGAACCTTCCCTCAACTCCGCTCCATTATGCGCATCGCGTGCATGTGCATGACATGTCACGGTTGAGCTGCCGGGTTCCCATTACATGATGGCGTCGGGTAGAATTGTCACGGATGGAGAAGAAGGAATTCACGGCCATCTCATTGTTCAGCGGTGCGATGGGCCTCGACCTTGGCCTTGAGCGGACCGGTAGGTTCCGTGTGCTGGCGTGCGTGGAGAAGGAACAAGCTTTGCCGATACAATCAGGCGGAATCGTGATCGAGGCCGGCTCGACAATCCAGACCTGCAGGTGGTAAACGAAGACATCTGCAACCTGAATCCCTTGTTGCTGCTCAAGTCGGTGGGCCTTCGCCCCGGTGAACTGGACCTGTTGATTGGCGGGCCCCCTTGCCAATCATTCTCCACGGCTGGCAGGCGGGGGACCATACAAGACCATCGAGGCACGATGTTGTGGCAGTTTCTCCGTTTTGTTGAGGCGATGCGACCACGGTATTTTCTCATGGAGAATGTCCGCGGTTTGCTCTCTGCGGCGCTGAAGCATCGTCCCATCAAAGAGCGACCTGATCGCGGTGGACCCCCTCTGAAGCCGGACGAAGTTCCCGGGTCCGTTGTTCGGCAATTCGCCGATGACTTGGCGAAATTCAGCACCCCGTACCGGATGGACTGTTTCGAGGTGAATGCCGTCAATTACGGTGCGCCCCAGTTGCGAGAGCGGGCCTTGTTCATCGGCAATCGGCTCCACGACGTTATCGAGTTCCCGCCACCGACCCACGGGCCACCGAAATCGGCGCGTCGGGATGACTTCTCGCTCTTTGAGTCTGGCGATGAGGAGGGTCTTCGCCCGTGGCGGACGCTTAGGGATGCGGTCGGCCACTTGAACGAGGTCACCCCGGTCGTGATGGATTTCAGCCCGCGTAAAAAGCGATATCTCGCCATGGTTCCACCGGGGTCGAACTGGCGAAGCATGCCTGCGGAAATTCAGCGCGAGTCCATGGGGCCCGTGGTCTTCGCAAAGGGGGGACGTTCCGGCTGGTGGCGGCGGCTGAACTTCGACCTTCCTTGTCCGACCCTGGTGACGATGCCTAATCACGCCAGCACAAGCCTGTGTCATCCAACCAAATTGCGGGCATTGAGCTTGAAAGAATATCAACTCATTCAAGAGTTTCCGGAGGAGTGGGAATTCTGTGGTTCGCCTTCACAACAGTATGTGCAGGTCGGGAATGCCGTTCCTGTCCGCCTCGGCGAGGTAACGGGCCAATTGCTGGCTAAGCACATGGATGCAATGGTTGCCCGTCGCTGGCGGCCGCGCCAAGAACTCGCCGATCGCTACCGGATCGTTTACATCCAATCTCACGTTCGCACCCGGCAATGGTTTAAGCAGGGCAGGGTCTTTATCTGGCAGGACGGCAAGAACAATGGGAACGCCGCTTACGCCACACCTAAGACTAAGCGTTCCGTTCGGCCCATGACCCAGCCCGTGCCCGCCGACTGAGGCCGAATGGCCTTGACCTGTCATTGAAGGCCACGACAATCGGAGAATGGTCCGCCCGCGGAAGTTCCGACGAAAGCACCTTAAGGACAAGCTGTCGAAGAGTATTTTCGATCAACTGGTGGCCGAAACCAAGTCGCTTTTGGAACGTCGTTTTAAAGCTTTGGCCGAAGGCTTCGTGGACATTGAAGATACGAACTTCAATCCCTTCCTTCTGCTCATCACGGCGCCCGTGTATAACCTCTTCAGTCCGTTCGAAGTGGCTGAACGGCTTCAACTTGGTAAAGCATTTCACGGCGACGACACCGCCTTCGGCAGATTTGGCGAAGAAAAACTGCTTCCCCTATTTGGGGTCAGGGAATGTTCGGAGAAAGTGAGGGCAACCCAGGATCGGATGGGGGGACAATGGGAGCCGATCGATCGAGAGTTTGAGGTCGAAGGCCAACGCTACCTCTTGAGCGTCAAGTCCGGGCCCTGGACGATGAATCAATCTCATGCCAACGGCATGATTGAAAAGTTGCCGGCGGTCTATAAACAGACTGGCTGCCCGGTCATCCTGGGGATCATGTACGGCAGGTACGAGAACCTTAACAACAAGCCGCTCCTGGTCGAATCGAGCTTGGGAAGCCCGGAATGGTTCGATTTCCTCGTCGGCCGCGATTTCTGGGAGTTCGTCAGCGGTGTGAAGGACGTGCATCGCGAGATCTTCCAGGCCATCCGCCAAGCGCAGAAGGCATTCGGCGATGATCACAAAGATGAAACGTTTCATGAGAAGCTGGTGAGCAACCGACTCAGGATCGCGGCATCCCTTCGCAAAGCATTTAATGTGAAGGAAGAAGAGGACTTTTGGGAAACCCTGTTCGCCCGCATGTTTTGAAACGATGGATGCGAAACTCAGACAGCTCCTGCCGGATGGGACGTTCGGCAAAGTTGATCCCATGGTCGCCAAGCGGATGGCGTCGATCCGAGCAAAGGATACCCAGCCGGAGATGATTGTTCGTCGCCTGGTACACTCGCTGGGTTACCGGTATCGGTTACACGTGAACGACCTACCGGGGACGCCAGACTTGGTTTTTCCATCACGCTTCAAAATCATCAACGTGAACGGTTGTTTTTGGCATTTCCACGGCTGTTGTGGATCTCACATACCCGCGGCGCGACGGTCGTTTTGGAGGGCCAAACTCGTGAGAAACAAGGCACGCGACCGACGGACCCAACGATGCCTGCGGCGAAGCGGATGGAAGGTGCTAATTGTTTGGGAGTGCCAGACGAGGAACTTCGGAAACCTGCTGGTTAGGTTGCGGCATTTTCTAGGGCCTCCCTGAGTGTCGCATAAGAAGTTTAGCGCGGCCCTAAAAATCCCCCTTGCGGATATACTTGCGCCAAATGCAAATTCTCCACGGCATAGACGGCCTGCTCAAAGTACCCAAAAAATCCGTCGTCTCCGTCGGGAATTTCGACGGCGTACATCTCGGCCACCGGCGAATCCTGCAAACCGCCCGAGAGATGGCCACCGCCAAAAATGCACAATTGGTCTTGGTTACTTTTGAGCCGCACCCTTTGACCGTCCTGCGTCCAGACGCCGCGCCGCCGCGCCTCACGCCCCCGGCCATTAAACAGCCTCTCCTGCAAGCCGCCGGCGCCGATTATCTCGTCATCCTCCCTCCCGAGCCCCAGTGCCATCGGACTCACGGCCGAAGATTTCTGGGCCATCCTCCGCGACGGCGCCGAGGCCGCCGAACTCGTCGAAGGCGCCAGCTTCCGCTTCGGCAGGGGGGCACAGGGAACCGTCGCCAAACTCCGCGACTGGTCCGATCAATCGACGACAAAACTTCACGTCGTCGATTCCGTGCAGGTCGCGCTCCTGGATTTGCAAATCACGCCGGTCAGCAGTTCCGTCATCCGATTTCTATTGGCATACGGCCGTGTGCGCGACGCGGCGATCTGTCTCGGCCGGCCCTACGCGCTCATCGGCGTCGTGGGAAGAGGATTTTGCGCGGCAAGGAAATGGGCGTGCCCACCGCCAATCTTCGCTGTGACGATCAACTCATCCCAGCCGACGCCGTGTACGCCGGCCGTTGCAACATTAACGGCAAACCCCATCCCGCCGCCGTCAGCATCGGCACGATGCCGACCTTCGGCGAAAACGTCCGCCAGATCGAGGCTCATCTGATCGGCTTCGACGGCGATCTATACGGCGCAACGCTGACGGTGGAACTAGTCGATTGGCTGCGCGAGCAGCGCGCCTATCGGGCCGTGGACTCGCTCAAGGCCCAGATTCACACGGACATCGCTCTGGCCGTCGCGACCGCCGCCAATGGACTCGCCAGGCCGATCGCCATATCGTTCACTTGAGCCACGGCACATTGTCCGCTTCCAATCCCGACCGCTTCGCCTAGAATCGTTCAGATGCTGGAGCAAGCTCCGCCATTCCTGGATGTTCCCACGCTCCTCGAGGCCAGCGAGCCGCGACCGAGGATTTCCTGGACTCATTTCATGATCGCAGGATTTCTGCTGGCGATCGTCCTCTCCTGGTTTGTGGGCCGTTCCTCTCAAACGCCGCAGGTGCGGGACGCCCTGTCCACATTCATCGGGGCGGGTTTGGTGGCGTTCATCGGCAGCATGGCCTTGGCGGCATTCTTAGGCGTACGCAAGGCCCGCGCCGAACACGCCGCGGTCGCCGCCCTGGAAGAACTCATCCAGCTTCGCCGCTGGCCCGATGCGGGTTTGATTTTGCAATCGCTGCTCTCGCGGCCGGCGCGATCGCCGTTTTCCCGCGCCCGAGCGCTGATCTATCTGGCCATGGTCCTGACCCGGTATCACCGCTTCGAGGATTCGGTATTGGTCCACGATTACGTGCTGGAGAACATTCCCCTGGACGACGCCACCGATCACGGGACGCGCCTGGCCCGCGCCTTGTCGCTGCTGCGCGAGGAGAATCTTTTGGATGCCGACCGGGCGATCGCCGAACTGCGGCGCAACAGCCGGGGCATGGAATCCGCGGGGCTGGCGCTGGTGGAGATTTATCGCGACGTGAAAACCGGACATCCCGCCGAGGCCGTCGAAATCTTCGAGCAGCGACTCCCGGCCATGCGCCGCCAACTGGGCCATCGCCTCGCCGACGCCTGGGCGTTGGTCGCGCGGGCCTACGATATGCTGAGTCGTCCCGCCGACGCCAAAGCCGCCTTCGAAAATGCGACCCTGCTGGCGCCCGTGGCGGAACTGATCCGCCGTTATCCTGAAGTCGCGCCGCTCAGCAAATCCTATTTGCCGGCCGCCGCCCCGGCGGAGGTCGCATAACCCATGCTTCCCGTCGAGATCGCCATCACCCGCTTCCGCCGCGATCTCACCATCGCGGCCCTGCTGCGAACTTTGCTGGTGCTCGTGGCCCTCGCTTGCGTCCTGGCCGGACCGGTCTTCGGAGGCGGCGACGGAATGTTTATCCTCATGATCGTCGGCGCTGCCTGGGTCATGCTCAGTTATCGCAGCATGCAGGGAACCCGCCTCGCCGCCGACTCGCCTTCGCTCATCGCGGCCGGCGAATTCGATCGCGCGGAGAACCATATCGATGCGGCGCTGCGCAGCTTCTCCCTGTTTCGCAGCGCCAAGCTCCTGAGCCTGCACCATCTGGCCCTGCTCCGGCACGCCCAGCACCGCTGGCGCGAATCGGTTCTCCTGTGCCAGGCCGTTCTCTCCCAAAAGCTGGGAAACCTTGACGGTCTGGCGAAGACGACGCTCCTGCTGCTGGCCGATTCCACGCTGCAGATGGGCGACCTCAAAGGCGCATTTGACGCCATGGCGCGAATTTCCCGCCATCGCCTTAACCTCGCCGAAGCGCTAACCTTGCAATTGTTGCAACTTGACTACGGCTCGCGCATTGGCGCATGGGAGTCGATGTTGCAGGGCGCCGGCGTCAAGGTGCAAATGTCGGAGCTGATGCCGACGCTGAACGCGGCCCGGTCCCAGGCGCTGTTGTCGCTGGCGGCCTATAAATCGGGCCGACTCGAGCTGGCAAGCTGGCTCCGCCGCCGCGCGGAATTACTTGCCGATCCAAAGGACATTGCTTCCGATCGCCCGGCGCTGGAAGAAGTATTCCGGCAAAACAATTAGTCCCCGACGCAGGCCATTGCACGCCGGCCTCTTGCCCGCACGCGGCCGCTTCACGAAGATGAAGCCGCCTCACGAAGATGAATACGAACACGAGAGAATGTTTCCTATGGAGAGCGCGATGAGGAATCGATGGGTGCTCGGATTGATCTTGGCGATCCTCGCATTGGCCGTCGGCCGCGCTTCGGCCGACGACGCGGCCGGCGCAACTGCCGCGCCTGTTTCCACGGATCCAGACGGCTCGATCGCATTGGCGGAACACCTGGCGACTTTCGCCCATCAGATCCTTCGCCAGCAACAGATGCCTGCCAAGGCGTTGGATCTCAGCGCCGCCCTCTACGAGGCCGCGATCAAGCTCAATCCCACCGAGCCGCGCTTCTCCCGCGCACTGGCGGACATCTATCTCGAACTCAACGACACCAGTGGCGCCATCACGGCTTTGAGGGAGTATCTCAATCTCCGACCCGCCGATCAGACCGCGATGGTGCAGCAACTTGACGTTTATCTGCGCTCCCCGCAAATGCAGTCGCTGGACCAGCGTCTGCGTTATCTTCGCGGCTTGCTTCAGGTGCAGCAGATACCCGTGCCGGTGCGCAGCGAAATCGCCCTCCGCTGCGCGCGCCTTTACATCCAGCGGTCGCAGATCCCCCTGGCCATCAAAATGCTCGACTCGGCCCGATTGCTCAATCCGGTGAATCTCGATGCCCTGCGCATGCGTTACGTCATGACGCAGGCCGATGCCCTGCCCGTCGACCGCGTCCAGCAGTTGCTCGGAATCATGCAGGCCAATCCCGCCGATCCCACCGTCGCCTCCCGGCTCGCCGAACAACTCGCGCAGTTGGGCCTGGTCGATCAGTCCATCACCTGGTACGGCCTGGCCAACAGGCTCTACAACCTCTCCTACGTCCATCCGGATCCGGCATTCGCCCTTGGCGCCACATCGGAACTGCTCATCGGCAATCGTCCGGACGATGCGGCCAAGATCGCGGCCCGGTACGTCGAAGCCTTGCCCGACGACGCCGATGGTTGGTTCGTGTGGCTTTCGATCGCCAAATTCCAATTGGATCTCGATCCCACCGACGATGCCGCCAAGACCCAGTATTCCGCCACCATCCGCAAAGCCTCCATCGCCATCGCCAATCGCCTTCAGAATATCCGGCATCTCGCCGGCGATACCGCCGCCACCACGCGACCGCTCGATTCCGATAGTCCGACCCAACTCCCCAGCCTCTCCGGCGACCACGACCTTCTCACCGCGCCCGACCATTCCCAACTGCTCAACCCCTACATCGAGTCGCTGTCGTCGCTGGCGTGGTTGGATCTGTACTACGCCCGCGATGCCGCCTCCGCCGACCCGATCATTGCCACCCTGGCGGATTTCCTGCCCGCGGATAGCGCCAAGCTCCGCACGCTCCAGGCCTGGCGCCAATTCGTCGGCGGCGAAAGCGCCGCGCGCTGCCCAAGTTCCGCGCTCTCGCCGGCGACGATCCCCTCGCCGCCATGGGCGCGCTCATCGCCGAGTCATCCGATCCGACCAAGAAAGATCGGCTCCCCATCGAAGTCCATAAATTGGTGGACGATCATCCTTCCGGCGTCATCGGCGCCCTGCTCTGGGCGGAATTCAGCAGATTCCATATCGCCATCGATCCCTCGCCCTCTTCCGGCGCCATTGCCACCCTCGTCGCCAACGTCCCCAACGAGTTCCTTCAGTTGATCAGCCAACCCAAGGGCTTTTATCAAGTCCAGGTTACGCCCGTGAAGTCCTCCTACAAGTTCGCAGAGCCCATCCTGGTTCGCGTCTCGCTGCAGAACGTCAGCGACGTCAACCTCGCCATCGGCGATGATTGCGCCGTCCATCCTGATCTCTGGTTCGACGCCCATTTGCGCGGAATGCTGGCCAACGGCATCACCGGCGCAGCCATCGGTCGTTTGGATCAGCGATTGGTCCTGGCGCCTGGGGATATCGTCAGCACGGTGGTCCGCGTGGATCAGGATTCCCTCTTCGTCTACTTCAACGAGAATCCGAACCTCGATCTGCTCGTGAATTTGACTTTGGTCCTGAATCCCACCCGCATCGAGCGACGCGGCCCTGCGCAGCCGGGCACCGCCAGCCCCGGCATTTGCGGCTATTCCGTCCAGGCCACCGACCTCATCGCCCGCGAGCCGGTTCCGATCGAGACCGACGACCAGCGCCTTCAACTCCTGATGAGCCTCGATGTCGCCGATGGCGGAGAAAAAATCCGCCTGATGCAGATTCTCTACGTCTACACCGAAATTCTTCGCGGCAATCCGTCTCCCGATGCGCAGGCGGCGGCCAAGGCGTTTATCGCCAAGCTCCGCAGGCCCAGACCAACGGCAGCGCTTCGGTGCTGGCGTGGCAGAAGCTGCTCATCGCCATGCTTGCCTCGGGTGACGATCAGGTCAATGCCATCAATGCGATGAGCAACGACAGCTATTGGCAAACCCGCCTCTTGGCTCTTGAGGGGGCCCGCCAATTATTGGGAACCAAGGCCCTTGCCGTGGCCAGCCAACTCTCCTCCGACCAGGATCCCGCTGTGCGCCAGTACGCCATCGCCTTGTCCCAATCATTACAGCAAACCGCCGCGACACAGCCGAGCGAGACCGCCCAATCGCCTGCCTCGACGCCTGTCTCGACACCCGACGCGATGCCGGTCTTGACACCCGACTCGACGCCCGAGTCGCCCGTCGGCAACGCCAAGGAATAGCCCGTGACGCCTCAGAAAGATCAACCCACCTTCCCCGGGCCGCGACGCCTCGGGTTTGTCGATGATTTCAAACGCTTTTTCCTCCGCGGTCTGGCCACGATCCTCCCAACTCTGGTCACCCTCTGGCTCCTCGTCTGGGTCTGGGATTTCCTTTGGGAAAACATCGGCCGATATATCATTAACTTCATCCGCATCGGATGGTACGACGCCATCACTCGAAAATGGCTGCCTTTCCAGACCACCCATTACATCCTCTGGCAACTGGACGACAACGACCTCGGCACCCGCCTCCTCGGCGTCGCCCTGGCCGTTGTCCTGGTCTACTTCATTGGCGTATTCGTGGGAAACCTGATCGGTCTGGCGTTCTGGCGCGTCGCCGAACGCTCGCTCCTGCGCATACCCCTGGTCCGAGCGATTTATCCCGCGGTCAAACAGGTCACGGATTTTGTCCTGGCGGACCGGACCCGTCAGTTCCAGGGCAGCCGCGTCGTCGCCGTTCAGCCTCACGAGCAAAACATCTGGTCCATCGGACTGGTCACCAGCGCCCGGCAGTGGACCCTCGACGCCGGACCCGAAGAAATGATGACCGTTTTCATACCCTCAAGCCCCACTTCCTTCAGCGGATATGTTTTGGTCGTCCCGCGGAAGAAGGTCATTGAACTCCCCATGACCGTCGAGGAGGCCTTGCGGCTTCTGGTGACCGGTGGCCTCATCACGCCCGGCGAGGGGAAAACCGACGGCCGAGACCTGACCGGCCAATCCGCCCAGGGGAACGTCTCCACGCCTCAGCCCGCCCAGCCGCCGAGCGTGCGCCTGCCCGTCCAACCCATCCCGCCGCCTCGGCCCCTGGAAAAAATCGGTTAGACGCCAGGCGCGCACAAGTCTTGGACGAGACTTTGCTGTACAATGGTTCGCAACTTACGGAGGTTCGTTTGATCGTTACCATCTCCTCGCGTCACATGGAGGTTACTCCCGCGCTGAAGGCATACGCGGAGCAGAAGACGGCGAAGTTGACTCGGTATTACGATCGCATTCAGGAGATCGAAGTCGTCTTCGACAACGCCCGGGAATCGATGCGCGTCGAAATGATCGTCAATGCCGAACATCGAAACATGTTCATCGCCCACCACGCCGCGGAGGACGCCTATGCCTGCGTCGACGGGTGTTCCGCGAAGCTCGAGCGACAGTTATCGGATCACAAGAAGAAATTCCGCAATCGAAAGCATTCGGGCGGGACCGACAAGCATGCGATGCGAAGCTCCGCGGCGCTGGGGTCCATCGCCGCTGCCGCCGCCAAACCGCGAAAATCCAGGAACAAACGACAGTGAAAGGGCTGCTCTTCCAATGAAGTTGAAAGAGTTTATCGTTTCCGAAGCCATCGTCCCGCAAATCACCGCCACCGATCGCGATTCCGCCCTGCGCGAGCTGGCGACGGCGCTGGCCAATGCCGGCGCCCTCCCCCTCGCCGCCGTCGACGAGGTCGTCAACGCCCTCATCAAGCGCGAGCAGAACGGTTCGACCGGGTTCGGCAAGGGGGTCGCGGTACCCCACGTCAAGCATCCCAAGGTCAAGCGCATCGCCGGAACCATCGGACGCAGCGCCGCGGGCATCGACTTCGCCGCGCTGGATCATCAGCCCGTTTTCACGATCTTTCTGCTTCTCTCACCGGAAAATCAGCCCCAACAACACCTGCAGGCGATGAACATCGTCTTCAGCAACCTGCAAAAGAACATCTTTCGCCGGTTCCTCAGGCAAAGTTCCACGCGCGAGGCGATTGTTGACTTGCTTGACGAGGCGGACCAACGCCCGTGAGTCTTCTCGAGCGGATTGCATCGTCCATGCCTACAGCGTCGCGCGACATCATTGTGAGCAACTCCCTCGGCCTCCACGCCAGGCCCGCCATGCAGTTCGTCGATACCGCCAACCAGTTTCGATCCAAGGTCACCGTCAGCAAGGGCGGCGAGCAGCCCTATCAGGCCGACGGGAAAAGCGTCATGCAGATGGTCATTCTCGAGGCCACCGAAGGCACTTGCCTGAAAATCCTCGCCGTCGGCGACGATGCCGAGATCGCCGTCGAAAAACTCGCCAAGCTCTTTGAGGACAAATTCGGGGAAGAATGACGCCATGGAAATCAAGAAGGGAATCGGCGTTTCTCCGGGGGTTGCCATCAGCACGGCCATCGTGCTCGATGCGGAGAACCTCGTCATTCCCCGCCGGCAGGTCACTCCGGCCAATATCGAGGCCGAGTTGAGCAGGTTCGATCTCGCCCTCAGCCAAACCATCCAGACCCTTACCCAACAACGCGACGATCTGATCGCCCATCAACGCAAGGAAATCGCCGGCATAATGGATTTCCACATCGGCGTGCTCAACGACGCTTCCCTCACCGCTCAGATCGTCTCTGAAATCCGCGATCGCCGCGGCACCGCCGAGTACGCCGTCAGCACGGTCATGCGCGAGTACGCCGCCGTCTTCTCCAAAATGGCCGACCGTTATCTCGCCGAACGCGTCAAGGACATTCACGACATCG
>CAWAPL010000024.1:0-14536 GCA_963783845.1 uncultured Phycisphaerales bacterium
CCCGTGAAATTTGTGACCCTCAAGGTGCGCAACGCCTCCGGCAGGGCGCGGCGACTCTCGATCACCGGGTTCTTCGCATTGGTCCTGGGCGATCGCCGGGAGACCCACTCGCCGCACGTCGTCACCGAGGTCGATCCCAAGACCGGCGCACTGCTGGCCGGCAACGCCTACAACAGCGAGTTCGCCGACCGCGTGGTATTCCTTGACTCCAGTGAATCAACCCGGACCGTGACCGGCAACCGCGGCGAGTTTCTCGGCCGCAACGGAAGCACGGCCAACCCCGCCTGCCTGGCCCGCGCCAAACTCTCCGGGAGAGTTGGCGCGGGCTTCGACCCGTGCGCCGCCATGCAGGTTCCCGTTGATCTGGCCGAAAACCAGGAGCGGGAGATTGTCTTCACCTTTGGCTCCGGCCAGGATTTGCCCGACACGCGCAATCTGGTCAATCGCTTCCACGGCGTGGGCCCGGCCCGCGCGGCGCTGGAAAACGTCTGGGCCTTCTGGAACCGCACGCTGGGCGCCGTGCACGTTGAGACGCCCGATCCGTCCGTCAACTTCCTGGCCAACGGCTGGCTGCTGTACCAGGTGCTGGCCTCCCGCGTATGGGGGCGAAGCGGTTTCTACCAATCCGGAGGCGCTTTCGGCTTCCGCGATCAGCTTCAGGACGTGATGGCCCTCGTGCACGCGCAACCCGCGGTGCTCCGGGAACAGATTCTTCGCTGCGCCGCACGCCAGTTCCGCGAGGGCGACGTGCAGCACTGGTGGCACCCGCCCACCGGCCGCGGGATTCGCACCCGCACCTCGGACGATTTCCTCTGGCTTCCTTATGCCGCCTGCCGCTACGTCGCCGCCCTCGGCGACACCGGCTTGCTTGACGAGAACGCGCGGTTTTTGGAGGGCCGCGCCGTCGGGACCGACGAGGACAGCTATTACGACCTGCCCGCCCGATCCGAAGAATCCGCCACCATCTACGAGCATTGCGTCCGCGCGATACGGCATGGCCTGCGCTTCGGCGAGCATGGGTTGCCCCTGATGGGAACCGGCGACTGGAATGACGGAATGAATCTCGTCGGCACGCACGGCAAGGGTGAAAGCGTCTGGCTCGCTTTTTTCCTATACGACGTGCTCGTGCAGTTCGAGGATTTGGCCCGGCGGCGACAGGACGAAACGTTTGCGACTTTGTGCGCATCGGAGGCGCGGAAGCTCCGCGCGAATATCGAGGAGCATGGCTGGGATGGCGAGTGGTACCGGCGCGGCATACTTCGACAGCGGCCAGCCGCTCGGCTCGGCTTCCAACCCCGAATGCCGCATCGACTCGCTCCCGCAAAGCTGGTCCGTGCTCTCCGGCGCCGCCGATGCCGACCGCTCGCGCCGGGCCATGGCCGCCGTTGACCATCTGCTTGTGAAACGCGACGTTGGACTCATCCAGTTGTTCGACCCGCCGTTTGATAAGTCCGACCTCGACCCCGGCTACGTGAAGGGATACGTCCCGGGCGTGCGCGAGAACGGCGGCCAATACACCCACGCCGCCATCTGGACCGTCATGGCCTTCGCCGCCGCCGGAGACCGCCAGCGGGCGTGGGAACTGTTCCGGCTCATCGATCCGGTGCGCCACGGCGCCAGCGCCGCGGCAATCCATAAGTACAAGGTCGAACCCTACGTCGTCGCCGCCGACGTTTATTTGAATCCGCAGCACGCCGGCATGGGCGGATGGACCTGGTACACCGGCTCCGCCGGTTGGATGTACCGCCTGATTACCGAATCGCTTCTCGGATTACGTTTGGAAATCGACCATCTGCGCTTTGCCCCGTGTCTCCCGGCCGATTGGCCATCGTTCAAGATCAACTACCGATACCGCGAAACCTTTTACCAAATCAACTTCGCCAACTCCGGCAGCGGCAGGATCGTAAAACGCGTGGCCCTGGACGGCGTGGATCAGCCGCAGAAAGCATTGCCCCTGATCGACGACCGCAAACAGCACGTCGTCGAGGTGGAAATCGAGTGAAGCACTTGGCGAAGGTTTTGCCGGCATGGAATCGTGGCGGGTTTGCAGGCTACTATTGCCAGGTCGATTGATGCCGCGTAATCAGCGTTTCCTCCAAAGCGATGGAATCAAATCCCCTGCTATTCCGTGACTTGACGTACATCTTTCTCGCCGCCATGTTGGGAGGACTGGCGGCGCGGTGGCTGCGCTTGCCGATGATCCTGGGGTTTGTCGTCGGTGGAATCGTCATCAGCCCGTTCACGCCCGGTCCGCATTTGTCGGAACTTCACACCTACGAAGGTTTGGCCGAAGTCGGCGTCGTTCTGCTGATGTTCTCGATCGGCGTGGAGTTTTCCGTCGCCGACCTGATGAGAGTCAAGGCCGTGGCGCTGGGGGGTGGGACATTGGGCGTCACACTCTCGCTGGCGCTGGCGATGGGCATGGCGAAGCTCGCCGGATGGAGCCTGGCCCAAGGGTTCGTCGTCGGCGCCGCCGTTTCCGTCGCCAGCACCATGGTCCTCTCGCGCCTGCTGATCGATCGCGGCGCGATGGGCTCCGCCCACGGCCGGGTGATGATCGGCATCACTCTGGTCGAGGATTTGGCCGTCGTGATCATGACCGTTCTTCTGCCGGTCTTCGGCGGTTCGGAAAAGGGCCTTCTCGCCCAGGCCGCGTGGATGCTGGGCAAATCGCTCGTTCTTCTCGTGCCGCTGGTTTTCGTTTCGATGACGGTGATCCCTCGGCTGCTCCGCGGCGCCAGCCGGACCAAGGACGCCGAATTCTCCCTGCTGGTTGTGATCGCCGTTTGCCTCGGCACCGCCGCCCTCGCCCACGCCGTCGGATTCTCCGTTGCCCTGGGCGCGTTCCTCGCCGGTTTGTCCATCAGCGGCTCGGAGGATTTGCATCATGCCCACGCGCAGGTCGTCCCCCTGCGCGATGCCTTCGTCGCCCTGTTTTTCGTCTCCCTCGGCACGCTGATCCAGCCCAAAATACTTCTGCACTGCCTGCCCCTGCTGGGCCAAATGCTGATTCTGATCGTCGTCGGAAAATTCGTAATCTGGCTGATGGTGGTGAAACTCTTCGGCTACTCGACAACCACCGCGATCGCGACCGCCGCGGGCCTGACCCAGATCGGCGAACTATCATTCGTCGTCGTCCGGACGGCCAGAGAGGCCGGCATGGTCGGGGAAGAGGTTTTCGTCGCCGCCCTGGCGGCCTCGCTGATTTCAATTTTCCTGAATGTTTTCATCGTCCGGGCCGCCCTGGCCTGGGCGGCTGCAAAATCATCCGCTCCAACCGCGGCTCCCGCCTAGCTCATTGCCGTGCCGGTTTCGGTCGGACATGTTATATGTACATCAGTAGCCGTTACTTGTTAATGGCTTCTGACCCCTTTTTCGGGCCCCCTTTTTCGGGCCCGGACAGGGGTATTGCCCATACGTTGTGGTTGAATCCGGCGGCAATCAGATTCTCGCCATTGCTGGCCAAGCCCATGAAAAGCTTGTTGGGGCCAGAGACGGTGTAGATGCTCCTCCATGTCGTACCGCCGTCCGTGGATTTCTCGACGAGGCTGTCGCCCGCGACGTAAATTGCGCCGTTGATTGTAATCGCCGCCCGAAGGGACGTCTTCATTATTGTGGCGCGGAGCGTCCAAACATCGCCGTCCGGGCTGGTATAGATCCTCGACCCAAGTTCGCACGCGAGAAACTCCGCGCCGGTCCAGGTGCAGGACGTGAACCAAACCGATTTGGGCACACGCGTTGGCGTCGTCCAAGTGACGGAATCACCGCTGATGCGAATGCCGTCCATCCCGACGGCAACATAGCGCCTGCCGGAGTAACTGAGACCATTAAAGTTTATTCCGCTTCCCGAATCGCGGCGGGTCCAACTGATGCCGTCCGGGCTCGATAATATCGTTCCTTGGTCACCGCAAACGAGGTATTGATGTCCGTCCCAGAGCAATCCCATCAGGTTGTCTTTGGTGGGGGAAGCGCGATTTGTCCATTGGAGCCCATCCGGGCTGGTCATGATCGAACCCATCTCGCGGACAACGACATATTGGTTATTTGCATACACAATCGCACGAAAATCGGGATCGTCTCCGATGAAGGAATTGACAACGATGACTTGGATTGCCCAAACACCGGTCGTGTTGTTGCGGGTGGAGATGTGTCCGTCAACGCCAACGGCGACCGTTTCCTTTGCGGTGCCGGCGACGGCGAAGAACGAGCCAATGGATTGGCCATTGTTCCAGTTCATCCATTTGGCTGCGCCAGCGATAACCGGCGGCATTGATTGCGCCGTGCGACCAGGTTCGGCCGTGCGCGGCGACGGTGTTGCGGGAAGGACCGCCGACGGCGCGACCGCGGGCGGCGCGTTGTCGGCGAGGATGAGGAACGTCCCGGTTCCCGCGCCGGCGACGGCGACCGCGGCCAGCACCATCGCGGCGATTTTGGCTGTCGTCCAATACATGGCTTGACCTGCCTTTCGAGCGATTGCGCTAATGAGAGTTCCCTTTGCGACTGACGTGCCGGCGAGGGCGATTGTTTCGGCCAGCTTGGCGGGCGCGGCCTCCGATCCCCGGGCCGCCAACTGCGTCGCCAGCGCCGCCACCGCCGGAACGGCCGCCTTGAGCGCGAGGATTGCCCGGAGCCGGCCAATGGCGCGGCCGACTCGTTTCTCCGCGGCCTTGGCATTGATGCCCAGCGCCATGCCGACTTGCTCGAGGCTCAATCCGCGGAGATATCGCAGCGCCACGGCGTCGCGGTCGGATGCCTTCAATTGGGCCATCGCATCATCGAGCCTCGGCGCATAGCTTTCCCACGGCGGCTCGTCTGAGCCAATGGCTTGCTCG
The DNA here is from genome assembly GCA_963783845.1 of uncultured Phycisphaerales bacterium. Lineage (GTDB taxonomy): Bacteria > Planctomycetota > Phycisphaerae > Tepidisphaerales > Tepidisphaeraceae > PALSA-1353. The sequence continues at coordinate 4,833 of CAWAPL010000024.1, forward strand.
GGCCGCATAAGGGCTGCCTGCCTTTCGTGATATTCGCGTCGCGCGGCGAGTTTCTTGGCATCGCGAGAGGCGAAGTGCGTTGCGGTAAGAAGCCACCCCGCCAGCGGACCCTTGACGCTGCCCGCCTTGCGCGACAAGAGCAGGAATACCGCCTGGGTGACATCGTCGGCCAGGTGAGAATCCCCAAGCTGCCGCCGAGCCGCCGAATACACCAGATCGATGTTTTGCCGCACGATTTGCCCAAACGCATCGCTTGAGGATTTCGACAGATACGCGGATAAGAGTTGGCGGTCGTCCATCCGATTGGCCTATATTCATCTAATAATGGACGAAAACTGGCCAAGGCGACAGGGGAGCATGGTTATTTGTCAACCGTTTGGGGCGGTGACGATTCACTTCGGGTTTGATTGCTCTGATATTTCGGGAGTTTCCCAGCGGCTTGCGGTCAAAAAACGCTCGGCGAACTCGTCGATGACAAGGTCGGGTCGCTCGGCCGCGATGAAGTCCCCCCGCATATCGTGCTTGCCCCAATAATAAGCGCCATGCGAAAAGCTCCTGGCCATTAACGGAATCAGTTCCGACCCAAACGAGTCGTGATACATGACCAATCGCGGCATTCGCGCCTCGCCGTTGAGTTCATACAGCGAATCCTCCGCGCCGCGAGGCGGCAATTTCTGATCGCGCGGAATCATCGCATTAAACCGCTCGCTGAACAGTTCCGGAACACCCAGCATATTCGCCAAATCGCCGCCAACGCCTCTTGCCGGGAAACGAGCGAAATCTTCCGGCCCGAGAACGATGAGCGGTTTGCCCGGAAAATGCCCGCCGATCTCATTCATCATCGCTCGATAGCCCACGTAGATCCCGTATTCATTCCAGTGCGTATCGGCCTTCCAATAAACCGCTTCGCGGCTCTTTGCCTCGAGTAGATAAGATTGCAAATCCACTATCCGCACGCCTGTGCCTTTCAACCGTTTGACAAGCTGGTCCGCCCATTGGTTGTATTGCAGCCTCCGCGCCGAGGCCGGCAGGAATTCGGGGTAGATCGACTGCTTTTCCGGCACAATCGCCACCAAATACGAAATATGTCTGTCCGCCAACCACGCGCGGCGTTGTTCCAGCAGATATTGCCAACGATTCAGTTCTGATTCGCTGAGCGGGGCAAGCTCGCGGTAGGGTGAAGAACCGGGCCCGTCGCTCAGGCGCAGATACAGCCATCCATCTTCGCCGATGATGACGTTGGAATCCCCGCTAGCGTGAAGTAAGCCAACCTTTGCGAGTGCAAGTCCATGGATGAGCGTGCGGCGAAATCCGAAATGATCGCGATAGAACGAAAGAACCCCCGGGAAGAAGGAAGCAGCCTGCGAATAATTCCGCGGCCAATCCGGAAATGCCGCGAGTCGCCGCTGTTCATTGAACGTGTACCACGGGGCCCGAACCTGGCCAAGCGCCCAAAAGCGGCAAGGCAATGACAACGAGGAAAAGACACCCCGTCAATCCGCGGAACAGCCGATGGAAAGTTCGGCAGTTTCTGTGATCCATTCCAGGCAAGGCAAGGCCCTACAAGTTTCCCTTAGGCTTCCTCGAAACCAAAGTCCCTGAATTTCAATGTTCGGCGGTTCTCCCTCACGTCACACAAAAGCCTGCCGCCGACACCGTCAGGGAAATCAGCGTGAACCTCAATCGTAACCTGCACACTCGCTCCGACCAACGCACCCGGCGGGGCTCGAACCCCGACGGATCGGGATATTCCACCTGCAACCCCAAGGGATCACGAAATCGCTATTGGGCCGGGGGCCAGACCGGCAGGTCCATCGTACGTTACACATTTTTCGCATTCGCCATCAATCCGATCCCGGATTCGACGATAACCCGATTCAATGCAAAAACTTACCGTCGCCATAACAAACTAGCGAATACTAAGTTAATTGGCAATAGTGTAACGTTCTGTAAAGCTCTGTAAACCCGCGCACCGGCCGTGTGCATTGAGCCATGATCGCACCCGGCAGGACTCGAACCTGCAACCCTCGGTTCCGAAGACCGATGCTCTGTCCAGTTGAGCTACGGGTGCCGCTTCGAGAACCGAAGGATTCACCCTGCCGACGGCGCGGGCGGCGGCGCGCTCGAATCGGGCGGGGTGACGCTCACCGTTGTTGTTTCCGTCGTCACCTCGACGCTCGTTGGGGGAGGGCTCAGCGTGGGCTCGAGTTCCTCCTCCGATTGCTCGAGATACACATCGTCCATTTCAGTGGAGTCCACCTCGCTGCGCATCAGGTAATAGACCACCGTGTTGGCCGAGAAATAAAGACTGATGGCGAATGCTCCGAGAAACGAAACGAGGAACATGACCCAACAGTTCATAAAGAACGCGCCGATCTTTTGGCCGGCGCTCAACGCCAGGTAATCGGCGGAGTATGAAAACCGGCCCGTGGTCGCGGGGTTTGGCCACATCGTGGACAGGAGGTCGTGCGTATTGTCCGCCGAGGTGAAGATCCCCATTCCCACGAAATGATGCGTCAGCACGAGCGTCAGCCAGATGAACATGTGGATGAACAGGTAGGTCGCGGCGCCGTAGGCGACGGCAACGGCGGTGTAGAAGAGCATTCGCCACGGCCGGGCATAGACGTAGCTGAAGCTGCGGCTGATGGCGTCGAAGCTGTCGGAGCCTTCGACGGCAATGGTCGGATACATGAGATTAAAGCCCCCGGCGGTCCCGAGCAAAACCAGCGTCATCACAAATCCGGCAAGGAGGGCGAGGATGAACATGGAGCCGACCGCTATCGGACCGAGGAACGGGATGTTGCCGATCAGCGCCACCAGCGAAACGAACAATCCGATGACGATGACAATCACCAGCGGAATCACCGGCGCGGAGGCGAACGACAGCAGCTTGCCCACGGCAAAGTTCATCGCCTGGCGAACGGATATCTTTTCGTCGCGGGCGATATGCACGGCGGCGATTCGGCTGATGGCCCCGCCGAACAACGCCCACGACAGCAGAAACAGGATTGAAAAGACGATGAAGAAGACCGTGTGGTTCCAGATCAGCCAGACCGGGCCGACGGCGAAAAAGTCGTAGATATGGTCCTTGACCCCGCCGGTATCCACCCAGTTATTCCGCAGAACGCCGTCCACGACGCCCGTGACCTGGCGGACTTCGTACTCGAAAAAGGCGGCAAACAGGCCAATGCCCTTGATGGACTTGGCCTGCCGCCACTGCACCTGGGCGTCGCTGTACGCCGCGACGATCGCGTCGTTTCTCGTGTGCAGCAGGTTCGCGCGGTCTTCGTCGGTTTTGGCGTTCTTGAGGGAGTCCTCGTATTGCTTCTTCGCGCTGGCGACGGCGCTGTCGCGGTTGGCGATAATGTGGTCTTTCACCTCGCCCAGGTAGTTCGCGTGGTGCGCCTCATCCAATGCCCGATCGCTGAATGCTTCTTCGCTTTCGCTGCTGGATTTCGTGAGGATGCCGTACCCGATCAACTTTGCGGCGTAGCCCTGATCGACGGCCTTTTGAGTTTGCTCTCGCCAGACGCTCAGCGGGGTTTGATCGTCTCCATCGGCGATGCTCTGGTATTGGGAGACCTCCCCCGCCACCGCCCGCGCGTGCGTGGGCCAAGCCCAGTCCAGCACCCTTCCGCCGAAGTAAACGCTCAGGAGCAGCGCCAGACCCAACGCCAGCTTGGAGAGGTGAACGGCGATGCGAAAAGAGCGGAAAATGTGCGTGAACGGAAATGTCTCTCGCCAATCAATGCCGCGAATCACTTGCCCTTCGTCCGCCATCGGCCGAAGCTCCTTTCCCTATTTCGACTCACCGTCATCCGGCGGACGCGACGCGCCGCCTTGCCGGTCCTTGCTAGTGGCTCCATTATATAGCGACCGCCATGAAGGGTACAAATGCGCGATCGGCCGCAAAATGCGCTCAGCTTCGGCTTTCGCCGGCGTCGCCAGGCCCCGCTTCGTTTGAATCTTCCGTCGGCTTGACGGGAATCTGGTACTTTTCGCCCAGCCAGCGGCCCAGATCGATCAACCGGCAACGGTCGCTGCAGAACGGAAAGAATGGGCTGCCGGAGACCGACTCGTCCCGCTCGGGCACCTTTTTTTTGCAAATTGGACAAAGCATGGCCTCACCACGACCTGGGGATTATTTGCGAGATCTGTCCGTCTTGGCGGGCGGGGCGGCCGACCTGGCGGCCTTCGATTCCGCCGCCGGCTTTGATTCGGTCCCGGCCTTCGATTCAGTCGAGAGCTTGGATTCGGCGGCGGGCTTGGTTGAGGTCTCGGCTCCGCCGGCTTTCGCCTCCGTCGTCGCGGGCTTCTCGCCGTTGTCCGCCTTGGCGGCGGATTTGTACGCGTCGCTGCGATAGTCCGTGGCGTAGAACCCCCCGCCCTTGAAGATCAATCCCGCGCCCGTTCCGATCAACCGCCTCGCCCGGTTCTTCCCGCAATGGGGACACCTCTTCACCGCCGCCGCCTTGATCGACTGAAACTTCTCGAACTCAAACCCGCAGGCGTCGCATTTGTACTCGTAGGTGGGCATAGCCAAATCCGTTCATTCGGCCTTGCTCACCGCGACCTGCGCCGGACGCAGAGTCCTGCCGTGCAGCGAATAACCCCGTTGAAGCAATTGGGTGACCGAATCGGGAGGAAAATCCCCGCCCGGCTGATGAATCAGCGCTTCCATCGTGGCGGGATCGAACGGCGTGCCCGGCTCCGGAGCGATCGGTTCGACGAACTGACTTCTCAAAACCGTCATCCACTGATCGTGCACGATCTGCATGCCCTTGAGGATCGAAGCCGCATCGGCCGCTTTTTCGCCGGATGCCAGCGCCCGCTCAAAATTGTCGATCACCGGAAGCAGGCTTTTGATCAGGGCGCTGTTGGCGAATGCGACGGCCTGATCCTTGTCGGCCTCGAGCCGACGGCGGGAATTCTGGTAATCCGCCGTTGTCCGCGCCAGCCGGTCAAACAAGCTGTCCCGCTCCTGCTGCAACGCGTCACGCTCCTGAAGCAACGCGTCGCGATCCTGAGGCGGCGCGTCGCGATCCGGTTGGAGGCGATCGGAGTTCTCGCCGGCAGTCGCATCGGCGTTTGGATCGGCGGGTGTGGGTCTCATGGTTTGGCCTTCGGTCCTAATGTTTTGCCTCGTCCCCCGTGATCAGTCCCTTCAACTTGTCCAAAAAACCCTTGCGCTGCTGCGTCAGACGAGCGTCTTCGCTGGCGGCGAATTCACGCAGCAAGTGTTTCTGGCGTTCGGTCAGCTTCTTCGGCACCTCGATGACGATCTGCACCAGTTCGTCTCCGGTGCGATAGGACCGAACGTCGGGCAAACCCTTGCCCTTGAGTTTGAAGACCTCGCCGTGCTGCGCCCCCGCCGGAATCTCGATCGCTTCGGGGCCCTTGAGCGTGGGGCACTCGATCCGAGCCCCCAGCGCGGCTTCGGAAAAGGAAATCGGGACCTGACAAACCAGGTCATTGTTGTGCCGCGAAAAGATCGGATGCTCCTTCACGCCGATGTAAACGTGAAGATCGCCGGCGGGCGCGCGATTTTCGCCCGCCTCGCCCTCACCGGTGACGCGGACCGCCTGGCCGTCATGCACGCCGGCGGGAATTTTGACGACGACCGTTCGCTTGCGAAGTTGGCGGCCGGTCCCGCCGCAATTCGGGCAATGCTCGCGAATCACCGTCCCCCTTCCGCGGCAATTGGGGCATGTCACCACCATCCGGAACATTCCGCCGAACCCCTGCTGCGCCACGCGCCCCTGCCCGCCGCATTGCAGGCACACCACCGGCGTCGTCCCCGGCTTGGCGCCGGAACCGGCGCAATGCTCGCAGCGGTCCTGGCGCTCGAAATCGATCGCCTTTTCGGACCCCGTCGCCACCTCCTGAAGGGTCATTTCGATCCGCGTCTCCAGGTCGTATCCGCGAGCGGCTTGCCGTGCCCGGCCCCGCCCCCCGCCGCCGAGTGCGCCGCCGAAAATGTCGTCGAACATCGAGAAGATGTCGGTGACATCCATGTGCGAAAAATCGTGCTGCCCTCTGACGCCTTCGTGCCCGAACTGATCGTAGCGCCGGCGCTTCCCCGCGTCGGAGAGGACTTCATACGCCTCGGAGCATTCCTTGAATTTCGCCTCGGCCGCCGCCTTGTCGCCGTTGGAGCGATCGGGATGAAATTTCATCGCCTGCCGGCGATAAGCGCGCTTGATCTCCTCGGCCTCAGCGGTTCGCTGAACGCCCAGGATTTCGTAATAATCGCGCTTGGCGGCGGGCATGCTATTTCTTCACTTTTTCGCGTTTAGAAACTCATTCCTCTTTCGGCCCTGACTTCTAGGCAAACCTTGATCGCGTACCAGATGTTCTTCATCGCTTCGCGTTTCGTGCGTCCCTGGCTGACGCATCCGGGAATTGATGGGCATGCACTGATCCACATCCCATCTTCATCTCGCTCGATCGTGATTGAAAATCGCATAAATCCTTCGACATTCGGCCGGTTCGTTTCCAATACCGCGTTCACAACGCCGACCTGGTGCTGGCCCGATCCGCAGTACAATCGGCATTCCGAGCTTCCGGCCGTCCTTCGGTCCGTCACGGTCCTATAAACACCGCGAAGACACGAGGCCAGTATCCTCGTGTCCTCGCCGCATTTCTTGATTGTAGTCGCCCAGTGCGATCAGGTCACCGCCCCGCCAACCGCCGCCGCTTCCTCGCCTTTCTTTTCCTTCAATTCCGTGATGAGCACCTCGGTCGTCAACGCCAGACCGCTGACGCTGGCGGCATTGAGCAAGGCGGTGCGGGCGACTTTGGTCGGATCGATGATCCCGGCCTTGAACATGTCCACGTATTCGTCGGTGGCGGCATCGTAGCCCCAGGCGGGGTTCTTGTTCTGGAGGATTTGGTCCACGACGACTTCGCCATCCTCGCCGGCGTTGTCGGCGATCTGCCGCGTCGGCCAGCGAAGCGCTTGGGCGACTATATCAAAGCCGATCTTCTCGTCGCCCCTGGCTTTCGCCTTGGCGTTTTCAACGGCGTCGATGGCCCGGAGGAACGCCACGCCCCCGCCGGGAACGATGCCTTCCTCGGCCGCCGCTTTGGTCGCGTGCAGGGCGTCGTCAATCAGGTCCTTGCGTTCCTTCATTTCGGTTTCGGTGGCCGCGCCGGCCTTGATGACCGCGACGCCGCCCGTGAGCTTGGCCAGCCGCTCTTCCAGTTTTTCGCGATCGTAATCGCTGGTGGTGGCCTCGATCTGCTTGCGAATCTGCTCGGCCCGGGCGTCGATGTCCTTCTTCTTGCCGGCGCCTTCCACAACCAGAGTGTTGTCCTTGTCAACCACCACCCGCTTGGCCGATCCGAGGTCGGACAATTCGATGCTTTCCAGCTTCAATCCCAGGTCCTCGCTGATGAACTTCCCGCCGGTGACGACGGCGAGATCGCCCATCATGGCCTTGCGGCGATCGCCGAAACCGGGGGCTTTGACGGCGCAGACGTTCAGCACGCCGCGCAGCTTGTTCACCACCAGCGCGGCCAATGCTTCCGATTCCACGTCCTCGGCGACGATCAGCAGCGGCCGCCCGGCGGTGACCACCTTGTTGAGCAGCGGCAGCAGCTCGGCGAGGTTGGAAATCTTCTTCTCGTGCAGGAGAATCAGGGCGTCTTCCTGAACGGCTTCGAGCGTCGTCGCGTTGGTCAGGAAATAAGGGGACAGATATCCCTTGTCGAACTGCATCCCCTCGGTGTACTCCAGCACGGAATCCGTGCTCTTGCCCTCATCGACGGTGATGACGCCTTCCTTGCCGACCTTTTCCATCGCGTCGGCCATGAGATCGCCTATTCTTTCATCGCCGTTGGCGCTAACCGTGGCGACGCGCTTGTAATCCTCGCGTCCCTTGACCTTTTTGGATTGCTGGGTGATGGCCTCGGCGGCGACCTCGGCGGCCTTGATGATCCCGCGCTGGATGGTGACCGGATTGACCCCCATGGTGACCGAGCGCAATCCGTTGACGTAGATCGCCTCAGCCAGAACCACGGCGGTGGTCGTGCCGTCGCCGGCAACGTCGCCGGTTTTGCTCGCCACCATGTTCACCAGCTTGGCCCCCATGTTTTCAAAGGGCTGGGGAAGCTCGATCTCCTTGGAGACGGTGACGCCGTCCTTGGTGATGCGCGGGCTGCCGTAGGATTTCTGCAATACGACGTTTCGTCCGCGTGGGCCGAGCGTGGCCTTGACCGCGCGGGAAAGCTGCGACAATCCGCTGGCGATTTCCGCCCGGGCGTCGCTTTCAAATTTCATTTGTTTCGCTGCCATGATTGTTCCTTTGGGAAATGGTCATTGGTCATTTGTCATTTGTCATTTGTCATTTGTCATTTGTGAGAAGAACCAGCGGCTGCATAATTACAAATGACAAGTGACAAATGACCAATGACATGATTTTCAATCCAACACGCCGAGAATGTCCGACTCTCTCAGGATGACGAACTTCTCGCCATTCACTTCGATGTCTGTCCCACTGTATTTGCCGTAGTACACGGTGTCGCCGGCCCGCACGGCCAGTTCCATGTGCTTGCCCTTATCATCGAGTTTGCCCGGACCGGCCGCGATGACTTTGCCCTTGGTGGGCTTTTCCTTGGCCGAATCCGGCAAAACGATTCCGCTGGCGGTTTTGGTTTCCGCTTCCGATTGCTTGACAATGACGCGATCCTGCAGGGGTCGAAGTTTCATAGATTGGTCCTTTGCGCTTGGTCCTTTATTGCTTGCGTTGCCTACCATCAGCAACCTTTACGCCAACTCTTGTCGCCTTACGAAGCTTTTGCACCACTTCGGCGCCTTTGCCCACATGCCAAAGCTTGGTGACATCAATGTCGTCTGGAAGTTCATATGCCATTTCTTCCGGCGTAAACTTCACGCTTTTATGTGCTACCTTCGAGATCATGATTCCATTCGGCTGTACCGATTTCCTGCAGCCACGAGCGGCCCGGCGGCAACTAACTTCTTCTGCTTGGAATCGACGCGAGCATTGAATCCTTCCAGCGTTCTTGCCCCAAGCAGCAACAGATCACCCGATTCCGCGAAGACGACCTCGTTGAACCGTAAAAAATTTGTCTGCCCGAATGACGACAAATCCGACATTTCGCGTCACAGTCTGGCCATTGGCCATCGTTATCGTGACGTCCTTTTTCTCTCGTTTGATCCCGATCTTTTCAAGCGATTTAGCTGGGAGCCATGTGTAATCGCTGCCGGTATCAACCAACAGTTTCCCTACCGTCGCCGATCTGCCGCGAGCAGCGACGTTCTCGATTTTGCACCCAACGTAAAATATGCCCATCTTTTTCATGCCTCAAACCATTTTCTTGTCCTGTCCGGGAAAATGAGCGATGCCTCTTTTCTCATCTCCGTTTCACCTTCGTTTCCCGTCAGCCCTGTTCGCCGTTCCGTTGGGCAAGCGTATCTGGTCTTGCGTTTCTATGCTCTCGGATTTCGGCAAGACCCCATGGCTGCGAAGCTGCTACCACGCTCTCGCGCGATGCTTGGTCCAAAAATGCCCAGAGCGTACTTCGAAGCACCATTGCAACGGCAAAGAGATCTGCGGCAGCGACACCACCGGGAAGATCTGGCCATTTCTGAAATGCTCCGCCTTCTCCAACTCTTTTTGCCTCGTCTAAGAATTTTCGGAGCAATTCCATGGCAACGGTGCCAACGGGCTGATTGAGCTGTA